>NZ_JBIYCT010000036.1:0-1007 GCF_044907945.1 Bacillus sp. RC240 | reverse complement strand
AGTTTTCAATCACTGCGTTATCGTAACAGTTTCCTTTACGAGACATGCTTTGTGTAATGCCACGTTTAGTAAGGGAATGACGGTATTGTTTCATTTGATAGTGCCAACCTTGATCAGAATGGATCAAGAGTGTATCTTTGACTGTTAAGTGTTCAAACGCTTGGTCTAACATCGTTGAAACAAGTGAATAAGTTGGTCTTGAACCAATTGTGTATGTGATAATTTCACCATTAAATAAGTCTAACATTGGCGATAGATATAGCTTTTCTCCAAATAATTTAAACTCCGTAATATCCGTAACCCACTTTTTATTTGGTTTTTCAGCTTGAAAGTTGCGATTTAAAATATTGGGTGCAATTTTTCCAACTGTTCCTTTATAAGAGCGATATTTTTTCATACGAACGAGACATTTTAATCCCAATTCTTTCATGATACGATACACTTTTTTATGATTTACTTTATGTCCGCGATTCGTAAGTTCATCACGAATACGACGATAACCATAAAGCCCCTCATGTTCGTCATAAATGGTTCGAATCAATCCTTTTAGTTCTACATCTGAATCAGGACGATCGAATCTTTTAACCCAATAATAATACGTACTACGCGGAATATCTGCGATCTGAAGTAGCACCTTCACTGAAAATTCATGCCTTAATTCATAGACTACTTGGGCTTTGTCTTGTTTCGTGATTTCTCCTTGTTTTGAACTAAGGCATTCAACTTTTTTAAATACGCATTTTCCATACGTAAACGCTCATTTTCCGCTTGTAGTTCCTCTATTGAACCTTCAACTATTCCTTGATCTTTAGTTGTATTTGTTTTTTTCTTTTCCATGGATGGACGCCCCTTTTTCTTTGATTGTAGGGCATCCAATCCTCCTGTTCCATAAGCTACTTTCCATTTTCGAAGTGTTTCGTAAGAAGGAATGTTGAAAAGCGCCGCTGTTTCCCTAATAGATGTCCCTTGTTCGTTCATATAATTAAGTACATCTAGTTTATACTGGG
>NZ_JBIYCT010000035.1:0-1101 GCF_044907945.1 Bacillus sp. RC240 | reverse complement strand
CTATAGTAGCAAACGTTTTAGCTTACGCCAACCGACATTAATCTCTCGTCTATTTGCTGGTGCTATCACACTTTCAGGTGAATTGAAGAGGGAACTTCTGTCGGAACAAGATAAAAATATGTTAACTAGTAAATAACTTTAACAAAAGGAGAATAACATTCTATGTTTAAAACAATCGATACAAATCAAAAAGATGTGAAATTGACGGTGTTTAGTTCAGACGAAAAAAGTTTTATGGTCACTGCAACCTTAGTTGAGAAAGAGGGACATGCATTTTTAATAAACTCAAAATTTACTCAGTCTGATTCGAAGGAAATTGTTGAGTATCTGAAAAAAAACGGCTTATCTCTAGATAAAATTTTTATTATTCATGGAGATCCAGACTATTACTTTGGATTAGAGAGTATTAAAGCTGCTTACCCAGAAGCCATAGCGTATGCTACAGAGTCTACTGTTGAACATATTGTTCATTCTGTCTTAGGTAAATTAAAAGTTTGGAAAGGCGCCCTAGGAGAAAACACACCAAGCAACGTAGTATTACCTCAAGTGTTTAAAGAAAAAATGATTGATTTTCAGGGGTTAACATTTGAACTAGTAGGCTTAGATCATTACAGAACTAGCTTATTTAATAAAGAGCTAAAAGTATTAATTGGTGGTATTGATGTATTTAACGAAATACATGTATTCTTAGCGGATACTAGCTCAAAAGCGGCTATGGAGGCATGGATTGAGAACTTGAAAGTATTACAAGCATTACATGCTGACATAATTGTACCTAGCCATGGATCAATCGAAAAATCCTTAAATAATCAATCCCTTACTGCGACAATGGATTATCTAAGAACTGCGATTCAAGCTTCTGAGGAAAGTAAAACTTCAAAAGATTTTGTAGCGAAACTTGAAGCAGCATATCCAGGCTATGCAAATAAAGGTGTATTAGAATTAAGTGCAAAAGTTGTAACAAAAGAAATGCCTTGGGGTTAATGCTATGAATAAATATCAGAAACTATTACATGAAACGTATGTGTTAACTGGCGAAGGAAAATTGGATGCTTTCAAAACGTATTTAAGTGAAAATGTATCTTGGACAGAAGCTGCTGG
>NZ_JBIYCT010000034.1:0-1106 GCF_044907945.1 Bacillus sp. RC240 | reverse complement strand
GTAGAAAGCTTCACTTTTTAAATGACCAAAGAAGCTTTCCATGACGGCATTATCATGGCAATTTCCTCTCCGGGACATGCTGGTGATAATGCCGTTTTCTTTGGCACATGCTTGAAATTCCTTCGCTGTATAAATGCTCCCTTGATCCGAGTGAAGGATGACACCTTTTACTTTTCTTCCTCTCATCGCTTGTTTTAATGTCTTCATCGCTAATGTCAGTGTTTGTGACTCACTAATGACATAACTAATAATTTCACGATTAAAGGCATCCATAATCGTTGATAAATACAAGGTACGCTCTCCAAATAATAAGTAAGTCACATCTGTGAACCACTTTTCATTTGGGGCTGATGCTTCAAATTGACGTTCCAATCGATGAGGAGCTACCACTGGTTCCGCACCATTTATATATTTCTTTTTCTTTCGACGCACTTTTGAGAGTATATGATATTGTCTCATAATCCGTAATACTTTTTTATGATTCACACACAGTCCCATTTTCCGAAGAGTGGCGGTCACTCTTCGATATCCATACCGTAATTTATGCCTAAGGCAGATTTTCTTTACTTTCTCTTCTATCTCGTCTTTAGGGCGTTCGGCTATCTGTAACCAACGATAAAATGAGGAGCGTGGTAATTCTAATACTTTACACAGTTCTTGTACGGTTACTTTTGTTTTTAATTCATTCCATAGGGTAATAACGGTATGTGGTTTCAGCTCCTTTCGATTTCCAGATACTTTCCCCATACAAGTAATTTTGTTTTTAAATGATTATTTTCTAATCGTAGTTGTTCCAATTCACTTAGCTCTTTTGACCCTTTTCCATAAGAATATTGTTTTCCCACAGGTTGTTGAAAACGATATGTTTGATCTGTGCGATACCATTTCATCCATGTCTTAATTTGGGAAACATTTTTAATGCCGAGTGTCTCCATAATGGTACGATTTGAATAACCATCCTTTTTCATTTCAATCACTTTCCATTTTATTTCTTCTGGGTAATGAACTCTTGTCTTCAAACGAAAAACACCTCCATTGAATTTGCATACTTAGTATGCGAATTCAGGAGGTGTTTTTTTCATGTACCACTATTCGGGTTCACTTCA
>NZ_JBIYCT010000033.1:0-1530 GCF_044907945.1 Bacillus sp. RC240 | reverse complement strand
CATTTTTTGACATATTTAACATCATCCCTTTTTTTAACTATTGATTAGCATTATAAGCATCTCGTTGTACAAGGCGTTGTCGAACAAAGATTTTTGTCCATATTTGCAATAACAGGAGTAAGTTCTGGAGGCACATCTACTCGGCACCCACTATTTTTTTCAATTCATCTTCATCGACTGAACCAACCAATTCTTTTGTATCAAACTAGCGGATGTGTAATCGGGCACACTGTAGTGAACTTTATGGTTGTAACTGTGTACGGCGTTGGTGCTGTTTCTGGATTCACATCTCCGGCACCCGCTATCTTTTTTAATTCATTTTCATCGATTAAACCAATCAATTCCTTTGTATCTAAATCTTGATTACGTAATTTGTTTAATTTTTCATTTTTAGACATAGCAACCACCTTTTTCAATATTCAGAAAACAGATGTTAGAGTACTTCAAATTTTATTAACAACGGTTGGTGACAGGTTTAGATGTTATAGAAGGTAATTTATGTTGCCTTCTATCTCCAGCATCACCAACCTTTTTTATTCCTTTAATATAAAG
Source organism: Bacillus sp. RC240 (assembly GCF_044907945.1). Classification (NCBI taxonomy): domain Bacteria; kingdom Bacillati; phylum Bacillota; class Bacilli; order Caryophanales; family Bacillaceae; genus Bacillus; species Bacillus sp. RC240. The sequence continues at coordinate 978 of NZ_JBIYCT010000033.1, read as the reverse complement.
CTGTCTGTTTAATCCATTGTAAGACTATTAAAGGCATCATTATTTTCTTGAAATCAAATGATAGCTGAATTTGATCTTCTAACTCTCCATGTATGTGTAATTGCTTTTGTAAGGCTAACATACACTCTGTAGTTTGGCCCTGTAACCTTGGATACATAAATTCTTTTGAATGATGAATGCTTGTACTTTGGTTGATCATATATCCAATAGCTATAGGCCCTTTTTTTTCACCTATTCCTGCTTTAAATTCTTGAATATTGATGGCTTTTAAATGAATAAAATGATCATTATGAAAATCTATTGCATAAGCACCTGGAGTAGATAGACCAGTTACAATATTCGGTTGGAACACAAATAGAATAGGTACCAAAGCTGTAAATGTTTGATTATGAAATGCTTCATATAGAATTTGTGCTAAAGTATCAATATGAATAAATGGTTGAGCTAGACTAATCGATTCTTTTTGGGATGCTTGTTTATTCAATAGTTGTTTGTAAACATGATATGGCAATACGTCTTGTTCATTCGAAAATTCTTGTAAACGTTGATTATTTTCCCTACCAAGATCCAAATGATAATTTATATTGTTTATCATATCTATAGAATTTTTTGTCTCTAGCATCAGATTAACTACCTCCTTGCTATCTAACTTTCTGTACCTAAAATATACGTGTTAATTTATGTTAATAACAATTAGTAAAATTTAATGAAAAATATTATAAGTTACGACTATATTTAAACTTGTTATTTTACATATTTTGAAATGTGAGAAAAATTCAATTATCTATTAGACACTGGGCGATTATAATGCCAATACATATAACACACTTTTTTCTTATTTTATAAAAAGAGAAAAGTATCATCTTTGCTTTCGTTAATTGTTTATAAAACCAATATATAAGGACCCCCACCTAAATACTCCATTTAAGTGGGGGTCCTTATATATACTTTATTATGTAAATATGTATTAAACTTGAG
>NZ_JBIYCT010000032.1:0-1591 GCF_044907945.1 Bacillus sp. RC240 | reverse complement strand
CGTCGTTTCTGGATTTACATCTCCCGCACCCGCTACTTGTTTCAAATCATTTTCATCCACTGATCCAATTAATTCTTTTGTATCAAACTCTTGATTTCGTAGTTTATTTAATTTTTCATTTTTTGACATATTTAACTTCCCCCTCTTTTGTAGGTTGTTTATTAACAGCTTTTTGTACATACACCAGTTGGGCAAAGTTTCACACTTACTGCCACAATTGTAGGTGTCGCTGGCGTCGTTTCTGGATTTACATCTCCCGCACCCGCTACTTGTTTCAAATCATTTTCATCCACTAAACCAATCAATTCTTTTGTATCAAACCCTTGATTTCGTAATTTATTTAATTTTTCGTTTTTAGACATATTTAACTTCCTCTCTTTTTTAGTTATTGATTAGCACTTGCTTGTACATTTTGTTGTTGGGCAAATCCCAAGACTTACTGCCACAATTGTAGGTGTCGCCGGCGTCGTTTCTGGATTTACATCTCCCGCACCCGCTACTTGTTTCAAATCATTTTCATCCACTGATCCAATTAATTCTTTTGTATCAAACTCTTGATCTCGTAGTTTATTTAATTTTTCATTTTTTGACATATTTAACTTCCCCCTCTTTTGTAGGTTGTTTATTAACAGCTTTTTGTACATACACCAGTTGGGCAAAGTTTCACACTTACTGCCACAATTGTAGGTGTCGCTGGCGTCGTTTCTGGATTTACATCTCCCGCACCCGCTACTTGTTTCAAATCATTTTCATCCACTAAACCAATCAATTCTTTTGTATCAAACCCTTGATTTCGTAATTTATTTAATTTTTCGTTTTTAGACATATTTAACTTCCTCTCTTTTTTAGTTATTGATTAGCACTTGCTTGTACATTTTGTTGTTGGGCAAATCCCAAGGCTTACTGCCACAATTGTAGGTGTCGCTGGCGTCGTTTCTGGATTTACATCTCCCGCACCCGCTACTTGTTTCAAATCATTTTCATCCACTGATCCAATTAATTCTTTTGTATCAAACTCTTGATCTCGTAATTTATTTAATTTTTCATTTTTTGACATATTTAACTTCCTCTCTTTTTTAGCTATTGATTAGTACTTACTTGTCTTGTACAAGGTACTGTCGGGCAAAGTTTATTAGTGAAAACTGGAATTACAATTGTAACTGTTACCGGACCTGGCATTGTTTCTGGATTCACATCTCCTGCACCCGCTACTTTCTTTAGTTCATTTTCATCGACTAAACCAATCAATTCTTTTGTATCAAACTCTTGATTACGTAATTTATTTAGTTTTTCATTTTTTGACATATTTAACATCATCCCTTTTTTTAACTATTGATTAGCATTATAAGCATCTCGTTGTACAAGGCGTTGTCGAACAAAGATTTTTAGTCATATTTGCAATAACAGGAGTAAATTCTGGAGGCACATCTACTCCGGCACCCGCTATTTTCTTTAGTTCATTTTCATCGACTAAACCAATCAATTCTTTTGTATCGAACTCTTGATTACGTAATTTATTTAGTTTTTCATTTTTTGACATATTTAACATCATCCCTTTTTTTAACTATTGATTAGCATTATAAGCATCTCG
>NZ_JBIYCT010000030.1:0-1629 GCF_044907945.1 Bacillus sp. RC240 | reverse complement strand
GTTTCGACTTAGGTTTTTTTGTGTTTATTTTTATTTACCGAAGGTTAGAATCTGTAAATTTAATAATCCTAAAGACGAAAAAAGAATGAAATAGAAACGGTATAAAATAAAATTTGGATATTAAAGTGATAAGAAGGTTATAAAGTAATACGTTTAAATATAAATTGAAGGTAAGGATTACCTTTTTATGTTGATTTAGTTGTCGAATGAACAATGATGTTTTTGATTTAATATGAAAAGGTTATGCGAAAAATGGCTGGATGGCTATTTTTCGCATAACCTTTTTGTGGTTTTAAAGGATTTTACTTAAGAAAAAATCTATAATTAAGGTAGTTAACATATACTTTTTGATGGGTGTGGGGGATTATGAAAGAAATATGGATGTTATTAGTGGCTGTTATATTATGGGGGACGGCAATTGCGCCAACGAAATGGGCATTAGAATCTATTCAACCATTTACTTTGTTATTTATTCGTCTTTTCCTCGCAGGGGGGATTTGTATGCTTTTTTCATATGGCCAACTTCAAAAAGCAATCGTACATAAACATATTCCATGGAGAAGAATGAGTTTGCTATCTTTTACTGGTGTAGCTGGGTATTTTATGTTCACATCCTACGGGATTTCTTTAACAAGTGGATTACATGTTAGTATCATTGATGCTGCATTGCCGTTAGTTACAATTCTTTTTTCAGCTTTCTTTTTGAAAGAGAAAATTCAGCCGAATTATTGGATTGGTATTATATTGGGGGCTATAGGGGTACTTCTTATAACAATTTCATCTAACAATGCTGATCAAGAGGTATCTTTAATAGGAGATATCCTTATTTTATTAAGCACCTTCTTATTTGCTTTTTATACAGTATTGTTAAAACAACCGAAACAGGAACGGTATCTATCAAACAAGGTTTTTACAACATTAACTTTAATTATTGGATCGGTTATTTTATTACCATTTGCAATGGTAGAAACTTTTTATTACGGTTTCCCAAAGATTGAAACCTGGAAGACTGGACTTAGTGTAATGTATCTTGTTATTGGAGCAACAATTTTAGCATATTGGTTTTGGAATAAAGCACTAGAGAGAGTTTCAGCATCAGTAAGTGGATTATATTTAAATGCATTACCGCTAATAAGTATTGTTGCTTCAATTGTTCTATTAAATGAATCTTTAACGTGGAGAATAGTAATAGGCGGCGGCTTAGTCTTATTTGGAGTGGTATGGGCGGATAAAAGTAAATTAATTGATCTATTTATCAATTCCCGACAGAAAACTCCCACCTCAAGGAATCAGTAGGACGATAGTTTAAATAGAAAGGGGGAGTTCAAGAGTTTCAAGAGTTTAAAGAGTGCATGTATATAATGTGTAATCAAAAGGGCGTCTTGTATGTAATGGGATGTCCTTGTTTATTATTTTCATTGAAATGGAGAAATTGAATGACTGAAATTAATATAGAAAATACCTTTGGAATTATTTTTATTATTAATTGAATAAAAGGTGTTGACGATTAGCTTATAGAGGTGTAATATAGGAAAAGTCGCCGATAGCAACAACGCAGAAAGCGACAAAAGAAATAAAAAAACTTGGTTGACATTGAAATATGAAAATGTTAACATAAGGGAGTCGCAA
>NZ_JBIYCT010000029.1:0-2290 GCF_044907945.1 Bacillus sp. RC240 | reverse complement strand
AGGTTAAGCTGAAGAGGCGGAGCCGCAGCGAAAGCGAGTCTGAATAGGGCGTTTAGTACGTGGTCGTAGACCCGAAACCAGGTGATCTACCCATGTCCAGGGTGAAGTTCAGGTAACACTGAATGGAGGCCCGAACCCACGCACGTTGAAAAGTGCGGGGATGAGGTGTGGGTAGCGGAGAAATTCCAATCGAACCTGGAGATAGCTGGTTCTCCCCGAAATAGCTTTAGGGCTAGCCTTAAGTGTAAGAGTCTTGGAGGTAGAGCACTGATTGAACTAGGGGTCCTCATCGGATTACCGAATTCAGTCAAACTCCGAATGCCAATGACTTATCCTTAGGAGTCAGACTGCGAGTGATAAGATCCGTAGTCAAGAGGGAAACAGCCCAGATCGCCAGCTAAGGTCCCAAAGTGTGTATTAAGTGGAAAAGGATGTGGAGTTGCTTAGACAACTAGGATGTTGGCTCAGAAGCAGCCACCATTTAAAGAGTGCGTAATAGCTCACTAGTCGAGTGACTCTGCGCCGAAAATGTACCGGGGCTAAATACACCACCGAAGCTGCGAATTGATACCAATGGTATCAGTGGTAGGGGAGCGTTCTAAGTGCAGTGAAGTCAGACCGGAAGGACTGGTGGAGCGCTTAGAAGTGAGAATGCCGGTATGAGTAGCGAAAGACGGGTGAGAATCCCGTCCACCGAATGCCTAAGGTTTCCTGAGGAAGGCTCGTCCGCTCAGGGTTAGTCAGGACCTAAGCCGAGGCCGACAGGCGTAGGCGATGGACAACAGGTTGATATTCCTGTACCACCTCTTTATCGTTTGAGCAATGGAGGGACGCAGAAGGATAGAAGAAGCGTGCGATTGGTTGTGCACGTCCAAGCAGTTAGGCTGATAAGTAGGCAAATCCGCTTATCGTGAAGGCTGAGCTGTGATGGGGAAGCTCCTTATGGAGCGAAGTCTTTGATTCCCCGCTGCCAAGAAAAGCTTCTAGCGAGATAAAAGGTGCCTGTACCGCAAACCGACACAGGTAGGCGAGGAGAGAATCCTAAGGTGTGCGAGAGAACTCTGGTTAAGGAACTCGGCAAAATGACCCCGTAACTTCGGGAGAAGGGGTGCTTTCTTAACGGAAAGCCGCAGTGAATAGGCCCAAGCGACTGTTTAGCAAAAACACAGGTCTCTGCGAAGCCGTAAGGCGAAGTATAGGGGCTGACACCTGCCCGGTGCTGGAAGGTTAAGGAGAGGGGTTAGCGTAAGCGAAGCTCTGAACTGAAGCCCCAGTAAACGGCGGCCGTAACTATAACGGTCCTAAGGTAGCGAAATTCCTTGTCGGGTAAGTTCCGACCCGCACGAAAGGTGTAACGATTTGGGCACTGTCTCAACCAGAGACTCGGTGAAATTATAGTACCTGTGAAGATGCAGGTTACCCGCGACAGGACGGAAAGACCCCGTGGAGCTTTACTGTAGCCTGATATTGAATTTTGGTACAGTTTGTACAGGATAGGCGGGAGCCATTGAAACCGGAGCGCTAGCTTCGGTGGAGGCGCTGGTGGGATACCGCCCTGACTGTATTGAAATTCTAACCTACGGGTCTTATCGACCCGGGAGACAGTGTCAGGTGGGCAGTTTGACTGGGGCGGTCGCCTCCTAAAGTGTAACGGAGGCGCCCAAAGGTTCCCTCAGAATGGTTGGAAATCATTCGTAGAGTGCAAAGGCATAAGGGAGCTTGACTGCGAGACCTACAAGTCGAGCAGGGACGAAAGTCGGGCTTAGTGATCCGGTGGTTCCGCATGGAAGGGCCATCGCTCAACGGATAAAAGCTACCCCGGGGATAACAGGCTTATCTCCCCCAAGAGTCCACATCGACGGGGAGGTTTGGCACCTCGATGTCGGCTCATCGCATCCTGGGGCTGTAGTCGGTCCCAAGGGTTGGGCTGTTCGCCCATTAAAGCGGTACGCGAGCTGGGTTCAGAACGTCGTGAGACAGTTCGGTCCCTATCCGTCGTGGGCGCAGGAAATTTGAGAGGAGCTGTCCTTAGTACGAGAGGACCGGGATGGACGCACCGCTGGTGTACCAGTTGTTCTGCCAAGGGCATAGCTGGGTAGCTATGTGCGGAAGGGATAAGTGCTGAAAGCATCTAAGCATGAAGCCCCCCTCAAGATGAGATTTCCCATAGCGTAAGCTAGTAAGATCCCTGAAAGATGATCAGGTTGATAGGTTCGAGGTGGAAGCATGGTGACATGTGGAGCTGACGAATACTAATAGATCGAGGACTTAACCATATAATATGAAGCAA
>NZ_JBIYCT010000028.1:0-2443 GCF_044907945.1 Bacillus sp. RC240 | reverse complement strand
CGACTCCCTTATGTTAACATTTTCATATTTCAATGTCAACCAAGTTTTTTTATTTCTTTTGTCGCTTTCTGCGTTGTTGCTATCGGCGACTTGTTCTATATTACACCTCTAAGATACAACCGTCAATATGTTTTTATAAAAAACTTCATTTTTTTATAAATGCTATTTACGTTATTAAATTATCTATCTATATACCTCTTCTATAAGAATAGATAAGCAACCCATGAAACACTCTATGGGTTGCTATTCCATCATAAAAACTATTGTTCTTTTGAAGGTACAGAACAACTTTCATCAGTACAAGACATATCACTTCCACCCTCTGAAGAAAGCTCTTGTAACTTAGGTGCAGGATTCTCTTCTTCCCACACTTGTTGAAGTGCACCAACAAAAGTTTCGAGTGGTTGCGCACCTGAAATAGCATACTTTTGATTAATAATAAAATAAGGTACTCCTGAAATTTGATATTGCTGAGCAATCGCTTCATCAATTCTAACATCATTTGCATATGCACCTTTATCATTAATAACACGTAAAGCTTCTTGCTTATCTACACCTGAAGCTTCAGCAATAGTAGCAAGCGTATCCACATCACTTAAATTTCTCGATTCAGTGAAATATGCAAAAAGTAGATTTTCCGTAATCTCTTTTTCTTTCCCTTGATCCTTTGCAAATTTAGCAAGACGATGCGCATCAAAAGTGTTCGTCGGCTTCATCTCTTCAAAATTAAAACTTAAACCCATACTAGCTGCATGATTGCCTAGTTGTATATTATTACGCTTAGCTTCTTCAATACTAATCCCATACTTTGATGCAAGTACTTCATTAATACTTGTTCCAGAATAGATTGGAGCATTTTGGTCTAATTCAAAACTTTTAAACTCAACTTCAACATCCTTCTTATGCGGAAATTGCTCTAAAGCCATTTCTAATCTACGTTTCCCAATATAACAAAATGGGCATACAAAATCTGACCATACTTCAATTTTCATAGAAACACCTCATTAACATGTAGTTTTCAATTATTGTAGCACTGGCAATAAAGAATTCAAAAATTTATGCTTCAAACCTTATATACTACAAACCAAAATAAATTTTTAAATAGAAAAAACGATAATCAAAAGTATAAAAACATTTCCTTCTGATTATCGTATATACAAAATACAAATCTAAAACAATCTAATTACGCTGGAATGTATCTCCCCACGAACTTCCATACGGTATTCCAATATTTATTCGAATCTACCTTCTCGGCTTCTCCATGTCCAGCACCTGGAACAATTAATTTCTCTTTTTCTACTTTTGCAGCATTATATACTTCATCTAACATTTCATAAGGAACGAATGTATCAGCATCCCCATGAATAAATAGCATAGGCGTTTTACTTTTCGCCACTTGTTTTATAGCTGAAGCTTCTTCTAAATCATATCCAGCTCGTAATTTTGTAACTGTATTTGCCGCATTCATAACAGGAAACTTCGGCAAGTGGAATAAATCGTTTAATTGATACGTAAATTCATCAATAACAGTTGAGTATCCACAATCTTCAATAATAACTTTAACGTTAGCAGGTAACTCTTCACCTGAAGTCATCATTACAGTGGCCCCGCCCATTGAAACACCAAAGAGTGCTATTTCAGCATTAGGGTCTTTCTTTACAATTTGTTGAATCCAAATCAAAATATCTTTACGATCGTGCCAACCCATCCCTATATAATCGCCTTCACTATTTCCATGCCCACGAAGGTCTGGCGCTATGACATTATATCCTTCTTCATAAAAGTTCCGAATATATTTCGTCATTTTCGATGCCCTGCTATCATACCCATGAACTACAATTGCCCATTTATGGCTAGATTGTTCATTCATATATTCATAACCTGTTAAATTCAACTTATCGAAAGAATTTACGTTCAATGTATTAGGTTTATGATTTGATACAAAGTTCGCATCCTTTTCTTCATTTGTAGCAAACACACCTCCCGATGCATTCACAGTTTCTACTAAGTGAGGATTATCCTCTAAAAACTCTTTCTCTTGTTTCGCATTCAACGCATAATTATAAAAATAATTCCCGGCTAACATATAAGTAATTGCCAGAAGGACTAAAACTACTATAGTAATTACACCTATCTTTTTCATATTATCTCCTTTTTCAAAATTAAATCTTCTTATATTCAAGTACTCAAAAAAACAACTGCACTATTTTAACACACCGACAGCTTGCTTCTACAAAAAATAAAATAGAAAATCTTAAACTACACATCAAAAAAGACGAAAGAAAATGAATATGAGAGGATCAAAAGAATAAGGATTACTTACTTGAGACTGATAAGAAGTTTAAAACACAAAAAAGACGAGTCATTCTGACTCGTCTTAAAGTTGCTTGGCGACGTCCTACTCTCACAGGGACAAGGTCCCAACTACCATCGGCGCTAGAGA
>NZ_JBIYCT010000027.1:0-6766 GCF_044907945.1 Bacillus sp. RC240 | reverse complement strand
CATCTTCGTTAGTTAATGTCAACTAAGTTTTTCATTTTGTTTGCCGCGTTCTGCGTTATTGCATCGGCGACTTGTTCTATATTACACCTCTATATACTAATCGTCAACACCTTTTTATAAAGAAATTTAATTTAGTACCTTTGCACTCTTTTAACTCTAGATAAGGACCTACAAAGGTTTCATTAAAATAGCCACCACCGTCTACTTTTCTTTACCAATCTATTCTTCTAAATACTATTCAATTTAGGCACTTCTCTATTTCAAAAGACTTGCTTCCCCCATCTTGCCGAACTCATACGATTGATTCTTTTCAGCTAAACTAGCAACCTTATTTTAACAATTAATAGTATATACTTAGAAAGTTGCTTTATTTTTTATTACCGCTCCCTATCCCCCTTTGTTTATCAAATTGTAATATCAATAACATTCTATTAGAAACAGGTGACGATATGAAAGATATACGTATTCTTATAGCAGATGACGATAAAGAAATTCGAGACTTATTAAAAAGATATTTAGAGCGAGAATTATATATGGTAGATACTGCAATTAATGGCGAAGAAGCGTTGTGCTTATTTAACCAAAATAACTACAACCTCGTTATATTAGATCTTATGATGCCGAAAGTAGATGGTATCGAAGTGTGCAGAAAACTTAGAGATACAACTAATATTCCTATATTAATGCTAACTGCTAAAGATCACGAAGTTGATAAAATTTTGGGCTTAAGCATAGGTGCTGATGATTATATTACGAAACCTTTCAGTATTCACGAAGTGGTTGCAAGAGTAAAAGCTCTTATGCGACGTTTTTTAGTTCTTGGAAGTAACACTAACGTACAAGAGAAAACAGCTTTAACATTTAAAGGACTAACTATCGATTTTAAAAAATACACAGTCCATACGAACGGAAAAGAAATCAACTTAACTGGAAAAGAACTTGAACTATTAAAATTCTTCGCTTCAAACCCAGAGCAAGTATTTACGAAAACACAACTCTTTCGGAATGTATGGGACGATAATTATATAGAAGATGATAATACAGTTATGGTGCATATTAGAAAGCTTAGAAAGAAAATAGAAATTGATTCTTCCAATCCAAAATTCATTCAGACTGTATGGGGAATCGGTTATAAGTTTGTAGGTGAAAAGGTTGAAAAATGATAAGGTCCTCTTTCTTATTTCATTACAACTTATCATTTGCGGACTTTTAAATATAGATATGGGATACCATGTAAAAATATCTTTATTTATTACTCTCATCTTAATTACAATATATCTTTTCTTTTCAAGAATAAAATTTATTCAAAATCGCAAATCAATGGTCACTAAATTAAGCCGTGCACTTAAAGGGAATTTACAAACGAGGCTATTCACAAATAACGACTGTTCATTAAATAATATCGTGTTTTCAATAAACGAATTAATAGCTGCATTAGAAAAGGGGCAGATCGAAGCAAAGAAATCCCAAGAAGCTAGAAAACAACTTTTATCTAATATCTCACATGATATCCGGACACCACTCACTTCTATTATTGGATATATTGATGCTTTAAAAGATGATGTCGCTACTTCTGAAGTAGAAAAGCAAGAATATCTTGAAATACTTTATAAGAAATCGAATGACTTAAAACATCTGGTCGATGAAATCTTTAATATGGCCAAGCTAGATGCTGATGAATTTCCATTAAAAGAAGAAGAACTCGATTTTTCTGAAGTTACTAGAGAAGTATTAATCGAGTTTTTACCCGAGCTATCAAAACATAACATTGAACTACAAGTTCTCATACCAGAATCTACTTCTCCTATTATTGCAGATCACCTTAGCCTTATACGAATTATAGGTAATCTAATAAAAAACGCTATCCATCACGGAAAAGCTGGGAAAATAGTAGGAGTCGAACTACTAGAAACCAATACAGAATATGAGATTCTTATTTGGGACAAGGGACCCGGTATTCCAAAACATGATTTACAAAACGTATTTAAGCGGATGTACCGCAGCGAACAATCAAGAAATCCTTCTTACGGTGGTAGTGGCCTCGGACTTTCTATTTCTAAAGCCCTCGTTGAAAAAAATGGTGGGCGTATATGGGTTGACAGTATTCCTTGGGAACGAACTACTTTTGGTTTTTCCGTCCCAAAACACACTACTTTTAAGAAATAGTTAAGAAATGATTAATATGCAGTTAAACCTTCCTTTTTATTATGTAATTAAGAACTTATAGAAAGTAGGTGCCCCCTATAAATACAATTATAAAAACGACAAACCTTACTAAAGTTTATGGGAACCAAAAGTCAGTAGATAATCTAAATATAAATGTACAGCAAGGAGAAATTTATGGATTCACAGGGCGTAACGGTGCTGGTAAAACAACTACAATCCGTATGCTGCTTAGTCTTATAAAACCTACAAGTGGAAATATAGAAATATTCGGTGAGGATTTACTTCGGAATCCAAAAGACATTTTAAGAAGAATCGGTTCTATCGTTGAAGTCCCAGGATTTTATGAAAACTTAACTGCAAGAGAGAACTTATTAATTAATGCAAAGATAATTGGTGTTCACAAAAGGAATGCAATTGAAGAAGCATTAGAAATTGTAGGCTTGCAGCACGAAACAAAAAAATTAGTAGGAAAATACTCTTTAGGAATGAAGCAACGCTTAGGAATCGCACGTGCTCTTCTCCATTATCCTGAACTACTCATACTAGATGAACCAACTAACGGACTAGATCCAATCGGTATTAAAGAAATGCGAAAACTCATTAAATCTTTAGCTCAAGAAAGAAATATAACGATACTCATTTCTAGTCATATATTAGCTGAGGTGGAACAACTAGTCGATCGTATGGGAATTATTCATGAAGGAAGGTTATTAGAAGAAGTTTCTCTTGATACACTGCGTAAAGCCAATCGTAAGTACATAGAATTCCAAGTAAATAATGATAATAAAGCTGCGATGCTATTAGAAAATCATTTTCAAATTTTTGATTATGAGGTACATGATGAAGGAAATATTCGCGTTTATTCCCACTTTGGACAGCAGGGACATATCAACAGAACGTTAGTTCGTAACGATATTGAAGTATTAAAAATTGTGATGAGCGAAGATAGACTAGAAGATTATTTCACCAAACTAGTTGGGGGTGGCACAATTGGTTAATCTGCTTTATACAGAACTATTAAAATTGAAACGATCCAATATGTTTTTGATTAGTATTATCGGAGCAGGTGTCGCGCCATTTTTAGTGGTTGTAGCTTCTTATATACACATGAAGACAAAGCAACCTACTCCAACTATTTTATTTGGTCAACTGTTCACTGAAGTTAACCTATACACTACTTTAATTATAGGATTCCCCTTATATGGAGTTGTAATCGCTTATCTATTTACCCGTGAATACACGGAAGATACATTAAAAAATTTGCTAACTATCCCAGTATCACGTATTAGCTTTATTATAAGTAAGTTTATCCTTCTATTCCTTTGGATCATGATGCTAACTTTAGTTGCTTGGACGCTAACTTTATTATTAGGGCTAATAGGTAGCTTCCCTGGGTTTAGTATCACCTTACTTTTAGGCTCTCTCATAAAATTTTTAATATGTGGTGGACTTCTCTTTCTTTTGTCTTCACCTATTGTACTACTAACTCTTGTAATGAAGACCTATGTACCGCCTATTATATTAACAATCATTATTACAATGACTAACCTTATGATCGTAAATTCAAAACATAAAGACCTATTCCCATGGACCGCTACTCTAGATATAGCAAATAACGAATTACAACCGACTTATCCACCAGAGTATTCTTATATCATCATTGCAGTAACAGCTATTTTCGGATTTATTACAACACTATTCTATTTTAAAAGAGTAGATATTCATTAATTTATAGGAGTGAAACTATGAGAGATCTTATCAATGCCTTCATACTTGGCATTGTAGAAGGTTTAGCTGAATTTTTACCCATCTCTTCTACTGGCCATCTTATATTAGTCGGACATTTATTAGGTTTTGAAGGAGAAAGGGCAAAAACATTTGAAATCGTCATACAGTTAGGGGCAATTTTAGCTATCGCGATTTTATATCATAAACGCCTTATTTCTTTATGTAATATTAGCCCCCTTCTACGGAAAGAGAAAAAATTCAATGCATTACATGTTTTTCTCGGTGTATTCCCAGCAGTAGTTGTTGGCTTATTATTACATGATGTTATTAAAACATACTTATTTCAGCCGTATACTGTCGTAATCGGACTTGTAGCAGGAGCAATTCTTATGCTTTTTGCAGAAGCAAAAAAAGCAGAGGCAACCGCCTTTTCACTAGATGATTTAACATACCGTCAAGCATTAACAATTGGATTATTTCAATGCTTAGCAGTATATCCTGGCTTCTCTAGAGCGGGCTCTACTATTTCTGGAGGGCTATTAGCAAAAGTAAATTATAAGGCTGCATCTGAGTTCTCTTTTCTCATTGCCATTCCTGTAATGGCCGGAGCTACAGGGTTAGACTTATTAAAAAGTTGGAAGTATTTAAGTGTAGATGATATTCCTATGTTTGCGGTAGGATTCATTACCTCTTTTCTTGTAGCAATGCTAGCGGTAGTAACTTTCCTGAAACTTTTAGAAAAGATAGGTTTAAAACCTTTTGCATATTATCGTATTTTGTTAGCTGTCTTATTTACACTTTTCGTATTGCTATAGCTTCATATAAGCCACATATTATTAAACCGATATTCAAGGAATATCGGTTTTTATCTATTTCACCTCTAGTATTACTCACTTCAATATGGCATAGTGGGTAATAGATCAACTTTAATAATCAGAATATTCTTTGCTATCAATCGACACTTCATTAAAATATGTAACGTTAAAAGCTATATTTGAAATCCGAACCTAGTAATAGCATTTCTTCTTTAAACACATATACTGAATTAAAAATAAACACCTCAATTGATTGAATATGCCCATTATACCAACACAGAACAAACGTTCCATAAAACTACTTCCTTGCATTTAAGTAATCGTACTATATTTCACTTGCACTTATCTTTTCTATGAAAGACTCCCAATTATAAGATTTAAGGAGGTTTCATCCTATGTCTATATACACAATTAGAACAGCAGATCGAATTGCTAACAAATCATTTAGTTTCATTTAATAGTATTAACAGCACCATCGGCGAAGTCGGTATTATAGATGAACTATATGGTATTTTAAAAAGCTTCCCTTATTTTCGAGCATGTATGGATTCAATATGTCCCTCATGATCCAATAGGGGGGCAAAATGCATTTGCGTTTGTAAAAGGGATACATGATTCAACTTCTACTATTATCTATCCTTCTCATTTAGATATGGTTGGCATTCAAGACTTCGAATCGTTAAAAGAATATGCTTTCTCTCCTGAAACACTCGAACAATATTTTCAAACCGATGCAAAACCTGGAGAGTGGCTGTTCGGCCGTGGTTCTCTTGATATGAAAAGCGGCGCTGCCATTCATCTAGCCAATATACTATACTTCTCAGAACATGTGCATTTATTTGAAGGAAATTTACTTCTCTTATTCAATGAAGATGAAGAAGGGGAACATCGTGGAATTATCTCTGCCTTAACCGAACTCGAAAGACTGAAGCAAGAAAAACAATTACAGTATCGTTTGGCTTTAACAATGATTTTATAATACCTTTATATGATGGAGATACTCCGCGCTACATTTATACAGGAACTTCAGGTAAACTTCTTCCTTGTTTCTATATTTATGGAAGAGAAGTACATGTAGGTGATACATTGTCTGGCATTGATCCTAATTTTATTGCAGCCCAAATCACAAATAGACTACATAACAACTATATCCATTACCATACGAAACAATCCAAAAATTAAACATCCCATCTATTTATATGGGCGTCTACGGGAAAGATGGCCATAAATGGACAGAACGTGTTTACAAACTCTATTCATTCAGCGTATTATCTTTATTAATCCGTAACACAACAATACAAATTTTAAATGACTACAAAGCTATTACAAATAGGAAAATTGTCCAGGTCTTATAAAGAAAGTGAACTTTAACTAAAGTGAGGTAAATATACAAATGAATCCATTAGCACAATCATATTGGGATACTTATTGGGGAAACAATGAAAAACCAGAATCTGTTACAGCTTGGCAATTTGGTGATTCTCCTGATTATCTCGCTAAACTAGTCATTGATGGTGTGAAAACCGCAACATGCTCCGGCCATATTTTTTATGAATTAGAAAACGAACCACTACCAACAACTAACGATTATAGTATTGTACTCAATAGTCAGTATGAACCTGTAGCTATTATTAAGACAATAGAAGTAACTATAATGCCAATGAATGAAGTGACTGAAGAATTCACTATCGCTGAAGGCGAAGGCGATCGTACCTATAGTTACTGGAGAGACACCCATATACAGTTCTTTACAAAGGAACTAAGCGAACTTGGTCTTAGTTTTTCTGAAGATATGCTGCTCGTTTGCGAACGTTTTAAGCTTATCGATGTAAAAAACAAAGTGAAGCTATGATAAATAACGATTTTACCGGAAGTCCATACTAGATAAATACATTTATCTTTAAACAAATAAGCTTGTTATCAATGGATTTCTTGAGCCATTAATAACAAGCTTATTTCATTAAACACAAAAAAGACGAGTCATTCTGACTCGTCTTAAAGTTGCTTGGCGACGTCCTACTCTCACAGGGACAAGGTCCCAACTACCATCGGCGCTA
>NZ_JBIYCT010000026.1:0-8586 GCF_044907945.1 Bacillus sp. RC240 | reverse complement strand
CACACCCGTTCCCATACCGAACACGGAAGTTAAGCTCTCTAGCGCCGATGGTAGTTGGGACCTTGTCCCTGTGAGAGTAGGACGTCGCCAAGCAACTTTAAGACGAGTCAGAATGACTCGTCTTTTTTGTATGCTTTCATACCTCTGTTAATTGCCTGCTTAACTCCTTCTAAATAGGCGAATCCATGCCTTTTATCTGCTTCTAAGTAAGTACCTTCTGCCCATTCATTCCACGCATTAATAAATAAAAACTCGCTGTTGTAAAGAGAATAGGTACGCTGGATTTGTTTGCTTAAGTATATCGTGAACTTCCTAGGGGTAGAACCTAGGAAGATACTGCTATTTAAGTCTTTGCGGCGTGCTGTATTGTCCCAGTCAACAAAGGCACCAGGAAATGTTTTTTTCTCTGGAGGAGATCGCTTTAGTATATACATCCACACTTTATCATAATTCCAAGCGTTTATTTGTTTACCAGACTCATATATTTTCTTATTTATGTCTGAAGAGCTATCATGAGCAATTGTATAAAAAGGCTCGAATTGAATGCTAGCATCAAATCCATTTATATTAGGAAGTGGAAAGCTGTTTAATGTTTCTGCAAAGTATATACCTTTCAAACCATTTTCTTGTGCGAGTGTATTCCAATAATGAAGCATTTGTTCACAATGAGGGATATGCCCGGGACGATAAATAATGAATGAATAGTGGTTTATCGTCTATACGGATATATCTCTCATCTTGGAAAGCTTGCAATAAATACTCAAAGTGTTCTTTCCAATCCGATAATTCTCCATAATTTTGAGGCATTAATATGTGACTATCAAGACCATCCCAAGTTTTTGTCCACGGTTCATTTGCCCAAGAAAGGCAAAATGGAAAATCTGGTTCCTTCATCTTAAGTACCTCATTAAAGGGTGCCTCCAATAGCCTCTTCCCTTTAAACCAGTAATGGTAATAACAAAAACCATATATGCCATGTGCTTTGGCGATTTCTGCTTGCCATTTTCTTACGGATGGGGTGGTTAAGTCATAATAAAAATCTTGATAAGGTTCTCTAGGTTGGTAATGTCCTGAAAATAAAGGTCGTGCACTTTTAGTATTTGTCCATTCAGTAAACCCTTTCCCCCACCATCGGTCATTTTCTTTTATTTGATGAAACTGTGGTAAGTAAAAAGCGATTATTTTCAAGATATATCCCCCTTATGTTCTTCGTAGTTCAAGTGGTGGGAAGTTACTTTTGATTTTTCGAATCTAGTTAAAACATGAGATATGTTATTTACTTACTGTATTTATGCTGCATAATGAATTCTTTTGTGCAGTTTGTTTGATATGGAAATCTTTGATGATTTAATATATACGGCTGAGATACAAAATGATCTTCATTATACAATGAGCGAAAAGAGTTAATCTTTTTGGAGAACAAATAGAGCTTGGGGTAACCGGTTTGTATCATCAAAAAAGTCCCGTAGCTTTAAATACTTCTCATAGTGGTTTTTAATATAAGTTCTAGGTATAACGGTTTCCCCATAGAAGCTACTGTTTCTAACGTCTCCAGCTCCCGTAGGGCTGTGGATAAAATTGCCGCTTTCATAATCCGAGATGGCACGATTTATATCTGGAAAAGCTTGAGATAAAGTTTTATGCCACCCAGTTTGAATTAATTCAGGGTGTTCCTTGAATTGTTGACAGAAATCGAGAAAATAGCGTGCTTGTGTTGTTGCGATGAAGATTCCACCTGGACGAAGAATTCTTGAAAACTCCTTTATCCAATTTTCTGCGGTTTCTTCGGATAAATGTGAGAATACAGAATAAGCGAATATGATATCTAATGAATTGTCATTAATAAATTCTACAGGAGGTTGTGGGGGAGCTATTTTATACCTGCCTCTTCCTAACGTTTCGTTGCAAAGTTTAATCATTGCAGGATCTACATTAATACCAAGTAAATTTTTATGGCGAACATCTTTGAAAAAGAAGCGTATGATTCTTCCCCATCCGCAACCAAAGTCTAAAATTTTCCGTTCTTTATTCAAGGGAACGCCTAAATTATGGGCATATGTTTTTACAAGGCTATAAAACAAATATGCTTCATAAAGAGCATGTTCATAGGAAGCACCTACAAACTGTTGTTGAATTTCTTCGGAGGGGAACATAGGTACTGGGATGCCATTTATCTTTGTTTGTGAGCAACTTTGTATAAATAGATTAAGAAGTTCAACATCAGAAAGCGGGCTAACAAGGTTATCAAAATCACTTTCTAACTCAAAGTTATTCATTTGTTAACCTCCATATTATATAGTGCCTAAAAATCATTTTCGTGTTTTTTACTAATAAAAACATGTAGAAATTCAGCATCTAACCCCAGTGATCTATCCTTTTGTAAATAAACAATGGTATACATATTTGCATGTGTATAAATATATTCAATCATATCTTGACCCCAATCAAATGTTACTAAAGACCCGTTCTCATCAATAGGATTACCATGATAAATTGGCTCCTCAATATATTCGATTCCTTCTTTATTGATTCTTGCTCTTTGTAAAGTCTTTGTGAGTGTATGATACCAAGGGACAGTAAACACATGAGCGCCGCCAGGCTTTAATACACGCTCTATTTCTTTAAAGGCTTTGTTTGGCTCCATTACATGTTCAAAGACATCTTGAGTAATGAATAAATCAAAAGATTCATTTTGAAAAGTCATGTCTTCTAAGTTCTCGCATCTAATCCCTTGAAAGTATTGGCCGAGAGGGTAGTTTTTAAAGTATTGAGAATATGTATAGTTTTTGCAGTTTTTTATTAGTAGTTGAGTTGTAATTCCTCCAGGAGAGGATTCGTGGATATGATAGGAACCCCATTTTGGAAAAAATGTATTTAAAACATGAATTAGAGCGCGCTGCCTTGGTATAGAGTGGCATGTAGAACATAAGTAGTGATCTCTAAGCCAATCATTATGCTCTATAAATGTAGCTTTCTTCTCACAAATAACGCAATATCCATTATTGTGCTTCAAATTACCTTCCACATGACATCACTCCTGTGTAAAAAAATGCATATGACACACATGTCAACAATCAGCGAAATCAAAGAGAGTGGGTGGAAATTAGGGAACTCATAAAAGTGAGATTGGTAGAATGGAATAATTAGCGGGAGAGAACCCCACGCTAATTAAAGTTTCACTTTATGCTATGCGATACATTCGCTTTTATTCATTGAAGAATGTATCGACTTAGAATATCCCTTTTGTGTACGGATACATTTCAAAGTCTTGTGCATATATTTCTGTAACTAAATCCATGGTTTCTTTATCATAAAAGCTTTCATATGTTGGAAAGCGGGGGAAGGATGCATCTGTAATGCTAAGTTCTGCATAGCTTCCCGTATAAAGCATCTTATGAGCACGATGATGATCTGAATTTGTAAGAAGCGCTAAATTTGATTTAGTCAAATCGTACGTGTGTTCTATCTTGGTGATTTGTGTATTAAAATCTTCTAAAGGAATATAGCATTGGATGAAGTTTTCTTCACCTGGGACGTATTGCTGACTAAAATGTATATCTATTGCTAGGGAATTGGAACCGAATGCTTGAACGTAATATAAAAATTGTTTAAATGATATTCCTTGATTACTATATTTGTCATTATAAAAATAATGCCGGATACTTTCCCATTGAGGGCTAGCATATGGATTGTCAGCAAGCAATAAAAAGGAGCTGACCGCCCTTGTATAGGGGTTTCGCACAAGTTTATAAACATCTTTTTTTGCTTCTAGAAGACCATTTTGTAACTCGGGTATGTAATTTGTATTGTTTTTATACACCCAGAACTCATAGTAATGAATAAAGTCATGGTATTTCTTTGCTTCAGGAAATAATCCAATTTGAAAAAAGAACCAATTAGCTAAAGTAGTACATCCGCTTCTATGGCTCCAGAATAGTATAAGTGGAAAGTCTTTATGGAAATGTGGGATTCGATCTTTATGTAGGATTACATGATTTAAAAGCTCTTGATTTACATTCTTCATACATGTAGTGCTCCTTTTTGAAAGTTTTATTTATGGAGAAGGTTTTTAAATAGAATAAACGAGAATATGAGAAGGCAAGTTTTTACTAATCCAATATATTCATGGGAATGAGTAAATATTATGAGTGTTTTTGCGGTCATCTTAAATAAGGTATCGATTCTAAAAGGAAAATATAAAATAAAGATAATGAAAATTTATAAGGGGCATACAATTATAAGAGAATGAATAATAGAGGTGACCAAGTTCGTTTATTTGTATTTCTAGGTGTGATAAGCAAAAATCTTATTACTAGAGAGGATATTATGAGGAAGAATAATTATTTAATAGTAGGTGGAAATAGTTTTATTGGTATAAACCTCGCATTAGGTTTATTGAAACAAGGTCAAAATGTAAAAGTATTTTCCAGACATATAAATAATTTCCCTCAAAATATTATAAGTGAGGTTGAATTTATTAAAGGTGATTTAGCGGATGTTAAAGATATATATAAAGCTTTAGTGAGTGTGGATATTATTATTTATTTAGCTGCAACTTCTAATGTAGCAACTTCAATTGAAGATGTTTTCGGAGATATAAACAGTAGCTTTTTTTTTTCTTAACTTCATGGAAAGTGTTAAAAATTTTCCTGTTAAAAAAATTGTATTAGCATCTTCTGGAGGAACGGTTTATGGTGAACCGGAATATTTACCTATTGATGAGGAACATCCATTAAAACCACTTTCTCCTTATGGAATAACAAAAGTATCGCTTGAAAATTACTTGTACTTTTATAAGAAAAAATACGGAATTGACTATGTTGTATGTAGATATTCTAATCCATATGGAAAATATCAAAATCCTTTAAAGAAAGTTGGGGCAATAAATTGTTTTTTGTATCAGCATCTCAGTAATGAAAAGATTAATATATATGGGAATCCACAAGAGATTATTCGAGATTATATTTATATCGATGATTTAGTTGAAATCACTATACAACTATCACAATTAAATCGTTTGAAATCTTGTGTGTATAACATAGGGAGCGGCAAGGGTCTCTCTTTAAAACGAATTATAGTAGAATTGGAGAAATTAACGGAAAGAAAAGTGGACTTTACCTGCTATAAACAAAGGCAAGAAAATGTTCGAAAAATCATTTTAAATATAGATAGAGTAAGACGAGAATGTAATTGGGAACCGAAAATAGATTTCAAAAGTGGAATTAGATTAAATAAGCTATGGATTGAAGAGTTCTTATATAGTAAAAAATAATAAGCCATGCCCTACTTTTGTATCAGTAGAGCGTGGTTTATTATTTTATTTCTTTTTTTATTACCCAAAGGTCTTGATGTTCCCACCAAAAACCTTCAGTGTATTTTTTGATGACAGGGTTATAGGGCAATAATTTAATTTTGTCACATACGTAAGAGGGACTAACGATCGTTTGCCCGTATTGATGAACATCTAAATCCAATTGTTCACTAGAAGGGAGAAACCAATAACCCTGTTTATTTAAATCTGGAAAGCTGAAGTACTTTTTACTTTGATAACCATGAGTTGTGAAAATGAGTAAGCCTTCAGGAGAAACAGCATTATACAATGTTTGAAGCCAACGAAACCAAGTTGTATCAGGCATATGAGAAAAAAAGGATAGACAAAAGACGATATCATACGTAGACGAGGCCAATTTTACTTGTTCAGGTTCAGGGTGAGATAAGATAGAAGAAGTATTTAATGTGTTTTCAATAAAAGTAATAGCCTCTTCATGTATATCACAGTTAGTTATACTTAAGTTCGTTTGTGGGTTTAACAAATGACGTGTTACGCAGCCATATCCGGATGCGAATTCTAATAATTTAATTGGAGTGTCAATAGGGGGATAAAAGGAAGTAATTAAATCTAAAAGTGTTTCTGCGGATTTTCTCCCATCTTGAAAATAATAATCTATCGCTTCTTTTTTAGATGGGAAGACTGGATTAGTGACAAGGAATTGAAAGATATGATCCTCTGGATGGATACTTGTATTTACATTGTATTTGTGTGCAATTTGAGAAAGCAAATCTTTATTTGCTTCTATAAATTCTTTCAAAGAGTAACCCCCCTTAAATGATAGTAATGTTTTACAAGAGATACTGATGGCGAAGAAAATATATCATTAAATCTTCAAATATGCTTTAAGGTACTTTCTATATGTATACATTTTCTTTTTTGAAATGTCGTCGATAGTAAAGGTTTCTTTAATGAAATTCTGCATTTGTACAACTTCACTGTAATGGGAATATGAATCTTCTGTTCTCGTTACGCTATTTGTATGTCGTCTATGATAGTTTAGCGGTTTTGGATTGAAATAAATGTTCCCCTCTTTAAGAATAGAAACATAGAAAAACCAATCACCAGCTACTTTAAACTTTTCTAATTGTTTTTCTGTAGTTTTTATATCTATGTTTTTAAAAACTACACTTGAGACATTAGGTATGGTGTTTTTGATAAGTAATGTATCTTGTATTTCATCTATCCCTTTTCGGAAATAAGAACTTTTCCATTTTTCTTTATCAATATCATTTGTGTAATCTAAATAATGATTGGCTAGGATATTTCCTTGTTCATCTATTTGTTTTGATTGTGTGTAGCTTAAGGTAACATCACGATTTATATGAAACCCTTGGATTACTTCTTCTAAAAATGTCTGATCACATAAGTCATCGGCCTCTGCAATCCAAATATAATCACCGGTTGCTGCAGAGATGCCTTTTATCCATTGTTTAAATACAGAACCAGAGTTTTTATCATTAATAATCTGCTGAACTTTTAGGTGGGGCTTATTTTCGTTTGAGAGCAGCTGTTCAAATATAGATACACTATTGTCAGTAGAGGCATCGTCTAGGAAAATTAGTTCGTAAAGGGGATAGGTTTGGTTTAATATGGATTTAACTCGGTTAGATAAGTATTTTTCGTAATTATAGTTCGGTATGATTACGCTTATTTTTTTGTAATTATGATCAAGTAGGTTTAACAGTTGATAAATGTAATGAAGAAAGTTGAAATCTTTTTCAATAAGCTCTTGGCCAAAGCGCCCTTTTTGTAATCGTAAGTCTTCATCTCCAATAAATTCATATATTCTTTCCAGCACCTGCGGTAAATTTAAAAAGTCTACTAAGGCGCCAGTTTGTTCCGTAACAACATCTTCAAAACCTCCAGCGTTTTTAAACCCTATAACAGGGACTTTTGTATCTAATGCCTCTAAAACAACGTTTGGAAAAGGATCTTCTCTTGAAGTTAACAAATATAAATCAGCCCCGGCGTTATATAAACCGATATCTGGAGTAGGCTCAACTAATGTGAAATGTGCTGTATATCTTGGGGATAGCGTGTTAAAGAAATGAACATCCGTTCTCCCGACCCAGATAAAATGAATATTCGTATGAACCTTTCTTACTGAGTAAGCAATAAGTGAGAATAAATCTATCCCTTTCCGATGATCAGCGAAACCTACTCCTAAAATGATTTTGCTATCTAGAGGCAGGTTGTGTTTTTTTCGTAATTCGCTTCTAGCTTTTGCAATATTGTTCTTATAAGGATTGTGGTTAAACAAGCCTTGAGGGAGGATGTGACATTTTTGATGATCTAATTGGGTGATTGTACGGAATTTTTCATACACGTACTGTGAAGGGAAGACAACTTTGTAAGCAAACTGGGCAATGTTTCTAGCTTTCCCCTCGGCAGAGTACTGTTGTATTAAATGCGGCAATTCATGTATTAATGAAATAACTTTTATATTGTGTTTAGCTAGTAATGCAACTATATCACCACTTATGACGGTACTACATATGGCGATGGTATAGTCTTGTGATAGTAACTTCTTTATTAATAATTCGACCCTTTTTTCTGTTGGGTAGTCTTCCTCTAGGCAATAAACAGGACCATACTTTTGAAAATCGTGGATTAAAATGCCCGTTCCAATAGAAATAATTGCGACGGAGTAATGAAAGTTTTCTTTAAGAGCTTTAATAGTATGTAAAGAAAGCAGCTGTGCTCCGTGGAAATGGGCATCATGGGATACATAAATGATCTTCTTATTAACATGCATTTCATAACGCCTCCTAAGTTAATTAGATTTTTAGTAAATGCATGGTGTATTTATAATTCCTAGAGAGAAGTGGTAGGAGATAATTGTGAATGCAGCTGGAATGTACTCGAAATAAAAAGTGCTACCTTTAATATATATTTGTTTGGCTTGCTATTCATTCTTTAGAAAGGTGTAAGTAAGAAAGTATAAACTGTCGATTATGAAAGTGATTGCACCAGTTTATTAATCTCTAGGAACGGAGTATAAATGAAGAAGGTTCAATACCCTTTAGAATTTATAAAATAAAAAGGATAAAAGGTATTGACGATTAGGATATAGAGGTGTAATATAGAACAAGTCGCCGATGCAATAACGCAGAACGCGGCAAACAAAATGAAAAACTTAGTTGACATTAACTAACGAAGATGTTAACATAAGGGAGTCGCAAATGAGCGACAGACAAGTTCTTTGAAAACTGAACGAAACAAACAACGTGAACGTCAATTTTTATTTTTAGATG
>NZ_JBIYCT010000025.1:0-14771 GCF_044907945.1 Bacillus sp. RC240 | reverse complement strand
CTATTACATGAAACGTATGTGTTAACTGGCGAAGGAAAATTGGATGCTTTCAAAACGTATTTAAGTGAAAATGTATCTTGGACAGAAGCTGCTGGGTTTCCATATGCAGGTACTTATATAGGTCCAGATGAAGTAGTGAAAAATGTACATGAACGTCTTGGCACGGAATGGGATAACTATAGTGCAAAAGACGAAATTTATGCTTTTAATAACAATACTGTTATCGTTTATGGAAAATATAGTGGAACATATAAAGTAACAGGGAAATCATTCATAGCAGATTTTTGTCATCTTTATGAGTTTGATGAGAACGATAAGGTTAAGAAGTTTATTCAAATTGTGGACAGTGCAACTGTTAATGAGGTATTAAGTTAGAGTTACCAGTTTCAAATATCAACATTTACCTTTAACAGAGCCAAAAATTAAAACAAGGTCCCTTAATCATGTTAAAGGGACCTTGCTCACGCAAATGATCTGTAAATCAATTTATCTTTGATATACAGATCATTTGTATGATAATTTTTGTGAATAATTGCTAAATAGTGAACTTACATAAATGCTTTTAGAAGTTCTTGAATTAATGGGATTGCTCCACCTATAAATTTTAAAACTGCCATTGCGATTTCCATATTATGCTCTCCTCTTTTTTCGTATTAAGATGTGATAAATCTTTATAATCTTATTATAGTGAGCGCTTACAATTATAACAATGAATTTTTTTATGCAATATTGCATATTTATACATTAGATCTCTATTATTCATTTTTTAATGGTACTATAGCGAGGTGAGAGTCTTTAAGGGTTCTCCTTAATAGGAGGAAATATGGAAAGAGTGCAGACGATTTACAGTAATCAAAAATTTAAGAGTTGGGTTAAACAGGTATTAGCTGTAGGAGGAGTAATAGGGTGCTGCTATTTGGTGTTATATGTTTTCTGTTTCTTAGTTATCATGTAAATATTATACAACTAAACTAGTAGAGTCTTGCCTAGAGAGGTAAGGCTCTTTTATTGTAGTACCTGGAGATGGGCAAACAATATACAATACTTCTTAGGTTTGTCAGATTACTTTGTATCGTGCCTTGTTTCTCTATATTCTAGAACACTAACTCCTATCATTGAGAGTTAATAAACTTCTATTTAAAGTTTCCATTTATATTGAAAACAGAATTCTATTGATAAAAAATATGTTTTTACTAGATACATATTAAAAAGACAAGCATAAATTATATTAGATTTTAGCAAAATCTTTTTGCCTTGGAAAAGGATTTAAATCTTACTTATAGATTTGATTCCTTTTTATATACCATAATCCTTATATTACTACGTAAATATAATACAGTAATAATGATTTAAAAGCAAGAATATTAGTAGGGGTACGTTCACACATCCATCAACTTAAGATTTTAAAGTAGCCCGTGAACTACTCGCCACTTAGCAAAGCTTGAAGTGGGAGCTTCTCAGTTCCACGACGAAAGTACCCTTTCGTCTCCCTGAGCGTTACTTCGGGTGTTCCACCCCTAGATGTCCAACGCTTGGACGCTCTTTTGGTACGGTTGATATTTTACGCAGGAACCGAATGGCTTGGTTTTCGCACTCTATTTTCTTCCTGCAACCTCATATATCAAGTTATCAAAGAACTTCATATAGTTAGTTTATCAAAAGTTTTTGGCTATGCCAAACCGAAATTCATCTCCCACCTACCGTTGGGCTACGCCCTTCACACGCTTGAGGAAGGAGAATTCTTTCGGGGAATTAGTTAAATTAAAATCATATTGGCTAACGTAAAGAATACCAATCATTTACTTCTCCTATCAGCACAAGTAAATGATTGGTATTTCTCATTAATATTGCTAAAACTGAACTACGAGCAGAATACTTTATTTCATTCTTTTTTCCCTTACAGTTTGATCTTGTAATCGCTGTTGTTCTTTTATCAGTCATTCCTACATAAGCGTTGGATATTTTGCAGGTTTGTCCAGAATGAAAAGAGCTTATTAAACCATCCATTATTCACGTTCTTCTTCATATATTTGTACCACAATTATTTTTTTTTTGTTAAAACTAGTTTTTAAGAAGCATATGCTTTAGCAACTGCAGAAATTCTTTATCACTTTTATCATCTTTTATATAATCCTGTTCATAGTTAAAAATCATTCGCACTAACATAAAAGCTGTTAGCGGTAATGGTACCTTATGAAAAGCCCCTTGCTGATAACCTTTTTCAAGCAAATTACTTATCATTTTAATTGCTTCTTCTTCAGATTTTTTAAAACAAGCTATAATTTCAGGTGAATGGTACTCTTTATATTCTTGAAAGAGTGTAGAAACAAATGGGTCTTGATGATATTCTAGGCTGATATAATGAAGGATTTTTTGTATTCGAAGTAAAACATCTTTTTCCTCTTTATATAAATCAAATAATTGTGAGCGTTTAAGCTGGATATGACGCATATAGCAGTCACATAATATTTCAGTTTTATCTGTATAGTAATAATAAATAGTACCTTTACCAACTTTAGCTTTCTTTGCAATTTCATCGACCGTTGTGTTACGGACACCACCCATAGAGAACAGTATTGTGGCAGATTGAATGATTTTCATTTTTTTATTTTCTTTTTCTAATTTGATCATTGTCTACACCCTATCCTTGAAATATTTAGCGAAGTTTTCTTTCATTACATTCTGTATCAGTCCATTTGTAATTTTTTAACTCCTAATAGAAAGTCCTCTATTTGCTTCTTATAGAATAACATACACCATTCTCATTTCTAGTATATAACTATAATAGAATGCAACTTTATAACTTAGGATAAAAATGAAAGTTTAAGGTAATAACTTTTTAATCAGACGATGAGAATTCAAGTGAAAGGGGAAAGTGATTTCTTTCTTGATTGAATTATTTGATTTTTTATTCAATTCGTTTTATTATATAAACATGACTAAAAGATGTTTTTAGTCGGATTTTTTTACGGAAAACCGACTGATATTTAATTTTAGTCGGTTTCTATACTATTTGAGAGAAGGTAGACACTATGTGTGGAATTGCAGGGTGGATAGACTGGTCTAAAGACCTGTCTCATGAACAAGAAACGTTAAAAAAAATGACAGATGCTATCACTCACCGAGGGCCTGATGCAGAGGGGCATTGGCTTTCAAAACGAGCAGCATTAGGTCATCGACGTCTCATCGTCATTGATCCTGAAGGTGGCCTTCAACCTATGCTATATAAAGATGGAAATGATACGATTGGCCTTACGTTCAATGGAGAAATTTATAACTATCAAGAATTACGTAAAGAACTTGAGGGGAAAGGTCATGAATTTCAGACAAAGTCTGATACAGAGGTATTACTACATGCTTATTTAGAATGGCAAGAAGATTGTGTTCAACACTTAAATGGGATTTTTGCTTTTGGTATTTGGGATGAAAGATTTGGGAAATTGATGCTTGGTCGTGATCATCTAGGTGTGAAGCCTTTATTTTTCGCTCAAAGAGGAAGCGCAATTCTCTTTGGTTCAGAGTTAAAAGTTTTGCTTTCGCATCCGCTTGTAAATGCAGAAGTAGATAAAGAAGGACTTTCTGAGGTATTTTGTCTTGGACCAACACGTACTCCTGGTCATGCGATTTTTAAGGATATACATGAAGTACGTGCGGGTAATTATATGACGTTTACCTCTAATGGTTCAAATACGACACAGTATTGGAAACTTGAAAGTAAAAAACATATAGATGATATTGATACGACAGTGGAGACAATCCGCTCCATTTTACAAGATACTGTTAAACGCCAGTTAATTGCTGATAGACCAGTGGTATCTATGCTTTCCGGAGGTTTAGATTCAAGTGGTCTAACAGGTTTAGCAGGAAACGAATTTGGGAATAAAGGGGAACGTCTTCATACATATTCCCTGAATTTCATCAATGATGAAAAAGACTTTGAGCAGGACTTCCTTCGTTTTGATCGTGATGAACCTTGGGTGAAACGTGTGGCTGAATATGTAGGAACAAAGCATCACTCTATAGAGTTAGGATCAGATAGCTTAATAGAGCATTTATTAATTCCAATGCGAGCGCGTGATCTACCGGGAGTTGGGGAACTAGAAACGTCTCTTTATTTGCTATTTAAGGAAATGAAAAAAGACGCAACAGTTGCACTTTCAGGCGAATCCGCAGATGAAGTGTTCTCAGGATATCCATGGTTCCATCAAGAGAAGTTTTTAGATGCAGAGATATTCCCTTGGAGTGTTAATTTATGGTATAGTACAGAAATTTTATCAGAGGATTTTAAAGAAAAGATTAGCCCTGAAAAATATCAAAAACAAAAATTTGAAGATGCGGTTGCTGAGGTTCCTTTTTTAGAAGGTGAAAGTGATCTGCAAATGAAGCAACGTCAAATGTCTTACATGTTTATTACACGTTTCTTGCCATTTATGCTAGAACGAAAAGATCGTACAAGTATGATGAATGGCTTTGAAGTACGAGTTCCATTTTGCGATTACCGGCTTGTAGAATACTTATGGAATGTTCCATTCGAAATGAAAAGTATAGACAATATTGAAAAAGGTATTTTACGTCGAGCTTTTGAAAATATACTTCCAGAGGATGTACTTTATCGCAAAAAAAGTGCATATCCAAGCACAAAGGATGCTTCTTATCTACAAGGTATTAGTGATTGGATGTTACATGTGTTGAACGATCCTCAATCACCTATTTTACCATTAATAAATGTAGAAAAAGTTCGTGCTATTGCAGAAGGAAAAGACAAAGTAATTTCTGGTAATGATGCACGAGGTATAATAGATTATTTACTTCAAGTTAATAGTTGGCTTCAGGAATATAATATTAAATTAGTATGATAAATGTAATCTTCGAATAAAGAGGATAGATGAATCCTCAATGACCTAAGTGAACCGCATCTCCAATGTATTAGATAGTTATCTAATATTTGGAGATGCGGTTTTATTATCTTGATTTGCAATAACGCTAATCAGTTAGTAAATTAGAATTGAATAAGGGACATGGAAAGAACTAGGGGGAATAATATGAATTGGAGGTCCCACGTAAAGGAGAATACGATGAACCTTTTAACAGGTTATCCGAGAATTACAACATAACACTGGTAGAGTGGAATCATGATGTAGACCATGTTCATATTTTGTTCAAGGCACATCCGAATACAGAAATGACAAAATTCATCAATGCTTATAAGAGTGCAAGTTCTCGACTAATCAAGAGAGACTTTCCACAAGTGAAAAAGAAACTTTGGAAAGAGATGTTTTGGTCAAGAAGTTTTTGCTTACTAACTACTGGTGGTTCGCCAATAGATGTAGTAAAGAAATATATTGAAAATCAAGGTGAAAAGTGAGGTGAAATGATATGACAAAGCATAATAAAGCATATAAATTCCGTTTGTATCCAACAGAAGACCAAGTACATCTTATGCGTAAAACCTTCGGCTGTGTACGTTTCGTGTATAACAGAATGTTAGCTGAACGGAAAGAAGCCTATGAAAAACACAAAGATGATAAGGAACAACTAAAGAAACAAAAGCTTCCCACTCCTGCGAAATACAAATCAGAATTTGAGTGGTTAAAAGAAGTTGATTCATTATCTTTGGCAAATGCTCAACTAAACTTGCAAACTGCCTATAAGAATTTCTTTAGTGGTCAAAATGACTTCCCAACATTCAAAAGAAAAAAAGACAGAAAGTCTTATACAACGAATGTAGTGAACGGAAATATTATGTTGCTTAACGGTCATATCAAATTACCAAAACTGAAAATGGTACATATCAAACAGCATAGAGAAATACCACAAGACCATATAATCAAGTCATGTACGATTTCTATGACACCTACTGGTAAATACTATGTGTCCATTTTGACTGAATACGAAAAAGAGATTGTACAAAAAGAAGTAGAAACAGTTGTTGGATTAGACTTTGCGTTGGATGGATTATACGTCAGTTCTGAGGATAAGAAAGCCAATTATCCTAAGTTCTACCGTGAAATGTTAGACCGATTAGCAAAAGCACAACGAGTATTATCAAGAAGAACAAAAGGTTCTATTCGTTGGGATAAACAACGTATCCGTGTAGCTAAGTTACATGAAAAAGTAGCAAACCAACGTAAGAACTTCCTTCATCATAAGTCTAAAGAGTTAGCTACTCATTTTGATATTGTAGCTATTGAAGATCTAAATATGAAAGGAATGTCGCAAGCACTTCATTTTGGAAAAAGTGTCGCTGATAATGGGTGGGGTATGTTCACTTCTTTCTTAGCTTATAAACTAAACGAACAAGGAAAACAACTTGTGAAAATAGACAAATGGTTTCCTTCCACAAAAGCATGTAGCAGTTGTGGAAATGTAAAAAATATGACATTGTCTGAACGAGTCTATTCTTGTATATGCGGTGTAAATCTCGATAGAGATTATAACGCAGCTATCAATATCAAAAATGAAGCAATACGCCTATTAGCGTTAGCATAAATAGCAATAAAATAACCTTTGGAACAAGGGAGTTAGCTCGGCTGTCTTAGGACGAATTCGTTAGCTATCAAAAGTAATGATTAACCGAGAAGCCCCCACTTCAAACAGTCCGTTAGGACGTTAAGTGGCGGGTAGTTCACAAATGTATTCAAAATTGAATGAGGAACGCAAAATCGTATTTGAGGATATAAAGAAAAGAGGTTCTATATATGAAGAATGAAGTAATTTTGAATAAAATTTCTACAATAGAGCGTTGTATAAAAAGAATTCAAGAGGTATATGGAAATAACCTTGATAATTTAGAGGATTATACAAAGCAAGATTCTATAATATTAAATATTCAAAGAGCATGCAAAGCAAGTATTGATTTAGCAATGCATATTGTTGCAGGGAAGAAGTTGGGACTACCTCAATCTAGTAGAGAGGCATTTGATTTGTTGGTTGATGCAGATCTACTTAGTACAGAACTGGCAAGTAAGTTAAAAGCAATGGTTGGGTTTCGAAATATTGCTGTTCATGATTATCAAAGTGTAAACTTAGATATTGTTCGTCAAATTATTGAAAAACATCTAAAAGACTTTAAGCTATTTACGAAAGAAGTTATGGGAATTCTAGACTTATAAAAGCACAAATCTTTGAAATATGATTACCTTGGAGAACATTGTAGTAACTTTATATCATGAGGAGAAAAGTACTTCAGTGGACCCTTTACTTGCTTTAACAATTAAAAACAAATTAAGCGTTACATGAACATATTGAAAAAGGGCATCTTAAGGTGTCTTTTTTTGTTTTGGAGATTATTTACATACTTTTCCGTAAATGAAACATAATATTACTAAAATCAGTGGAGGAGTGTAAGGAATGCAAATTCGCGAAAATACTAATTCAAACGAGATTTTGGTAGGAGCTGCAGCAAGTGCAATTGAACAAATGAAGTATGAAATTGCTCAGGAGTTTGGTGTTACACTTGGACCGGATTCAACAGCACGAGCGAATGGTTCAGTAGGTGGAGAAATTACCAAACGTTTAGTGCGTATGGCGCAAGAGCAATTATCTGGTCAATATAAAATTCACTAAAGTTAAAGGTATATCCCGTTGAAGGGATATACCTTTTTAATTTTTTGAAAGAGGATAATGAAATTTTGATTGTTAGTTAAGCTTAGAAACTGCAAATTTAGCTGTGAAATTCATCTTCTTCATGTACGAAGAATTTGCACCTGCTTGAAATTGTACAGAAATATTACCATCTTTTTGTGCTTTGAATACGCGACCATATGGTGAATTAGCATTGTAGGTGCCAATTATTTGATTATCTGCATCAAAGACCGTATAAGAAATTGGGAACCCAGAATTTTGTACAAAGACTGTAAGTTCTTCTCCTTTATTGAGATTAAATGTTTCCTTTTGAGACACTTCGTAAGAACTCATAGAGTAATATTTTGTAACTTCTTGAATTTCTAAATTTGTAGTTGCTGCACTCGCTTTTGGTGCCTCTGCTCCTGGTAAGTTCATACCTGATAGTACTGCAATTCCTAGTGCCCCTGCTAAAATAACTTTTTTCATAATGCTAGTTCCTCCTTTAATATATTGTGAGATTTGAAAAGGAAGTGAAAATATCACCTACTGAAACCATTATAGTTACAACGATAATTATTATCAATACGAAATGCTATGCAATTTTGCATACATGAAGTACAGCAAAAGGCCAATCAATTTAAATTTCATGTAGTTTTTTGCTGCTTTTCACGTTTTATTACTACGTACAATGGTTTTGGTGCAAAAAAATAATTGCTACTTTCTGTTTCTAACTATCATTTTTGCATCAGAATCATAAAAAGCACTTTTTAATGTTTTAAAAGTGCCTTTATGTTGGTATTAATTATGTAGTTTTATAACTTTTGACCAAATTCTATTATTAAGAATGCTATTGTATTATGTAGTTCATGTATCCAAAAAACAATCCAGAAAGCAGACATACTTTTTGGGTCGTTATAATTTTTTTCTTGATATATAGAATATGAATAATTAAATACGATCCCCATAAGTGTTGCTGCAGCTATATATGTAATATCAAATTGATGAGTTAATCCGAATATGATTGACGCTATAAGAATAGTAAGTATATTACGTTCTGATATATATGAGCTTAGTTGTAAAATGAAAAAAAGTACTTTTTGAAATAGTAAAGTTTCAAGAAATGGAGCAATAATTAACACTAATAAAATGTGTTCAATAATTGACTCATTTATTGATGGATTCGCTTGTGAAGGTGGTAAAAATAAATTAAGTGGAATAGTAATTAAAAAACTAATTATGGTCATGAGTAAAATAAATGGAATTTTATTTAAATTAGAAAGAAAATTATGTATATTCCTGAACATTTATATTATATCTCCTTAGTTATGAAATTCAACAAAATCCAATAACTAGTTATTGGATTTTGTTGAATTTTATTTATTTAGTTTATGGTCTTCCACCATAATGGCCAGCTTCAATTCTTCCGGCATTTGCCATATCGTTACCTAATCTTCCACGACAATAGTTATCGCGTAAACAATGGTTGGCAGCTTCATAAACTCTAGATAAAATTCTAATTGCACCACCATTTGTTTGTAATTCTTTTTCAGTTAATTCCTGAAAGTTTGTTGATAATTTTTCATTCATTACATCCATCTCCTTAAAAAAATAAATTGTTGATTCTTTATATACGATAACATAAATGTTCTGTAAATTTAATACATATGCAAAATTGCATATTTAGTCTTTTTTCTTTATATTCGGATATAATCAAAACAGATATAAAAATACAAGGAAAAGAGGCTGCGATTTTGTTCACAAAAAAGATTTCTTATATAAGACAACAGGATTTAAAAGATTGTGGTCCAGCGTGTCTTGCAATGATTTCTCGTTATCATGGTTTTACTATGTCTATATCAAAAATTAGAGAAATAGCAGGTACTGATTTAGAAGGAACGAATATAAAAGGTTTAATAGAAGCTGGAGAGAAGTTGGGTTTTGAGGTAAAAGGAGTAAAAGCTACAAATTTCGAAGCATTTAAAGAAATTCCTTTACCTGCTATTGCACATGTAGTTATGGATGGCGGTCTTCTTCATTATGTAGTAATTCATAAAGTTAAAAATAATAAAATATATATTGTGGATCCTGAAAAAGGATTTGCTACATATTCATTAGAGGAATTTGGACAAATATGGACTGGTATCTTAGTACTTATGACTCCCAGTGGGGATTTTCAAACAGGTAAATCATCACAAAGTACATTATCTCGTTTTATATTTTTATTAAGACAACAAACTAATTTATTGGTACCTTTATTTTTTGCTTCCATCTTTTTTAATTTATTTGGATTATTAGGAGCATTTTATTTTAAATTTTTAATTGATGATATTGTGACAAATCAGTTGTTACAGACACTTCATATTGTATCAATTGGGATTGTTATATTGTATATTTTTAAAGTTTTTCTATCCTATTTTCGTACTCATTTAATCTTATATTTAAGTCGACGAATAGACATTCAATTGATGCTTGGATATTATCGCCATGTTGTAGGATTACCGATGAATTTTTTTGAAACAAGAAAAGTAGGGGAAATCATTTCTCGATTTATGGATGCAAGCAAAATAAGAGATGCATTATCAACAATAACAGTTACATTAATGATTGATACGGTAATGGTTACATTAGGAGCTGTTTTATTATATATACATAGTCCCGTTTTATTTGGTGTTACTTTATTATTAATTCCCTTTTATATAGGCATTATTTTTGCTTTTCGTAAACCATATCAACATATTAATAGAGAAGAGATGGAAAGTAATGCAAAATTAAATTCATATTTAGTAGAGTCTTTAAATGGGATTGCGACTATAAAATCTTATAACGCTGAAAAAGAAGTTTTTTTTCAAACAGAAAATCGTTTCGTTAATTTATTAAGATATGTATTTAAAAGAGGAATGTTATCTAATTTACAAGGTTCTATTAAGATGGGGCTTGAATTAATTGGGGGGACAGTTATTCTTTGGGTTGGTGCTATGCAAGTATTAAAAGGAAGTATGACTATAGGTGAACTGATTACATATAATGCCCTTTTAGGATATTTTTTAAATCCGATTGAAAATTTAATAGGAATTCAGCCAACTATGCAATCTGCGTTGGTTGCAGGAGAACGATTAAATGAAATCTTTGATTTAGATGCTGAAAAAGATGAAAAAGAACATAAGAAAGTTTCTCCTAAACAGTTATCTGGAAAAATTGAATGTTCAAATGTTACATTTCGTTATGGAACACGTAAGAATGTTTTAAACAATATAAGTTTTTCTATAGAACAAGGTAGTCAAGTGGCTTTTGTAGGAGAAAGTGGTTCCGGAAAAACAACAATTTCAAAATTGTTAATGAATTATTATGAAGCGCAAGAAGGAGTTATATATTATGAAGATTATCATATTAAAGAAATAAATCGTACTGCATTACGAGATCGGATTGCTTATGTTTCTCAAGAATCATTTTTCTTTAGTGCGTCTATTTATGAAAATTTACGTTTTGGATTAGAACGACAAGTTTCGTTAGAAGAGATGATACATGTATGTAAATTAGCTTGTATACATGAGTTTATTAGTGAACTACCTTTAAGTTATGAAACTTTATTAGAGGAAAATGCTTCGAATTTATCGGGTGGACAGAGACAACGTTTGGCAATTGCGAGAGCGTTATTAAAGAAACCGGATATCTTAATATTAGATGAGGCCACAAGTAATTTAGATTCTACAACTGAAAAACATATTACGGATATGTTAAAAGAATTAGGTTTACAAGGAGTAACAGTTATCATGATTGCGCATAGATTAAGCACAATTCAGCATGCAAATCGAATTTTTGTAATGGAAAAAGGAAATATTATAGAACGAGGTTCTCATGAAGAATTATTATTCCATAAAGGTGAGTATTATCGTCTTTGGAAGAACCAAACAGTTCACGTAGAACATATAGAATCACAATCATATGCAATGCGAGGTGGTCAATATGAGTAAAATATATTCTTTTGATCAATTAACAGATAGTGTGGAGTTATTGGAAAAAAGGCCCCCTCGGTTTATTACGGGATTACTATGTTTTCTTTGTATAAGTTTATTAGGATTTATGATTTGGGCATATGTTGGAAAAGTAGACATTGTGAGTAAAGGAACAGCAACAATACAAAGTAAGTCAGATATAAGTGTGTCTCGAACTCAAATTCCAGGTGTTGTAGATACTGTTTCTGTTAAATCAGGAGATGCGGTGAAAAAGGGAGATACTTTGCTTCAATTAAAAAACCAGGAATCAATGAATAAACAAAATCAAATGGATCAAATTGTTAAGCATTTAGAAGGACAAAAAGAGATGCTAGAACAGTTGAAAAAGAGTATTCAATTCCATAAATTATCTTTTACTGATGAAGTGGATAAAAAAATAAGGGAAGAATATAAAGCATATGAGCAAGGCTATCAATCTTTGCAAAATGAAAAAGAGAATGAGATAAATCTGATAGGTAATAGTAAATTATTAAATGAACAAGATGAGATTTTACAAGGATTGATTGCAGAAAAGGAAAATATACAAAGAGAAATTAAATCTATAAATAAACAGAAAGATAAAGAAAACATATTAGATGAACAAAAACAAGTATTGGATGATAAAATTCAATCTTTAGAATCTCAACAAAATAATATAGAAAAAAGAATAGCGCAAAGAAAAGGAACGTTAGATAGTGAAAGAAAGAAAGTTGATACAACGAAGGAAGGGAAACAAAAACAAAAGGAATACGCTTTAAATCAATATAGAGAAAGTGCTATAGTTTCTGTAAATCAGCGTATTCAATCTTTAGAGCAAGAGATATTTATAAAAAAACAAGACTTGTCTGGATTACATAATCAAAATGAAACGATGATTATAAAAGCACATCAAGATGGAGTTGTACAATTCCCTTCCATTTTACAACCGGGTGATTTAATAGATTCAGGTCAAGAGGTCGTTTCAATTATTCCGAAAGAAGATGAAAAAAGGGTAAAAATTTTGTTATCTGCTCAAGAGATAAGAGGGATTAAAAAAGGGGATAAGGTACAGTATTCGTTTAAGTTAAATAAAACGGATAAACAAATGGGAAAAGTTACGTACATATCGGCACATCCTATTTTTGATAAAGATTCTAAAGGGTATGTTTATGAATTGGAGGCAACAATTGAAAAACAGGTATTGTATGAGCTACATACAGGAATGGTAGGCAAAGCTTCTGTAGTGACAGGAGAAGAACAGATATGGAAATTTATATTAAGAAAGTTAGATTTTATATCTAATTAATAGAGAGTAATATTGAGTTTACATGTTAATTTGGAATAAAGTTACGATGTTTTATTCCTTCAAGTAAAAAAATATAAGTGAGTTTTGATTAAACTTTTTTATAAAAATTGTATAATGTTTCACAAAATAGGAATCCGTTTTAATTAATTTTTTTTCAAAATGGATTCTTTTTGCTTCTTATCAATAGGGGTGTAAAACATTTCTGATTAAATTTTATTCCAAACCAATACCTGAAATTTTTAATGTGGAAAACCAGGTGGATCATTGTAATTGAGTGGTTGTTCCAATTCCTTATTATCTACTATTTTTTGAATGTTCTTTACGACAATACTATTCGAATGTTTAAAGAAGACTATAAAACCAAGGTCAATGCAGTTTTAATCTTCTCTGTAGAAATGTTAGTGGAATGTGTTGCAAGAGGAACTCAAAAGATTCTGCCGACTGTAATTACATAAGAATCCGTTTTAGTAGGGTCTATTATCTATTATAAGTTACTTTCGGATGATATAAAACGAAAATTAGGATAGAACCAAAAGAAAACATATTAAAGGAATATGAAAACATCTTCTTATTTTTTAGAATTCATTGCCTTGAAAAATAGACATTCATGGTAAAGGGAATTTACTTTAATCCCATAGTTGTGGAAACGTAAGGGTAGAAATTTAATGTTTTTTGTAAAAAAGAATTGACTTCTAATCTAGTTGTAACTAAAATGGTTACATTAAGATGTAACTAATAAAGTTACAACAACTTCCTGTTTTAAGAAAAACAAGATTTATATATTTAATTAAGGATAGCGGTCTATACGTTGTCGTCCAGTGCAGAAAGTTACTAATATATTAACAGCTATGCATATTCTGAACGGTAGTATTTTCTGCTTTAGAGCAATAATGTGTAGCGTTATCTTTTGTTAAAAATCTTAGTTGATTTTTTTGAAAGGGTTAGTTTTGGGGAAATATAGTAAGGTAACTCAAAAAAGAACAAGATATAAAAAAGATGTACTTATATAAACCAAAAAGTTAGCTGAGAATTTTAAGTGATAGCTGGACTGGTTAATAAAAATAAAGGTAGGAGATTTAAATGAAGACGAAACAAGATAATCTTATATACGTATGGGACGCATATTGTGGATGGTGCTATGGATTTTCAGAAAGTATTAAAGGATTTTACAAAGAACACACTGAAATGCCGTTAACAGTTTTATGTGGAGGATTATTTTTAGATGATTTACCAATAAAAAATTTCTCATATATAGAAGAGGGGAATAAAAGAATTAATCAACTTACAGGTGCAGAATTTGGTCCTTCATATCAAAAATTGGTGGAAGAAGGGACTTTTAAAATGAATTCGAAAGATGCTGCAATTGGCTTTTCAGCTTTACGCTCATTAGCGCCAGACCGTTTATTAGAATTCACTTCGGCTATGCAAAAAGCGTTTTATTATGAGGGACAAAGTCTGAGTGATCCTGAAACATATCGTAAGATTGCAATCGAGCATGGTTTGGACCCTGAACAAGTACTAGAACGTTTAAACGCTCAAGAAACAATAATAGATGTCCAAAACGATTTCAATAAAGTGCGACAGCTTGGTGTTAATAGTTATCCTTCATTACTTTTACAAAAGGATAATCAAATTATCCCTATTGGTGGTGGGGTAATGACGCCAGATAAAATCGAAGCACGTTTTAAAAATTTATATTAAAAAATTTCAAGTTACAGTATATAACATTTAACGTTTTAAAAAAGGCTAGAAGTAGATGGACTTAAACCTTTTTATAACAGTCATAGTTTCAACTTATTTTTAAAAAGAGTCCAATTTTAATTTTTCTATTGACTATAGTAGCAAACGTTTTAGCTTACGCCAACCGACATTAATCTCTCGTCTATTTGCTGGTGCTATCACACTTTCAGGTGAATTGAAGAGGGAAC
>NZ_JBIYCT010000024.1:0-14924 GCF_044907945.1 Bacillus sp. RC240 | reverse complement strand
CCATACCGAACACGGAAGTTAAGCTCTCTAGCGCCGATGGTAGTTGGGACCTTGTCCCTGTGAGAGTAGGACGTCGCCAAGCAAGATAAAAACACGAGTCATTTGACTCGTGTTTTTTTATTTCCCATGAAATAGGTTGGATTCCATTAGTAAAAATGCTGAAATATAGTAAGGGATTTTTTGAGCAGAAATATTGAGAAATTGATAAATAAACGGATAATCTTCAGATCCATAGCTTCCAAGTAAGTCATACCACCAATCTGTTTCATACCTAGAAATCATACTTAAATTATAGAGCAATAAATAATGAACAAGAAGCTCAGGCAACACTGGCTTAGAGTTTCTAGGGTCAGTCGTAAGTGGTAAATAATAAGTGTCAGTAAGATGCTCATAGTATAAAGGTGTGCTATACATAGGATTCCATGATTGAATAGGTGCTGAAAAAAACACATTTAATTCATTGTTTTTCTCAGGTACGTGTTGTATTGATAAATGCTTACAAGCTGTTTCGATGTAACGAGAAAATCTCTCTTTGGTCATATGTAGTCGATCTAGTATGTTGACTGAAAACGAGAGTTCATTTTTATTTGTTGAATCAATTTTATATAATGTTGTTCCTTTTTGACTATAGCGAAATAAATGTTGTAATTCAGGGATTTTTCCCATTAGCTCTAACATATTAAACTTTTCTGTTTCTAAGTGTTTCATGTGAAACAGTTGTTCTGCCGCGTGAGTAAATAGTCCATTTTTCTGTATTTTCACTTCATCTTCTAAAAATTGATATCCTTGTTTTTTTCGTTTACGGGTTGTCACTCCATGTGCTAAAACAGTTGTTGATTCTGGATAGTTTGGATCAATAGTTAATAAACAGGCTTTAAAAAGTTGCCCCATCCCATAAAATAACAGCATTGGTTGAATGGAAAATGGCGCTGTTTTATATAATTCATAATAATTTTTACCGTGTTCTAAGTAATAAATAAATGGATAACAATTTTCAAAACTTTTTTTTTCGGCATCCTGAATCGAGGATTTTTCATAACAACGGGCAAGATAATGTTGTA
This sequence comes from Bacillus sp. RC240, assembly GCF_044907945.1. Classification (NCBI taxonomy): domain Bacteria; kingdom Bacillati; phylum Bacillota; class Bacilli; order Caryophanales; family Bacillaceae; genus Bacillus; species Bacillus sp. RC240. Next base: position 13,863 of record NZ_JBIYCT010000024.1, on the reverse strand, counting down.
CGTTTTGAGATGAAAAGAAGAAACTTAACTGCTGCCAAGCACAAGGTGTATGATGCATATATTACGCTCCTTTTATTATCTAAAAATTCTAACATATTTATACTTTCTTGACAGTATTTTAACCAATTGATAAGCTACTAATAATAATTTCTGGTATCATGGGGGGAACAATTATGTGGGAATCTAAATTTGTTAAAGAAGGTTTGACTTTTGATGATGTATTACTTGTACCAGCAAGATCAGATATATTACCAAGAGAAGTAAGTGTTAAAACAGTTTTATCTGAAAGCTTACAGTTAAACATCCCGTTAATTAGTGCAGGAATGGATACAGTAACAGAAGCCGATATGGCTATTGCAATGGCTCGTCAAGGCGGTTTAGGAATCATTCATAAGAATATGTCTATTGAGCACCAGGCAGAGCAAGTTGACAAAGTAAAACGCTCTGAAAGCGGCGTTATTTCAGATCCATTCTTTTTAACTCCAGAACATCAAGTATATGATGCGGAACATCTTATGGGAAAATACCGTATCTCAGGTGTACCAGTTGTAAATAATTTAGATGAGCGAAAATTAGTTGGTATTATTACAAACCGTGATATGCGTTTCATCCAAGACTACTCAATCAAAATTTCTGACGTAATGACAAAAGAACAGTTAATTACAGCCCCAGTTGGTACTACACTAGGAGAAGCTGAAAAGATCTTACAAAAGTATAAAATTGAAAAGCTCCCTCTTGTTGATAATAGCGGTGTATTACAAGGGCTTATTACAATAAAAGATATTGAAAAAGTAATTGAATTTCCAAACTCTGCAAAGGATAAGCAAGGACGCTTATTGGTTGGAGCAGCAGTTGGTGTAACGGCTGATGCAATGCTTCGTATCGATGCATTAGTAAAAGCGAGTGTAGATGCAATTGTACTTGATACAGCTCATGGACATTCTCAAGGTGTTATTGAAAAAGTAAAAGAAGTTCGCGCGAAATATCCAGCACTAAATATTATTGCTGGTAATGTTGCTACAGCTGAAGCAACAAAAGCATTAATTGAAGCTGGTGCAAATGTAGTTAAAGTTGGTATTGGACCAGGATCTATTTGTACAACGCGTGTTGTAGCTGGGGTTGGTGTACCACAATTAACAGCAGTTTATGATTGTGCAACTGAAGCCCGTAAATACGGCATTCCAGTTATTGCAGATGGCGGTGTTAAGTACTCTGGTGATATGGTTAAAGCTTTAGCAGCAGGAGCACACGTTGTTATGCTAGGTAGTATGTTCGCTGGTGTAGCTGAAAGCCCTGGAGAAACTGAAATTTACCAGGGTCGTCAATTTAAAGTATATCGTGGTATGGGTTCTGTTGGAGCAATGGAAAAAGGAAGTAAAGATCGCTACTTCCAAGAAGGAAACAAAAAACTTGTTCCAGAAGGTATTGAAGGACGAGTACCATATAAAGGACCTTTAGCAGATACAGTTCATCAATTAGTTGGTGGATTACGTGCAGGTATGGGATACTGCGGAGCACAGGATTTAGAATTCTTACGTGAGAATGCGCAGTTCATTCGTATGTCGGGTGCTGGTTTACGTGAAAGCCACCCTCATCACGTACAGATTACAAAAGAGGCTCCAAACTACTCATTATAATGTCTTATATGTAAATAGACGGAGATTTGATATCTCTGTCTATTTTTTTTTGATTATGTTAGAATAACGGTTATGTGAGTACATAGATATTGGGGGTAGCAAAAGTGAAAGGTATGTTTTGCAAAAGATTCATTGCGTTGGTAACAGTGCTTACACTAGCTTTTGGCGTGTTTGCACCATATAGCAATGCATCAGCAGAAACAGGAGCTGCTTTAAACATTGAAGCGGGTGCAGCGATTTTAGTTGAAGCGAATTCTGGGAAAATTGTATATCAAAAGAATGCAGATGAATTATTATCAATTGCTAGTATGACAAAGATGATGAGTGAATATTTAGTTCATGAAGCAGTGGATAAAGGAAAACTTAAGTGGGATCAAAAAATTAAGGTTTCTGAATATGCATATAAGATTTCACAAGATGCTTCATTATCAAATGTTGCATTAGAAAATGGTGGCCTGTATACAGTAAAAGAGTTATACGAGGCAATGGCAATCTTTTCTGCAAATGGTGCAACAATTGCATTAGCAGAAGCAATTGCAGGTAAAGAAGTAGATTTCGTAAAAATGATGAATGATAAAGCGAAAGAACTAGGATTGAAAAATTATAAATTTGTTAATTCTACGGGTTTAACGAACAAAGATTTAAAAGGGATGCATCCTGAAGGTACAACACCGGATGAAGAAAATAAAATGTCTGCGAAGGATGTTGCAACTTTAGCGCAACATTTAATTAAAGATTATCCAAAAGTGTTAGATACAGCAAAAATCCCGAAAAAAGTTTTCCGTCCAGAAAAAGAGAAATTTGGGATGTCGAACTGGAACTGGATGTTAAAGGGTTTAGTTAAAGAATATGACGGAGTAGATGGTCTAAAAACAGGATCAACTCCAGAAGCAGGGGACTGCTTCACTGGTACGGTTGAACGAAATGGTATGCGTTTTATTTCTGTAGTTATTAAAACAAGTTCTCATACAGCGCGTTTCGATGAGACGAAGAAATTATATGATTATGGCTTTGCTAACTTTGAAATGAAGAAAATGTATGAAAAAGGTTCTTCGGTCAAAGGAAAAGAAACAGTAAGAGTTGAAAATGCGAAAGATAAAGATGTAGCAGTTCAAACGAAGCAAGCTGTTTCACTTCCGGTGCCAAAGGGAAGTAAAGATGTTTATAAAACAGAATTTAAAGAAGGAAATAAGGGACAAGAAGCACCTCTGAAAAAGGGAGTTGCACTTGGACAAATGGTTGTAACGTCTAAAGATAGTAATGATCCTGGATTTTTATCAGGAAAATCATTACAAGTAGACCTTGTAACAAAATCTGAAGTAGAAGAGGCAGGCTGGTTTACACGTTCTATGCGCGGAATTGGTTCTTTCTTTAGTGGTATGTGGAATGGTGCTATTGATACAGTAAAAGGTTGGTTTTAAAAGCTCCTCATTGTAGGAGCTTTTTCTTATTCCTATTTTTCATACCGACTTTATGAAAAAGTAGTAGACAAGCATCAGATAGTTAGTGGTAGAATGTAAGAGTATTCTTAATTTTCTTCTTTAACGGGGAAAGCAATTCACCTAGGGGGGTTTTTGTACATGACAAATGTAACAGGGACAGAACGTGTAAAACGTGGAATGGCAGAAATGCAAAAAGGCGGCGTTATTATGGACGTAGTTAACGCTGAGCAAGCAAGGATTGCAGAAGAGGCAGGCGCAGTTGCTGTTATGGCATTAGAGCGTGTACCTGCAGATATTCGTGCAGCAGGTGGCGTTTCTCGTATGGCAGATCCAACAATTGTTGAAGAAGTTATGGGTGCTGTATCAATTCCGGTTATGGCAAAATGTCGTATCGGTCACCTTGTAGAAGCACGTGTATTAGAATCATTAGGGGTAGACTATATCGATGAGAGTGAAGTATTGACTCCTGCTGATGAAGTATACCATTTAAATAAACGTGATTACACAGTTCCGTTTGTATGTGGTTGCCGCGATATCGGAGAAGCTGCACGTCGTATTGCAGAAGGTGCAGCTATGCTTCGTACAAAAGGTGAACCTGGAACAGGAAACATTGTAGAGGCAGTGCGTCATATGCGCCAAGTCAATGCAGAAATCCGTCAAGTTGCAAGTCTACGTGAAGATGAGTTAATGACATATGCAAAAAATACTGGTGCTCCTTATGAAGTACTACTTGAAATTAAACGCCTTGGTCGCCTGCCAGTTGTAAACTTTGCAGCAGGTGGTGTAGCAACACCAGCAGATGCAGCGTTAATGATGCAACTTGGTGCTGATGGTGTATTTGTTGGATCTGGTATCTTCAAATCAGAGAACCCAGAGAAATTTGCACGTGCAATCGTTGAAGCAACGACTCATTATGAAGATTACGAACTAATTGCAAGCCTTTCTAAAGGATTAGGTAATGCAATGAAAGGTATCGAAATTTCAACGTTATTACCAGAACAACGCATGCAAGAGCGTGGATGGTAATTAAAGGAGATCTTTAAAATGGTGAAAATCGGTGTACTAGGTCTTCAAGGTGCAGTTCGTGAGCATGTAAAATCAGTTGAGGCAAGTGGTGCAGAAGCTGTTGTTGTAAAGCGTATGGAGCAACTTGAAGAGATTGATGGTCTTATTTTACCAGGCGGTGAAAGTACAACAATGCGCCGTCTTATTGATAAGTATGCTTTCATGGAGCCTCTTCGTACATTTGCGAAGTCTGGTAAACCAATGTTTGGTACATGTGCAGGGATGATTCTTCTTGCGAAAACACTTATTGGCTATGAAGAAGCACATATTGGTGCTATGGATATTACGGTTGAGCGCAATGCGTTCGGACGCCAAAAAGATAGTTTTGAAGCTGCACTTTCAATGAAAGGTGTGGGAGAAGACTTTGTTGGTGTATTTATCCGTGCTCCGTATGTTGTAAATGTAGCTGATGATGTTGAAGTACTTTCTATGCATGGCGAGCGAATGGTAGCGGTAAGGCAAGGGCCGTTTTTAGCTGCTTCTTTCCATCCGGAATTAACGGATGATCATCGTGTAACAGCATACTTTGTAGAAATGGTAAAAGAAGCGAAAATGAAAAAAGTTGTATAAGTAACTTGCAACTTGTATAAGATTATAGTAAATTGATGATAACAATTTTATAAAATAAGCGTGTTGATAGGAAGTAGTAACAAATGTTGTTTCTTATAGAGAGTCGATGGTTGGTGGAAATCGATAGAAACAGTTTGTGAATCCATCCTGGAATGGAATGTGGAATATCTTTTGATTAGTAAACATTCCCGGTGAAGAGCCGTTATTTCTACTTGAGAGGAAGGCGGTAATGCTTTCAACTAGGGTGGCAACGCGGGTTAACTCCCGTCCCTTTGTATAGGGACGGGAGTTTTTTGTGTTTTATAAAATAAAAGGAGGAGTATATAATGCTTGATATTAAATTTTTACGTACGAATTTTGAAGAAGTAAAAGCAAAATTACAGCATAGAGGCGAAGATTTAACGGATTTTGGTCGCTTTGAAGAACTTGATACGAGAAGAAGAGAGCTACTTGTTCAAACAGAAGAACTAAAAAGTAAACGTAACGAAGTATCTCAACAAATTTCAGTATTAAAGCGTGAAAAGAAAGATGCGGAAGCTCTAATTCTAGAAATGCGTGAAGTTGGGGAAAAAGTAAAAGATCTTGATAATGAGCTTCGTACAGTTGAAGAAGATTTAGAAAGATTAATGCTATCTATCCCAAATATCCCTCATGAATCTGCTCCAATAGGTGAAACAGAGGATGATAACGTAGTAGCACGTACTTGGGGAGAAGTGAAAGAATTTACTTATGAGCCAAAACCACATTGGGATCTTGCTACTGATTTAGGGATTTTAGATTTTGAACGTGCTGGGAAAGTAACAGGAAGCCGATTTGTATTTTACAAAGGTGCTGGTGCAAGATTAGAACGTGCTTTGATTAGCTTTATGCTTGACCTTCATACTGATGAGCATGGATATGAGGAAGTATTGCCTCCTTATATGGTAAACCGTGCAAGTATGACAGGAACAGGACAACTTCCGAAGTTTGAAGAAGATGCATTCCGTATTGAAAGTGAAGATTATTTCCTAATCCCAACAGCTGAAGTACCTGTAACGAATATGCATCGTGATGAGATTGTGAGTAAAGAGCAATTGCCGATACGATATGCTGCGTTTAGCTCATGCTTCCGTTCTGAAGCAGGTTCAGCTGGTCGTGATACACGTGGTTTAATTCGCCAACACCAATTTAATAAAGTTGAACTTGTTAAGTTCGTGAAACCAGAAGATTCTTACGAAGAGTTAGAAAAATTAACAAATGATGCAGAGCGCGTGTTACAATTATTAGAGTTGCCATATCGCGTTATGAGCATGTGTACAGGAGATTTAGGATTTACAGCAGCGAAGAAATACGATATTGAAGTATGGATTCCAAGCTATGGTACATATCGTGAAATTTCTTCTTGTAGTAATTTTGAGGCATTCCAAGCGAGACGCGCGAATATCCGTTTCCGTCGTGAGCCAAATGGCAAACCGGAACATGTTCATACACTAAATGGATCTGGTCTTGCAATTGGACGTACAGTGGCAGCTATTTTAGAGAACTACCAACAAGAAGATGGTACAATTATAATTCCAGAAGTTCTTCGCCCTTATATGGGAGGAAAAACAGTTATTAAATAAGTTAAAACATTCATCGGTATGAGTGATTGGTAATTATGGACGTTGTCAGCAGTGTCATAAAGGAGAGGGGAAGTAAAATTTTCCTTTCCTCATAATTTATTATAGTAGGGTTGACTAACTGTTTTTCTTTTGATATTATATTTGATGTCAATATGGAGGTATACCCAAGTCTGGCTGAAGGGATCGGTCTTGAAAACCGACAGGCGGCGAGAGTCGCGCGGGGGTTCGAATCCCTCTACCTCCTCCAGATATAATTGACAACAGCGCATATAAGTGGAGATTGGAGAACTCGTTACCAACACGTAACGAGTTTTTATTTTAAAACCAATCATAAAGTATGATGTAAGGATATAGTGTCCTTATTACACACTCATATTCCGATGATTATCTTCATAGATATGAAAGGAGTTAACATGGATCTTATTATACAAACGTTTCCTTTAGATGGAAAAACTTTATATTATGTACAATGTCCTGTCTGTAAGAACAATAGAATTTTAAACAGTGGTGCAAATGTGTCGCGCATTATAAGTGATGATACATTCCGTAAACTTTGTGGTTGCACTTGTGATGTAAAACAGGTTGCAAAAAAAGTAGAGGTACCAAAAGAAGCTGAAAAACCAGCTGTGCAAAAAGAAGTAACTCCAAAACGTACAGGGAAATTACTAACAGCAGTAATTAATGGGAAAGAATTGACTGTTAAAGAGATTGCTGAAACATATGATATTAGTACGAGTACTGTTCGTCAGCGTATTAATGCAGGAAAGCCAGAGAGTGAAATTATTGCTCCGACAAAAAAGAAAAAGTAATTTCATAGGAAAACCCGTGCATATGCACGGGTTTTTTATTTTACAAGTTTACGTGTTTGTTTTAAAAAATGTCCAATTTTTTTAATGATTGGTTCGATTGAATCGCCATCTTTTAAAATATCGTATTCATTAATGTTTAATCGTAAAACAGGGCATGAATTAAAGTTATTAATCCAGTTATCGTAACGTCCATGCATCTCTTTCCAATATTCAATTGGTGTTTGCTGCTCCATGGGACGTCCTCGTTCTTGAATACGATCGACAATATCATCAAAAGAACCTTCTAGGTAAATTAATAAGTCTGGATGAGGGAAGTAAGGAGTCATGACCATAGCATCAAATAAACCTTTGTATGTTTCATAATCAGTTTCAGTCATTGTACCCTTTTCGTAATGCATTTTTGCGAAAATACCAGTGTCCTCATAGATAGAACGGTCTTGAACAAAACCGCCGCCATATTCGAAAATTCTTTTTTGTTCTTTAAATCGTTCTGCTAAAAAGTAAACTTGTAAGTGAAAGCTCCAGCGTGTGAAATCAGCATAGAACTTGTCCAAATATGGGTTGGAATCTACTTTTTCAAAAGATGTACGATAACCTAAAGCGTTAGCCAATGCAGTTGTCATAGTTGATTTACCGACACCTACTGTTCCAGCAATAGTGATAACTGCATCATTTGGTATATCATATTTTTGCCTTAAATTCATTGTTATTTCGACTCCTTCAAGAGAGTATTTTGAAGAGCTGATAAGATGACATTTAAATCATCAGGATTTCTTACAAAATCCATATCGTCTCCATTAAATTTTAATACCGGAATATCCGGATGGTCCTTTTTGAAAGCATCCATTGCTGTTTCGTAATCTTTTGTAAGCTGTAGCAAGTAATTTGGATCCATATTTTTTTCGAATTCTCTTCCGCGCATGGCAATTCGTTTTTGTAATGTTTCTAGGCTTGCTGTTAAATAAACGATGACATTTGGTACAGGCATATCTTGCGTAAGAATGCGATAAATTTGCATGTATTTATCATATTGAGAATCTTTTAATGTACGGGATGCAAAAATTAAATTTTTAAATATATGATAATCTGCTACTACAGGCTTTCTTTGATTCAAATACTTTATGTTAATATCCTCTAGTTGTTTGTATCTATTACAAAGAAAGAACATCTCTGTTTGAAAACTCCATTCGTCGATGTCTTCGTAGAATTTTCCTAAAAAAGGATTTTCATCAACAATCTCTTTTAGTAAGTGGAGTTGCATGTGAGTTGAAAGTTCCTTCGCAAGTGAAGTTTTTCCAACACCAATTGGTCCTTCAACCGTGATAAATGGTACTCCGGTCACGCTGTTTCCTCCTTTCAATCAGTGATTTACCGTGACTACTAAAAACACAAAACAGAATTATTGTAGCACAAGAGGAGAGCGAGCGGACTAATTTGATATAAAAAGTTAGAAAATAGATATGTATTAATTAAATTTTATTTGGGATGACGGTACAATATTTGCCTTTAATGTGGCTTCCATTATTTTTAAAGCATGTTCATTATCTTGCTCGTTATTAGAAGCGATGCAATCCCGTGGTACATAAAGTGTATAATTTCTCATATGGGCATCATTAGCTGTAAAAAGGATGCATATGTTCCCGGCAATTCCTGTTAAAATGAGATTTTCGATTTTTAAATAACCTAATAAAGAATTCAAAGGTGTTTCATAAAAAGCAGAGTAATGTGGTTTAATAAAAATATAATCGTCAGTATGCGGAGCAATGGCCTCGATAATATTTTTACTATACTCATTTGTACAATGAGTGATAAGTTGATCAATATCAGATCTCCAAAGTTGATAGTGATCATTGACATAAATTATTGGATAGCCCAATGATTTCATGGTGTCCTTTAATTGTAAAATGGGGTTCTTTATAATTTCACATTTCTGTGCCAGGATGGGTCCGTGGGAGAATTGAAAATCATTAATCATATCGATAATGAGTAAGGCAGTATTTTTCATATGTAATTCCCTCTCTTTCTTCTTTAGGTTGGATTGAATTTGTAAAAGTTATCCCACCTGCAAGAAACGAAAAAGTGTATTTTATTTTTGGTGAAAGGACTATATTATGGAGCGAGATATATATTTTATGCAGTTAGCAATAGAGGAAGCGAAGAAGGCGGAGGCGATACAAGAGGTACCAATTGGTGCTGTAATTGTGCTAGATGGTGAAGTGATTAGTGTCGCACATAACTTAAGAGAAACTGAACAGAGATCAATAGCTCACGCCGAGCTCTTAGCTATTGATGAAGCTTGCAAAAAATTAGGGACATGGCGTTTAGAAGATGCAACGTTATATGTAACATTAGAACCTTGCCCAATGTGTGCAGGGGGAATTGTTTTATCGCGTATAAAACGGGTTGTATATGGTGCGAGCGATCCGAAAGGTGGATGTGTAGGTACGTTGATGAATCTTTTAACTGATGAGCGTTTTAATCATCAGTGTGAAGTAGTGGCTGGTGTACTTGAAGAGGAATGTGGTACGTTGTTAACGATTTTTTTTAGGGAGCTTCGTAAGAAAAGAAAAGAAGTGAAAAAACTAGAGAAAAGTAATGGTAACTAACGTATTTGCATTTTGTAAAAAAACAAGTTATACTGATAATGCCTTATCCAAGGCAACCGAATATTGGTTTTAACTTTGCCGTGCTAAGCGGGGAGGTAGCGGTGCCCTATACTCGCAATCCGCTCTAGCGAGGCTGAATCCCTTCTCGAGGTTATGCTGCTGTAAGGTCTGCCTTAAGTAAGTGGTGTTGACGTTTGGGTCCTGCGCAACGGGACCCCGTGAACCTTGTCAGGTCCGGAAGGAAGCAGCAATAAGCGGGTTTTCTCGTGTGCCGCAGGAGTGCCTGAACCGAGCTAACTGCTTGAGTAACGCTTATGGTACGTAATCGACAGAAGGTGCACGGCAGTTATATATGTATACAAAACTCACCTTTATATAAAGGTGAGTTTTTTGTATGGAAAATAACTTTTGGAATCTATAAACAGAATGGGTTATAATAAATAAGATAATAACCTTTGAGGGAGGCCGTATTTTCGTGTCATACCAAGCGTTATACCGAACATGGAGACCGCAAAAATTCGAAGATGTAGTCGGTCAAAAGCACGTGACAAAAACGTTGCAAAATGCCCTTCTTCAAGAGAAAGCTTCACATGCTTATTTGTTTTCGGGTCCGAGGGGAACAGGGAAAACGACAATTGCAAAAGTATTTGCAAAGGCAATTAACTGTGAACACGCCCCGGTAGCTGAACCTTGTAATGAATGTCCTTCTTGTTTAGGAATTACACAAGGGTCTATTTCAGATGTATTAGAAATTGATGCGGCTTCAAATAACGGTGTAGATGAAATTCGAGATATAAGAGATAAAGTAAAATATGCTCCAAGTGCTGTAGGATATAAAGTATACATTATTGATGAAGTTCACATGCTTTCTATGGGTGCCTTTAATGCGCTTTTGAAAACTTTAGAAGAGCCACCAGGACATGTTATTTTTATTCTGGCGACAACAGAACCGCATAAAATTCCAGCTACAATTATTTCGCGTTGTCAGCGTTTTGAGTTTCGAAAGATATCAGTAAATGATATCGTTGAGAGATTATCGACGGTCGTGACAAATGAAGGTACGCAAGTAGAAGATGAAGCGTTACAAATCGTAGCGCGTGCCGCCGAAGGTGGTATGCGTGATGCGCTCAGTCTTATTGATCAAGCTATTTCTTATAGTGATGAGACGGTGACGAGTGAAGATGTTTTAGCTGTAACAGGATCTGTATCTCAGCGATATTTGGGTGACCTGGTAGAATGTATACGTGAAAATGATGTATCAAGAGCGTTACGTATTATAGATGAGATGATGAGTAAAGGGAAAGATCCAGTTCGCTTTATGGAGGATTTCATTTACTACTATCGTGATATGCTTTTATATCAAACTTCACCACAATTAGAACATATGTTGGAACGGGTAATTGTAGATGATCTATTCCGTACGTTAAGTGAAGAAATGCAACCGGAAGTAATCTATGAAATTATTCATACCCTTAGTAAGGGACAACAGGAGATGAAGTGGACAAACCATCCAAGAATATTCTTGGAAGTTGTTATGGTGCAACTGTGTCAGCAGTTTATGATGCAAGCAAACGGCGCAGATCGTTTGCAAGCGATTATGAACAGGATGCAGCAGCTGGAGAAAGAGTTAGAGCAAGTTAAAAAGAATGGCGTGCCAGCTGGTGTGCAGCAGGAAGTAAGAGAGACGCGGGCAACACCAAAACCGGTACGAACAGGAAGTATGAAAATTCCTGTTGGACGTGTGAATGAAGTGTTAAAGCAAGCGAAGCGTCAAGATTTAGAACAGTTAAAAGCTGTATGGGGCGAATTATTAGGAAGGCTCAAGTCACATAACAAAGTAGCATTTGCTGTTTTATTAGAAAATAGTGAACCAGTTGCGGCTTCGGATGATACCTATGTGTTAGCATTTCAATATGAGATTCATTGCAAAATGGCTAGTGAAAATCGAGAAGCGATGGATACATTGGAACAAACTCTTTTTGAATTGTTAAGTAAAAGGTTAAATATGATTGCTATCCCAAAAAGTGAATGGGGTAAAATTCGTGAAGACTTTTTACAACGCGAAGGCGGGGATTCTGAAGAAAGCCCAGAACAAAAAGAAGATCCTCTTATAGAAGAGGCTGTAAAATTAGTAGGGCAAGAACTTATTGAAATAAAAGAGTAATAATAATGAGGAGGAATTAATTATGATGCGTGGCGGAATGGGAAATATGAATAACATGATGAAACAAATGCAAAAGATGCAAAAAGACATGGCGAAGGCGCAAGAAGAGCTTGGCGAAAAAACAGTTGAAGGTACAGCTGGCGGCGGAATGGTTACTGTTATTGCAAATGGTCATAAGCAAGTTCTTGAAGTGAAAATTAAAGAAGAAGTTGTAGATCCAGAAGATATCGAAATGTTACAAGACTTAGTATTAGCTGCAACGAATGATGCACTTAAAAAGGTTGATGAACTTTCAAACTCTACAATGGGCAAATTTACAAAAGGCATGAACTTACCAGGTGGAATGTTCTAGGAGGATATTGATATATGCATTATCCAGAACCGATATCAAAATTAATCGATAGTTTTATGAAGTTGCCAGGAATCGGACCGAAAACAGCGGTTCGATTGGCATTCTTCGTGTTAGATATGAAAGAGGATGATGTACTAGGTTTTGCGAAAGCACTTGTGAATGCAAAGCGAGATTTAGCGTATTGTTCTGTGTGCGGACATATCACTGACCGCGATCCTTGTTATATTTGTGACGATTCGCATAGGGATCAATCGGTTGTTTGTGTAGTACAAGAGCCGAAAGATGTAATTGCGATGGAAAAAATGAAAGAATACCAAGGTGTATATCATGTTTTGCGTGGTGCCATTTCTCCAATGGAGGGAATTGGACCAGAGGATATTAATATCCCGCAGTTATTAAAGAGACTGCAAGATGAAACAGTACAAGAAGTGATATTAGCAACAAACCCTAATATTGAAGGGGAAGCCACAGCGATGTACATATCCCGCCTCTTAAAGCCAACAGGAATTAAAGTAACTCGTATTGCACATGGTCTGCCAGTTGGTGGAGATTTAGAATATGCAGATGAAGTAACACTATCGAAAGCTTTAGAAGGCCGTAGAGAGATATAAGAGGAGAAGGGAAAATGTTCTTTCAAAAAAAGGGTAAGTTGCGTAAAGAGTATGACGATAAGTTAATTGTATTATTAGAAAAGGTAAAGAATGAATGGCTACGTCAGAAGAGACTGGTTGAACAAAGTGTTGAGCCGTCTCAAGATGTACTTTGTTCTTTAAAAATAGCAGAGGCGAAATATTTTTTCTTGTTAAAAGAAGCAAAACGTCGTCCTGTGAAAATGGAACAATGGTAAAAGGTCCTGCTTTTTAAAGCGGGACCTTTTGCTTTTTATCGATTTATTTGTGAGTAACAGGGCTACTTTATTTTTGGGATATAAAAATGAGAAAGAAAAAGTGGGAATGGAATTAGTTGTATCTAATTGTTAGCACTTAGAAGAAATATTACTGATTAAAGGTTATAAATACGAAGTGGTAGGAGTTATGTTATAGATGTTCTTTTTTCTTGTCTTGTCCCATACAAATGGATATGTATAGGTCATTCATAAGGAGGAAAAAATGAATTCTACAATTATTATTGTTGGCATTCTTGCTTTGGTTTTTATTTTTCTTGTTTTTGGTGTTTCTGCTAAACCAATACGTTTTATAGGGAAAGCACTCTTTCATGTCACTTTAGGTATAGCGTTACTATTTATTGTGAATGTTGCAGGGACATATTTCGATTTTCATATTCCAATTAACATGGGCACAGCTACAGTATCAAGTTTATTAGGGGTGCCAGGTGTTGCTGCATTAGTGATTATTAAGCTGTATATAATGCCAAGATAAATTTATTTTGGCATTTTTTAAAAAAGCGTTGACTTATCGATTAGTAATATGATAAATTAATAAGCGTCGTCAGGAACGAAAGAAAAAAGTTGTTGACAGATTCAAGTCAAAATGTTAAATTATAAAAGTCGCTGAAACGCGGCGTTGAACTTTGAAAACTAAACGAAACAAACAACGTGAAACGTCAATTTTTATTTTTAGATGCTAGACAAACTAACTTTATTGGAGAGTTTGATCC
>NZ_JBIYCT010000023.1:0-15665 GCF_044907945.1 Bacillus sp. RC240 | reverse complement strand
CCCCGCAACCAAATGGTCCCGTGGTGTAGTGGTTAACATGCCTGCCTGTCACGCAGGAGATCGCCGGTTCGACCCCGGTCGGGACCGCCATTTTATATAAAGAAAAGAACGAAACAAGTTGTTTCGTATTTTTTTATTTGTTTTAACAAAAAACTAATAAAGACAGTCAAACTATCCTTAGGAAAACTCCTAAGGACTTTTTTATATATTTAAAACCTGTATAATAAAGAGCAGAGAACATTGTGAGTAAAGTAGGTGAAGTCTGTGAGTAAATATGAAATAACAACAAAATCTTCCGAAGAAACCCAGCGATTATCAGAAAAATTAGGGAGACTTGTAAAGGAAAAAGATGTAATTATTTTAGAAGGTGATCTTGGAGCTGGCAAGACGACTTTTACAAAAGGACTAGCAAAAGGTCTTGGAGTGAAAAGAGTCGTAAATAGTCCTACCTTCAATATTATTAAAGAATATAAAGGAAGATTACCGCTATATCATATGGATGTGTATCGTTTAGCGGAAAGTGAAGAAGATTTAGGATTTGATGAGTATTTCTATGGTGAAGGGATTACAGTAGTAGAATGGGCTCATTTAATAGAAGTATATTTACCGAATGAGAAGTTGCAAATTAGTTTATTCCATGCTGGAGATGATACAAGAAAAATTGTACTCGAGCCAATTGGAGATCGCTATATTAGATTATGTGAGGAGCTATTACAAGATGAAAGTACTAGCAATTGATACTTCAAATTACGTAATGGGTGTATCCCTTATTGAGGAAGGGAACGTGATTGGGGAAATCATTACAAATTTAACAAAAAACCATTCTGTACGTCTTATGCCAGCTGTAGAGAAACTGTTAAAAGAATGCGGTGTAAAACCGAAAGAATTGACTAAAATTGTTGTAGCAGCTGGACCGGGATCATATACAGGTGTTCGTATAGGTGTGACAGCGGCAAAAACATTAGCTTGGTCACTTCAAATACCAATTGTAGGTGTATCAAGTTTGGAAGTGGTGGCTGCAAATGGTACTAATTTTAATGGACTAATTTGTCCTTTATTTGATGGCCGACGTGGTCAAATTTACACGGGGTTATATACATATGAAGGAGAGCGTATAACTTCAATAGAAGAAGACCGAATTATTCTTATTGTTGACTGGTTGCAAATGTTAAAAGATAAAGAACAGCCTGTTTTATTTATTGGTAACGATGTTAAATTGCATAAAGAAACAATTGTAGAATATTTAGGTGATCAAGCTGTATTTGCTCCGTTCACTAAGAATAACCCAAGACCAAGTGAATTAGCATTTTTAGGATTACAAAAAGAAGAACAAGACGTGCATACGTTTGTTCCTAGCTATCTTCGTTTAGCTGAAGCTGAAACAAAATGGTTAGAAAGTCAAAAACAATAGGGGCCTACAGAAGATGGATATGATATTTAGAAAGATGGCACTCGATGATATTGCTCAAATTGTAGCTATTGAAGAAGCATCTTTTTCAACCCCTTGGACTGCAGATGCCTTTCACCGTGAATTAGAGGTGAATGAACATGCACATTATGTCGTGCTAGAAAAAGATGGTCTCGTAATTGGATATTGTGGATTGTGGATAATTATTGATGAATCACATGTAACAAATATAGCTATCCTGCCGGAATACAGAGGTCAAAAGCTAGGGGATGCCTTATTAAAAGAAGTCATTTCCGAAGCGAAAGGTTTAGGAGTAAAAACAATGACACTTGAAGTACGCATGTCAAATGAAGTAGCAAAGCAGTTATACAGAAAATACGGATTTCAAAATGGTGGGATTCGTAAACGATACTATGCAGACAATCAGGAAGATGGTCTTGTAATGTGGGTGAATATATAATGGGAAAAAATACGATTATACTTGGTATTGAAACAAGCTGTGATGAAACAGCTGTAGCAGTTGTTAAAAATGGAACGGAAATCATTGCGAATGTCGTTGCATCGCAAATTGAAAGTCATAAGCGTTTTGGCGGAGTTGTACCAGAGATTGCATCCCGTCATCATGTAGAAGAAATCACAGTTGTGTTAGAAGAAGCTTTAAAAGAAGCGAATATCACTTTTGAGGATATTGATGCAATTGCTGTAACAGAAGGCCCAGGTTTAGTCGGAGCACTTTTAATAGGTGTAAATGCAGCGAAAGCTGTGGCTTTTGCTCATGATATCCCTCTAGTTGGTGTTCATCATATTGCTGGTCATATTTATGCGAATCGTTTAGTAAAAGAAGTACAATTCCCGTTACTATCGCTTGTTGTATCCGGTGGACATACGGAGCTTGTTTATATGAAAGAACATGGTTCATTTGAAGTGATTGGTGAAACGCGAGATGATGCGGCAGGAGAAGCTTACGATAAAGTAGCTCGTACATTATCAATGCCTTATCCAGGTGGTCCTCATATTGATCGCCTTGCGCATGAAGGAAAACCAACAATTGATTTGCCTCGTGCGTGGCTAGAACCTGATTCGTATGATTTCAGCTTTAGTGGATTGAAATCAGCAGTTATCAACACTGTGCATAACGCAAAACAGCGCGGTATAGAAATTGCACCAGAAGATTTAGCAGCAAGTTTCCAAGAAAGTGTAATAGATGTACTTGTAACGAAAGCGTCTCGTGCAGCAGATGCTTATAATGTAAAACAAGTGCTTCTTGCTGGTGGAGTAGCTGCTAATAAAGGGCTTCGTGCACGTTTAGCAGCAGAATTTGCACAAAAAGAAAATATAGAGCTAATTATTCCTCCTCTATCTTTATGCACAGATAATGCAGCGATGATTGCGGCTGCAGGTACAATTGCATACGAACAAGGAAAACGCGCTACATTAGCTTTAAATGCAAATCCAGGATTAGATATTGAAGCATAGTTATACACAAAATTAACCACAGCTTGTGGATAAAACCCAAATTATCTGTTGATAATTTGGGTTTTTTTGTGTACATAAAATGTGTATAACTTTTTATCAAGTTGTGGATAATGTGGAAAAGTTATTTGAAAGTTTATATTATAAAGGTGGATATGTGTATAACCTTGTGGATAACATAGAGGAAGTCTGACCTTTAAAGAAATTCTTTTTTGGGAAATAAAAAACAAAGAGATGTCCAAAAAAAAATTGAAACATCCTCCTCTTATTATATAAGGTGCTACTATTGTCAATCCTTGTCGAATGGTTTGTATAATTTCATTTACTATGGTATTGATTCCAAAACAGAAAATAAAAAGGAGGTCATCTCGTCAAAAAGCCCGACTTATGAGACATCCTCCTCTTTTAAATTCTCTTATATATGCAGTTCTTCCCATTCTGCCATACAAGCTTCAAGCTGTTCTTGCAGTGTTTGTTTTTTAGTTGTAATTTCACTAGCCTTTTCATAATCTGCATATATTTCTGGTAAGCAAAGCTGATCTTCTAACGTAGCAATTTCTTCTTCTAAGCCTACGATATTTTGTTCCAGTTCTTCAATCTTTCGAGTACGTTGACGCTCTAGCTGTTTACGTTCTTTTTCTTCGAGATAATTTAATTTTTCTTGTGCCACCACTTTTTGAACAGGTACTTCATCTTCTTGCTCTAGTTCCGCACGTTCAATCATTTCATTTTTCTTTTCAACGTAATAATCGTAATCACCTAAATATTCTTGTGCACCTTCTGTTGATAACTCAACAACGGTTGTCGTTACGCGATTAATAAAATAGCGGTCATGAGAGACGAATAGAAGAGTACCTGGGTAATCAATTAAAGCATTCTCCAAAATCTCTTTACTATTTAAATCAAGATGGTTTGTTGGCTCATCGAGAATTAATAAATTGGATTTTTGCATCATAAGTTTTGCAAGAGCTAGTCGAGCCTTTTGTCCACCACTAAGAGAAGATACTGGTTTGAGTACATCATCCCCTGTGAATAAAAAGTTGCCTAGTATAGTGCGAATTTCTTTTTCAGGTTGCAGGGGATATTCATCCCATAATTCATTTAAAACTCGCTTCGAAGATGTTAAGTTGGCTTGTTCTTGATCATAATAACCAACAGATACATTTGAGCCGAAAGCAACGTTTCCATGTAATAGCTGTAACTTATTCACAATGGATTTTAATAATGTAGATTTTCCAATTCCGTTTGGCCCAACTAAGGCAACACTGTCACCGCGAGTTAAGCGCATATTTACATGCTCAATAATCGGTTCCTGATAATAGCCAATAGTTGCATCTTTCACTTGTAAAACATCATTTCCACTTTGTTTTTCAATATCGAAGTGGAAGGAAGCTGATTTAGAATCGCCTAATGGTCTAGTTAATACTTCCATTCTGTCTAATTGTTTACGGCGACTTTGAGCGCGTTTTGTCGTAGATGCACGAGCTATATTTTTTTGTACAAAGTCTTCCAGTTTAGAAATTTCATCTTGTTGTTTTTCATAACGCTTCATTTCTTGCTCGTATAGAGCTGATTTTGAGTCTAAATATTTACTGTAGTTACCAACAAATCGTCGGCTTTCCTTATTAGAAATTTCGTATACTTGTGTAACGAGTTTATCTAAGAAATAACGGTCATGGGAAACGATTAAAATCGCGCCAGGATAGCCTTGTAAATATTGTTCAAGCCATGTTAGTGTCTCAATATCCAAATGGTTTGTAGGTTCGTCTAAAATAAGTAAGTCTGGTCTAGTTAATAATAATTTCCCGAGAGCTAATCGAGTCTTTTGTCCACCACTTAATGTGGAAATTTTCGTCTGATGCGTTTCAACTGGGAAGCCAAGACCGCTTAAAATTGAGCGTATATCCGCTTCGTACTGATAGCCGCCTTGATCTTTATAATCTAATTGTAATTGGTCATAATCAGCTAATAATTTCTCATATATAGCCGCATTTGAAAAGTTTTCTTCTTTTCCCATCTCTTGCTCTAGCCTTCGAAGTTTTGTCTCCATCTGCTGCAAGTGTGTAAAGACGGTTAACATTTCATCCCAAATTGTTAAAGACGTTTCTAATCCGGTATTTTGAGCTAAATACCCCATTGAGACATCTTTCGGTTTTATAATTTCACCACCATCATGAGATAACTCGCCAGCTATTATTTTTAATAATGTAGATTTTCCAGCTCCATTTCGTCCGACTAATGCGATACGATCTTTTGTTTGTACTTCCAATTTTATGTTTGCAAGAATCGTTTCTGCACCGTATAATTTCGAAAGCCCATTCACTTGTAATAATATCAATGTTTTCACCTCAAATAATTTCTTAACTTTGCCATGTTTATATTTCTCAATCATACTAAAAATAGTGTATAGTTTAAAATAAAGAGAGAATACTTCTTCTCTTTATTATACAAGGAAATTCAGGAGTACTAAACTTCTGTATTTGATTCAAGTATAAGAATAAAGATAGGAAGAGAGGAGAGGTTATATGGATCAGCAAAAAATTCCACAGGCCACTGCCAAACGATTGCCTCTATACTATCGATTTATCCAAAACTTATCTCTTTCTGGTAAGCAACGTGTTTCATCAGCCGAATTGAGTGAAGCGGTAAAGGTTGATTCCGCAACTATTCGAAGAGATTTTTCATATTTTGGAGCGTTAGGGAAAAAAGGATATGGATATAACGTAAATTATTTATTATCATTTTTCCGTGAAACACTCGACCAAGATGATATAACACGCGTGGCACTTATTGGAGTAGGTAATTTAGGGACCGCTTTCTTACATTATAATTTCACGAAAAACAATAATACAAAAATTGAAATGGCGTTTGATGTTAGTGAAGAGAAAGTTGGAACAGAAATCGGAGGCATTCCTGTATATCATTTGGATGAACTAGAAGAACGTTTATCAACTGATATACAAGTGGCAATATTAACAGTACCCGCTACAGTAGCGCAATCTGTGGCAGATAGATTGGCAGAAACGAACGTGCATGGTATTTTAAATTTCACACCAGCACGCTTAAATGTGTCAGAGAATATAAGAATTCATCACATTGATTTAGCTGTAGAGTTACAAACGCTTGTTTACTTTTTGAAGAATTATCCACAATAAAACGCAGAGGAGATGACCTCTGCGTTTTATTATTGTTTTTTCTTTGTGAATTTAACTAAGATAAGGCGAAGTGCCAAATTAAAATCAATTGTTGCCATAACTGCAAATAGTATTGTCCACATATTCCAGATTGTATCTGTTACGTTCGTAATGGCGAAGCGTGTAAAGATACATCCAAGAAGAAAGTACAATGCAGCCATGAACAATGGTGAGTTTCTCATACTAAAAATCCTCCGATAAAGCCTTGCATTTTTTCAGCTTCTTTAATCATTTCTTGAATTTGCTCATTGCTTACTACAACTTGAGCAACTGCAACTAATGTATTCATTGCAACATGAGCTGCAATAGGAACTATAATTCGTTTCGTTTTTACGTATAAAAAGGCGAATACGAGCCCCATAGAAGTGTATACCAATAAGTGAGTAAAATCAAAATGAATCGCCGCGAATACAAGTGAACTAATAATAGCGGCAATAAAGAAGTTAAACTTCTTATAAAGTGTACCGAATAAAATTTTTCTAAATACGATTTCTTCCAAAATAGGTCCTATTATAGATATGACAATAAGGAACCAAGGTGTCGTTCTTGCGATGTCCATAAGTCTTGCTGTATTTTCAGATCCCGGTGTAATCCCTAATAAACGCATTTCGATCATACCGGCAATGCTTTGTGAGAACAGCGCTAAGAAGAAACCAATAAAAATCCACCCAATTGTAGCTGGAACAGTAGAGCGCATTTTATCTAAATGCCTGTCACGAATGTCTGTTCTGAGTAACCAAAGTACAACGCATAATGCAATGAAAAAGCTAATGATAGCCCAATGACCAGTTATGAGCTGAAGTTTTTCATCTCTAGTAAATCCCCTATTATCGTATAGTCCAGTTTTCAGGAGAAGCGGTAACCCGGCAATGCCTGATAACTGCATTAAAATGTATGTAACGATAATCCACCAATATTGTTTCTTCAAATGGTTTAACCATCCTTTCTAACGCTAGTGTATGAGATAAGGTAGGATAACATGTAAATATGCTACCTACGATATAAACTTTCATTTGAATTATATTTTTTTTGTAAATAAGTATTTGAAAATAAAATAGGAGACAGGAAAAAGTTGTACGTTTAGCGAAAACAACTTAGGGTGTCTTTCATATTGTAACATACAAGAAGTGGGAACAACGATTCATATAGTAAAGGCAGTAGAAGAAGTAATGATATCTAGGAAAGTGCATAAAGTAATTTGCGAAAAAATTATGATTTTTTTACTTGCAAAAGAAATTGAGATTATTTATTATTAGAAGTGTGTTAGCACTCGTGTGACTTGAGTGCTAATAAATAAAATTTACATAACAAAATGAGGAGGTTATTGTTCATGCTAAAGCCATTAGGTGATCGCGTTGTAATTGAACTTGTTCAAGCAGAAGAAAAAACAGCAAGTGGTATTGTATTACCAGAAACTGCAAAAGAAAAACCACAAGAGGGTAAAGTTATTGCAGTAGGTACAGGCCGAGTGCTTGAAAATGGTGAGCGTGTTGCTTTAGAGGTAGCAGCAGGTGATCTTATCATCTTCTCAAAATATGCAGGTACTGAAGTGAAATACGAAGGTACAGACTACTTGATTTTACGTGAAAGTGACATTTTAGCAATTATCGGTTAATTATATACATTTTAAAAATCCAAGGGGGTCAATTATTATGGCAAAAGATATTAAATTTAGTGAAGAAGCACGTCGTTCGATGCTTCGCGGTGTCGACACTCTTGCAAACGCAGTAAAAGTAACGCTTGGACCAAAAGGTCGTAACGTTGTACTTGAGAAAAAATTCGGTTCACCACTTATTACAAATGACGGTGTAACAATCGCAAAAGAAATCGAATTAGAAGATGCATTCGAAAACATGGGTGCGAAATTAGTAGCAGAAGTTGCTAGCAAAACAAACGATGTAGCTGGTGACGGAACGACAACTGCAACTGTATTAGCGCAAGCTATGATTCGTGAAGGTCTTAAAAACGTAACAGCTGGTGCAAACCCAATGGGTCTTCGTAAAGGTATCGAAAAAGCTGTTACTGCTGCAATTGAAGAATTAAAAGCGATTTCTAAACCAATCGAAGGTAAATCTTCTATCGCACAAGTAGCTGCTATTTCTTCGGCTGACGAAGAAGTAGGTCAATTAATCGCTGAAGCAATGGAGCGCGTTGGTAACGACGGGGTTATTACTTTAGAAGAATCTAAAGGATTCACAACAGAATTAGACGTAGTAGAAGGTATGCAATTTGATCGTGGATATGCATCTCCTTACATGATTACTGATTCTGACAAAATGGAAGCAGTTCTTGATAACCCATACATTTTAATTACTGACAAAAAGATTTCTAACATCCAAGAAATCTTACCAGTATTAGAGCAAGTGGTACAACAAGGTAAACCACTCCTTATCATTGCTGAAGATGTAGAAGGCGAAGCGTTAGCTACATTAGTAGTGAACAAACTTCGTGGTACATTCAATGTAGTTGCTGTTAAAGCTCCTGGATTTGGTGACCGTCGTAAAGCAATGCTAGAAGATATCGCAATCTTAACTGGTGGCGAAGTAATCACTGAAGAATTAGGACGTGACTTAAAATCTGCTACAGTTGAATCTTTAGGACGCGCTGGTAAAATTGTTGTAACGAAAGAAAACACAACTGTAGTTGAAGGTATTGGAAATTCACAACAAATCGAAGCTCGCATCGGTCAAATCCGCGCGCAATTAGAAGAAACTACTTCTGAATTCGATCGTGAAAAATTACAAGAGCGTCTTGCTAAACTTGCGGGCGGTGTAGCAGTAATTAAAGTAGGTGCAGCAACTGAAACTGAGTTAAAAGAGCGCAAACTTCGCATTGAAGATGCACTTAACTCAACTCGTGCAGCAGTAGAAGAAGGTATTGTTGCAGGTGGTGGTACTTCACTTATGAACGTATACACAAAAGTAGCTTCTATCGTAGCTGAAGGCGACGAAGCAACAGGTATCAACATCGTACTTCGTGCACTAGAAGAGCCAGTTCGTCAAATCGCAATCAACGCTGGTCTAGAAGGATCTGTAGTTGTAGAGCGTCTAAAAGGCGAAAAAGTAGGCGTTGGTTTCAACGCAGCTACTGGCGAATGGGTTAACATGCTTGAGTCTGGTATCGTAGATCCAGCTAAAGTAACTCGTTCTGCACTTCAAAACGCAGCATCTGTTGCAGCTATGTTCTTAACAACTGAAGCTGTAGTTGCTGACAAGCCAGAACCAAATGCACCAGCAATGCCTGACATGGGCGGCATGG
The DNA here is from genome assembly GCF_044907945.1 of Bacillus sp. RC240. NCBI lineage: Bacteria > Bacillati > Bacillota > Bacilli > Caryophanales > Bacillaceae > Bacillus > Bacillus sp. RC240. The sequence goes on along the minus strand of NZ_JBIYCT010000023.1, from coordinate 6,332 downwards.
GCATGGGCGGTATGGGCGGAATGATGTAATTCCGTTCTCCCGAAAAACATCCACTTCTATATAGAAGTGGATGTTTTTTTATGTTTTTGAGCGCAGGAAAATAATTTCTGTAGAATTTTGTCGCTTTCTCTCTTGACCATACTGATACTTCATTGTTAGAATCTAGGAAGATAATATAAAACAATCCTTCATATATCCTCGATGATATGGTTTGAGAGTCTCTACCGGGTTACCGTAAACAACCTGACTATGAAGGCAGTGCGTCTTATATTTATAAAGAGCGGAAGACTATCTTTCTTTATAAAGCCAGACCCCTGCCTTTTCTTTGTCATGAGACTAGAGGCGGAGGACTGGCTTTTTTTATTATATTAGTAATGCTTTTCGCCAAATTGGTGAAAATATTTATATACGAGAACTAACGTTGGGGTGATTATTTTGAAGAAGCAGCATGATACAATTATCGTTTTAGATTTTGGGAGTCAGTACAATCAGTTAATAGCACGTCGAATTCGTGAGTTCGGTGTATACAGTGAACTTCATCCACATACAATTACTGCAGAAGAAATTAAAGCAATGAATCCAAAAGGGATTATCTTCTCTGGTGGACCAAATAGTGTATACGGTGAAGGTGCATTACATTGTGATGAAAAAATCTTTGAACTAGGATTACCGATTTTCGGTATTTGTTACGGTATGCAGCTTATGACGCAACACTTCGGTGGTAAAGTAGAACGTGCAAACCACCGCGAGTACGGAAAAGCTGTTCTTAAAGTAGAGAACGAATCAAAATTATATACGAACCTTCCAGAAGAGCAAGTTGTATGGATGAGCCATGGTGATTTAGTAACTGGTTTACCTGAAGGATTCGTAGTAGATGCAACGAGTGAGTCTTGTCCAATTGCTGGTATGAGCAATGAAGCGGAAAACTTATACGGTGTACAATTCCACCCAGAAGTACGTCACTCTGAGCACGGTAACGATTTAATTAAAAACTTCGTATTCGGCGTATGTGGTTGTTCTGAAGGATGGAACATGGAGAACTTTATCGAAGTAGAATTAGAGAAGATCCGTGAAACTGTTGGAGACAAAAAAGTATTATGCGCACTTAGTGGCGGTGTAGACTCTTCTGTTGTAGCAGTATTAATTCATAAAGCGATTGGTGACCAATTAACATGTATTTTCGTGGACCACGGTTTACTTCGTAAAGATGAAGCAGAAGGTGTTATGAAAACATTTAGCGAAGGCTTCCATATGAACGTTATTAAAGTGGATGCACAAGAGCGCTTCATGAACAAGTTAAAAGGTGTAGAAGATCCAGAGCAAAAACGTAAAATCATCGGTAATGAATTCATTTACGTATTTGATGATGAAGCTTCTAAATTACAAGGAATGGACTTCCTAGCGCAAGGTACACTTTATACAGACATCGTTGAAAGTGGTACAGCAACTGCACAAACAATTAAATCTCACCATAACGTTGGTGGACTTCCAGAAGACATGCAGTTCAAATTAATTGAGCCTTTAAACACTTTATTTAAAGACGAAGTACGTGTATTAGGATCAGAACTAGGAATTCCTGATGAAATCGTATGGCGTCAACCGTTCCCAGGTCCAGGACTTGGTATTCGTGTATTAGGTGAAATTACAGAAGAGAAATTAGAAATCGTTCGTGAATCTGATGCAATTTTACGTGAAGAAATTATAAAAGCAGGATTAGACCGCGAAGTTTGGCAATACTTCACTGCGCTTCCTGGTATGCGTAGTGTAGGTGTTATGGGTGACGAGCGTACTTACGATTACACAGTAGGTATCCGTGCAGTAACATCTATCGACGGTATGACAGCTGATTGGGCACGTATCCCTTGGGACGTATTAGAGAAAATCTCTGTACGTATCGTAAACGAAGTAAAACACGTTAACCGTATCGTGTATGATATAACGAGTAAGCCACCAGCAACTATTGAGTGGGAATAGTATTGTAATAAAAAAGATCCATCTATCGTTCATGTATAGATGGATCTTTTTGTTTTCAGCCTTAATACGAACGAAAATATAAAAGTTTATAAAAATGTTCGTTTTTAAATTGACAAAACCACCTCCTCGAGTTAATATGAGTATGTAATTCAAACGAAAAGTGAATATTATGCCGTCGTATAATATCGGGGATATGGCCCGAAAGTTTCTACCTAGCTACCGTAAATGGCTTGACTACGAGGCGTTTCTATAAAGATGAGGGGAAACTTGTCTTTATTCATAGAACGCTTCCATGTATATGCAATGGAAGCCTTTTTTATTTTTATAGATAAAAGAGGGCTAGGGTGAAATACGGCGAGTAATCATATAACGGGGGAAACGTAAGATGAAACGCTATTTTCAGTTTGATGAACTCGGCACAAATTATAAAACAGAGTTCATAGCAGGTTTAACGACATTTCTATCTATGGCTTACGTACTATTTGTCAATCCTGCTACGCTGTCGCTTGGAAATGTTAAAGGATTACCGGCGGGTACAGGAATGGATCCAGGTGCAGTATTCGTTGCTACAGCATTAGCAGCGGCGATTGGTTCGTTAATTATGGGGATATTTGCGAAGTATCCGATTGCTTTAGCGCCAGGTATGGGAATAAACGCGTTCTTTGCTTATACAGCGGTGTTAACGATGGGAATTCCGTGGCAAACGGCAATTGCTGGAACATTAATGTCAGGTATTATCTTTATTATTCTTACTGCTTCAGGTATTCGTGAAAAAATCATTAATGCAATTCCAGTAGAGTTAAAGTTTGCAGTAGCGGCGGGTATTGGATTATTCATTGCCTTCCTTGGATTCCAAAACGCTGGAATTATCGTAAAGAATGATGCTGTTCTTGTTGGGTTGGGGGACTTAACAAAGGGCACAACGTTACTAGCGATCTTCGGAGTTGTTACTACAATCATTTTCATGATTAAAAAAATAAATGGTGCAGTTTTCTACGGTATGATCCTTACGGCGATCTTAGGAGTAGCGACTGGATTAATTGATACACCAAAAGCTGTAGTGGGAGCAATACCGAGTCTAGAACCAACGTTCGGGGTAGCATTAACTCACTTTGGAGACATTTTCACTGTTGAAATGGCGATTGTTATTATAACGTTCTTCTTTATCGATTTCTTTGATACAGCAGGTACGCTTGTAGCGGTTGCGAATCAAGCGGGATTAATGAAGAACAATAAATTACCACGTGCAGGTAAAGCATTATTTGCAGATGCGATTGCAACTGTAATTGGTGCAATTCTAGGTACATCTACTACGACGTCTTACATTGAATCGTCTGCGGGGGTAGCGGCAGGAGGACGTTCTGGATTTACAGCAGTTGTAACAGCAGGATTCTTCTTACTGGCACTATTCTTCTCACCACTATTAAGTGTTGTGACACCAGCTGTAACAGCGCCAGCATTAATTATTGTAGGAATCTTGATGGTTTCATCTTTAGGAGAAATTGATTGGAAGAAATTCGAGATTGCAGTACCAGCATTCTTTACAATCATTTCAATGCCACTTACGTATAGTATTGCGACAGGGATTGCAATCGGGTTTATCTTCTATCCAATTACAATGGTAGTAAGTGGTCGTCGTAAAGAGATTCATCCAATTATGTATGTTATGGGAGTTTTATTCGTACTATATTTCATCTACGTTCGTAAATAAAAGGGGTTTTTTGAAAGGTCTAGACTTAAGGGGAGTCTAGACCTTTTTTGCGTCTTCAGAAAATCTTAAGGATTTCCGAGCGTTTTTCTTCAGAAGTTTTCCTATAATAGAAGTTAGGGATTAAAAAAGTGATGGGGGAGATATTGTGGCGCACGAAACAATACTTGTCGTAGATGATGAAAAAGAAATTAGAAATCTTATTACAATCTATTTAAAGAATGAAGGATATAAAGTGTTGCAAGCAGGAGACGGAGAAGAAGGATTACGTTTACTAGAAAAAAATGAAGTACATCTAGTCGTATTAGATATTATGATGCCAAAGGTAGATGGTATTCATATGTGTATGAAAGTAAGAGAATCGAAAGAAATGCCTATTATTATGCTTTCGGCGAAAACGCAAGATATGGATAAAATTTTAGGATTAACAACAGGTGCAGATGATTACGTAACGAAACCATTTAATCCGTTAGAGTTAATCGCAAGAATTAAATCTCAGTTACGTCGTTATATGAAGATGAATGGTTTTGCTCTTCAAAATGAGGACGAGCTAGAAATTGGAGAGATGAAGATAAACATCTCAACCCATACAGTCATTGTAGATGGAGAAGAAGTGAAACTGACTCCGAGGGAATTTTCGATTTTAGAATTACTAGCTCGTAATCCGGGGATGGTCTTTAGCGCGGAACAAATTTATGAAAAGGTTTGGAACGAAAGATCTTTCCAGTCGGATAACACGGTAATGGTTCATATTCGGAAAGTGCGTGAAAAGATTGAGGAGAATCCAAGGAAGCCAATATATATAAAAACAGTATGGGGAGTGGGGTATAAGATTGAAAAAGATATTTAATCCATTTACTTATGTTAGGAAAATTCGAGAATTAATTGGAAAGATAGTGAGAAGTGTGAAACGGAGTATACGAATTCAACTTATTACTGCGTTTACTGCTTGTGCGTTATTAGGGCTTTTTTTTGCAAAGGGAGCTGCGCCATTTTTTGAGAATGCGAATCGTCAAGCGAATATCGATTATCGAGCTGGTATGGAACAAATTAATCACCAAGCTCAAAGAGCAGCAAATAGCTCGGTTCATGAAAATAAATTAGAAGCTATATCCAATATGATCGAAATGGAGAATCAAAATTTAGAACGAGGATCTAGAGCTTTAAAAGTACTGGTTACTGACGAGAGCGGCAAAGTTGTATATAAGACGAAGCAGGCACAAGAAGAACAAATTGATTTGCACAATACAATTCGTAATGCAGCATCATTTGCAATCAACTATTCAAATGGCCAAGATGCATTTGAAAATACAAGGAAAGAATTTATAGCTTTTGTACCTATTACAATAGAAGATAAGAATTTATACATGTTTGTTAGTGGGATTCCGGGAGGTGAAGTGAGATATGATACGCAAGAAGGGCCGTTTCCATTTTTCATAGGTTTACTTGTATTCATTTTTTCTTTCTTCTATATAACAAAGAGAAAGATGAAGCAAATTGAAGCGATGGCACAAGGTGTAAAGGAAATAGAAAAAGGCAACTTAGCGTACCGTATTGAGAAAAAAGGTGAAGATGAGATTGCGTCTTTAACTGAGAATATTAATAATATGGCGGAAGAGCTTATGAATAATATAGAAAAGGAACGTAAATTAGAGAAGCAAAAAAATGAGCTTATTACGAATGTATCACACGATTTACGTACACCACTGACTTCTATAATGGGTTACTTGCGATTACTTCGAGATTCTAAATATGAAAATAAAGAACAACATGATGAGTATACGAGAATTGCTTTTGCGAAGTCGGAGCAGTTAAAGAATTTAATAGAAGATTTATTTGAGTATACGAAGTTAACGAATGAACAAGTTGTATTAGAAAAACAGGAAGTGTGTGTAAATGAGTTACTTGATCAATTAATAGAAGAGTTAGTACCACAAGCGGAAGAGCATGGCCTTATGTTTGTTAAGAAGTTTCCTGAGGAACGTGCATATGCGATGATTGATTCGGAAAAGATGGTCCGTGTATTCGACAACTTACTAATGAATGCAATTAAGTATAGTAAAGATGACGGAGAGATAAAAGTTTCTCTTCAAAGGCAGCGCAGGAATATACAAATTGTTATTGCGAATCATAGTGAAGAGTTTACGAGAGAAGAGTTAGGGAACTTGTTTGAACGGTTTTATAAGAAAGATCAATCTAGAAGTAGAGTAACAGAAGGTTCGGGGCTCGGATTAGCTATTGCGAAAAGTATTGTTGAGTTGCAAGGTGGTAGTATTCGAGCTGAGTATGAGGACGGGATCGTTCAGTTCATCGTTTCATTACCAATTATAGAAAAATAATAAATGAATAGAATGTTATAGGATAAAAAGGCTTATTTTAAAAGGAATAAGCCTTTTTATATTTTTTTAGAAAAACATATTGACGATTAGAGTTTAGAGGTGTAATATAAAACAAGTCGCCGATAGCAACAACGCAGAAAGCGACAAAAGAAATAAAAAAACTTGGTTGACATTGAAATATGAAAATGTTAACATAAGGGAGTCGCAAATGAGCGACAGACAAGTTCTTTGAAAACTGAACGAAACAAACAACGTGAACGTCAATTTTTATTTTTAGATGCTAGACAAACTAACTTTATTGGAGAGTTTGA
>NZ_JBIYCT010000022.1:0-17579 GCF_044907945.1 Bacillus sp. RC240 | reverse complement strand
GTGTTTTGAATGTATACTTTTGTTGTGTATTTTGAGGATATCAGGAGATTTAGTGAGAAGTCAATATTTAAGGGAAAACGAATGTAAACTAATATCTAAAAGTTTACATTGGATGTTTTAATTTTTATATTTGAGGTCTTTTTAAATTTTAAGTTAAAGAAAAGTATATTGTGAACTATTGGTTTACATGTATAGAACTGATAGTTTCTTTATTTTTTATTGTTTTATGTGTAATAATTTTTTTAAGAGGTGAAGGGGATGAGTTTAGGTCAACAATTAAAAAAGTTTCGTGAATCACAAAATCTTTCCCAAGAAGATGTGGCGAAAAAAATTGGAGTAACTAGACAAGCTGTTTATAAATGGGAGAATGATAAAAGTTATCCTGATATTGATAATTTGATTATACTTAGTGAGTTTTACAATGTAACACTAGATGATCTGATAAAGGGAAATGATAGTTTCAAAAAAAAAATAAAGATTGATGATAAAAATTACGTTAGTTTCTATATAAGTTTTATCTTAATATTTGTAGGGATATGTATAAAATCATCATTAGTCTTTGGATTAGGAATTTTATTACCTATATTTTATGATAGTTTTAAAAAAATGATTAGCTCTATTATTGGTGAATTTAAGTCAATAATTAAAGGGAATTGAGTTGTTTATAAAAAAAGAAGTATAGAATAGAATGTTTTTCTATGCTTCTTTTTAATGTAAATTTTTATTCAAAAGTTTACTTTCGAAAAGATAGAAAATCGAGCGAAGCGATAACCGTTTTAGGACGAGAAAATGAAATTTTGAGACCTAAAAAACGGTAAAGGTTGTAGGAATTTCCTACCAAGTTAAAAACGTAGTTTTTAGGGTTTGTCATGACAAACCCGTAGCTTGCCCTTTTCTTTTTTAGAATTTTTTATACTTAATTGCTACTTTGCTTTTGGTTACAAGAATAATAAAAAAGGGTCCTATATATAGGGCCCTTTTTCTTTTAGTTACAACAAAAAAAGCCAATCATGATATAATTGAATTGTCGAGAAACAACTATAATGAGAGGCTTTTTTATTCTTATAAAATTCTAATTACATAATAGCATAAAAAGAGTCTCCGTACTAGTTGTAAATACTAGGAATGAGGAGAAAAGTTATGACAAATACTATCAATTTAAAACAAGCTGAAAAAAATGCAAGATTGAGAGATATCGAGGATTCGAAGATCTTGTCAGAAGAAGAGATGTATTTAGCAAATGAACTTCAATCAAAAGCTAATTTAAGAGGAATGAAATTAGTTCCAGAGCGAAAAGTAAAAAATAAAGCTAAATTTGTTCAAATTATTCAAGACAATTGGAGTTATTTACAAAGTATATCTTATTTAAAAAATGAAGAAATTGTGTTTTTAATGAGTTTGATTCCTTTTATAGGTTTTGGATCTAATGCAATTGTAGACAATCCCAAAAAGAAACAGCCATTACCGCTTACACAAAGAGAATTAGCAAAGTCTTTAGAGACAAGTGAGACTAAGGTGAGTAGAGTTGTAAAGGCATTATATACAAAAGGGATCATTGCTCGTTCTGAAAGTATTGTAGAAAATAGCAATGTAAAGTCTTATGCATTATTTATCAATCCTCATATTTTATATGCTGGAGATCGGGATAATATTGAAGAAGGATTAAAGATACAATTTATAAAAATTATGAGAGCTAAACCATTAAAAGATTTACCTATTAAATTTTTTTAAAAGACATCAATTAGATGTCTTTTTTTTACATTTTTATACTTATCAAATTTGATAAGTAAACTTATCAAATTTGATAAGTATAAAAAGTCCTATAAACCCTTGGTATTACTGGTTTTTTTATACTTCTTTATGCTTGTCCCTTCTCACTCTCTATATAAGGAGCTAAAAGTTCCGCAAGGAACGGGTTGTATTTTCTTTCGCTTTGCTACAGAAAATCTCCACCCTTTCCGCTTTGCTACATCCTTGCGGAACTTTTTTCGGCTCGAGTTTGGATATCACCAAGCCGATACATCCAAAAGCAACTATTTGGGATCATCGGCTTGAATTGCTATTATACGAGCCGAACCGCTAGAACTCTCGTTTAATAATTTCACTTACCACATAGTTAGATACGTAATACGTGGGGTTCGTCCCCACACGACGAACCAGCCTCAACCCCAAAAGCAAAGGAAAACCTTCTTTTAAACCTGTTTATTTTTCTTTTTAAGCGTTTGTTTTTGTTTTTACGACAAATAGTATTATTTTAGATTTATATTCTTTAAAAAGGATTCTGGGGCGCCTGAATAGCATTTTGTATTTTGTTGTTATTTGATTCTAGATTAAGGGTTTATATTTATTTAATGTGAATTGTTTTCTTTTAGTATTTTAAAGTAATGTTTGATTGCAATTTATTAAAAATATCATGTCCTTAGTGAGTACTCATCTGGAGACATCAAAGGGACTTTGTGTACTCACTGAGTCTACATCTAGGGACACAATGGGGACATTTGAAGGTTTTTGTGTCGTCAGTGAGTGGCCATTCTGGGAATTTTTGTGTACCCACGTTTAAGCTAGGCTCCGCCTAGTCCCAAACCCTAGTTGGGCCCAAAAACCCCTTATGCTCTTCTCTCTTTTTTGATTCGGAATTTCCAATTTTATAAAATGATTTATCTTTTAGCTGAAATTTACTATGTTAAAAAAATAGGAATGTGATTCTGATCGTGGTTTGTTGTAAGGTATTAGCAAATACTTTGTGGCGCGGCCATGATCTTCGCTGTATAAGTTAAATAATCATGTATTAAGAAGAAAATGGAATATGGAATAAAGAAAGAGAAAAAATCGTTATCTTTATATGACAGGAGGATATAAACTTTAGTAGAATGAATTAGTAAAAACCTAGGTTTAATACCTAGGTTCCAAGGTTGATTTTTTTGAAAATAACCATTGGTATTAAAAATATCTAGGTTTTTATCTAGGTTTTAAAGGTGGGTAAAAAGATGGATAAAAGTGAATACCTAGGTGGAGAAAACCCAGGTTATATAGCGATGACTGTTAAAGAAGTTGCATTATGTTTAGATGAATCACCAAATGTTATAAGGAATTGGATGAAAGAATTAAAGACATATATTCCTTTAGAAAAAAATGAGTCAGGTTACAATATTTTTGATGAAAAAGCACTTGAGCAAATGAAAATAGTTAAGCAATTACATCGAGAACAGAATTATTCAATGAAACAAATTGAACATTATTTTGCTACAGGTGGAGAGAGTATAAAGCCTGTTCCTAGTAAAGAAGCTGGAGAAATTTTAGCTGAAGAATTAAAAGCATTAAAAAATGAAGTTAGTAAACTTAGAGAATATAGTGAGAAACAAGAAGAATTTAATAAATTGTTAATTGAACAATTACAAAAGCAACAAGATTATATTGATAATAAGTTAGAAAAACGGGATCATAAGTTACTTGAAACAATTCGTGAAGTGCAAGAAACAAAATCATTAACAGCATCTACGGAATCAAAAGGATTTTTTGCGAGGTTATTTGGAAAATAATTATTATGGGATTTATAAACTGAGTCCTGGTGTTTATGCCGCGAAAGTTCCTTGACGATGAGGGGAACCCTCATGCAAACTCGCCAGAGGTGGCCCCAGAAGGGCGGTTTTTGCCCGCTGGGGTTGGCTTTGGGAGTTTGAGGGTTCGGAGGCTCGTAGTCAAGGGGATCGTGGAATAAAAAGCGAGGACGGCCCCCCAGGAAAGGGCAAAAACCAATGTCTTCGCCAAGATTCGTGGTTCTACTGTTAGAAAAAGGCGAATAAGAATATAGCATACATACAATAAGGGAATGCAGTATAGATCAGTCTACAAGCATTCCCTTGCTATAAAGATGTTAATTATAGTATTTTGAAAAAAATATGGTAAGGGTATCCGAGATTTTATACAGTTTTTTAACTAATTCATTAATAAATGTGAAATCTAAAATAGAGCTAGATTAGGAATGTATAAAAATTGTATAGATTGATAGAGATAAAAAGAGTTTTTCTTGTGAGTGTTGAATTCCTTCTTTTTTACTGATGGTACAATTAAAATAATGGAGGGATATTATGTTAATTTTTTATGTAATACCACTTTTTCTTATATCCGGTATTTCAATATTTTTATTTTTCATATCTGTTTCACCAAAAATTAAGGCTAAAAATTTATCATTGATAATAATCTGTTTAGCGATAAATGTACTTACAATTCCAATTTCTTGTTTGGTGGGTTCATTTGTCTCTTATAGAAATGAGGCAGCTACAGAATTTACATATAATAATCCATTTTATTTTTGGAAAGGATTTTTCTTTATTCAAATAATACCGCTTTTTGTGCTATTTGTGGCTTTTTTGATGTTTATTTGGAAGAGGATAAAAAATAATAAATAGAATCTTAAGTTTCGGTTAACAAGAATTATGTGAATACGAAAGTCCTCCAGTTAAACAATCTGGAGGACTTTTAATAGTTTTTAAAATATATTTAATTTCAATAAAAGGGTATAGTGTTTCAATTAAAAATACTTTTATTTTAAATTTACTTGTTCGAAGCGAGTTGGACTATGGAAATATCTAGCTGGTATATCAAGTTCATCTTGCGTAACGCTATAAATATGCACTGTTCCTAATTTAGTTCCCAAAGGACTTACTACCTCTTTTTCAATTATTTTTTAAAAGTTTAATTTAATAATGAGGTTAAAAATAAATATCCATATTTCAAATGAAATTTAATTAAATTAGCCTCTTACTCTATTAAGTGAAAGAAAAGTAGAATAAATAAAAAAAAACAAAAAAATATTTTAAAAAACTTGGGATAAACAAAAATAGCTATAACATCAGATTTGATAGACTATCAAATCTGATGTTATAGCTATTTTTAGAGTAGAGGTTGGTTCGTTGTGTGGGGACGGACCTCAGGAAAGGGCAAAAACCAATGTCTTCGCCAAGATTCGTGGTTCTACTGTTAGAAAAAGGCGAATAAGAATATAGCATACATACAATAAGGGAATGCAGTATAGATCAGTCTATAATCATTCCCTTGCTATTAATATGTTAATAATAGTATTTCGAAAAAAGTATGTTGAGGCCTAGTAGTCCTCAACATACATGTCCATGTCCCGAAAAGAGGGAATAAGAAAAAATAACGTTTTTTTGTACTTAGGGGTAGTGAAAATTCTTAAGTTGATGGCGACGTATGTTGACCCCTAATACAACGATTATTGTGTTTTAAATAAGGAACGACTTCTCACAAGAGAGTCCCTTTTTTATCTTTAAAAATGGTAAAATGTAGTGTAAGGAAGGGTAAGAATGAAAAATGAACATAGGGGGATTTAAATAAGAGATGGGCAAAAACCTCAACTATGATTGTATGAAATATATAATAGAAAAGGGAGAACTTGAATGAGGAAACCAAAAGTAACTGTTTTTATCTTATTACTGAGCATATCACTATTCCTATTAAGTGGTTGTTCTATAGACACAAAACTATTAGAAAAACCAATAGGAGATTATTTGTCCGAAAACTACGGGATAAAGAATGGGGATTTTAAAATTCTTTCTGCTGATAGTGGGTTTGGAGCTCCTGATCAACAGACTTACGTGGAAATAAAAAAACCATACCGCACTCTTGCTTATTTAATTGTAGACAAAGACTCATATGAAATAGTTAAAAATGGAAGCGATGATGTTTTTCTAAAAATATTCAAAGGAGCTTATGTTGAACAACATCGTGATGTTTTGAAACAATCCGATAAGATGATAAAAAAGTATAACTTATTAAGTGAATTCTCCTATCATAAAAAGAATCCAAATTTCTATTACTATTTAGATATACATATAGATAAACAACAAGAAAAGGAATTAATTAAAAATTTCAAACGCGATCAAAAAATAAACACTGACAACATAATGAAAATGTTAAAAGATAGTAAACCTATAGATCATGCTAATTATACAGGTGTTATCAATTTTAATTACTATTACAATACCTACAAAAATAGTGAAACTGTTCCCAATGCTCAAAGTATTATGGATGATTTCGAAAAGAGCCACGTGCTAACAGAGGGCATTTATGAGATAGCTGTTCTGGCCATGTATTCCAGCCCTAATGAAACAAGCATAGGAGGAACGGACAGTCGTAATAATAATGTCATGTTTACCGTGGATAAACAAGGGAAATTCGAAATATTAAAAACAACTGTAGATTCTTGATAAAAGTGGGAATTAATAACCTTTAGATCTGATGTTTTTATGTCTTTTGGTATAAGTAAAAAGGCAATGAGACAATAAAATATAACAACAATAGTAATTAAAGAATATATGTAGAGAGAAGCTATTAATAAATATCTTTTGTAATTGCTTTGTTTTATTATCTGATTTTGCAAATTTGAATCCTCCTTTAATAAAGAATCAATTGAAACATTAAATAGATTGCTTAAGGCTAATAAATTGGTTAGATCGGGAAGACTTTTTCCTAGTTCCCATTTAGATATGACTTGTCTTGAAATAAATAATTGGCTGGCTACATCTTCTTGTGTCATGTTATTTATTAATCTTAAATGTTTTATTTTTTTTCCAATGTCCATATATGTACCTCCTTTAATTACTTTAATTATTCTAATGTTAAATAGTAAGGAACGCATCGTAGCGTTATAAAAAAGGCATGCAATAATCTGTTGCGGATCTTTTTATTGTGATTTATCTTCTTGATAATTAAGAATTAGGAAGGTGAATTATATAATTAATAAGAGAAATTATAGGGGATAAATTTTGTATAAGTTTTGATTTGAAATAAAATATATATTATCCATTTGTTGACAGAAACACGGAAAGTATATATATTTTATTTAATATTATGATTTTCTATTTAAGGGGTGCTATATGTTTAAAGATAAAAAAATGATTCGATTTGGTTTATGGCTATTTGTCTCTTTATCTGTAATTCAGTTTACTATTGGTTGTGTAAAAGGATATTATAAAGCCTCTACAGGTAATGAATTATTAATTTCAGAAACATGGAAAACAGTATTATTAGATGCTCCTGAAGGAATACTTGTTATTTTGGGTGCAATTGCTTTATATCAATTTACAAAAAAAGCACCAGAAAAAACGGCATCTATGTAGATGTCGTTTTTTTGATAGATTTTAAATATAGAAATTATCAAGTACATTGTCTTTTTCTTCTTTATTAATTCCAATGTATTTTAGTGTGATTTGGGGTGTACTATGATTTAGAATTTCTTGCAACATGGCTACATCTTTTGTTTGTTTATAGAACCAATAACCGAAGGTTTTGCGCATAGTGTGTGTTCCGATAGATTCTACACCGGCAAAATCTCCGGCTTTTTGCAATTGTCGATAAGCCTGGATCTTACTAATGGGTTTCTCTCCTTTTCTTGAAGGAAATAACCAGTTGTTTTCTAGTGTTTGGGCATACGAATAGACTTCATCAAAAATAGAAGTAAGGTTAATCATACGTTCTTTCTTTGTTTTTCCTTCTTTGATTTTGAATTCTTTTCTCTTTTTTCGTTTTAGTTTTACGATAGTGTGTGCTTCAAGCTGAAGTAGATCACTCACACGTAATCCAGTATGAATACCAATCAAAAATAGGTTATAGTCTCGTTCGGAACAATGACGTTTAAGGGCCCATTTCATATCTTCGATCTGTTCTTTGCTACGGATGGGTTGGACATCAATGAGATGTGGTTTTTTGTTCATGGATTTTTGACCTCTTTATTTAAAGTGTTTTGAATGTATACTTTTGTTGTGTATTTTGAGGATATCAGGAGATTTAGTGAGAAGTCAATATTTAAGGGAAAACGAATGTAAACTAATATTCAAAAGTTTACTTTCAATTTAGAATACGATGCTTTATTCCATCAAGTAAAAAAATTAAGTGAGTTTTGATTAAGTTTTTTTATAAAAATTGTATAATGTTTCATAAAGTAAGAATCTGTTTTGATCAATCTTTTTTCAAAATAGATTCCTTTTGTCTCTTATCAAATAAGGGATTTTAAAATATTTCTGATTAAACTTTATTCCAAATTGACATATGAAAATGATTTTTGGATGTAACTTTATTTAAAGTAAGGTTACATTTATTTTTTTGCTATTGAATTGTGCTATTTTATAATGTATCAAGATATACAGAGGAGGTTAATATGAAAAACAATAAGATGATTATCGTAATAGTTATACTGTTACTTATTACCTGCATGGCTCTGCTTATTATAAAAAAACCTGTAAAAGAAATCGCTTTAGATTCTACTGTAAACCCTACAAACGAAACGTCATCTATAAAAGAAGGGTATGTTATATTCAAAAATAATAAAATTTATTTCATTCAAAATGAGGACAACGAGAATTATCAGAATATTCTTGATAAAATTAAAAACAAACAGCACCCATCTGATTCTATATTAACTTCTCATAACTCCAATTTATTAAAAAATATCGAAAGTGGAGATAAGATAAAAATATGGATAAAACAAGTAGTAGAATCATATCCTCAAAAGTTGATAATAGAAAAATACGAAAAGGTAAAAAGTTGATAAATTTTTATTTTATTCCAAATAACTCTCATTTTTTTGTAAAATTATTTTGTGTATTAAATTTATGGGGGGAATAAAAATGAAAGTTAAAAAGTTTGCTTGTTCTCTTGTTTTTTCACTTAGTCTCATCTCTTTTACTAGTTTCGCTTCGGCGGAAACAACCGTTCAACCGGAAAAAATATTAACTCAAAACCAAAGTAGTCCTTACGACATGATTAAATCTGATGGTACTATAGTAAAATTCAATGAGTACTCAAAGTCTTTAACACAACAAGATTACGATGAAATTAACACTGGAATAATTGGGAATGGAAAGGAAATTACACCAGGAGCTCCCTTTAATTTAAAACCTTTAAATAAATTAGGATTACCTAAAGAAAAAGATAAACCAAATGAGGTTGTTTTCGGGAATGATACTCGAAACAAGGTATCTGATACATCTACACAACCCTATCGTTCAATATCATATATTTCTACGTCCTTCCCTGATGGTGATTATATGTGCACAGGGACTGTAATTGGAAAAGATACAGTTTTAACTAATGCTCATTGTGTATACGACACGGACACTAAACAGTATTTAAAAACTGGATATATTATTCCGGCATTAAACGATTCACACTATAGTTATGGATATTATAATATTGAAAGTTACAGTGTTCCTTCTGGATATATTAATAGCGGAGGTAGTTCTGAATATGATTTTGCAGTAATGAAAGTATCAACAAATGGAGGTTCACATATCGGTGATGTTGTTGGTAGTTTAGGTATTAAACAAGTTAGTAGTATAAAAGGTGTTGGAATAAAAGTATACGGATATCCTGGAGATAAAGCACAAAGTACAGGGGTTGTATCTCAATGGGGATCTTCTGGTTCGATTCTACAAGAAAATTCATCCTTAGCTTTCTATGAAATTGATACCTACGGTGGACAATCTGGTTCTGCTATGTTGAACTCTTCAAATCAAATAATTGGTGTTCATAATGGTGGGTATGATTTAAGTGGTAATAAAGTTATAGATTCAAATGGTGGTCCAAAAATGGTTAAGCCTATGTATGACTTTATTACATATGCGCGTTAATTAAAAATAGAATTTTAGTTTGATGAAATTGGACAACCTAAAATCAAATGAAAATAGTCCAAATCAATCGATTACAATTAGTGCAGATGGAAAAACGTCTTTTTCACAAATCCATGATGCATTTAAAGATGCAGTATCAGCAACTTCTAAAGAAAGCGTGAAATAAGATAATTAAATTGAGAAATCTAACTAAAAAAGAACTGGGCATAAATTGCCCGGTTCTTTTTAGTTCTACAGTTTTTTAAAAGAATTAAAGAGTATTAATAATGAACGAGAGTAAAAATGATTACTTGTGTTGGTCAATTAAAACGGACCTAGCGAAGCGAAGGGAGTATTTTACTTGACCAACTGAACTACACTAAAACCCTTTTAGATTGTCAAACGGTATACGTTTGACCCCGCCAACCGGCGAGGGAGTCCCTCAAGGATTTGAGGGGTTGGGGAGTTCGATAAAGGGGGTCTGGGGAAGAGTTCCCCGGCAGGTTTGGACAGAGTCCAAGGTCTTTTTTTGCCATGCTAAGCATGGCTCGGCAAAGCCGAAAAGCGTCGCAGACCCCTATCGATTTTGATGCGTTAGCGTCAAAATAAGTATAGGGTTACTCTAATTGACTCCATTTCGTCGCTTTGCTAGACTTATGGTATCAATTAATCTAGGGAAAGTGGTGGCATTTTATGTTGGGGTCTATCTCATTTAATCAATCTCACCAAAGTTCATTGAGCCACAATAACAGAGAAAATATTTATGGAAATCTTGGCATAGATCCATCCAGGTTAGAGGAGAATATTTACTTTGTTCAAAAGGACATCCGAAGTGTATACAAGGATGTTTTTCAGGAAGCGGTGGACAAGTATAACGAAAAACAAAAACGGAATGACCGTAAGATTGATGATTACTATGACAAAATACATAAAGATGATAAGACACATGAGCAACGAGAATTGGTTGTAGCGGTTGGAGAGGGTAAAGATGACCCAAAGTATAGGGAAGCTAAAAAAGAAGCGTTAAAACAGTATGCGGAGGCGTTTCAAGAGCGAAATCCAAACCTAACGGTTTATAACATGGTTTTACATGATGATGAAGCCAATCCGCATTTACATATTAACTATGTACCGAATTTCGAAAGTAGTCGAGGATTAACGAGGCGTGTCGGAATGGATAGAGCTTTGCAGCAACAAGGTGTAGAGGGAACGGGAAGAAAGTTAATTGCACATTGGAGAGAATTAGAAACGGCCTATATTGAGAAATTAGCGAAAGAACACATTCCAAATTTTGAACGTGCCAATGTAGGTTCACATAAATACATGAAAGTCCGTCAATACAAGGAATATGCAGAAACAAAATCAATTGTTGAGAATCAAGTACAAGAAAAAGAGATGCAGTTACAAACGATTGACCATAACTTAAAAAATGTTGAAGAGAAAACAAACGAATTACAAGTAGTGAAAAAGAGTTTGGAAAGCGATGTCGTTGATAAGTACAAAGAATTAGAGGTAGTGAAACAACAAGTAGAGAGTGAAAGTGAAAAGCTACAGCTAATTGGCCAGTGTCATATAGAGTTAGAAAAAAGAGTAGAACAAATGCAAAAAGAATTAGATAGTGTTACGGATCAAGTACCCAATGAACCTGTTAAAATTCCATTTTTACGTAAAGAAGTAGTAGTAGAAGTACAGGATAAAATGTTTGGAAAAGCTGAAATCACGAAGAAACAGACAAGAAATTATGTGTTATCACCAGAACAATATCAAGAATTAACAAAGCAAGTGAATGCAGCGGTTACTATCAAAAAGGATTATGAGCGTTTGAAAAAAACAGATTTTGTGAAAGAGAATGAGAGTTTAAAAACGCATGCAGAGGGATGGATGAAAGAAAATCGAACGTTGAAACAAGAAAAAAGTAAGTTACAAAAAAAAGTTGGTGTATTAAATATAGAAATTAGCTCATTAAAAGCTCATATAAAGGTTTTGCAGACGAATATAAGAGTTTTGTATGTACAAACGAAAAAAGTTTTAAAAGAACAATTTAAGGTGTTTAGAGGGATTGTTAAAAATGAATTGGATAGCAAGGGAGTAGATAATCAATTTGAACGTGAACATAAGAGAGAAATAAGCAGACATCGAGATTTTGATAGGGAACGGTAAAAAATAGGGAAACTTTGTTTTTATCTTCAAGGTTATTGAAAACGTGATAGAATGAAAAAAAAGAGCCATGCTGGAACATGACTCTTTTTATAGGGTATTCTACGAAAATACCTAGACTTCATTTATCTGATTATAGATTATCATAATTTGTTTTATAATCAAATAGCAAAAAATAGGTGTTTTTGTTGATTCCCTTAATTTAGAGGAGGAATTAACAATGAATGAAGAATTGGGACAAGCTTTAAATCAAGCTGATAGAAATGCTAGAAAAAGAGATTTTGAGAAATATGGAAAACAAAGAGACCAAGCTGAGGAACTAAAAAAATCTCTTTTACAACAGTTAAAAGAATTAACTGGAGAAGACCATTATGTTGGAACTAATAAAGATCCATTTGCTGGAGAGCCATTTAATCAAGTAATGCACAGAAATTTAGATTTGTTGAATAATATTGGTTATTTAACTCAAGCAGAGGAAAGTTTTTTATTTAGAATTCAAGCTTATTTGGAGTTTAGAAGTAATGTTATTATTTGTAGAGATGATAAATTTAAAAGAAAACGAAAGAGTGCTGAGGAAGATTATGAGTTACCAAAAGCAGCAACTGTTTCTGAAATTGCTGAAATGATAGGGAAATCAAGAGAAAAAACTTCTTTGGTTATGAATTCATTAAAGAAAAAAGAAATTTTACTTAATCCAGAAGGTGCTGGACAAATTATTGAAAATGGTCGCACTGTAAGTCCTAGAACATGGGTGGTAAATCCTTATATAATGATTTGTGCACCTCGAAAAAATGAAGTGAAACTTGATAAATTAACGATGAGATTGTTTCAATATTCTTTGAAAAATCTTAAAGATCAAAATGGTAAAAAGGTAAAATTACCAGCTAGATTTTTTTAGACTATATCAATTTGATATAGTCTTTTTTATATGTATTTCAAAGCAAGTTATCCGCTTTTTTTACTTAATTGTATTTTTTTAGGTGTGACGAAAACGTCACAAAAAGACTTAAAAGTGTGACGTTTTCGTCACACCCTGAAAAGTGTATTCAACCCAGTCATATCAAGGGATTCACACGTTTTTTGTAGATGCTCTCTATTATCACTATTATTAAAGGCTAAAAGTTCCGCAAGGAACAGGTAGTATTTTTGAGCAAATAACGCTCAAAAATCTCCACCTTCAGAAAAAGAAAAGTCGGTTCGTTATTCCTCACCTAAAGGCTATCGCCTTTTCTTTTTTTTTTCTGTCCTTGCGGAACTTTTTTCGGCTGGTTTTTAGCTTTCGCCAAGCCGAACAGACCAAAAACGGGATTAAGTTGCTCGACTTGGATCAGCAATTGTACCAGCCGAACCGCTAGTTCTTCCGTTCAAGGTATTCTTCTTTTTCCATATGAAATTAACGCTATGTGGGGTTTCGCCCCCACACGACGAGCCAGCACTCACACCCAAAAACAGGGAAATCGTTTAAAATCAAAAACATATATATGTTTAGTATCATATTTTATAAAGTCTTGCTTTGTTAAAGAAGACTGCGGAAACAGTTGTTCTTTAAATACAAAGAGCTGCCCATATGGACAGCTCTTTTACATAATTATCGTTATAGGAAGCTAATTTTTAATATTACAGCAATCTCCTCTCTTGTTCAGAGATAAGTGTAATCCACACCGATTAATCATTTTCACCTGAATACACTTTTAAATCTTCCATTGCTATGGCTATAGCATGTTTTTCTGTATCAATTAACGATATTCCTTGTTTAATAGGAGCCCAATGCTTATATCCATAATCCTCAAACCACGCAAAAACTTCTGTAGTGAAAAAGCCATTATTTCGTTTGATAACTTGAACCTTGTATCTTTTGTTTTGGGAAACAATCTCTTTAATGATTTCTGTCATTGTCTATCTCCTTCTACCTTTTATCCAGATTGTACCACATCAAGAATATAGATAATAAAAGGTATTTTGATTGCATATTCTATACATGTGAGGTTAACATAACGTCCTATTATCGGTACTGAAAAAGGATCTTCGATTGAAGATCCTTTTGTATTTATTATCTTCCACAATCGTGCCCGATTGCGGAATAATGATTTAACTTAGTTGTCATCATATTAATTCCTGAAAATCCACTGTTTATTGAATGATCAAAATCTTTTATTGCGATATTAGATATTTTTCTTTGAAGATGGGACTTAATTGACTCCAAACATCAAATTTATTACCATTTAAATCATAAAAAACAAAGTTCTTTCCAGTGTGTCCTCTGTTCTCGATTTCTCCAACTTTTATTTCTTTTTTAATAAAATCACTATGGATTGATTCAAGTGCATTTAAACCATTAACTTCAAATGTTAAAGAGAAGCGCTCTTCATCACAAAAATCGAAAAAATTTAAGCTTTGATTTGCTTGGGATTTAACCAAAAAAAAACTTTGGTTTGCAAAGTTAAGAATAGCCTTGTCTTCATCTTTATAGCTTAACTCTGCACCTAATTTGTTTACATACCATTTTGAAGAAAGTTCTACATTGGTAACAGGAATATAAATAGTTCCAACCCTCAACAATTTATCTTTCATTCTACTCTCTCCTTTCAGTAATTCAAATAGCATTAATAAATATATTCTCTTTTTATGTACCTATTGCCTTTGAGAATTTCACAAGCTCGCTCCATTAAATGGCTCTTTAGTTGAAGAAGATCTGAAAGGGTTGAATGCATGCTCTATACAAATCTAGTTCACATAACGCACATTATCGGTAGCAAGGAAAACGGACAAACCTTTGATACAATTGGGTTTGTCCGTTTTCTCTTGGTATCGTGCTATTCATGATTTTATACATTGTAGAGATATTGGAACTTTTCAGGTTTATGAATGTCCTGTATTAGTACAAAAATCTGTATAGAATTCTGTATAAAAAAGCCTGCATATAAGCAAGGCTTTTTCTATTTCCAAAATTGCCACCACTTTTTTTGTTGAGTGGCTGCAATCAATTTTTTAGTCTCCTGGGTTTCACGGATCATAGTCATTAGGCTTTGATCACGCTCATCCATTCTTTGAATCACAGCTTTTTGAAAATCCTGTTGTTGTTTTTGCTGTTCAATTAACCATTCCTTTAAACTTTCCTCATGTTTTTTTAGTTGTTCAGATACTCTTTCAGTAACAATTCTATCCAACTCTTGAACAGCTATAACTCCTTGTCCTACTCGGGTTTGTTCAGTTGTTTGGATAGGTTCAATGTCTATATATTCAGGGAATCTTTCTTTACTGAGGAGCTCAATAATTTGTTTTGTTTGGAGGTTTCTTTTATTTCTCATTTTAGCTATAAATTGAAAAACAGGTATACATTCTCGATGGATTAAATACTTGTTTTTTTCGCCTTGTTGGAATTTTAAAAAACTATCGTAGGTCTGACAGTTTCGTTTTATAGTCATAGCTGATACTTTTATTTCCTTGGCTACTTCTTCAGCTGATAGCCAGTCTTTTTGTTGCACTGTTCAGATCACCATCCTTCTAAACACCTAAACATCTGAACTAAACACCATTCAAACAACTGAACAATTCTATGTCTGACAAGGGTTTCCCTGTTTTTCTGTTCAGATGACTGTTTAGATAATATAAAACTAGTTTAACATCTGAACAAGCAATATATGCAGGAATTCATACGAAAATTGCTAGAAATGAAAACAGAAGGATTAGCATCATTACAGGAATGTATGAAATGGCGTATGAAGAATAGATTTTAAGTCACACACAGAATGTTGATATCATGGGGATTATGGTAATATCTAACTACCAATAATGTTACGTTATGTTAACCAAACATGAATAGAATATACTATAAAAATCTACTGATTTTTTCACATATTCTATGATAAGGTGGTTGTAAATGGAAATGTATACAATCATTAGAAAATGTATAGGAGTGACAGAGGAATATTATGAGATATCCTAATAATCTTTATGTAATACTGTTTCTTATAATTGGCACTGCAATATTCGTAATTATAAAGGCTTATTCACCAAAAATTGAGGCAAAAAATCTATCATTTATAATGGTCAGCTTAGGGGTGAATCTACTCACAATTCCAGTCGCATTTTTTATAGGTGCAATGACAACAGACTCTCCAGATAGTACTGAACTTCTTTTTTGGGGAGTATTTCTCTTTATTCAGGGAATACCGCTCCTCATACTACTTCTAGCTTTGATATGGTGGTTTATCCGCAAGGGCAAAGAAAAAATCGACACATAGAATTTTAAAATGACTTCCAATAACGGGAATTATGTAAACATACCTCAATGATAAAGGAGTTGGTATGTTGTTTAGAAAGTTTATAAGAAGATATGTCTGTTCAGTTTGTGGCTATAATTGTTTACCAGGACCATTCTATATTAAAGAAGGAATCTCAAACGTAAGTTTAATATGTGCCTGTTGTGCTTTTCAACCAGGATATGATGATGAAGAACTCGGATGGACTATTGAAGCATATCGTGAGAATTGGCTTCAAGAAGGAGCTATATGGTTTGATCCAAAAAAAAGGCCAAAGCATTGGGATTTAAAGCAACAGTTAGCTAACCTTAATATAGGGGTCCCACCAACATAACGCGAATTTCGTACGCTAAGGAATTTTTAAGTTAAAAAACTTGGTTTTACCATACGTTAACAAAGTACCATAAACGACATTTAATGTTTGTAATGGTACTTTGTTTTTGATAATGAGTTTTGGAACTGGTTTTTGACTGTATTTCTTTTAGTTATATTAGAATTAAATAGAGTTCCTTAAACGATCGTTTTCGGTTCTTATTATACAATCATTGTTACATCGAAACCATAAAAATATAAATATATCCCCCCAATTAAAAGTGCCGCAGCAACGATTAATATTATTACTCCATCCGGACTATTAAGAATTTCTTTTATATGTTTTTTTGATATTTGCTTAGTTTCTCCACTTGAAAAGAGATAAACAATGGAATGGAGAATTAGTAAGAAAAATGCCGTAATTACCTCTAACATGGCTTATGTACCTCCCTAATATATGTGAACCATTAATTAACCAATAATTGCCTTATACATTATATCAGCTAGGGTACATGGAAGTATAACAAATTATTTATATAACTTATTTTATTAATCGATATATTAAAAAAAGACACCGAATAATTCCTTAGCGTACGAATTTCGCGAAATGTTGGTGCTACCCCATATAAAAGATTAACTATCGATAACACTGATTATGTAAAAGAAAAGTATCTTCAAATCTTCTGAAGGTACTTTTCTAGGTTTTTAGATACATTGAATACCGATAAGTGGGGTTATGTTAACTGACAGGGTATATAATATATAATTGGGTGATAATACATAGTAAAATAAATACAGAGGCTACAATAAACAAAATGCTATCATTATGATTCTTTTTCCAATCATTTATGGATGCATATATTGTTAGAGTAAAGATAATAAGTAAGAGTATCAGAGAATGATTTATTGAAATGGTAGCTATAAGCCAAAAAATAATGGAGGTTATGAAAAATAAAATTAAAGTAATAAGTATCTTTTTTCTTTTCTTGTTCATATATGTGTACTCCTTAATAAATTATAAACATATTTGTTAATTAAATTTGAAATGTATCAAGAATATTATCTTTTTCTTCTTTATTGATTCCAATATATTTGAGTGTAACTTGTGGTGTGCTGTGATTCAAGACTTCTTGCAACATGGCTACATCTTTTGTTTGTTTATAGAACCAATAACCGAAGGTTTTGCGCATAGTGTGTGTTCCGATAGATTCTACACCGGCAA
>NZ_JBIYCT010000021.1:0-21870 GCF_044907945.1 Bacillus sp. RC240 | reverse complement strand
AAGCGTATTAGTATAATAGAAGTTTTGTAACAAAAGATAAATGAAGGGAGAATGAAAGATATGAAAGAGCAAGTATTACAAGTAACAAAAGGTGATTTCTTAGGATCAGCAAGCGGAGCAGTAGTATTAACAGCATTAATCGTATTTCTATCAAGTGTATTAGTATAATAAAAGTTTTAAATTGTACAAAATGAAAGGAGAATGAGGAATATGAACAGTGAACAAGTGTTACAAGTAACAAAAATAGATTTATTAGGATCATTAGGCGGAGCGGTAATATTAACATCATTTATTCTATTCCTTGCAAATATATTAGTATGAAAAATATAAATACAATCATTCAAAAAAAATAAAGACTCTAACGTATTAGTAAGTAGTTAATATGTTGGAGTCTTTTTTGTTTTCCTCTCATATAAACCCTCAAGTATTAATAATATCCCCTTATCTCGCTATTTGCGGACAGTAAGACTCCTACCTCAAAAAAGGAGTTAGGTAGGAGTCGGGCTAATAATCAGTGGAGAATGAACAAAACCCCCACCGATTAAAGTTTCACTTTATTTTAAAGAGAAAAAAGTCGAATTTTATATGTAAGAAAAAAAGAGGAATTTGACAGAAAAGATAGAAAATTTTAAAGGTCAGAATTTGTTAGCTTGCTAACTAATTTCTATTAATTGATGTTGGAAGCGTTTTCGGTTGGTTTTAAGTATGGACCATTTAATCTATTTACAGGGGGATGAAGATATTATGAAACAAAAATCTATGGATACGCTAGCTGCACAAATGGAGGACTTTTTTCCGGTACGTGATGTAGATCATTTGGAATTTTACGTAGGGAATGCAAAGCAATCAAGTTATTATCTTGCGAGAGCGTTTGGATTCAAAATTGTAGCTTATTCTGGATTAGAAACAGGAAACCGTGAAAAGGTATCTTATGTTCTTGTGCAAAAAAATATGCGTTTTGTTGTGTCTGGAGCTTTAAGTAGTGATAGTCGTATTGCAGAGTTTGTAAAGACTCATGGTGATGGAGTGAAAGATGTGGCTTTACTTGTTGATGATGTTGATAAAGCATACTCTGAAGCTGTAAAACGTGGCGCTGTTGCGATTGCTCCTCCTGAAGAGTTAACAGATGAGGACGGTACATTGAAAAAAGCGGTTATTGGTACGTATGGTGATACAATTCACACGCTTGTAGAGCGTAAAAATTATAAAGGAACATTTATGCCAGGATTCCAAAAGGTTGAGTTTAATATTCCATTTGAAGAGTCTGGTTTAATTGCTGTAGACCATGTAGTTGGTAACGTTGAGAAAATGGAAGAGTGGGTTAGTTATTACGAGAATGTTATGGGCTTTAAACAAATGATCCATTTCGACGATGATGATATTAGTACAGAGTATTCGGCATTAATGTCAAAAGTTATGACGAATGGAAGCCGTATTAAGTTTCCGATTAATGAACCAGCGGATGGAAAAAGAAAATCACAAATTCAAGAATATCTAGAGTTCTATAACGGAGCAGGTGTACAGCATCTCGCTTTATTAACAAGTGATATTGTAAAAACAATTGAAGTACTTCGTGCAAATGGCGTGGAGTTTTTAGATACGCCAGATACGTATTACGATGAGTTAACAGCACGAGTGGGGAAAATTGATGAAGAAATTGATAGATTAAAAGAATTGAAGATTCTAGTAGACCGTGACGAAGAAGGTTATTTATTACAAATCTTTACGAAACCAATTGTAGATCGTCCAACTCTATTTATTGAAATCATCCAACGTAAAGGTTCTCGTGGATTTGGCGAAGGGAACTTTAAAGCGTTATTCGAATCAATTGAAAGAGAACAAGAGCGTCGCGGAAATTTATAAAATTTGTATCCACCAGCAAGAGTTCCTTTGTTGGTGGAAATTTCATTTTCATAGGGAGGAATCACGATGAAATTTGTTACATTTCGTCTCCCATCGAAAGAAATGCGAGCTGGATGGCTTGAAGGTGACAAAGTAATCGATATGAATCTTGCGAGTGATGGACAATTACCTTCTTCTATGTTCGCCTTTTTAGAGAAAGCAGATGAGTATGTAGAAGTATTGCGTAATATTAAGAATCCTGAAAAGGGTATATATTCCTTAGAGGAAGTTCAATTAGCAGCGGCAATTCCTAATCCGAGTAGCATTCGAGATTTTTATGCATTTGAGCAGCATGTAAAAACAGCTCGCGGACGAAGAGGGCTAGATGTTGTACCTGAATGGTATGATATCCCGGTTTTTTATTTTACGAACCACCGTGCTGTTATTGGACCAGATGATTTTGTTATTGGTCCGAAGAAGTCTAAAAAGCTTGATTATGAGTTAGAGATTGCTTGCGTAATTGGGAAAGAAGGACGAAACATTTCTCGTGAACGAGCAGAGGAATATATTTTTGGTTACTGCATTATGAACGACTGGAGTGCAAGGGACTTACAAGCAACAGAAATGAAAGTGGGACTCGGTCCAGCGAAAGGAAAAGATTTTGCAACTTCATTAGGAGCGTATCTCGTTACGAAAGAGGAATTAGACGTTTATCGTAACGGTGATCGTTATGATTTAGAGATGACTGCTCATGTAAATGGAAAGATATTATCAAAGGGAAACTTCCAAGATATTTACTATACATTTGCTGAAATGATTGAACGTGCTTCGGAAGATGTTACGTTATATCCAGGGGATGTTATCGGGTCTGGTACAGTGGGAACGGGCTGTATTTTGGAGCTTGGTACGGAAGAGTGGCTGCAAGATGGAGATGTTGTAGAGCTGTCGATTACGGGTTTAGGTACGTTACGTAATACGGTCAAAAAAGAAATGGAAGCAGGTGATGGGCATGTTTTATCGTCACATGGGGGAGCTACCTCATAAACGACATGTACAATTTCGTAAAAAAGATGGATCGCTTTATCGTGAGCAGGTAATGGGGACAAAAGGTTTCTCTGGTACCCAGTCTATTTTGTATCATCATTATATGCCAACAGAAGTAGGGCATGCGGCATTATCGCATTCTTGTCAGTTACAGTATGAAGAGGATGTTACTCTTGCTCATCGCCACTTCCGTACGAAAGAAAATAAAAAAACTGGTGATGCAGTAAGCGGAAGAAACTTTATGCTTGGGAATGAGGATTTATTAATTGGAGTAGTGAGTCCAACAGAAAAAATGGATTATTTTTACCGTAATGGTGATGGCGATGAAATGTTATTTGTTCATTATGGAACAGGAAAAATTGAAACGATGTTTGGAACGATTCACTATAGAAAAGGTGATTATGTAACAATTCCAATTGGAACGATTTATCGTGTTATTCCAGATGAGGGAGAGACTAAGTTTCTTGTTGTAGAGGCAAATAGCCAAATTACAACACCAAGTCGCTATCGCAATGAATATGGGCAATTGTTAGAACATAGTCCGTTTTGTGAAAGAGATATGCGTGGACCGGAGAAATTGGAGACATATGATGAAAAAGGTGAGTTTGTCGTAATGACAAAGTCGAGAGGTTATATGCACAAGCATGTGTTAGGGCACCATCCGTTAGATGTTGTTGGATGGGATGGGTATTTATATCCGTGGGTCTTTAATGTGGAGGATTTTGAACCAATTACAGGTCGTATTCATCAGCCACCACCAGTACATCAAACATTCGAAGGGCATAATTTCGTCATTTGCTCTTTCGTACCGCGTTTATACGATTATCATCCAGAATCTATTCCGGCACCATATTATCATAGTAATGTGAATAGTGATGAGGTACTGTACTATGTAGAAGGTAATTTTATGAGCCGAAAAGGTGTAGAAGAAGGTTCAATTACGCTTCATCCAAGCGGGATCCCGCATGGGCCACATCCAGGGAAAACAGAAGCGAGTATAGGGAAGAAAGAGACACTTGAACTGGCTGTTATGATAGATACATTCCGTCCGCTTCGTATTGTAAAACAAGCACATGAGACGGAAGATGAAAAATATATGTATAGCTGGATTGAAGAGGGTTCATATACTGCGAAATAAGTAAAAAGAGGCATGCTCACTACGGGAGCATGCCTCTTTTATGGAATCGACATGTATAATAATACTAAAAAAAGTTATGAAAATATATATAGATATGATTGTCTGAATCTTTTTATCAAAAGGATGATAAGAGTATAGTATGTATCTCGATAGTTTTCTGTTTATTTCGACAAAAGTATTGACTAAAAAACATGCCGTGGGTAAAATGAAAAAAGTAAATTAAATTTTCAGAAAACTAAAATCATGGAGGAGCACAGTATGAAGCAAATTTTTCAAAAGAAGCCAATTTCAACGTTACTGCAAGAAAGTAAACAAAAGACATTATCGAGAACGTTAGGGGCACTTGATTTAACAATGCTTGGAATCGGAGCAATTGTTGGAACTGGTATTTTTGTTCTTACTGGCGTTGTAGCAGCGAAACATTCTGGACCAGCTATTATATTATCATTTGCTATAGCTGCATTAGCTTGTGCCTTTGCTGCATTTTGTTACGCTGAATTTGCTTCTTCAGTTCCTGTCTCAGGGAGTGTTTACACGTACACGTATGCGACGATGGGAGAAGTATTTGCCTTCTTAATTGGATGGGATTTAATGCTCGAGTATTTATTAGCCACATCTGCTGTAGCCAATGGATGGTCAGCGTATTTTCAATCGTTATTAAAGGGATTTGGGATTCATATTCCGACCATTCTCTCCTCGGCCCCTGGTACTGGAAAGGGTGGAATAATTGATTTACCTGCAGTTCTAATTATTCTAGTTATGACGGTTCTTTTATCTAGAGGTGTTCGTGAAAGTGCACGTGTAAATAATATAATGGTATTTATTAAACTAGCAGTTGTTCTCATTTTTATCTTCGCCGGATTTAATTATGTAAAACCTGAAAATTGGACACCTTTTATGCCATTTGGGTTAGATGGTGTAATGGCTGGAGCAGCTACAGTTTTCTTCGCATTCATTGGATTTGATGCTGTATCAACAGCCGCAGAAGAAGTGAAGCGCCCACAACGCGATTTGCCGATTGGAATTATTGCATCGTTACTAGTTTGTACGGTTCTTTACATTGTTGTTTCACTTATTTTGACAGGGATTGTTCCATACGGTCAGTTGAATATATCAGATCCAGTTGCTTTCGCACTTCAATTTATTGGACAAGATAGTTTGGCGGGAGTGATATCAGTAGGAGCAATTACAGGAATTACAACTGTAATGCTAGTTATGATGTATGGGCAAGTTCGTGTTTCATATGCAATGAGCAGAGATGGATTGTTACCGAAGCGTCTTGCTAAAGTTCATCCGAAATTTAAAACACCATTTTTAAATACATGGACAACAGGTATTATTGCAGCACTTATTTCAGGATTAATAGATTTAAATGTTTTAGCACATCTTGTAAATATGGGAACTTTGTCAGCATTTGCACTTGTAGCTGTTGCTGTCATTGTGATGAGACGAACTCATCCTGATTTACCAAGGGCGTTTAAGGCGCCGCTCGTACCATTTTTACCAGCATTAACAGTTATCTTTTGCTTATATTTGATGCTTCAATTATCAGCGACAGCTTGGATTAGTTTTGGTGTTTGGATGGTTATCGGTATAGTAGTTTATTTCGCCTATAGTAGAAAGCGTAGTGTTTTAAATAATAGTAAAAAAGAAGAAGATGTAGCAAATTTATAAATGGAAAAATCCATTCTAATTCTGTTAGGATGGATTTTTATTTTGAAAATTTACATTTTTCTGAATGTATTATAAGATAATTGTTGGCGAACTAAAGGGGTGAAAATGTGAAAAATACATGGCGTGAGTTAAGAGAGATGGATCGTAACGTATGGATTCGATTTATCGGTGAGACTTTGAACGGAATTGCGATGATGATGTTAATGCCTTTTTTTGCACTATATTTAAAAGATAAGGTAGATTCTTTATTACAAGTTGGGATTATTATGGCGCTTTCTCCAATTGCTGCAAGCTTTGGCTCGCTTATAGGCGGAAGAATAGCTGATATATATGGAAGAAAGCCAATTATGATATTTTCAATGGCGAGTAATGCGTTATTAATGCTCGGTTTTTTATTTATCGAAGGATTTATTCCATACGCTATTTTATCTATTTTTTTAGGGTTAAGTAATTCTTTATTTCATCCAGCAGCATCAGCGATGGTTGCAGATGTGACGGCGCCAGAAAAAAGAACAGAAGCATATGGTTTATTGCGAATGGGACACAATATTGGTGCTGCAATTGGACCGATAATGGGAGCATCAGTAGTTGTTTTATCAAAGAACCTCGTGTTTATTATTGCTTCATCCGCTATGTTGTTTTATGCGCTACTAGTGTTAGTACTTATTAAAGAAACAATGCCAAAAATTACGGATATGACGGAAAAAAATAAAGAGAAGGAATCCGGAGCAGTTTGGAAAATTTTAATGAGAGATAAGGCGTTAATGATTTATTTGTTAGCGGGGATCATTATTTCTATGGGGTTTTCTCAAACAGAAGGCATGTTACCGCTTCACTTTGATAACGAAATGAAGGATATTTTTGGAGTCAACAATCCATACCCATATTTAATGGCATTAAATGGTCTATTAGTTGTTTTATTTCAATTTCAAATTTCAAAATGGGCGACAGATAAACCTGTTGGAAAGACGATGTTATACGGTGCGTGTTTGTTCGGAATTGGTTTGTTTTTTATAGGATGGTTACCGAAGTGGTTTGGAGAATATGATACAAATGCTACAATTATTTTAATGACGTTAATGTTTGTTTATGCCATATATACGTTAGGCGAGATGATTATGTCGCCTGTACAGATGACGTTTGTAGCGAATTTGGCCCCTGAGCATTTGAGAGGAACCTATATGGGGGCGGCGAGTTTGCAGTGGATTACAGGAAGTGCATTCGGTCCACTTCTTGGTGGTTTTTTATTGGATCGTTTGCTTGGTCACTACTTATTTACAATTTTAAGTATAGGGTGTGTAGTTGCAGGCTTTGTATATGTTTCTTTAGATCGTCTTGTTGAGCAGAGGCAAAAAGATACGCCTACAAAACAGTCTTCTTAATAAAATGAAACTTTAATCAATGTTTTTTCACCCTCCACAAATGGTAGGGTAATATAGATGACATACACACAAAGTGGATTTCTACATATTTTAGGTGCATAACTAGATTAGATAGCAATTTTGCTTTAAAGTTTAATTTTGTTTAGGTGTGTAGAAATTAAAGAGAAAAAGTGTAGAAAACCAATAAGTGGTGTCTTTTAATTATTTGTGGAAGTTACATTTTATTTCAAATAGGAACTACCTATTTTTATAAAAAGTGCTAAAATAGAAAAATGAAAACAATTGGTTAGGGTGATTTCAGTGACAAAAATTAAATTAGGTTTATTATACGGTGGAAAATCAGCTGAGCATCAAGTTTCGTTACAAACGGCTCTTGCTGCTATTAAAGCATTAAATCAAGATAAATTCGAGATTCATCCAATTTATATTACAGAACAAGGCCAATGGATGCGTGGAGAGCGTATTGAAGGCGAAGTAACAAATGTTGAGGCATTACAAATGAGTGGGGAAGAGAATACAATTTCTCCTGTATCATTAAGTACAGAAATTATCCCAACGGCAACTTCTAAACAAGAAGATGCAATTGATGTTATTTTCCCATTATTACATGGACCGAATGGCGAAGATGGAACAGTACAAGGGTTATTAGAATTACTAAACATTCCATATGTAGGTAACGGTGTATTAGCATCATCTGCTGGTATGGATAAAGTTGTTATGAAAAATATCTTTGCAGAAGCTGGATTGAAACAAGCGAAATATGCATCTTTCATTCGTAGCGCATGGGAAAAAGATCGTGAAACAGCGTATGAAAAAGTAGAAGAAGTATTAGGATATCCTTGCTTCGTAAAACCAGCAAACCTTGGTTCAAGTGTTGGTATTAATAAGTGTAACGATCGTGAAGAGCTTGAGAATGCATTCGAAGAGGCATTCCAATTTGACCGTAAAATTATTGTAGAAGAAAATATTGTAGGTCGTGAAGTAGAAGTTGGTGTATTAGGTAATGATGAGCCGAAATGTTCAGTTGTAGGTGAAATTGTACCGAAAAAAGATTTTTATGATTACAAATCGAAATACATCGATGGTGATACAGCGTTAATTATTCCAGCTGAAATGACAGAAGAAGAGTCTAATGTAATTAAGCGAGATGCAATTATCGCATTCCAATCATTAGATGGTTCGGGCTTAACACGAGCTGATTTCTTCTTAACGAAAGATGGAGAAGTATATATTAACGAAGTAAACACAATGCCAGGATTCACGCCGTTTAGTATGTTCCCTCTATTATGGCAACATACAGGGTTACCGTATCCGGAATTAATTGAAGAGCTAATTCGCTTAGCGATTGAGCGTCACGAAGAAAAACAAAAAATTAAATATACAATCTAACAAAAAAGGAGGAAGCACTATTCGAAGGAATAGTGCTTCCTCTATGTAAGGAGTGTTTTCATGATAAATCGAACGTTAAAACAAGTAGAGCAGATGATAAATGGTACTGGATTAGCAGAGCAGTATGAGGGAATTACTATACAAGGAGTGTCTATTGATACGAGGAAAATTGAAAATGGAAATTTATATGTTCCAATTCAAGGTGAACGTTTCGATGGACATGCTTTTGTAGACAAAGCTGTTGAAAATGGGGCGATTGCTACATTATGGATGAAAGATGTAGAAAACCCACCTGAAAATCTTCCGGTTATTTTTGTAGAAGATACACTAGCAGCATTGCAAATGTTAGCGAAAAACTATCGTGATCAATTAGATGTAAAAGTTATTGGTGTAACGGGTAGTAATGGTAAAACATCTACGAAAGATATTGTAACAAGTATTCTTGCGACTAAATTTAAAGTTCAAAAAACAGAAGGTAATTTCAACAACCACATCGGTTTACCTCTTACTATTTTAAATTTAGAGGAAAATACAGAAGTAGCTGTATTAGAAATGGGCATGTCAAGCCGAGGAGAAATTGAATTTCTATCTAAGTTAGCTCGTCCTAATGCAGCTATTATTACGAACATTGGTGAGGCGCACTTAATGGATTTAGGCTCTCGTGAGGCGATTGCTGAAGCGAAGTTAGAAATTGTTACAGGTTTACAAAAGGGTGGCGTGTTCGTATATAATGGAGATGAGCCGCTATTAACGAATCGTGTTCCAGAAATGAATTTAGCAGCTGAAACAGTTACATTTGGTGATGCGAGAGCAAATGATTACTATCCAACTACTGTAACATTGCAGGCTACTGGGACACACTTTAAGATGAACAGGGATGAAACTTTGTCATTCTATTTGCCAGTACTAGGAAAGCATAATGTATATAATACGCTTGCTTCAATGGCAATTGCAAAACATTTTGGTGTAACGTGGGAAGAAATGAAACAAGGTTTAGTAACACTTCAAATGACAGGTATGCGTATGGAAATTGTAAAAACAGATAGTGGTTTAACAATTATCAATGATGCTTATAATGCTAGTCCAACAGCTATGGAAGCTGCGTTCCACCTAATGAATGGTTTAGATGGATTTGCTAAAAAAATTGTTGTGCTTGGTGATATGTTAGAACTTGGAAATCAAGAAGTGCCATTTCATTATGAAGTAGGTAAATTAATTGATCCAGCAAAAATTTCATATGTATTCACATATGGTAAATTAGGGGCTCAAATTGCTGAAGGTGCAAAAATTAATTTCCCTAAAGACCGTGTAAAAGCGTATGATAGTAAAGAAGAGTTAATAAAAGAGTTGCAAGCAGTAGTCGGTACGAAAGATGTTGTATTAGTAAAAGCATCTCGCGGCATGAAATTAGAAGAAGTAATTACGATGTTGAAATAATTGGTGTATATAAATAGGGATGATAGCCACGAAAATAGTGGAAACTTATAATAAGCGCTTACAGTAAACGATAAAAAAATAAAAGTAAAGAAAAAAGCTCTGAATATGAAATAAGGTAACAGTTGGGGTTTGCTTTTTACACCTACAAAACTTATAATTGATAAAGTGTAATAACGTTTAGAAGTATTTTCGTGAAGAATATACGCCCGGTTATATACGTAAGTATTCAGGAAAATGGCTTTTCCGCAAGTTCGGAAAACGCCTTTTTTTAAATGATAAGTATAGGATAGAAAAGGAGAAGTAACATTGACAACATTTCGAGAACTAGGATTAAGTGAGTCTTTACTACAATCTGTTGAAAGTATGGGCTTTGAAGAGGCTACGCCGATTCAAGCTGAAACAATTCCACATGCATTGCAAGGTAAGGATATTATTGGGCAAGCGCAAACAGGTACAGGGAAAACAGCAGCATTCGGATTACCACTATTAGATAAAGTGGATACAAATAAAGAAGCAGTTCAAGGTATTGTTATCGCGCCAACGCGTGAATTAGCAATTCAAGTTGGAGAAGAGCTATACAAAATTGGTAAACATAAACGTGTTCGTATTCTACCAATTTATGGTGGTCAAGATATTAACCGCCAAATTCGTGCTCTAAAAAAACACCCACACATTATTGTAGGTACGCCGGGTCGTATTTTAGATCATATCAACCGTAAAACACTTCGCTTACAAAACGTAGAGACTGTTGTTCTTGACGAAGCGGATGAAATGTTAAACATGGGCTTCATTGAAGATATTGAAGCGATTTTAACAGATGTGCCAGAAACACATCAAACATTATTATTCTCAGCGACAATGCCAGATCCAATCCGTCGTATTGCTGAGCGTTTCATGACTGAGCCTCAACACATTAAAGTAAAAGCAAAAGAAGTAACAATGCCAAACATTCAGCAGTTCTATTTAGAAGTGCAAGAAAAGAAAAAGTTTGACGTGTTAACACGCTTACTAGATATTCAATCTCCAGAGCTTGCAATCATATTCGGTCGTACAAAGCGTCGTGTTGATGAATTATCAGAAGCATTAAACTTACGTGGTTATGCAGCAGAAGGTATTCACGGTGACTTAACACAAGCGAAGCGTATGTCTGTATTACGTAAATTTAAAGAAGGTACTATTGAAGTTCTTGTTGCAACAGACGTTGCTGCACGTGGTCTTGATATTTCAGGCGTAACACATGTATACAACTTCGATATCCCACAAGATCCAGAATCATACGTTCACCGTATCGGTCGTACTGGCCGTGCTGGTAAAAAAGGTATTGCAATGTTATTTGTAACACCACGTGAATCAGGACAATTAAAAAATATCGAGCGTACAACAAAACGTAAGGTTGATCGTATGGACGCACCGACACTTGACGAGGCGTTAGAAGGTCAACAACGTTTAATCGCTGAAAAACTTCAAAGCACAATTGAAAATGATAACTTATCCTACTACAAGCGTATTGCAGAAGAAATGTTAGAAGAGAATGATTCTGTAACAGTAGTAGCTGCTGCTTTAAAAATGATGACAAAAGAGCCGGATACAACTCCGATCGCTTTAACATCAGAACCACCAGTTGTTTCAAGAGGTGGCGGTGGCGGTTCTAAAAAACGCGGTGGTAACGGAAGTGGATACCGTGATGGTAACCGTAATCGTAGTCGTGATGGACGCGGCGG
This sequence comes from Bacillus sp. RC240, assembly GCF_044907945.1. Lineage (NCBI taxonomy): Bacteria > Bacillati > Bacillota > Bacilli > Caryophanales > Bacillaceae > Bacillus > Bacillus sp. RC240. Next base: position 10,243 of record NZ_JBIYCT010000021.1, on the reverse strand, counting down.
TGGCGATGGTCGTAACCGTGATCGCAATCGTGATGGACGTGGAAGCGGAAGTGGCGATGGTCGTAACCGTGATCGTAATCGTGATGGCGGTAGCCGTGATGCTGGTAGCCGTGATGGTAACCGTGGTCGTAAAGGTGAAGGTCGCCCTGGATCTTCAAATGGACGCGGCGAAAGAAAACATCATAGCCGTCCACAAGCTTAATAAAAAAGAGAATGCCCTTTGCTGGCATTCTCTTTTTTTATTTCTGTAATTGTGCATACTACACATAGTAACTCGTATAGAAATGAGGTGCTATATGCTTGTAAGACTTGGGTATGTTGCGATGAGTGTACATTTGAAGAATGCTTCTCCATCTCAAACGATGACATATGCACAGTTTCAGCGGATTGATGATCGAGAGGCTGCGATTCGTAAACTTGAAAGAATCGCTAATTCGAATTTGGAAAATTGCTTACGGTTATTAAAACATAATAAAGGGCATGATATATCTTTCTTTCGACTTAGTTCCAAGCTTATTCCTTTAGCGAATCATGAGGAGTTGTTAGATTGGAACTATATTCGTCCTTTAAAAGAAAATCTGAAAGAATTAGGTGAATATGCAATTCGTATGAATATGCGAATTGACTTCCATCCAGATCACTTTGTTGTACTAAATTCACCTGAGGAGAGTATTTTCAAACAATCTGTAAAGACATTGCAGATGCACAAAAAATTGTTAAAGGGTATGGGAATTGAACATAAGCAACGATGTGTATTACATGTGGGAGGAGGTTATAAAGATAAGGAGCTTGCATTAGAACGCTTTATAGAAAATTGGTCAACTGTTCCAAGAGGTATTCAAGAGATGATTATATTAGAAAATGATGACACGACCTTTTCTTTAGAAGAAACATTGTATTTAGGTGAGAAATTAGACATTCCAGTGGTGTTTGATTTGCACCACCATATGATGAATAATGACCAGGAAGATTGGCATGAAGATTGGGCGCGTGTTGTACATACGTGGGAATCGTCTTTGTTACCAGTTAAAATGCACATCTCCAGTCCTAGAGATGGAAAGAACCCGAGAGCACATGCAGATTTTATTGATGTAGATACTTTCTTATCTTTTTTGAAAAAGATAAAGGGGAGTGTTCCGCGAATTGATTGTATGATTGAGGCGAAGAAAAAGGACGAGTCTTTATTTCAACTAATGAGAGAGTTAAGTAAACAAACAGATGTGGAAATTATCGATGGTGCGAGCTTCTATATTAAATAAGCTCTGCGCCATCGTTTTTTTTGGTCCCGCTATTTGCCGGGCAGTAAGACTCCTGCCTCAAAATTCGGCGAATGCGAGGGAGTTAGGTGGGAGCCGGGCTGCCCGTAAAAGCCCGATTGGTGCGGGCTAATAATCAGTGGGGGATGGAAAATATCCCCACTGATTAAAGTTTCACTTTATTAAAAAAGGGGTGCACATGCCGCCGATTATTAAGCCGGTTAAATGGCTTATAGGATTGGCAGAGGGATTAAAGAAAGTAAATAGTAGTAATATAAGTATCATTATTGAAAAAATAGCGATGTCTCTTGGTTTTGAAGAACGATATCGACTATACAATAAAAATAATTGGGCGCCTAGTAATCCGAAAATACCACCAGATGCTCCGGCGTGAATATATTCAAGAGGCATAATAATATAAGAAGAAATATTCCCGAGAATGCCAGAAAGGAAAAAAATAATGATGAAAGAAAAGTGTCCTAGTTGTTTTTCGATAGAAGAACCAAATACAAATAAACAAATACTATTAGAAAGGAAATGTTGTAAGTCTACGTGTACAAGTAAGGAAGTTATGACACGCCACCATTCTCCTTTAGCGATATATTCATTGTAGGCTGCCAGGTGAAAGAGGGAAAAGTCGCTCAATATAATCATGACTAATTGTATAAGAAGTAAAGAAATGATAATCGGTTGTAAGGAAATGCGAGTGGATGGTATTAGCATGTTGTTAGTATCACTCCTTTTGCATCAGAAAGATTCTCTGTTATTCTTACAATATGAATGAAGAAAGCTAAATAGAAGAAGGGGATTTTGAAATGATTATAGGGATTGGAATCGATATTATTGAGTTAAATCGAATTGAAAAAATGCTAGATGGAAAGCTTAAATTTATGGAACGTATTTTAACTGAAAGAGAACGTGGTGTTGCCGAGGGGCTGAAAGGAAGTCGTCTTACAGAATTTGTAGCTGGAAGATTTGCAGCAAAAGAGGCGTATTCTAAAGCGGTAGGGACCGGTATTGGGAAAGAAGTGAGTTTTTTAGATATTGAAGTAAGGAATGATGATAGAGGTAAGCCGATTATCATTACAAATACAGAGCATATTGTTCATTTATCAATTAGTCATAGTAAAGAATTTGCCGTTGCTCAAGTTGTTTTGGAAAGCTCGTCACGCTAGTCTGCATATTTTATATCTTTGTCTCATATATTTGAGGTAGCGATAAGGAAGGCATATCTTCCATTCATTTATAGGGGCAAAGGGGCTGAAGTGATGAAAAGGCGTCTGTTTTTAGTTCTTGTCGGTTTATTGACCGTTTTTGTGTTGGCGGGTTGTATGGAAAAGAAACAAGAAGATGTTGTGAGAGATTTAGAAACGAAAGTTAAAAGTATGAAGAGTTATCAAGCTGAAGCGAAATTATCTATTAAAACAGGAAATGAACCTCAAGAGTACAATGTAGAAATTTGGCATAAAGAACCTTCGTATTATCGTGTGAATTTGCAGAATGCGAAAAAGGATCAGAGTCAAATTATTTTAAGGAATGATGAAGGTGTATTTGTATTAACACCGGCACTTAATAAGAGTTTCCGTTTTCAAAGTGATTGGCCGCAAAATAGTAGCCAGGCTTATTTATATGAATCACTTGTAAGAGATATTTTGCAAGATAAGAAAAATCTCTCTTTCGAGAAAACAGATAAGTATTATGTGTTTAAAACAAAAACAAATTATCAACATCAAAATATGTTGCCGAAACAAGAGATTAAGCTGAATAAAAGTGATCTAACGCCAGTTTCTGTGAAACTGATGGATAATGATCAAAATGTCCTTGTAAAAGTAGATTTCACTAAAGTAAAATTTGATGCAAAGTTTGATAAAGGTGCATTTGATACGAAACAAAATATGTCTAGAGCACAAGTGGATGTTCAGACGGCAGCGAAAGAAGACAAACCGTTTGCTATTTTGTATCCACGTGATACACCGCAAGGTATGACTTTGAAAGAGGAAGAAGAGTTGAAGACAGACAGTGGCAAGCGTGCAATACTCACATACACTGGAAGTAAGAAATCCTTTACTTTAATACAAGAAAAGTCAAAAGTTGCAGAGGCCTCATCGGCGGTAAGTGTAAGTGGAGAGCCGGTTGATCTTGGTTTCACGATTGGTGCATTGACGAAAGACTCTGTAACGTGGTCACATAACGGAGTAGAATATATGCTCGTGTCTAAAGGTTTAGAGCCGAATGAGTTGTTGATGGTTGCTCGTTCGGTTACAGCGAAGCAGGTGAAGTAAACTTCTTAGACGTGGTGATATATGTGCACCACGTCTTTTCTTAGTTTGAAGGTGGATTTCATAAAAGAAGCATATAAAAGAATAAGCTTCGCATATCGTGTATAAGGAAGTGTATTTATGGAAGAAGCGCCGTTTTACCGTGACACTTGGGTGGAAGTGGATTTAGATGCGATCTATAACAATGTTACGCATATTAAAGAGTTCATTCCAAGTGATGTAGAAATTTTTGCTGTAGTTAAAGCGAATGCATATGGGCACGATTATGTACCAGTGGCTAAAACCGCATTAGAAGCAGGGGCAACAAGATTAGCAGTTGCTTTTTTAGATGAAGCTTTAGTGCTTCGGAGGGCTGGTATTACTGCACCGATTTTAGTATTAGGTCCTTCCCCTCCTCGTGATGTAAATGTTGCTGCTGAAAATGATGTAGCATTAACTGTTTTTCAAAAAGAATGGGTAGAAGACGCGATAAAGCTCTGGGATGGTTCATCAATAATGAAATTCCATATTAATTTTGATAGTGGTATGGGGAGAATTGGAATACGCGAACGCAAAGAATTAAAGGGGTTCTTAAAGAGTTTAGAAGGCGCGCCATTTTTAGAGTTAGAAGGAGTATATACACATTTTGCAACATCCGATGAGGTTGAGACTTCTTACTTTGATAAGCAATATAATACGTTCTTGCAGCAGTTAAGTTGGTTGAAAGAATTTGGAGTGAACCCTAAATTTGTCCATACAGCCAATAGTGCTGCAACGTTAAGGTTTCAAGGGATTACATTTAATGCAGTGCGAATTGGTATTGCGATGTATGGACTATCCCCATCTGTAGAAATACGTCCTTTTTTACCGTTTAAATTGGAACCGGCGTTGTCACTTCATACGAAAGTTGCTCATATTAAGCAAGTGATTAAAGGGGATGGGATTAGTTATAATGTCACATACCGAACGAGAACCGAAGAATGGATTGCGACAGTTGCGATTGGGTATGCAGATGGCTGGCTTAGAAGATTGCAAGGGTTTAAGGTACTTGTAAACGGTGAAAGAGTACCGATTGTAGGGCGAGTGACAATGGATCAATTCATGATACATCTTCCTTGTGAAGTGCCACTTGGTACGAAAGTTACACTCATTGGGAGACAAGGTGATGAGTATATTAGTGCTACCGAGGTTGCTGAATATTCCGGGACTATTAATTATGAAATTATTGCAACGATAAGCTTCCGTGTACCGAGAATATTTATACGACACGGTAAAGTTGTAGAAGTAATCAATTATTTGAACGATATATAGAAGGAGGTATTATTACTCAGCATCTCGTCATTTGGAGGAGTTTCACTAATAAAGAATAGGCTCTTTTTCGCTGGGGAGCTTCTTTTTATACTTGTTATTAATATAAGTTGCAATGGAATATTACTGAAGGATTGCTTTATTTCTTGTTTGAAAGGGATAAAAAGTAAAAGAAGATGAATGTTTTATTTATGAATTGGAAAACATAAGCAAGGAATAAGGAAGTCTTTGCAACAGGCTCCATACAATGGTATTATTACAATAGGTGTCATATATATATTTGGGTGTGTAGTTGACGGTGGAGGTGTATTTTTGTGTCCGAATCAAGTGTAACTACTGAAATCGTGGTTCGGTTGCCAAAGCAAATGGTAACGGAATTGGACGGAATTGGAAAACAAGAGAATAAGAATCGCCATGAACTAATTTGCCAGGCAACACAACTGTTATTGCGTCAACATAAGACGAAGAAACGCTACCAACATGAATCAATGCGACGTGGGTACATTGAAATGGGAAAAATTAATCTTGGTATTGCATCTGAAGCTTTCTTAGCAGAGTATGAAGCAGCTCATACAGTAGAACGCTTAGTTAGCGGGGGGTAATATTTTGATTGTAAAACGCGGCGACGTGTATTTTGCAGACCTTTCCCCAGTTGTTGGTTCTGAGCAAGGAGGCGTTCGTCCGGTTCTTGTCATTCAAAATGACATCGGAAATCGTTTTAGTCCGACTGTGATTGTAGCGGCTATTACTGCACAGATTCAAAAAGCGAAATTACCCACTCATGTGGAAATTGATGCGAAAAAGTACGGTTTTGAGAGGGATTCTGTTATTTTACTTGAGCAGATTCGAACAATCGATAAGCAACGCTTAACGGACAAAATCACTCATTTGGATGAAGTGATGATGAGTCGTGTAGATGAAGCGTTACAAATTAGTTTAGGACTAATAGATTTTTAAATCGGCAGTTTAAGTTGCTCTCTTTACAGGGCAACTTTTTTTTATTATAGAGGAGGTTACGGTTGGATATGGAAATGGTAGATAATCGACAAGGGTTAATGAAAATGTTAGTGAAAGAATTAGGCTTTACAGAAAAGCAAGTTCGTCATGTTATTCAATTAACAGAAGAAGGTAACACAGTTCCATTTATCGCTCGTTACCGAAAAGAATGGACAGGGTCTCTTGATGAGGTGCAAATTCGTGCAATCTTAGAAAGATGGCAATATATGATGCAACTAGAAGATAGGAAAGAAGAGGTTCTTCGTCTTATTGGTGAAAAGGGTAAACTAACCGAAGAGTTGCGTCGTCATATTGTTGCTGCAACAAAACTTCAAGAAGTAGAAGACCTATATCGTCCATATAAAGAAAAAAGAAGAACGAAAGCTACAATTGCTAAAGAAAAGGGATTAGAACCGTTAGCTGAGTGGCTATTATTATATAAAAAAGAAAATCCAGCAGAGAAGGCTATGGAATTTGTTAATGCAGAAAAGGAAGTGGCGTCTGCAGAAGATGCGTTGCAAGGTGCGCAGGATATTATTGCGGAACTTGTTTCGGATAATGCGGCATATCGTAGTTGGATTCGCAATACTACTTTCCGAAAAGGGATTATGTCTTCATCTGTAAAAGATAAAGAAAAAGATGAAAAGAATATATATGAAATGTATTATGGCTATGAAGAACCGTTGCAAAAAGTAGTGCCGCATCGTGTACTAGCTATGAATCGTGGTGAAAAGGAAGACGTATTAAGAGTTTCTGTTATCACGCCAATTGAAGAAATTCTTCAGTTTTTACATAAAAAAATGATTCTTGATGAAGCTTCTAAAAGTGCGCATTATGTACAATTAGCGATGGAAGATGGATATAAGCGATTAATTCAACCTTCAATAGAAAGAGAAATTCGTAAAGAATTAATGGAAACGGCCGAAGAACAAGCGATTCATATTTTCTCTGAGAATTTACGTAATTTATTATTACAACCTCCGATGAAAGGGAAAGTTGTGTTAGCGGTAGATCCAGCATATAGAACCGGTTGTAAATTAGCTGTAGTAGATGATACAGGAAAAGTTCTTCACATAGATGTTATTTATCCGCATCCGCCTGCTCGTAAATATGAGGATGCAAAAACGAAAATCATTTCAATTATAGATAAATATGAAGTTGAAATGATAGCGATTGGAAATGGTACAGCTTCGAGGGAAACGGAAGAATTTATAGTAGATGTATTACAAAATGTAGAGCGAGATGTATTTTACATTATTGTAAATGAAGCGGGTGCTAGTGTGTACTCAGCATCTGATGTAGCTCGCGAGGAGTTTCCAAATTTACAGGTTGAAGAAAGAAGTGCTGTTTCAATTGGGAGACGTCTACAAGATCCACTTGCAGAACTTGTGAAAATTGACCCTAAATCTGTCGGGGTGGGACAATATCAACATGATGTATCTCAAAAGAGATTAAATGAATCATTAACATTTGTAGTAGAGACAGCAGTTAACCGAGTTGGTGTTAATGTAAATACAGCTTCAGTTGCATTGTTGCAATATGTTTCGGGATTATCAAAAACAGTTGCGAAAAACATTGTAGCTAAGCGTGAGGAAGATGGGAAATTCACGAAGCGTACTGAATTAAAGAAAATCCCACGTTTAGGTGCAAAAACATATGAACAATGTATCGGGTTTTTACGTATATTAGAAGGAGCGAATCCGTTAGATCGCACAGGGATTCATCCAGAACAATATAAAAATGTTGAATTGCTATTGAAGAGCTTAGGGTTATCAAAGAATGATGTGGGGAAACCAAACTTGCAAAAGAGTTTCGAAGGAGTAGATATTTCTAAATTATCTCAAGAGACGGAGATTGGTGAGCCGACATTAGTTGATATTATGGATGCTTTAATTAGCCCGGAGCGAGATATGAGGGATGAGTTGCCAAAGCCACTTCTGAAAAAAGGGATTTTAAAATTAGAAGATTTAAAGCGTGGTATGGAATTAGAGGGAACGATCCGCAATGTTGTTGATTTCGGTGCCTTTGTTGATATTGGTGTGAAGCAAGATGGTTTAGTACATATTTCTAAACTAAGCAAACAATTTGTAAAGCATCCATTAGATATTGTATCCGTGGGACAAATTGTAAAGGTATGGGTAGATGATATTGATACGAAAAAAGGTCGTGTTGCATTATCAATGTTACCGATTGAATAGTAAGAAAAGAGAGCAGATGAAACTGCTCTTTTTTTATGAACTGGAAAGTTTAATTGATTATGAGCTTTGATGTATTTTACTATAATAAAACCAGCATTCATTTAGTAACTTGATTTGATACCGGTTTTTCTCAAAATATGCACGTTGCATTTGCTTCTTTAGCCACGTGGGCATAGGAATCCCTCCTTGTTTAATCCTGCTCTCAAAAAAAGTAGCTCCTTTTAGTTAAAGTAACTTTGATGAGAGGTTGGTGAGTGGATTTCTAGCAATGCTGCATTTTTAGAAATCACGCTTCTTGAATGAGGATGGGTATATGTACTATTTACTATATGTATAAGAAGGGAGAAAAGTGTGGAAATATTTTTTAGTTTAGGAGGAATGAGAATGGATGAGCAAGAAATTCAGAGGTTAGTGGAAGAGGTATCGTTACAATGCTTTGGAATGTCGTTTTTACATAAAGCGATGTTTAATAGTAGGTTACGTACAACTGGTGGGCGCTATCTATTGAAGAATCATAATATAGAATTGAATTATCGATATTACGAAGTATATGGAAAAGAAGAGTTAGTCGGGATTGTTAAACATGAACTTTGTCATTATCACTTACATATCACAGGAAAAGGGTATAAGCATCGAGATAGAGATTTTCGTGAGTTATTAAAGAAAGTAGGTGCACCACGTTTTTGTAAACGAATGATTAGTGAGGAGGAAACGAGAGTTTCTATGTATGAATGTATGGGGTGTTCTTTTCAATATGTAAGAAGACGTCAAATAAATACACAAAGATATGTATGTGGAAAGTGTAAAGGACAACTAAAACTGGTAGTGAAAACATCTTGACAGTGAAAACGCAATCCAGTATATTATAAACATGTCACGTTTGCGCAAGATGTTGTGAAAAAACTTCTTGACTTACGATGAGAATTTTTATAAGATACAAATTGTCTTCATTATTCCGCAGTAGCTCAGTGGTAGAGCTATCGGCTGTTAACCGATCGGTCGTAGGTTCGAGTCCTACCTGCGGAGCCATACAGAGAAGTACCCAAGTGGCTCAAGGGGCTCCCCTGCTAAGGGAGTAGATCGCTAACGCGGTGCGAGGGTTCGAATCCCTTCTTCTCTGCCATACATATTGGCCCGTTGGTCAAGTGGTTAAGACACCGCCCTTTCACGGCGGTAACACGGGTTCGAATCCCGTACGGGTCACCACTTCGGAGGATTAGCTCAGCTGGGAGAGCACCTGCCTTACAAGCAGGGGGTCGGCGGTTCGATCCCGTCATCCTCCACCATATAAATTATATAAATAATATTATCGCGGGGTGGAGCAGTACGGTAGCTCGTCGGGCTCATAACCCGAAGGTCGCAGGTTCAAATCCTGTCCCCGCAACCAAATGGTCCCGTGGTGTAGTGGTTAACATGCCTGCCTGTCACGCAGGAGATCGCCGGTTCGACCCCGGTCGGGACCGCCATTTTAACTTCTGCTATATAGCAGTTGTTTTTTATTGGACATTATGGTAAAATAACATTTGTCTTTGAAAAGAAGATAACTATTTCGATGGGCTATAGCCAAGCGGTAAGGCAACGGACTTTGACTCCGTCATGCGCTGGTTCGAATCCAGCTAGCCCAGCCATTTACGAGCCATTAGCTCAGTTGGTAGAGCATCTGACTTTTAATCAGAGGGTCGAAGGTTCGAATCCTTCATGGCTCACTTTTGTTTTTTCCGCGCGGTCGTGGCGGAACGGCAGACGCGCTAGGTTGAGGGCCTAGTGGGGGAAACCCCGTGGAGGTTCAAGTCCTCTCGGCCGCATCAAAAAATCTTTTAAAAAGTACTTGCATTTGAAAATGTAGTATGGTAAGATAATTGAGTCGCCAAAATACAACGACGAAAAAACATCATGAATAAGCGCCCGTAGCTCAATTGGATAGAGCGTTTGACTACGGATCAAGAGGTTAGGGGTTCGACTCCTCTCGGGCGCGCCATAACGGGAAGTGGCTCAGCTTGGTAGAGCACCTGGTTTGGGACCAGGGGGTCGCAGGTTCAAATCCTGTCTTCCCGACCACGCGGGTGTAGTTTAGTGGTAAAACAAGAGCCTTCCAAGCTCTGGTCGAGAGTTCGATTCTCTTCACCCGCTTTTAGTTCTTTGAAAACTGAACGAAACAAACAACGTGAACGTCAATTTTTATTTTTAGATGCTAGACAAACTAACTTTATTGGAGAGTTTGATCCTG
>NZ_JBIYCT010000020.1:0-33774 GCF_044907945.1 Bacillus sp. RC240 | reverse complement strand
CTATTACATGAAACGTATGTGTTAACTGGCGAAGGAAAATTGGATGCTTTCAAAACGTATTTAAGTGAAAATGTATCTTGGACAGAAGCTGCTGGATTTCCATATGCGGGGACTTATATAGGTCCAGATGAAGTGGTGAAAAATGTACATGAACGCCTTGGCACGGAATGGGATAACTATAGTGCAAAGGATGAAATTTATACATTTAATAATAATACTGTTATTGTTTATGGGAAATATAGTGGGACATATAAAGCAACAGGGAAATCGTTTATAGCAGATTTTTGTCATCTGTATGAGTTTGATAAAAACGATAAAGTTAAGAAGTTTATTCAAATTGTGGACAGTGCAACTGTTAATGAGGTATTAAGTTAGAGTTATTAGTTTCTAACATGCCTTGTATAAGGGGTAGTGTTAGGATAAACAGATTTTACTAACATTACCCCTTATATCACATTTTGACGAAGGTTTCTCCTTCTTCAAGTATGATATGGAATATAATTTATATGATTAGAAGAGGTAAGGATATATGAAATTAGAGAAAAATTTAATAATAATAATTATTTCTGTGTTTATTTTAGGAATTGTGTCGACGTTGATATTTCAAGCTTCCACAGGTAAAAACAAAGGTAACGCAATAAAGAGCGAGAATGTTGCATCAGTATCAAAAGAAGCGACAGAAAATGAAAAGAATAAAAAGATGGTAGTTGATTTCTATAATGAAGTTTTTAATAAACACAATATCGATATTATCCCTAAATATGTAGGCGAAGATTATAAGCAACACAATCCTTTTGTTGCTGATGGACGAAAAGCCTTCATGGATTTCTTTAAGGAGGATTTTGTTAAAAATCCTAATTCCTCTGCAGAGATTAAACGTGTAGTAGCTGAAGGAGATACAGTTGCTCTTCATGTACATTCTCGTGCTAATTCTCAAGATAAGGGAGTTGCTATAGTGGATATATTTCGTATAAAGAATGGTAAGATTGTCGAACATTGGGATGTAATACAGGAGATTCCAAGTGAAGCAGCTAATGATAATACGATGTTTTAGGTAGAATAAATATTTAATTGTTAGAGATGTATAGCATCTAGATATTATAAAATGAAGGGGATGTCCTAGGTATACTACTAAGACATCTCTTTTTGTTTTAACAAGATTTAATTTATTATAATTTGTAGAATGTTGACTTCATATGTCTTCTGATAACTTACCCTTGAAACTGCACCATGTTAATATTAGATTACCGTATTAATTTATAAGAAAGGTATTTTAAATTGGGCAAGAAAAAGTATCCAAGTATAAATCTTGAAGAAGTATCAAGTGTGATTGAACGTTTAAGAGGCGAAAGCGGACTGTATATTCCGCACACAAGTTCACCAATGGGAACGCGATCAGTATATGTCTCTATAATAAGAGGTTCAAACCCTTGACACAAAACGTTTTGATGTTTTTTTATGTTGTGGGTAAAACACTTTTATTTGAAAGAAGAGTAATTCACCTACAAAACACCCACAAAAAATCAAAATTCCCTGAAACTAGCCAAGATAAATTTCTCCTATAAAAAAGAAGGGGAGAAAGCCCCCTTACTTTAAAACTTATTAAAAAATAACTTAATTCATTATGAGATATTATTGAATTGGTGCACAACTCCAAATGTATTTTCCAACTACTTTTATTTCTGGACAATTTTCTATATCTGTACAATCAAACATTAATGGATGTATACTAGGATCAAAAGAATCTGGTTCTAGGATAATTCTATTATTGGTTTTGTATATTCTTTTTAAAGTGGCGTCATATCCGTTGATGAGTACAGCGGCTATGTCGCCATTATTTATATTTGTTGTCCTCTCAAGTACAGCTATATGTCCATCATGTACAATTCTATTCATGCTGTCTCCGTTTATACGAAGTGCTAATAGTTTTTCAAATCCATATTTATCTAAAATGATATCAGGTACCTGTATATCACCAATAACATTTTCTAAAGCTTCAATTGGTTTACCAGCTGCGATTGTACCATAAATGGAAATATTCCGTTTGGTAATTGCGTGATCTTCAGGACCATAGGATTCATTTTCATCAATAAAGTAGGTTGCAGAGACATTTAATATCTTAGCGATTTGAGATATTTTTGACATTTTAGGGCTTCTTTCACCATTTCTCCACCGTAAAACAGTAGTTCTACTAACAGATAATAATTCAGCTAATTGTTCGTCTGTCATATTATTTTTCTTCATCAATTGAGATAATTTTAAACCGAATGATTTCATGACTTTTTGTCACCTCCGTCTTGATTGATTATATAATTGGTGTGACAAAAATGCAACTTTCTTCGTTATTTGGTAAAAAAATTCTTGACTGTTTTGTCACGTAGTACTATATTTGAATTTGAAAAGAGGTGACAAAAATGCACAAGATGATATTTTTAGAAAGAAAATTAAAGAGAAAAACTATTGAAGAAGTTGCTGATTTTCTTAATGTTTCTCCACGTACATATTGGGCAAAAGAACATAATAAAAGTGAATTCACTCTGAAAGAGGCACATATGTTATCGTGCTATTTAGAGAAATCTATAGAAGAGTTGTTCCCTGATCTTTTTTTAAATAATTTGTGACAAAAATGCACGTATTTATATCTGGATTATAGAATGTTTTTGGGGCTATTTTAAACAAAATATCTAATAATTCTACTATTAAAGGTACTTTATATATAGGTTTTAAATTAGAAAAGAAGGAAAGAGATTCAAAAAATGAAACGCTAAAGTGTATTTGGTATATAAAAATTGAGGTGAAATATAGAATGCTAAATATTCAAGTAGATGAAAGAGCGATCAGAAGATTATATTTAGAAAAATTAGAAGAAAAGCTTAAAGAAGTGGATGCAGAATTTGTATTTTGGGATACAAGTGAATAAAAAAAAAGAACGTGCATGTTATGGAATACGATTCAAAAAGAACTCTTTTTTTGATCAGCGTTTTCAAAAATTTAAAGTGGGCGGGGAATGGTATTTTCTGGCTAAAGAAACGAAGGCATTTTTATTAAATTGGCTAACAGAGAATGAGGTGTAAGAAAAGAAAGACTATCGTCTTAAAAATAAATCTTATAGGAAATTCTATTGTAGGGAGGAGGATTAAACATGGTTTTTAAAGTGACAAAAAAACCGGGATATGTCAGCAAGAGTACTAATGAAAATGAAGAATTTAGTAATACTAGTTTTTTTGAATCGGAAAAACTTTCGAATAAACAGTTAAAAATGATTTATGCCAAAATGCATATAATAGCATTGAAATATGATGGAGTAATATCAAAAGAAGAAATCAAAAATAAATTAAAAGAAAAACTTAAAATTCAATCACTGAGTGATCTTACAAGGAAGCAAGCAAATCAAGCTATAAAAGTATTAATAGGTTGGGAAATTTAAAGGTTTAGGAGAATAAAACCTTAAATGTATCATAAATTTAATATATTGATTTTAAGAAAAAAAGTCTGGAGGAAGATAAAATGAGTAGTTTGCTAATACAGGATGAGCCACTATTAGTATTACCTCGATTAGCAAGTAAGATTGGGTTGAACGAGGCAATTTTTCTTCAACAAATACATTATTGGCTCAAGCGCTCGAAACATTATTATGATGATCGTTATTGGGTCTATAATAGCATTACAAATTGGCATAAACAATTCCCGTTTTGGAATGAAAGAACGTTGAAACGTATTGTTAAAAATCTAGAAGAGTTTAATTTATTGATAAGTGGTAACTATAACAAATTAAAGTTTGATAAAACAAAATGGTATTCAATAAATTATAACAGACTAGTTGAATTAGAAATAGATAACGATTGTGACAAATTGTCTCAACGAAAAGAACATATTGTCATGATGGAAAATGATAATATGTCTCAACCAATACCAGAGACTACACAAAAGATTAACTCAGAGAATACCACTCAAAAAGATATAGTAGAGATAATTAATTATCTCAACAGTGTATGTAATACAAGTTATCGTATTTCAACTAAAAAGACGCAAATGTTAATTAAATCTAGACTACAAGAGGGATTTAATATAAATGAATTTAAAGAAGTTATTGAGACGAAGGCGAAAGAATGGCTTTATACAGAACAGGCAAAATATTTAAGACCAGAAACCTTATTTGGAACTAAATTTGAGGGATATTTGCAACAGAGAAAGATGGTGAAATCAAATGGCTTTAACAAAGGTAACAGATATAGTACAAAGTCTTTCGAAGAGAATGAACTTCCTTTCTGATACATGTCTGATATGTAAGCAGGAGAGGAAGCGAATGGTAAGATTGATGGAGATTCAGGGTGAAACGATTTGTCCAGTATGTCGTTTAGAAGAAGAAAATAGAAGGTTAGAAAAAGAAATGAATGTTTTTCGTTATGAAAAAGAGGAAAGAAAACGTAAAAGTATATTTTACGATCATAGTCTTATTAAAGATGAAACTATTAAATTAGCTAGATTTTCGACATTTATATCAGAGTGTGAAGAGGATGAAAACAATTTAATTTTAGCTAAAAAGGCTCTTACAGACTATTTAAATGATATTCGATTTAATTTGATTCTCGTGGGTAAAGTTGGAGCTGGAAAAAGTCATATTGCATACTCTATAGCGCATGAAATGAATGAACAAAGTTTGGATAAAGTTATGTATGTTACAAGTTCAGAACTCTTTGATTACATACGTTCGACATTTAATACGCAATCATGTGAAACAGAGCATAGCATAACAAATATGCTAATTTCTATGGATTTATTAGTCATTGATGATCTAGGAGCAGAGCTAGGGGATATGGATATTAATGATTTAAAAGCAACAGCATTTGTAAATCGTGTGTTATTTAAACTATTTGATGGACGACAAGGGAAAAAAACAATTATCACAACGAATTTAACAGGTGAGGCAATTATAAAAGCGTACGATGAAAGAGTTACATCTCGTATGTTTAATACATATCGACACATAGAATTTAAAAAAACAAGAGATAAGCGTAAGAGAAAATTACCTTTTTAGGAAAAGAATATATATTGTGTAGGAAATATAGATGCAGATGAAAACATATTGTTCAAGAAATTTGTACTGTATGAATTGGTTCTTTTAATTAGCGAGTAAGTGAAGTTATTCGGAAGTTAAGAAAGAATATGAGGAATGGAAAGAGCATTTGATCAGAAATTCCACGTATGTACATTGAAAGCAGTTTTTAAGTTTATTTAATATGTTTTAAATAATTAAATGGAGGCATCTTGAAAATGAGAACATATAAAGGATTTGAAGCAATTAAACGAATGAAAACAAATTGGATTACAACAGTACAAGAGACACCGATGTGTTGGAAAATAGAAGGTGAAAGAGTGATTGCTGATTATTTAGGGAAAAAAGAAAGCTATCAACAAATTAATTTCTTTTTTGAGAATGAATTTATAGATTGTAGAGAAACTATTCGAAAAGGAGAACTATTGTATATTGAAAATGAAAAAAGTGAAAAATTCATCGCTGAATATTGTAAAGAAAATGAAAAAGAAATAAAGCATGGTAATTGGTTCTGGATTAATGGAGAGGAGTTCTCTAATAATTATGGTCATTTTGAAAAGAGTACGAAATTAAAAATTAGGAAAGCTGAAAAAAGTGAAAAATTATTATTTGAACGGGCAAAATTATTCGCTATCAAAGGGCGTAAAATAGATGAGTTTAGACTTGGTGATGTAGTTGAAAGAGATAATAAATTGTATAAAGTGGCTATTGTAAAAAGTGGTAGTGAATCTCAAATTGTAGTAGGATGTGTTCCAATTAATGGGGGCGCAATTTGTTATTATAATTCAAAAGATATTGAGATTCAATTTTTCGTTGAAGATATGGTGGTGTAGCAAGATGAAGTTATTTTTAATTAATCAACTTATTGAAAATGGAATTTACAAATATAAGGATAAACAATTGTATGAATTAAATAGTGATGAGTTAATAAAATTAATCAAAAATCATAAGGATAAGAAAATAAATGTTAGCAATACAATATATGAAATAATACATAAAGAATGTAAGCCTTAATAGCAAATTAATATATGAAATTTAAATTATGATAAATGATAAGAAAGGGGCTTAACATGTTAAATATAGAATTACCAGTATTAAATAAAGAAGCTACAAAAGAAAATGTACTGAAAGCTATAAAGAAATACAGATTATTTATGAAGTGTAATTATCTTAACGAAACGATACTCTCGAAAGAAAATATATTAAAAGAAAATGCGAAAGAAGAGCGGATTAATTATATTATTGCGATGAACAAAGGGTTAGAAAAGCTAGATATTGAAAGTGATAGAATAATTATTCGAAAATATTTGTTAAAGAATCGAGTTAATAGATATGAGGTTATGAAAGAGTTGAATTTATCCGAGGGAGATTATTATAGAAAAAGAAATACTGCTTTTTACAACTATGCATATGCATTAGGGATTGAGGTTGAGGAGTGTAAAGATTACTAATAATGAATAAGTTTTTAATATGGATTATAACCACCTGTGTAAACAAGCAGGTGGTTATTTTTATGTAAAAAAATGATGAAAAAGAGATAAGAACGAATCGTTATATACATATATCATATAAGTACAAAGTAGCAATGATAGATAGTATTAAGGAAGATTTTTTTAAATAATTTTAGTTTTTGCTGAGAAAAAATAAATGGAAATTAAATGTAGATTTAGATGGTCTCTATTTTTAACAATTTTGCTTTGTTATAAGGGTGGGAATAGTATATGCGAGATTTGATTATCCAATATAAGGAAACTTTATGTAAGTTAGAGCGTGCCAAAATAAGTGCAAAAGAAGAAGAGATTAAAATATTAACGAGTATGATTAGTGATGTCACATATGCTTTGGAGTGGATGAAGAATGCAAAGATGCCGGGTAATCGCCGGGGAATAGAACGTAGAGCTGCTTACCAACGAGAAAAATCATATGATTCCTTGTTAATGCAAAGATATTTTCGTAGTACTGATACAACATATGCATGGGATGATGAAAACAAGGAAAGTACCATTTCAGAAGGGGAAAGAATAAAACTAGAAGATGCGCTCTCTACTTTGACAAAATATGAAAGAGAAATATATATCATGTCAAGAGGAAGAGGAATTACACAAGAGAAAATTGCTAAACATTTGAATGTTTCAAGAAGTACAATTAAAACGATTCTATATAGATCTGAAATAAAAATTGCTAAACAAGTTAGAGAAAGTCTTTTCTGCGAAAGTAGTTAAGGCTTTTTTTTATTTGCAAATACATTCTTGTCACCATAGTGCCACCTATAAATAGATAGTAATTAAATAAGTTTAAATGAAATATAAAAAATGAAGAATGGATACTAGCAAAAAGAATGAGTAATTCGAAGGGTATCTATAAATTAAATGAGAAATTTTAAAAATGACGGCATCTTTTTATTTACTACAAAATAGGCAGTAGTACATGAAAAACTAAAGAAGGATGCGATTAGATGTTAGAACAAGATATAGATACAATGCCAATATGTTCAATTTGCCTTGAAAAATGTTTGTGGGTTTTGAAATTTCCAATCACAATTCAGTATTGTGAACAAATGTTAATTCGTGAGGTAGTTGACGACAATATAACAACAATATGTATTGAGTGTTTAGAAAAAGAAGTACAAATGATGAGTTAAAATGGGAGGGACTGCTAGTGGCGCGACCAATGAAATTGAATGATGAGCTGATAAATAGGCTGACCCAATATATTAAAGTAGGGAATTACATTGAAACTGCATGTGCGTTAGTTGGAATTAGTAGAAGTATAGTTTATGTTTGGTTAAAACAAGGGCGTAGAGCAATAGAAACAAGTGAAAAGACAGGTGAAGTAGTACCGAGAAAAGATAAGATTTATGTGAAGTTGGTCTTGGAAATTGATCAGGCATTAGCATTTAGTGAAGCGAGAGACGTTGAGACAATTGGGGAGCATGCAAAATCTAATTGGAAAGCTGCAGCATGGAGATTAGAAAGAAAATTCCCAACTAAATGGGGAAGAAAAGATCAATTGCAAGCAAACGTAAATCATTCAGGAGAAATGAAAGTAGAGCATAATAAAATGGCTATGAAAATTGGGTGTGATGAGGAAATGCTTGATTTAGCTATGAAATTATTTGAGAAAGTTCAAGGAGGAGAATTACAATCATGACACGGATGAATGTGCACAAGTTAATAGATGAAAATACATTTAAGGAATTGGCAAAAGTGAACTACCCCTTTCTATGTTCAGTATACACATAAGGGATTCTATAAACATGCAAAGCACACAAAATTAATAACAAAGATTTGCCAAGATTTAATTGAAGAGAAATTATCGACTAATAGATTAATGGTGTTTATGCCACCTAGGCATTCAAAATCACAGTCTATAACAGAAACATTGCCAAGTTGGTATTTAGGAAATTACCCAAATAAGAGAGTTATAGAGGTATCTTATGCAACAAGTTTAGCTGAAAAGTTTGGTAGAAGAAATCGTGCTAAGATTGAAGAGTTTGGTAAAGAAATATTTAACATTAGAATTGATGAGCGGCAAGGTTCCGTAACAGATTGGGCACTACATAACCACTCTGGTGGAATGTTGTCTGTAGGAGTTGGTGGTTCGATTACAGGGGAAGGAGCAGATTTATTAATTATTGATGACCCTATTAAAAATCGCCAAGAGGCCGAATCAATTACATACCGAAATAGACTATGGGATGAATGGGAAGATACTTTATCTACACGTTTACAAAAAGGTGCAAAGGTAATTCTAATTTTGACGCGATGGCATGAGGACGATTTAGCTGGTAGATTGTTAGAGAAAGAACAGGAGAAATGGACTGTGTTATCAATTCCTGCTATAGCAGAGTCAAGGGATGATCCATTGAACAGAGAAATAGGAAGAGGCTTATGGGTTGAACACTATGGCCAAAATTATTATGAAGATAAAAAGAAGTTTTCCTCTGCACGCTCATGGTTATCTTTATGGCAACAAAAACCATCAAGTGATATAGGGAATATTTTCAAAAGGCACTGGTTTCAATATTATGATGTATTACCAAATTGGGAACAATTTGATCAAATTATCACTTCCTGGGATATGGCTTTTGATAACACTACAAATAAAAGTTCATTTGTGGTTGGGCAAATTTGGGGGAAAATAGATGGAGACAAATATTTAATTGATCAAGTGAGGGCGCAAATGAATTTCCTAGAAACAAAGAAAGCATTTGTTGTTTTTCATAATAAATATGAGTCAATTCTTCGGAATTCTGGGTTTAAAAAGTCCATTCCGAAATTAGTTGAAAAAAAAGCAAATGGTCCAGCTATTATTAGTTCATTGAAGAATGAAATAAGTGGAATTATTCCTATAAATCCACAGGGTTCAAAAGAAACACGTGCTGAGGCGATATCCCCTGAATTTCAATCTGGGAATGTATATATACCTAATCCTAAAATACAATCCTGGGTATATGATTATATAGATGAATTAGCGTCTTTCCCATCTGGTAAGCATAATGATCAAGTAGATACAACGTCACAAGCCTTAGAATACTTTTTTACTAAGCAAAAAAAAATAATGGGTGGAAAAATAAAAAGAGTTTAGCTGAACGTGTCTTGTTCAGCTTTTTTGTATTGGTAAATTTTTTTGAAATACATTGAATAAATGATTTGTATATGAAAGGGGGCGTAGGTTTTATGGCTGAGAAGAAAGCAATTAAGAATGTGAAAGTACTTAAATTACAAAATCGTGAGATGACTTTACAGAATGAGGAACTTCAAAGTAAACAAATGACAATTGATCCATTTGCACAAGTGTACGGTGATAAAGAACTAGTAAAGCCTCCATATGATATGCAAGTATTATTAAATTTGAGAGAAAGTAACCCTATTCACTCGGCATGTATTAGTGCAAAAGTAAATGATATTGCTGGTATAGGATTTGACTTTGCACCGCTAGATGAAGTGACAGAGGCAAATCAAGAACAATATAAAGAATTAAAGCGTTTTATGAGATATTGCAACAATGAAATGACAAGTAGCGAAATACTTAGGGCAGTTTGGGAGGATTATGAAACTGTAGGTTGGGGAATTATAGAGGTTGTTCGTAATTTGAAAGGAGAACCAGCGCAGCTTCATCATATTCCAGCACATACGGTACGTGCGCATAAAGATAAGATTCGATTTGCACAGATTGTAAATAATGAGGAGAGATGGTTTAAAAGATTTAGTTATCCATATGATTTTAGGTTGATAGATGGAGAAATGATTAGTGATAGCTTAGATGAAAACTCGTTATTAGACACTGAAGAAAAAGCTGGTGAAGTTATTGTAATTCGTAAATTTGGTTCTAGATCATCATACTACGGTATTCCTGATTATGTGAGTTCTATTGGTTCCATTGTAGGATCACAAGCTGTAAGAGATTACAATATTAATTATTTCACTGGTAAAACAATTCCAGATGCTGTTTTGTTTGTTGAGGGTGTTGATGAAATAGATGATTCAGTTGAAAGAGAATTAAAAACTTTTTTCTCTGTCGAAACAAAAGGAGAACATCATAAGTTAGCAGTTGTTCCTGTTCCTGAAGGAGCAAAAGCTCGCTTAGAGAAATTAGGGCCAGATGTCAAAGAAGCGAGCTTTCGTTTATATCGTCAAGATAATGCCATGGAAATTTGTATAGCTCATCGGGTGCCACCATATAGGATTGGTTGGGCTATGACAGGATCACTTGGGCAGACGACAGCAAAAGAAATGAATGAAATGTATAAAAGATCAATTATTGAACCAGGTCAACAAATTTTAGAACATCGATTAAATACACAATTATTTAAAGAGTTTACAGGAACATTAGGGGAATTGGACTGGCAGTTTCAATTAAATGAAATTGATACGGATGATCGAGCGAGTGATATGCAATATGCAATAGATGGATACGACAAGAGTATATTAACACGAAATGAATGCCGAAAAGTCATTGGATACGAACCAGTTCTAGAAGGAGATAAATTTTTAAATAAAGATTCAAATTCGATTTAGTAGTCTTGCTAGAAAGTAGGAATATATTATGCCAAATGAATTGAAAAATGTAGAAATTAATTATGTTTCATTAGTAACAAAAGGGGCTAATGGTAGGCCATTTGCAATTATGAAGGGTATGAACATGAATGGCTCTAATGTTTTGAAAAATGTTCCTATTTTAAAGAGGGAAGATGAAAAACAACTTGTAACAGGGGTTGTTTATGAACCCAATATAGAAGATGCACATGGTGATATCATGACGGCTGAAGAAATTGAAAGAGCGGCTTATAATTTTTTAGAGAAATATAGATACATAGATAAAAACCATGACGAGTTGGCAGGAAAAGGAACAGTAGTAGAAAGCTGGATTACTAAAAATAATACGGTTGTTGGAAAACAAAATATTAAAAAAGGAACATGGCTTATGACTGTTCGAGTAGACGATAGTGAAACATGGAAAGAAATTAAAAAAGGGAAAATCACAGGCTTTTCGATGGGAGGGGTTGGAGAAAGAATGCAGATGCCACAAATGGATGAGTTTACACAAGATGAGAAAGGTGTAATTCGTAAGATGTTTAGTTTTTTTAAGTCACATTATGACGAGGAACAAACTCAGGAGATGGATAATCAGTCATTAAATAATAAACATAACTCTAAGATGCAAAAGGTATTTAATTTGTTTGAAGATGTATTTTATGTTGGGATTTGGGAGGGAAATGTAGATATTAAGCGTATGGTTTCCACCTTAGATGAAATGAAGGACATTTTAAATACAATGAAGGGTGGTGATACAGATTTCTCACCGGAAGATATTACAATTAATTCCATAAATGAAGCGGGCACAATCTTATATAAGAAAAATGATAAAAAATTTGATGAAATGATTTCTTTGATGAACCAAATTAAAGAAAATAAGCTGCAAAAAAACATAGACCAAAATTTAGATGAAATTAAAGACATTGTAAAGAGAGAAATGGGTCCTTTTCTTGAGAGGTTACAGGAGTTGGAAGAACAGTTAAATAAAGAACTTGAGTCAACTCATGATACTAATGAATTAGGAAATGACAGAGAATCTAAAAAGACTAGTGAATTTATTCAGAAGGTAATAGATCCCATTTCAAAGAGACTTGAAGTAATTGAGCAATCAGCACAGGTTCGTAAAAGTCTTGGGGCCGATGCCAAACCAACAAATGAGATGAGAAAACCAGTAAATAAATGGGTAGGATTAGATCTATAAAGATAAGGAGAAATGAATCTATGAATAATAAAGAATTATTAGCACGTATTGAACGAATTGAAAAGAGTACAATGACAACAGGAGGAATGAAAGCGGGGCTATTATATCCGGAACAAAGTAAAGAATTTTTCCGAATGGTATTTGATGCAACTCCATTTTCTCAATTGCATCGCAAAGAGATTCGTAAAGCGAAAAAAGGTGAATTAGATAAAATTGCAATCGGTGGTCGAATTTTACGTAGGAAAATGGAAAATAGTGATGATGGCTATCGAGCAGGTGTAGAAACGTCGAAAGTTGAATATGATACAGTTTCTATTCGTTTACCATGGGAGATAACGGAGGAGCTACTTCGAGAAAATATCGAAGGTGAAGGATATGAAGATACTGTTATGACATTAATGTCAACTCAGTTAGGTATTGACCTTGAAGACCTGCATTGGAATGGGGATGTAACTTCAGAGGACCCATTTCTTCAAATTAATGATGGCTGGTTAAAACTAATTAAACAATCAAGTAAATCTCATATTGTCGATCATTTTAAATTAGTGACGGGAACGGGAGATGCTGAAGCTAGCGCTGGGTTTAGTAAAGACTCAATCTTTAATTTATCTAAGGCGATGCCTAATAAATATAAAAATGAAGGTTTAAAGTGGATTATGTCACCTGCTCGTAGGGAAAAGTGGATTGAATATTTAACAACTCGTTCGACTGGTTTAGGAGATGCTGCATTATTAGGTGCAGGGGATCAAGTTAATAAGCCGTTGGGGTATGAGATTGTCACAGTCCCTTCTCTTCAAGATGATGTAATTATTTTTGCAGATCCTAAAAACTTTATTGCGGTAAATACGTATGACACGCGAGTTCGTAAGACTGTAGAAGGTAAATCTGCTGTTATGGAAGATAAGAGATTCTATGTAATTCATTTGGATGATGATGCAGTTATTCAAGAAATGGACGCAGTAGCAATTCTTACTAATATACCTGATAAATTTGGGAATTAAGTAAGGTAATTTGTATATGAAGATTATAGAATTAAAGTTAGGCGGTACATATACTGCATATGGCTATACTTTTTTTAACGGAGTAAAGGAAAAGGTTGCAAATGAAAAAGCAAACTATTTACTGAGTACAGGACATTTTAAGTTAATAGATAGTATAGAGGTTAAAAAGAAAGAGAAGTAAAAGAGGTGGAAGGATGGAAATTACTGTACAGGACATAAAGAACAGGGTGAATGTTCAACGAATGCCCGATACGGTAATCCAGGAGCTCATTAGTCAATATGAATTGATTACTAAAAACTATTTGAGGAGTAAGCCAAGTAACCCAATGAAAGAGAAAGTTAGAACAAGTAAATTGGCTTGGCTTTCTTTTCGAGCAGAAAATTTGATCAAGGTAATCCATATTGGTTCTGGAGAAGAAGTTACCAATTCAATTTTTTCTGATGGTTGCACTGTATATGGTTTAAGTGAGAATCAATTATATGAATTTGAGTATACAATACAAGATTATGATGGGCTTTTGACTTTAATGAAAAAATGCATCATCGATATGACGTGTTATGCCGTAATTCGAACAAATCTACAATATGAAAATATGAAAAAATCAACAAATATCGGAGATTATTCATATGAAATAAATATTGAATCGCTAGATGAGGAAACTGTTAATAAAAAGGTTTTAAAAGTATTAAAAAAATACCGAAGTAGAAACCCTTTAATAGCATTATGAATGAAAGAATAGGCTGTGAACATTAGATATGGAAGAATTATATATACATGAAGTAACTGTGAAAAGGAATCAAAAGGTAAAACAGCCGGCAGGAAATTTTAAAGAAGAGCCTGTCATTGTTTATGAAAGAATGAAGTGTCGTGTAACAACACACACAGCGGTAGATAATGAAAGGTTAAAAAGAAATAAACAAAATTTTGAGCCGAATTTTAAAATTTATACTTCTGCAGAACATAACATCCATACAAATGATGTAATCTATTTTCATGATTATGTATTTGAGGTAAGAGGAGAACCAAGAAATCCATCATTTTTAAATCACCATATTGAATTGTATTGTGAATTGTTGGAATAAAATGACGAATACATCGGAATTCATGGTTACACGTAATGTAGAACAGGTTAAAGAACAACTTAATAAAATAATGGTAGAAAGAATTATAAGTGCTTGTAATCAACTGCAACGAGAAATGAAACAAACAGTATCAGGTAGTCACAATGGTGTGAAGTATAAAATTCCACGATCGAGTCGCACATATATTGCTTCAAAACCAGGAGAGACATTTGCTTCTAGAACGGGAGAATTACAAGATTCTATTAAATATGGCTTACATATTACAGATACCGAAGTAGTAGGAACGATTGGAAGTCAATTAAAAAGAGCGGTGTATGTCGAAAATGGTACAAGTACTGTAGAAGCCCGACCTTTTTTCTTAAAAACGTTTGAAAAAGAGCGTGGGGAATTAAAAAGGACATTGGGAGGAGAACAATGACGACAAAAGCGATTGCAACAATCAGAAATATTATTGAGAAAGATACAATTGTGCAAAGTAATCTATCGAAATATGAAGGAGAGCCCGCTCTTACATTTCAAACTGCACAAAAAGATATGAAAATGCCTTATGCGGTAATGAGAATTGAATCTAATAATCCGGATGATATAGAGGTAATTGATCGGATGATCCTCACTTTTGATATATATTGTGGCCAAGGTGATTATGAAAAAGCGGATGTAATTTCAAGGCGAATAGAACATTTGTTAGACAGAGAAGCGGGATTGTTAAGAGATTCTGGTATTATTACAATTCATCGAGCAGGCAGTGTTGCAGTTCCGGATGAAGATCCATCAATTATTCATATTAGTATTAAGTTTCTTGTACGGGTAGGAAGAATGGAATTATATTAAGGAGGGAAAAAAATGAGTTGGAAGCTTATTAATGGTGTACGTGAGGGTACAACTGATAATTTTGTTATTGGACCGGGTGTAATGTATAAAGGTTTTAAAAGTGTAAAAGACCTAGGTGAGATGTTAGGAGCTACTACAGGTGGCTGTAAAGTGGGGTTTACTAGAGAATACTATGATGCTGATATTGATGGTGTTTTAGGAAAACTAGTTCGCGGAAAATGGCTATTAAAAGATGAACCACATATGGAGGTTACACTTGTAGAATTTACGAAAGAAAATTTAGAGTTAGCTCTACCAGGCGTAGATGTAGATAGTACGACTGATAACGATTATAACATTGTAAAACCAACCAATGAAATTAAAGACACAAGTTATAGTGATATTGCAATAGTAGGTGTAGTTTCAGGAAGTGATATTCCGGTTATTTTTGTTATCCGAAATGCAATGGTTGTTTCTTCTGTAGAAATTGATTTAAAAGATGGTAAAGGAACTGTAGGACTTAAATGCAAATTTATTGGTCATTATAGCGAAAGTTCGCCTAATACACCCCCTTATGAAATTTATTTACCAAAGAAAAAAGCACCTAAATTACCTACAACAAGTAAATAAGTTGTAGGTTTTATTTTTAGGTCATAAAAGGAGATATTAAATATGACAACAATGCTAGAAAAAATGATGCATAATAGTACAGAAATTACAATTTCAGGTCAGAAGATGAAGATGAGACGTTTAAATGTAAAAGATGTTTGGCGTTTTACTAAGATTATTTCTAAAGTTGGTCGTCATGCAATGACTGATTTTATGGAGTTTGGGAAAGAAAAGAATGAAATCGATGAAAAAATCCAATTGGCCCAAATGAATGAAGAGCAACAAGAACAGCTAAATGAAATTGAAAAACAAAAAAAAGAAAAGGGATTAGAGTTTGTCTTTCAATTATTGTCTATGATTCCGGAATGTGAAGATGAGTTTTCGGAATTTTTCTCTAGTCTATTACAGATTAAGCGTGAAGAATTCGATCAGTTACCACCAGAAGCCATGGTAGCAGTTATTGAAGGATTATTAGAAAGTGAAGATTTAATGTCTTTTTTCAATCAGGTCAAGGGTCTAATCAAATCTCAAAGTCTCAAATGGAACAAACAAGAAATGTAGAAAATGACTCTGATAAATACATAGAAGAAACAGAGCAAAATATGCTAAGGGCTTTTGATAAAGTCCAAAAACGGTATGGATGGACAGATGATTATGTCTTATCCATACCATATTCTCGTTTAATGGACTTATTTTCTTTTATTAGTCAGGAAGAGCAGCAAGAAGAATTAAATGAATGGAAAAAGATGGCCTTTATCGGATTTCAAACAAGGCAATTAGAAGAAGGAACAACTTTTCATGACTATTTGCAAGCTTTTGGACTTACGGAATCTACGTCGGATAGGGAAGAAAATGAGACTATGGAAGTTTGGTCCAAAGAGGAATGCATCGACCATGCAAATAAGCTGATTTCAGAGTTTCAGTTTGAAGACGATAAGGAATAAAAAACTTCCTAGTTAGAAAGGGGGGAGTGAATGTTTACAGAAGTATTCCAGTTGTTCGGTACAATTGGAATTAAAGCAGATGAAGCTTATAAGGATTTAGCAAAGTTTGAGGAAAGTTTACAAAAGGCTTCAAAGAACATACAAGAAAAGTTTCAAAAACCAGCAGAAGTACTTAATCAAATAAATGGCCAAATTCAAAAATTTGGTAGCGGGGCGACCAATGTTTTTGGGAAGATTGGTAACAAAGCGGATCAGGCATATAAAGGTGTAGAAAAGTTTGAAGAGAGAGTGCAAAAAGCCTCTAATACAATGCAAGAAAAAATCCAAAAATCAGCAGATTCTCTTGGGAATATTAGCAAGCAAATGCAAACGTTTGGTGACACTATTTCAAATAAAGTCACAAAACCGATCGAACAAGTCAATAGCAAAGCTTTACAATTTGCTAATGATTTGGAAGGCTCTCAAAAAAAACTACAGGATATGCTCGGGTTAACTGAAAAAGATGCAAAGAGTTTGGCTGGAACTATTCAACCTATCGCTCAACAAGTCGTGAAGATTTCCAATATAGTAATACCATCTTTGAAACAAACGGTTGAGTTAATAAAATCTGTTTCTAGTCTTATATCTAAGGCGAGTGAAATCATTGGTGGCCTTGTAAATATAGTTAAAACATTGATGCAAATACCAGGTGCAATTACGGCGATTATTAAAGATGCCTTAAAACTTATTAAAGTTTTTGGTGAGTTTGCACAGATATTGACTGGTCTTGGAAAATCAATGTTTTCATTAGTATTAAGCCCATGGGGTTTTGCAATAATTGCAATGGTTGCTTTAGTATATGTGCTGTATAAAAATTGGGATTCAATTGTGAAATATACAAAGCAGGCAGTGCAATGGATCAGTGATATTTGTTCTAAAGCCTGGGATGCTATCGTTAAAGTTGCGAAGTCAGTATGGGATAGCTTGTCAAAGTTTTTCTCAAGTTTTTGGGAAGGAACAAAAAAAGTATTCCAATCTGCGGTATCGTTTATAGATAAAATACTTAGCGGGGCATGGAAAATAATTACTACTGTAATTACAATGTATATCAACATATGGAAAAAGACATTTGAAATTGGTTGGAATTTAATTAAAACGATATTTAATACAGTGCTAAATGTAATAAAAAGTGTTGTTAAGTTTGCTTTAGAATTTATTAAAAGCTATATTTCTACTGCTATTAAAATATGGCAAAGTATTTTTAAAACTGGCTGGGATATTATAAAAACAGTTTTTACGACGGTGCTAAACTTTTTGAAATCATTTATAAGTGGTGCATTTCAAGCAATTCGCAGCATAATTACGACTGTGATGAATGGGATAAAAACCGTCATTTCTACAGTGTGGAATGGAATAAAGGTAATTTTTACGACTGTATTAAACTTCTTAAAATCAGTTGTAAGTAGTGTGTTTCAAACAATTCATAGCATAATTACGACTGTAATGAATGGAATAAAAACGGTTGTTTCTACGATTTGGAATGTAATTAAAACAATTTTTATAACTGTATTAGAGTCCATAAAGAATTTTGTGGTTACAGCATTTCATTTTATAAAAAACACAATTACGACTGTAATGGATATCGTAAAGTCTATTATTGTAACCGCATGGAATTTTATTAAAGATACAATAATAGGTGCTGTTCGGACATTTGTTAACTTTGTGGTCGATAACTTTAATAAGATAAAAAACACAATATTTAGTGTTGTTGGTGCTATTAAAGATTTCATAGTAAGTAACTTTGCAGCAATTAAAAAAGCTATCGTCGGAGCGTTTGACGGCATTGTTGATACAGTAAAGGATGTATTCGGTAAAGTTGGTTCTATAGTTAAGGGGATAGCAAACGACGCTGTAAGCTGGGGGAAAGATATTATTGCTGGTATTGGTAAAGGTATGACATCTATGGCTGGCTGGGTTGTTGATAAAGCTAAAGGCGTTGTAGACGGAATACCAAAAGCAGTTAAAAGTTTCTTTGGTATAAAATCTCCTTCTCGTCTAATGATGGAGTACGGCGGATATATTACAGAAGGTCTTGGTGTAGGGATGGAAAAAATGATCCCGGCTGTGGACAAGGCTTCTGGATTGTTAAATAAAGCGGTTGTTCCACCGAAACCGATGCAACTAGTAACGGATGTATCTACCCGAATTGGACAAATGGGGGCATATTCTGCTGATATGATTGGAAAAGCTGCACATCCATTTGCTGGGCACTCTTCTGTTGAAAAGAAAACAGATAAAGGTGTTACAATTCAAAATGCTACATTCAAAGTTGCTGTTGAAAAATTGCAAACCGCAGAGGATTTTGTGAAAATGAGAAAATTACTACAAAACGTAGTTGCTGACGATCTAATGGGAATGGCGGTGCGTAATGTATGAGTATATTAAAAACATTGCATAGAAGAGCTGGTTCATATCATCTCTTTTGGGATGCTACAAAATTAAAAAGTACAATTAAATATACTATTAATTTTTCATGGCCTGGGACATATAATTTTTCTTTTATGTCCCAAGTTCCTATTGGCTCTGATGGTATGTTACCAGATAAATACTTTATTGTTCGAGTAAATGGTATTGAAAAATTTAGAGCAAGAGGTGCTTATGACTGGGAAGCAAGAGAAATTTTCGTTGGTTCAGGGCCACAAACAATTGAATTTACAACAATCGGTTACGGTTCTTCTGACGTAGCCTATTTGCGTGATGTTTATTATCATGCATATGGACCTATACCTACAATTGCAATGATTGAACAAACGAAAATGCCTAAATCCTTAAACGGATTAAAAAATTACAATGTTATGCATGGATATCCTCGTTACCAAAGTACTGGTAATAAAGGATGTGAAGTAGAATTTACTGCTTTATTCAATGATATCAGCCATTGGCGTGAGTTCATGGGGGAAATATATCGCCCTCATATTATTACAGGTGATTACGGTACCTATGGTGGTATTATTCCACCTAATGAAGTTGATGCAATACGTAAAGGAACGCTAGTAATAGCAAAATGTAAATTAATATCTATGTCACAAGCAGGTATTGGAGTTGATGGAATGTGAGAGAAGGATCTATTTCTTTAATCAGAATGTTGGGGAGCTATTTCCAAGTGGGGAATAATGCTCCTAATTTAATTGTTTATATGAAAAAAAGAGAATCTTCTTCTTATGTACAATTACAACATCGTGTAATGAGCCTGGAAGTGCAGGAGAACGCAGATCAGTTCGCAAGTACATTTTCTATTACCTTTGCGAATGAATACGGTCAAATGGCTCCTGATAACTGGTATGGTAAGTTCTCTTCTATTCAAGAATGGTTTTATAACAGTGAGGTAACAAATACAAATCATCTATATCCGCAGACGGAATTTAAGGTGTCTATTGGCTACGGTGAAGAAGCTTTACCGTATATACATGGTTTTGTGTCTGATGTAAAGGTAAATGCAGAAAGCGGCACGATTTCAGTAACCTGCACAACATCTTATAAAAAGGTTTTACATAAATCAGTAATCCCAACACCTGGATCAGATGAAATTGTTGCACCTACCGGTAATGTTTATGATGTTGTGAAGTTCTTCTTCCAAAAAGCCGGGGTTGTCCTACACGGTAACAGAGTAAATATTCCTGGAACCAATCAGAGCTGGATTGTTGAAGGAGCAACAGGAAAGAGATTTCAAAAATGGGATGAGATTGTTCGCGATATTATAGATACAACATTCCATTATATTAAACACGAACCAGACGGAAGTTGTACATTTATGAAAATGCCAGACTATGCAATTAATGAGCCTGCAAAGCTTAGTTTTAGAGAAGGCGAAAACCTTATTTCTTTAGATATGCAGTTAACTGACCAGGATATAAGTAACAGCATTGTTGTTAAATGTGGAGATTACGCAAACGGATTTCTTAATTCGTTTCTATTAAAAAATGTATCGCAGGGTGATTTACGAGAGGAAATGATAGAAGTTCCCTGGGCGACAACGTTCTTTGCAAGAAGAGCCGTTGCTGCAGCTTATCATTTAAAAGCAATCCAGAAGTTCAGAACATTAACAGTAGCAGTCATTGGAGATCCAAGGATTCAATTATTCGATGTGGTTTCTGTTTACAATAGAGATTCTGGTCAACAATGGAATTACTTTGTTAAAGGAATTAATACCATGATATCTGCAGATGATGGATTCTATCAAACTTTAGATTTAACAGTTAACTATGGGTATGAACCTGCTCCATATACAGATATAAATGGTATTACAGTAAATGTAGATACATTACGATTAAAACTTTGGGATTGGGATGTAGAGGATGGCGATTTATTAAATATTTACTGTAATGATAAATTAATCGAAGAAAATTATTTCATCCGGAACAATCCGACGTATGTTGATATTCCGCTTGAATATGGCGTGAATATTATCGTATTTGAAGCAGTGCGAAACCCAAAAGGGATTCTTACAGGACGTTTGCAAGTACTAGATACGCAAAATAATATCTTGTTTGATTATGGTTCGTTACCAGATTTATCATTTCCTCGGGTAAATCAAAACAAAGATCACTATTATATCCAACGACCAGCAAAAACTTGGTCTGTTACGAGGGTAAATTAGGGGTGATTCAATGATAATGCAAAAGAACTTATATGATCCTATTATGTATTTAATGAAAGGGTTAATTGATAGGGAATTTTACAGCGGTGGAAAACCGATACCTGGTAATGATCCAAATGACGTATTTAAAGAAGGCATGACCGAAGGATATACGCTTATTCGTGATGGTGCTCGTTTATCTGCAGTCGATGGAGATAAATATTTGCACTATGATTTAGCCTTTAATGCACACAGCATGCTAGAAAAGGTTCTTGTCTCTCATAAAGTAACAGGAAAAGAAATGGAGATACAATTAATATACAATGCACAAAAGCAATTAGAGCGTGTGCAGCCGAGACTTCTTAATAAAGGTAACGGTATACTATCTGATTTAACAATTCCCGATGTGTCGTAATGATGCACGGGAATTTTTTAATACAAGAAAAAGGGTGATTGCTCTTGTTTGAAACAACCTATTTAGCCGGCGGCCGATTAGATCCACCTTTTCATCCAACTAAAACAGAACCATTCATACCTGGTTTCATTATGGATTCTATATCATTTAAAACGGATGAAGTGAAATATAAATTACCTGCAGATATGGAGATTTACGCAATTAGTGTTAGTTCTTCCATTTATGAATTAGATGATAAATGGGATTTAATCGTGAACGGGCAAACTGTTTGCCAGGATATTTATACAAAACGTCTTCCGGAAGGTATGCACTTTATGGTTTATAAAGCTGCAAAAGCAGGAGATACAATTCTGTTCCGATTCCATAACCAAGGGATTCTTGATAAAACAGTGTGGTTTGAATTGCACTTTTTAAGATAAGGGGGCGCGCTAATGAGTTTTGCTGTTAATTACATGGCTGGTGGAAGATTTGACGCACCTTACTTCCCAACAAAAACAGAGCCATTCATACAAGGGCGAAGAGTTGGCATTCATGATGAACTTCATGTAGATAAATTTTCATTACCATTCGAAACGGAAATGATTGCTTTTTCTGTTGCTGCTTCACATTACAGTGATACGGACTATTGGAATTTATTTATTAATGGCCAACAAGTATTTAAAGAGGTTTATGTAAAAGATGTGCCGGAGGGATTTAATTTCTCCGTTGTAAAACCAATACCTGCTAATGCAGAGCTGAAATTCGAATACCACAATGCATCCGCAGAGAAAAAAGCTATATGGCTTAATTACCAACTATTAAGAGATTAGGAGTGTGAAATAGATGGCATACGTTGAAAAAATGTATACAGAAGGCGAATTCCAAGACGAAATTGTCAAATTGGTAATCGCTAACGGATGGAAGAAAGTAAAGTCATTTTTCAGAGCAGTTTATCCAGATATGGATCAGAAATCCGATGATGATACAAAGTTTGAATTCGGTATGAGTAAGCACATGCTAGTAAAGAACAATAGCGGTTCTATTTATGGAATTGCTCAAATTTCAAAATGGTCACTTAAAAAGACAGAGGTTAAATACAACTTCACAAATGAAGAAGGCAAGAAAGCTTTTGCTGAAGACGGTAAGAAACGTTTGGAAAGCGGCAGAGATCGTTCTTGTTTTTATGTATATATGATTGAAAAAGAACCAAGCGTTGCTGATGATGGTGTTCTTGTACTCCCTTATGAATCTAGTAAATTTGAGAAGACGCTACTTGATGTTGAATTAACCAAGATAACCGTTACTACAAGGGCCAATCCGAATGGTGTTGGTACTTACAAAGTTTACTCTTACGATGAAGCAGAAACACAAGTCATGATGTCTCCTTGGGTGAAAGTAACATTACGAAATACAAACTTACAAGGTATCGATGCGAAAACAAATTGGTGGCCAGATTCATTGGTTCGAATTAATGGCCAAGTTGATGAAAGTCGCGTCGTCTTATTAATCCAAGCAGATAATACACCAGCTTTTGAAAATAATGTAGTTCCAGTTACACCGCTTTATATGGGGCAATTAGAGAGTTACGCAAATGATGATACATTAGGTGATGCATTGTGGGCAGGAACCGCATTCGATACAGGCAATGAGGATGCATCACATAAATTCGATTTTAACGACCCGAAACCATATAGAAATGTAGAGTCCTATATGCCCGTTATGAAGTCATATCCGCGTTCTCCTGGTAATGGTATTGATAACGTAATTATTAAACGTTCACGATTGGGAGCGAGGTACCAGGCTCATTTTATTGCCTGGAATGTAGCGCCTAATGCAATGCCACCAGATCGTGTTGGTAAAGATGGCGGTCAATACTCATTATCATGGCAATCGCAGGATAATGACGAATACAAATATCAATTTAACCCTTCTGTTTATAGCAATAAAGTACATACTTCTCGCGCTTATATTGTTCATCCGGATGAAGGTGTACGTGGATATTTACCTTATATGATCCTATTGTCTCCGCTAGGTCTATTAAATGGCGATAGATTAAAAGTTAGAAAGAATACTTGTCCGGATTCACATGACATTTACAAATTCTTTAATGTAGATGCTATTTCACCAATCACAAAAAGACCTGCTACAGCATATCGTCCTGCTGGGTTAGGTATTTTTGAGAAAACAGTATAAAGGAGTGTACATATATGTGGTTTGATAAAGTCGTATATCTACAAACATTACCGCAAGAATTAGAGAAACTATTTGCTGATAACGGTTGGAAACGAACGCTATTTTTCCAAATTAAGAGCGGCATTTCAAAATTTATCGATGTAAGGTTGTTTGAATCATTAGGAAGTGATGGAGAGCGTAGAAGATTCGGTATTGCGAATGCATATGATACTGCTGATTCTGATTTCACTGATAGCCGATTTATTTCTGCAGATTCTCCACTTGGTAAATTAGGGATGGGCGATGGAGTGAAGAAAGACTTCTCCATTCCTGTTTTCCCTGTACTTGGTCCTTCTGTAATTGTATATGTAAATGGATTTGAGCAAGAAAAGAGTAAATATAAGGTGGATGCAACTACCGGTAAAGTATCATTCACTACTGCCATTGCAAAAGGGGATAAAGTAACATGCGAATACAGATTGGCTACCAATACATATGAGCCAAACAATGACATGCTGCTATTCACTTTCAATCGATATTTCATCGAAAAAGAGATCCTTTCCGGGGATAAATTAGGTGAATTAGGAAAAGGCGATGGTACGAAAAAGAACTTTGCATTCCCGTTTCCTAATTTTGATGAAAGCAGAACCATCGTTTACAAGAATAATACTATTGTTGACCCTAGTGAGTACTCGTTCACTGAAAAAGAAGTTGTATTTAAAACTGCACCTGCAGCAGATACAACAATTAAGATTAGCGGTATATATTTCTTATTACCAAAAGAAGACGGGACACTGGATGCATTAACAGCAAAAACAAGCTTTGATGTACAAAAGATGGAGAGCATTATGGGGGAAGTATATTCGACAATTAACTTTGTAAATCCATCCCCTTATACATCAATTAGTTTTACACCAGAGCAGCGTTTCTCTAAAGAATTGAATCGTGACTCTGTTGTTTATCTGTATGGAAATGCAAATAAAGACCGCATGGTTATGTTTATGCGTGTAGATCCAACACCTAATCCGGTTCGTGCCTTATTCGTACCGCTGTATATTGGAAAACTGTATACATTTGATGTCGCACCAAGAAAAAACATGGTGATTTTAAGTGGTTGTAGACCTGGTGATCAGTTTTCATATTCTCCAAATAAAAAAGTCGGGAATGCGCCACTTGATTACGGTTCTGATACATCAAATGGTAATGAAACAGTTCAATTATCACAATCAAGTACAGGAGCAATGTACCAACACCATTATTTAGCTTTCATTACTCATGATATGTCAGTAGATAGTGGACAAGGGCGCTTTAACCCATCCGTTTATAGTGGTAAATACCATTTATCTCAAATTTATATTGTTCATCCAAACGACGGTTATGTTGGAAAGTTGGATGATGTATATGCGGTTCATCCAAAGAACATCCAACAAGCCGACGAACTAGAAATTGAAAAAACAGTTGTAGATGAAGTGCTTGGTCAAGGCGACGGCCACCGTAAAGTATTTCATTTAGAACATAAGCCGAAGGGCGAAACGTTAAGACTATTCATTTCATGTAAAGAAGTAGAAAAAACGGATTATGTATACAATGCAGAAGATAAGACCGTTACGTTTAACGAAGCACCGGTTATTGGTTCTGAAATCACAGGTGCTTATGAAATGGCCCAATTATATCGTTACACATTACCAACAACGCCGGTTTGTCCTATGACACAAGCGAAAGCAACACCATTTAATCCAATTGGTTTAGCAATCTACAAAGAAGATATTTAAGCATAAGGGGGTAGCAGAAGAATGAGTGAAAAAGTTTATTCTATTGCTTCCCCTTCTATATGTACCAAAGAAAAAAGTCATGTTGTTGTCGTTGGTTCTGGACCAGATCAAAACGAAAAAGTTTATTCTTTTTCTATTACACCAGCGAATACAGAAAATAAAAATGATGTTGATTATCCAGTTTGTATTGCTCCTTATGCGAGATATAAAGCTGTTAAAGAAGATAACGCAGGGGTAACCGCTACAAAAGTAAGAGCAAAAGGGATTTTAACAGATGTTGTAGAGAATGCTTTGCGACAAATAGAGGTAGAAGCTTATATTTCAAATACAACTGATTTTGAATTAAATCGAAATATAAATGTGGCCAACATTGAAATGCAGCATTCACAACGGATTGACAGTGTTTCTGTTCAACTTATTTCTGCAGAGGAATCAATACAACATGGACGAATTTTCGATATAAACCATATCGAAGGGGTAGAGAGCGAAAGACCAAATGAGATAGAAGCAATGGTACACGTTTCTGATGAAACAAATCTTATAACGAATGAATATGAAGCTGCACCGATCATACAGCAGGACTTAATAAAGGGAAAATTACGTGAATTCGCTGCAGGTGTGGAAGTATTACCGGAATGGGTAAATGTTGCGCGTATTGTATACGGTGAGGGTTTTTATAATGATCTTATGGCCGACAGAGTTACAACGGATTATGAAGCTGTTTCAATGCATAATGAAACGAGCGAGATTGTTACCAGGGAGCTAAAAGCTACACATGCAGAAGTTACTTTATCTACTGCAGTTCCGAATATATATCCTGTATCTATTGTCGAAAATAAAACTGGTGATATACAGCAAAAAGAAATACTTCTTCATGATCCGGCACAATTCGAATTTGGTGCAAAAGAGCGAGAAGTTAAAGGGATTATAGAAGAATTTGATTTGTTCAATGGTATGGGTATACCGGTTTATCTTCCGGATTATGATTTATTTGCTCGTATGCAAAGAGACATTGAAACATCTATTGCTGCACAATATGAATCGAACCGCTTAGAAGAAATAGAAAGCGTGAACCTGCTCCCTTATGAAAATATAGAAAGCGCGTATCTAATTCGTGACATAGATGTAGAGCAAATTAACCTGGATCACTCTATTCGAACAAAGGAACTTGCTGCAGATGTTATTGCAAGTAATGAAGTAAGTAAGAAAATAAATGTATTTGATTCTGAAAGAAATGAGGTTGAATCATTTACAAGAACAAAAGAACAGTATGCGAATGTAGATACAACACACACATTTGAACGTATCGTAGAAACACTTGATTCTGTTTATGCCGATCAACAAGAATTCGCAAATAAAGAAAATGTATTTACTGCAGCTGTAGAGGTAGGACAAGAAGTGAAAAATGCTTCACGGGTATTATCTGTTAAAGATATTTCCGGAACTGACGATGCGAATAAATCGCAAAACATATTCGAGATACAGACAATTGTCACAGAAGAAGCAGAGAGACTACATGAAATAAATGTTGGTATTACTAATGCAGATTATTCTCATCGTATCTTAAAAAAATTACAAGGCGTATCGCCAGACGTTACATTTGCAGAAGTGAAAAATGAGCTACAAGCAACTGTAGTTGAACTGGAACAAGCTGATAAAGAAGATACTGCAGTACTTACACATGTTGATGAAATTTCTTCATTCGGATTAAAAGAACGCTTAATTATTACCCATGTAGATACTGATGAAGTTTCCAATAAAACAGAAAAAGAATTACAAGCTACCATAGAAGAGTTTGATTTATTTGAGGGCCTTGGTATTCCCGTATATCTTCCAGAATTCGATTTGTTTGGCCGTGTTCAAAAAGAACTAGAAACACGTATTGCCTTACTTAATGATTCATCTAAATCATTAAATGTGATGCAGATGAAACTAGATCAAACGATTGAATCTGAAAAAGCAATGAAAGAACATACAACTGCAGTAATTGAAGAAGTAGCTTCTGACATCGTTCCAGTTACCTTAGATGCTGAACATATAACTTTAGACATTTCTTATAAACAGCATACACAACAAGCTCTTATTACAGAGCAAGAAGCTTTTACCGATATACGTGAATTTGAAGGCGGAATTATCTCTGATATAACACCAGCTGATAAAGAAGTTATAACGAGAGATACAGGTGTAATTGAAACTGTGGATGCAGCAAGAGAATCTGAACAATATGCAATCGTTAGTGAACAAGAGTTATTAGAGCGACAGGCTAGTGTAGAAGCTGTGACTAACGAAGTAGATACATTTGATAGGGAACATGAATTAGAAATCGTTACAGAGGAATATGAACGATTTGAACGCACACCAGAACGAGAATCAGTTCTAGAGGATAATGAACTATTCAAAATGGAGAGAATACTAGATACAGAAAAACCAGATGAATTAATAGTGATTGAAAAAGAGAATGATGATCCGAAGTTATGGCTGCGGCATAGTCGCCAATCTTGGTGGACAAATACAAACTGGAAAAAAACAAGATAAGGAGAGGGTGGTACAATGGCAAGCCAATTAGGAAAAAACCTATTGCAACCAGAACCAGGGTGGGCTCGTGAATATTGCACTTTAGAAAATGCTAAACCAGGTAAGTTTTTTTCAAATGTAGACATAACCAACAATATTACAGGAGATACATGGCGTGCAGTAGGTGATGCTAACAGATTAGAGCAGAATAGCGCCTGGTATGTTGGTGATACATTAGGTCGTTCATTTTATTTTAAGTTTACAGGGAATGCAGTGCGTATATTATTAAAAAATTTTACAACTCATGCATACAATATTGAAGTGACAATAGACGGTATTAGATATCCTGGTTCAGTTCCTGCATATTCTGCCGGCTACTCTCTTGTCGTATTTGAGAAACTTGATTTAATTAAGGGTGAACATAACGTTAAAGTAACTACAAATGGATATGCTTCCGGGGCACCTGGAATTACTTATACATTTGTAGCTGCTATTGATTACGCAGATTTAGGTGCTAAAGTCGGTGATGTATTAAAAGAACCAGAACCTGGTTGGAAACGCTTCGATGATACAGATAGTAATATTCGGTATACAGGCCCTTGGTTTCACGCTAGTAACGTGGTAGGTCACTATAATAATACGCTGTCATACAAGAACTCAGACCATGGTACTGAACCTACCAAATGCGAGTTTGTATTTTCTGGAAATGGGATTCGAGTTATTTCTAAATACATCGATAGTACAGGCTACAGAGATCCAATAAAAATCACTATAGACGGTTCTACTGAAACGTACAAAATTTCTCCAAAATCAAGTATTAGTCAGTGTTTAGTTTATGAGAAATTAAACCTTACGTCGGGGATTTATACAGTTGTAATTGAAGCTCAAGAAAATATTATAGATGCTATTGACGTATTAGGTGGAGAATTACTATCACCAGATGTAATTAAAAAGCCCAAAGTATCCTTATACGAAAAAGAAAGCGGAAAAATATTTGCAGATGATTTTGATTCCATAAATCCAAAATGGCTGATGTCACCATCAAATGCATTTAACAATGCTGTTAAAAAAGGATTCCTTCGTATGAATCATTCTGCAGATAAAGACGTTATGCTTTTAATCGATAAACCACAAAGTAACTTTGCATTACAAGTTATTGCGGATTATGCTCCTA
Organism: Bacillus sp. RC240; assembly: GCF_044907945.1. Classification (NCBI taxonomy): domain Bacteria; kingdom Bacillati; phylum Bacillota; class Bacilli; order Caryophanales; family Bacillaceae; genus Bacillus; species Bacillus sp. RC240. The sequence goes on along the minus strand of NZ_JBIYCT010000020.1, from coordinate 4,391 downwards.
CAAAAGAAGATGATGAGGGCGGCTTACTAATCTATCAAAACGAAAAGAATAAAGTTGAGTTTCTTGAATCATATTCTGCTAATAGCTCTCAAAGCCATAAAGAGTGGATGGCAATATGTAAGGAAGATCAATGGGACTTCTACACAAAGACAGATACGTTCTTTGATTATGCAGATAACGATTCATTAGCAGCAAAAAGAATTGGTGTTGTTCTAAAAAGAGGAACTGCAGAGGGATTTGTACCGCTAGACATCAATAAAATTATTATGACAACAAGCAATATGTTACGTCTGCGCCAACTATATGAAAATTATAAGGTTGTATTAAAAGATACTGCAGATAATATCCTGTCTACTAACATTGTAGCTGCAGCTCATACAGGCATTGATATTCTACTTCCTTCTTTAGAGTTTGCGGGGATCATAGAAATATATGATGCAGAAAACGAACTACTAGCAAAGAAACAAGCTATCTTCTATGGTGGAGATATGTATTGTATGGGTTCATCCCTACAAATCAAAATGAATAGCGCAGAATTAAATACAACGGATCCAACTAACTTAGGTTACATGGTGAATAATGAGCGTATTGTAAAAATGACGATCGTAAATGATAACATCGGTGCTGCTACAAATATAAAACTATCAATTCAGCAGTACATGGAGAAAGTTGGTTACACCTGGGCGCTTATTTCATTAGATGGCATTAACTATTTGAATGAAATACAGATTGATTCCGTAGCTGCACAAAGTACGCGTGATTTTTGGGTAAAGGTTGTGAAGGATACAAATTTCCTAGCATTTGAACCAATTTATTTTAATATTCATCTAAAACATAATTGAGGTGAATACAATATGGGAACTGTAATGAAATTATATAGATATACATCCGAAAGTGAGATTACACCATCAATCCTTATTGAGAGGAATGTACAAATTACAATTGAACCAGGAAAAGTTCTATATACTCCGTTGGATGTAGGTTGTAACAAATACGATATTCGTACGATTCAAGTTACAAATGATTCAAACGTTGAAGCAATGCTATTTATGTACGACCAAAAAGAGAATGGGAATCAAATTTATAAAAGTTTATCAGAAAAAAGAACATACGATATTTTAGCCATTCCTTGCGAGGATAAAGATCATACAAACAAGGTCCATCTTTATATAGAAAATAGGGGCGTAGCAACCTCTACTTTTAATGTTTCTATGAAAGCAATACGTTTAAATTAAGGAGGAACATACACAATGACAAATAAAATTTGTAAGTTACACAGATTAGAGCGCAGAGAAGTCTTTATGAAGATTATCGATGAAATGAAAAAGGCTGGATGGCAGCAATTAAATGCTGACAAAACAAATAAAGATAACCTGTTTGTTATGTATTCAACGGGCAACGATGGAACAAAAAATAACTATATTGAATTACGGCCATTCGATACCGTAAGTGACAATTCTCAATTATTATCCCCCCTTGATATAAGAGATCCAAAAGTTATTTATACAGATGGAAGTTATAGGCTTATAAGAGGATACGACAAAGGAACCGGCGCTGGAACAGGAGAAGAGTTCTGGTACTCACTAGTATTTCATCATGGGAGAGCAACTAGTTCTAATTCATCAAATCCTTTAAACTTTGAAAAATACATGGTTGACCTATATCTATACGTCGATAAAAGTACTGTCATTTATTGTGTGTATTCAAATGATGATGAAATTCCAGCTTACAAAGGAAAGACAGTGATTGGTTTTATAGGTCTTCCAGACGAATACTATCAGCCGGAATTATTTTCACCGTATTCATATCCATTTAGTGTTATGTTAAGCAACGGCTCTCGTGGTCAAGCGGCTACAAATACAACTGATAGAAGTAAATTTATCGGTAGCAGAGTATCTTCTGCTATAAATTCTACATTTTATTGGGAGAAAGTCTTTCTAAAGGTACCATCTAATGAAGGGAAGATAGTTTTCACACCGCTATATTTTGGCGATTCGAGTGATGGATTCAGAGGGAAATACGATGGATTTTACCTCTATAAAGGTAGTGGTTTTATTTATGGAGATATAGTAGAGATTATTGAAAATGGTGAGGTTCATAAGTACAAATTGTTCTATACGTATCATGCAAGTACCGTAAATAATGCGTTTGGTGAACATGCTATAGCTTTACGAATCGAGTAAGAAGGAGGTAAGTATATGACAGTACTTCAAAGTATAATCATATCTCCAACAATGCTATATCATGATGGAATACGCGAAATCAATACACATCAGGGTATGATCATATCTCCAACAACGCTATATCATGATGGAATACGTGAAATCAATACACATCGTCAAGGGGTAATTGTTAATCCAATCGATTTTTCACATACAGGCGTTAGGCAACTCCTAACACATCGAGGGGGTATTTTAAATCCCGATGATTGGATACGAACAGGTATTAGGCAGATTTCCACCCGTCAAGGTGTTATGCACAATTTATCTCAAGGTAAGAAAGGAACTACTGAAAAAGAAGTAATGAAGCCACCACGAACTGAACCACTAGAGTATGCGTGGAAGAAAATGAACATATAACTTTATCAAAATCGAGCGTGCCAAAGCAGGCTTTTTTATTTTGCTTTGAAATGTAAAAAGGGGGGTGAAAGTTTGGAACGGATTCATGAGCTTGTAAAAACATTAAATGTAATGGATGTTTTTAATACCACCCAATTTAAAGTTGCTTCTGTAATTAGTGGGGGATTGGGAACTATATTTAATTTTTTATATGGTAAATCTAATTTAATTTGGATTATCATTTTGGTATGGGTAGTTGTATTAGATTGGATAACTGGTAGTAAGGCTTCAAAATTAGATGGTACGTATTCATCACAATATGGAATTGAGGGCATTGCACGAACTGTGGTGCTTTTTTTATTACCTTCTTTAGCGCATTTATTTGATATTGCATTTAAACTACCAGAGTTTTTCTATTTTATGGTAACGGGTGGTTTGATTTATCATATTTTTAATAGCTTTACAGCCAATTGTGTACGGATTGGCTGGGATAGATGGATTCCTACTTGGTTGTTAGAAAGTGTATCTTCTGAAATAGAGGCGAAAATTAGAAGATCAAACTCTAGAAAAGAAAAAAATTAAATAAAGACAAATATAAAAAATGATAGCAAAAGGAGCAGTCTCAATTGAGGTGCTCTTTTTATTTATAGAGATTTTATTTCAGTTATTCAACAGAAAGCATGCGCAGCATTATTTGTGTGGATGCTTTTTACTACACAAAAAAAGAATGAACAGCGTGAAGAGCAGTACCAAGCTGTTATTCAAAAGAACCAGGAAGTTATTGAAGAATAGGCAAAAGCTTTTGGATTTATTTCTAAAGACGTAACAGAAATTAAGCAAAAACTATTTGAAGGAGATGTTCAGTAATGGGACACATTGTAGATATTTCAAAATGGAATGGAAATATTAATTGGGATGTAGCGGCAGCGCAATTAAATTTAGTAATTGCTAGGGTACAATATGGTTCAAATCTAGTAGATCATTTGTATAATGAGCATGTAGCCAAATCAGAACAATACGGTATTCCACATGCTGCATATGCTTATGGATGTTTCGTATCAGTAGCAGATGCAATTGTGGAAGCTAAGGATTTCTTAGCAAGGGTAAATCCTAATGCTAAATTCCTTGTATTAGATGTGGAAGATGACACAGTAAAGTCAATGAAAAGCAAAGGTAACCTTAGTGATTTAGCTAAAGCATCACAAGCTTTTATTGATACATGTAAAGCTGCAGGTTGGAAAGTAGGATTTTATGTAGCACACCATATGTACGGTGACTATAATTTACAATGTGTACAAGCTGATTTTATTTGGTTACCACGATACGGAACAAATGACGGTAGTCCACAGAAGAAACCATCCTATACTTGTGACATTTGGCAATATACCGATAATGGTTATATTGATGGTATTGGAAAAGTGGATATAAATTTATTACAAGGTGACAAAACGCTGGATTGGTTTACCGGAGAGAAACAATCTGTTGCTAATGGCGGTTATCAATATGTTAAATCTGGTGGTTTTGGTATTGCATTGGTTAAAGAAGTTCTAAATGCTATGAATGAGCGTGGAACTAAAGGGCAAGTTATTTCTGATCCATTAACTGGTTTAGCATACTTGCAAACCGAAGTGTTACCAAATGGTGAGCTTGATAAGATTACAGCTTGGATGGACAATAGACCTGAAGGGAAATGGTTTTACGAATATATTAAATTGAAATAAAAAGGGCCGGCTCTTAATTTGAAGTGACCCCATAAAGTTAGACTGATTATTTCATTAGGCAACCTTTTGGGCATGGGTCCGGTATTGTACTGGGCTCATGCCTTTTAGTTTT
>NZ_JBIYCT010000019.1:0-33904 GCF_044907945.1 Bacillus sp. RC240 | reverse complement strand
ATTTAACTAATTATTTATAACTTAATTGTCTATAAAACCAATATATAAGGACCCCCACCTAAATACTCCATTTAAGTGGGGGTCCTTATATATACTTTATTATGTAAATATGTATTAAACTTGAGGAGGTCTCCAGTCACTATAGACTGTAGGCGTATCGATGGCATAAGTTTGAGGAGTTATATTTTTCGGAGTATCCGCAGAACTGATATTAGTAGATAAAGAAAAACAAGAAAATATAATAGACATCGCAATAATTGAAAATACCTTTTTTATCTTCATGAGTGAACCTCCATTAATAAGTGTTTTGTTACTTTAAATATTAATGGAGGTGCTTGGTTAAAAAGAATAAGTAAAAATTTTCAATTTAAAATCTAAATTTTCCTAGTACTAAAGTTAAAAATTTAACTAATTAAAATTAAAATTCTAAACCTTTATTATACATTCATAGTTTTTTAAAATCCAGAATTTTCAATTGATATTTTAAAATATTTTGCCGACATTTTATAAGCACGATTATCATTAAAATAGTTTCCTAATTCATAAGCTAATTCACGAACTAAGGTATACTGTTTTTTTTCTAATCCCATTTCAATTGCTTTTTGCATATTTTTCTCATACCCATAATAATCCCCTCGTATGCTACATATCTTGGCTTTAAAGCCATATAGTTGCACATGTGCATAAGGTACATCTTGAATCGATAATATCTTAAATGCATCTTCCATAAGGTTATTAACATTTTTCCAGTCTTTAAATTCCATATAAATTTCTATCATGCTTCTTATTGAGTATATCTTCTCTGTCTGTTGTGGATAAAGTTCGCTAAGTTGTAAACTTTTTTCATAATAATTAATAGCATTAGTATAATCATTCAATCCCTGGTATATTTTTCCGTAATTGTACGCAATCAATGGTAGATACATAGAATTATTACTAGCCTTCGCACCAATTTCTGCTTGTTTTAAAGATTCAAGGGCCTTCTCAGACATATGATCTAATTCATATTGTAGTGCAATAATTATAAGAATGTTTATTACCTGATTTTCTATTTTTAACTTTTTATACAATGCATAGGCTTTTTTAGCATACAAGCGACTAATACTTTGATCTTTATAAAGACTTTGGTTTATTAAGCTTAAATTATAATATATATCAGCGTGTTGCCTAGTTTCTTCAATACCAAGTAAACTATCTGCTTTTACATAGATTTCATGTGCTGCAACGAAGTCTTGTTTATTAAAAAAATAATGTCCACGGGCCATTAAATAATATATATAATCCTCGATATACTGATTCTCTACTTGGCTTGGAATTACTTGCGAGGCTTGTTCTATGATTGGGGCTACATACGTTAAATTATTATTTCGGGAATGATAATATATTAAGACACCATAAGCCTTTAACAATAAGGTACTAGAGTCTATATCCCGAACATACAGTTCTAAAGAAGATAAGTCTTTTTCACTCATAATATTTTCGTTTTTATATCTATTACATATTTCAAGAAGCTTAGGTTCTATATCCTCATAATCTGCTCCTAAAAGAAAATTGTAATCAACTTCCATCTTTTTGGCGACCTTTTCTAAAAAAGAAACAGACGGTTTAATTTGCCCATTTTCAATTCTGCTTAGATACGTTATAGAGCATATCCCAGATACTAATTCTCCTTGCGTAAATTCTTTATGTATACGTATTTGCCTAATTCTTTCACCAACGTTCATTTTCCTTCTCCTTACTCTAAATGAATATTTTGGGACAATATTGTATAAGTATTCTCTATCATAATATGCGTATTGTTTGATAGCTAAACAAAAAATAACATTATATATTTCCTCATTCATATCAATCCAACTGTAAAGAAAACATTGAATACAACGCAACTGTAAAGAATTACTGTAATTATTAATATTTATTGGGATGCGTATGGAATTTGCATACCCGATTTACTAATATTAGTTATCTCCTCTCTTTCATTCGCATTACTATATTATACCAATTCCCTCATAATTACGCCTAACAAAATTTATCTTTTATACCTTTAGATCTTTAAAATAAAAGTCTTCTATTTAAAAACGATAAAATAATTAAAGTTCCTTATATGTTACAGAAACTATCTCAAATCACGAAACATGTAAAATAATACAGAAAAAAACATGAAAAACTCACAATTTTTTCAATTAAATTTTACTAATTGTTATTAACATAAATTAACACGTATATTTTAGGTATAGAAATTCAATCAGTTAGAAGATAGTTACTCTAATTTCAGAAAAAAATTCTATAAATATGATAAACCATATCATGTTTATAAACAGTCAAATATCTCAACAAGCCATCAATTTAGTTAGTCTATTTATTCTTATTGATACATTTTCATAAATTTCAATGTTTTTCATTTTGAAAACATATTATATAAATACGCTAAAGGAGAATGCGATATGACTTTACAACACGGTACATATTTATTAGAAAGAGAAAATACAAAAAATACATTTGATGAAGAGCTTTATCAAAAATGGGTAAGTAAGACCGGGCTAAATGAATCAACTATTAATACTCTAATTCAGGAAAATAATATGGAGTTAGAACATTTCAAAACTGTATTATCTCACAAGGAGCATCCAGAGTTAACAACTTCTTTAGAATGGATCGCTATTGTCAACAAATTAATAAACAATGATACCTATCACAATAAAGATGTTGAATATTCAGGTGATTTTAAAAGCATTCTGTTTTATGCATTTTATGTACCGTTTTTTAACTATAGTTTAGAAGTAATATCAAATAAATTAAAGGGTATACATGAAGAAAAAAGGTCCTATATTAATATAGAAAACCTTAAGAAAAATATTTTATCAACTGTAGCTGATAGAATTAGCCGAATTGGATTAAAAGTATTAATAACAGAAATTAATATGGCGAGAACCGGTGATTTACTAAGTGGCGAGAATGAAAAGGAAAGATATGATAGTTTTATGAATGATTTTCTTCAGGACAAAGAATATATCCTGAGCTTATTCAATTCCTATCCTGTAATGATCAGACTAATGGTAGAAACTGTACATAGTACTGTAGATGCAATGTTTGAGATCGTCTATCATTATACAGAAGATCGAGATCAACTAATTGAACTTTTTGGTGAGGATTTCAACACTTTAACATCAATTGGTTTGGAAGCCGGTGACACTCACCAAAATGGAAGAACTGTAGCTATGCTAAACTTTAATAATAAAAGCAAATTAGTATATAAACCTCGTTCGTTAAAAACAGATGAATTATTTAATGAATTATTAACTTGGATTAATAAAAAAGGATTTAAAAAACCACTGAAAAACTTAACAGTATTAAACAGAGATGAATATGGCTATCAAGAGTTTATTACAGGAAGTGAGTGTAATACATCGCAGGAAGTAGAAAATTTCTACTACAGACAAGGCGGATATATAGCTTTATTTTATATACTAAATTCAACAGATTTCCATCATGAAAATATTATTGCTGATGGTGAGTATCCTATATTTATAGACTTAGAAACATTATTTAGTAATACAATTGAATTGAGTGATAAGCTAACAGATACTAAAAGTGCTTCTATCCAACTATCATTAGATATTAAGGACTCTGTTTTTCAATCGTTAATGCTGCCTGTAAAATTCAGTGATGATCCTCTTATTGATTATGATTTAAGCGGTTTAGGAATAAGTGGGGAACTAGAAGTAGAGCCTTCAGCAGTAAATGCCCTAGATAATGTATATAGTGATCAAATTAAAATGGTTAAACAAAAAATTAAGTTACAAGAATTCAATAATACCCCACGTATTAAACAAAAGAAAACAAATGCTAGTGAATACGTTCAAAAGATTATTAATGGATTCACGGATATGTATAAACTAATATTAAATAATCAACATGAATTTATATTAGAAAACGGCCCGTTATACGCTTTTAAAGATACTTTCGCCAGACAGGTTTTTAGACCAACTGAAGCTTATGCAAGATTTGTAGCGGCAAGTATTCATCCTGATTACTTAAAAAATGGGGTTGATAGAGAAAGCTTATTCTATTATCTATGGCATGGTGTTAACCTCCAACCGAAATTTAGCCGAATTACAAAGTATGAAATACAAGACCTTTTAAGGGCTGATATACCTTATTTTACTTTCAAAGTTGGTTCAACAAGTTTATTTAGTGCAGATAAAATTGAAATCAAGGATTTTTTTGATAAAAATTCAATAGATATAATACAAGAAAAGCTAACTAAATTAAGTAACAAAGATCATGACCGCCAAATAGAATTTATAAAACTTTCACTTAGTGCAATTGCTACAAACGAACAAAAAACATATAACCCTTATGGCTTTAAAGAGGTAGAAAAAAATCTTTTAGATACAAAAACCAATCACAAAGATCAGTTTTTGAATGAAGCCAAAAAAATCGGTGATGAAATAATAGATCTTGCTATTGTCGGTGATAATTTCAAAGATGCTTTGTGGTTTGGTCTTAATTTAGATAATAATGAGCAATTTAAATTGTCTCCTATAGGCACTGATTTATATAACGGTAGCCTAGGAATAGTTCTATTCCTTGGGGTTCTAGCAAAAGAAACTAATGATGAAAAATATAAAAAGTATGCTATCGCTGGATTGAATCATGTTGAAGAAAAAGTAAAACATACGAAATTACATTCAACTTCAGCATTCTCAGGATATAGCTCTATTTCATATGTATGCGCTTATTTAGGAGAAATTTGGAATGATCGAAAACTCATTGATAAATCTAGGGAATATATAAATAAAATAGATTCGCTATTAATTGAAGATGAGACTATGTATGATTTTATAGGTGGATTAAGTGGTTCACTGCTTGTATTAATTAGACTATATGAAAAATTTAACTTTACTGAATTAAAACCTATTTGTGATTTAATTGCTCAAAAATTATTAAAGCAGACTTCTCATCAAATAAAAACTAATACCTTACTCACTGGATTAGCACACGGTGCCTCTGGATATGCTTGGCCATTATTAGAATACGCTTATAAAATGGACCAAACCCACTTACTAAATGATATATTGGCAATATTAAATTATGAAAATAGTAAAGTAAATGATACTCAAGACAATTGGTTAGATTTAAGGGGAGAGAAAAACCTGGAAGCCCCAGCATTTTGGTGTCATGGGGCCGGCGGAATAGGAATAAGTAGATTAATGATGTCCCAATTTATTGAAAATGCTACTATTAATGATGATTTGCAAAAATCCGTGCATATACTAATGAATAAAGGATTTGGTACTACTCACACCTTATGTCATGGTGACTTTGGAAATCTTGATTTTCTTATGACTTACGCTAAAATGACGAAAAATAACGAATATATAGATATCTCGAAGAAGATTGGGGAATATGTATTAAAACAAAAAGAAGAAAATGGGAAATGGAATTTCGATCAAAACGGTGATACAAATATCTTAGGATTCATGATTGGAACTTCAGGTATAGGCTTTGAATTGTTGCGTTTAAATAACCCGGATATTCCTTCCGTATTAAATTTAGATTTACCGTAAGTTTAAAGATATCTCTATCAATTGTGATTATGTAACTGAAAATATAACAATTAAACCGCTTTTATAGTCAAAAGATAAACTAATAGGTGGCACCATATCAAAGAAAAAAACTGTACATGCGGATACAATTTAGACACAAAATATCCGGTTCCTTGTACGCTAAGGGATCGGATATTTATTTTACTGTTTTATATAGCGTACAAATTCTCGCTTATTTAGATACTATAGAACATTAAAAAATATCAACTTGTACTACATTATCTGTTGTAGCATTAGAACTTCCTATAGTTACTTTTAATGAAATACAATTACCTGCTTGAAATATCATAGAAATATTATTATTAATCTTGGAAGTTAGGATACCAGTTAGTGTAACGGTAAGAGTTGTATCTACAACATTTTTAGATCCAGATTCAAATGCGAGTGTTGGAAAAATTACATATCTTTAATATCGTCTTTTGAGATACTTAAAAATAACATATCGATCCGTTTCGTTTACCTTACAAAGGCGTTAAGCAAATGTAAGGTAAATCCACAGTAAAGCATGTAAAAAAAAATACAGAATAAGAAAAAAGAGAGTGTAGGGGGATATATATGAACAAACCAGTTGTAGTCGTTAAAGACGTCCAAAAAGTATACGGTAAAAAGGGTGAAAACCAATCACACGCATTAAAAGGTGTGTCGTTCTCGATTCAAGAGGGGGAATTTGTTGGAATTATGGGACCATCTGGTTCAGGGAAAACAACGTTACTAAATGTAATTTCAACATTAGATAAAGCAACAGGCGGTGCTGTTGAAATTTCCGGTGCGGATATTACAAAGATGAAACAGGGTGAACTTTCTGATTTCCGTTCACAAAAATTAGGGTTCATTTTCCAAGACTTTAACTTATTAGAGAACTTATCTATTTATGAAAACATTGCACTTCCACTTTCGCTTCAAGGTGTTCCATCACGTAAGATTGGACCGAAAGTAGAGAAAGTAGCGAATATGTTAGGAATTTCAGCTATTCTTCAAAAATATCCATCTGAAGTATCTGGTGGACAGAAACAACGTTCAGCAGCAGCGCGCGCGCTTGTGCATGAACCAGCTATCATTTTAGGGGACGAGCCAACAGGAGCGCTTGATTCTAAAAATGCAACAAGTCTTTTAGATGCAATGACAAACTTAAATAAAGAACAAGGCGTATCAATCATGATGGTTACACATGATCCATATAGTGCAAGTTACTGTCAGCGTATTTTATTCATTCAAGACGGAGCGTTATATAAAGAACTCCACCGCACTGATGCACGTGAAGTATTTTATAAAGAGATTTTAGATGTACTTGCAGACTTAGGTACACAAAAAGCATAAGAAAGAAGGTTCAGGCATGTTATTTAAACTTTCTATGTCAGGACTAAAAAGTAAGCTAAAGGACTATATCATCTTACTTGTTGGTCTTGTCATGTCCATTTCAATTTTTTATATGTTTCAAACATTAGCGTTAAACGAAGCCTTTCTTAAGGCAAACTCTATTATTAGTGAAATTGGAATAGTATTCCAAGCTGGTTCAATCTTATTAGCAATTATTACATTCTTCTATATTATATATGCAAACTCATTCTTATTATCGCTTCGCCAAAAAGAATTAGGTATGTATATGATGTTAGGAGCAAAAAAACATAAAGTTACATTTCTTATGTTCATCGAAACAATTGTATTAGGTGCGGCCTCCCTTGTAATCGGGATTGCAGTAGGTGTAGGGCTTGCACAAGTAATTGGTAAACTACTAATGCAACAACTGGATTTTACTACAGGTGGTTATGAAGCGTTTTATGTTTCATCCATGCTTGTTACTTGTGTTTTCTTCTTTGTGCTATTTGTGTTATCAGCAATTATGAATAGTATCAAATTATCACGTATTACAGTCCTACAACTTGTACATGCAAATTCAAAAACAGATCGTGTTTCTGTAAAAGGTGCGAAGACTGTTATCTTTGCAGTATTGGGGATTATTTTATTAACAATTGGCTATGCTTCTATGATTTACATGGATAAGTTAAGGCTATCTGGGATTTTTATTGCTTTAATTACTGTAACGTCTGGAACTTACATGTTATTTGGAACGTTCCTACCTCTTATTATTAAAAAGATGAAAAGTAATAAAAAACGTACTGAAAAAGGACTTAATGCTTTTACATTTGCACAGTTAAACTTCCGTATTAACAGCTTAACAAAAGTACTAGCGACAGTAACGATGTTAGTTGCGCTTGGAGCGGGGGCAATCTCAGGTGGTATGGCATTTAAAAATAACGTTATGATGAATGTAGATACTCTTGCAATTTATGATGTTACGATTCATAATCCAACGACTGAAGAAAAGAAAATCTTAAATGGTATTACATTTAAAGAGAACAGCGAATATCGCTATAAAACAGATGATAAATACGTTTATTATGTAAAAGAAGATTTAGAAAAAAATCGTCCTTTCGTAAAAGATGTTAAATATATTAAAGAAGGAGTGAAAGATCCTTCTAAAGTGAAAAAAAGAGCTTCTGAAGCGCTACCAGTAAGAGAATTTTCTGAAGATACAGTTAATTTAATTTCGGCAGAGTGGAAGGATGCCTTCGGAACACTGGAGCCCTCTTACGTGCATCCCGATCGAACAATTAAAATTGTCGATCAAAAAATATATGATAGCTTAAAAGATACAGAAGATACTGTATTCATTGGAAAAACAGATGATTTCTTAACATACACAAAAGAATGGAAAAAAATTGACGAGTTACAATTAATCAAATATAAAAATATAAAAATTGATGATATACCAAGTAAATACGCGATATATACTGGTTTTTACGGCATTTCGAGCGGGACAGTATTTATGGGCTTCTTCTTAGGAATTGCTTTCTTAGCAATGATGGCAAGCTGTTTAATGTTTAAAATTCTATCTGGTGCATCAAACGATATTACGCGTTATCAAATGCTTCGTAAAATCGGTGTGCGCCGTGAATTATTAACAAAGTCGATTTATAAAGAATTATTCTTAATATTCCTATTCCCAGCGATTGTAGGGATTGCACACGTATTAGTTGGTATGAACATCTTTTCGTTCATCCTAATCGATCCATATTTCCGTATTTGGCTTCCAATAATAATTTTCATAGTCATTTACTCAATTTACTACTTCATTACAGTTCAATTGTATAAAGGCATTGTTCTTCCAAAAGAAAAATAAGAAAAGTAAGCATAAAGTAACTCCAAAATCAACTTTTATTGTATATTTTAGAGTTACTTTTGTTTATTTCACTCTTTTTCAGCACATTGCATCTAAATGATAAATCTATCAACCCCAACAAGACTTTATCATTTTCCTCATTATTATTTAAACCAATGTTAAAAAACATTTCTACCAAATAACAAAAATAACCATCAGAACTTAGAGTATCCTCTCGCACCTCACCATGTATTTAAAAACATCCAATTTTCCCCTAGTACAAATGATTTAATAGAACGCTCACTACTATTTTTTTCATGTCTAAAGAACCCTCTAATAAAAAGATTCCATTAATTCAAAAAGAACGTACTGTAGTAAAAATACTAATACACCTGTTAAAGAGCGAACAATAAATCACAAAAATAAAATCTAAGCATCCTACGAACACAATAGAAAGTCAAAAAATAATTTCACGTACTGTAGTATATACAGAAAACCCAGAGGACAAAAAAACTACAATAGATATATGTATTGGCAGAGTGGACAAAGTACCAAATTAGCCCGTATTTAGTGTGATAGAATCACTGTTATCCCTTGGGAGTAGATCATATAATCGCTCTGCAGCTCCAGGGACGATTGATTGAATAAACTCTAAGTACAACTCTTTTTGTTCTGTTGTACGACCAATAGCATTATTAAAAAGCAACAACAAAGTAGAAAGTCCTGTTTGTCGTTGACTACCTTTACCGATTACATGGATATATATTTGTCTCGATTTCTTTAGCACGTTGTTTAACGTACTTCTTGGGATTTGCAACGCTTCACATATTTCTTTTTGAGTAAAGTATACGAATCCTTTTTCGGTGTTTTTTTGCACGTTTAAGAAGTCAATGATATCGTGTTCCCACTCATACCAATGACTACGCACACGATCCTTGCGTGCTTTCTTATGTTTATACCAATACTGTGATGGTACTAGACCTGAAAATGTTGCCTTTCTATCTGACCAAATTTCTAAAATTTGATTGATGTACTCTTTGTTTGCGCCTTTATATTTACCTGAAAAAGCACTACGAATAGCCTTTTGAATACTTGAATTTTTCAAAGGGCTTTTTAGGTTTGTATTAAATTCATCCAGTAAATTATATGTCTCATCTGTAGTCATTCTTGAAGAATAGCATGCTAACGCGAGCGTAAATACAGCGTTATCACGTCCAAATACACCTTTTTGACCTCTGATATGTGTACATGCTAATACCTTTTGTACCCATCCTTCAGTAATTTGCGTAGTTTTAATTTGCTTATTTGAAATAACCGTAAATAAACTTCTACGATGGCCCATATCTTGATCTTTAGACCATTCAATTAAATGAGATAAATTACATGTACTGTTTGCATCAAACCATACAATGTTATCTTCGTTTGGCATACGGAAGAATCCGAAATCATTACATGTCAAATCAACACCAGGTAAAAGATCGCTTAGAGCTTTTCTGATGTTCTCACTGATTCTTTTTGCACTACGTAATCCCCGGAAATCGTTCTTATTCGAAATAAATAGTGGATTATCCAACACAAAATAAACCTGGTATCCCTTCACACTTTCAACAATAACTGTAGGCATTCCTAACTGCTTGTCCATTGCTGCAAGTACGATTTCCCCTGGAGTAAGGTCTTTTGTATCAATATCAACAGTAAAACAATTAATTTGTTTTAGATTTCGTTCTTCATGCCCTTTAATGATTTTTCTGTTTCTATCTATGTACGTTCCCACTCTAAAAATATTCGGAGTCCAATGTGTAGCTTGTCCAATATGGTCCAGTACTGTTTCTTGAGAAGTCAATACAACTCCCTTTGTACCATATGAGTTCGTTAAATCTTCTTTTGTACGTGTAATAAATACAAATCTGTCATCCATTTTGATACTAGTATCCTGAGAATCTAACATGGATATGCTAGCTCTTGAGTTTTTATATTTATATTTTCGTAACCCATCATGTAAAATCAATTCGATTGCTTGTTGCGCTTTATCCATGTTAAATCTCCTTTCTACTAAATTTTTGACAATAAAAAAGGTGAGCAGTTATACCACTGCTCACCTCAAAAATTCTCTGGAAAGTAGATAAAAGACAGACTTTTCTCCATATTCAAACAAACTTAAATACGGATTTCTACCTTTACAATCTAGCTCTAATTAACTATACTAAATACAGATATTTTTATATCTCTAATAACATAGTTAACTAGAACGGACGGAGAATTTTACATACTGGTCTTGCAGTGTGTAAATGGAATACAAATTGTTGACAGCAACGTGTATTCACCGGGGAGTAAAGTTATTGTCAGTAACTCTACTTTTTCTGTCAGATTGGGACCTCAGAAATCTCAATTAGACAGCCGTTCTTTTTTTATTTATTTTTTTATCATTTATTTATCTAATAAGCTCTTTATGTACAGTATCAAATTAAATCACTTTTTGTTGAAAAACTTGCTAATTCTTACATTACAGCAAGTTTTTTTGTTTGTAAACAGTGAAATTACGCGTAATTTAAATAATATCCCTATAGGGATATTTCTATTTTTCCCTATTTCCCTATAGGGATATTTCTATTTTTCCCTATTTCCCTATTTCCCTATTTTTTAGTTTTTTTTCTCTTTAAACCTCTCCTTGAAAATCTTCACTCTCACTTACTTTTCAAACCAGACTCGAATTAAAAATTCCCTTTAAAATCAACGTTTTTGTTATAAATTATTAACTCTATCATTCTATTGCATATACAGAACATCATTGTTATAATTCATTTAATAATATAGAAATATCCCTATTTCTATAATTAGAAATATCCCTATTTCCCTATTTCTATTTTTCCCTATTTCTATAAAGGGATATAGGGAAATTTTAAAAAATATTACTGGAGTGTTAAAAATGGCTATTACAATTACGGTTGGGAATTACAAAGGTGGCGTTGGTAAAACCACAAATGCTGTATTAAACTCTTATGAAGTTGCGAAAAAAGGAAAGCGAACGTTACTCGTTGACCTTGATCCGCAGAGTAATGCAACGAAGTCTTTAATGTTAACGAAATCCATTCTTAATCCAGATGAAATTGTAACGGTTGAAAAAACATTAATGAAGGGGATACAAGAAGGGAATTTAGATGGTTTAGAAGTGGAAATCATGGAGAATTTATATTTAATTCCTTCTTATGTTGATTTTCAAGATTTCGCAAAGTTCCTTTATAAGACTTGCACTTCTGAAAAAGAGGAAGATCACTACTTTAAAGGATTACTTGAAAAGATAAAACATAAATATGACTACATATTTATTGATGTTCCTCCTATGTCACTAGAAGTTACGAAGAACGCCGTTGTAGCTTCTGATTATGTTCTAATTGCTTTACAAACACAAGAACGTTCTCTTACTGGTGCAGAGAACTACGTTAATGAACTCATCAAGTTGAAAGAAAAATATGATCTTGATATTGAAGTAGTTGGTATTCTTCCTGTCTTATTAAAAAATAATGGTAAAGTTGATGAATACATTATGGAAAACGCCCGTGAAATCTTTGGTGAAGAGAACCTATTTAAAAATGTCGTTCCTCAAATGGAGCGTATTAAAAGATTTGATGTAAATGGTATTACTGAAAAAGATAGACATGATATGAATGTAATTGATTTATACGAAACGATTAGTGATGAATTATTATCTCGTATCGATATGTTTGAAAAAATGAAGGTTGGTGTGTAATATGGCGAAAACTCCTGGTTTGTTAGGTAGAAAGAAAAGGAACTTTGAGCCTACTGAGCCTTATGTACCAAAGCAAGGACAAGCTACGATTGAAAATAACGTTGAAGCAACTGCTCCTTCTCAACCTAAGACAGAAGAAAAACAAGTAACTCGAAAAGAAAAAAGAAACGAAAAAACTGAAACAGAAAAGAAATTTAAAAATCAGCAAGGCAGTATTAAAATTTCTAATCAATCAAAAGAAGAACTTGAAGTATTAATGAAACTTACAAACACAAAATTCGCTTATGAAATCATAGACTTACTTATAGATCGTTATGTAGAAAACGATCTAACACCTGAGCAGAAAAGGAAATTCAAGCTCTTAACAGAGATATAAAAAATATAGAAATATCCCTATTATTATAAGTAGAAAAGTAGAAATGAATACTTTTCTACTTTTGCGTAATTTATCTAGTAACACCCACCAGAACTTCCACCACAGCTTTTTCTTCTCTCTTGCCGCTATAATTCTTTTACGATATTCCTGCATAATTTTAAATATTATATAAGAACAGAAAAACAAGGAATCCATACTTGATTCAAATATAAACTTTTGAATATTTGTTTACTTTCAATATCGGTATGAAAAATGACTCGAGTACATGTAATCTCAGATCATAAAATCTATTTTATTTTTTTAGTTAGATTTGAGTTTTAATAAATGTAAAACAGTACAAATCGCATATTAAAATGACTTGTACTGTTTTATTTATGTATTATTTTTTAGATAAGATATACTTAAAACTTATACAATTTTAAGACGCAGGTACTAATTTCCAAACACTTTTTTTATCACTTATCTCAACTATAGTCATAGGTTTATCCCATGAAGATATTGTTTTTCTATAATTTAAATACCTGTTATCTTCTGCTTGAATTGTATATCCACCATCTATAGGTGTAATAGTCCAATAATCAGCATATCTCTCCTCATTCCAACTTGCGCTACCACTAGAAGGAATCGAAATCCACTTATCAATTTTAATATTACCAATATTCAAAAATTCAGTACACTGGATTCGATATTTTTTATTATATTCTGAATAATGAAATTTTAAAGAGGTTGCTCCAGGATTTTCTATAGTTCCGAGAACAACAGGCAATGAAAGTCCCCCCACATGCATTGAGCCAATTGCGTTTATTCCCATTGTTGGAGAATCCTCTGGAACTACATAATAACGTTTATTTGTATCAATTTTATCAATTACTTCTGATTCGACATCAGAAGTAAACAATACTGATGCATTTGCTTTTTCTATTGGAAAAAAACCTAAAAATATAACAAAAACTAATAAAGACATTAATACCCCTTTAATCTTCATATCAACACCCCTTCAAATTTTACAATCATACAATAATTGAAAAATATAAATTTGTATTTTTCAATATTAAGAAAATTAATAGGAATAAAAAACAACGATAAATAAAATACATTTGAAAGTAAACTTTTAGATAAAAGTTTACTTTTTTATCTATCTGGACTTACTCCTTAACGAAAAATTTTGTATATTTGATAATAAGTGTAATTTATTACCAAAATATACAAAGGGGTCTCATAATGGATATTTTTTTATTCAATTTATTATTTTTTTCAGTCTTAATTTTATTAAAAATAAATTTTATTTCAGCACTAAATACAGAAATAAAAAGAGAGTCAAAAAACTATTTAATAATAATTATTGATTTTCTTTTTATAATTATTTTTTTGTGGCTTAGTATAAATGTTTTTTTAGAAATTACTTTAATATTACGCAGAAATTTCGATAATCTATCTTTATAAAATATTATATTAATTCATTGTTCTTCATTAATTTGTTTAACTATCATGTTATCAAACTGTTAAAACTTTTAGATATTCACATTGAAAAATGAATGTAAACTTTTGAATATTAGTTTACATTCAAATCCCTTTAAATATTGACTTATCTCCAATTCTCCTGATATCCTCAATTTATAAGACGAAAGTATACATTCAAAACACTATAAATAAAGAGGTCATAAATCCATGAATAAAAAACCACATCTTATTGATGTACAGCCTATTAGAAGTAAAGAACAGATCGAAGATATGAAATGGGCCCTAAAACGCCACTGTTCCGAACGAGACTATATTCTCTTTCTAATTGGAATCAATACAGGATTACGTGTCAGCGATCTACTCCACATTGAAACCCAAACCATAATAAAATTAAAACGAAAAAAGAGAAAAGAATTTAAGATCAAAGAAGGAAAAACCAAGAAAGAACGCGTGATTAATCTTACTTCTATTTTTGATGAAGTCTATTCATATGCCCAAACCCTAGAAAATACCTGGTTATTCCCTTCCCGTAAAGGAAATCAACCCATTAGTAAGATCCAAGCTTATCGACAATTACAAAAAGCCGGAGATTTTTCCAGTGTAGAATCCATTGGTACTCACACCATGCGAAAAACCTTCGGCTATTGGTTCTATAAACAAACAAAGGATGTAGCTATGTTACAAGACATACTCAATCACAGTACGCCACAAATTACACTTAAATATATTGGTATCAATAAAGAAGAGAAAGATAATATCTTAGATACATTTCAAATTTAAAAAATAAACCATACTAGACAAAGAAATACAATAAGCTGTCCATATGGACAGCTTATTTACATAAAATCCGTTATTGGAAGTAAAGTAAACCCCTCTTATTGGGGTACGAACACTGTTCTTGTTATAATTAATCTTTTTCAGAACGTCTATAATCCTCTTTTAAAAAATATATGTAAATATAATAAAAAACGAATGATTAATAGAAATATTCTACGCCACTCGTTTTTTATCGGACTTCTTTTTACTGTACTTTTATTTTCTTTATGAGTTATTAGAAAAATAATTGTCTATATAAGTCTTTATTTTTTCAAAATTCTTTTCCATAAATAAGATTGCTGGTACTTCAATTATTGGAAGATTATTTTCATTATCAAAAGGTGGACACGGTTTGGGAACTACCAAATAGTCAACTGAGTTTTTATCCCTAATATAATTAATTGAAACATCATAATACTTAGAAAAATATTCCTTCAAATCATCCTGATTCCTTAAAAATGGTAGAGAAAATATTGAACCATAATTTATACCAGCGTCGACAATTAATACAAAGCATATTTTTTTCATGATACACCCTCCTCGTATAATAAGTTTTAAGTTAATAACTGTTCCTTGAAAATTAAATAGTTTTTATCTTCAAGAGCTACATCAAAAAAATGGTGTATGGGTAAAATTTAGTCTTGGATACTGGGGGATTTCCCTACCTTATTCAAAGAAAGGCATTACATGCTATTCCGAATGTAATAAAACAAATAAAATACTAAGACAACAACAGTAATAATACTCGATGCTGTTCTGAAAGTTTTGTTTTCATACGTTTTATTTAACAAGAAGAACAAAACGACCCAGACCCCGTTGGAAAAGAATGATGTTAGTGCATTGAAAATAACTCGAAACACAAACATAGAGTCTTCCATTAGCTTTTCACCCCAGTCATTTTCCTTATTATACCATTCTTAAAAAGTGATGTGCGGTGTTTTTTTGATTGTATATTCTATACATGCTTGGTTAACATAACGTCCTATTATCAGCAGTCACTGTATCTAGAAACCTAGAAAAGTACTTTCAGATTCACATAAATTGAATCATCTGTAGTAATTCTATCGTTGTTTTCAAATACAAGGAGTGTAATAATTGGAATATATTAATAACAAAGGAGAGAGATTTATGCTCGATATTCAACAAATTAAAGAGATTATTCCGCATCGTTATCCTTTTTTACTGATAGATCGTATTATTGAAGTAGAAGAAGGAAAACGCGCAGTTGGAATCAAAAATGTTACAACTAACGAAGAATTCTTTAACGGTCACTTTCCTGACTATCCAGTTATGCCAGGTGTCTTAATTGTAGAAGCTTTAGCACAAGTAAGTGCAGTTATTATGCTCATAAAAGAAGAAAACCGTGGAAAGATTGGTCTTTTTGCTGGTATTGATAATTGCCGGTTCAAAAAACAAGTTCGTCCTGGTGATCAGCTGCGTTTAGAAGTAGAGATGACGCGTGTTCGTGGTTTAATTGCCAAAGCACATGCTATTGCTACAATAGATGATGAAATTGTTTGTGAAGCAGACGTGACATTTGCTCTTTTCGATAATAAAAAAGCCTAAAGACTTAACAAGTCTTTAGGCTTTTTTATCGCATAATATATACATTTCTAGTTACCATAATGTCTCATTATCGGTAGCAAAGAAAAAGGCGCCCCCTTACTCTCATAAGGGATTCGCCTTTTTTCTTTTTATAAATCTATGCATCATTTTATACATTCCTATTCTGGCGTGGGTTTTAGGGTTCTCATTTGTTACTGGATTATCCGAAAAATTGTATAAAATCCTGCATACTCTTAGCATGGTTTTTTTCCAAAATGCTGGCGATACCCCTTTTAATACATTATACAAAAATATATTCATATATTTAGCAAGGGAATGCTTGTAGACTGATCTATACTGCATTCCCTTATTGTATGTATGCTATATTTCTATTCTCCTTTTCCCGACATCATTACATTTTTATGATTATTAAAATTCCACCAAGCGGACTTTTTTCTTTCTTTTTCTTTTAATTTATCTGATTCATACTCATCTAAAACCTTAGTAATACTTTCCTTAATATGATCTTCCTTTTCAAATGGACCTAAATAATCAGAATGATTCAATGAAAACTTTATACTTTGTAACATTTCAATCAAATAAAAAATTCTTTGATCCTCCCACTGTAATAAATCCTCGACAAAAAAGTGTCTAAAAAAGATAAATAAAATAAAAACACTAATAACAAGAAAAATTACAATAATCAAATAACCGAAAGCTTGTCCCATAGTTACAAACCCTGTTTTACTGTACATCCAATTATTAAACGCTGCCCAAACCGGTACCACAAAAGCTATAAATATAGCACTATAAGATGATAGAATCGTTAAAACCCTAGCTTTCTTCCTTCTTTCAAATCTCTTTTCTAATCTTTCTATGCAAAAATCTAACGAAAGTTCATCTTTCTTTTTAGATTTTGCATCATTTTTACCATTTATAATCTTTTCCTGAATTAAAAAATCCTTTAAAACTAAATATCTAAATGGTTCCCATTCTTCACCATATAATTCTATCTTGTATTTATTAAATAATTTAGTTTTAGCTGGCTTAAAAATAATAAAACCAAAAGAAAAAAACAAAATCACTTCAAAAATAAAAAAACAACCAATAAACCAATAATCCTGTTCGCTTGTATTATCAGAATGATAAGTAATCAACGCTACCCAAGTCATTAAAACTAACAATTGAACAATTATATAGCAAGTAAACCTCTTCCATATAGGTTTAAAAACTAATGCCCAAATAGTCATACGTTTTCTATAAAAATCTAATAGTTTATTCTCAAACAAAACATACACCCCTTTGTTTAAAAACGATTATATTTTTAACTCCCCTGATCCATCCTACGCTATTTATTCCACAGTTCCCTTGACTACGAGCCTCTACACCCTCATAGTCAAGGGACTTTCGCGGCATAAACGCATAGGAATCAGTAGATTACTTCCAAAATTGATACCATTTCTTTTCATTACTTGCCGCAACCATCTGTTTTACTTCTTGAAGCTCTCGCATAACAGTCATAACAGCTTTATCACGATCAGCAACTTGTTGTTTCTCTACAGTATCGGAGTGAGTTAATAACTTTTGTTGCGATTCCAATAAGTTTGTTAATTGAGCTATTTGTTCATTTTGATTCTGTAATTGTTTTTGTTGTAACTCCACTGTACCTTTTAATTCTTGCAATAATTCTTTTAAATCATCTGATTTAGGTGTTATAACAGTCATATTTATATTCTGAACTGTTAACCCTTCTTCTTCTAAAAGTAATTTACAAGCATCTTCCAATGTAACTTGGGGCATACTTTTTAATTCTACTAACCTTTGTAATAATCCGATATCATAATCATCAAAAATAACCCGTTCTCGTTCATCTCTTTTAAAAGCATAACAGTTATAACTCTCAATTAATAAATAATATTTTTTAATCGTAGACGGTGATACTTTTAATCTTTTAGCAACTTGGGATACATTTTCATAAATTATAGGAGTCATAATAGTCATAACCTCCTTTTTAGTATTTCAAATTCGTTATAACGGTTATAACTCCTCTATCTTAGCATTTTAAATAAACCTGAGCTAAATCTACTCTTCCTCTTCCGTGACCTAATTCTTCATGAACTATATTCATCGCATCTTGTACTTGCCGATAGGTAGTTTTAAACTCTTGACGAATCCCATAATCCGCGCGTTTTCCTCGCTCATGATTTTTCAGTATATAAGCCAATACTTTCTGTCCTTGCTCATAGGATTCCCCTAATAATTCTTTAAAACGTTCCCTCGCGAACGTATGACGGAACATATGCGTTCCATTCGTAGGAATCCCAGTTGTCCTTCCAGCTTTTAATAGAGCTGCCCGCAAAGTATTATCTTTAACTGGAATGACTTTTTCATGTAACTTTTTATCTTTAATTATTTCATAGATCTTTTCTTGCAATCTTTCAGGTATCTGAATTTCACGTCTCCGTCCACCTTTTGTAATTCCTTTTCCATTCTTAATCTTTAAAACACCATTCTTCAAATCAAAATGTTCTAAAGTCAGATTGATAACTTCCCTCGCACGAAGTCCCAAATATAACTGTAATTGAAATGCATTCCGAACATGGATAGAGGGGATATTCTCTATTAATCTATTCGCGTCTCTCAAGCTCATAGAGCGATTCTCAGGAGCTTTCTTATTTTTTTGGTTGTTATAGCTAAACACTCTTTTTTCAGAACAAAAGCTCACAGGGTCCTTTTGAAATTTCTCTGCTTGTTTGTGCATAGCTATTTGTAACTTCCTTAGGCACGTCTCAATATTCATTAGGTGTCCGTGGGACATCCCTTCTTGTTCTTTATACTGTAAATAAGCATAATAATATTCTTCTTTAAAATAAACGATTCGTGTAATTCCATACTGTTCCCTACAAAAACGTGCAAAATCAATTGAAACCGATATTGTATTTTGAATATGTTTAAAAGAATATAGCCCCCTCGTATGCTGCCCTTCTTTTTTCGCCTCATATTTTGATTGCCCAATACAAATAATTTCTTTTATTGCATTTTCAATTTGCCTTACAAGGGATACTTTTGAAGATCCTCGCCGTCTTCCCATATTCCCGCCGCCCTTCGGTCGGCCCGTTTTCGCTTACGCTCAAACGGGCATAATCCACCTTATGGTGCGCGGCAAATGCGCCGCACACCATAAGGTGTCAATTCGCTACTCCATATGTATCTGTAAAACTTCAATTTAAGCCTACGCCTGTCGCTCCATATTTAGCGTGGAGAGCAACTGTTATATCCACATTTTTTAGCAAATCCACTTGTCTTCGCAACGGCACGGCTATAGCCGTGCTTTCTTCGTACCTTGCGGTTCTCACTCCTTTTTTATATTGTTTCATTCAAAAACACATTCGTTCATTTTCATGATTTCATTAAAAATAATATATATAAAAAGAGCCGTTTCGGACTCAGAGTCATAAACACCATATTAGTGTCTGAATCTGAACCGCGAAACGGCTCTTGAATGTTTAAAAGAAATAAAAAAGAAAAGAAAAGTAAAGCTACATTAAATTTAACATAAGTTAGGTATAGATTCCATTGATTTTCGTTGACTTTTAGAATAGAGACTGATTCCCTCTTTTGAGTCTAACCCCTGTGTATTACATCTATCTATACGGTAAATGAAATTATTAACGGTTTAACTTGTATACTAACAAATTTAGGGCAATAAACGCGGCGCGTAAGTTTTGTGTGAGTAATTGATAATCCTCTTTCTCCTATTATTTTCATCAAATTACGAAAACACAGATTGTAACGCGAGTACGACCTGACCATTAATAAGAATAGTTGAGGCTAATAATCTTTACGCTTGAATAGGTTTTAGATCAATGAGTATGGAACACTATCAAAAAAACAGTACATATCGCAAGTTAAAATGCTTTGTACTGTTGCTTACTTATCTATTATTTTTTACACCTGCTATAGTTAAAATTTATTTAGTAAACTAATTTATTTTCCCATTAAATATATCCTATAAATCTTATATAAAATTTAAAGTACAGGTACTAATTTCCATACAACTTTTTCTTTACCTAAACAGGCACGTGTAATAAGACCATATAGTGAATCAATCTCTTTATAATCAAGGTACCCTCCTTCGGCTTGCAGTGTATATCCTCCTTCTACAGAAGTTATCGTCCAATAAATCGCGTCTTTTTCAGATGGACTAAACCCTAAACCATTATCTATCCAATAATAATACAATCCTATCTTAGGGAACTGATAAGGCACCCCAATACGATATTTCTTGTTTTCTTCAGAAAAATATAATTTCATAGGAGCTGCTACAGGATTTTCCACTGTGTTACCCCTTGAACTAACTACTAAAAACGGGAGATGATTAAAAGACGGGTGAGCCTCTAATCCTCTTGTTGGTGAAACTGCTGGAACTATATAATAGTTTTTACTTGTATCAATCCTATCTTCTACTTCGTTTACTGAATTAGATGATACGGATGCACTTGCCTTCTCTATTGGCAAAAATCCTAAAAATGTAACTAAAACCAGGAAGGATATTAATACTCCTTTACTCTTCATAAAATCGCCTCCTTTAAAATATTTAACTTATATAATAACCACACAAAAACGAATCTGAATATTAAGAAAATTAATTGTGAAATTTAGCATAATTCTTGTTCAACTATTTTGTTGCGCATACTATGATTAATACATTTATGCTGTAGGAGCCTATTCAATTGCATTAGTAAGGATTCAAAATTTTAATAGGATAAATTTACATAATAAAATTAACCATGCTTAATAACATACATTATTCATGACCATTGCAAAAATTATTATTTTGGAGTCTTCCCATGAAATAAATCAATTATGTTGGAATTATAGGTGTAGTAGAATGAAGTGTGGTTGTTCGAGCAATTGGTATAATATATAAACGACTGAAGAGTAAAAAAGAAAAGTTTTCTTTTTTACTTTATCATTTCAAAAAAATATGATTTATTGAAAGATATCATAAGCAACCATTCCCAAAGTGTATTGGGATATAAGGTGACAGTTGGATTCGAACCAACATAAAAGGGTATGCTAACCTTGTACCATTCCTAATTGGCATGCCACCATATGAAAAATATTGATATACTAAAATAAAAGGCGACAATCGGATTTGAACCGATGATACAGGTTTTGCAGACCTGGGCCTTACCACTTGGCTATGCCGCCATATAATTCTCTATAAAAGAGAATTAACACTTTGTTTTACAATTAAAATAATGTTAAACATCATATCAATTAACCATTAATTCTGAATAAATGGATTCCACACCACATTATAGCATTGTTTATTTAATTTAGTAAATGAAATTACTGATTTTTCAAATATAAAAATCATTTATAGGAAGCCTTCGACATTTTGTCTTCTGTGCCTATTGAAATTTCGTAGCCTCCCCTAGACAAATAAGAGAAGAGGCATGTGACTTCAACGTACAAATATGTGTTTTATTATATGCATCATGAGTTGATCCTACTAAAATAGTGAACGGAAATTAGATATTACAGGATTCTCTTCCCCCTATAGATAGGGATAGTCCAATATTGTTGTAAATCATCTAATTCTCTAAACTAAAGTTTTTTATTTAGCATATTCAAGGATTTTAGATTCCTATTTTTAGGTCAACAGATATACACCCTAAATATAGAATGAATATCTAATAAAATAATTTTGTACCTTGATAACACGCAATACCTTTTCTATCAAATAGCTTTTCTTTAAATGCTATAGGATCAGTGTAATAAACTATACCTATGACAACTTGGATTCAAGTATAAATCTTTTAGTGTTAATATGTTCTCTTTTTTAATTTTAAGTCCTTCGTTATCTATATTTAGGCATGATCATTGGATCAGGATATGTGTTTGAATTTGTAACCATCTGATTTGGTAAAAAAGCAGCTATAGCAGCTGGAACTGTCGCTATATAGATGTCGTCTGAACCAGCGCCAGTTACAACCTGTTTTAATTCATTTTCATCAACTACACTAATCAGTCCCCCAGTATTCCATTTTTGTTTTCGCATTTCGTCTGATTTTTTTCTTCTAAACATTTGATAGCCACCCTTTTTTATAATTTTTTTAGTTTGAATTTAAATACGTAGAAAATATTTAAGATGTTTCTCTTTTAAATTGCTAGATTTTTTTATTTTTAAAGCCTGAATGTTAAATTTATAGTTTGTATCGTTATGAATGATTATTTATGATTCCTCTATATAATTTTTGTTTTACATATATATTTTTAGGAAACCGCACTTGAGAAATAGATCTCAAGTGCTTATTAAGTTAGTTACTATCTTTTTTTCTTTCGGGAATAAAACTAGAAAGGAAAAATGCAGCAGCTAATGCTAGACTTAATTGTTCGGTATTATCAATCTCTAAACCTTTATTCCATTGGTATATAAAAGATACCAATAATAAAAGGATTGCTATTGCACCGGTATATCTTGCTACTTTTCGCATAGTTCCTGTTTTTTTTCTTTGAATATCCATATTTATCCCTCTTTCTTATTAATTAAATTTTCTTTTTCTTAAAGTAATACAGTTCTTGTTATTAAATTCATAAATATATTCGCTTAATTTGCTAGTAATTTGTGCTCAGGTTCTATATCTTTGAAGAAGGAAGAGTAATAGCCTGCTTTTAGCATTAACTCTTTATGAGTACCCGCTTCTATAATAGTCCCTTTATCCATTACAATTATTAAATCTGCATTCATTACTGTAGTAAGTCTATGTGCAATTACAACCCTTGTACATTTTATTTCATTGAGATAATCATCTACCTTCTTCTCATTCAGATGATCTAATGAACTGGTTGCTTCATCTAACACTAAAATTGATGGTTTATGAACTAAAGCTCTCGCAAGTGCAATACGTTGTCGCTGTCCTCCAGAGATATTGAATCCCATCTCAGATATGAACGTATTATACTGCATAGGCATCTTCATAATGTCATCATGTATTTGTGCTACCCTAGCGGCTTCAATAACTTCTTCTATCGATATATCCTTATCGTAAATTGCAATATTTTCAAAAATAGTCTTATTAAAAAGTGTAACGTCCTGAGGAACTACACCAATTTGACGTCTCAATGATGATTTTTCAATATTATTTAAATCTTCACCATCGTAATATATTTTTCCCTCGCTCGGATTATGTAATCCTAATAGTAAACGAGACATGGTACTTTTTCCCGCACCAGATTCCCCAATAATCGCTACTTTTTGACCTGGTTTAATTTCTAGATTTATATTTTCAACAGACATAGGGCTATATTTTGTATACTGATAACTTACATCTTCAAAACGTATATGACCTTTGAGATTAGTTATCTCTTTCATATCTGGACTCTTTTCTTCTTTCGGTGCATCCAATACATCTTGTACCCTTCTTAAATACGTCCCAGTTACAAAGAAAGAATTAAACATTTGAACAATTGACTGACTTAACCCAAAAAATTGATTGGAAATAGCATGAAAAGCTATTAAATTTCCTAATGTTAACTGATTGTTTAGTATTAAATATGCACCAAGCCACAAAGTAAATAAGGGTGCTAAACTTCCGATAGAACTACTTACTGATTGAATGTAATTATTAAGATTTTCCTTCTTTCTATAAGCTTTTAACAATTTTGTAAAACTTTTTTTCCATCGAGTAAATATTTTATCCTCGATTCCAGCTGTTTTAACATTGAATATTCCATACAATGTTTCAGTTTGAATACTTTGGACTTCAGTATTAGCAATAATTTCTTCTTGACTAACTTCTTTTATTTTTGATCGTGTAGCAATTAATACTACCGCATTAATGGCTGTGAACGTTAAAATAGATACAGTCAAAAGTGGCGATTTAATTATCATGAAAATAGATATTACAATTAGTAATCCAACATCTAATATACCCTTAATAAGATTTGAACCAATCATATCTCTAATCATTCTTAGACTATTTACCCTGAATAGAAGATCTCCAAATTTTCTTAAGAGGAAAAAATGATAAGGTAAATGAAGTAAGTGATTAATAAACTTACTCATCATTTGTTTATCTAAAAAGTTTTCCAATACGATTAAAACCTTACCTCTAACTATATTGAATAGAAATTGGAATCCCACAACAAATACTATTGATATTAAAAATATATTTAATAAATTTAAATTTTGAGGTGAAATAACATGATCTATTAAATATTGAATCAGAAGAGGTATACCTAAAGTAAATAACTGTAATACAAAAGATAGTAAAACTAAATTTATTAACAAGGATGGTCTTTCTTTTAGAATATTAAAATATGGTAGCCATAAGCTTTGAGGTTTCTTTTTGACAAATTCCCCTCCTGGTACACATGTCATAACATACTTTGAAAAATCCCTTTCGAATTCTTCTTTTTTTACTTTCGTTCTTCCTACAGCTGGATCAACAATCGTTGCTCCATGTTCAGATACTTCCTCTAGTACTACATAATGCTTTTCTTTCCAATAAATAATGCAGGGGAGTGGGAGTTTATATAATTCATCATATTCTTGAATTTTAAAACAATTCGCTTCATATCCTAGCCCCTCTGCTAGATTCTTTAAATGAAATAGTGATGTTCCGTCTCTTCCATTACCAATCCTTTCATACATGTCATGAAAAGATACGGTACTATTATGATATTCGGTAATCATCGCTATACAACAAAAACCACATTCAGTCTGTTGAGCTTGTTCTATAAATGGTACCTTCTTCTTAAACATCAACTAGGCTCCTTTCTATATATTTTATTGTACTTAAAATATATACGTTCCCTGATGTTAATAACAATTAGTAAAAAAGTATCAAAAAAAAAGCAAATTATCGTTTGTTTTTTCATTATTTTTTTACTACTACAGAAGAGGTTAAGGGCTAAAACCCTTCTAAATGTGGCTTTGAGTAATAGAAGTACTATCATAAGTTCAACATTATATATCCAATCATTACTTTGAAAATTCTCTTCTCAGAGATATTAATATAGTAAGTATTAACTTATTTAACTGAAATTGTAGTTACTTATAACGAAAAGCAACTTATATACAAATCTCATAGGAAATAGCATTTTCTGTATAAGCTTCGTTACATGTCCTAAAATAATGTTAAGGGCAGTATTAACAAGAAAAGATATTGTTATATAGTAATTTTGTAATAATATGGGATGGTCATGGAGGAAGTAACACTAGATCCGAAACAAACAAGTAGCTATGTTTGCTGCCCTTTACAGATTTCGCAATAAGATAAAATCCATGCGAGACTTTAGTTCTCCTTTAGGCATGGGATGAAAACATCGTTTTTTTTGGGGGTAATTCAACTATAGACCCGAACGAGATGCTAGAACATTCGAACACTCAACTAGCTGTACGATATGGTCATAGTATCGTAGCTCACGAGCCTATAATGGCCTTTTGTGAGAGTGATGGCAATCTTACACGTCAGTGCTATCAGAGATAAACGTCGCTTTTGATAACAAGAAGCCTACTGGGCGTTAACCAGATTGCCCTTTTAAAGGTGGGAGTGTCAATTTTTCTGTATATGTTTGAAAAGATTAGCCTTTTTTCGCTATAAAAAAATACCCAGATAAATAGAAAAAAGAGTCCACCAACCACATATGGACTCTTTTAACTATTTTCCTGAATAGGATAATATCGGGTCTCTCTAAGGACCTTTTCTCTTTCTATACTGTCTTTCTCAATGATTTTACATAACGTACTGTAATTAAAATCATACCAAGAGTAAATGCAACTATTGATACCAATAATATACCAATAGATAATACACCCTGATCAGCTAATTCTGTAGACTTGAATGGTAAAGACCATATATATCCAAATCCCCACTTTACTTCTGAAAAAAGAAATAAGCCGATTAAAGATAAGATTATATTAATAAATGTAAAAGTGATAGATGTTTTAATAAATAAGAATAATAAAAGTTGCACTGTAATAAGTGGAATTGTGGAAACTACAGAAAGTAAAAATACTTTAATCATAAATACTAAAGGAAATGGATCTGTAAAATCAAAATACATTCCAAATAAATATAAGCTTACTAAAACTATTAAGTGTAGTGCAGAAAATAATAATACACTGGATACAAGTTTAGATAAAACAATTTTAAAATTAGTATTTGGAGATAGGTGCATTATTTTCCAATTCGTTTTGTTTTCAAACTGACACAGGAAGGCCGTTACCATCCCCGAAATAACAGGAAGAAAAAAACCAACATAGAAGAAAGATGCCAACATCCATACGCCCATCCAATCATTATCCAAACCATGATTATACTTGCCTACTACAAATTTAGTATACATAATCATTGAATATATAACCGGAAAAAGTGCTAGGACGAATAATACAATTTGTTGTGGGTGTTTTCTTATTTTTATCCAATCGGAATAAATTAAATTTATCATTTGAGATCTCCTTTGTTAGTTTTTATTATTCATTTTAATAAATAAAATGTATCCAATTCCTAAAATGAGAATGGTAATAGGAATTCCTGCTAGCATGTACCATTTATCGTATGACCATAATGTATTAAAAACATCTAGATTATTCACAAAATTGATTGGAAAATATAAGATCTGATATGAAATAGGAAACCACCAAAGCTTAGTTGAACTTAATATATCGCCAAAAAGATACGAAGCTAGAGCTAGTGCAACGATCACTGATTGATTTGATACATTAATAGATATAATGAATGCCAAAGCGCAAAATGGAATGCTAATAAGAAATGGATATAACGTAAAGACAAACACATGCTGCATGGAAACCGTATCTAAAGAAATACCTAACCCCGGAAGTAATAACACTGTACAAGTCATATGTATTACGGTTGTAATAATAAGAGCAACCATAACAACAAGGAACTTATTTATATACACACTAAATTTCTGTACTGGATACGTAAATGTTCTTTTCCACGTCGAATTTTTATATTCAACATTGTTTACACTAGCTATAATAAACACCATAAAAAAATTTAATATGTATTTTAAAATTTGCAAATTTATACCAAATATGGTTTCTAATTTAATAGTATGAGAATTACTATAGTAATTTAGTCCAGCAAATTCACCTAATGCAAGTATAATAGGTCCTAAGATAACCAAAAACCAAAAATGACTTTTTCTATATTTTATATACTCAGTGGCTAATACATTTCTCATACACTTACAGCACCTTGTTCAACAATATCTAAATATGCTTCCTCTAAATTCTGCTTTTTAGTTTGGAAAGATTGAATAAAAATCTGATTCGTTACTAATAGTTGTTGAATATCATTCAGTGATTTTTCATCATAATATTCAATACTAAAGATGTTATTATTTACATTGAATGTATAATTGGATTGTTTAAGTAATTTATCAGTCAGAGCTATATTATTAACACTAACTTCAACAATATTTAATGATTGTTTATTTTGTAGGGAAGATAATAAACCTTGGTACTTTATTTCTCCATGATGAATAATCCCGATATGATCAGCCATTTGTTCCACTTCACTTAAAATATGACTTGAAAGGATTATAGTAGAATTAAACATTTTTGGAGCTTTTTTTATTAATTCTTTCACTTCATAAACCCCCTGTGGATCTAATCCATTAGTAGGTTCATCTAATATTAATAGTTCAGGATTATTGATGAAAGCAGCAGCTAATCCTAAACGTTGTTTCATACCAAGAGAATATTTTTTAAAAGCACGATTTCGATCCTCATATAGTTTGAATAAATTCAAAAGTTCTTTTATATGTTCTTTATCATGAACATTTTTCATTTTAGAAGCAATTAATAAGTTTTCATATCCGGATAAATGCTCATAAAAAGTTGGTGCTTCAATTAATGAACCTGTTTTAGATAAGATTTCTATTCTATTCTTTTGTATATCCATTCCCAATACTTCTACAGTTCCCTCATCCGCCTCTATCAATCCTAAAATAATTTTAAAAAATGTAGATTTACCAGCTCCATTCGGGCCTAACAATCCAAATATTTCACCCTTTTCTATAGTTAAATCAATTCCCTTTAGAACCTGTTTCTCTTTATAGTTTTTATGTAAACCTTTAATGTTTAAAATTTGATTATTCACGAAATCAACCACCTAACGTCATAATTTTCAATCAATTAAATTTTATCCTTATATTTCCTGGATATCAATTGTTTATTATGCTTTGAAAAAAGGATAGCAAAGCATAACAAACAATTGATATTTTTTTATCTGAATTTTCAATCTATATTACAAGGCATTTGGCCAATGCCCCATTACACTCTGTAATCAATTTTTTATTTAATACTACACTCACTATCATCATACTTTAAAATAATAATGAGTGTAATTTGAAAATATCATCGAAATAGATTTATTAAGAATACAATTATTTAACGCTACTTGTACTTTTATAACTATTAACTAATCCATATCCATATTGATCATCTTTACCAGTTGCACCTAAATCGGTAGCACCATCTTTTAAATACTTGATAGTCATATCTGCCGAAGGTTTTGTAGTATGAAGCTCATAATACCTTGAGATAATAGCTCCTAATGTACCAGATACTGATGGTGCAGATAAGCTAGTACCCAGGTTTAGCGTGTATCCCTTCGGTGTATTTAGTTGAGCATCCAACATAGTAGGTTCTAAATAAGTTGGATAGGTCGTACCAATTAAATAGGATGGATCAAATTTGAATTGATTATCAATAATTGTTCCATATGAACCACTTGGTGCACTAAAGTCTACCTCTGGACCAAAGTTGGAGTAATTTACAAATTCATCGTTCTTGTCTGTTCCTGATACCGTTAATACATTACTTAATCCACCAGGTACATGAATTTTATACAATACACCTTTCTCATCATCTACTTTTTCAAATGGTTTATCCAAGTTTATTCCTTCATTGCCTGCTGAAGCAACTACAATAGAGTTTTTTTCTTTCGCATATTGAATAGCCCTTTCATATGCCTTTATAATTGCGTTCTCATCGTCTAAATTTATAGCCTTATATGTTCCTAGACTTAAGTTTATTACGTCTGATCCGTTATTTGCTGCATCAATAATAGCCTGTATAGTCCAGACTGATTCACCATCTTTTTTCCCTATAACTTTATATGGAGTAATAGTTATATTTGGAACAATCCCTTTTAATTTATCATGAGCTGCAATAATTCCTGCAACCTGAGTACCATGGCCATTTTGATCTAACAGATCCGGTTCACTGGGAACATAGGATTTTCCTTCTAAATATTTAATACTATTTTTAAGTTCAGGGTGGTTATAATCTACACCACTATCAACTAAAGCGATGTTTACATTTTTTTCTCCTAAAGTTATCTCGTGAGATTTATAATTATCAGTTACCTTGGCAATTTGCCAAGGTGGCGAAACATTCGAGACAGGTTCATTAATAGTAATGGAATTCAATGTTCGTTTCGAAGATAAATTATATTTTAACTTATTATTTGCAAACTGCTCATTTGGATTTAAAACCTTTGGATCTTGTAAAGTTAATTTAGCACTATTAGCAACATTTTCTATAGATGCTTTAAACTTAGTACGTATTTTACTATCTAAATCGGATTGAATATTACTATTAGTTTCTTTATATGAGATCATTTGGATTTCTGGAGTATATTTAATCTCAATTGCATTATTTTCCTTTAAAAAGTTTATAATATTTTCTTTGTTATTCTTTTGAATTTCGTTATCCAAAAGAATAAATTTATAATTATCCGTTGTCTCTGTTTTTTCTGCTTTTACCGGTTGTGTAACTAAACTTAACAAGAATACGGAAAGTATAGTCATAAGAATTTTTAGCCGTTTCATGTATCCGTCCCCTTTTATAATTTAGCCTCTTCTAACCTTAAAATAGAAGGAATTGAATTATAGTCAGATTGTTGTAAAAGACCTACTCCAATCCCACTAAGGCCTGTCATTAAACCAAACGATTCAGTTCCCGTACTGACCCCTTTTTTCCAATTATGCGTTTTAGAATACTCTAAAAGTTGTATACCAATAGAATTTGCTCGTTCGTAAGATGTTTTATCTTGTAACACTTTTGCTGCATACAAAAGAATATCTAAATTTCCAAAATCTCCATGACATAGTGAACGATTATGACCAAATGATTTATCAATAGTTGTATCTAAAGCCGCATATATATTTTGATCGAGTATACTATTTTCATAATTACTTTCTTTTAACATTAGCCTACTTAATAAGATTCCTGGTGCCCCATGACACCAAGCAACAGAATGATTATCCTTAGAAGGAAGTTTCCAATTTTTATGCTTTGAATCATAGAAACTATTTTCATAGGATAAAACTTTATCTGCTAGTTCTAAAATATTGGGATTGTTTATATATTGATTGGCTGCCACCAAAGCGGTAATAATACCTGCCGTTCCATGAGAATATCCAATCCATGAAATATCGTCTCTTTGTTTCCAAGAGACATGCTCCTCTTTTCCAGGATGATGATATGCAGCATTTATTAAGTATTCACTCGCTTGTTTGAGAAGTTTTAGATATTCCTTATTGCCACTATCTTTATAAAGAGCTATTAGTACCCCGATTACCCCGGCAGTTCCATCAATAATATCAAATACTTTATCTTGCGATAATTTACTAACAACAATTTTCATAGAATCGAGTATGAGTTGTTCATACTGTTTAGTATGTGATAATTGATTAATATGATTTAAAGCATAAATTGAACCACTAACGCCACTAAAAGTACCAATATTAAACATTCTTTGCTCGGGTAATCCTTGGAGTGAATTAATTACAGGATAAATAGACTTCTCAGCCGTTAATTTATAATCATTTCTTCCCGTCAAATGATATAAATAACTAAAGAATAGAGAAATACCGCTTAAGCCATTATATAAATCTAAATCTACAGGATAAATATCCCATTTATATTCATTAGAGGCAGATATTACGGTACTAATCCAACAAAGATCAGATTGATCATTTCCCTCTATAGCATTAGCAATTAAATAATCCCCTATATGACGTGCCTCAATTAAAAATTCCTTAGATTTATTAGTATGAATATGGACCTTACGATATGGATCAATAGCTTGTTCATTTGCACCAAATGTAGCTGAATGTGCTAAAAAGCTCATTCGCATAATTCGAATTTGTTGTGAGCAATCTACAATATTAAGATCATCAATCTTCTGTATTACAGCTTCTAAAGGAGATGACTCAAAATAGTTTTGAATACAAATTTGCTCTCTATGATATAAATGATTACTACTCACTGTTGTATAAAAATATGGAATATCATCATTGAGTAAATCAATTTTTTCAGATTTAATAATTTCTTTTGGTTTGTTCTCGGATTCCAATGCCAGAGTATGGAAATAAATATCTCGGTTATATCCTTTTTGTAAAAAATCAGGATGTTTACTTTTTCTTAGTAACTCACCGTATACGGCGGTAGGTCGTAGAATCATTCTTACTATCGTATTTTTAAATTTATCTGATATATAATTGCTATACTGTTGTTTATTGTTTAAAATCCAATTATAAATATATTTAAAACCAGCTATCATAATGTCTACATGATCTTTATATGAAACTTTTTCCCCTTTAAAAATAGGCTTATTTTTCTCAAATTCATTTACTTTAACAAATGTATATTTTGCATCTACATGCATAACATCAGTGTTTTTTGATTCTATGGAAGGAACTTTTAATGGGTATAATTGATCGTTTTTGTCACTAAGACCACTTAAATCAAGACCTTTATAGTTAGGATTATCGCTGTTGAACGCAAGAAATGGAATAATCCCAGTGGATCGAACAGATCTATTAATTAAATTGAGAGCTTTATTATGAGCAGAATCATCTTTTTCTTCCAATATTTTCGCATGATGGAATAAAGATTCAAGATCGATTGGAACAGGATACTGTCCCATAGCTATAATATTTTCATAGTGAAAATCCACAGCATTTAAACTATATAAAACTCCTAAAAGACTTCCCATTTTAAAATAAAATGATTCAAGTTGTTCTTCCGTTTGACATTCTATATTCTCAATATATTCAACCCAACCATAAGAATGTTTATCGATGATTTTTGGTGAATACAGCTGAGCTTTATCATTAACTTGATTATTTATCCAAGAAGTTAAATCATTGAATGCTGCTTCGACACCAATTGATCGAGGTTTATAAATAAGTTTCATGTTAGGAAGGAATTCAAGTAATGAAACTGTTTTGCCATCATTATGCTCATCGCCAAGTCCCAATGTAACTGTAATTAGTTTATTCGCCTGGATATCAATATTAAAGATCTCTTGGATTTGTTCCTTATCTTGTTCAAGGTTATAGTAAAGGGTAGTAATATTATTTGACCAATGGATTAATGTAGTTAACATCGTTCTATATAATGCAGAATATGTATCCTTAAAATAAACTAAAAATTCATTTGTACTAATATAAGAACAAAAATGAGTGTAACGTTCTTCTGGAGTTTCTCCTGTTAAGTTTTCAAGAACGCGTTGAATATTAAGTTCTAATATTAATGTCTTGTGGGATAATTCATATAATCTTTTATACATATATTCTAGGGGTGCCAATAATTGTGAATCTTCAAAGAACGAATATGTATTCAATGATTTATGAATTTTAGAAAATGAGTAACTCATAAATTTTTTAAAAAAACCGTAAAAAGTTGTTTTTGATAAATGCTCTTCGATTGTTGGGGAAAATTCATATGTTTGGAAACTGTCAAACTCTGAGAAGGTTAATGATAGCAGTGCATCTACTTTATCTATACTGTATTCATCATGTTCTAATTGAGATAGAGTCGATACCTGAATACCTGAAAGATCCTTTAAGATCTCTTCAAATTTATTTTCACTGTTTTCAAATGTATTTTTCCAATAATTTATGTAATCTATAGAATCTGGAACTGTATGATCATTAATTTTTATTTCATCAATAAATGCACTATGTTTTACCGGCATGTTACTGCTCCTTTCATTAATTAGAGAAGCAGATTCCCCGCCTCTCTAATAGGGTTATTCAACATAAATAATTAGTTACAAGAAGGCATACATTCTTTAGTTAACGTACAGTATCCACCTTTATTACCTAACCAGCTACTTAAACCTTCAGGTGTTACATCA
>NZ_JBIYCT010000018.1:0-39979 GCF_044907945.1 Bacillus sp. RC240 | reverse complement strand
GAACCAGTAGAACCAGTAGAACCAGTAGAACCAGTAGAACCAGTAGAACCAGTAGAACCAGTAGAACCAGTAGAACCAGTAGAACCAGTAGAACCGGTAGAGCCAGTAGCCCCGGTAGGTCCGGTAGAACCAGTAGAACCAGTAGAACCAGTGGCTCCAGTAGCCCCGGTAGGTCCGGTAGGTCCGGTAGACCCAGTAGCCCCGGTAGACCCAGTAGGTCCGGTAGACCCGGTAGACCCAGTAGCCCCGGTAGGTCCAGTAGAACCGGTAGGACCACCTTCTACCAATAAGATATAATCTTGAGACACATTCGGAAATCCTTGAGGTGCATCTTTTTTTACAACATAGCCGCTACTCGTGTAAGTGACAACTTGTCCCGTTTTATAGTTAGGAGCGGCTGCTAGACTAAAAGCGGTAGTACTTTGCAAACCGGACCCGGTAGGCCCGGCATTGCCAGTAGCACCAGTAGCACCAGTGGCACCAGTGGGTCCAGTAGCGCCAGTAGGTCCAGTACTGCCGATAGAACCGCTGTTGCGTCTACCGTCACAACTAAAGCAATTGCGTTGGTACATATATTATCTCCTTTCTATATTTTGAAAATATAGTTTTAAAAGTAGAACTACTATATATATATTGTAGATTCTATATTTTTGTGTGGTCGATCGTATTGTGTATATAGATTTTAAAAATAGGGGAGGTATTATTAGTTTTATAACCACCAGGTCTCCTGCGGAATCAAAGTAACATCTACATCAAAATTCTCTTTAAACCAATCATACATCAATGTCTCTTTCACTAAATATTCAGAGGCAGAGTGTGACACACCGATGAGTGACATATTTGTTTCTTTCGCATAATCCATAATGAGTGAGTATTTATGCCTACCATAATCATTGTCGATATGGCAATGGATTTCTCCTGTAATAAATGATTAAGTTATTGTTCTATTTCTTTTAAGGCTGGCATGTTTGGTAATCCTCCTTAAGATAGTTCTTACTTTGTTAGTTGTTTTTGTTTTTTTATGGAAAAATAAGAAGCGGATAGGAAACAAATAAAACCTAGAATCCAGCCAATAGAAGGAGAATAGGGAAGTATATGTTGTAATATCATTCCGCTAGAAATAAAAAAGCTACCTAATAGACATAAGAAAAT
Source organism: Bacillus sp. RC240 (assembly GCF_044907945.1). Classification (NCBI taxonomy): domain Bacteria; kingdom Bacillati; phylum Bacillota; class Bacilli; order Caryophanales; family Bacillaceae; genus Bacillus; species Bacillus sp. RC240. The sequence goes on along the minus strand of NZ_JBIYCT010000018.1, from coordinate 38,827 downwards.
GAGATATCGCTGTAGTTTGAACATCAGTGATACAACCTCCTTTATCACGCATTAACTGCCCGTAAAAGCTTGATTGGCGAGGGTTAATAATCAGAGGGGGATGGATACCCCCCTGATTAAAGTTTCACTTTATCACATATATTTTATAGTAGTCTTAATTTTCTGCATATAAGATTCAAGAAAAATGGTGGTACAATATATAAATGATACGAGAAGAGAGGATGTAGGTTAACACATGTACGTTACTGTAACAGAGGCAGCATATAAAAAGATTATGGATACGATTCCAAGTGAAACGAAATATATAAAGTTATTTTATGATAATGAAGGTTGCGGTTGTGTTATGAGCGGGATTATTGATTTAGTAGCCGTTTCAGAGAAAGATGAGCGCGATGTAGATATCGAATCAAGCGTACTAAACTTTATTGCAGATCGCACAAAGCTTGTATTTATGGATGATAAATTAACAGTTGATTGGCATGAAGTTGGAGGGACTTTCCAGCTGAAGAGCCCAAGCCAGTTTTATAATCCGAATATGAAGTTACATGTTCGAGTATAATGAAGAGAGAAGGAGTATATAATATGCTCCTTTTTCTTATGGATTTTTTCACATAATGAAATGTACATATGGTTGAATTTTCTGTATAATTCTCTTTGCGGAGGGGGTTGCGCATGAAAAGATGGGGAATTGAGTTATTAATTTTAAGTGTCGTTATTATTTGGGGGATTAACTATACGATTGCGAAATATGGACTTTTAGAATTTACAGCAATTGAGTTTACTGCAGTTCGAATGATGACAGCAGCACCACTACTGTTATTACTTACGTTCTTTATCGAAAAGTCACTTTATATGGAGCGAAAAGATATACCAAGATTAATCATCGTTAGCGTTGTAGGTATTGTACTGTATCAAACGTTATTTATGGAAACTGTAAAATACACATCCGCTACAAATGCTTCTTTACTCATATCTATTTCACCTATTTTTACAACTTTATTTGCGATTTTCTTGAAACAAGAAAAATTCTCTTCTCGAAAGTTAGTTGGTTCCATGATTGCCTTTATTGGTGCTACATTAGTTTTAGTAGCGGGGCATTCACTCGCTAGTTCTTTCTACGGAAATGGGATTGGACTTATTACATCAATATGTTGGGGACTTTATCCCGTTTTAGCAGGGCCGCTTATTAAAAAATACTCAGCATTACGTGTTACTGCATGGTCGACATTAGTTGGAGCGATTCCGCTTTTATTGTTAAGTGGTCCACATGTATTTGTCATGCCATTTCACATTACACACGGAATGACACTATTTGCTTTACTATATTCTGTTTTCTTTGTAACAGTATTCGGTTTAGTCATGTGGTATGTTGGTGTTCAAAAAATTGGTGCGTCACATACGATGGTATATATGTATATTACGCCGCTTGTAGCTGTTTTATTTGCAGCTGTATGGGCAAATGAATATGTATCGTTTCAACAAATAATCGGTGGAATCATCATTTTCTTCGGTTTATGGTTTGTGAAATCAGAGAAAGTAGAAGCTAATTCTATCGTGCAAGAACCTATATCAAAATAGGAAAACAGATCACCTATGATCTGCTTTCCTATTTTTTTATTTTTGGTAAAAATACGAGGAATAAAATGGCAGTAATAAGTGGGATTAAATTAAGAAAAGGAATACGGAAGAGTGTAATAAGAATAATACCTGGAAGAAGAACACCGAGGACAGCATAGAAAATACTATGTTTTTTCATGTACCAATATAATGAAAGTCCAATAAGTGCAGGAACAATGAGATGAATGAGAGCCATTAAAAAATAAATCATTAGACGCCCCCTTTATTTATGTGCTTATTACATCATATCCGTATGTTCATAGATTGATATCAATTTTTTCATAATTGGACGAAAATGTTTTGAAAAACGTCACATTTATGAGGGATTCTATATTAGAAATCTTGTATAATATTATTTCCTAAAAGCATTTTAAAAACATAAACATACTGTTTATGTTTTTAAAATTTGAGTGAAATGAATTTTTAATAGTATGGACTCGAAAGAAATGAGTTATATAGCTTTGGTTAGATAGATAAAAACTATTGAAGGGGAGTACAATATGATTAGTATGTCATTAAGGTCGTTTAAAATTCAATCGTATTATCTACTAGGCATTCTGTTATTAGGCTGGATGTTAACACCGTTTTCAGCACATTTTCTAGGTGCAGGAATTGGACTTATTGTAAGCATGTATTGTGTTTGGATTTTAGGAAGGCGTATCGAAAAGCTTGGAGATAGTATAGTAAAGAAGACGAAAGCGCCGACGCTTGGTATGTTTAATCGCTTTGCAGCTGCAATTTTGGGTGCTATTATTATGTACGAAATTGAGCATCATATGGTAATGTGGGCATTTGCAGTAGGTATTCTGGGTGGTTATTTCTTAATCGTTATTAATTTAGGTTATTATAGTATGAAGGATGAAGAAGAATTAACAAAGGGTTAAAAGAGCTAAAAGAGCCTCTTTTTAGATGGAATAGAGGATCCAGCGACGGATAGAAGCGGTTAGGGCCTTTTTTAGCCACATGCGGTGTGAAACCAGAAGGAGCAAGTGAGCGAGAGATCTCTTTATATTTTCAAAGCCTTGATTTGTATGTGTGAAAATCCGAGTATATCAATTGAAAATTAGGTTTGGAGTTTTTTTAGATGGAATAGAGGATCTGGCGGTGGATAGAAGCGGTCAGATCCTTTTTTAGTCCCATGCGGTGTGAAACGAGAAGGATGTAGTGAGTGGGAAAATAGTTTATATGTTCGAAGCCGTGGTTTGTATGTGTGAAAATCCGAGTATATCAATTGAAAATTAGGTTTGGAACTTTTTTAGATGGAATAGAGGATCTGGCGATGGATAGAAGCGGTCAGATCCTTTTTTAGTCCCATGCGATGTGAAACGAGAAGGATGTAGTGAGTGGGAAAATAGTTTATATGTTCTAAGCCGTGGTTTGTATGTGTGAAAATCCGAGTATATCAATTGAAAATTAGGTTTGGAACTTTTTTAGATGGAATAGAGGATTCGGCGATGGATAGAAGCGGTCAGATCCTTTTTTAGTCCCATGCGATGTGAAACGAGAAGGATGTAGTGAGTGGGAAAATAGTTTATATGTTCGAAGCCGTGGTTTGTATAAATGAAAATCTGGTTATTTAAATTGAAAATTGGCTTACTCTGGAATAAGGGATCCGGCGGTGGATAGTACAACAGGAAGCGTAACTTTGTATAAAATATAGGTTTCCGTTTCCAATAAGTTAATATGAAATCACTTAGTAGTATGACTCTTAGGTTCTTTAAAAAAGTTGGATACAATACAACAAACTATTCCGGTAATTAGAATAATGTATTTTATCGTTTCACTTGTATGCTCAAATAAATTAACGTTAAGCATCACAAGTCCCCAAAACATTTGAATCGCTCCATAACTGAATAAAAATTTTCCTGTACGAGAAAAATTTTTCATAGGCCTCATCCTTTCCTGTATATGTAAATTATATCATGGGAAACTACAAATGAATGATTATAAAATGAATTTTCTGTAAGTTTACGGGTATTGGTATGCAATAGATGAAGAGATTAAAGTTTCACTTTATATAAGACATAGAAAGAAGCTTACGTTTTTAACGTAAGCTTCTTTTTTATGTAAGTGTGTGTAACCGTTAAGCCGCATTGGGTTTTGTCGGTGAGTACGCGGAACTTTACGGTTACACGACACTTATTCATATGAGTAAAAGGGTTATTCCAACAGAAAATTTGTAATTAAGCGATTGGACCGCCTAAGTTAATAATAGCTTCAGAAACGCTATCGAATTTTTTGAAGTTTTCTTTAAATTCGTTTGCAAGCTCAATTGCTTTCGCTTTGTAAGCATCTTTATCAGCCCAAGTTTGTTCAGGCATTAATACTTCATCAGGTACACCTGGAACATGACGAGGTACTTCAAGGCCAAAGATGTCGTGTTTTGCAGTTTCAGCTTTAGCAAGTTCACCGCTTAGTGCTGCTTGAATCATTGCACGAGTGTAACCTAAGTTCATACGTTTACCAACGCCGTATTCGCCACCAGTCCAGCCAGTGTTTACTAAGAATACTTTCGCATCATGTTTCTCGATTTTTTCACCAAGCATTTCAGCATAACGAGATGCATCAAGCGGTAAGAACGGTGAACCGAAGCAAGTAGAGAATGTAGCTTGTGGAGATGTAACACCGCGCTCTGTTCCTGCTAGCTTACTAGTGTAACCGCTTAAGAAATGGTACATAGCTTGCTCTTTTGATAACTTACTGATTGGAGGCAATACGCCAGATGCATCAGCAGTTAAGAAAATAATTGTATTTGGATGTCCTGCAACACTTGGCAGTACGATATTGTCAATCGCATGCATAGGGTATGCAGCACGTGTATTTTCTGTTAAAGTAGTATCGTTATAGTCAGCGATGCGTGTTTGACCATCAATGACAACGTTTTCTAAAACTGAACCAAATTTGATTGCATCGAAGATTTGTGGTTCTTTCTCATGAGAAAGGTTTACACATTTTGCATAGCAACCGCCTTCAATATTGAATACGCCGTTATCAGACCAACCGTGCTCATCGTCACCGATTAATTTACGGTTTGGATCAGCAGATAATGTTGTTTTGCCTGTTCCAGATAAACCGAAGAATAGTGCTACGTCGCCTTCTTCGCCTACGTTTGAAGAGCAGTGCATAGAAAGAATGTCTTGTTCAGGTAGCAAGAAGTTCATAATAGAGAAGATTGATTTTTTCATTTCTCCAGCGTATTCTGTACCACCGATTAGTACGATACGTTTTTCGAATGAAACCATAATGAATGCTTCAGAATTTGTACCGTCAATTGCTGGATCTGCTTTGAAGTTTGGTGCAGAAACAATTGTGAACTCTGATTCGTGAGTTGCTAATTCTTCTTCATTTGGACGAATAAATAATTGATGTACGAACAAATTATGCCATGCATATTCGTTAACAACTTGAATTGGTAGGCGATAGTTGCGATCAGCGCCAGCAAATCCTTTGAAGATGAATAACTCTTCTTTTTCTTTTAAGTATTCTAAAACTTTTATATATAATTTATTAAAATGTTCTTCAGAGATCGGTTGGTTCACGGCTCCCCAAGCAATTTTGTCAGCAACCGATGCTTCCTTCACAATAAATTTATCTTTAGGAGAACGTCCTGTGTATTTTCCTGTTGAAGCAGAAACGGCACCAGTAGAAGTTAATTTCCCTTCGTTTCGCATTAATACTTTTTCCACTAATTGCGGAACACTTAATTGAATCTGTGCATTGCTTCCGTTCAATAATTCATGTAAACCAATTTGGACATTCACAGTACTCATATTTATATACCATCCTTTTCATTTAATGAAATATTTCTCGTAATCCCCATCAATAGTATAACACAATTATATAAATAATGTATACTATTTATTTATTTTTGTTTGTGTGAATGTATCATTTCCCTATTAATATTTCATTCTATACGTATTGAGAAAAACTTTCAGGAAAATGTGAATATTAATTGACAAATGAATATCATTTCTTTAGTATAGGTTGGGACGGATACTCTCTTATCCCGAGCTGGCGGAGGGACAGGCCCGATGAAGCCCAGCAACCTCACTTGTAGTGGTAAATACAGGTGAATAGGTGCTAAAACCTGTGCGAGGCTAACGGTCTCGAACGATAAGAGCAAAGGGCAAAAAGCAGTATGCAAGTAGCAAATTAAACCTTTCCTCTATGTTAAGTAGGAAAGGTTTTTCTGTATGCTTGTGTGGGAGAATAAATGTATGTCGCAGTTTGTGGCAAATTAAGGATGAGTTCCGTACAATATATACAATTACTGTAGGGAGGTTTACCACATGACAAAAAAACGTCATCTGTTCACATCTGAGTCTGTAACTGAAGGACATCCAGATAAAATTTGTGACCAAATTTCTGATTCAATTTTAGATGCGATCTTAGCAAAGGACGCAAATGCACGTGTAGCTTGTGAAACAACTGTAACAACTGGTTTAGTATTGGTAGCGGGGGAAATTACGACTTCTACTTACGTAGATATTCCAAAAATCGTTCGTGAAACAATTCAAGGCATTGGTTACACACGCGCAAAATACGGATTCGATGCAGAAACTTGTGCAGTTTTAACATCTATCGATGAGCAATCTGCTGACATCGCTATGGGTGTTGACCAAGCACTAGAAGCACGCGAAGGTCAAATGACTGACGCTGAGATTGAGGCAATTGGTGCGGGAGACCAAGGTTTAATGTTTGGCTTCGCATGTAATGAAACACAAGAATTAATGCCACTTCCAATCTCGCTTGCTCACAAATTAGCTCGTCGTTTAACTGAAGTACGTAAAGATGACACATTATCATACTTACGTCCGGATGGAAAAACGCAAGTTACAGTTGAGTATGATGAAAATGGTAAACCTGTACGTGTGGATACAATTGTAATTTCTACACAACATCATCCAGATGTTACGTGGGAAGAAATCGATCGCGATTTAAAAGAGCACGTAATTAAAGCTGTAGTTCCAGCAGAATTAATGGATGGAGAAACGAAATTCTTCATTAACCCAACTGGCCGCTTCGTAATTGGTGGACCACAAGGTGATGCTGGTTTAACAGGACGTAAAATCATCGTTGATACTTACGGTGGATACGCTCGCCATGGCGGTGGTGCATTCTCTGGTAAAGATGCAACGAAAGTTGACCGTTCTGCAGCATATGCAGCTCGTTATGTTGCGAAAAACATCGTAGCAGCTGGTCTTGCTGACAAAGCAGAAGTACAACTTGCATACGCAATTGGCGTAGCACAACCAGTATCAATTTCAGTTGATACATTAGGCACTGGTAAAGTATCTGAAGACGTATTAGTAGAACTAGTTCGTAACAACTTCGATCTTCGCCCAGCTGGTATTATTAAAATGCTAGACTTACGTCGCCCAATTTACAAACAAACAGCAGCTTACGGCCACTTCGGACGTACTGATGTAGATCTTACATGGGAACGTACAGACAAAGCAGCTACTTTAAAAGAGCAAGCTGGTCTATAATATATGAAAAAAAAGCTTTGCGCGTGTCGCAAAGCTTTTTTTATTTGGTTTTATCCCGCATTAACGGGCAGTAAGCCTCCCACTTCAAAATTCGGCTGTAAAGCAAAAAAGTTAGGTAGGAGGCTAACTGCCTGTAAAAGCCCGATTGGTTCAACTAATAATCAGTGGGGAAGAACAAAATCCCCACTGATTAAAGTTTCACTTTATTTACTACTTGAATGCAAGAACTACAATAAACTTCCCCGTCTAGCTCAATATACTTCTTCATATTTGTCATCCCACTTGCCGGAAATGGCATATGAATCCACGCTTTTTCATACGTTTGTATTTCCTTTTCACATGATTTACAAAGGAGTGGTTTCTTACGGAACATAGACGGTCACCCTTTCAGTTGGTGTGCTTTTCCTGCGCAAAAAGCACTGCTCAGTAAAAATAGCGTTGCGAATATAATACTCACTAATGTAGCATATGGAATCGCGCCTTTTAAGGAAAAGCCGACAGTGATGGAAGCAACAAATAAGAGAATGAATGTTGTTGTTAATTTTTTATAAAGTTCCATAGTGTGTGAACCTCCAAATTATTTTGTAATTTAAAATGAAATCTACTATGTAGAAAATATAAGGGGATTTAAAGAGTAGCTAATGGTGTGTAGTCCAGGCGTATAAGAAAGTATATTTTCCTTTTTGTGGTCGTATATACTTATATTGTATCACGGTGCATCATTGGCTTCATACATAATTGTGTAAAGATATGTATGATAAAATGAAGAAAAGTCTTTAAGAAAGGAAAGATGAAAAATGAGTGTAACTGAACATAAAAAACAAGCTCCAAAAGAAGTGCGCTGCAAAATCGTGACGATTTCCGATACACGTACGGAAGAGACGGATAAGAGCGGACAACTATTACATGAATTATTAAAAGAAGCAGGACATAAAGTGACCTCTTATGAAATTGTGAAAGATGATAAAGAAAGTATCCAGCAGGCTGTGTTAGCTGGTTATCATAGGGAAGATGTTGATGTCGTGTTAACGAATGGCGGAACTGGTATTACGAAACGTGATGTGACGATTGAGGCAGTTTCAGTGTTATTAGATAAAGAAATTGTTGGATTTGGTGAGTTGTTCCGTATGATAAGTTACTTAGAAGATATCGGAAGTAGTGCGATGTTAAGTAGAGCAATCGGCGGTACAATCGGGCGTAAAGTTGTCTTTTCGATGCCAGGGTCTAGCGGAGCGGTTCGTCTTGCGATGAACAAGTTAATTTTACCGGAATTAGGTCATATTACATTTGAGTTGCATCGTCAATGAGTAAGTGTGCTGGAATTGTATTAGCAGGAGGTATGTCGAGCCGATTCGGTGAGCCGAAAGCGTTAGTAGGCTGGAAAGAGAGTACTTTTATTGAGCATATTGTGAAAGTAATGGAAAGCGCTGTGCAAGAAATTGTAGTCATTAGTCATTCTGATATAAAAGAGAGAGTAGAGCAATTAGTACAAGTTCCAGTTATAGAAGATATGTCGCACTATAAAGGAAATGGGCCGCTTGCTGGAATTGTATCAGGAATGGAATATATAGAAGCAGATTGGTACGCTATTATGCCTTGTGATGCACCGAACGTTTCAAATGAATGGATTACCATTTTATTAGAGCAAACGAGCGATGAATATGATGCTGTTGTCCCTATTATTAATGGAAGAAAACAACCGTTACTTGCAGCGTATCATAACCGTGTGAAAGAAAAAATTTATGCTTTGCTTCAAGAAGAAAAAAGAAGTATGGGCCAACTTTTATCACAATGTAATGTGAAGTATATTGCTGGTGAAGATGTACAGGCGAATGCAGATTGGTTTATAAATGTGAATACGAAAGAAGAATATGTACAAGCTCAAAAAAACCTTTCAAATGAATGAAAGGTTTTTTGATATACAGAAATTGGGGAACAATTACTGTATAAAGGTATGTGAGTAAGTTAATTTTAAGGGGATTTCGTGAACTACCCGCCACTTAACGTCCTAAAGGAGTGTTTGAAGTGAGGGCTTCTCGGTTAATCATTACTTCTGATAGCTAACGAATTCGTCCTAAGACAGCCGAGCTAACTCCCTTGTTCCAAAGGTTATTTTATTACAATTTATGCTGACGCTAAAAGACGTATTGCTTCATTTTTAATATTGATAGCTGAGTTATAATCTCTATCGAGATTTACACCGCATATACAAGAATAGATTCGTTCAGACAATGTCAGACTTTTCACATTTCCACAGCTACTACATGTTTTTGTTGATGGAGACCATTTGTCTATTTTCACAAGTTGTTTTCCTTGTTCGTTTAGTTTATAAGTTAAGAAAGAAGTGAACATACCCCACCCATTATCAGCGACACTTTTTCCAAAATGAAGTGCTTGCGATATTCCTTTCATGTTTAGATCTTCAATAGCTACAACATCAAAATTGGCAGCTAACTTTTTAGACTCATGATGAAGAAAATTCTTACGTTGGTTAGCTACTTTCTCATGTAACGTAGCTACACGAATACGTTGTTTATTCCAACGTTCAGAACCTTTATTGCGTCTTGATAATACTCGTTGCGCCTTTGTTAATCGGTCTAACATGTTACGATAGAACTTAGGATAATTGGCTTTCTCATCCTCAGAACTGACGTATAATCCATCTATTGCAAAGTCTAATCCAACAACTGTTTCTACTTCTTTTTGTACAATCTCTTTTTCGTATTCAGTCAAGATTGACACATAGTATTTACCAGTAGGTGTCATAGAAATCGTACAAGACTTGATCATATAATCTTGTGGTATCTCTCTATGTTTTTTGATACGTACCATTTTCAGTTTTGGCAATTTGATATGACCATTAAGCAACAGAATATTACCGTTTACTACATTCATTGTATAAGACTTTCTGTCCTTTTTACTTTTGAATGTTGGGAAGTTATTTTGACCACTAAAGAAATTCTTATATGCAGTTTGCAAGTGTAGTTGAGCATTTGCCAAAGCTAATGAATCAACTTCTTTTAACCACTCAAATTCTGCTTTATATTTCGCAGGGGTTGGAGGCTTTTGTTTCTTTAGTTGTTCCTTATCATCTTTGTATTTTTCGTACGCTTCTTTTCGCTCAGCTAACATTCTATTGTACACGAAACGTACACAACCGAAGGTTTTACGTATAAGATTTGCTTGTTCTTCTGTTGGATACAACCGGAATTTATATGCTTTATTCTGCTTTGTCATATCATTTCACCTCACTTTTTACCTTGATTTTCAATATGTTTCTTTACTACGTCTATTGGCGAACTACCAGTAGTTAGTAAGCAAAAACTTCTTGACCAAAACATTTCTTTCTAAAGTTTTTTTCACTTGTGGAAAGTCTTTTTTGATTAGTTGAGAACTTGCACTTTTATAAGCATTAATAAATTTTGTCATTTCTTTTTAAGCGAGTAATTCTGATACAGTGTGCTGAAGGACTTCTTCATATTGCTCAAGTAATCCACGAAAAATCTCATCCCAGCTTTTTGACTTAGCATAAGACGAAGCAGCTATGCCCATTTGCATAAGTTTCTCTTCATTTTGCAATAAAGAATAGATGGATGATAGAAATGAATCCGTATTTTTGGGCGGACAAAGAATTCCCGTTTTTCCATCTGTAATAATATTTTTAACCCCGCCACTATTTGCTCCGATGACAGGTGTACCGCATGCAAATGATTCAAGTACGACATTTCCGAACGTTTCAGTAGCTGATGGAAATACCATCATATGAGAACAAGCATATGCTTGAGCTAAATCCGTGCCTTGTAAATATCCAGTAAAAGTGACATTTGTTTTCGGAACAGCTTCACGCAAATTTGTTGCTAGAGGCCCGTCTCCAGCGATGAGCCAATGAATATCGTCACGTTCTTTGTTTGTCGTTTGAATAAGTGTTTGAAGAGTATCGATATCTTTTTCAGGAGCAAGGCGCCCGACGTAGGAAAGAATATATTTCGCTGTAATATTATATTTTTTTCGGAATAGGTCTTTATTGTAAGTTGGATGAAAGAGAGTACAATCTACACCACGTCCCCAAATATAGAGCTGTTGAAATCCTTTTTTCTTTAATTGATGTAATGTTTCAGGAGAAGGAACAAAGTTTTTTTGCATATGACTATGAAACCAGCTTAAATAGTTCCATAGCATATTGGAGAGAAATTCGATTTTGTAATAGCGTAAATAGGCGTCAAAATCAGTATGATAAGAACCGACAACTGGGATATTTAACTTTTTGGCATAATATAACCCACAAAGTCCCATATTGAAAGGCGTAGCGATGTGAATGATATCAGGTTTAAAGGCAAGAAGTTCCCGCTTAATGCGCGGAGTAGGAAAGGCAAAGCGACATTCTGGATATAATATTGTTAACGGGATACTTCTCATTTTGTTCACATTCGCTACGAAATTATCTTCTGCCGTATGCTGAGGGGCGAAAACAGAATAGGCGATATTTTCTTTTTGAAAATATTTAGTTAAACGTTCCAAAGTTTTCGCCACACCGTTGACTTGTGGTGTAAATGTATCGGTAAATATGGCGACTCTCATCATATCGCTCCTTTACATGAGTGGAATGAGTTGATAAAAAGAGATGATGCCAGAGCAAGTGCCAAGGCACATGCCTACAAATACATCTGACGGATAATGAAGCCCTAAATAAATACGGGAAATACCGACGCATAATGCTAACGGTAATAGAAAAGCAAGCAAGTTTGGATTATAGCAAATAAATGGAATGAGGACAGAGAAAACAGCCGTTGTATGTCCGGATGGAAAAGAATGATCTTTTAAAGACTGTACTGGATATTTCGCATCTTGAATTGTTAAATAAGGACGTTTTCGTGGATACCATCTTTTTAATATTTGCACAGGAATATGGCTAATTGTCAAAGAAATAGCAGTTGCAATTGCAGCTTGATGCAAATTCCCTGTTGCGAAAATTAAAAAGAATAGGGTAAGTGCAATGGAAAAACTTGGACCACCGATATGGGTAATATTGCTGAAAAAGATGTTTAATGTTTTTTGATCAAAGTAGCGATTAATTCCTTTGAAGATGTAACATTCTATTTTATATAGTCCACTGACCTTCATGAGATTTTTCCTCCCTCATTTACATATATATGGAGTTATTAACTTCTATTTTAATAAGATTTTATTGAGGGGATAATAAGGTTTTGTAAAGAAAAAGTTAGATTTTTTCATAAAAAAAGCTGCCAGTCTTATGGCAGCGATAAAATCACTTTTGTAACGATTTATAATATTGTCCTTTTTCAACGTATTGTGTGCGGATACGTTCCATATCTTTACGGTCTTCTTCTGTTAATTCGCGAATGACCTTCGCAGGGCGACCGAAAGCTAACGTATTAGGAGGGATTTTCTTTCCTTGTGAAACGAGACTACCAGCACCGATGAAAGCTCCTTCACCAATTTCAGCGCCATCTAATATGATAGATCCCATTCCGATTAAAGCATCTTTTTCAATTTTGCAGCTATGTAAAATAACTTGATGCCCAACGGTAACGTCATCTTCTAAAATAAGAGGATACTGGGGGCTTTGGTGAAGTGTACATTGATCTTGTACATTTACTCTATTTCCAATTATCGTTGGTGATACATCACCGCGGATGACTGTATTAAACCAAATGCTAGATTCTTCGCCAATTGTCACATCGCCTGTAATGGTAACATAGTCAGCGATAAAAGCACTACTCGCAATTTTTGGATTTTTTTCTTTGTAAGGATATATCATGTAAAGCCTTCCTTTCCTAGAGACTAGTTTTAGTGTATCAAATTATGAGAAAGAGTGAAATGGAGGAGGTCCGTATGTGGAATTATGAAGCAGAGGAAGCGAAAGCTGTAGTCGTTATCGTGCACGGCGCAATGGAATATCACGGACGTTACGAAGCTATAGCAGAAATGTGGAATCATATCGGCTACCACGTTGTGATGGGAGACCTTCCATCACATGGAACGACTTCGAGAAATAGAGGACATATTGATTCATTTGATGAATACATAGAGGAAGTTAAATTATGGGTGAAAGAGGCAAGGAAGTATCGATTACCTATTTTTATATTTGGTCATAGTATGGGTGGTCTTATTGTCATTCGTATGATGCAAGAAACGAAGAGAGAAGATGTAGATGGTATTATTTTAAGTTCACCATGTTTAGGTGTATTAACTGGACCTTCTGCTCCGCTTCGAGCTGCCTCAAAAATATTAAATGTTGTTGCTCCAAAATTGCAATTTGCAACGAATCTTACAGTGGAAATGTCAACTCGTAATCATGAAGTGAGAGATGCGATGGAGAATGATTCATTGTTCTTGCGCAAAGTATCAGTACGTTGGTATAGTGAATTGATTAAGTCTATCGAAATTGCGCATAAAAAAATAGGCGATTTTCCAGACGTTCCACTCTTGCTAATGCAGGCTTGTGAGGATAAACTTGTAGATAAAACACGTGTCCGTACTTGGTTTGATAATGTTAAAATAAGTGATAAGGCTTTTAAAGAATGGCCGAATTGTTATCATGAGTTATTAAATGAGTATGAGCGTGATGAAATTTTGAATTATATTCAGTCATTTACTGAAATACGCATCAATAACATAATAGAAACAAATAAGTAAATTATTTGTACATTGAATAGAGGAGATGAAGGAAGAAGTGAACGTACCGAGTAATCCCATAACGCTCATGGCGAAAGTATACCGTGATGTGTTTCCGGTAGTACACCATGAGCTAGCGATGTGGAAAGAGCGTGCCTACCATATTCCGAATGACGAGCTTCATAGTCAGGCAATCGCAAGTATTGAGAATAAAACGTTTCATTGCGAGGGCGGTGGCATTTTAGCGCTACTAGCAAATGAACATCGTGAGGAATGTATTCGTTTTATCGTAGCTTATCAAACGATTAGCGACTATTTAGATAATTTATGTGATCGTAGTACATCACTTGACCCGAAAGACTTTGCGGCTCTTCATGAGTCGATGGTAATGGCATTAAGCCCTGAAGTTGAAGGGGGCGGTAACTATTATCGTTATCGTGATGATCAAGATGATGGTGGTTATTTAGATGAGCTTGTTGAAACATGTCAGGATGTTTTAAAGAAAACGAAGCATTATGATAAAATTGCTCCAATTCTTCATGAACTTGCTTGTTATTATTGTGATTTGCAAATTCATAAACACGTGAAGTTAGAAGAAAGAGAACCACGCTTAAAAACATGGTTTGAAGCGCATAAAGAAAATTTACCACCGATGAGTTGGTTTGAGTTTTCAGCATGTGCAGGTTCTACGCTTGGAATTTTCTGTCTTGTAGCATATGCATTTCATGATGAGTTACATGAAGAAGATATTGTGAAAATTAGACAAGGGTATTTTCCATACGTACAAGGACTTCACATTTTACTTGATTATTTCATCGATCAAGAAGAAGACCGTATCGGCGGAGATTTGAATTTCTGTAGTTATTATGAAAACGAGCAAGCTATATTAGATCGTATGAAACATTTTGTAGAAGAAGCAGAGAAGAGCATTGGTGATTTGCCTCATGCGAAGTTTCATCGTCTCATAAGCCGAGGATTACTTGGTATTTATTTATCAGATCAAAAAGTATCAGCGCAAAAGAATATGCACAAAATGGCACGGCGCATTGTAAAATACGGAGGGCTCACTTCACGATTCTTCTACTGGAACGGGAAGATGTACCGAAAGAAAATGGCGCAGTGATGAAAAAAACCACTCTTGTAGAGTGGTTTTCTTATTATGATTGTATTTTTGAAAATACATATATGAGAAGTTCAATTGCGAAAATAACTAAAACAGATAGTCCGAATAAAGGCATGACAGCGCCTAGTATAACCATCATGATAAAGAAAACGATTATGCTTTTCTTATCTCTTTGCTTTGGCGGTGCTGCTAATTTTCCTTTTGGCTTTCTTGCTAACCACATTTTTATTCCGTAATAAATGAGAAGTAATAAAGATAATGTCGTTAGTAAGCATAATATTTTATTTGGCCATCCGAATAAATGTCCTTCGTGAAGCGGGATACCGTAAGTAAACCATTGTGCAAATAATCCATAATCACGATAGTCCGTTTTGGAAATAAGTTCTCCGCTATATTGATCAAAATAAGCTGTTATTTCTTCATTTGGTGCGACATGCATACCCGTAATACCGGAACCGCTTGATTTCGAAACGGTGAATACACCTTTCGGATCAGCCGGTAGTGAGATAACATATGGCTTCTTTATTTCAATTCCTTTTTGTAATTCATCGACAGAAATTGCTTTTGGCTCATTTGAATTCGATTCAGGAGGAGCTTCTTTTCTTGTTGCCCACGGCAATTCTTTTACCTTCGATTCAGGCGGTGCCATATACAACTTTGGATATCCAATTGATTCATTCGACGATGCGATTTTATAAATTTGGTTACCCATAAATCCTGACCACGGCAATCCAGATGCGACTAACAAAACGAGTGGAATTGTAAATATAATACCGATAATAGAATGACGTCGTTTTGCCTTTTCTCGCTTAGTGGATGCGGGTGTGTTTTTGAATTGGCGTATACTCATATACAATCCAGTCACAATTAAAAAGATTGTCCAGCATGCCGCAAGCTCTACAATGTAGTTAACGACAGTACCACCAACTAAAAGAGAACTATGTAATTCCCTCATTATATTGGCAAACGTTTCACTTGCATTTTGATCTCCAACAATTTGATTATTGCTATCTAAATACACATATTTTTGCTTTCCTGTATATTCATTTGCAATAGTAAGCCTCGTATTATAATCCCCATTAAACTCACTAATTTTCGCCACACTATAATGTGGATATTTTTTCGCTGTTAAGAAAAGCGAATCAGCCATCGAAATAGACTCTGTTTGGGCGCTCTTCCCAAAATATAAATCTTTATAGATGAAATCTTCAACCTCTTCACGAAATAAATACCCAATTCCGCTCAGTGACAAAGTAATAAGAAGCGGCGTAATAAAAAGCCCGGCGTAAAAATGCCACCTCCAAAAAATATAATGAAGCGAACGATTTACTTTCATACTTCAGTTCCCCTAACCTTCCCTATATGAATAAACTACTTATTTAATATAGCGAGATTAAGTGTGATTACTTTGAAATAATTGTGAAAAAAGTTAAAAGTTTTGGTTGTTTTTATCAAACATAAAACACATTTTAAAAAGGATGTGTTCTATGTTTATGAAGACTTTTTTATATTTGATGCATAGATCCTAACAACTGCTTTCGCAAGACATTGAGCGGAATCAACAAAGTCCTCACTCACCACCACATTCAAATCGGTACATGCGATAATAGCGGTATCTACTTCGTCTTTTAACTGTAAAACGAGCAGACTCCATAATTTACGAGCTTCCTCAATTTCTCCGCCTTTAATACAAGTAATAATTTGATTAATCATTTCTTGCCATTGTTCATTATGAATGTACTCTATATCACGTTTTGTAATTCCATCTTGGTAAATACTTGCTTGAACAGTCGCTTCTGTTGCAAGAAGAGCGACTCTTTTTGTATTTTCAGGAATTGCTTTTAACGTCTCATCGACTATATTCAAAATAGGAATGGTAATAGAACGCTGTAATTCCTCGAAATAAAGATGCGCTGTATTACATGGCATTGCGATGAAATCTACACCAGTACTTTCAAGTTTTTGCGCTCCTTCAATAATCGCTTTTTTCATCGCCGCATGATCAATAGGGCGATCCATATAAAACGGTGTTGGGCACGAATAAATCATCATATGAGGAAAGTCCATATCATGCTTTGCTCCATAAATTGTTTGGCACTCTGCTACAACTGTATCGACGAATGGTCCGGTTGATTTTGGACCCATTCCTGCTAGTATTCCAATCATTGTTTAGTCCCCTTTAATATGTAATCAAAAACGTTTTCTGCGAACGAGAAAAAGAAATAAAGTAAGTAATAAAAATGAATATACGATAGCCCAAGCTGTAAGCCATAGAGTATGAGTAAGTATATTATATTTGTATTGTCCAAGCATTATAAAGCTTTCGACAGGTGGTAAAAAACATAGTAACTCTTTTTTTAACCGGATTGAGGCAATCGTCATAAGTAATATAAATGTAAGACTAAGCCAAGCGGTGCTTGCTTTTTGAATAATATTTCTAGTAAATAATGTTGCGATTGAAATTCCTAGTATAGATAAAGACATGTGAGCGAGAAATCCGACTAGAAATAAAGAAGCTGTCATTTTTTCATTAAACATTTGCAAAATAATTGGATAGATTACGGATATAAAAGATAAAGCAGTACAAATAAGAAAAGCCGTAATATATTTACCAACGTATAATGCCGAAATATTATTTGTATGTGAAATAGTGATTTGTTCT
Organism: Bacillus sp. RC240; assembly: GCF_044907945.1. NCBI lineage: Bacteria > Bacillati > Bacillota > Bacilli > Caryophanales > Bacillaceae > Bacillus > Bacillus sp. RC240. The sequence goes on along the minus strand of NZ_JBIYCT010000018.1, from coordinate 21,300 downwards.
TGTACAGGATCTTCAGTATGAAAAATTGTGACTGTAATCCAGGCAGATAATAAATAAAGTGCGAGTGCTGTTTCTAAGTATGTTGGTACAATGGGAGTTGGTTTATATGTATATACAAAAAGTAAGCTTATGCAGTACATCGCAATAGGAGGAATGTACTTATACGATTTCGTGTAGTCGAGAAAATGGTAACGAATAAGCGCAAACATAATAAACCTTCTTTCGATTTAAAAATTAGGCTGTAGCAGTGTGATAGATGCTTTTTTATGTAATAAAAACTGAAGCATTTCGTTTGCATATTCCTTTTCGATTTGTAATTGAATGAGGTTTTGATTTGAATTGTGTGTAACTTGTATAAATCCTGATTGCTTTTGTAGTTCTATAGCTGAAAATGTTTCGTGAACAATTGCCTCAATATAGACCTGTTCTGTTGATTTTTGCACAGAGGTATCTTCCGCAATTGTATGATTTGCTAATGTCACAATTCTATCGGCGAAGTTTTCTAGTAGTTGTTTTTCGTGACATGTGAAGAGTATAGATATGCCTTGTTGTTTTAATGAGAGTAAAATATGCTCTAATTCTTGCTGAGAGTTAGGGTCGAGTCCAGAAAGAGGTTCATCTAGAATTAATAAATGGACGTCCGTAAGTAATGCTTGCATAATGCCTGTTTTTTGTTTCATACCTTTTGAAAAGTTTCGTACAACGTAATGCTTTGCATGATGTAGATGAAAAGATTCAAGGAGCATCGGAATTTTATTTCTTAAATATTTTGTTGATAAACCGTGAATGTGGCCGAGATGATATAAATAATCCTCTAATGTAAAACGAATTCCTTCAGGAAAATGTTCAGGGACATAACTGATTTGTATATGTTCTTTTCTTTGAAGTGTCCCTGCCGTAGGTGGAATAAAGCCTGCAATTATTTTGAGTAAAGTACTTTTTCCAGTCCCGTTCCCACCAATAATAGCGAGTGCTTCTCCTTCTGGAATGGATAAATCGATGTTGTCTAGTATAAGTGATTTGCCATACTTCTTTTGAATTCCCCTTAGTTCTACTAGCAAAGTTCTATCCTTCTTTCTTCAAATATTGTATACATCCATTATATAGGAGAATAAGAAAAAGACGTGCAATGAATGCACGTCTTTTTTTGTTATGTTTTGTCGAATGATCGATATATCTGAAAAATCGTTGATATAATTATCCTGCTATTTGCCGGACAGTAAACCTCACTGATTAAAGTTTCACTTTATCGCTTCTCAATCGCCACAATAAATGGCGGGTTATTTTGCTGGTTAATGAAGCCGTATCGCAAAACGTGAGCTTCTTTTTGATCTAGTTCTTCTGCAAATTTAAGTACAGCGTCGCGTTCTACTTGTCCTTCTGGATGTCCGTGGTAAATGACAAGGACGATGATACCTTCAGGTGCCATTACTCCTAGTAATTGTTCAATCGCCGAGATTGTTGAGTTCGGTTTTGTGACGATATGCTTGTCACCGCCTGGAAGGTAACCTAAGTTGAAGATAGCGCCTGTTACTTTTCCTTTTGCATCTTCTGGTAGTACGGATAGAAGCGTATCGTGACTATCGTGAACTAAAACAGTACGTTCAAAAAGCTCTTTTTCTTTTAGGCGGATAGTAGAGCTTTCAATTGCTTCTTTTTGAATATCAAATCCAAATACTTTTCCGTTATCTCCAACGATTTCAGCTAGGAAGCAAGTGTCATGTCCATTTCCTAAAGTTGCATCTACAGCGTAATCGCCTTCTTTAACAGCCGTTTGCAGCAGCGAGCGAGCAAACGGTAATACACGTTCTAATTTCATTTTTGTTTCTCCTCATTTGCATATTTTCCTTGCCAGCTTCCGCGGCGTACAAATTCTGCATCGATGGAATTTAATACTTCCCATTTATTTAAGCTCCACATTGGACCAATCATTAAGTCAGGTGGACCGTCACCTGTGATGCGGTGCACAATTACATCTTCAGGAATAATTTCAAGTTGGTCAACAACGAGACTTACGTAATCTTCAAGAGAAAGGAATTCTAATTGACCTTTTTCATATTGCTTCACCATTGGCGTACCTTTTAATAAATGAAGTAAATGAATTTTAATTCCTTGTACGTCAAGTTTTGCTACTTCACGAGTTGTTTCCATCATCATGTCGTAATCTTCAAGGGGAAGACCGTTAATAATATGAGAGCAAACTCTAATCCCGTGCTTGCGTAATTTATTTACGCCTTCCACATAAGATGGATAATCGTGAGCGCGATTAATAAGATTTGCAGTACGTTCATGAACAGTTTGTAGTCCGAGTTCAACCCAAAGGTACGTACGTTTATTTAAGTCCGCTAAATATTCAACGACATCGTCTGGTAAACAATCTGGACGAGTTGCGATAGAAAGACCGACAACGTCTTTTTCTGCTAGAAGCGGTTCGAATTTTTCTTTTAACACTTCAAGTGGTGCATGTGTATTTGTGTAAGCCTGAAAATAAGCGATACATTTTCCGTCTTTCCACTTTGAGCGCATTTTTTCTTTCATTTCATGATACTGCGTTATAACATCATCGCGGCGATCACCAGCGAAGTCACCAGATCCAGCAGCACTACAAAACGTGCAACCACCGTAAGCAACTGTACCGTCACGGTTCGGGCAATCGAAGCCAGCATCTAATGAAACTTTAAAGATTTTTTCACCAAATTCATTTCGTAAGTGGTAATTCCATGTATGATAACGTTTATTGTCGTTTGTATATGGAAAAGGGTTTTGAACCTTCATTACTTTCCCTCCTAAGACGAGTCAAAATAAAGTGAAACTTTAATCAGTGGGGGATGTTCCCCCCACTGATTATCAGCCCTCACGAATCGGGCGTTTACGGGCAGTTGAGCTCTCACCTACCTTTTTTTGTTTCATCCAAATTTTGAGGTAGAGGTCTTACTGCCCGTTAATGCGGGATGAAACAAAATCCATTATAACATACTCATAAGGTTCATATGGAAGGGACACACTAAAGGGGAATTGAAGCAAGGAGGGACAATTATGGCAGAGCGTCAATCACTTGAAGAGTATATTACACAGGCAGAACAAGCGGTGGAATATGCGAAAGAACAATTAGACCAAGGCATGAGACAAGAGCATTACAATACGATGGAGTATTCGGATGCTCAGTTACAATTAGAACAAGCATATAATGATTTACAAACGATGCAACAACATGCGAATGATGAGCAACGTGAGCAATTAAATAGAGCACGTATGGCAATTCGCCAATTGCAACATCAAATGATTATTACACCGCACTAATAAGGAGTGAATGTAATGGCGAAACGTTCAGATCAAAATAATCCAGAGCAAAAAACACAAAATGGACATAACGCTGAATTTTCAAATGAACTTGATCCAGTTGTTCAAGTGAAACAGCGTAATAGTAAAAAGGGACAACCTCAAAGATCGAAGCAATCAGAGTAAACCAGGTCGCAATATGACCTGGTTTTATTTTGTTATATGACAATAATGTAAGATTTCTGTAAGGTTTTCCGATAGTTGTAAGCTTACTTTTCCAGTAGAGTAAGGGAGGATTTAATTTAGGACAAGGAGTTGTATTATGGGGAACAATATTACAAACAAACGAATTGATGAGTTAGATTACATTCGTGGCTTCGCATTACTGGGGATTATTTTAGTAAATATTTTGGCGTTACTTAATATTAAAGTTCCAGACCCTAATACAGTGGATGCAAGTTATCAAAGGTTTCTATACTTATTTGTAGAAGGTCGTTTCTTCTCAATCTTTTCATTCTTATTTGGAGTAGGATTCTATATCTTCATCACAAGAGCGATTGTAAAAGGGAAGAATGGATATGTTTTATTTTTACGCCGCTTAGTTGCACTATTTATTTTTGGTTTGATTCATCAAATGTTTCAGCCCGGAGAAGCACTAGCGTTATACGCAATTTGTGGATTAGTCACTTTACCATTTTATAAAGTGAAGAAGCAAATAAATTTAGTAATCGGTCTTATTCTTACGATAGTTTTTAGTATTATGGCGGCTAAGGAATTATTGCCTGTAGGTTTAATTTTATTAGGTCTTGCTGCAGGACAGTACAAAATATTTGAAAATCTTTCAGCGAAAATAAAGCAAGTCGCTATTTTTACAGGAGTTATGTTTGTTTTAAGTGTGATAGCTTTATGGTATCAATATGGGCACGTTCCTGCTAATCCATTTGTAAATATGATACTTATGACTGAGGATGGAACAATGGATGCTGCAGGTCAGTTTTTAAAAATTGGTGTTACAGTTGGACCAATTATTTCAGCTTTCTATGTAGGAGCATTAATTTTATTACTTCAGTTAAAACCAGTTCAAGCATTGTTAGCGCCACTGAAATACTATGGTCGTATGGCTTTAACAAATTATATTGGACAAACTGCAATGATTTTAATTGCAGGCAGTGTATTTAATTTTGCAGGAAACTTAACGTACATGCAGACGCTATATGTGTGTATCGCAATTTATGCAATTCAAATTATTTTCAGTGTGATTTGGATGAAAATCTTTAAAATGGGTCCATTAGAATGGATTTGGCGTGTTATTACATATTGGACGGTAACGCCTTTAAAGAAATAAGAGTAGGAAATAGGCTGTTCCACATGCGAAACAGCCTATTTTTATTGTCATCTTTTGTCGGTAAGTCGATATATTTGAAAAATCGCTGATAAAATTGCATTTACTAATGAAAAAACTAAGCTTACATGCTCAGTTTTTTTTCTTACAAAAGTGTAAGGTAATTGTAATGTTAATAAATAGCAGTTCACCTCCAAAAGGCGCAAAATAGGTAATGGAAAAACAAGCGTAGGAGGATATATATGACGAAACCAGTTGTAGACGTGAAAAACGTTCAAAAAGTGTACGGTAAAAAAGGTGAGAACCAATCACACGCGTTAAAAGGTGTATCATTCTCAATTCAAGAGGGTGAATTTGTTGGTATTATGGGACCATCTGGTTCTGGTAAAACGACATTATTAAATGTAATTTCAACGCTTGATAAAGCAACGGGTGGCGTTGTTGAAATTGCGGGTACGGACATTACGAAAATGAAGCAAGGTGAGCTTTCTGATTTCCGTTCGCAAAAGTTAGGATTCATTTTCCAAGACTTTAACTTATTAGAGAACTTATCTATTTATGAGAACATTGCACTTCCACTTTCACTTCAAGGTGTTTCATCACGTAATATTGGACCGAAAGTAGAGAAGGTAGCGGATATGTTAGGGATTACAGAAATTCTTCAAAAGTATCCAACTGAAGTATCCGGTGGACAGAAACAACGTTCAGCAGCAGCACGCGCACTAGTGCATGAGCCGGCAATTATTTTAGGAGACGAGCCAACAGGAGCTCTTGATTCGAAAAATGCAGCAAGTTTACTTGATGCGATGACAAACTTAAATGAAGAACAAGGCGTATCTATTATGATGGTTACGCATGATCCATACAGTGCAAGTTACTGTCAGCGTATTTTATTCATTCAAGATGGCGAGCTATATAAAGAAATTCACCGCGGTGGTACGCGTGAAGAATTCTATAAAGAAATTTTAGATGTGCTTGCAGACTTAGGCACACAAAAAGCGTAAGAAAGGAGGCATGGGCATGTTATTTAAACTTTCCATGTCAGGGCTGAAAAGTAAGCTAAAAGATTACATCGTCTTACTTGTCGGTCTTGTCATGTCAATTTCAATTTTTTATATGTTCCAAACGTTAGCGCTGAATAAAGCGTTTATTGAATCTAATTCAGTGATTAAGTCTATCGGATTTGTATTCCAAGCAGGTTCATTTTTATTAGCAATAATAACCTTCTTCTATATTTTATATGCGAACTCTTTCTTATTATCTCTTCGTCAAAAAGAGTTTGGTATGTATATGATGTTAGGAGCAAAAAAGCATAAAGTTACATTACTTATGTTTATTGAAACAATCGTATTAGGTGCTGCGTCTCTTGCGATTGGACTTACAGTTGGTGTAGGACTTGCAGAAGGTATCGGTCAGTTATTAATGAAACAACTCGAATTTGCGGGTGAAGGCTATAAAGCATTTTATCTGCCATCTATGACTGTTACTTGCATCTTCTTCTTTGCACTATTTGTATTATCAGCAATTATGAACAGTATTAAGTTATCGCGTATTTCTGTACTGCAACTTGTACATGCAGATGCACAAACAGAACGTGTTGCAGTAAAAGGAAAAATGACAGGTTTAGTTGCATTCCTAGCGGTTATTTTATTAGGCATTGGCTATGCATCAATGATTTATATGGACAAACTAAGAGAGATGGGAATCCTTATTGCATTAATTACAACAACAGCTGGTACTTACATGCTGTTTGGATCGCTTCTTCCAGTTATTATTAAAAAGTTAAAAAGTAATAAAAAACGTAGTGAAAAAGGACTTAACGCTTTTACATTTGCACAATTAAACTTCCGTATTAATAGTTTAACGAAAGTGCTTGCGACAGTAGCGATGTTAGTTGCTCTTGGAGCTGGTGCGATTTCAGGTGGTATGGCGTTTAAAAATAACGTTATAAAAATGGTCGATGGTTTAGTAATATATGATTCAGTTGTTCATAATCCTACAGCTGAAGAAAAGAAAATTTTAGATGGTATTCCATTTAAAGAGAAAAATGAATATCGTTACAAAGTTGACGATAAATACGTTTACTATGTAAAAGAAGATTTAGAGAACAATCGTCCTTTAGTAAAAGATATGGCAAATATGGAATCGATGAAGGATTTAGTAAATACGAAAAAAGTTTCAGAGGAACTACCAGTAGGTGCAGTTTCTAGAGAAATGAATGAAAAAGATGCGAACGCTAAAGAACTTCCAGGAGAATGGGTTGATGCTTTTAGTACAATCCAGCCATATTATATATACGAAGATCATGCAATTAAAATTGTAGATCAAAAAATGTACGATGGGATAAATGGTAAAGAAGGTATAGCATTTATCGGAAAAACAGATGATTTCTTAACATATACAAAAGAATGGAAAAAACTTGACGAGTTGCAACTAGATAAATATAAAAATGTAACAGCTGAAAGAATGAACAGTAAATATCAAGCTTACGATATGTTCTACGGTGTTGCGAGTGGAACAGTGTTTATGGGCTTCTTCCTTGGAATTGCATTCTTAGCAATGATGGCAAGTTGTTTAATGTTTAAAATTCTTTCTGGTGCATCAAAAGATATTACACGTTATCAAATGCTTCGTAAAATCGGAGTGCGCCATGAATTATTAACGAAATCAATTTATAAAGAGTTGTTCTTAGTATTCTTATTCCCAGCAATTGTAGGTATTGCCCACGTATTAGTTGGTATGAATATTTTCGGTTTCATTTTAGTGGATCCGTATTTCCGTATTTGGGTACCGATTGTAATTTTCGTAGTCATTTATGCAATTTACTACTTCATTACAGTTCAATTGTATAAAGGAATTGTTCTTCCGAAAGAAGATTAATAACGAAAAATACCGAGCAGAGGGTGCTCGGTATTTTTATTATTTTCAGAAAAAATAATAAAAAACGTTGATATGTTACTTAATTGTATTATAGAATGTAATTAAGTAACATAAACTGAATGTATAAAGTAGCAGGAACTGAAAGGAGGAATCTAAATTGCAGAAAGAAGATGGATCTTTATTTGAAGTTATAGGTATAGCGCTAAGGTCCAAAGAAGTTTTACTATTTTCATTTTTATCCCTCGTTATTTTTCTAACCGCAACGTATTTTTACAATAGTAAGTTTCCAAATCATAAATATCCAGAATTTTTAGGTGCATTAAAGTATATCGCTCCAATTGTATAGCGTAAAAAATTTAAAAGGAAATGGATAATACATGGAATTCCCATAGCATGATAAGGTAAAATGGACAACATGATGAGAAAATTACCGTTCATAAGATGAGGAGAATACATGTATGGAAGTTGTAGAGGCATTAAAAAATATAAGCCAAATTGAGGCTATGAAAAAATATTTAAAAGAGCATTCACAGCGAGATTATCTTTTATTTGTTATTGGAATTAACACAGGTTTAAAAATTACTGAACTACTGAGTATTAAATTTGAAGATGTATTAAATGAAGATGGAACTGTTAAAGAGTTTTATTCTCTTCCTGTGAAAGATGAAAAGTTTAAACAAGATATTTATTTAAATACAAAAGTAAAAGAAGCGCTTTTAGCGTACGTACAATCTATTGATGTTAAAAGGGAAAACTACGTATTTCAATCTAATAAAACGAAAAATTCAATTACGCGTCAACAAGCTTATCGTGTGATTCATAACGCTGCGGAAGCAGTTGGAATTCTTGGAAAGATTGGAACGAACTCAATGAGAAAAACATTTGGGTTTCACGCGTACAAAAGAGGAATAGCGATTGCGCTATTACAAAAACATTTTCATCACGCGACCCCATCAGAAACGCTCAAGTATTTAGGGATATCAAAAGATGAAAAGTTTAAAACAGAGATTGATGTAGATTTGTAAAAGGAAAGAGCCGTAACTAAAAAAATTAGGAGGCGGGAATATGAACATTAGAGAGAGTGAACTACCAGGCATTGGATGTAAATTTGAAGTGATAACAAAAGGTAATGAAAAAATGGTTATTGTTATTCACGATGATGGAAGAAGGGAAATGTATCATTTTGATGCCGATCATGATGAGAGTATTTCAAGCATTTCTCTTCGCGATTCTGAAGCGAGGCAAATTGCGGCTATATTAGGCGGGATGGTCTATAGGCCACAAGCGTTAGACACGATTGAGATGGCTTTTGAAGGATTATCAATTGAGTGGTTTAAAATAGAAAATAACGCACCAGTGGTTCAGAAAACAATTGGTAGTTTAAGTGTTAGAAAAACATATAACGTAACAATCATTGCTATTTTGAAAAAGAATATGAAGAAATTTTTCAATCCAGGTCCAGATTCTATCATTGAAGCTGGCGATATGCTCGTATTATCGGGCGAAAGACATGAAGTGAAGAGAATTATTAATGAGTTGCTTTCAGCGGGAGGTGACTCATAATCGATGGATACTTTAGTCTTTGAAGTTGGAACTGCGTTAGTATTAGTAGCTTTTGCAGCAATCCTCGCTGCAAAGTTAAAGTTCTCGATTATTCCGTTTCTCATTATACTCGGTATGTTAGTGGGTCCTCATGCCCCAGATTTAGGACTTATCGATTTAAGGTTTATTGAAAGCGGAGAAGTTATTTCCTTCCTCGGCCGTGTAGGCGTCATATTCCTCCTATTCTATTTAGGCTTAGAATTCTCAATAAAAAAATTAATTAAATCAGGAAAGTCGATTGCTTTTGGGGGTAGTGTTCATATATCGCTTAATTTCATATTAGGTTTACTTTATGGATATGTTATGGGATTCCCCTTACTAGAAACATTAATTATTGCTGGAATTATTACAATCTCATCGAGTGCAATTGTAGCGAAAGTAATTGTTGATTTAAGAAGATCTGGTAATAAAGAGACAGAGCTAATTTTAGGAATCATTATGTTTGATGATATCTTTTTAGCTGTATATTTATCAGTTGTTTCAGGATTAGTACTCGGAGGTGCAACATCATTTGTAGGTGCTCTTACATCGGTGTTAATCGCAGTAGGGTATATGCTCCTATTCTTTGTAATCGCTAGAAAAGCTACGCCGTTCCTAAATAAAGTATTAGATATTTCGTCAAACGAAATTTTTATTATCGTAATATTCGCTATTTTATTCTTTGTAGCAGGATTTTCAGAAACAATTCATGTTGCGGAAGCGATTGGGGCTTTATTGTTAGGACTCGTCTTTTCAGAAACAGAGCATAGTGACCGGATCGAGCATCTCGTCGTCCCGTTTCGTGATTTCTTTGGAGCTATATTTTTCTTCAGCTTCGGTTTAAGTATAGATCCGTTTTCGCTTGGAGGAGCAGTATGGTTGGCATTAGGAGCAGTTTTCATTACTCTCATCGGTAATTTTACAGCTGGAATGATTGCAGGGCGTAAAGCCGGGTTATCGCATAAGGCTTCTACGAATATCGGTTTAACACTTATATCACGTGGGGAATTCTCCATTATTGTCGCGAATCTCGGAATAGCGGGTGGCTTAATGGCAACGATTAAACCATTCTCAGCTTTATATGTTTTAATATTGGCGTCGCTAGGGCCATTATTAACGAAGGAGTCTGGGAGAATATACTCTCTACTAGACAAAATATTTAAATGGAGTGCTAAAGAAAGTGCAAAACGTAAAAAGGAAGTTGGATAACCTTTCGCGAGGGAACGATTCCATTATTTATAGATTAATATTTTACAAAGACGATTAGAATACATTCTAATCGTCTTTGTGCTATTATCTGAATTTCATCAACTATTAATCAGTTGCCTTCCTATTTAAAAACGACTACAATTTTACTGTTATATATATGAACGAAAAAAAGAGAATAGGAGGGGAGACTATGCCAAGGAAAGTATGGCTATTAGTAGCTGGGATGATTATTAATGTCACGGGTGCTTCTTTTTTATGGCCTTTTAATACAATTTACTTACATGATAGTTTAGGGAAATCTTTATCAGTAGCCGGAATGGTATTAATGATCAACTCGCTTACTGGTGTAATCGGAAACTTGCTCGGCGGTGTTTTATTTGATAAATGGGGCGGTTATAAATCAATTTTAGTAGGGATTGTCATTACACTTGTATCGATTTTAGGTCTTGTATTTTTCCATGGTTGGCCATTATATGTTGTGTGGCTAGCATTAATCGGATTCGGTTCTGGAATGGTGTTTCCATCGATGTATGCGATGGTCGGTACGGTTTGGCCAGAAGGAGGGAGACGAGCGTTCAATGCAATGTATGTTGGACAAAACGTTGGGATTGCGATTGGAACAGCGTGCGGTGGATTAGTTGCGTCTTATCGTTTTGATTATATTTTCTTAGCGAACTTTATTTTATATTTTATTTTCTTCTTAATTGCGTTTATTGGATTTCGTGGTATGGAAGCAAAAAAAGAGCAAGAGGTACAAAAAGAAGCCGAAACGAAAAAAGGTTGGTCACTTACACCTGGCTTCAAAGCGCTTCTAATCGTATGTGTAGCATATGCTTTATGCTGGGTTACATACGTACAGTGGCAAGGGGCAATTGCGACTCATATGCGAGAATTAGATATTAGCCTCCGCCATTATAGTTTATTATGGACGATAAACGGGGCGATGATTGTTTGTGCGCAGCCACTTGTTAGTATGTTAATTCGCTGGATGAAGCGTTCTTTAAAACAACAAATTATGATTGGAATCGTCATTTTTGCGGCGTCATTTATTGTGTTAAGTCAAGCGCAGCAATTTACGATGTTTCTCGTTGCGATGGTGACATTAACAATTGGTGAATTATTCGTATGGCCGGCAGTTCCGACCATCGCAAATATACTTGCACCGAAAGATAAGCTAGGATTTTATCAAGGTGTTGTAAATAGCGCAGCGACTGTAGGGAAAATGTTCGGACCGGTCGTTGGCGGAGCGATTGTTGACTTATACAATATGGAAGTATTGTTTATTGCGATCATGGTAATGCTTGTAGTAGCGCTTATAGCAACGAGTATTTATGATAGACGAGTAAAAGTAGAAGAAACAGTTGAAGAAAAAATTGCAGTTTAGTTTGACGGAACATGCAACATGTTTTAGAATATATTTAAATAAATAGTAATAAAATATCCTTTGGAACAAGGGAGTTAGCTCGGCTGTCCTAAGACGAATTCGTTAGTTAGCAAGAGTAACGATTAACCGAGAAGCCCTCGCTTCAAGTAAGCTCTTAAGAGATACTAAGTGGTGGGTAGTTCACATTAACTCATATTTGTAATAACAGTGAGAAGGAGTAGTAGTAATAGAAGCTGGTTTAGAGAGTTGACGGTCGGTGCAAGTCAATCCACGTTTCGTTATGAACTCGCCTTTGAGTTGCAGTTGTGAAATCATTAGTAGCAATTGCCGTTAATCCACGTTACGGATCTAAGCGAATGTATTTATTACATTAATTTAGGGTGGTACCGCGGGAATCTATAACCTCTCGTCCCTTTCTAGGGATGAGAGGTTTTTTGTATTTTGGGCGGTGAAAATAAATAGAATTTCAAGGAGGGTATCTCATGAGCTTTAATCATCAAGAAATTGAGAAGAAGTGGCAAGGGCATTGGGAAGAGAATAAAACATTCCGTACGCCAGATGAAACAGAAAAACCAAAATTTTATGCACTAGATATGTTCCCATATCCATCAGGTGCAGGCTTACACGTAGGTCATCCAGAAGGTTATACAGCGACAGATATTTTATCTCGTATGAAGCGTATGCAAGGATATAACGTTCTTCATCCAATGGGATGGGATGCATTCGGTCTTCCAGCAGAGCAATATGCACTTGATACTGGGAATAGCCCGGCTGAATTTACAGAGCTTAATATTAATACGTTCCGTAATCAAATTAAAGCATTAGGCTTCTCTTACGATTGGGATCGTGAAGTAAATACAACAGATCCAACCTACTACAAGTGGACACAATGGATCTTCCTAAAACTATTTGAAAAAGGTTTAGCTTACGTTGATGAAGTACCTGTAAACTGGTGCCCAGCACTTGGTACAGTACTTGCAAACGAAGAAATCATTGACGGTAAGAGTGAGCGCGGTGGACATCCAGTTGAGCGTCGTCCGATGAGACAGTGGATGTTAAAAATTACAGCTTACGGAGATCGTCTATTAGAAGATCTAGATGAGCTTAATTGGCCAGAAAGCTTAAAAGACATGCAACGTAACTGGATCGGTCGTTCTGAAGGTGCAGAAGTACACTTCAACATCGACGGTACAGATGAGAAGTTCACAGTTTTCACAACGCGTCCTGATACACTATTTGGTGCAACATACTGTGTACTTGCTCCGGAACATGCGCTTGTTGCAGAAATTACAACACCAGAACAAAAAGAAGCTGTAGAAGCTTACATTAATTCTGTAAAAATGAAGAGTGACCTAGAGCGTACAGAACTTGCGAAAGAAAAAACTGGTGTATTCACTGGTGCTTACGCAGTTAACCCAGTAAACGGTGAGAAATTACCAATCTGGATCGCTGATTATGTTCTTGCAACTTACGGAACAGGTGCTGTAATGGCAGTTCCAGCTCACGATGAGCGTGACTATGAATTCGCATCAACGTTCAATCTTCCAATGAAGGAAGTTGTAAAAGGCGGAGACATTTCGAAAGAAGCATATACAGGTGATGGTGCGCACGTAAACTCAGCATTCCTTGATGGTTTAAATAAAGAAGAAGCAATTGTAAAAATGATTGAGTGGCTTGAAGTAACAAGCGCAGGAAATCAAAAAGTAACGTACCGTCTACGTGACTGGTTATTTAGTCGCCAACGTTACTGGGGTGAGCCAATTCCAGTAATCCATTGGGAAGATGGTACAATGACAGCTGTGAAAGAAGAAGAATTACCATTAGTTCTTCCGAAAACAGAGAATATTCGTCCTTCAGGTACAGGTGAATCACCACTTGCAAACATTGAAGAGTGGGTAAATGTTGTTGATCCTGAAACTGGTAAAAAAGGTCGTCGTGAAACGAATACAATGCCGCAATGGGCTGGTAGCTGCTGGTACTACCTACGCTACATCGATCCAAACAACAGCGAAGCACTTGTAGACCCTGAAAAAGTAAAACAATGGCTTCCAGTTGATATTTATATCGGTGGAGCAGAGCACGCTGTACTTCACTTACTATATGCTCGTTTCTGGCATAAAGTATTATATGATATCGGTGTAGTTCCAACGAAAGAACCGTTCCAACAATTATTCAACCAAGGTATGATCTTAGGTGAAAACAACGAGAAAATGAGTAAATCAAAAGGTAACGTTGTAAACCCGGATGATATCGTAGCAAGCCATGGTGCAGATACACTTCGTCTATACGAAATGTTCATGGGACCATTAGATGCTTCAATTGCTTGGTCTGAAAATGGTCTTGACGGAGCTCGTCGCTTCCTAGACCGCGTATGGCGCCTATTCATTCAAGAGAACGGTGAATTAAGTGAGAAAATTACTGATGCACCAAACAAAGATCTTGAAAAAGCTTACCACCAAACAGTGAAGAAAGTAACAGAAGACTATGCAGAGCTTCGCTTCAACACAGCGATTTCTCAAATGATGGTATTCATCAACGATGCATACAAAGCTGAAACACTTCCGAAAGAATATGTAGAAGGTTTCGTAAAAATGATTGCACCAGTTGCACCTCACATCGGGGAAGAACTATGGAGCAAACTTGGATACAGTGAAACAATCACATATGCAAGCTGGCCAACATTTGATGAGTCTAAACTTGTAGAAGATGAAGTTGAAATCGTTGTTCAAATTATGGGCAAAGTTCGCACAAAACTAACAATGAGTAAAGACGCATCAAAAGAAGAAATGGAACAACTTGCACTTGAGGCAATCAAAGAACAAATTGAAGGGAAAACAGTTCGTAAAGTAATTGTTGTTCCTGGAAAACTTGTTAACGTTGTTGCAAACTAATGATTGAAAGAAAAGCTCAGAGCGTTTATGCTCTGAGCTTTTTTGTGTAGAAAATAATCTCTGGATCACCTTCATCTAAATTTTCAACTATTCCACTACGTACAAATCCATTCGCATTAAAAACGGTTTGCATACTCTCATTCGATTCATTCGTTGAAGAAAATATTTTTTGAGTAGGAGAATGAGTTAACATATATGAGATTAATGAGCTTGCATGACCTTGTCTTCTTTTCGTTGGCGAAACAATGATTAATGAGAGGAAAGTATAACCAAAGAAATTTGTATCGTATGTTAGAAAACCAGAAATGGAATTGTCCTCTTTTGCAATGATGCAGGTTCCTTCATCAATAGCGTGTTTAATATAATCTCGTCTACTATCGTCTCCGATCACATCAACATTTATTTGTAAGATTGAATCTAAATCGTCGATGGAAGCTTTTGCTACGTTCTCCAACGAAAACGCCTCCTTTGAAAAATAATCAGTTAATTTAGTTTATCATGAATGAAGAACGAAGAAAAAGGCGCGGAATTCCCATATAGACAAACACCTATTCTTCTATAGGAAATATGATGAAAAAGGTAGGTTAAATTGAACAGAAGAGGTGAAAGGAATGAAAGGGATGGACAATAATGCACCACATGGCTTCTTCGGAGGTGGATCGGATAGTTATGGACAAATGATGTTCATGGGAGGAGATGGTCAACACGGATATGGCGGAATTCCAAGTTGGATGGGAGGAGCAGCTGGAGGATTTCCGACGTCAGTGGCGGGTGTACAAACAGGATTCCCAACATCAGTAGCTGGAGTGCAAACAGGATTTCCGGCACTAGTAGGAGGTACACAAGGAGGAGTGCCTGTAGGTATGCCAACTACATTCCCATCTTTCGTTGGAGGCGTACAAACAGGGTTTCCTGTACCTGGCGTTGGTGTTGTAGCTGGTGGAATCGGCGGCTTCCCTCAAGGTGTTCACGGTCATCATGTGCATCATGAGCATCACGGTCATCACGGTCAGCATGTACATCATGAGCATCACGGCCATCACGGTCATCATCAACACCACGGCCATCACGGTCATCATCAACACCACGGCCATCATCAGCATCATGGCCATCATCAACAACAAGTACATCATCATGGTCATCATCAAATTCATCCGCAGGCTGTTCTTTATCAAACTCATCATCATGGTCACCAAGGCCAACATCAACACCATGGTCATCATAGTCACCAAGGCCAGCATCAACACCACGGTCATCATGGTCATCATCAACACCACGGCCACCATCAGCAACAAGTACATCACCAAGGTCATCATCAAATTCACCCGCAGGCTGTCCTTTATCAAACTCATCAAGGTCAACACCATCACCAAGGCCAACATCATCACCAAGGTCAACATCATCACCAAGGTCAACACCATCACCAAGGTCAACATCATCACCAAGGTCAACACCATCACCAAGGCCAACAGCATCATCAAGGCCAACAGCATCATCAAGGTCAACAGCATCATCAAGGTCAACAACAGCATCAGGGTCAACAACAATACCAACAATATCAGCAGCAACAACAGCCTTGGGGAGGTGGAATTGGAGCAGGGACGGCAGCAGGAGCAGCAGCTGGTACTGCAGGAGCAGCTGGACACGCGGGACACGTGGGTCATTAATAGACCAAAGGAAAAAAGACATAATAAAAAACTGCTAGGAGATCCTAGCAGTTTTTTTCAGCTTCTTGGCGCTGACGTTCGATTTCCGCACGAAGTTGTGGTTCCGGTGCTTGCCATCCTTCTGGCTTCATAATTTTGCCATCGCCCTCGCGGAATCGAGGCTTTCCATCAGGGAATAGTTTTGCCATGTTAGCATTGTTTACAATTTCAAATCCTTTATCTGGACGTACGCCCATTTCTGCAAACGTTCCGAATGCAAAGTAAATAAGGTCAATCAGTGCATCATATTGATCTTCAACAGTCGTTGCTTCTAGAAATTCTTCTAGCTCTTCTTGCATAAAGCTAGCACGAATTTTTGCACGCTCTTCTGTTAGTTTTGTTGGAGTATTTGTCACAGGATGTCCGAATTCTTCATGCATTTTTGCAACAAGTTCGTATCCTTTATCTAAACCTTTTTCGTTTGTCATGTTGTTTCATCCTTTCTTACGTTATGCCGAATTTTATCCCGCATTAACGGGCAGTAAGACTCCCACCTCAAAAGTCGCAAATGCGAGGAAGTGAGGTGGGAGATAACTGCCCGTAAAAGCCCGATTGGTGAAGGCTAATAATCAGTGGGTAATGGACAAAATCCCCACTGATTAAAGTTTCACTTTATTGTAACATAAGGTAGTTATTAAATAAAAAGAACATCTTATGAGAAATAAGATGTTCGCTCGTTATTCTTCTTTCTTAATTAAAACGGATAAAATAAGATCGATGCCAAACATTCCGATGAGTAGCATTGGTATAACTACAAGTAAATAACGTGTGAAAGAAACATTTTTTAAGTATGTATGAGCAAATAAAAAGACGCCGAGAAATAAAATACCGTTCAAAATAGGCTTTACTAATTTTTTAGACATAAGCTCCCCCGTGAATATCTTTTCTATCTATATTTGGTAATAAAAAACTCCTCTCTCCGTTGTATCATGCCGGAGAGAGGAGTTCAATCATTATCATTCAATTACACCAGAATTTGTAATGTTGACAGTGTATTTCACTTTAATTGGAACATCTTTATACATTCTTCGCCACTCTTCTAATTTGAATGAGCGATAATGTTGTCTATATTTTGCCCCCAGTCCAAGAGGATCAACATTTAGAGATTTAAATTGTTTAATAAGTTTTGTAGCTTTCACGTCTAATTGCTTTTCGACTGACTTAGCTATTTTTGTTGTATTTTTTTTGTTTTCTAAATTAAATTTTCTAGAGAGCTCCTGAATACGAGCTTCCATTTTCACATGAATATAGAAAGAAGGTTTTCCGTTTTTTATGTTTACTTCGTAGGTAGGGACGGAACGGATATTATTAATCATTGCATAGCCAGGATTGGTTTTAAATTCATGTGAGTCTAAGCGGTGCTTTTCTAGTAGTCCTTTGAAAACAAACATATCTTGGTACTTGATTGTTCCAACTAACTTATCCTTTTTTAAGAGACCGATACCAGTAATTTTTATTTTATCTCCATGTTTTTTCAGGATAGGCATATAAGAATCTTGTCCTTCACGGTAGTACCGAAAAGCACCTAAATATAAATTGTCAGTTGGTAAAGGGCCGGTTTCCATATTATGTTCTAACATTTTTTTTATATAAATTGCAACATTATAAGATGTACTGTATTTTCCTTTAAATAGTTCAGTACCACTTCCTTCTAATAGTCCCACATACAGTGAATTACCAATATTCACATCACGAATTAATGTGTCAAAGGAGGTGGATAATCCTTTTTTAGCAACCTTTGTTGTGAATAAGGCAACACGCATTTGACCGCTTGCGAACGGTTGCGAAGATTCTAAAGATGTATCTGCCTTTACTTGTTTTACTGCGTTTCCTGTTCCCTCATAAACTTGAACTTTATTGCCCTTTTTTTGTATAGGACAAACAAATGTAACTTTTACTTTATTATCTTTTGCTGTATCGAAGACAGTTCCTTGAATGAGTTGAACATCATCAATAATATTTTTTTGTAAGCAACCAGTTAGACTGAAGATACTGATGCAAATAAGAAGTATTAATTTTCTTTTGGTTTTTTCCATTTTCTTTTCACCCACACAATAATAAATAGAATTGGGATGTATACATATATAAGCCAAAAACTAACTTTAGATGTATTGCTAATAAAATCATTAATATCATGCCTGTTCGTTAAAAGTTGTGAAACAACTAAGGTGATAAGCATAAAGGCGATTAAAATACTACGTTGCTTAACACGAAAGATTTCATGAGTTCCTCTAGTAGCAGCCCATAAAGGTAGAATAAAGCTCGTAACAATAACGAGAGCATAAGCGGAAATAGCAATATACTCAAGTCGCTCTATAAAAGGAAGCTTAATAACTTGTGTCATTGAAAGTTGAGACCAAATTGTTTTGAGTAGTTGTTTTTCACTAAAGAAAGTAAAAGCGAGAATAGTACTAAACAAATATAAGCAGTTAGAGAATAATGCCCCATATTGTGCGAATTTATGGGACTTCTCTGGCTCTTTAACAAACGGATAAACCATAAGAAAAATTTCAAACCCTGTCATACTATAAATAGATAGTTTGGCCGCTTTCAAAATATCGGTAAAAGAATGTGAAAACATCGGAAGTAAATTATCCCAATGTGCGAATTTCAAAATAAAAAGACTTAGAAAAAGATATCCTAAGGTCCCGCCAACAGAAATGACACAAATGCCTGTAATGACGCGGAAGCCTGATGAAATAATGTAATAACTTATTAAGCATAAAAAGAATGTGAGCATCCAGGTGGATGCACTAGGAAACATCCATACTTGAATAATTTCGACATATGTTCTAACTACAGAAATACTTACAATAAAAAAATAAGCCATAAAGATGATACTAATGCCGTTTCCTAGCCATTTCCCAAATGTTTGCCGATGTAAATCAATTAAATTTCCGTTTGTTTCTTTTAATAAGAAATACATCATCCATATAAGAATATGGATACCGATTCCTGTAATTAAAACTCCCATCCAGCCGTCGTATCCAGCTGCCTTTGCAATGATTCGAGCGAATCCGAGAACACCAGCACCAAATTGTGCACCGTGAATTAAAAAGAAAACGAAGACGGGTGATATTTGGTGTTCTGCTTTAATTTTACTCATCGATGCACCTCATTTCTTAATCATCAAAATCTGACGTATGTTTTGTAGAAATTCCATTAGTTGCTTTCTTTACGTGTTGCGGTCTTGCTTGAACATCTCGAGTATCAATCATTGTTAATGGAAAACGAATCCAAGAATCTTTAAAGGATTGTTGTCTCGTTGGATAAAAGAGAGCGTACGGCTTACGTAAAGAAGTAAGTCTAAACAAATGGGTAAATAAAAAGATAAATCCAAGAGATATACCGAAGAGCCCACCTATTTCTGCAAATGCGAGAAATGGGAAACGTAGTAAACGAACAGCGTTACCCATTTTATAAATGGGCGTAATAAAGGAAGCTAACGCTGATAAAGCAACGATAATTAATAAAATATTACTCGTTAAACCAGCTTGTACAGATGCTTGCCCAATTACAATACCGCCTACAATACCTAGTGTTTGTCCAACTTTCATTGGTAATCGCGCGCCAGCTTCTCTTAATAAATCAATCGCAAGTTCCAAGAAAAGTGCTTCTATTAAAGGGGGAAATGGTACTTGAGCCCTTGATAAAATCAATGTTTCAAGTAAGTCACTCGGAACCAATTCATAATGATAATTCAAAACTGCAACGTATAATGGAGTTGCACAAATTGAGAATAGAACAGCGATCAATCTTAAAATTCTTGAGAATGTAGCGTACAGCCAAGAAACGTTATAGTCTTCTGGTGAAATGAAAAAATCGAAATATGATACAGGCGTTAATAGGACACTTGGAGAACCATCAACAAAAATAGCGATTTTTCCATCAATAAGTGCTTTTGTGACTCTATCAGTGCGTTCTGTATTTATATAGAGAGGAAAAATTGACTTTTCACCCATTAATTCCTGTATATAAGCACTATCGTTAATTTGATCATATTCAAGAGCTCGAAGTGATTCTTCTAGAAAGTCTACATTATCTTTTTCGGCAAGGTTGTCTAAATACATCATGACAACCTTTGTTTTTGAAAACTCTCCAATAATCATCTCTTTTGTGTGTAAATCTAAAACAGGAAGACGTTTTCGTACTAAATTAATATTCGTATCAATATCTTCTACGAATCCTTCTTGTGGCCCGATAACGGTGGATTCATTTAATGGAGGAGTTGGTGCACGATAATTATCAATTGCAATGTTTGCAAGCATACATTTTTGATCTTGCTGATTTAATTGAATAATTGCATGTCCCTTTAAAACCATGTCCTCAATTTTTTGTAAGTCGTTCGTAATCGTTATACCACTCATTGGAATATGTTCTTTTAATTCTTCTAATGGAGCGCAAGGACGTTCCAAAAGAGTAGGCA
Source organism: Bacillus sp. RC240 (assembly GCF_044907945.1). NCBI lineage: Bacteria > Bacillati > Bacillota > Bacilli > Caryophanales > Bacillaceae > Bacillus > Bacillus sp. RC240. The sequence continues at coordinate 602 of NZ_JBIYCT010000018.1, read as the reverse complement.
TTAAATACTTTTGCAATTTCTCACCATCAAGTGAAGGACGATAGTAAGAAATCCAATAAGGCATCGTGTCATCGTCAGATGTATGGTAATTAACAAAGTCACTAGACTGTTTCAGCTTCTTTATTAAATCTTGTAGAGAATGAATATGGTCACTTTCTGGTTTGCTAAAGTCATAAATGCTGTTACTTCCTGAGCTTTGCTGTTTGTTTTGAGAATTATCATCTTGCTTAGAATTTTGCTGTTTGTTTTGAGAAGAATCATCTTGCTTAGAATTTTGCTGCTTGTTTTGAGAAGTATCATCTTGCTTAGAATTTTGCTGTTTGTTTTGAGAAGAATCACCTTGTTTAGAACTTTGCTGTTTGTCTTGAGAAGAATCCTCTTGTTTAGAACTTTGCTGTTTGTCTTGAGAAGAGTCCTCTTGTTTAGAACCTTGCTGTTTGTTTTGAGAAGAATCCTCTTGCTTAGAACTTTGTTGTTTGTTTTGAGAATTATCCTCTTGTTTAGAGTTTTGCTGTTTGTCTTGAGAAGAATCCTCTTGTTTAGAACTTTGCTGTTTGTCTTGAGAAGAGTCCTCTTGTTTAGAACCTTGCTGTTTGTTTTGA
>NZ_JBIYCT010000017.1:0-42251 GCF_044907945.1 Bacillus sp. RC240 | reverse complement strand
CAGGATCAAACTCTCCAATAAAGTTAGTTTGTCTAGCATCTAAAAATAAAAATTGACGTTCACGTTGTTTGTTTCGTTCAGTTTTCAAAGAACTTGTCTGCCGCTTCAAAAGCGACTTCATCATATTAACATCTTCATTTTTCGATGTCAACTATGTTTTTAATTTTCTTTTTTGTCGTTTTCTGCGTTTCCGCATCAGCGACGTTTATTAATATACCATCATGGTTTTTAAATAACAAGTATTTTTTATAAAAAAATACAAAAAGTTATCTATCCTACTTTCTTCTATAGAAAGAACCCTTATCCTTTCTACTAAAAACATTCATTTTGATTGTATACAAGTTACTATACACTATCATCAACCAGGCAGTATTTCACAATAACTTCCTAACCTTTAGTCTTCTCTTTTTTAAATTTTATAATTACCATAGTTCTACTTAAGAAGGACAAATAATTATTTAAATGTAGAGTAACAAAAAACGAGGCCACTATACTAGAGCAAAACTTTAATTCCTGATTTTTCTCTCCAATCAGGAATTTTGCTTCCACAAATAACAAACTTCCCCTCGAAATATTAACTTAAGATTATTGTTAGAATTTTTTTACATTTAATTAATGAAAGATATCCAATTTTTGTTATATAGTAAGAAAGTGCCCACAAAACTATAAATAAACTAATGGAGGAATTATTTTATGGATAGGTTAACAAAATTTTCATTAAAAAACCGAGCCGCTATTATTATCATGGTTTTTCTCATTTCCATACTCGGTGTTTATTCCAGCTCTAAATTACCTATGGAATTTTTACCAAGCATCGATAACCCTGCAATAACTGTTACGACATTATCTCAAGGGCTCGATGCTAAAACGATGACCAAGGACGTAACTGATCCCCTTGAAAAACAATTTCGTAATTTAGAACATATCGATGGCATCACTTCTTCCACACATGAGGGATTATCACGCATCGACATTGCATATACATCCAAGGCAAATATGAAAGACGCGGCACGCGAAGTCGAAAAAACAATTAATACGATTAAATTACCTAAAGATGTAACTAAACCTGTTGTTAGCCAATTAAACACTTCTATGATTCCACTCGCTCAAATTACCATCCAGAAGCAAAACGGATTTTCAAAAGCTGACGAAAAACAAATTGAGAAAGAAATCGTACCACAACTCGAAAGCATTGATGGTGTTGCCAATGTTATGTTTTTCGGAAAATCAACTTCCGAATTATCCATCGTACTTGATCCTAACCAACTAAAAGATAAAAACGTAACATCACAGCAAGTATTAACAGTTTTACAAGGAAAAGAAACTTCCACTCCAGCCGGAGCAATTACCGTTAATAAGGCAGAATACAATCTTCGTGTCATCGGGGATATAAAAAATGTAAATGACATAAAAAACATCACCGTTACACCTCAAGTAAAATTACAAGATGTTGCTCAAATTGAATTAAAACAACATTACGATACAATCTCGCACATAAACGGGGAAGAAGGAACAGGATTAATCATCATGAAAGAGCCGAGTAAAAATGCGGTTGCAATCGGAAAAGAGATTGATAAAAAGATTAAAGATATAAGCAAGCAATATAAAGATCAATTCTCTATTAAACTTTTAGCTTCAACTCATGAGCAAGTTGAAAATGCTGTTACTAGTATGGGAAAAGAAGTAATCCTTGGGGCAATTGCTGCAACTCTCATTATCTTAATCTTTTTACGCAGCTTCCGAACAACACTCATCGCTGTCGTTAGTATTCCATTATCTATTTTATTAACACTATTTTTACTCCATCAATCTAACATCACACTTAACATTCTAACTCTTGGTGGCTTAGCCGTTGCAGTTGGACGTCTCGTCGATGATAGTATCGTTGTCATCGAGAATATTTTCCGTCGTTTACAAAAAGAATCTTTCTCTAAAGATATTATTCTCGATGCAACAAAAGAGGTCGCCGTCGCAATTACCTCTTCTACTTTAACGACAGTCGCCGTTTTTTTACCTATCGGTCTCGTATCGGGAGTAATCGGAAAACTAATGTTACCTATGGTATTAGCAGTTGTGTATTCTATACTTTCTTCCTTAATTGTGGCATTAACAGTCGTTCCACTTATGGCTTTTTTACTGCTCAAAAAAACCAAACGTCGCAATTCACATTCTTCACCGCGATATGTCGCTACATTAAAGTGGGCTCTTTCTCATAAGTTTATCATTCTACTCACTTCTTTTTTATTATTTGCAGGATCAATTGCAGCCTACATACTACTTCCGAAAGCTAACATAAAGTCTGAGGACGATACAATGCTTTCCGTTAACATGACATTTCCAGGTGATTATGATTCTGAAGCTAAAAAACAAAAAGCCTTTGATTTCGAAAAGAAACTCCTCTCTAATTCTGATGTAACAGATGTTATTTTGCGAATGGGATCTAGCGCAGAAGATGCACAATGGGGACAGACAACTCAAAACAATCTTGCAACTATATTTGTAGTCTTTAAAAAAGGATCTGATATCGACCAATATATTAAAGAATTAAAAAAGGCTCATAATACTTTTGAACCAGCTGAACTTGATTATATAAAAACGAGTTACTCTGACTCTGGAGGCGGAAACAACTTACAATTTAACGTAACCGCTACTAACGAAACAAATTTAAAAAAGGCCGCTAACATCGTCGAAACAAAACTAAAAGGTATGGACGATCTCTCTAAAGTAAAAACAAATATGGAAGACTCTAAAAAAGAATGGCAAATTCATATCGATCAAACAAAAGCGGAACAACTCGGTTTAACACCAGAATTAGTAGCACAACAAGTATCATTCCTTATGAAGAAATCTCCTATTGGGGAAATCTCAATCAATAATGAAAAAACAATCATTATGATAGAACATAAAAAGGCATCCATTAACAAACAAGAAGATATTTTAAACACAAACATACTATCACCTATTAACGGACCTATTCCTTTAAAAGATATTGCAACTATTTCAGAAAAGCAACTTCAAACAGAAATCTTCCATAAAGATGGGAAAGAAACGATACAAATTACTGCAGAAGCTTCAAGTGAAGATTTAAGTAAAGTAAGCGCAGAAGTAAATAAGGCTATAACCGACTTAGATTTACCTAACGGAGCAAAAGTAAATGTCGCAGGCGCTACTGAATCTATGCAAGAGAACTTCACAGATTTATTCAAAATTATGGGGATCGCAATCGGGATTGTATATTTAATTATGGTTATCACATTCGGGCAAGCACGTGCTCCTTTCGCGATTTTATTCTCTTTACCATTAGCTGCTGTCGGCGGTATTTTAGGATTAATCATTTCAAGAACACCTGTTGACGTAAATTCATTAATCGGCGCATTAATGTTAATCGGGATTGTCGTTACAAATGCTATTGTATTAATAGAAAGAGTGCAACAAAATCGGGAAAACGGTATGGAAACCAGAGAAGCCTTACTAGAAGCAGGATCTACTAGATTACGCCCAATTATTATGACAGCTATAACAACAATCGTCGCTATGCTACCACTCCTCTTCGGGCAATCTCAAGCAGGAAGTATGGTATCGAAAAGTCTGGCCGTCGTTGTAATCGGTGGTTTGGCAGTCTCAACCGTTCTTACATTAGTAGTCGTTCCCGTTATGTATGAACTATTAGATAAAATCGGGAGAAAAAGACGCTCCCGCAGAAAAATAAGCACTTCTACAGAAACACCTGATATTTAAACTAAAAGGCGTTATCTTCAATTATGAAGATAACGCCTTTTTATCCCTCTATCTATCCATAATATAATCCATCACTTTTTTACCATACTTCTCTAGCGGCTCTCCAGAATCCACAATAAGATATTCACCATGTAAAGGCCTTTTACTGCCAGCCAGACATTTTTTAAATGCTACCTCTGATTCTACTTTTGTAATTTGACTTATCTTACGTTCACGCGTTTGTAACCTACGATTAATTTCTTCTATATTATTAAGATAACATTCAATATATTTATATGTAGCACCATGTTTCTGACATAAATCTATTCCTTTTTTAACCATCCCTTCATAGAGACATGGACTATCTAATATCACACTGTGCTCTTGCTCCAACAAAAAACCGATCAGTTCCCACTCAATATCATAGGAGATCCCCCCAACCACTGTTGGTTCAACACCTTTTGCCTTTAATGATTTTAATAAAGCTGATTTCACGACGTCATGATCTACAATAACAGCACCTGTTAACTTAGCGATATACTTAGAAAGAGTCGACTTCCCTGATCCAGGAAATCCCGACATTTGCAGAAAAAACACCTTCAAACCCCTCCCTATTTTCATCCGAATATCCACATATCAAATTACCTATTCAACAACTCTCCTTCTTTTCCTTCCAGCAACAAAATGACCGTAAAAAACTCCCTGTTTTATAAACAGAGAGTTTTCATCTTCAATTTATGCCGCTTTTACCTTCTTCGTCGTTTTACGACTTTTTTTCGCTCCTGTAAAACGCTTGTGTAATACAGATGCTACGAAACGAGAAATGATATTAAAGAGTAATACCATAATAATTAATACAGCTGCAGATTTTGTTGCAATTAACTTCGCATCCGGGATAATCCCTTCAGAGTTTAATTTCCAAATGTGAACAGCTAACGTTTCAGCTGGTCTAAATGGATTTAAAGGATGCGAGGGGCTCGAGAAGTCCGCTGCTGAATTTAAAATAGGTGATGTTAAACCAGCTGTATAAATTAACGCCGCAGCTTCACCGAATATACGGCCTGCCGCTAAAATAATACCTGTAATGATTTGTGGTAACGAAGACGGGATAATGATGCGGGCAATTGTTTGCCATTTCGTTGCACCTAGTCCAAGACTCGCCTCTTTTACATTATGAGGAACTTCAGAAATCGCATTTTCACAAACACGTGTTAAACCAGGCAAATTCAAAATAGTTAAAGCAAGAGCTCCACCCATTACTGTATATCCCCAGCCTGTCATGGTAACAAATACTAATAAGCCAAATAGTCCAACAACAATAGAAGGTAAAGACGCCATTGTTTCAATACATAAACGAACAAAACTTAAAAAACGACCTTGTTTTGCATACTCCGCTAAATATATTCCAGCCCCTAGTCCAAGAGGAATAGATATAATAAGTGTTATAACAAGCATGTAGAAAGAATTGAATAACTGTGGACCAATTCCCCCACCAGCTCTTGTATTGCTTGGTTCTCCGAATAAGAAACTAGGATCCCAAAATCCCCATCCCTTTTGCAGAATTTCGTACATTAAAAAAGCCAGCAAAGCTACAACTAAAGCTGCAACCCCATAAAAGATACCTGTCCAAACTTTATTTACCGTTCTTGCATTCATTATTATCGCTCACCTCTTTGACCAATCGCTCGAATTACTAAAATAAACAGGAATGAAATAACAAGTAAAATCATTGCTAACGTCCATAGCGCATTGTTCCAAGCTGTTCCGTTCAATGTATTCGTCATATCCATTGTCAGAATACCTGTTAACGTTGCTGTTGGACTATATATTCCTTCCGGTAATTTAATCGTGTTCCCGATTACCATTTGAACCGCTAACGCTTCACCAAAAGCACGCGCTAATCCTAAAACTATACCTGTTAAAATTCCTTGTTTTGCAGCAGGAACAATAACTCGGCTAATCGCTTGCCATTTCGTCGATCCTAGACCGTAAGAAGCTTCCAAGTAATCAAACGGAACAGAGCGTATTGCATCAGAGGCAATACTAGCAATAGTAGGTAAAATCATAATACTCAGGACAATAATACCCGCAATTAAACTAAATCCCACTCCACCGAATGAATCTCGTAATAGAGGAACCAAGATCGTAACCCCTAATAATCCGTATACAACTGATGGAATACCAACTAATAATTCTAAAACAGGCTTTAATACTTTATTCCCAAACTTCGGCGAAATTAAATTCATGAATATAGCAAGAGCTATAGCAATTGGTGCACTAATGACAACAGCACCTAACGACACAAGCGTCGAACCGACAATAAAGATGACAGCACCATACGTACCTTGATCAGCATTTGGATTCCAGTTTGTCGAAGTTAAGACCTCAGAAAATGAGATACCACTTTGCGTGAAAGATTGAATTCCTTTGCCGCAAATAAACGCAATAATAGCTAATGTAATAAAAACAATAAAGATACCGCAAAACGTAACAAGTGATCTACCTATATATTCACTCTTTACGTAATTAATTTGTTTTTTCCCCTTCATCACAGGACAGACCCCACTTCATAGATTGCATTGAACAGGACTGGCCTTGCAGCCAGCCCCATAAAATTTTATTACTTATTTAATTTAGACATTGGGATGTAACCCATATCTTCTACTTGTTTTTCGAAATCTTTACCTTTTACATAATCAATGTAAGCTTTTGTCGCTTCTTTTGCCTCACCTTTAGTTACCATGTACTCGTAAGACCAGAATGGATATTTACCAGCAGAAATATTTTCAACTTTCGGTTCAGATCCATCAATTTTAACCGTTTGTAACGCACCTTTTTTCTCACCAACCATGTAAGACATTGCTAAGTAACTAACTGAACCTGGAGTAGAGTTAATCGCTTGCTCTACAGCACCATTAGAATCTTGTGTTGTACCAGTTCCATCATTAATCTTCGCGTCTTTCATCACTGTCTTTTCAAAAGTAGCACGTGTACCAGATGAAGCTGGTCGGTTAATTACATTGATTTTTTCATCTTTTCCGCCTACTTCTTTCCAGTTCGTTACTTTTCCAGTGAAGATATCTTGCACTTGTTTTACTGTTAAGTTATCAACTTTTACATCTTTATTTACGACAAGTGCGAATGCGATACCCGCAACTTTGTTATCTACTAATTCTTTTGCTTTTTCAGCATCTTTTATTTTATCTCCAGCTGGAACATCTGAGTTACCAATTTGTACTGCACCAGATGCTACTTGGTTAATCCCAGTTCCACTACCGCCACCTTGAACTTGAATAGAAACTTTTGAATTTTTCTCCATGAATTTCTTTCCAGCTTCCTCCGCAAGAGGTTGAAGAGCTGTAGAGCCAGCCGCTGCAATCGTACCTGATAATTCTTGTTTTGCATCGCTACCTTTAGCAGCTTCCTTATTATCCGTACTTTCTGCTTTTCCACATCCAACTAATGCACCTGCAACAACTAAAGCCGCTAAAGAAAATTTAATACCCTTTTTAATAACCATGTCTTGTACCCCCATTTGGATTATCACTTTTCGAATTCATCTTCTTTCGAACACAAATTCATTGTAGGACAACAATATTATGTGAGTGTTAAGCAATTTTTAAGTTTAAGTAAATAGAGATAACATCCCCTAAAAGCTAGACATTCCAACATTTACAGTTGAAAAAGCCAACAAAACCCACACTAAACACGTAGTATTGTAAATTTAATCTTAACAATGTAAATTCAATGTAAATGTTTTTCTGTATTTTTCCCTTTAGGTTAAAACTACATTTACAATTCCCCTATATTTTTAAGCTTTTACACTCTTACTTTAAGAAGAATTCCAGTAATATTTTTCGGTACAACTAAATAAATTGGAACAATTCTAAAAATATTTGAATATTTTTAAAGTACTAATTGACAGCATCATTAAATGTAGTCTACTATATTAGTATCAAAAAGTTTACCTGAGGAAACTTTTTAAACTAAAACTAAAAATATAGAGATGAGGTAACTTTTATGGTATCGGCTAATACTAAACCCCTTTCCGAATTCAGAACAGGGGAATTTGTACAAATTGAGAAGATACAATTAGAAGGAACTATGAAACGACGTTTATTAGATTTAGGCTTTTTTCCTGGAGCGACAATTAAAGTATTACAACGCAGCCCACTTGGAGACCCAGTCGCTTATCAAGTAAGCAACACAACTATTGCACTGCGTAGTGAAGAAAGCTCCCTTATTTTCGGGGTATTAATAGGAGATGATTTCAGATGAGTAACCATCGCATTGCGTTAGCTGGTAACCCGAATACCGGAAAAAGTACATTATTTAATACTTTAACAGGCTTAAAACAACATACTGGAAACTGGACGGGAAAAACTGTTTTAAAGGCTGAAGGGGAATATAAGCATGGCGGAAATATATATACAATAATAGATTTACCTGGAACTTACTCACTGTATTCAAATTCGGCAGATGAAGAAGTAGCACGAGATTATATTATATTTGAAAAACCAGAAGTAACTGTAGTTGTTATAGATGCAACTGCAATGGAGAGAAATTTAAATTTAGCACTCCAAGTGATGGAAATGACAAACGATGTGGTCATTTGTATTAACTTAATTGATGAAGCGGAGAAAAAAGGAATCATTATTGACGAAAAGAAATTAGCAAAATCACTCGGTGTACCTGTAGTGAAGATTTCTGCTCGCAACCGAGTAGGCATTGGTCATTTGCTAAATGTCATCGCTAAAGTAGCAAATAAAAAACTCATTCCAACACCAATTAAAATTACTTATAATGAAAAAATCGAAAATATGATTCAAGAATTAGAACCACAAATTTATAAAGTGTTCGGCAATACGTATCCAGCACGTTGGATTGCGTTACGTATTTTAGATGGAGATAAAAATTTCTTAACTGCACTTCAAAAACATCATAATGAACCACTTGTAAGGGAGGTCATAATAAATGGAATCTCACTCAGCCAGTAAAGCTCTTCCGCTGGACTATATTGTTCAACATGCACAAACACTTTCAAAAGAAGATATACGAGATGATATTGTCGGAGATATTTATCGAACCTCCGCAAGTATATGTAAAGAAGCTGTCCAATATACAAATACCGATAAATTGTATCGTTCCGAAAAGCTAGATAAAATTTTCACATCTCCAATCTGGGGATTCCCAATTATGCTCGGTATTTTATCTATTATTTTTTATCTCACAATTGCAGGCGCTAACGTACCTTCTGATATGATCGCTAAGTTCTTTGGCTGGGTAGAAGGATATTTAACATCTTGGTTCCAAGCAATGCATGCACCTGAATGGTTACATGGCATTTTAATACTTGGTTTATTCCGTGGTACCAGTGCTGTTATAAGCGTTATGTTACCACCTATGGCAATCTTTTTCCCTATGTTCGCACTATTAGAAAACTACGGATATTTACCACGTGTCGCATTTAACATGGACCGCTTATTCAAACGATCTGGTGCACATGGCAAGCAATCTTTAACAATGGCAATGGGATTCGGTTGTAATGCAGCTGCCATTATGTCAACACGTATTATTGAATCACCACGTGAACGTATGCTTGCAATCTTAACAAACAACTTCGTTCCATGTAATGGGCGCTGGCCTATGTTAATTTTAATGGCTTCACTATTTATGGCTGCTGGTTATACAGGTAGTATGCAAACACTTGTTACTGCTGGCGTTGTAGTTGGAATGGTTGTAATTGGTGTCATTATGACATTAACCGTTTCTTGGGTACTATCAAAAACAGCTTTAAAAGGTGTTCCGACTCACTACACACTTGAGTTACCACCGTACCGTAAGCCAAAAGTTTGGAATACAATTGTACGCGCAACACTCGATAAATCAATATATGTTTTAAAACGAGCTGTAGTTGTAGCTGCCCCTGCAGCTGCATTAACTTGGTTACTTGCTAATATTTTCATCGGTGACACAAGCTTACTTATGTATTTTGTAAACTTCCTAGATCCATTTGCTAAAATGTTAGGACTTGACGGATTTATTCTAGCAGCGTTTATTCTTGGACTACCAGCTAATGAAATTGTTATTCCGATTTTATTAATGTCTTACTTATCAACTGGCGCTTTAACTGAAATAGATGATTTTAATCAAATTAAAAATCTATTCTTAGAAAATGGTTGGACTTGGTTAACAGCGTTAAATACAATGTTGTTCTCACTCCTTCATTTCCCTTGTGGAACAACACTAGTTAACATATATAAAGAAACAAAAAGTGCAAAATGGACATTTTTATCGTTTGCAATCCCTACTGTTATTGCCATTGTTGTTACATTCCTCTCTACACAATTGGTACATTGGTTAGGGCTTGTATAAAGCAAAGCATACATAGAAGGTATCCCCCTTCACATATGCTTTGCGCGAAAGAAACCTGAAATTATTCAGGTTTCTTTTTTTCTTTCCACGGCTGAGCTCCATACGTTGTGAGTTTTTTATGAATGGAGTATATGGCTCCCGGAAGAACCGCCATTAATATCGTGCAACTAATTCCTAGTCCAGTAAACAACTTAAATCACCTTATTTCACTCTCTTCGGTAAAGCTGAACCTGAATGCTCAATTGTCGGATGAACATGAACAGTAACCTCAGCATTACTAAAATAATTTTCACCTTGATCCCAATTCTTATCTATCTTCTTCCATTCTTTATAATTATGCCTCTTATATACTTCCCCTAACGCTAATACATCTACCTTATATTTTTTTTGAACAAGCTTAATAGATTTTTGGATACGCTTCTCCATTTCCTCCGCAATGGTTTTCTTTAATCGCTTTTCATTCATAATTTGTTTATGATCACTAAAATGCAACTCTGCTAAGGTCCCTTCCAAAGATAAATGGATATCAAACTTCGGTTTTGTAGCATTTTCCGTAGATACTTTAATCTTTCGGTGCATCTTATGAATTTCATATGTAATAAGCTGCTCTTGTTTACGGATAGTAAAGAACCCTCCAATTTTTTTACCTATTACATAATTCATTCCTAATGTTTCTTCTCCATTCAAACTACCTACACACTTATTATCCTTCCCACGAAATAACGCAGCCCCGTTCATTTGCACCCCTTGTTTTGTTAGTTCAAGAATAGGTAATACGAAACTTCGGTTAGCAATCATTTTTTGCTGTACCTCACCAATTCTTGCAGCCTCAATCATTTGGGCATTTTTCGGAGGATGCTCAGCTAACATATCAATATACTGTGCCGGTAAGTTCTCAGGCTTGGCACTCTGCTTTAAAATAGCTTCTGCATTTTTCTTAGAAACGAACAAACGAATATTTCTTCTCATCTCATGATCGCGAATATATACATCTAACGTATTTTGTAAAACATATGGATTCGCTAGTAAATCTTTAGAAAAAATTATCACTTGTATATGCGGAAAGAATAATGAACGACTAATTTTTTTAGCAATAATTCGTATTTGCTCAAAGACACTATCTGCTTTCGCACTAACATTAATATAATTTTCACTATCTCCACCGCCTTGGCCACCTTGCTGTGCTAGCTTACTGGGAAGTACCATCTGATACGTCCCTTTTATAATTGGATTCGATTTCTTTTTTTTCACAATATCATAGGCTGCACCTACTACAAATCCTCTTTCTTCTATTTCTTCTAGCTCAGAGCACCCACTTATAGATCCAGCTAAAACCATAACCATTATAATTTTAAGAAGGTGTTTCATTTCTACCATTCCTTCTTTTTATTTTATATACAATAAAAACTAACAAAGGTGCTAACACGACAAAGCCCATATCTATCCAAGCTAAATACGTTCCGTAATTTGATAAAGTATCTAAATTACCAGGGATCATATTCAGCATAAAAATCATAGGAGCACTTACGAAAATAAAAATATGTTTCTTAACTTTCGGAAACATAGCGCAAAACAATAGAGATGCAACGTCATAATACATTGCTGTAGTGTTATAAATAGTAATAATCCAAGTAGTAAAAAAGATCGCATCGAATCTTTCTAAAAACCCCCCACCAATTTCAATCTCCTTCCCCAATTCAATCGTTGGATATGTTAATCCCCGGGTTGTCATATATGTAAAAACACTAATACAAGTTAAATAAATTAAAATGTAAGACAATACGTTTACCATCACAGCTTTTGCAACTGCCATCGGCGCCTTTTTTGCTGTCTCGTTTAACATCACTGCATAAAATAGCGCTACCTCAAATCCAATAAACGTAAAAATAGAATTTTTAACCCCAACAGCATATTTACTTACGTCCGTTTGAAAAGCAGGTAGTAAATTATCTATTTCCATTAAGTTCACATTCAATAAAGAAAGCAGCACGATCGCAATTAAAACGATTGGTAAAAATAAAACATTTAACCTTAATAAAGCAGCCCTAGATCCAGCAATTCCATAAACAACAACTAACAAAAAAAAGAAGGATAACAATTGTATTGGTGTATCACTAAATAAATAAGTTTGTGAAATAATTGAAATTTTCCGGGCCTCATATGCTGTCAAAGCAGCAAATGTTAATACTAAAATGCTACTAATTGTGTATGCAACAGGCTTCGTCAAATGTGCACTTGTATATTGAACAAAGTTTTGTTTTGGGAATAAAATAGCTATCCTCGTTACAAACCAACCTAAAACCGCACATATCAATCCACCCAAAAGCAAAATAATCCAACCATCCGAAAATAAAGTTTGGTCAGCAATATCTCGAGGCATAGATAATGCACCTATACCGATAATTGTTGACGATACCGCAAAACCAAGTTCCCGAGATCCAATTTCTTCATCCCCATATTCAAATGGCTTCAATTACTCTCGCTCCTTTGGACGTAGTGTAGAGTCTTTCGTTTGTAAATATTCTGGTCTCTCTTTTAACATTGATTTTGGTAGACGAACCAATTCTTCTTCCCAATCTTTATAAAAAGCAGGAGCAATAGGTGTTGTATACGGTACCCCAACACTCTTTAAATTTGTAATATGGATTGCAAGTGCAATAAGAGCTAAAATGATTCCGTATAACCCAAAAGCAGTTGCAGCTAACACGAAGACGAAAAGTAAAATTCGAAATGTAATCGTAATGCTATATACAGGAAGTGAAAATGTAGCAATTGCGGTAACCGCAATAATAATTACTAAAAACGGATTTACAATCCCCGCATTTACTGCCGCTTCTCCAATTACAAGACCGCCTACGATGCCAATTGTTTGTCCCATCGGTTTCGGAAGCCTAATCCCGGCTTCTCGTATTAATTCCATCGTTAATGCCATCATTAACGTTTCTATATAAGCAGGAAACGGTACCCCTTCTCTCGCTCCCGCAATGGAATAAGCTAGTTTAGATGGAATAAGCCCTTGATGATACGATACAAGCGCTACGTACATGGCAGGTAATAAAACAGCAGCAATACCTGATCCCATACGTAACATTCTTAATAACGTTCCAATTATCCAACGCTCATAATGATCTTCTACAGATTGAAAAATATCAACAAATACTAGTGGAGCTATAAGAGCAAATGGTGACCCATCTACTAAAATGGCCGCTTTCCCTTTCGCCAATGCAGCCACTATATTATCTGGTCTTTCTGTATTTAAAAACTGCGGAAACGGCGATAAATTATTATCTTGAATTAATTGCTCAATCGTTCCTGTCTCAAAAATGACATCTGTCACTATTGATTGAAGACGCCGATCTAGCTCGTTTACGATGTAAGGGTTAATAATATCCTCTATATATACTAGGGTTACTTCTTTCTGCGATCGCTTCCCCATAATATAAGATTGAAACCGTAACTTCGGATCACGTAAACCACGGCGAATTAACATTTTATTCACATTAATATCTTCATTTAACCCAACCCTCGGTCCACGAATTAAATCTTCTGTCACTGGCGGTTCTAGACTTCTTTTCTCCCAAGCCCTACTGTTAACAACAATAGCCGTTTGAATATTATCAATTAATATGACTGTATCTCCTGCTAAAACCGCATTTATAATATCTGGAAAAGTCGTCTTCATACCGACTTCTGCAATAGAAATAAAACGATCCAATAATGTCTGAACCACAGCTGCTTCATTTGGTATTTCTTCATATTGAAGTGTACGAACTACATATTTATAAACATTATCCTTATCTGTCAATCCACATAAGAAAACAACCGCACAACGTGTAAAACTACCAGCAAGAGCAACTTCTCTAATTGTTAAATCATTAGGTGAACCTAACTCATCTCTAATTTCCTTCATAACTTCAAACAAGTTACCTTTTAGCTCTAACAATTTCCCCACCTAACTTCCTTTTCAACAAGTTTTTAGTTAGATTCCGCTAATAGAAGAAAATATATACAAAAAAGAGCTATCTCTTTTCGAAGATAGCTCTAACATACGAATTACTTTTCTACTATTATATTATCGGTCTTTACAGATACATTTCTTGTGAATCCACTAACTACAAGCATCACAATAATGTTAACTAACAACGCGACTATACCTACATTCAAATCTTTCATATACTGCGGGACACCCGGGAACATCGTAGCTATAGTAGAGCCAGATAAGGTGATATATGCGACAATTAACAACCCAATTCCCATCCCCGCAATCGCACCTTGTTTCGTAATAATTTGACGAGGAAACAAACTACATACAAGCGCAGGGAAAAGTTGCGTAACTATACTGTATCCCATTAAAAGAAGAGCACCTATCGTCTCTCCACCTTTAAAGGTAAATAATACGGCAATAAGCGTCACGACAGGTACAAATAGCTTAGCTGCTTTTGCAACTTGTTTATCAGAGGCGGATGGTACCATCGTTCCATAAATATTTTTTGCTAATAATGTAGAAGCGGCCATAACAAGCATGGAACCGGGAACTAATGCCGTTAACACCCCCGCACTACCAATAATCCCAATAAACCAAGGATCAAACGTTTGAAGAGCCAGACGGAATAATGAAAGATCTACATCCGCTCCCTTTAACCCTGGAACTTGCAAGATAGCAGCAAAACCTGCAAAGAACACAAAAAGCAAAACTAAAGAATAGAGAGGCATAATTGCTGCATTTTTCCTAAATACTTTTTCACTTTTCGCTGAGAAAGCTGAGGCAAATGTATGAGGCCACATATAAAAACCGAGAGCCGTTAATATAATAGTAGAAACAAACCAAGAAATACTCATTCCCTTTTCAGGTAAAGATAAAAAACCTGGTTTTGCAGCTTCTACAGCTTCAAACATCGGTTGAAATCCTCCGTAATAGTGATACGGTAAATATATACCTAAAAACATAACGATGAATAGTATCATAATATCCTTCAAAGCAGCTGTCCAAGCCGATCCATGTATACCTGAAACCATTACATAAATAGTTATAACAATAGCACCAATCCATACCGCAATAACAGGTGTCACTCTTCCATAGGAAGCTTCCGAAACGATAATTCCTAATCCCTTTAATTGCAAAACAAGATACGGGATAATCGAAATAACACCAATAATTGAAACAATTACCCCAAGCGTCTTACTCCTGTATTTCTTCGCAAAGAAATCTGATTGTGAAATGAGGTTATGTTCTTTTGCATACTTCCAAATTGGAGGCAATAAGAAATACGATAAAATATAAGCTAATGCACCATACCCTAAAATATAAAATGTAGGAGCTCCTTTACTATAAGCCCAGCCACTTCCTCCTAAAAATGTGAACGTCGTATAAATTTCCCCTGCCATAAGGAGAAAAACGAAAATAGTTCCAAATCCTCTTCCTCCAACTGACCATTGTTCTAAATTCATATCTTTTCCATGTTGTGCCCGAATTCCTAAAAATAGTGCGAGAAACAAAAATATAATAATGATAAATAATGCAGTCATTTTACGTCCCCCTTATTAGCAGGATCGAATACGTACACAAGACCCATACAAAGAGACGTAATGAGCACTGATAATAGTACCCAAAATAATAAAAATGGCATCCCCCATACGTAAGGAGTGACCGAATTTGCAAATACTGGTCCAACTACTAAACAAAGAACTGGGATAAGTGCTAGCACGTGTATTTTCTTCATCTCATTCTCCTTTACTTATAAAATTCATAATGGATGATACAAAGACTTCCACTCCAATTGGTAATGCGTCTTCGTCAATTGTAAAACGAGGGTGATGATGCGGATATACAATTCCCTTCTCTTCATTTCCTGCCCCTATAAAAAAGAACGTCCCTGGTGCCTTTTGTAAAAATGCTGAAAAATCTTCTCCTGCCATCGTTGGTTGTAAACGAACAACCCTTTCTCTTCCATAAAGCTGTAATGCTGTATGTTCAATAAGCTCTGTAACTTCATAATCGTTCACAACTGGGCGATATCCATATTCATAAGAAAATGTATACTTAGCACCGTAGGATTCTGTAATATGTTTTACAATCCTTTCAAGCTTCTTCTTTGTTTCTTCTCTTAATTCATGCCTTAAACTTCTCACTGTCCCTTCAATCTCCGCTTGTTCCGGGATAACATTATGAGTTGTCCCAGAATGAAATTGTGTAACAGATACTACGAGAGAATCTAACGGATTCGTGAGGCGAGATACAATTTGCTGAATTTGCGAAACTACTTGCGCACCAATGGCGATACTATCAACTGTTTCATGCGGAATTCCAGCATGCCCACCTTTTCCCTCTATCGTAATTTTAAAAACGTCCGGCGCCGCCATCGCAGGACCATAAATTACACCTACTTTTCCAACCTCTAATGACGCCCAAAGATGAGCACCAATAATGTAATCCACACCTGTCATCACTCCCGCTGCGACCATTTCCTCTGCACCGCCCGGAAAGTTTTCTTCTGCATGTTGAAATAAAAAGCGAATCTCTCCTTTAACTTTCTCTCTTTCCTCTACCAACTTATGTACTACACCAAGCAATATTGCCATGTGACCATCGTGACCACACGCATGCATCACACCTGGATATATAGAAATAAAATCAAACTTATTTTCTTCATGAATAGGAAGAGCATCCATATCAGCACGAACCGCGATAGTTTTACCAGGCTGCCTACCAATTAACCTTGCCATTACACTATATTTAGTAGGCCTTGAGACTTCTAAATACGGGATTTCCCGAAGTATGTCGAATACAAATTGAGATGTTTTTTCCTCTTGAAAAGATAACTCTGGATACTTATGAAAATGCCTTCTCCACTCAATCAACTGATTCTTTGATAAAACAAGTTCCTTTGCGACATCCATTTCTCTTCTCCCCTTCTTTACCAAGTTAAATGTTATTATAGCGTGAATTGTTAACTTCTAAAAGAATTTTCAGAATTTTCTATAATAAATATTCAAAAAGAAAAAGCCATCGCAAGATGACTTTTCATTTTATAAAATAGTAATTGCTTGTTTCCCCATTTGCTCCCATGCCTTTTCAAATTCAGCACGAGGAACAGCGAAACGTGGATTGTTTTTTAGAGGATCATTTACATATACAAAGTTTTGATCGTATCCAACCACTACTACACTATGCTCAAAATATGTAATTTTCACTTCACCAGAACTTGTATTCCATGTTTCAAAACTACTTTCAGCTAGCGGCTTAAACGTTGTATTAATAATAACCCATACTGGAGAGCCAGAACTAATTACTTTATATAGATCTTGCACGTCTCTACCCGTTAAATTAATTACTTTTTCAGGAACATACTTTTCTGCTAAATTAAAAATCGGTTGATTATATACACCGTATCCCGGCTCAGCTTTCGTGTAAATATTTCCAACGAATCCCTCATAAGGATTTCCACGCAAACCATTTTGTTCAAATGGAACACGATGAATTTCGCTAGCA
Source organism: Bacillus sp. RC240 (assembly GCF_044907945.1). NCBI lineage: Bacteria > Bacillati > Bacillota > Bacilli > Caryophanales > Bacillaceae > Bacillus > Bacillus sp. RC240. Next base: position 24,670 of record NZ_JBIYCT010000017.1, on the reverse strand, counting down.
AGTTGCATCTTATCTACTTGTACACCTTTATGTTGTAGTAGCATAGCTAAACTTGTCACTTCACATCCACGAGGTAATTCTGGTAATTGTTTTATAAATGGAACATCTTCAATCATAGCCGCTTCTTTCATTTCAGATAGAAAATCTAAGCGTAGCACTTGCGCCTTTTGTATAATTTTATCTTTCCCTATAAAAAACGCGGCAGCTAGTATAATTCCAAAAACAAAAAGATATTTTAGCTTTTTCATTATAAACAAAACTCCATTAATTATTATTTTACAGACACAACTCTTATCATTGTACCTTTCTTCTTACTAGTTTGCTAGAAAGATTCTGTGAATTATTATTCACACTTATATCGTTGTAAAATTCTAATTATTTTTAATAAAAAGAAAAAACAATATACTTTTTCAGAATTTTTTGCTAAAATAAAAATCATTAACCTAGTGAAGTAATTGATTTTATTTCACTAGGTTAATAAACATTCTAAGGTATTTAGTCATAGTTATCTTTTACATACTCAGTTCACAACAAAATAAGCCGAGTATGTTTTTCATCCCCCACTAATGATTAAAAACCCAGAATGAAATCAAGTTAACACATACAAGAAAATATGGGGTGAGGGGCATATGAATCAACAAGTAGAACAAACAGATCTAAAACGAACAATGAAAAGTAGACACCTATTCATGATCGCACTTGGCGGAGTCATTGGAACGGGATTATTTATGGGTTCTGGACAAATCGTCCATAATGCAGGACCAGGCGGAGCTATTCTCGCATTTTTAGTCGGTGGTTTCGTTATGTATTTAACGATGTTATGTCTTGGTGAATTGTCAGTGGCTATGCCAGAAGCAGGTTCATTCCAAAGCTATGCAAGCAAATTTATTTCACCTGGTTTTGGATTTGTTGTCGGTTGGATGTATTGGTTAAATTGGGCTGTTACAGTTGGAGTAGAGTTAACGACTGTTAGCATTTTAATGAAACGCTGGTTTCCAGACGTTTCTTCTTGGATTTGGTGTGTTACATTTGCAGCAGCACTCTTCCTTGTGAACGCTTTATCAGCAAAAGCATATGCAGAAACGGAATTTTGGTTCGCAAGTGTAAAAGTCGCAACAATTGTTATTTTCATCGTACTCGGTGGTGCAGTTATGTTCGGTCTACTCGACTTTAACGGAAAACCAGCTCCGATGCTTCACAATTTCACTGAAAATGGCGGGCTATTTCCAAACGGTGCATTAGCTGTTCTTCTTACGATGATTACAGTCAATTACTCCTTCCAAGGAACAGAACTAATCGGAATCGCTTCAGGAGAAAGTGAAAATCCTGAAAAAACAATTCCAAAAGCAATCAAAAATACAATTTGGCGAACTCTATTCTTCTTCGTCCTAGCAATTTCAGTTGTTGTCGGTTTACTCCCGTGGCAAGAGGCTAATCTAGTTGAAAGTCCATTTGTACTTGTATTTGATGTGGCTGGTATCCCTTATGCAGCGGACATTATGAACTTTGTTATTATTACAGCTGTATTATCCGTAGCTAACTCTGGCCTATACGCAAATTCTCGTATGCTTTGGGCAATGGCAAAACAAGGAATGGCTAGTCCAGCTTTTACGAAGTTAACTAAAAGAGGTGTACCACTAAATGCGTTAATTTTCAGTCTAATTTTCGCAAGCCTTTCTTTATTAACAAGTATATTTGCAGCAGATACTGTCTTTTTAATTTTAACTTCTATTGCAGCAATGGCTGCTGTTGTTGTTTGGATGTCGATTGCAGCTTCACAGTTTTTCTTCCGTAGAAATTTCGTGAAAAATGGCGGCGACATAAATGATTTAAAATACCGCACACCACTTTATCCAATAGTTCCAATCGTAGCTTTCTCACTCAATTCCCTTACATTTGTTAGTTTAGCTTTCATTCCAGATCAGAGAATTGCTCTTTATTGCGGGATTCCATTTATGATCATTTGTTACATTTTATACCAAGTGAAATATAAAAAAGTTGTCACATTTGAACAGAAAAAAAATATAACTCAGGAAATAAACTAAATATACAAAACATTCAGCTATCTTCCTTATAATAAGATAGCTTTTTTCTATTTCTTGGATATCTTGGTATAACTTTATTTATCTTAAAATTTCCACAATCATGTTTTTATCTGGAAAATAGTTTACAATGTTATCAAGTTACAAATGATATTCACCTTAAAAAGTGTGCATTTGTGTCTATTTTTTAACAATATGACAAAAACTATTGCCTTCTATAAATTAATAGGTTTATATTGTTTTATTGGCATAGTTTCAATCCAAGGAGAAAGGAGATTTTCAATCGTGCAACTAAAGAAAACGTTTTGGAAGTTGGCTTCGCTTCTTCCGTTATCATTACTTCTGTTCCTCGGTGGCTGTGATAAAAAACTCGCAGTATTAAATCCGCAAGGACCTGTTGCAAAAGCACAGTATGATTTAATTGTTTGGTCATTCTTGCTTATGTCATTAATTATCGCAATTGTATTCATCTTGTTTACAGTCATCTTGATTCGTTATCGTGAAAAACCAGAGAATATGGACTATGAGCCACCTGATCAACATGGTAACACATTATTAGAAATCATTTGGACAATTATTCCTGTTATTATCGTTATCGCATTATCGATTCCAACAGTTAAAGCAACTTATGCTTCGGAAGAGGTTCCGCAAGAGTCCAAACATATTAAACCAGTTGAAATTTATGTTACATCTGCAAACTGGAAATGGTTATTTAGTTACCCGGAGGAAAAAATTGAAACCGTTAACTATTTAAACATCCCAGCTGGTGTACCAATTCAATTTAAGCTGACTTCTGTCGGTCCAATGAATGCTTTCTGGGTACCAGAACTTGGTGGTATGAAGTATACAATGGATGGCATGATCATGGACTTATATTTACAAGCTGACAAGCCAGGTTCTTACCTAGGTCGTAGTTCGAACTTCTCTGGTGAAGGATTCACTCACATGGAGTTCGAAGTTGAAGCAAAAACTAAAGAGAAATATGATAAGTGGGTAAAAGAAGTACAAGAAACTGCCCCTAAATTATCAGAAAAGAAATACAACGAAATTATTAAACCTGGTGTAGTGGGGCGTATGACGTTCTCTAGTCACCACTTAAGTTATGTAGATCCAAAATCACTTGAATATTGTGATTACAACTACTACAAAAACAAAAAATAATAGCTATTATTCCAACAGATTGGAGTGAACACAGTGAAGCTTGATGAATTTTTTGTCACAGGTGACCCGATTATTTACGGAGCTGACGCTTCTATCGTTCTTGTGACATTAGCGATTCTTTTCGTACTAACAAAGTACAAAAAATGGAGATGGCTTTGGGATGAATGGTTGACAACTGTTGACCATAAAAAAATAGGGACCATGTATATTATCTCTGCCGTTATAATGTTATTCCGTGGTGGTATGGATGGTTTAATGATCCGTGCACAGTTAACATTCCCAGAAACAACTTATTTAAACGCTGAACACTATAACGGAATCTTTACAACACATGGTACAGTAATGATTCTTTTCATGGCAATGCCATTCGTTATGGGATTAATGAACCTTGTAGTACCATTACAAATTGGTGCTCGTGACGTTGCATATCCGTTCTTAAATGCTTTAAGTTTCTGGTTATTCTTTGTCGGAGCAATGTTATTCAACATCGCTTTCGTAATCGGTGGTTCTCCAGACGCTGGGTGGACTTCTTACTTCCCAATGGCAGGTACAGAGTTTACTTCTGGTGTAGGAAATAACTACTACGCAATTGCATTACAGATTTCAGGTCTCGGTACGTTAATGACAGGTATTAACTTCCTAGTTACTATTTTAAAAATGCGTACACCTGGCATGAAATTAATGAGAATGCCAATGTTTACTTGGTCAATCTTAATTACAACAATTATCATTATTTTCGCTTTCCCAGTATTAACAGTTGCTCTTGCATTAATGACATTTGACCGTCTATTCGATGCTCACTTCTTTACGATGGCGAGCGGCGGTATGCCGATGTTATGGGCCAACCTATTCTGGGTATGGGGTCACCCTGAAGTATATATCGTTATTTTACCGGCATTCGGTATTTTCTCTGAAATCATTAGTACATTCTCACGTAAACGTCTATTCGGTTACAGTGCGATGGTGTACTCGATGGTTGCAATTTCTTTACTAAGTTTCGTCGTATGGCTTCACCATTTCTTCACTATGGGTGCAGGTCCAGCGGTTAACTCATTCTTCTCGATTTCGACAATGGCGATTTCGATTCCAACCGGTGTTAAGATCTTTAACTGGTTGTTTACACTGTATAAAGGACGTATTCGTTTTACAGTTCCAATGCTTTGGTCATTGGCATTTATTCCAAACTTCGTAGTTGGTGGAGTTACAGGGGTTATGCTTGGAATGGCAGCAGCTGATTATCAATACCATAACAGCTACTTCCTAATTGCTCACTTCCACTACGTATTAATCGCAGGTACAGTATTCGCTATGCTTGCTGGATTCACATACTGGTATCCAAAAATGACAGGTCATATGTTAAATGAACGCCTAGGTAAATGGACATTCTGGATCTTTATGAGCGGATTTAACATCTGTTTCTTCCCAATGTACTTCTTAGGTTTAGACGGTATGACTCGTCGTATGTACACTTACTCTGAAAGTCTTGGATGGGGCTGGCTAAACCAAATCGCATCTGTTGGTGCTGTAATGATGGCTATTGGCTTCCTAATCCTTTGCTATAACGTAATTTGGAGTGCACGTCACGGTGAGCGTGACACAACTGGAGATCCATGGGACGGCCGTACACTTGAATGGGCAACTCAATCTCCTGTACAACATTACAACTTCGCGAAACTTCCTGAAATTAAAGAAGCTGATGCTTTCTGGTTCATGAAAAAACGTGGAGAAACAATTACACCAACAGCAGATGAATTAAAACCAATTCACATGCCAAGTAATTCTGGTGTGCCTATTATTGCGTCTTTATTCTTCGGTCTTGCAGGTTTTGCATTAGTATTTAGCTGGTTCTGGATTGCAGCAATCGGTGGTATTGGTATTTTAGGTTGCTTAATCTATCGTTCATTCGATTATGATGATGGCTACTACGTAAGCGTTGATGAAATTAAAGAAACAGAACATATAGCATGAGAGGTGAAATGACATGGCGGCTTTAGATAAAAGCTTACCTTTGGAATATCAATCCGAGCAAAGCAGGTTGAATATCCTAGGATTCTGGATTTTTCTTGGGGCTGAAATTATGCTGTTCGCAACACTTTTCGCCTCTTATCTAGTCCTTGCTGGTCGTACGGCAGATGGCCCAACACCAGCGCAACTGTTTGAACTTAAAACGCTTTTAATTCAAACACTACTACTTTTAACAAGTAGTTTCACATGTGGTATCGCAATTCATGAAATGCGTAAACACAATCAAAAAGGAATGTTAGCCTGGTTTATACTAACTTTACTTTTAGGTGCAGGTTTCCTATTCTTCGAGATCGAAGAGTTCATTATGTACATTGGTGAAGGTGCAACGATTCAAACAAGTGCTTTCTTATCGGCATTCTTCGTTCTTCTTGGAACGCATGGTGCCCACGTAACAGGTGGTATCATCTGGGCAACTTGTGTTATTATCCAAATTTTAAAACGAGGTTTAACACCAGTTACAGCTCGTAAAGTATTTATTATCAGCTTATACTGGCATTTCCTTGATCTTGTTTGGGTCTTTATTTACACACTAGTTTACTTGAACGGGATGGTGGCGTAAATGGGTCAAAATAACAACCAAGCAAACGGACATGGGCATAGCGGATTCCCATGGTCACACGTTTTCGGATTTATTTTATCGCTTGCACTAACGTTTCTAGCTTTATACGTGGCACTTTATACAACCCTGCCACTTTCAACGATATTAACAACTATTATCATAATGGCTGTTGCGCAAGCTTTATTACAATTAATTATGTTCATGCATTTAAAAGAAGGAGAAGGAAGAATTCAAATTCTTACAATGATATACAGTTTCTTCGTTGCAGCTGCAACAGTTGGTCTTACTGTATGGATCTTCTTCTCAATGTAATTTGCATGAAAAGACTGCTGGGATTCCTCAGCAGTCTTTTTTTATCCCGCATTAACGAGCAGTAAGACCCCCACTGATTAAAGTTTCACTTTATCCCCTCCCCCTATTACATCCACATTACGGAATTAACAACAAAATCATGAAAGATATACTTATTATGACAAATGTTAAGAAAACTCTTTCTTTATGAAATCGAAACCATATCCGTTGCTTTTCTTCCTATTATATGGCTAAATAGTTACTATATTTATTTGAAGGGAGAGAACGCAATGGAACATCATTCTTCTGTTCTATCACTTATGGTTGTCGTCGCAATCGCGTTTTTCGTTCCCCTTTTGTTACAGCGCTTTAAATTAAAAGCACTTCCTGTCGTTGTTGCAGAAATTATCGCAGGAATCTTTGTAGGTAAAAGTGGATTTAACATCATTGAGCCCGATATGTGGCTTCAAGTCTTATCAACACTAGGGTTTATCTTCCTAATGTTTTTAAGTGGTTTAGAAATTGACTTTTCGATCTTTAAACAAAAAAGGAAAAAGAATACGACAAACGAACCGAACACATTCCAAGCAGCAAGCATTATCTTCTTGTTTATTTTCATTTTATCTTATGCCCTATCATTAATATTCGTATGGCTAGGATTCGTAGACAATGCAATGTTCATGACTTTAATTATTTCAACTATTTCTTTAGGTGTTGTCGTACCAACATTGAAAGAAAATAACTTAGGAAAAACCGCAATCGGGCAAATCATTTTATTAGTCGCTGTTATTGCAGACTTAGTTACAATGATTTTACTCGCTATATTCGTCGGATTAAATTCCGAAAGTGGCCAAAGCATGTGGCTTCTACTTCTTCTATTCGGTGCTGGTATTGTAATTTACTTTGTCGCAAGACGGTTTAAAAATATTCCATACCTAGAAAGCTTAAAAGCCGGTAGTGTACAAATTGATACACGAGCTGTTTTTGCACTCATCTTAATATTAGTTGGATTATCTGAATCTGTTGGGGCAGAAAATATTTTGGGAGCCTTTTTAGCAGGTGTACTCGTATCTTTATTATCACCAAATGAAGATATGGTTGAAAAACTTGATTCCATCGGATATGGCTTCTTCATTCCTATTTTCTTCGTAATGGTTGGTGTAAATCTAGAAGTATGGTCTATTTTTAACGAGCCTTCTAGTATGCTAATGATCCCAATTCTAATTGTGGGACTCTTTATTTCAAAACTGTTGCCATCACTCGTCTTACGAAAATGGTACCCACGCAATATCGTACTCGGAAGTGCTATTTTGTTAACATCAACACTTTCTTTAGTTATTGCGGCTGCACAAATCGGTGAAAAGCTAGGCATCATTAGCCCAAGTTTATCAGCATCTCTTATTTTAAGTGCAGTTATTACTTGTATTTTTGCACCTATATTATTTAAAAAGATGTTTCCAAAAGTGGAAACACCAAAACCGAAAGTATCTATTATTGGTGCAAGCAGAATTACCCTTCCGTTATCACTTGATTTAAAACGTGAAGATTATGACGTAACACTATATATGATACGTCAAAATAAAATAAATGATGAGGAAGCGAAATCTCATGACTTCCCTATTGTAAAATTAGATGAGATTACTATTCAATCTTTAATGGAGCAACAAGCTTTCGAAGCAGACCGTGTTGTTGTTGCGACAAGTGATGATGAACAAAACTTATTATTAGCAGAACACGCAAAAGAATTAGGTGTTGAACACGTCATCGCAAGTGTAGAAGATCCCCTTCTACAAGAAAAAGCGACTCAAGAACATATCGCTGTATTCTCGACTATTAACTCTACACGTATTTTATTACGTGCACTTATTGATAAACCGAGTCTCGTTCGCTTGATTACAACAGCTAATGAAACGGTGCGTGAGGTTGAACTACGGAGTAATAAATATAACGGCTTAGCACTTCGTCGCCTTCCGTTTCTAGGTGATGTACTTGTCATTCAAATTTACCGTGGTAATAAAGCATTAATACCACATGGTGATACGAAGTTACAGCATGGCGATACTTTACTTGTAACGGGTTCAAAAGAACATATTGATACAATGAAAAACATATTAGAATAGAAAATGCCCCTCACATAAATGAGGGGCATTTTTTCAATTTTATATGGTAAAATGTTACTATCACATATTATGGGGATGAATCACATTATGTCTATTTCAACTTTAGCTCTCTTATTATTAGCAGAAGTACTCGTCGCCATTATTCTCATCGGTATTAGCATTGAAATTTGTAGTTATGGATGGAAAAAACCGAATGGAATTAAGTACTTTTGTCTCTTAATTTCACTCCTTCTCGGAACAGCTAGCATACTAGGACTTCTCGTTGCACCCGCATATTTCTTCTTACAACTTATAGAAAAAGGCTTATAAGAAAGGGTGATATTATGATTACAGTGAAACATATTGATGCATCTGAAACATACTTATTACGCCAAAAGGTTTTGCGTCCCAATCAATCATTAGAAGATTGTAAATACGATTCAGATTACGAAACAGACGCCTTTCATTTAGGTGCATTTCTACATGATGAACTTGTTAGCATCGCCTCTTTCTCTAAAGAAATACATCCTGATTTAAAAGCTGGTAACCACTATCGTCTACGAGGAATGGCAACATTACCTAATTTCCGAAACCAGCATGCTGGCAGCTCCTTAATCCGTAAAGCTGAACAAGTCCTCCAAGAACGCGAAGCAAATATTCTATGGTGTAATGCCCGAATTACCGTAGCGGATTATTACAAGCGATTAGACTTCCATGAGCATGGTGAAATCTTCGAGATTGATCCAATAGGACTACATAAAGTAATGTATAAAGAAATATAAGAAAAGCTTTCTGCATATTGCAGAAAGCTTTTCTTATATTTCATTTTCACTTTTTATTTTTTTCATATATATGTATATAAACAAACTAGGAATTAAAAAGCAAACAAACATAATAAGTCCTGTTATACTAATTTCCTTTATCGAAATATCCGGTGTTACAATGATACAAATAGCTAAATTCCCAATAACAATCCCTACTGGAATTAATAATAGTTTCATGAAATAACTACGAGATACTCCCCCTGTATGCTCATACACTTCCACCGAATTTTTTAAGTTTAAAAAGTTAATAACTATTATCCCGCCCATAAATACCATTAATAAATCCGAAACACTTTCATACCCTGCCCCTTGCAAGACGTAACGGTAAAAAACAATGCCTAGTATGACGACATTTTGTAAGATGAAAGCCAATCTAATATGTTTTAATCCCTCAATCATTAAACGTTCATCTTTCACGATTTTCACCCTATCACTCCTTTTCCTCCCAAAACAAATCATTCAATGTTTTATCTACTGCATAACAAATTTTCAAACATAAATCTAAAGATGGATTGTATTTCCCCTTCTCAATTAAACTAATTGTTTGCCTTGTGACGCCTACGTTTTCTGCTAATTGTTGTTGTGTTAAATCTAACTGAACACGTGCGACTTTTATTTTACTTACAGCCATTCATGTTCCTCCTCTGCCTTTATTGTAACATATATATTCCATTAAGTAATTTATATTTTACGTAATTGATTTGTTTTTTTCACTTTATTATACACAAAAAAGGAGCCTCTCATAAGAAGACCCCTTTCCTATCTCTATACTATAAGAATAAATGACATCCAAATAAAATTGTAAATAAATATAGTAACGGATGTACTTCCATCCCTTTCCCCTTCACAATTTTTAATACTGGATACACTAAAAATCCAATTGCAATTCCATTTGCAATACTAGACGTTAACGGAATACCAACGAAAATTAAAAATGCTGGTAATGCATCTTCAAATTCATTCCAATTAATATCACGAATGCTTTGTGCCATTAAACTACCTACAATAATTAATGAAGGAGCTGTAATAGCAGCTACACTTGATAAAGACGCGATAACAGGGCTGAAAAATGCCGTTATAATCGTTAGACCAACAACTACAATACCTGTTAATCCAGTTTTACCACCTGCAGCAATACCAGCTGACGATTCAATCGTTGCTGCTGTTGGGCTTGTTCCGAAGATAGAACCTGTCGTTCCGCCAATCGCATCTGCAATAAACGCTTTGCCAAAACGTTTCTCTGTATTATCTGTAATTAAACCAGCTTGTTTAATTAAACCGAGTAATGCACCTGTCGTATCAAATAAAAGTACAAGTAAAAATGAAAATACAACACCATATAATCCATACTGAATTACATCTGAAAAAGCATTGATTGGATTTGAAACGATAATACCCTCTGGTAAATGAGGCATCGCTACAATTTTATCCTCAAACTTCAGTTGCCCCGTAAAGAAGGCGATAATTCCTGTCACAATCATACTAATAAATAATGCACCACTCACACGTAATACCATTAATACTGCCGCTAAAATTAAACCAATTAAAGTTAAAATAACGGCTGGAGAATGAAAATCACCAATCGTAACTAAGTTAGATGGATGATCCACGATAATTCCAGATAGACGTAATCCAATAAAAGCAATAAATAGTCCAATTCCACCTGCAATTGCATGTTTTAAACTGTCAGGAATTGCGATAATTAGCTTTTGCCTAAATGAAGTGAAAGATAATAAAAGAAAAATGATACCTGTTACAAATACTGCCGAAAACGCAATGACATACGTAATCCCCTCTGCCTGTTGAACGACAGAATAAGCAAAATATGCATTCATCCCCATAGCTGGAGCAATAACAATTGGATAATTAGCTAAAAACGCCATACATAGCGTCCCAATAACTGTCGCAATAATAGTTGCCGTAAACGCTTGATCAAATGGTACACCTGCATCAGATAATATTTTCGGATTGATGACAAGAATATACGCAAATGTAAAAAAAGTTGTGATGCCCGCTAAAAGCTCTTGCTTCACAGAAGTGTTATATTTTTGTAATTGAAACATGGCTATGTACCCTTCCTACACCTGAATTATTATCACACATTCTTTTCTTACTAGTATGTGAGAAAATATAATACTTAATCTTAACAATCAATAAAAAGAAGAGTCAATATATTCTCTAATAGTGAGAATTTTAAGTTTAAGTCTGACAAGTTCAGATGTAGTACAGTTCATTTTGATTATTTTTGTAGCATAACAGATATAAATGTTTTATAATTTGAAATAGTTAAATATTTAGGCAACTCATTCTACAAGGGGGATTCTTCTTATGCAGCACACAAACAAATCTGGAACTTTAAATCGAGGTTTAAAAGAACGACATATTACTTTAATGTCACTCGGTTCGGCTATTGGCGTTGGGCTATTTTTAGGATCTGCTTCTGCTATTAAACTAGCTGGTCCTTCCATCTTACTAGGTTATATGATCGCTGGACTCGTTATTTTTTTCATTATGCGAGCGCTCGGAGAAATGGCAATTGAACAACCGGTTGCCGGCTCTTTTAGTAAATATGCTAATGATTATATCGGCCCACTTGCTGGCTATATTACTGGTTGGAACTACTGGTTCTTATGGGTTGTTACTTGTATGGCTGAAATTACGGCGGCTGGAATTTACATGCAGTACTGGTTCCCAGATATCCCGCGCTGGACTTGGGCACTACTCGCTCTATTATTAATGAGCGCTTTCAACTTCTTATCAGTAAAAGTATTTGGAGAACTTGAGTTTTGGTTTGCTCTCATTAAAATTGTCACAATTATCTGTATGATAGTGATTGGCTTTGGTATTATTCTATTCGGATTTGGAAATGGCGGCGTTGCAACTGGTATTTCAAATCTTTGGGAACATGGGGGCTGGTTCCCAAATGGCTTCTCTGGATTATTGCTTTCCTTACAAATGGTATTATTCGCTTATCTAGGCGTTGAACTAATTGGTGTTACAGCTGGTGAAGCTCAAAACCCGAAGAAAACACTCGCAAAAGCTATCGATAACGTATTTTGGAGAATCCTAATCTTTTACGTCGGGGCATTATTCGTTATGATGGCAATTTATCCATGGAACGAACTTGGCGAGAAAGGAAGTCCATTCGTATTAACATTCCAACAAATCGGCATTGCAAAAGCAGCAGGTATTATTAACTTTGTTGTATTAACAGCTGCACTTTCTTCTTGTAACGGTGGTTTATTTAGTACAGGGCGTATGCTATTTACACTAGCACAACAAAAGAAAGCACCTGAACGATTTGGACGTTTAAATAAAAATGGCATTCCAAGTCAAGGTATTATAGCAACTGCGATTGTTTTACTCGTTGGCGTTATATTAAACTATCTTGTTCCTGCAAAAGTGTTTACATGGCTAACTAGTATTTCAACTTTCGGGGCAATTTGGACTTGGGGTATAATATTAGTCGCTCAAATTAAATTCCGTAAAGGATTACCAACTGAGAAAAAAGACAAGCTAACGTATAAAATGCCTTTACATCCATTAAGCTCTTACTTCTCACTTGGCTTCCTCGCACTTGTACTAGGTATTATGGCGTATTCAGAAGATACACGAATTGCATTAATCATTGGCCCAATTTGGCTTATCGGCTTAGCTATCGTGTATTACATGAAAGGGTTTCATAAGATCGATGAAACACCTAATTCAAAAATTAGTTAAACAAGCTATCCCTTCCTTATTAATTGGAAGGGATTTTTTATTGCCTATATAAATATTTCTCAACAAAATTCACGGTATTTTTACAATTTTTTAATATTTTTTACGTTTTCTGTCTTTATTTTTTCAGAAAAATAAATTACATTATTAAAGCACATATATTTATTATTAGGGGGATTCTTCTATGAAGAATAAAAAATGGATTACATTTTCTTTAGCAACAGCAATTACACTTAGTATGGGGAGTTCGTTCATACCGTCTACTTATGCCGAAAGCTCTGTAGACCCAGCTCCTGAAATTGCTGCAAAGGTTGTAAATCAAAACAATGGGAAGAAAGTATTATTCGATAATACGCACGGTCAAACTGCCGGGACAGCTGACTGGGTTATTGATGGCGGCTTTTCTGATTTCGGAAACGGCATTGCCCAAAACGGATATCATGTAAAAGAACTTCGTAAATCAACACCTATTACATACGACGACTTAAAAAATTACAACGTGTTTATCGTTCCAGAGGCAAATATTCCTTACAAAAAATCTGAACAAGACGCAATGTTACAATACGTGAAAAATGGCGGCAGTATTTTCTTCATTGCCGATCATTATAATGCAGATCGTAATAAAAACCGCTGGGACTCCTCAGAAGTGTTCAATGGATATAGACGCGGGGCATGGGATAATCCAGCAAAGGGAATGTCTAATGAAGAAACAACTTCACAAGCTATGCAAGGAGTAGAAAGCTCTGATTGGCTATCCGATAATTTCGGTATTCGCTTCCGTTACAATGCACTTGGTGATGTTTCAGCTAAAAATATTGTCTCACCTGTGCAATCATTCGGAATTACAACTGGCGTTTCATCTGTAGCAATGCATGCCGGCTCTACCCTTGCGATTACAAATCCAAAACTAGCGAAAGGCCTTGTATATCTTCCAGAAAATCCATCAAAATGGAATAACGCTGTTGATAGCGGCGTTTATAACGGTGGTGGCGTTGCAGAGGGGCCTTATGCTGCTATCGCAAAAGTAGGACTTGGAAAAGCTGCCTTTATCGGTGACTCTTCTCCTGTTGAAGATGCATCGCCAAAATATGTTCGTGAAGATTCAGGTCAATCAAAGAAAACTTATGATGGTTATAAAGAAGAAAACGATGCTGTTCTATTAGAAAACATCGTGAATTGGTTAGCGAAGCAAGAAACATTTACAAGCTTAGATCAAGTGAGTGGTTTACAGCTTGATGCCCCTACAGCTCTACAAACATTTGAACAACCAAGTTTATCAACAGAACCACAACCAGAACCTTGGAGTGCACCAAGTCAAGGTTACCAGTGGTTCAATACAAATACTTTCAAACCAGGTTCATACGGCTATAACGGTGCAGTGACAACGAGTGATTACGTAATTACTCACCCTAGCATTCTACCAAACAATGAAGTGTTCCAAATGACGATTCAAGTAAATAACTTATTACCAAATACAACGTACAATAATTATTCTTTAGGTATTTTCACAACTGGCGGAACACAGGTAGCAAAAGTTCAAAATACAAATGGCACTTGGCCGTCTTCTTTCGGATATAGCAGTACATTCTCTTTCATAACAAATAACCAAGGATCTGCTGAAAAAATTGTGAACGTACAACTTGCCCCAAATACAACTGGACAAGCAACACTTCGCATAAGACAAAACACAACAGCTAAATATAATGAGGCTGTAACGATTGGTAAGAATTAAAGTAAAGTAAAAGAAAAGGCAATCCGTAAAGGGATTGCCTTCTTCTCACTTCTCTTCTTTTGAGAAAAACATTCTTGAAATAACGATACCTATACTACCTACGATTAAGAATAACACCGCCCTAATCATCATCGACACCTCTGGTAGGTCGAGAAGGAATAACTTCCCTACTGTTACTACTAATACGACTAATCCAGCATATAATATTTCGTTCATCTGTCTATAACGGCCAAACCAAACTGCAAATAAAGCATATACCATCCATAATAATGATACAGATACGCTAATTATACTTCCATCTGTAGAAAGAACTTCACCGATCCTAGTAATTGTAATAAACACAATAACCATTAACGAGTAGAGCGCTATAGAGTACACATATTTACCAAAACTCGCTAACACTTCTTTCGCTTGTCTCATGCAATAATAGAACGTTCCTATTAAAATAATATGAGCGACAAACCCTGCTGAAATGAACTCATCAAACGGGCTAAAAATCGTCTGCACCATTCCAATAGCATAAATCGTTGCACTTACATATAATTTAATATTTTGCTTTACTTTAATAGCAGTAACCATACCGAGGAAACCTTGTAACAATAATACGATCGCTGCATTCACCAAACTATACTCGTATAAAATCGCTAAACTAAATGATCCCATTGCAAAGCCAAATATTAGATTTGAAAATACAGAATGTTTATTCTTCCTATATTCAAGTACAAACATAACAGCATGCACAAATGCACTTATAACTAATCCCCACGTTGTAAATTCAGGAATTTGGGAGATAGCTAAAATAAAGAAAACTGCATTCGCACTAAATATCGCCAATCGTGCTTCTTGTATAAAACTTCTCTCCGAAAACATATGCCAAAATAATAGTAAATGAATTGCACCGTATACAACTGTTAACTGTACTTGCACATTCTCTACTAATATTGACATAACAACAAAGAAGACAAATAGGACAATTGCCGCAACAACATAAGAAATCATATACAAGTACTTATAACGGTTTCTCAATGCATACCATAATAGGCTAATTGTTAATATCGTCTCATAACTAAAGAAAATATACGTATTAGGAGTCGTACTATTTAACAAGAAAGGAACAAAAAATGCTCCCACCGCCACGAAAATAGCGAGATATTCCGATCTATATCTTTTCGCTAAATAAATCCCTAAAATAACCCATACAATATTACAGATAAACGCAATACTTGCAGGAATAAACTCATATAAATAATGTGCCGCAAATGTTGTTAAAACAATACCTGTAATACTTCCTCCAGCTAATACTAATCCTAACGATTGCCGCTCTCGTTTAATTTGAATATCCCCTATATAATACAAACCGATAGATAAGGCGATACCAAACACAATTCGTATCGCTGGTGTTAATAAACCAGCATCTACCCCTGCTTTAAATAACCAAATAACGCCAAGTAGCATAATACCGACAAATATACGCGGCAACCATGTTTGGCAAAACTTAATAATATTGAATGGTTCCGGTTTAAAAACAGATATATTTACTTGTTTTTCCTCAACTTTTTGAACAGGCTCTTTGATTTTCACTACATCTTCTTGTAACTTTTCATTACTTACCGCTTCAATATATTCTTTCTTTTCCTTATTAACATTTTGTTGAACTTTATCTACTTCTATTTTTCTTTGTTTCGCTTTCAATTCATAAAGTGTCTCTTGCATCGTTTCAATTGCCGTTTCGAGTGCTTCTATTTTCTTATTCAAATCCTCCTTCATACGCTCCCCCCTCATCACTCATGTAAAATCTATATATTACCAATTACCCTTATCATACTATTAGTCTATTCATGTTCGATACTATTTTTCCAAAAAAAGAAAGGTGTTTTCCGAAATAGGAAAACACCTCTTACTTATTTATTCTTATTTATAGCAATACTAGCAATCATACCGAGGCAGGCACCTACAAATGCCGGAACAATCCAACCTACACCTTCTGTATAAAACGGAAGAACTTTTAGTAGTGGTGTCCATTTATTCATCAGTACACTTTTGTTTAAAATATCAATCGCACTAAATAACGCTACGATTCCAATCGTGACCGAATATACGTATACATACTTTCCAATATACTTATGGAATAACCCTAAAATAATAAGCGTTAGTGCAACTGGATAAATAAATCCCAGAATCGGTACCGATACTTTTAAAATTTGCGTTAATCCTAAATTAGCTAAAACCATACTAACAAAACTTAATATAAATGCCCAAACTTTATAAGATACTTTCGGAAATACACTTGCAAAAAACTGACTACAAGACGTAACCAGCCCAATTGAAACACATAAACATGCGATAGTAAAAATAAGGCCTAATAATACTACTCCGCCTTGTCCAAATAATGTCGTCATAACTTGTGCTAACACTTTCGCACCGTTATCAAATGTACCCAATGAACCACTAATTGAACCAACATATCCAAGAATGACATAAATAATAGTTAGTAATAGTCCTGCTCCAATACCAGCAATACTCATATATTTCGCTAAACCTTTATCATCCGCTACACCTTTTGCACGCAGAGCATTTGCAATAACAATCCCAAATATTAAAGCTGCTAACGCATCCATCGTTAAATATCCATCTAAAAATCCTTGGAACATAGGAGCTTGTCCATAATTTCCTGCAGGCTCTTTCACACTGCCTACTGATGTAAACATACTTTTTATAAATATAATAGCAATCATACATAATAATAAAGGCGTTAACACCTTTCCAAACAAGCCCATTAATTTAGACGGTGATAAACTTAACCAGTAAACAATACTAAAGAAAATAGCCGTGTACAATAACAAAACTACGCTACCCGCTTCTGGGAACAACTGGCCTGGCCCCATTTCAAAAGCCAAACTTCCTGCACGTGGTATACCAAGACCTGGTCCAATAAATAAGTACACAATACACGGAAAAATAATTGCAAATGAAGAATGAACCCTGCCTGCTAACGTTTGAAAACTCCCTGCTTTCGCAATAGCGATAACACCTAATATAGGAAGCCCTGTTGCTGATATAATAAAACCTAACAATGCAATCCATACATGTTCTCCTGCTTCATATCCAAGGAAAGGTGGAAATATAAGATTTCCGGCCCCAAAGAACATAGAGAATAACATAAGACTAATAAGCAAAATTTCTTTTTTCTGTAACAATTTCATTTCTTTCTCCTTCTTCAATTTCACCTTACATGAAATCAATTCCACAAATAAAAAAATACGGTAATCCGCTTCCTTACAAAGAAAACATAGTCCATAGTCTATCACAAAAGAAACACCCATTCTATAGCTATTTCCCTTTTCAAATTTCTTCTGAAAAATCAACCTTTATTGACTTATAATAGTTAATAAGGTAAAATATTAATCATGCAATACTATTAACTTTGTTTTTTGCTTGTGTCAGGAGGAAAATATTATGGAATCAGCGATACAACTAGAAAGAGAACAACAAAGAAAAAAGAAACATCCTCCAGGTTTATACTTACTCTTCTTTACAGAAATGTGGGAAAGATTTAGTTACTATGGATTACGAGGATTATTAACATTATATTTAACAACAGCTTTAGTAAGTGGTGGTCTTGGGTTTAGTCCCGCTTGGGCACTCTCTATTTACGGATTTTATACTGGTGCTTGTTATTTCACACCATTGATCGGTGGATACTTAACGGACCGTTTTCTAGGCAAACGAAAAGCCATCACAATTGGTGGTATAACAATGGCAATCGGTAACCTTACACTATTTGCCTTGCAAAACCAAGTCGGTCTATACCTCGGATTAGCGCTTATTATTATCGGTAATGGATTCTTCAAACCGAATATCTCTACACTTGTTGGAGAATTATACGAAGAAAATGATCCAAAACGTGATAGTGCATTTACAATATTCTACATGGGTATTAACGTCGGTTCATTTTTAGCTCCACTCGTTTGCGGGTTTTTATCAGAAAATTTATTCAAAACAACAGTAGATGGCGTTGCTCATTTCGGATTCCGTTACGGTTTCTTAGCCGCTTCAATCGGAATGATCATTGGACAAATTTTATTTACAACACTATCAAATCGCTTCCTTGGTGATATCGGTAAAAAACCAACTCGCGATTTGCAAACGGATGCTGGACAACAAACAATAGGAAATACACCGTTAACAAAAAAAGAAAAACAACGTACAACAGTTATCGTCATTTTAACATGCTTTGTTGTCTTCTTCTGGGCTGGATTTGAACAAGCTGGTAGTTCGTTAACATTATATACAAACAAATTTGTAGACCGCTCTGTATTCGGATGGGAAGTTCCAACATCTTGGTTCCAATCGGTCAATCCGTTATTTATTATTTTACTTGCACCAGCTATTTCAGCATTATGGGCGAAACTGGCAACTAGAAAAAATGGTGACATGAAAATCCCAACAAAAATGGGACTTGGTATGATCTTACTCGGTATCGGTTATATTGTTCTTGTTATCGCTACGTTAAAAACAGGCAGTGACGAACATAACATTACAGAAAAAGCAAACTTACTATTTATCGTCTTTACGTATCTTTTCCATACGTTAGGTGAGCTATTCTTATCACCTGTCGGGCTATCAATGGTTAGTGCTCTCGCTCCAGTAAAACTTGCTTCTTTATTAATGGGAGTATGGTTAGCAAGCTCAGGTATTGCTAATATTTTAGGCGGACAGCTTGCAAGCTTCACAACTTCACTTGGATATGCTGAAGTATTCACAGTTATTGGCGCTGTGGCGATCGTTTTAGGTTGTGTTTTATTATCAATTTCTAAGAAATTAGTGAAATGGATGGATTAAAAAAAGATGAGGAATTTTCCTCATCTTTTTTTACGCTTTCTTTCCCTTTTCTATTGCTTGTTCATACAAGCCTTTATGTTCTTTATATTCACTTGGCACGAAACTCTTATAGAAGAACGAAAGCCAGCTGTCTCCTTTTTTATATCCTTCTTCTCGAATTTCCGCTGCCTTTTTATTTGATTTAAATCCTTCAGTAAACCATTTCTTTAATGTTTCATTCTTTTCATACTTAGCAGGAACTTTTAAGTCGTAGTTTTCAAATGCATATGTATATCCAGCTTTTTCCGCTGCCTTTTTAGCAGCCTTATATCCCTTTTCATACGCGGTTTCATATACTTTCACATATGTATCCTTTTCAGTATTTCCAGGTTTCTTTTCAGCTAATTCTTTACCAGCCTTTTCACCAAGTTCCGCTTGTTCTTTTTCAATCTTTTCGGTTCTCTCTTTATTACCTACTTGGAAACCTTCTGTAAAGTTCACCTTAAACTCAGGAGTAATTTGACTATCGTCCATTGCTTCTTGTGTTAACCCTTGCTCTTTTCCTTTTTCAAAATGCGTTTTCTTCTGCTCTTCTAAAGACCAAGATGCAGCATAAACGGTTTTGAATGCTTCTTTATATGTATCTGATTTTCCAGCTAAATGTGCTTCCGCATCATTTTTCCCTGCTTTAAAATCAGTCTCTCCACTTTTTTGTCCCTCAAGCTGCCCTTTTTCCATATCAGCTTGACGCTGTGCTTCCTCTCGCTTACGTGCCTCTTCAGCTTTTCTTTGTTCTTCAGCTACACGTTGTCTCTCTTCCTCTGCTTTTCTTTGTTCCTCCGCTACACGTTGTCGCTCTTCTTCTGCTTTACGCTGTGCCTCTGCGGCACGTTGTTTTTCAGCCTCAGCATTGCGCTGCGCTTCTGCTTGTCTTTCAGCTTCTACAGCACCATTGTTATTAGAGCTTGGAGCTGGACTCGTTGCACCGCTACTAGAAGCTGGTTTATTGTGATAATGATATTCCCCGTACTGTAATCCCCATTTCTCACAATTTGTACGACACGTATGTCCCCCATTAGCATCTGTACGCCCTGGATGCGCATAGGTTGAAATTGGAGCTACCAATAACGCTACACTTGTTGTTAAAAGAAGTTTCTTCACCTGTTGTTTCACTCTTGTTCCTCCCAAAATCTTAAATTCTAACTTTATTATACATAAATAGAAAAATACTTAAATACCAACTAAAATATTCTATTATTTCTCAACATTAGTAAAAAAGAAGGTCAACTCTTTAAAGAGTTGACCTTCTTTTTTACTTCTTCGCCTTCGTTCCTACTAAATCACCAGCAACAACGTAACGCTTAGAATTATCTTTCACAGATACACATGTAATAAGCGTTATCTCATCTTTCCCATGATCCTCTACAACTTCCCATTTATCAGGAGTTACTTCAGATACACCAGTAACCGCATATTCATATTCGTTTTCATTATCATACAAATACATTTTATCGCCTTTTTTCAAAGTTGCTACATCACTAAATAAAACACCTTTTTTAGACATGTTATGTCCTGCTAATGCATAATTTCCTTTTCCCATTACTTGATTTTCTTTTACTGTTGCTGCACCTGATAATAGGTTTTTCTCAGTAGAAGATTTTAAAACAGGAAGTTCTAATGAAACACTCGGGATCGAAATACGACCAATTACTTGTTTCTTATCTAATGATGCATTCGCTACTTCTGCCAAGTCTGGTTGATCAATTTTCGAAGCATCTACAAATTCCGTCTCATGTTTTTCATAATCCATCTTTTGAACAGCCTGTACATTTTTAGTCTGTTTTTTTTCAGCCTGATATCCATCATAAAATGGCTTTCCGATTAACACACCACCTACAACAAATAGAAGGATTGCTACTATACTATAAATTCTTTGCTTATTCATATACAATTCCTTTCCCTTACAAAATCTTACTCTATATAAAATGATAAGATAATATTGCTATATGTACAAGTGTAAGCTGAAAAGAAACCTTCTTGCCGATGCAAGAAGGTTTCTTTTTAAGCGATTTTATTTCGATATAAGGATACGTGAAAAATCGTCATTTGAATAAAGAAAATACTAAATGCAATATATATCGGATATGCAGGAACATATAGATTAGCAATTGGAGAAAGAGTTAAAAAACCAACCGCACAAGGCAACACGTACCATAGTGACATAAATGTAGTACGACAAGCCTTTTCTGTAATTGCCTTTTCTCTCTCATCCTCTTGAGGAAATAATAGTGGAAACATCCAATACGAGAGCTCTTTATATTTTTTCTTTTGAATTTTATAAAGAACAGTCGATACAATACCAAATATTAAAAGTAATCCTAGCGGCATTAAACTCAGTGAAATTTCAGATGGTACTCTCTCCGTTTGAATAAAATTAGCGACTTCAATAGTAAAATAATACAACTCAATAAACGCCCAACCTGC
This sequence comes from Bacillus sp. RC240, assembly GCF_044907945.1. Classification (NCBI taxonomy): domain Bacteria; kingdom Bacillati; phylum Bacillota; class Bacilli; order Caryophanales; family Bacillaceae; genus Bacillus; species Bacillus sp. RC240. The sequence goes on along the minus strand of NZ_JBIYCT010000017.1, from coordinate 2,915 downwards.
TAATACCATTAAAAGTACATTTAGCATATAAGAAAATACGAGTCTATTCATCCTCTTCCCCCTCCTTATTTAAAACAAACACATCTTCCATCTTTAACTCGAATACATCACAAATCGTCAATGCTAGTAACAATGAAGGAACGTAATCCCCCTTTTCAATTGCTGCGATCGTTTGTCTCGTCACTCCGACTTTTTCCGCTAATACACTTTGTGTAAAATTAAAACGCGCTCTTAATTCCTTCACTCTATTTAAAATGGTCAAATTTACCACCTCTTACCATTATTGTATGATACTCTTAACAAAATGTAAACTCAACTTAACATTATTTTTACAAAAAAAATCCAACTTTACGTTTTGTAAAGTTGGATTACGTTTTAGTTTAAAATTGTAACTTTAACATTTTTTCTGCCCCAATTACTAGACGAAGCTTTATCTGGCATTAAAACATCGATTTTGTGACCTTTAATCGCGCCACCAGTATCTGCTGCAATTGCAATTCCATAGCCTTCAACATTTACAGTAGATCCTAATGGAATAACAGATGGATCCACCGCAATTAATTTCATTCCTGGGTTTGCAGTTAGATTATAATGGCCCCATGCAGAATACACTTGTTGACCTGCTGCATAACCATTTTCAGATGGATCTGCTGTATAAGCTGTTGCGTGTACATACATTTCTTTTCCGCCAGCAGTTACTTTAGGCTGTTCAGGCTCTACTTTCGAACTATTATTAGCAACTGGTTCAGCTGGTTTATTAGCTTTTTCTTGCTTTTGCTTTTCAGCAACTTCCGCTTGCGCTTTCGCTAAAGCTTCTTGCTCAGCCTTTGCAGCTGCTTCCGCTTTTGCACGCTCTTCCGCTGCAATTCTTGCTGCTTCTTGTTCACGAGCGATTGTTTCTTGTACTGCCTTCATATTTGATTCAATTTTAGCCTTTTCTTCTGCTGCTAAATTAAGTTGGCTTGCAACCTGATTATATTTAGCTTGAACTGTTTGTAAGTTATCTTGACGTTTTTTCAAGTTATCTTGCAAATCAGCTTGTGCTTTTGCTAATTTTTGTTTATCTACTACTAAAGATGCTTCTTTTTCATCAATCTCTTTTTTATCTTCTTCAATTTGACGAAGATCTTGTTCTTGTAGACGTAAAATTTCTTTATCTGCTTCTAGAATAGTCGTAACTGCGTTCATACGTTGTATGAAATCTGCAAAGTTTTTTGATTCTACAACAACTTCTACTACTAAACTCGTATTTGAGCTATTTTGAACAGAAACCATACGTTTTTTCATAATATCCTTACGAGCAAGGACTTTATCTTCTAAAACGACAATTTCGTTCTTTTTTTGTTCAATCTGCTTATGTGTTTCATCGATTTTACGTTGAATAGCAGCTTGATCCTCTTTATTTTTTGCAATTGTATTATTTAAATTATGTAGTTCATTTTCGATACCTTGAATTTCTTTACTAACAGCTTGCTTCTCTTGCTCTTTCTTCTGCATATCTGCATCGTTTTGCTGCAATTGCTGTTGCATGTTGTTAAGTTTCTCGTCGTTTGACTCTGCTTTTACAGCGACTGTACTAGAAAGAACGATAATTCCTGCTAATACTAGACTACTGATTCGCTTAAAATAGTTCATAATCCGACTCCCTTCTTATACAGTTATACATGATTTATTTTACAGTTTGTTTACAGGACCATTAAATACAGTTTATTTTTCATGACAAAAAAAGAGAATTGTGAACAAAATGTAATAGATTCTTAAATATTTAACAATTCCTATATTTAAAAATTATAAAAAATGCTAAAATCCAAATATAGAGAAATTAAAAATCCCAAAGGCGGTTGAATTAAATAAAATGTTTACTCAAAAGAAATCACTCCAACATAAAATTGATCAACTAGAAACTCATATACATGAACTAGAAGCAGAATTAAAACAAAAAGATGTGGAAAAACAAGAAATTATATCTTCTATCCATAATCGTGTAAAAAGCGTTATGCAAGAGCACGAACTTGTAAATAGCCAACATCATACACTCCAAAACTTAATTCAACAATTGAACGCATGCTTTGAAAATGTTTCTATGCGTACTACACATTCCAACGAATTAAATAACGAAATGCTACAAAAAGAGCAAAACTTAATTCAATCTATTGAAGAAATTATCGATTGCTCTAATGAAGGAAAAGAATCCGTTCATCGCTTACTCATTGTAATTAATAGATTAGGTGAACAATCTCAACGTACTTCTAATAGTATGAATCATTTAAGCGAACGCTCTAAAGAAATTGAACAAATTGTAGAAGTGATTCAAAACATTGCAGCACAAACAAATTTACTAGCGTTAAATGCAAGTATTGAAGCTGCACGTGCTGGAGAACACGGTAAAGGATTTGCTGTTGTTGCTAATGAAGTAAGAAAACTAGCTGAAAGTACAGCTGAAAGTACAAAAAACATCGGTAACTTAACGAAAAAAATTCAAGAAGAAATTGAAAAAGCATATGAAAATACAAAAGATAATTTACATTTAGTTGATGAAGGTGTAGAAATGAGCGCTGATACTAACGCTAGAATTGAAAATATTTTAATGATGATTCAAACATTACAAAGTGGCGCTACAAATGTTATTAAAGCTATCGAAAACCAAAAATCTTGTAATGATGATATATTAAGAGAATTTGCAAACACTCAACAAATGTTCCAAAAATTAAATACTACTATTATGAGCCATATTCATGATGCTGAAAAAGTCGATGTTCAATTGACTAAAGGTCTTCAAGAAACAGTATCTTCTCATTAACAATAAAAACCCCTTATATCTGAAGTGAACCCCGAAAACGGGACACATATCAAAACACCTAAACCATCTGTTCCCTAAATTCTTTAGGGGATAGGTGGTTTAATTTTTCTTGAAT
>NZ_JBIYCT010000016.1:0-48550 GCF_044907945.1 Bacillus sp. RC240 | reverse complement strand
ACACCCGTTCCCATACCGAACACGGAAGTTAAGCTCTCTAGCGCCGATGGTAGTTGGGACCTTGTCCCTGTGAGAGTAGGACGTCGCCAAGCAAGATAAAAACACAAGTCTTTTGACTTGTGTTTTTTTGTTTTTAAACAGTACATGAAAGAAGTAAAGGGAATACATAAGTAATACAAACACGTTGCCCAAGAATAAATCATATTATATAAGAAATTGATGTATATTTTCCAGAAATTTGTTAAGGAATAGAGGTATATAATATGTTTATTTAAAAAGGGAGGAAAGATTATGAAATTACCAAGTGAAATTTGCATCGTTTGTGAGACAAAAAGAGGGGAAGGAATATATGTATATAATAATTTAATATGTTACGAGTGCGAAAGAAATCTGGTGAATACTGAGACAAATGACCCGAAGTATATACATTATTTAAAACAACTGCGAAAATTAGAAGTATCATATTTTTAAATAGGCATTATGCCTATTATTTTTTTTGCCCTAATATCTGTATAATAGATACACAATGAATAATAAGGAAGAGATATATATGAATCAAAATCGTATGCCTTTATATGAGGCGCTAATGGAATTTAAAGAAAGGCGACTACTATCTTTTCATGTTCCGGGTCATAAGAATGGTTTAAACTTCCCTCAGAAAGCTTCAGGGGGGTTTAAGGACATATTATCAATTGATGTAACAGAGTTAACAGGATTAGATGATTTACATAGCCCGTTTGAATGTATAGATGAAGCACAGCAATTATTAGCTGAAGTATACGGCGTGCACAAAAGTTATTTTTTAATTAATGGCTCAACAGTTGGAAATTTAGCAATGATTTTATCTTGCTGCGGCGAACATGATATTGTCCTCGTACAAAGAAATTGTCATAAATCGATCATTAATGGTTTGAAATTAGCAGGGGCGAATCCGGTCTTTTTAAATCCATGGATTGATGAAGTACATAACGTACCAGTAGGTGTTCGTGATGAAGTTATTAAGGAGGCAATTACAAAGTATCCAAATGCAAAAGCACTTATTTTAACACATCCTAATTACTATGGTATGGGCATTGATTTAGAGGCAAGTATCGCTTACGCACATGCACATAAAATTCCTGTTCTAGTAGATGAAGCCCATGGGGCGCATTTTTGTATAGGGGACCCCTTCCCGAAGTCAGCATTAGTTTATGGTGCGGATATTGTGGTTCATTCCGCACATAAAACATTACCTGCGATGACAATGGGATCTTATTTACATATAAATAGCCGTTTGGTGAGCGAAGAAAAAGTTTCCTCCTATTTAAGTATGCTACAATCTAGTAGCCCATCGTATCCAATTATGGCTTCTCTTGATATAGCACGTTTTGCAATAGCAGTTATAAAGGAAGAGGGTCATGATGAAATCGTTGAGTTTTTACGCCGATTTAAAGAAGGATTGCGATCTATCCCACAAATAGCCATTTTGCAATATCCATCGCAAGATGAATTAAAAGTTACGGTGCAAACTCGCTGTCAGTTATCGGGGTATGGATTACAGTCTGTATTTGAAAAAGTCGGTATATATACGGAAATGGCAGATCCATATAACGTCCTACTTATATTACCGTTACAAGTAAATGAGGGGTATATGAAAGCTATAGAGATCATTCGATTAGCTATGCAGCAATATAAGGTAAAAGACAAGACAGCATCAATTCGTTATACTTATAAAGGGGAGATTTCCCCTTTACCGTATACGTATAAACAATTAGAGAGATACGAAACGAAGTTAGTATCTATAGAAGAAGCCGTTGGTATGATAGCTGCAGAAATGGTGATTCCGTATCCACCTGGAATTCCATTGATCATGTATGGAGAGAGAATTACTCAAGAACATACAAAGCAAATTACTCATTTAGAGAAAACAGGGGCTCGTTTTCAAGGTAGTACGAAATATATGAACGTGTATGATATAGAAAGTAGGTTTTAGGATGAAGGGATTATTTGTAACAATTGAAGGGCCAGAAGGTTCGGGTAAAACAACATTAATTAAAAGTTTATTACCATATTTTGAGCAAAAGGAACAAAAGGTAATGGCGACCAGAGAACCGGGTGGTATTGCAATTTCTGAAGATATTAGAACAATTTTACATAAACAAGAGTATACGATGATGGAAGCACGTACAGAGGCGCTCTTATATGCTGCTGCACGTAGACAACATTTAGTGGAAAAAGTTATGCCAGCACTTGAGGAAAACTATCTTGTACTATGTGATCGTTTTATAGATAGCTCTTTAGCATATCAAGGATATGCAAGGGGCTTAGGTATGGATAAAGTATTTGAAATTAATCGTTTCGCAACGGAAGATTGTATGCCTAGTTTAACAATCTATTTAGATATTGAGCCAGAGGTAGGTTTAGCACGAATTGGAAAAGATGCAGGACGTGAAGTAAATCGACTAGATATGGAAGATATCTCTTTCCATAAACGTGTGCGTGAAGGGTATTTACAAGTTGTAGAGCGTTTCTCTAATCGCATTGTATTAGTAAATGCTGATCAACCAATGAAAAAACTTATAGAAGAAGTTGTTCAGATTATAGAAGATAAATTGTTATAATAGAAGGAAAGAATGAAATAAGTGAGGTATGCAGTATGATAAATACGTGGGAGCAGCTTTCTGTTATACAGCCCATCGGTGTCAAAATGTTGATGAATAGCATTGCAAAAGAGCGTATATCCCACGCTTACTTGTTAGAGGGAGGGAAAGGGACTGGGAAGTTCGCCACAGCAATTCAAATGGCAAAAAGTTTTCTCTGTTCACAAAGAAATGGTGTAGAGCCTTGTCATTTATGTACGAATTGTCGCCGAATTGATTCAGGTAACTACCCAAACTTACATATTGTAAAACCAGATGGATTATCTATTAAAAAACAGCAAATTCATGATTTACAAGAAGAGTTTTCAAAAACAGGATTAGAAGCAAATAAAAAAGTATATATTATTGAGCATGCAGATCGTATGACAGCAAATGCAGCGAATACGCTCTTAAAGTTTTTAGAAGAACCAAGTAGTGATACAACAGCTATTTTACTTACTGAACAAAGTCATCAGATTTTAAATACAATCTTATCTCGTTGTCAAGTTGTTACGTTTAGGCCGTTGCCTACAGAATCGTTAATTAAGAGGTTAGAGGAAGAAGGTATTACAGTTTCTTTATCTACACTTGCTGCGCAGCTTACAAATAGTTTTGAAGAAGCTTTATTAATGTGTAATGATGAATGGTTTGCACAAGCGAGAGCTTTAGTGATAAAATTATGTGAAGCGCTCGAAAAAGATAAGGCCTCTATTTTTTTTGTACAAGAAAAATGGGGGAAGCACTTTGGAGAGAAAGAACAATTACAGCAAGGCTTAGATATGTTACTCCTTATTTATAAGGATTTATTATATGTTCAACTTGGAGAAGAAGATCGTCTTGTTTTTCATGAGCAGAAAGAGATGTTTGAATCCTTTTCTTATGCTCAGAAGCGCATTGTATCAGCTCTCTTTAATATATTAGAGGCAAAAAATAGAATCAACGCTAATGTAAATGCGCAGCTTGTGTTCGAACAGTTAGTGTTGCGGTTGCAGGAGGGATGACCGTTTTGTATGATGTAGTAGGTGTTCGCTTTAAGAAGGCCGGAAAGGTATATTACTTTGATCCAAATCAGTTCGATATCTCAGAAAATGAGTTTGTAATTGTAGAAACGGTAAGAGGTATTGAGTACGGAAAAGTAGTTATTACCAAAAAGCAAGTTGATGAAAATGACGTTGTATTACCGCTAAAAAAAGTTATTCGTATTGCAAATGAAAATGATCGTACTATTGTTGAAGAGAATAGGCATGCTGCGAAAGAAGCATATCAAGTTTGTCAACAAAAGGTAGGAGAACATAATCTTGATATGAAGCTTGTAGATGTAGAGTATACGTTCGATCGTAATAAGATTATTTTTTACTTTACTGCGGATGGCCGGATTGATTTCCGGGAACTAGTGAAAGACTTAGCGGCAATTTTTAGGACAAGAATTGAGCTGAGACAGATCGGCGTTCGTGACGAAGCAAAAATGCTTGGTGGTATTGGTCCATGTGGTCGTATGCTTTGTTGTTCTACTTTTTTAGGAGATTTTGAACCTGTATCCATTAAAATGGCAAAGGATCAAAATTTATCATTAAATCCTGCAAAAATCTCTGGTTTATGTGGTCGCTTAATGTGTTGCTTAAAATATGAGAATGATGAATATGAGGCAGCAAAGGAACAACTTCCTGATTTAGATCAACGTATACAAACACCGCACGGTACTGGCCGTGTTATCGGATTAAATATTTTAGAAAGATTAATTCAAGTGGAACTAGTAGACAAGGAACGGATAGTAGAATATACGTTAGATGAATTAATGAATAAAGGGGTCGTTTCGAGTCAAACCACAGATTAATGAGGTGGGTGCTTGTGGAGAAAAAGGATATTTTTGCATCGGTTTCTAGTATGGAAGAGCAAATTGGACATTTATACAAACAGTTGGGGGAATTAAAACAACATCTTGCAGAATTATTGGAAGAAAACCAACATATAAAAATGGAAAATGAAAATTTGCGACATCGTTTTGAAGAAGTGCAGAACAAGGAAAAACAAAAAACTCAAAAACGCAAAGAAATGAAGGCGAAGACAGATATTGGTGAAGGCTACGATAATCTAGCGAGACTATATCAAGAAGGTTTTCATATTTGCAATCTACATTATGGAAGTGTACGTAAAGAGGGAGATTGTTTATTCTGTCTGTCATTTTTAAATAAAAAGTGAGATTACCTTTCCAATATAATTGGAAAGGTAATTTTTTATACATGAGAGTAGAATGAAATTTATTTTTACATTAATAGAAGATGAAATAGGATAGGTTAAGTGTAAGAAAGGGAGCAATATATGAATTTATATGAAGATGAGCGTTTAGATTACTTATTAGCGCAAGATATGAAGATTGTACAAAGTCCATCAGTATTTAATTTTTCTTTGGATGCTGTTTTACTTGCAGATTTTGCTTGGGTGCCAATTCAAAAAGGTAATTTACTTGATTTGTGTACAGGTAACGCAGTTATCCCTCTTTTATTAAGTACAAGGACAAAAGGGAAAATTACAGGTGTAGAAATTCAAGAGCGCTTATATGATATGGGAATAAGAAGCGTTCAATACAATAATTTAGAAGAAAGAATTCATTTAATCCATGGAGATTTGAAAGATATGCCGGAGAAACTTGGACGTCATCAATATGATGTTGTAACATGTAATCCTCCTTATTTTCAAACACCACAAACTTCTGAGAAGAATATGAATGAACATTTAGCGATAGCCCGTCATGAAATTATGTGCACACTAGAAGATGTTGTATACGCAAGTAGCCAGCTAGTGAAACAGGGTGGGAAAGTAGCATTTGTACATCGTCCAGGTCGTTTGCTCGACATCGTCACATTAATGCGTAAATACAAAATTGAACCGAAACGTGTGCGATTTGTTTATCCTAAGGCTGGTAAAGAAGCGAATACATTGTTAATTGAAGGAATTAAGGATGGGAATGCTGATTTAAAAATCTTACCACCTCTTTTTGTATATGAAGAAAACAATGAATATACAAGGGAGCTTCGTTCAATTTTATATGGAGAAGAATAAGCATTGTTTTTATGTGGTGGAGTGTTCTGATGGAAGTTATTATGCTGGATACACGAATCATATAGAAAAACGGATTCAGACCCATAATAGTGGAAAAGGTGCTAGATATACACGCGCTAGACTTCCAGTTGTTTTAAAATATGTAGAGGATCACGAGGATAAACGAACGGCTATGCAAGCTGAGTATCACTTTAAGCAGTTAACGAGGAAAAAAAAAGAAGAATATATGCAAAAAGGAGAACGCTATGTGGCAGCAAAAAAGCTTTCAGCAAAATGAAAAGGGAGTTTTATATTTAGTACCGACTCCAATCGGAAATTTAGAGGATATGACATTTCGTGCAATCCGAATTTTAAAAGAGGCAGACATTATTGCAGCGGAAGATACAAGGCAAACGAAGAAACTTTGTAATTACTTTGAAATTGAAACACCAGTTATGAGTTATCATGAGCATAATAAAGGAGTAAGTGGACGGAAAATTTTAGATAAGTTAGAAGAAGGTAAGACTGTAGCCATTGTGAGCGATGCTGGTATGCCATGTATTTCAGATCCTGGTTATGATATCGTTGTAGAGGCTGTAGCAGAACAATATCATGTTATCCCGCTTCCTGGGGCAAATGCAGCCCTTACAGCATTGATTGCATCAGGACTTGAGACAAAACATTTTTATTTCTATGGTTTCCTGCAAAGAAATAAAAAGGGACGTAAGCTTGAATTAGAAAAACTACGCTATATTCCAACTACAATGATGTTTTATGAGGCGCCACATCGTTTAGATGACACTTTAATCTCTATGCAAGAAGTATTAGGAAATAGGGAAATCGTATTATGTCGTGAGCTAACGAAAAAATTTGAAGAATTTATTCGTGGAACAATTGAAGAAGCGATTGAGTGGACGAAGCAAAATGAAGTTCGTGGTGAGTTTTGTATTTTAGTCGCAGGTTCAACAGAAGAACCTACTCCAGAAGAACAATGGTGGGAAGCTATTTCAGTATATAATCATATTGAACATTATATAAATGAAAAAGGTATGAATTCAAAAGAAGCGATAAAAACAGTCGCTAAAGATCGAGATTTGTCGAAACGAGACGTATATCAAATCTATCATGTGGATAAAAAATAAGCTTCTCATAATTGAGAAGCTTATTTTGCTGTTTCGATATAATCTTGAAGTTCGTTTAAGACTTGTTCAGCGCCTTCTTTACTTAAGATAATTTTACCTTCAGCTAAAGATAGGTTACCATCAGATACTTCACCAGTTACTTGGCAAGTCATGTTTGGTTTATATTTCTTTAAGATGATTTTTTCATCATCAACGTAGATTTCAAGAGCATCCTTTTCTGCAATACCTAAAGTACGGCGTAATTCGATTGGAATTACTACACGACCCAATTCATCAACTTTACGAACGATACCAGTAGATTTCATAATTCTTTTCCTCCTAAATAAATAGTTTATAAGTTTCGAGTCTATTTTTTTGATTCGTCATTTTTCGACAAAATACCCTATGGACATATGATACCAATCATTTACATTTCCGTCAATTATTAAATTCTATATTTTAAAAAAAGATTTATAGATTTTTATACTTCTTATATATGATAGAATGTAAGTCATTTCTACAATTGTTTTGTATTATTTTTTGTAATGTTTATACTTTTCGGGAAATATATTGTATATTTTTTTTGAATATGAGTAATAGATGATAAAGATATCGAGCATTAACTCGTTTTATCCCGCTATTTGCGAGCAGTAAGACTCCCACTTCAAAATTTAGCCGGAGCAAAGAAGTTAAGTGGGAGTCGGGCTGCTCGTAAAAGCCCGATTGGTGTGGGCTAATAATCCATGGGGGATGAACCCTCTCCACGGATTAAAGTTTCACTTTATATATGAGTTTTTGATATACTGTTTATAAATACATATGAGGTTATTCGGGAGGTCCAAAACGATGAAAGAGGAAAATAAGTCCTTTTATATTACTACCCCAATTTATTATCCAAGTGGAAAGTTACACATTGGACATGCTTATACGACAGTAGCAGGAGATGCGATGGCACGATATAAGCGTATGCAAGGATACAATGTTCATTATTTAACAGGAACTGATGAGCATGGACAGAAGATCCAAAAGAAAGCAGAAGAACTAAATGTTACACCACAGGCATATGTGGATAACATTGTATCAGGGATTAAAGAACTTTGGGAGAAGATGGATATCTCTTATGATGATTTTATTCGTACAACTGAAGATCGTCATAAAGATGTTGTTGAGAAAATCTTCAAGCAGCTAGTAGATCAAGGCGATATTTATCTTGATGAATATGAAGGTTGGTATTCTGTACAAGATGAAACATTCTATACAGCGCATCAATTAGTAGATCCAATTATGGAAGGTGACAAAGTAGTTGGTGGAAAAAGCCCAGATAGTGGTCACGCTGTAGAACTTGTTCGCGAAGAGTCTTATTTCTTTAGAATGGGTAAATATGTAGACCGACTATTAAAGTTCTATGAGGATAACCCTCATTTCATTCAGCCGGAGTCCCGTAAAAATGAAATGATTAATAACTTCATTAAACCAGGATTAGAAGATTTAGCGGTTTCTCGTACTTCATTTGACTGGGGAGTTCGTGTTCCAGGTAACCCAAAACACGTTATTTACGTATGGGTAGATGCGTTGTCTAATTACATTACTGCATTAGGATATGGAACAGAAAATGAAGAGAAGTATAAAAAATTCTGGCCAGCAGATGTCCATTTAGTTGGGAAAGAAATCGTTCGTTTCCACACAATTTATTGGCCAATTATTTTAATGGCTTTAGATTTACCACTTCCGAAGAAAGTCTTTGCTCATGGCTGGATTTTAATGAAGGATGGAAAAATGAGTAAGTCAAAAGGAAACGTAGTAGATCCAGTTACATTAATTGATCGTTACGGATTAGATGCATTGCGTTACTACTTACTTCGCGAAGTTCCATTTGGATCTGATGGAGTATTCACACCAGAAGGATTTGTTGAACGAATCAACTTTGATTTAGCGAATGATTTAGGTAACTTATTAAATCGTACAGTAGCTATGATTGATAAATACTTTAACGGGGAAATCCCTGCATTTAAAGCAAATGTAACTGAGTTCGATGAAACGCTAGTGACATTTGCCGAAGATACATTGAAAAAAGTAGAAGAGGCAATGGAGAATATGGAATTCTCTGTAGCGCTAAGTTCCATTTGGCAATTAGTTAGCCGTACGAACAAATATATTGATGAAACGCAGCCGTGGGTATTAGCGAAGGATGAGAATGATCGTGAAAAACTTGCGTCTGTAATGTCCCACTTAGCTGAGGTACTTCGTCAAACAGGTATTATGCTTATGCCATTCCTAACAGTAGCACCAAGTAAGATGTTTGCTCAACTTGGACTTACTGAAGAGGCGCATAAATCTTGGGAAAGCCTATCTACAATTGGATGTATTCCAGCTGGAACAAAAGTAGAAAAAGGAAACCCAATTTTCCCTCGTTTGGAAATGGAAGTAGAAGTGGGATATATTAAAGAACAAATGCAAGGTTCTGCTCCTAAAGTAGAAGAGAAAAAAGCAGAAGAACCAAAGGCAGAAGAAATTACAATTGATGATTTCTTTAAAGTAGAATTACGAGTAGCTGAAGTAATATCCGCTGAACCTGTGAAAAAAGCAGATAAGTTGTTAAAAATTCAGCTTGATTTAGGTACAGAGAAGCGCCAAGTGGTTTCTGGGATTGCTAAATTCTATTCCCCAGAAGAACTAAAAGGTAAAAAGGTTATTTGTGTAACGAATTTAAAACCTGTAAAATTACGTGGTGAATTATCACAAGGTATGATTTTAGCAGGTGAAGAGAATGGCGTATTGTCATTAGCATCAATTGACCAGAATTTACCAAATGGTACAAAAATCAAGTAATTGAGACAAAAAAAGAGATGTTTCACGTGTAACATTAGTGAAGCGTCTTTTTTCTTTTTACATTCCGTTTTTTGCATTAAAATTGAAGTATTGTTATCGTTAAGTTAGAAAGAGTGTAGTTTTTTTATGAGAGAATTGATTTCAATATAAAAGGAGTTATTTATTATGTTGTTTGATACACATTCACATTTAAATGCAGAGCAATTTGAAGAAGATTTACAAGAAGTTATCGCGAGAATGAAAGAAGCGGGAGTTACATATACAGTTGTTGTTGGATTTGATGAAGTAACGATAAAGAAAGCAATTGAATTAGCAGAGGCTTATGATTTTATTTACGCTGCAGTTGGATGGCATCCTGTTGATGCAATCGATATGAAAGAAGAACATTTAGCTTGGTTAGAAGAATTAGCGGCTCATCCTAAAGTAGTTGCAATTGGGGAAATGGGATTAGATTATCACTGGGATAAGTCTCCAAAGGAAATACAGAAGGCAGTATTCCGTAAACAAATTGCATTAGCGAAAAAGGTGAAATTACCGATTATTATACATAACCGCGATGCAACTCAAGATATTGTTGATATCCTAGAGGAAGAGAATGCAGCTGAAGTAGGGGGCATTATGCATTGCTTTAGCGGTAGTGTAGAAGTAGCGCAGCGATGTGTCGATATGAACTTTTTAATTTCATTAGGTGGGCCAGTAACATTTAAAAATGCCAAGAAACCGAAAGAAGTTGCTATGGAGATGCCGTTAGAAAAATTATTGATAGAGACAGATTGCCCGTATTTAACACCACATCCATTTCGAGGGAAACGAAATGAACCTAGTTATGTAAAACTGGTAGCAGAAGAAATTGCGAATTTAAAAGGAATTTCTTATGACGAAGTAGCACAAGTAACAACAAAGAATGCCAAAGCCTTATTTGGTGTTGAATAAAAAAGAATGGGGAGTCCCATTCTTTTTTTGTTTTTTGAGAAGAGAGATAATAGAAGTGATAAGAACCCACTATTTACGCATAACATAAGTGTAGAAATACTGCGGATAAATTAAGATGGAGATAGAAGTGTTACAATAAGGATAGTAAACAAAGATTTTTCTCTTCTACTTTTTAAAATGTAAGATTGGGAAAATAATAATGGAAAAGTCGTCATTTTTTTGTTTTACTAAGTAGAGATGAAAAGAGTGTGGAGGCAAGCATGAAAATTAAAGAGATTATCGTTGTAGAAGGTAAAGATGATACAGTTGCGATTAAACGTGCTGTTGATGCGGATACAATCGAAACGAACGGTTCAGCAATCGGTGATCACGTTATTGAGCAAGTTAAATTAGCGCAGCAAAAACGAGGCGTTATTATTTTCACAGATCCGGATTATCCTGGAGAGCGTATTCGAAAAATTATTTCTGACAAGGTTCCTGGATGTAAGCATGCTTTTTTAACGAAGGAAGAAGCACTTGCTAAAAGGAAAAAAGGTGTTGGAATCGAACATGCTTCTAATGAGTCGATTCGCCGTGCTTTAGAGAATATACATGAAGAAATGGAAGCTTACACAAGTGAAATTAGTTGGAGTGATCTAGTCGATGCGGGCTTAGTGGGCGGAGAAATGGCAAAGAGTCGCAGAGAAAGAGTGGGTAAGCTATTAAAGATTGGTTATACAAACGCAAAACAGTTACATAAACGTTTACAAATGTTTCAGGTTTCAAAGGAATCATTTGCAGAAGCTTATAAGCAAGTAATACAGGAGGAAAAAAAATGAAGGATATCGCAACACCAAATCGTACGAAAGACATTGTTGAAAAGTATGGATTTTCATTCAAAAAAAGTTTAGGACAAAATTTTTTAATTGATACGAATGTATTAAATCGTATCGTTGATCACGCAGAAATCGGTTCAGAAAGTGGCGCAATTGAAATTGGACCAGGTATCGGTGCGTTAACAGAGCAATTGGCAAAGCGTGCTAAAAAAGTAGTGGCTTTTGAAATTGATCAGAGATTATTACCAATTTTAGACGAGACGTTAGCTCCATATAGCAACGTTACAGTTATAAATAAAGATGTACTAAAAGCAGATGTACATGAAGTGTTTAGTGAGCAATTTGAAGAAGGACAAGATGTAATGGTAGTAGCTAACTTACCATACTATATTACAACGCCAATTTTATTTAAATTGCTTGAAGAAAAATTACCGGTTCGTGGATTTGTTGTTATGATGCAAAAAGAAGTTGGGGATCGTTTAGCTGCTAAACCAGGAACGAAAGAGTATGGTTCTTTATCAATTGCCATTCAGTATTATACAGAGGTAGAAACAGTTATGACTGTACCGCGTACAGTGTTTGTGCCACAACCAAATGTTGATTCTGCGATTATCCGTCTTCTAAAGCGTCCTAAACCAGTTGTAGAAGTGACAGATGAAACTTTCTTCTTTGAAGTAGTACGAGCAAGTTTCGCACAGCGTCGTAAAACTTTAATGAATAATTTATCAAATAATTTAAATGGTTTCCCGAAAGATAAAGAGCTGTTGGATCGAATTTTGACAGAAGTAGGAATTGATCCGAAGCGAAGAGGCGAAACGCTATCTATCGAAGAGTTTGCAACAGTAAGTAATGCATTAATTCTTCATAAATTGTCATAAGAATATGAAAGGGACAGTTCAACTTGAGCTGTCCCTTTTGTCACCTTTCCTTTCCTAAATTCATACTTTAAAAACAGGTAAGATGGCCTAACGAGTTTGGAGTTTGGAGGTAGGAGAATGGCTTTACATGTTGGAGAATTAGTTGAACGATATTCTCATAATAGGGATATTCTTTTTCGTATTATAGAAATAAAAGGCGATATGGCAATATTATTTGGAGAGGAAATTAGACTTGTGGCGGATGCACCACTTGCAGATTTAGTTAGTATAGATCAACGAGAACATAAAAATAGAGTGAAGCGTGAAAAAGAAACGATGGAGCGTACTTACCGGTTGTTTCAGCAAGATTACGTGTTGATGAAACAAAGACATGAACATACTTCAACTGGTGGATATACAAGTGAAGTGAATTATTTTCAAATGCCAGGACGTGTATTGCATATAGATGGAGATCCTTTATATTTGCGCAAGTGCTTAGATTTATATAATAAAATAGGCGTTCCTGTTCAAGGTATTCATTGTAAGGAAACGGAGATGCATGAAAAGGTAGTAGACTTAATAGATCATTTTCGCCCAGACATTTTAGTTATTACAGGACATGATGCATATACAAAGTCAAAAGGAGTTATGGGAGATTTAGCGGCATATAGACATTCTAGACATTTTGTACAGGCTGTTCGAGAAGTGCGAAAAAAATATCCATCATTGGATCAACTCGTTATTTTTGCTGGAGCGTGTCAATCACACTTTGAGGCGTTGATTCGAGCAGGTGCTAATTTTGCTAGTTCACCGTCTAGAATTAATATTCATGCTCTAGATCCTGTATATGTAGTTGGCAAAATTAGTTTCACTTCATTTATGGAAAGAGTAAATGTATGGGACGTTGTGCGTAATACAATTACTGGCGAAAAGGGACTAGGCGGAATTGAAACAAGAGGGATTTTACGAACAGGATTGCCCTTTCAACATTATGACGAATGAGCAAGGTACATACGTATCTTGCTTTTTTATGTGGAAATGATTTAAATGAGTCTGGATAAAAAGCGGCAAGAACGTGCAGACTATACAATGATACTTTTAGAATATAGTATTTCTTCTATCTATTTGAACGCATGATGCTTTTATAATGATATTGTCTGTGAATTGCGGTTAATAATTGGGATAGATATATCGTGTTTTAAGTGTTCAATCTAAATTACAGCGAGGTGTAGCAAAGTATATGTCAAAACGTTTAGATGAAATTAAAAGCGAATTAGATCACCATCTTGGACAGCGACTTATGTTAAAGGCAAATAGTGGGAGAAGAAAAACTGTGGAGCAATCAGGTGTACTTGCAGAAACGTATCGTTCTGTGTTTGTTGTACAATTAGACCAGCAAGAAGATGCATTGCAACGTGTATCTTATAGTTATGCAGATGTTTTAACAGAGACAGTAGAGCTAACATTTTACGATGAATCTCAAAATGAAGTATTTTATAATTAATGTATTTTTTGTTACATATATTCCCATAAATGAAAAGCTATATTATTTTGCATACTAATTATACCGTAGCAAAATAAGGAGGGACTCTGCATTGAGTAGACGAAGAGGAGTCATGTCAAATCAATTTAAAGAAGAGCTTGCAAAAGAGCTTGGCTTTTATGATGTTGTTCAGAAAGAAGGATGGGGCGGAATTCGTGCGAAAGATGCTGGTAATATGGTGAAACGTGCTATAGAAATTGCAGAACAGCAATTAATGAAACGAAACCAGTAGTTGTAAGATACTTTCTATGCTACGGTAGCCGAGGAGAGATTCCTCGGCTTTTTGCACGCTAAAAGGTGCCATCATTTGACATAAGTAGTTTCATTCTGAATGCTTTTCGATATAATTAGGGAAGTGTCATCGTCTTACTATAAATTTATGGTAAAATAAACGATAAAAGATTGAGTACATAGAGTGGGTGAATAGATTGAAGCTACTAGTGAAAGCACCAGCAAAGATTAATCTGTCGTTAGATGTACTGGGAAAAAGACAAGATGGATATCATGAAGTGAAAATGATTATGACAACAATCGACTTGGCAGATCGTTTAGAGCTAACGGAATTAGCAGAAGACCGTATTGAAATTTTGTCCCATAATCGGTATGTCCCAGACGACCAACGCAATTTAGCTTATCAAGCAGCGAAATTATTAAAAGTGAAGTTTAATGTAAAAAAAGGTGTGTCTATTACTATTGAAAAAACGATTCCAGTAGCCGCTGGATTAGCAGGTGGAAGTAGTGATGCAGCAGCGACATTACGTGGCCTTAATAAGTTATGGAATTTAGGGCTAACAATCGATGAATTAGCAAAGCTTGGCGCAGAAATTGGGTCAGATGTATCGTTCTGTGTATATGGTGGAACTGCTATTGCCACTGGAAGAGGAGAAGAAATTGAACATATAAAGACTCCGCCTTCTTGTTGGGTTGTTTTAGCAAAGCCCCACATTGGTGTATCTACTGCTGACGTGTACGGAAATTTAAAATTAAATCGTGTTACTCATCCAAATGTAGATAAAATGGTTGAAGTCATTAACCATGGCGATTATAAAGGAATTTGTGATACTGTTGGTAACGTTTTAGAAGATGTGACGTTTGCGATGCATCCCGAGGTTGCACGTATTAAATCACAGATGAAACGCTTTGGGGCAGATGCCGTATTAATGAGTGGAAGTGGCCCAACTGTATTTGGTCTTGTACACCATGATTCGCGAATGCACCGCATATATAACGGGTTAAAAGGATTTTGCGAGCAAGTATATGCAGTGCGTTTATTAGGAGAGCGAGAAACGCTTGAATAAAGACGTATAATACGTTATGATTTGTTTAGAATATTCGTGATTTGAGGTGAGAGTATGAAAATTAGACGAAGTACAAGATTGGTCGATCTGACGTATTACTTGTTACAAAATCCTCGTCAGCTAGTTTCTCTCACTTTTTTTGCTGAAAGGTATCAATCGGCTAAATCTTCCATTAGTGAAGATTTAGTTATTATTAAGCAAACGTTTGAACAACAAGGTGTCGGCACATTGCAAACGGTACCAGGAGCAGCAGGAGGAGTGAAATATATTCCCTATATAAGTGAAGAAGAGGCAAATCTGATTATTAACGAGCTTTGTAGCTTATTTGAAAACCCAGACCGTATTTTGCCTGGCGGTTACTTATATATGACGGATCTTTTAAGTAATCCTCGCCAGATTAATGGCGCAGGTCGTTTATTTGCTTCTGTTTTTGCTAGGCAACCAATTGATGCGGTTATGACGGTAGCGACAAAAGGAATTCCGCTTGCTTATGCAGTAGCGAACTACTTAGATGTACCGGTAGTAATTGCGAGAAAAGATAATAAGGTAACAGAAGGCCCCACTGTTAGTATTAACTATGTATCAGGTTCCTCTAAGCGAATCCAAACGATGACTTTAGCAAAGCGTAGCCTTCCAGAAGGGTCCAATGTTTTAATTATTGATGACTTTATGAAAGCTGGCGGAACCATTCAAGGTATGATGAGCATGCTAGAAGAGTTTAAAGCTAATGTTGTTGGGATTGGCGTATTAGTAGAGTCTACGGATATTGAAGAAAGACTTATTAATAACTTTGTATCATTAATTCGTCTGTCAGAAGTTGATGTGAAAGAAAAAGCGATTCAAGTGGAAAAGGGGAATTATGCACTTGCACCATTTGATAAAGGGCTTGTAGAGGCTGAGTAAAAAGGTAAAGCAGATAGCTTTACCTTTTTTTATTCCTATTTATAAATTACAAAATAGATGGACAAACTGCCTTTGGTACACTATTTTTAAAGAGTAAAAATAAATAATAAAAGGGTGAAAAGTATGAAAGTTGTTCAAACAAGCAAAGCACCACAGGCAATCGGACCATATTCACAAGGGATTATTGTAAATAATATGTTCTATAGTTCAGGACAAATTCCGTTAACGGCAAGTGGAGAACTTGTAACAGGAGATGTAACAGTACAAACAGAGCAAGTATTTGAAAATTTACAAGCGGTATTAGCAGAAGCGGGTGCTTCATTTGATACGGTGGTAAAAACAACAGTATTCTTGAAGGATATGGATGATTTTAATGCTGTTAATGAAGTATACGGTTCTTATTTCTCTACTCATAAACCAGCGCGTTCTTGTGTACAAGTAGCAAAATTACCGAAAGATGTTTCTGTTGAAATCGAAGTAATTGCCCTAGTTAAGTAACTCTTTGTAAGCGATAACCTCTACTAATCCTTATATTCAACTACAATAAAAATTTTTATCTTAAAAATTTTTAAAAAATTAAAGGGAAAATAGAAATTTTGTGGAATTTATACAAATATATCGCTTATTTAGAAAAGGGTGGTGAACACAAGATGGAAGTGACTGACGTAAGATTACGCCGCGTAAACACAGAAGGCCGCATGAGAGCAATTGCCTCTATTACTCTAGACCATGAATTTGTTGTTCATGATATTCGTGTAATTGATGGTAATAATGGATTATTTGTAGCAATGCCAAGTAAACGTACTCCAGATGGAGAATTCCGTGACATTGCACATCCAATTAATTCTAATACACGCTCTAAAATTCAAGATGCGGTTTTAACAGAGTATCATCGTTTAGGCGAGTTAGAAGAGGTTGAGTTTGAAGAAGCAGGCGCTTCGTAAAATTCGAATGAAAAGGGCTTTTGAAAGAAAGTCTTATAATTTTGTAGCAAACTCCTGTAAGCATTTACAGGAGTTTGTTTTTTTTTTGAATAATACACGTTTCTAATTATAAAAATTCATATTTTGAAAAAATAAAGATGAAAAACTTCTAATTTTTTCATCTTTATTTAAAATAGTATAGCTTATTCCTTAAAAAAGATACTAAAGAGTAAAACATCTTATAAGAATTATGGTAAAATTTAATAGTTATAATGTGTTTCTTGAAATATATGATGATTTAGGATAATATCGTTAATGGATAAATAGGTTGCGATGGAGGGTCTATATGTCAAACAGATTTGCAGTGATTCTAGCTGCAGGTAAAGGCACACGTATGAAGTCCAAGCTATACAAAGTGCTGCATCCTGTATGTGGAAAACCAATGGTACAACATGTAGTCAATGAAGTATCTCAATTAGGATTGCAGAAACTTGTAACAGTCGTTGGACATGGTGCTGAAAAGGTACAAGAACAGCTAGGAAACGTAAGTGAGTTTGCATTACAAGCAGAACAACTTGGTACAGCTCATGCTGTCGATCAAGCTGCAAGTGTACTTGCAAATGAAGAGGGAACAACTTTAGTTATTTGTGGTGATACACCTCTAATAACTGCTGAAACGATGGAAGCATTACTTCAGCAACACGAAGAAGCGGGAGCAATGGCGACGGTACTAACAGCGTACATAGAAGAGCCTGCTGGATATGGCCGTATCGTTCGTAATGAGAATGGTCATGTTGAAAAGATTGTTGAGCATAAGGATGCGAATGAAAAAGAATTAGCTATTAAAGAAATCAATACAGGTACGTATTGTTTTGATAATAAAGCTTTATTTGCTTCACTTTCTAAAGTTTCAAATGATAATGTACAGGGCGAATATTACCTTCCGGACGTTATTGAAATTTTAAAAAATGAAGGTCATATTGTATCAGCTTATCAAACAGAGCACTTCGATGAAACGTTAGGTGTTAACGACAGGGTCGCTCTATCGCAAGCGGAAATTATTATGAAAAATCGTATCAACAGAAAGAACATGGTAAATGGTGTTACAATTATTGATCCAAGTAACACATACATTTCTGCGGATGCAATTATTGGTAGTGATACAGTTCTTCACCCAGGAACGGTTATTGAGGGGAACACTGTAATTGGTTCTGATTGTGAAATTGGACCGCATACAGTAATTCGCGATAGTGAAATTGGAGATCGTACGGTAATTCGTCAATCTACTGTACATGACAGCAAACTTGGTACAGAAGTATCAGTTGGTCCATTTGCACATATTCGCCCAGATTCAGTTATTGGAGATGAAGTGCGCGTTGGAAACTTCGTAGAAATCAAAAAAACTGTTTTTGGTAATAGAAGTAAAGCTTCACACTTAAGTTATATCGGGGATGCACAAGTTGGAGAAGACGTGAATCTTGGTTGTGGTTCAATTACGGTGAACTACGACGGCAAGAATAAATTTAAAACTGTAATTGGTAACGGGGTATTTATTGGATGTAATTCAAACCTTGTTGCTCCTGTAACAGTTGAAGATGGTGCTTATGTGGCAGCAGGCTCTACAATAACAGAGAATGTTCCATCAAAAGCATTATCAGTAGCACGTGCACGTCAAGTTAACAAAGAAGACTATGTTGATCAATTGCTGAATAAGAAAAAATCATAATGTGGAGGGTTAATCTAGATGTCGACTCAATATCTAAATTCTAATTTGAAAGTATTCTCTTTAAACTCTAATAAGGAACTTGCTGAGCAAATCGCAAAGCACATTGGAGTAGGACTAGGAAAATGTTCTGTTGATCGTTTTAGTGATGGAGAAGTTCAAATTAACATTGAAGAAAGTATCCGTGGTTGCGATGTATTCATTATTCAATCTACAAGCTTCCCAGTAAACGAACATATCATGGAATTACTTATTATGATTGATGCATTAAAACGTGCATCTGCAAAAACAATTAATATCGTTATTCCTTACTATGGTTATGCGCGTCAAGACCGTAAAGCGCGTTCTCGTGAACCAATTACATCGAAACTTGTAGCAAACTTGCTTGAAACAGCAGGTGCAACTCGTGTAATCACTCTAGATTTACATGCTCCGCAAATTCAAGGATTCTTTGATATCCCGATCGACCACTTAATGGGTGTACCGATTCTTTCAGACTACTTTGAAGCAAAAGGCCTTAAAGATATCGTAATCGTATCTCCTGATCACGGTGGTGTAACGCGTGCTAGAAAAATGGCGGATCGCCTAAAAGCGCCAATCGCTATTATTGATAAGCGTCGTCCTCGTCCGAATGTATCTGAGGTAATGAACATTATCGGTAACATCGAAGGCAAAACAGCAATTTTAATTGATGACATCATTGATACAGCTGGTACAATTACATTAGCGGCAAACGCTCTTGTTGAGAACGGTGCTTCTGAAGTATATGCTTGCTGTACACACCCAGTATTATCTGGTCCAGCAATTGAGCGTATTCAAAATTCGAATATTAAAGAGTTAGTTGTAACGAACTCTATCGTATTACCAGAAGAGAAGAAAATTGATAAAGTACATGAACTTTCAGTTGCTCCATTAATCGGAGAAGCAATCATTCGTGTATACGAAGAAGAATCTGTAAGTGTATTATTCAATTAATTGGATAGAATGAGACGTAACCAAGCTTGGTTACGTCTTTTCGTATCGAAAAAAGAAAGTAGTGGTACAAGAATGAAATTAATAGTAGGACTTGGGAACCCAGGTAGAGAATATGAATTAACAAGGCATAATATTGGATTTATGGCAATCGATGAACTTGCAAAACGTTGGAGTATTTCTTTGAATGAACAAAAGTTTAAAGGGGTATTTGGCGCAGGTTTTGTTAATGGGGAAAAAGTAATCTTACTAAAGCCACTTACATATATGAATTTATCTGGGGAAAGTATCCGTCCACTCATGGATTATTATAAAATTGATGTCGAGGACTTCATTGTTATGTACGATGATTTAGATATTCCTGTAGGTAAATTACGCCTTCGCATGAAAGGTAGTGCGGGTGGACATAATGGTGTGAAGTCAACAATTTCACATTTAGGAACACAAGAATTTCAACGTATCCGCATGGGAATCGATCGTCCGAAAAATGGGATAAAAGTAGTGGATTACGTATTAGGACGTTTTACATCTGAAGAAATATCTGGCGTTAATCAATCCATTGAAAATGCAGCAGATGCATGTGAGGAATGGTTAAATAAACCTTTTCTCCAAATCATGAATACTTTTAATAGTTAAGCGCACAATCTGGAATATTTTATTTTGTTTTATCCCATACTAGTAGCAATTGGATATTTAGGAGGCTAGTATGGAAGGTTATTATTACTGTAGACATTGTGGAAGTAATGTGGGCTCCATTATCGCAGAAAAAGTATATAGCGACGTTTTGTTTCAACTAACAGAGCAAGAAGTAGTGGATATGATTCATTTTCATGAGAATGGAAATATATATATAAAAACGATTTGTGAATCGTGTCAAGAAACGCTCGCATCTTATC
This sequence comes from Bacillus sp. RC240, assembly GCF_044907945.1. Lineage (NCBI taxonomy): Bacteria > Bacillati > Bacillota > Bacilli > Caryophanales > Bacillaceae > Bacillus > Bacillus sp. RC240. The sequence goes on along the minus strand of NZ_JBIYCT010000016.1, from coordinate 28,080 downwards.
CTGAGTATTATGAATATGAAAAATTTCTGCAATAAAATGTTGTCGCTTTGGCGTGTCCAAAGCATTTTTCTGTTTTCTTTTTCCAAAATATTTGCATAAAATATAGTAACTTGCTCTTTATGTTGAGAGGAGTTTTGAAAATGATAGGTTTATTAGAGCAATTTTATAAAAATGAAGAAATACAATCGGTTATTAATGGGCTAGAAGATGGGTTGAAAGAACAACTTGTATCGGGTATGGCAACATCCTCTCGTTCATTATTAATGGCAGCTTTATATAAAAAGACAAAGCAATCACAACTTATCGTGACGCACAATTTATACCAAGCACAAAAAGTACATGAAGATTTAGTGGCGTTACTTGGTGAAAAAGATGTTTGGCTATATCCGGTAAATGAATTGATAGCATCGGAGGTTGGTGTTGCAAGTCCAGAATTGAAGGCACAGCGTATTGAAGTGTTAAATCGCTTAGCTGCAGGAGAGAATGGGATTATTGTAGCGCCAGTTGCAGGGCTGCGTAGGTTTTTACCAATAAAAGAATTATGGAAGCAAAGGCAAATTGAAATCAATCTAGGGCAAGAGATTGATTTAGATGCACTCTTGCATACCTTACATCATATTGGTTATGAGCGTAAGTCGATGGTAGAAGCTCCAGGAGATTTTAGTCTACGCGGGGGAATATTAGATATTTACCCATTAACTGAAGAATTACCATTTCGTATTGAATTCTTTGATACACAGGTTGATTCTATTCGATTATTTGATGTGGAAGAACAGCGCTCTCAAGATAAAAGGGAAAGTGTTCGGTTTGGTCCGGCAACAGAGTTTTTATTTTCACAGGAAGAATTGAAATCGGGAATTAAGCATCTTGAAGAAGGTTTGACTAAGACGATGCAAAAGCTTTCCGATGATAAATTAAAGACTACTGTGCTTGAGACGGTTAGTTATGAACTTGAAATGTTGAAAAACGGGCAAAGTATAGAACAAATGTTTAAATATTTATCTATTTTCTATAAAGAACCTGCTAGTCTGATAGATTATTTACCAGAAAATGGTGTTGTGATTTTAGATGAGATTTCCCGTATTCAAGAAACAGCATCACATCTTGAAACAGAAGAAGCGGAATGGTATATCTCACTTCTTGGCGAAGGAACAATTATTCAGGATTTATCTTTCTCCCACTCGTTTGAGGAGTTTCTTCATAATAAAAAAAGAAGGTTTGTATATTTAACGTTATTCTTACGCCATATAGCACACACACATCCTCAAAATATTGTGAATGTGACATGTAAAACGATGCAAGATTTCCACGGACAGATGCATTTGTTAAAAACTGAAATTGATAGATGGAATGAAGGTAATTTTACGACCGTTGTGCTTGGAACAGATGATGAACGTGTAAAAAAACTACAACATATTTTAAGTGATTATGATATTGATGCAGACATTGTAGAGGCGACAGATATCTTATTGCCCGGAAGGTTACAAATTGCTGTAGGTGATTTACATGCAGGCTTTGAAATGCCGATGCAAAAGTTTGTTGTCATTACTGAAAAGGAGCTTTTTCATAAGAAGGTTAAAAAATCACAACGTAAGCAAAAGTTATCTAACGCTGAACGTATTAAAAGTTATTCGGAATTAAAAGTTGGAGACCATGTAGTTCATGTAAATCATGGTATAGGTAAATTTTTAGGCATTGAGACATTAGAGATTAATGGTGTTCATAAAGATTATTTAAATATTAAATATCAAGGTAATGATAAGTTATACGTTCCAATTGAACAAATTGATCAAGTGCAAAAATACGTAGGGTCTGAAGGTAAGGAACCAAAAGTTTATAAATTAGGCGGAAATGATTGGAAGAAGGTCAAAACGAAAGTTGAAAAATCTGTACAAGACATTGCAGATGACCTAATTAAATTATATGCCGAGCGTGAAGCCTCAAAAGGTTATGCATATACACCAGATACGGCAGAGCAACAAGAGTTTGAATCTTTATTCCCATATCAAGAGACAGAGGATCAATTACGTTCTATTGAAGAGATTAAGAAAGATATGGAACGCGGACGTCCGATGGATAGGCTTCTTTGTGGTGACGTAGGATATGGAAAGACTGAAGTAGCTATTCGTGCGGCATTTAAAGCAATTATGGATGAAAAACAAGTTGCGATTTTAGTACCAACAACAATCCTTGCACAACAACACTATGAAACAATTCGAGAGCGTTTTCAAGATTACCCGATTAATATAGGGTTACTAAGTAGATTCCGCACACGAAAACAACAAAATGAAACGATTAAAGGTTTAAAAGATGGAACGGTGGATATTGTAATCGGAACGCATCGTATTTTATCTAAAGATGTTACTTATAAAGATTTAGGACTTCTTATTATTGATGAAGAACAGAGATTCGGCGTTACACATAAAGAAAAAATTAAACAATTGAAAGCAAATGTTGACGTGTTAACATTAACGGCAACTCCGATTCCACGTACACTTCATATGTCTATGCTTGGTGTGCGCGATTTATCTGTTATTGAGACACCACCAGAGAATCGTTTCCCAGTACAAACATATGTAGTAGAGTATAATCCGGCGTTAATGCGAGAAGCGATAGAGCGAGAGTTGGCAAGAGGCGGTCAAATTTACTTCCTATATAACCGTGTGGAGGATATTGAAAGAAAAGCAGATGAAATTTCGATGTTGGTTCCAGATGCTCGTGTAACATACGCACATGGGAAAATGAATGAAGGTGAATTAGAGTCTGTTATGCTATCGTTTTTAGAAGGGCAGCATGATGTTCTTGTAAGTACAACAATTATTGAGACGGGTGTAGATATTCCGAATGTAAATACATTAATTGTATTTGATGCAGATCGTATGGGATTATCACAGTTGTATCAGCTTCGTGGTCGTGTTGGACGTTCTAATCGTGTCGCGTATGCATACTTTGCATACAAACGTGATAAAGTGTTATCGGAAGTTGCAGAGAGGCGTCTGCAAGCAATTAAAGAGTTTACAGAGCTTGGATCTGGTTTCAAAATTGCGATGAGAGACTTATCAATTCGTGGTGCGGGTAATTTGTTAGGGGCAGAACAACATGGATTTATTGATTCTGTCGGATTTGATCTATATTCTCAAATGTTAAAAGATGCAATTGAGCAACGTAGAGGAACAGACGGAGTTGAAAATACCGTTAATGTTGAAATTGATTTAGAAGTAGATGCATATTTACCGGATGCGTACATTTCAGATAGTAAACAAAAAATTATGATGTATAAACAATTTAGAGGTATTTCTGCAATTGAAGATATTGAAGAGTTGCAGGAAGAGATGATCGACAGATTTGGTGATTATCCACAAGAAGTTGGTTATTTATTACAAATTGCAAACATTAAAGTGTTGGCAATGAAAGAACAAATTGAGTTAATTAAGCAAAATAAATTTGAAGTAACATTCCTGTTTTCTGAACAAGCGAGCCAAAATATAGATGGTGGAAAATTATTCATGCTAGGAAGTAGTTTTGGCCGTATGATCGGTCTTGGTATGGAGGGGTCACAATTGAAAATTGTGATGAAAACGAATGGATTAGAGACGTCGAAATGGTTAACAATTGCTGAAAATTTATTAAAAGGCTTGCCAGATGTAAAAAAAGAAGTAATAAATGCCTAATATAAGATAAAAAATACAATTCGACGTGCATAGAAGAACTAATGTGTAAAATACTATGTTTAATAGTTGGTGATTTTTACATGAACAGGTAAATTCACCACTTTGATCATCAGTAGAAAGTGAGGCAGCATTAGAATGAAAGCAACTGGAATCGTACGTCGAATTGATGATTTAGGCAGGGTAGTAATTCCGAAGGAAATTCGTAGAACTTTACGTATTCGTGAGGGAGATCCACTAGAAATATTTGTTGATCGCGATGGAGAAGTGATTTTGAAAAAATATTCTCCAATTAGTGAACTAGGTAATTTTGCAAAGGAATATACGGAAGCTTTATACGATAGCTTAGGACATAATGTGCTTGTATGCGATCGTGATTCTATTATCGCAGTAGCAGGCGCATCTAAAAAAGAATACTTAAATAAAAGTGTTGGCGATTTAATTGAGAAGACAATGGAAGAGCGTAAGTCTGTAATTATGACAGATGAAAGCGAAATTTCAATTATTGATGGAGTAACAGAAAAAGTGAGCTCTTATACAATTGGCTCGATTATTGCAAATGGAGATCCAATCGGAGCTGTCGTTATCTTCTCTAAAGAGGCTATTATAAGTGAAGTGGAGCATAAATCAGTAAATACAGCTGCAAGCTTTTTAGCGAAACAAATGGAGCAGTAGCGAAGTGTAATTTCTATAAGTAGCAATCTTTCCTAATTATGATATTTCTATTTGAGAAATTAACTATTTGGAGATATAAGTATATTGAACGAAGGTAGCGCTTTGCTACCTTTTTTCATTGAATATTTTTGCTGTTGAAAGAAGTCAGTGAATGTAAGGAATATGAAGGAGAGCCAGTTTTTCTTTGTGATATAATACGAGGGGTGAGAATAGAAAAAGGAGTTTTCTTGTATGGAAGCGAAGAAGTACCAAGCCTTTTGGCGTGGGGCTATTATATTAACAATCGCAAGTTTTGTTACGAAGGTATTAAGCGCTTTTTACCGTATTCCATATCAAAATATAGCGGGTGATGTTGGTTTTTATATTTACCAACAAATTTATCCGTTTTATGGATTTTGTTTGATTTTAGCTACTTATGGGTTTCCCATTATTATTTCAAAAATGGTCGCAGAAAGATTAGAACGAGGAAAACAAAAAGAAGCAGAAGAAATTATTTGTGTATCTTTTTGGTTTTTATTAGGAATTGGCTTTATAGGATTTTTCACATTATTCTTTGGGGCCAAAACAATTGCATCGGCTATGGGCGATATACATTTAGATAAACTATTACGCGTTATTTCGTTTTCATTCCTACTAATGCCATTTTTATCTGTAGCGAGAGGATATTTTCAAGGATTCAATAATATGATGCCGACGGCTGTTTCGCAAGTAATTGAACAAACGATTCGTGTTTCTATTATTGTATTTTTATCACTATTCCTTATTGCTCATGGATTTGATTTATATACAGTTGGTGCGGGTGCCATGCTAGGTTCAATTGCAGGCGGGCTTATTGGGATTATCGTACTTTTACTTTATATGCGTCATGATTTCCATGCTATTTTCTTCAAAAGTTGGAAGGGAATTGGAAATAAAAAAAGGATTGTTCGAATCCTTTTTTGGCAGGGATTAGCGATTTGTGTTAGTAATTTAGTCCTTATTTTTATACAAATGGCGGATTCTATTTCCTTGTATACTTTGCTTATTCGTGCGGGAGAGCAAGTTGAAAATGCAAAGGTACTAAAAGGTGTTTATGATAGAAGTATCCCGCTTATGCAATTAGGTACTGTTATGACAACTTCTTTCTCATTGTCACTTATTCCTATTATTACAGCGGCGAAAGAAAGAGGAGATCTTTCATTTATTCAAGAAAAGGTAAAGTTAGCAATGAAAATAACATTTGTTATTGGATTTGCAGCTGCTATTGGATTAACTTGTATTATTCAACCTACAAATATTATGTTGTTTGAAAATAGTGATGGATCAGATGTGTTATCGATTTTATCTTTATCTATTTTATTTAGTTCATTGTCAATTACAACTGCTTCCATTTTGCAAGGAGTGGGACAAACATTAAAACCAGCAATATTCGTTGTATTTGGAGGTTGTTTGAAGTTAGTTTTAAACTATATATTAATGCCGTATTTTGGTGTAAAGGGAGCTGCAATTGCAACTTTAGTTGCGCTTATTGTAATTGCCTTGCTAAATAGTGTGTTACTTATGCGAGCTGTATCGGAGCCGCTTATTGATAGGCGGAATATGTTAGGTGTAGCTATTAGTGGTATCGGTATGGGGTTTGTATTAATAATCTTTATGCGTATGTTGCGAATGTCCGGATTAGTAATTGATACAGGACATAGAGGAATTGCGACGCTTGAAGCGCTGTTAGGTGTAGCTATCGGTGGATTAGCATATATGTTTTTAATTTTAAAATTACGTGTATTTACAAAAGAAGAATTAGGAACCGTTATGAAACAAGAGAAAAAAGAAGGTTCATTGAAGAAGAGTGGATAGAGGTGACTGGTTGTGAGTGGAATCATTACTATTTTAGGATTAGGTGCTGGTGAGTTAGATCAGTTAACGATGGGTGTATATCGAAAGATAAAAGAAGCAGACCATATGTTTGTTAGAACGAAGGAACACCCAGTTATAGAAGAATTGGAGAAAGAAGCTATAAAGTATACGGCCTTTGATAATGTATATGAGGCACATGATACATTTGAAATCGTATATGAAACAATTGCGAATACATTGCTAGAACAAGCTAAAGGCGCAGAAATTATTTATGCTGTTCCAGGTCATCCGCTTGTAGCAGAAAGAACAGTTCAGCTACTTTTGGAAAAAGGAGAAGTAGCAAATATTGAAGTGCGAATTGAAGGTGGACAAAGTTTCCTTGATCCGATGTTTGCAAGTCTAAAAATTGATCCGATTGAAGGGTTCCAATTAATTGATGCTACATCATTTGAAAGAGGGCAATTAGAATTACGTCAACATTTAATCTTTTGCCAAGTGTATGATGCATTCGTCGCTTCAGATGTGAAGCTAACGTTAATGGAGATTTTGCCAGATGATTACGAAGTGTATATCGTAACAGCTGCAGGGACTTCATTCGAGCAAGTGAAAAAGGTATCGTTATACATGTTAGATCACGAAACAGAATTAAATAATTTAACGAGTGTGTATGTACCGCCGGTTAAGGAACGTGCGTCCTTATATCAGCAGTTTGATGTGCTTAGAGCAATTATTGCTGATCTTCGTGGACCGAATGGTTGCCCATGGGATAAAAAGCAAACTCATCAATCTTTAAAGAAATACTTAATTGAAGAAGCGTATGAAGTGCTAGAAGCAATTGATGAAGAGGATGATGATCATTTAGTAGAAGAACTAGGTGATATATTATTACAAGTTATGCTTCATGCCCAAATTGGAGAGGATGAAGGTTGGTTCTCTATAGATGACATTATTCGGACTTTAGCTGAGAAAATGGTTCGTCGTCATCCGCATGTGTTTGGGGATACGGATGTAAATAATGCTGATGAAGTGATTGCAAATTGGGAAGAAATTAAAAAACAAGAAAAGGGATTCGTGAAAGAATCTGTTTTAGCGGGTATTCCAAAAAGCTTGCCACAACTAATGCGTGCTTATGAAATTCAGAAGAAAGCTGGAAAGGTTGGATTTGATTGGGTTGATGTGCAGCCGATGATAGAGAAGGCCTTAGAAGAATGGCAAGAATTCCAACAAGAAGTTGTAAACATGGATGAGAAAAAGATGCTAGGTGAATTTGGTGATTTACTATTTGCATTTGTTAATATAGCTCGTCATTATAAATTAGATCCAGAAGAAGCGTTACGTTCAACTAATGAGAAATTTATGGCTCGCTTTTTATACATGGAAGCAAAAGTAGCTGAAATGAATAAGGAAATGCAAGATTTATCATTAGAACAGTTAGATATTTTATGGGAAGAGGCAAAACAAACAGAGCGTTAATAGGGGGATTTGATATGCGTCTAGATAAATTTTTGAAAGTATCACGTTTAATTAAAAGAAGAACATTAGCAAAAGAAGTGTCTGACCAAGGAAGAATTTCGATTAATGGCCAAGTGGCAAAAGCGAGTTCAGATGTGAAGGTAGAGGATGAATTAACAATTCGTTTCGGGCAAAAAATAGTAACTGTGAAAGTAAATGAATTGAAAGAAACAACTAAAAAAGAAGATGCAGCAAACATGTATAGTCTTGTTCGTGAGGAAAAAGTGAAAGCGGAAGAAGGCTTGTTCTAAAATAGGTTCGCCCTTCATACATTACTATTAGCTAGTATAAAGCTATGGGGGGATTTTCGTGAATAATGGTTACTCACCTATGTCTTCTAATCAACAAAATGTTTCTGTAGAGCATGATATTATCATGCGTGGCAGGCGTGTAATCGATATTACTGGTGTAAAGCAAGTAGAGAGTTTTGATAGCGAAGAGTTTTTACTCGAGACTGTAATGGGTTTTTTAACAATTCGTGGTCAAAATTTGCAAATGAAGAATTTAGATGTAGAAAAGGGTGTTGTATCAATTAAAGGGAAAGTTCATGAAATGCTGTATATTGATGAGAACCAAGGGGAGAAAACTAAAGGCTTCTTTAGTAAGCTGTTTAAATGAGCCTAACAATTCAGTTGTATACAATGCTTTCGATGATTGGAATGGGTGCTTGGATTGGTGCTTCTTTAGATACATACCAACGGTTTTTAAAACGCCAAGAGCGTAAACGTTGGCTTGTATTTATACATGATATACTATTTTGGATTGTCCAAGCATTATTCGTTTTTTATGTATTACTGCGTGTAAATGAAGCCGAACTACGTATATATGTATTTTTGGCGTTACTATGTGGTTTTGCAGCATATCAAAGCTTATTGAAAGTACTATACATGAAGATGTTAAATTTTCTCATCTATATTTTTGTACAAACAACACAATTTTTTGTTCGAATTATACAGCTACTCATGATAAAACCTGTTATTATTATAGCACAGCTATTTATTGCATTTATATTATTCTTATTTCGTATACTGCTTTCAATTGGACATGTGTTATGGAAAATGGTGATTTGGATATTACTTTTCATATGGAAAGTTTTTTTCTCGCCTGTTCGGTTTATTGCTTCGCTCATATGGAAACTTCTCCCTAATCGTGTTAAACTTTTTATAATGAAGCATGTAGGGTTCCTGCAATATGTAGCAAAATTGAAGGGACATATCTTCCAATTATGGGTGCGTATAAAAAAGAAGTTAGGGGGACCTCGGAAATGAGGGAACTGAGACAAAGAACAATCGAAAAACAGAGTCCAAATCCTGTTAAAGAACATATAATACAAACGGATGAGAACAGGAAGCGACTTTATCGCCGTTTAGCGGTTTTTCTTGTCTTTGCTTTTACAATTATTGCTAGTATTAGTGTGACGTTTTATCAACAAAACAGTTCCATTAAAGCAAAAGAAGCAAAAGTTAAGGACATGAAAAAAGAACTGGATTCATTAACGAAAAAAGAAAAGAATCTAAAAGATGAAGTTCAAAAGTTGAATGATGAAGAGTACGTTTTAAAGATTGCTAGAAGGGATTATTTCTTCTCCGGAAAAGGGGAGATAATTTTTCCTGTTTCTAAGTAGAGTATGTCTTATTGACACTACATTTTAGGATTATATATAATAAAGTAAAATTTGACTTTTTAACCACTAAGGAGGAGCATTTTTTTTATGTCAATCGAGGTAGGCAGCAAGTTACAGGGTAAAGTAACAGGTATTACAAATTTTGGGGCTTTTGTGGAGCTGCCAGAAGGCTTAACAGGTCTTGTTCATATTAGTGAAGTTGCTGATAATTATGTGAAAGATATTAACGATCACTTAAAAGTAGGCGACCAAGTAGAAGTAAAAGTTATCAATGTTGAAAAAGATGGCAAAATTGGCCTATCTATTAAGAAAGCGAAAGAACGTGAAAAAACAGAAGGAGATCGTCCGCGTGGTGAATACCAACGTGGTGGTGATCAACAACGTTCTGGACGTCCACAACGTAATAATAATCGTTCTTCCAACAGAGATAACCGCGGTGGCGGTAACGAACGAGCTCCAAAAGAAACATTTGAGCAAAAGATGGCACGCTTTTTAAAAGATAGTGAAGATCGTTTAACTTCTTTAAAGCGTAACACAGAATCTAAACGTGGTGGCCGTGGCGCACGTCGCGGATAATAAGTCCGTTTAATTCTTAACATATAGAGAGGTACCCAGAGTAATTACTCGGGTACTTTTTTATGTGAGAGAATATATTTTTAAAAAAGTTTTTGAGATGTATTGACTTTAAAATATATCTGATGTAATATACTAATTGTCCGTTAAATACGACGACATGGCGGTGTAGCTCAGCTGGCTAGAGCGTACGGTTCATACCCGTGAGGTCGGGGGTTCGATCCCCTCCGCCGCTATATTTAATTTAACGGCCCGTTGGTCAAGTGGTTAAGACACCGCCCTTTCACGGCGGTAACACGGGTTCGAATCCCGTACGGGTCATCTAAAAAGATCATGCAAATTTGCATGGTCTTTTTTTGTTAAATATAAATTAAGACGTACAATACTTCTACAAAATCACCCTATATTTTCTGAACATTCTTTCAACTCTCTTTAAATAAATTAAATACTATGTATATATGTAGATTTATTTCGAATAAAAAGTCGAACGATTATAAAAGTCAAAACTGTTGTTTTGACAAAAAAACCAATAATCATCTTTTATAATAACAGTAATTAAACTATGCAGGTGGTGTTAAAAATATGCCTAAAGCAGGAAGGAATACTATGAATACAAGTGCATTGGCGATGAATGAAAGTCAGCTTGGAACAATAAAGTGGACGAGTAAGTTGCGAATGAAGTTTGAAAAAGTTTTCTTTAGATGGGGATTCATTATTGCTGTTATTGGTTTTCTTTTGGGACGAGCATATATATTAACAAACATTTTACCGTTTGCATTGCCGTTTTTTGCTGCTGTTTATGTTATGAAGCGAGATAAAATGCCGCTCGCGTTCTTAGCCCTAATGGGGGGAGCACTTTCAGTTTCAATAGATAATTTATTTTTTACTTTTGCATCTATCTTTACCTTCTTTATTTATAATATCTTCTTTAGTCGGTTTACACGTAAAACTGTTGGACTTGTACCATTCCAAGTATTTATCTCCGCATTAACCGCACATTTAGTTGTTGTATATTTTGCACAGCAAACCGTCACCATGTATGATCTGCTCGTCAGTACGATCGAAGCGGGGCTTAGCTTCGTATTAACGATGATATTTTTACAAAGTGTTCCGCTTTTAGTGGAAAGGAAAGGGAAGCAACAAGCGTTAGAAACAGAAGAAATTGTTTGTTTAATTATATTACTAGCATCTGTTTTAACGGGCACAACGGATTGGTTTGTTTATGATGCTTCTATTCAACATATTTTCACTAGATATTTAGTATTAGTATTTGCCTTTATTGCAGGGGCAGCTACAGGGTCCACGGTAGGAGTTGTCACTGGGTTAATATTAAGTTTAGCAAATGTGGCGAGCTTGTCTCAACTTAGTCTCCTTGCCTTTTCAGGATTGCTTGGGGGATTGTTAAAAGAAGGGAAGCGTATAGGAGTTAGTTTAGGTTTATTAATTGGTACAAGCTTAATTACATTATATGTAGACAAGCAAACAAGTATTGTAACAACTTTAATTGAATCTGGTGTAGCGATTGTTTTCTTCTTATTAACACCGAAGCTTGTTATGGATCGTATTGCTAAATTTATGCCGGGTACACAGGAACATTCACAGGATCAACAACAATATTTAAGAAGAGTGCGCGATGTTACAGCAAACAAAATCAATCAATTTGCTAATGTATTTGCTGCTTTGTCTAATAGCTTTTCTGTATACGGGTATGTGGAGGAGGAAGATAAAGAAACAGAAGCTGATTTATTTTTAAGTACAATTACTGCAAAAACATGTCAAACATGCTTTAAGAAGGATCAATGTTGGGTAGTTAATTTTGATAAAACATACGATTATATGAAACAAATAATGAGTGAAACAGAAGAAGGAACGCTGCAGCATAATCGGAAGTTAGTTCGTGAATGGGACAAGCATTGTGTGAGAGGGAAGAAAGTAACGGATTTAGTAGCGGGTGAATTAGATCACTTCTATGAGGGGCAGAAATTAAGAAAACAAATGAAGGAAAATCGTAGAATTGTAGCGGAGCAATTACTAGGTGTATCAAAAGTGATGGAGGATTTCGCTAAGGAGATACAACGAGAAAGAGAGAACCATCAAGCGCAGGAGGAGCAAATTTTACAAGCGTTTCGTGATTTTGGTGTCGAAGTGGAGCATGTTGATATTTATTGTTTAGATAGAGGAAGTATTGATATTGAAATGTTGATTCCGGCTGCATCTAATGAACATGGGGAATGTGAGAAGTTGGTTGCTCCAATGCTTTCAGATATTTTAAAAGAGAATATCGTCGTTAAGCATGAAGAGAAATCCTCATATCCAAATGGGCACAGTTTAATATCATTTGGTTCAGCGAAGACGTATTCTCTTGATACAGGATTGGCCACAGCTGCAAAAGGTGGTGGGTTTATTTCAGGGGATTCCTACGCGATGATGGATTTGAGCGTTGGTAAATATGCACTTGCGATTAGTGATGGTATGGGAAATGGACAAAGGGCTCATATGGAGAGTAGGGAAACGGTAAAATTATTACAAAAGATACTTCAATCAGGTATTGATGAAGAAATAGCGATTAAGTCCATCAATTCGATTCTTTCTTTAAGGACGACAGAGGAGATGTATACAACGCTTGACTTGGCTATGGTAGATTTAAGGGATGCGAGTGCGAAGTTTTTAAAGATTGGATCGACGCCGAGTTTTGTTAAACGCGGAAATAATATTTTGAAAATTGAGGCAAGTAATTTGCCGATGGGAATCATTGAAGATGTTGAAGTTGATGTGGTTGGTGAGCAATTAAAAACGGGTGATCTTCTTATCATGATGAGTGACGGCATCTTTGAGGGAGCGCAACATGTGGAGAATCATGAATTATGGATAAAACGTAAAATTAAAGAACTACAAACAGAGGACCCACAGGAAATCGCTGATATTATTATGGAAGAAGTAATTCGCTCTGGTGATGGTTATATAAATGATGATATGACTATTGTGGTGGCGAAAGTAAAGAAAAATATGCCGAAGTGGGCTACGATTCCAATAGTAGGAATGCAGGCGCAATAAAATAATCAAAAAACCTAGGTAGATGCCTAGGTTTTTTTGATTAAAAAGGTAATGTGATTACTTTGTTAAATATACAGGAGGGATGTAAGATAAAAATATGGATTTTGTACATCTTTTTTTTGCACAATGTTTGTAAAAGTTGTACCATTATATACAAGGTAACTAATGTTGTTGTTCTTGTTTAATGAAAGGTGATTGCGAAGTTGAAAGATGCATTTGTTGAAAAAGTAGATGACTTTGTAAAGCAGCATGATGTATTAAAGAAACATTCAACAATTGTTGTAGGGGTTTCTGGTGGTCCTGACTCTTTGGCTCTTTTATATTATTTGTTAGAAAAAAGGGCAGAAAAACAGCTAGAAATTGTAGTAGCACATGTGGACCATATGTTTAGAGGTAATGAATCTTATGAGGATTTACAGTTTGTACAGGGTCTTTGCAAAGAGCTAGGAGTTATTTGTGAAACGCTAAGGATTAATGTGTCGCAATATCAACAGCAATATGGAATGAATGCACAAGTTGCAGCTAGAGAATGCAGATATGCATTTTTGGAAAGAATAATGAAGAAATATGATGCGAGTTATGTAGCTCTTGGTCACCATGGAGATGATCAAGTAGAGACGATTTTAATGCGCCTTGTACGAGGGAGTACTCCGAAAGGATACGCAGGAATTGCAGTGAAGCGATCTTTTCATAATGGATATTTAATTAGGCCGTTACTTGGGGTAACTAAGGAAGAAATTGTTGATTACTGTAATAAATTAAAAGTTATTCCGCGTATAGATCCGAGTAATAAAAAAGAAGTATATACAAGGAATCGATTACGTAAATATGTCCTTCCTTATTTGAAAGAAGAAAATCCACAAATGCATGAGAAATTTCAAAAATTTAGCGTGCAGATGCAAGAGGATGAGGCTTATTTGCAGGAATTAGCTTTTGAGAAAATGAATAAAGTAATTACAAAAAAAAGCGATAAACAAATTAGCTTATCAATTCCTGCCTTTGAATCCATGTCTATGCCTTTACAAAGAAGAGGGATTCAACTAATATTAAACTATCTTTATGAATATAAGATTCCATCTTCGCTTTCTTCTATACATATTGACAAGGTGATTGAATTTTTTAAGCGGGCACAACCTTCAGGTTCACTAGATTTTCCAGGTGGTTTGAAAATTGTTCGCACATACGAAGAATGTGGTTTTGGATTTAAACAAGAAATTGTTTCTCCTTTTTCGCAAGATTTATCAGTACCTGGGACAATTATATTGCCGAATGGGGATAAACTTGTAACAGAGGTGAGCGAAGATATACCGAGTAACATGAATGAAACAGTATTTGTTGCTAAGTATAATGATATATCGTATCCACTTCGTATTCGGTCTAGGGAAAATGGAGATCGCATGTCAATGCAAGGTATGGATGGTACAAAAAAGATAAAAGCTGTTTTTATCGAAGCAAAAGTACCAAAAGAAAAAAGAGAAGAATGGCCGATCGTTTGTGACGCAAGTGGAAATATTATTTGGGTACCCTTGTTGAAACGATCTGCGTTTGCTACTTCGAAAGAGCTAGCAAAGAAGGGTAAATACATGATTATTCACTACAAAAGCAAGGAGTCTTCCGGGAGGATAATGAAATGATGAATCAAGATATCGAAAAAGTATTAATTTCTGAAGAACAAATACAAGAAAAGGTGCACGAACTAGGTGCAGTTATTGCAGAGGATTACAAAAATACAGTACCTCTTGCGATTGGTGTACTAAAGGGTGCAATGCCATTTATGGCAGATTTATTAAAGAGAACAGATACATATCTTGAAATGGATTTTATGGCTGTATCTAGCTACGGTCACTCTACAGTTTCGACAGGCGAAGTAAAAATCTTAAAAGATCTTGATACTTCGGTAGAAGGTCGCGATATTTTAATCGTTGAAGATATTATTGATAGCGGTCTTACACTAAGCTATTTAGTGGATCTGTTTAAATATCGTAAAGCGAAATCTGTAAAAATTGTTACTTTATTAGATAAGCCAACAGGCCGTAAGGTTGATCTGAAAGCAGATTATGTTGGATTTACTGTTCCTCATGAATTTGTTGTAGGATATGGATTAGATTATAAAGAGCAGTACCGTAATCTTCCTTATGTAGGAGTATTAAAACCAAGTGTTTACTCAAATTAATTAAATATAGGCGTTACAATTGTATAGGAAATTTTTTTTATGTTACGATTTACTATAGTGTTTATGCCGTGAGAGGAGGTTAGGAATGAATCGTATCTTCCGTAATACCATCTTTTATTTACTGATATTCTTAGTAGTAATTGGAATCGTGAGCTATTTTAATGGTTCGACGCAAAAAACGACATCAGTTAGCTACGATAAATTCATTACTCAACTTGAAAAAGGTGAAGTGCGTAATGTGCAGCTTCAACCGAAAAATGGTGTGTTTGAGGTAAAGGGACAATTCAAGACTTCTAGCCAAGGAGAACAATTTGTTACTTATGCACCAAATACTGAGGAATTACAAAAGAAAATTAATGATAAAGCGCAAGGGGCTGAAGTTAAGTATCAACCAGCAGAAGAAACAAGTGCTTGGGTAACGTTCTTTACTTCTATCATTCCGTTTGTCATTATCTTCATTTTATTCTTCTTCTTATTAAACCAAGCTCAGGGCGGCGGTAGCCGTGTTATGAACTTCGGGAAAAGTAAGGCAAAGCTATACAATGATGAAAAGAAAAAAATTCGTTTCAGAGATGTTGCTGGAGCGGATGAAGAGAAACAAGAACTTGTTGAGGTAGTTGAATTCTTGAAAGACCCTCGTAAGTTCGCTGAAGTTGGTGCCCGTATTCCGAAGGGTGTTCTATTAGTGGGACCTCCAGGTACAGGTAAAACTTTACTAGCACGTGCTGTTGCAGGTGAGGCAGGCGTTCCGTTCTTCTCTATTAGTGGTTCTGACTTCGTAGAGATGTTCGTCGGTGTCGGTGCATCCCGTGTACGTGATTTATTTGAAAATGCAAAGAAAAATGCTCCTTGTATCATTTTCATTGATGAAATTGATGCAGTAGGACGTCAACGTGGCGCGGGTCTTGGCGGTGGTCATGATGAGCGTGAACAAACGTTGAACCAATTGCTTGTTGAAATGGATGGATTCGGTGCAAATGAAGGTATTATTATCATCGCTGCGACAAACCGTCCTGATATTCTTGATCCAGCGTTATTACGTCCAGGTCGTTTTGACCGTCAAATTACAGTAGATCGTCCAGATGTAAATGGTCGTGAAGCTGTACTTAAGGTACACGCTCGTAATAAACCGCTTGATGAGAATGTCAACTTAAGAGCAATTGCAACTCGTACACCAGGATTCTCTGGTGCCGATCTTGAAAACTTATTAAACGAAGCTGCTTTAGTAGCTGCGCGTCAAGATAAGAAGAAAATTGATATGAGTGACATCGATGAAGCGACGGATCGTGTTATTGCAGGTCCAGCTAAGAAAAGTCGCGTTATCTCTGAAAAAGAACGTAATATCGTTGCATTCCATGAGGCTGGCCATACTGTAATTGGTGTTGTCCTTGATGAAGCAGATATCGTTCATAAAGTAACAATTGTCCCTCGTGGTCAAGCTGGTGGATATGCGGTAATGCTTCCGAAGGAAGATCGTTACTTCATGACAAAACCAGAGTTACTTGATAAAATCACTGGTTTACTTGGTGGTCGAGTAGCTGAGGAGATTGTATTTGGTGAAGCAAGTACAGGTGCTCACAACGACTTCCAACGTGCGACTGGTATTGCAAGACGTATGGTTACAGAATTCGGAATGAGTGATAAGCTTGGACCGATGCAATTTGGTAGCTCACAAGGTGGTCAGGTATTCTTAGGAAGAGACTTCCATTCAGAACAAAACTACAGTGATGCAATCGCGCATGAAATTGATGTGGAAATGCAAATAATTATTAAAGACTGTTATGCTCGTGCGAAACAAATTCTTACTGAAAAACGAGATAAGCTTGATATTATCGCGAAAACGTTACTTGAAGTAGAAACATTAGATGCAGAGCAAATTAATCATTTATATGATTATGGCAGATTACCTGAGCGTCCAACATCTTCAGATGATGTGAAAGTAAACATCAATATGAAGAAAGACGATGAAGATACAGAAGATAAGTAAGAAACGAAGGAGTGACAATAGTCACTCCTTTTTTTTGTGGAATGAATTTAAGTGGCAAAAAAAATTGAATGAAACTATTATTTAAAATTGAAATAGAGAGTAATCTTTTTGTACAATGATGAGTATAGAAAAACTGATTATATAAGTATGTGTGATATGATGTTTTTATAAGTTTTATACATACTGCGCAAATATAGATTAAATAAGATAAGTGGTGAGAATATGATTTTTGTATTGGATGTAGGGAACACAAATGCGGTACTAGGTGTGTTTGAAGAGGGGGAACTTCGTCAGCATTGGCGCATGGAAACAGATCGTCATAAAACAGAAGATGAGTATGGGATGCTTGTAAAGCAGTTACTTGAGCATGAAGGTCTTTCTTTTGAAGATGTGAAAGGTATTATTGTGTCTTCAGTCGTACCGCCAATTATGTTCGCTTTAGAGCGTATGTGTGAAAAGTATTTTAAAATTAAACCGCTTGTAGTGGGGCCTGGGATAAAAACTGGCTTGAATATTAAATATGAAAATCCACGTGAAGTAGGCGCGGACCGAATTGTAAATGCAGTAGCAGGAATCCACTTATATGGAAGTCCGCTTATTATTGTTGATTTTGGTACGGCTACTACATATTGTTATATTAACGAAGAGAAGCATTATATGGGTGGCGTTATTACGCCAGGAATTATGATTTCGGCAGAAGCTTTATATAGCAGGGCAGCAAAGCTTCCTCGTATTGAAATTACAAAACCGGGTAGTGTTATCGGGAAGAATACAGTAAGTGCAATGCAATCAGGTATTCTTTATGGATACGTTGGACAAGTGGAAGGTATTGTTAAGCGTATGAAGGAAGAAGCTAAGCAAGAACCGAAAGTTATTGCAACAGGTGGATTGGCAAAATTAATTTCAGAAGAATCAAATGTAATTGATATTGTAGATCCGTTTTTAACGTTAAAAGGTTTGTATATGTTATATGAGCGTAATGCAAATTTACAACATGAGAAGGGTGAATAAATAAGTATGAAAGATTATTTAGTAAAAGCGTTAGCGTTTAATGGAGAGGTTCGTGCTTATAGTGTACGTACAACAAATACAGTAAGTGAGGCGCAAAAACGTCATGATACATGGAGAACAGCTTCAGCGGCACTTGGTCGTTCTTTAACTGCGGGTACAATGATGGGTGCTATGTTAAAAGGCGAGCAGAAGTTAACGATTAAAGTAGAGGGTAACGGCCCGATTGGTCCTATCTTAGTCGATGCTCATGCAAATGGGGATGTACGTGGTTATGTAACGAATCCGCATGTTGATTTTGAAGGAACGGAACAAGGAAAATTACGTGTATATCAAGCGGTAGGTACAGAAGGATTTGTAACGGTAATTAAAGATATCGGTATGCGTGAACCGTTTATTGGTCAATCTCCCATTGTTTCAGGAGAACTAGGGGAAGATTTCACATATTATTTCGCGGTTTCTGAGCAGACGCCTTCTTCTGTAGGTGTTGGTGTTCTTGTAAATGGAGATGATAGCGTATTAGCGGCGGGTGGATTCATTCTTCAAATTATGCCAGGTGCGCAGGAAGAAACAATTTCATTTATTGAAGAGCGTCTTCAACAAATCCCGCCAGTATCACAATTAATCGAACAAGGTCTTTCTCCAGAAGAATTACTGTATGAAGTGCTTGGAGAAGATAAAGTGAAAGTGCTAGAAACAATGGATGTTCAATTTAATTGTACATGTTCACGTGAGCGTATTGAAAGCGTGCTAATTAGTTTAGGTAAAGCGGAGCTAGAACAAATTCGTGCAGAAGAAGAAGAGACGGAAGTTCACTGTCACTTCTGTAATGAACGACATAAATTCGCTAAAGAAGATATTACAAGTCTAATTGAGAACCTGTAATAAAGAAGTTTAGGCGGAGAATCAGCCGCCCGAATAGATTGACAAACAGGGAATTTTCTGACAAAATCTAAATATAGATAAAACCAATAAAAATACTCGGTGTTAGGAGTGACAGGAATGCGAGTGGCACAATCAGTTTCAGAATTAATCGGGAAAACGCCGATCGTTAAGTTGAACCGCATCGTAGAATCAGACAGCGCAGATGTATACTTAAAATTAGAATTTATGAATCCAGGAAGCAGTGTTAAAGATCGTATCGCGTTAGCTATGATTGAAGATGCTGAAAATAAAGGATTATTAAAAGAGGGCGATACAATCATTGAGCCGACAAGTGGTAACACAGGTATTGGCTTAGCGATGGTAGCAGCTGCTAAAGGATATAAGGCAATTTTAGTAATGCCAGAAACAATGAGTATTGAGCGTCGTAATTTATTACGCGCTTACGGTGCTGAATTAGTATTGACTCCAGGACCTGAAGGAATGGGCGGAGCAATTCGAAAGGCAACTGAATTAGCAGAAGAACATGGGTACTTTATACCACAACAGTTCCAAAATCAAGCGAATCCAGAAATCCATCGTATAACAACAGGTCCAGAAATTGTTGAACAGATGGGGGATCAATTAGATGCGTTTATCGCAGGTATTGGTACAGGTGGAACAATTACAGGTGCCGGTGAAGTGCTGAAAGAAGCTTATAAAGATATCAAAATTTACGCGGTAGAACCTGCGGATTCACCAGTATTATCTGGTGGAAAGCCAGGACCACATAAGATCCAAGGAATTGGAGCGGGGTTTGTTCCGGAGACATTGGATGTAGAGGTATATGATGAAATTATTCAAGTGAAAACGGAGCAAGCGTTCGAATATGCGAGAAGAGTGGCTAAAGAAGAAGGTATTTTAGTTGGTATCTCTTCGGGAGCAGTCGTTTATGCAGCGACAGAAGTTGCGAAGAAATTAGGTAAAGGGAAAAAGGTACTTGTTATTATCCCAAGTAACGGTGAACGTTATTTAAGTACACCACTTTATCAATTTGAGTCATAATTGAATGTGATTTGAAAAGCATCCTTAAAAAAGGATGCTTTTTCTTTTTTGATTGGAAAAAGGAAAAGAGTGAATGACTAGAAAACTTCATGTAAAATAAGAAGTAGTATAATTAATTTATTTTCACTAGCCCTCAAGTATAATCATTCTCTATATAAATAATTTTATGTAGTTTGAGTTGATTGGCTTAAGAGGGTGGGATAACAGAAGACGGGGTGTTGATATGCAACGAAGAAAATCTTTAGCGCTTTCTATTCCATATCAGTTAGATTTCTTTAAGCAATATAAATTTCTTTCTCAGGATAAGCCGCAACATATTTTGTTAGAAAGTGGACGTGGTGGTCGTTATAACATTGTTGGGCTGGATCCAATAGCGGTAATTCAGGGTAAGAATGAGACGTTACATATAAGCGAAAGTGGTAAGGAAACAATAGAGCGAGGGAATCCATTAGATTTAATGCAAGCGTATATGGAGAAATGGAAAACGGATTATAATCCGGAGTACCCACCTTTTCAGGGTGGGGCAATTGGATACTTTAGTTATGATTGTATCCGTTATATTGAAAAACTTTCTTCTCTTGCAGAGGATGATATTAATATACCTGACATATTCTTTTTGTTATTTGATGACGTGTTTGTGTATGATCAACAGGAGAAAGTATTATGGATTATTACGCATTATGTAGATGAGTGTGAAGAGGCAGAAGAACGATTAAGTGAATGGAAGGGTCTTTGGATGAAAGAAGCTCCTGAAGTGATTATGCCGTTTGAATGTCCTGAAAAGAAAAATGAAGCAGTCGCTTTTACGGAAGAGGGCTTTATGAAGGCCGTTGAACGTATTCAAGAATATATTGGAGCGGGTGATGTGTTTCAAGTAAACTTGTCGACAAGACAAGAAAGAACATTACAAACACATCCATTAGAAATATATACAAGTCTTCGTGAAATTAATCCATCTCCATATATGGGTTACTTGGAGTTTGGAGATTTTCAAATTGTTAGTGCTTCGCCTGAATTGCTAATTAAAAAGCAAGGAAAAGAAGTCAGTACAAGACCGATTGCTGGTACGCGCTCTCGAGGAGCAAGTGAGCAAGAGGATGAAGAATTAGCGAAAGAATTAATTGAAAATGAAAAGGAAAGAGCAGAGCATGTAATGCTTGTGGATTTAGAACGAAATGACTTGGGCCGGGTTTGTAAATATGGCACTGTTGAAGTAGATGAATTTATGGTAATTGAAAAATACTCACACGTTATGCATATTGTTTCTAATGTGCGTGGTGAGGTGGAAGCAGATAAAGATGCTTTCGATTTGGTGAAGGCTGTATTTCCTGGTGGGACAATTACCGGTGCCCCGAAAATACGTACGATGGAAATTATTGAAGAATTAGAACCTGTTCGCCGAGGAATTTATACGGGTTCAATTGGTTGGATTGGTTATTCTGGAGATACGGAATTGAATATTGTAATCCGAACACTACTTGCTAAAGATGGACAAGCGCATGTGCAAGCTGGAGCGGGTATTGTAATTGATTCAAATCCAAAAGATGAATATAAAGAGTCGTTAAAAAAAGCAATCGCTTTATGGCGTGCAAAAGAAAGTAGCGAAGAAACGGTTAGGTGAGAGAAATGATATTAATGATTGATAATTATGATTCTTTTACATTTAATTTAGTGCAATTTCTTGGAGAACTTGGACAAGAGCTTGTTGTTAAGCGTAATGATGAAGTGACTATTTCGGATATTGAGAATATGAAACCAGATTTTTTAATGATTTCGCCAGGTCCATGTAGTCCTAATGAGGCGGGAATCAGTATGGATGTTATTAAATATTTTGCAGGTAAGCTTCCGATTTTTGGGGTCTGTCTTGGACATCAATCAATTGCGCAAGTATTTGGAGGGGATGTTGTCAGGGCAGAGCGTTTGATGCATGGAAAAACATCTTTAATGCATCATGATGGGCAGACGATTTTTTCTGATATCCCAAATCCATTTACCGCGACACGTTATCACTCTCTTATTGTTAAAAAAGAGACGTTACCGAATTGTTTAGAGATAACATCTTGGACTGAAGAAGGTGAAATTATGGCGCTTCGTCATAAAACGTTGCCGATTGAAGGGGTACAATTCCATCCGGAATCTATTATGACTTCTCACGGGAAAGAGTTGCTACAGAATTTCATTCGCAAATATAGCCCAAGTGTGACATCGTGTTAATTTACGTAAATGGCGCGTATGTAGAAGCGAGTGAAGCGAAAATTTCTCCTTATGACCACGGTTACCTATATGGGCTTGGGGTTTTTGAGACATTTCGTATTTATAATGGTCATCCCTTTTTATTGGATGATCATTATGAACGCTTAATGGATGCGCTCGATATATTGCAAATCAAATGGACAATGACAAAAGATGAAGTGATGCTTATTTTAAAGAATCTACTTGTTAAGAATGAGTTAAAGCATGCGTATGTGCGCTTAAATGTATCGGCGGGTATAGATGAAATAGGATTACAAACGGAAGTATATGAAGAACCGTCTGTTATTGTTTTTATAAAACCTTTAGCAGCTCCAGGGAATGTAGTGGAAAAAGAAGGAGTTATTTTAAAGCAAGTGAGAAATACACCTGAGGGTGCATTTCGCTTGAAGTCCCATCATTATTTAAATAATATTTTAGGGAAACGCGAAATTGGAAATGTTGTGAATAAGGAAGGTATTTTTCTTACCGAAACAGGTTATGTTGCAGAGGGTATTGTTTCGAATCTCTTTTTTGTTAAAGGAGGTATTTTATATACTCCTTCATTAGAAACAGGGATTTTAAACGGAATCACTCGTGCGTTTATTATAAAGGCTGCTGAAGAGCTAGATATAGAAGTAAAGGAAGGTTTCTTTACAAAAGATGAATTGCTTTCAGCGGATGAAGTGTTCGTAACGAACTCTATTCAAGAGATTGTCCCCCTTTATCGTATAGAGGAGAAAGATTTCCCGGGTAAAGTGGGAGTGGTTACAAAAAGACTTATGGATCTTTATGGAGTGCAGAGAGAGAAATTGTGGAGCAGAAATGAATTGCGAAGAGGAGATGTGTAGTTTGAAGTGGGATTATGATTTGCGCTGCGGCGAATATACATTGAACTTAAATGAAAAGACATTAATTATGGGGATTTTAAATGTAACGCCAGATTCATTTTCTGATGGTGGGAGTTACAACGAAGTAGATGCTGCGGTGCGACATGCGAAAGAAATGAAAAATGAAGGTGCTCATATTATTGATATCGGTGGTGAATCTACCCGCCCGGGTTTTGCTAAAGTTTCGGTAGAAGAAGAAATAAAGCGAGTCGTTCCGATGATTCAGGCGGTTTCGAAAGAAGCGAAATTACCTATTTCTATCGATACGTATAAAGCTGAAGTTGCAAAACAAGCGATTGAAGCTGGTGCTCATATTATTAATGATATTTGGGGAGCGAAGGCGGAACCGAAGATTGCTGAAGTTGCAGCCTATTATGATGTACCTATTATCTTAATGCATAACCGAGATAATATGAACTATCGCAACTTAATGGCTGATATGATTGCTGATTTGTATGAAAGTATTAAAATTGCTAAAGATGCTGGTGTACGAGATGAGAATATTATTTTAGACCCAGGTATCGGTTTTGCGAAAACACCTGAACAAAATTTAGAAGCGATGCGTAATTTAGAACAGTTAAATGTACTGGGTTATCCAGTCCTCTTAGGTACTTCAAGAAAGTCCTTTATTGGTCATGTATTAGATTTACCAGTGGAGGAGCGTCTTGAAGGAACGGGTGCTACCGTTTGTCTTGGTATTGAAAAGGGCTGTGAATTTATCCGTGTTCATGATGTGAAAGAAATGGCGCGTATGGCTAAGATGATGGATGCGATGATTGGTAAGGGGGTAAAGTAATTGGATAAAATTTATATCCATGATATGGAGTTTTACGGTTATCATGGTGTATTCCCAGAAGAGAATAAATTAGGTCAGAGATTTAAAGTAGATTTAACGGTGGAGTTGGATTTAAAACGCGCAGGAGAAAGTGACGACTTAGAGCATTCTGTCAATTACGGGGAACTTTTTGAGCTGTGTAGAAAAGTTGTTGAAGATAAAACTTATAAGCTTGTAGAGAGTATCGCTGAAAATATCGCTACAGATATATTGAAACAATATGAGAGTATTTCACGGTGTACAATTAAGGTAATTAAACCGGATCCGCCGATACCAGGACATTATCGTGCTGTAGCGGTAGAAATTACGAGAGAGCGTCCATGAATAATATAGCGTACATTGCATTAGGTTCCAATATTGGGGAGCGTTATACTTATTTAACTGAAGCAATTCAGTTTTTAAATAAAAACCAGCATATCCAAGTTGATGATGTTTCGTCTGTATATGAAACCGATCCGGTTGGCTATACTGACCAAAATTGCTTTTTAAATTTAGTTATAAAAATTTCTACCAATTTATCACCGCAAGAATTATTGAAAGTAACACAAAGGGTAGAGAATGACCTAGGAAGAAAAAGGGGAATTAGATGGGGCCCGAGGACCATCGACCTTGACATTTTACTATATAATCAAGAAAATATTGAAGCAGAGAATCTTATTGTTCCGCATCCGCGGATGTTCGAAAGAGCTTTTGTTATCGTTCCGTTGTTAGAAATCAATCAAGATATAAAACAAGACATTTCACGTTCACAAGTAGAAGAAATGAAAAGGCGAGAGGGAGTAACGGTATGGAAGCAGAAAAATGGGGAAGACGCATTCGTGCTTTTCGAAAGCTAAAAGGCTATACACAAGAAGGTTTTGCGAAAGAATTAGGGGTATCTGTATCTGTTTTAGGTGAAGTTGAGAGAGGGAATCGATCGCCTTCCCAAGATTTTGTAGTAGAAGTTGCTAAAGCATTAAAGGTCTCGATAGATGAACTAATGCCGAAGTGACTATGAAGGAAGGAGTAAATCGAGTGTTAAAGATTGCAAATATTGAGATGAAAAATCCGGTTGTATTAGCACCGATGGCGGGAGTGTGTAACTCTGCATTCCGTTTGACAGTAAAAGAATTTGGTGCAGGTTTAGTTTGTGCCGAAATGGTAAGTGATAAGGCAATATTACTTAATAACAAAAGAACATTAGATATGCTATATATCGATGAGAGAGAAAAGCCATTAAGCTTACAAATTTTTGGTGGAGAGAAAGAAACCCTTGTGGATGCTGCGAAATACGTAGATAAATATACGACAGCAGACATTATTGATATTAATATGGGGTGCCCAGTACCGAAAATCACTAAGTGTGATGCAGGAGCAAAGTGGCTTTTAGACCCAAATAAAATATATGAGATGGTAGCGGCGGTTGTAGATGCTGTTGAAAAGCCAGTTACAGTTAAAATGCGTATTGGTTGGGATGAAGAACATATTTTCGCGATAGAAAATGCTAGAGCTGTTGAGCGTGCTGGTGGACAAGCGATAGCGGTTCATGGGCGTACACGAGTACAAATGTATGAAGGTAAAGCGGATTGGAATATTATTAAACAAGTAAAGCAGGCTGTAAATATTCCGGTTATCGGAAATGGTGATGTCGAAACACCACAAGATGCAAAGCGTATGCTTGATGAAATTGGTGTAGATGGTGTTATGATTGGTCGCGCTGCTCTTGGAGATCCGTGGATGATTTATCGTACGGTAAAGTATTTAGAGACAGGTGAGTTAATGCCGGAACCAACAGTGCGTGAGAAAATTGATGTATGTATGTTGCATCTAGATCGTCTTATCGATTTAAAGAACGAAAATGTTGCCGTAAGAGAGATGAGAAAGCATGCAGCTTGGTATTTAAAAGGTGTTCGTGGTAATGCGAGTGTGCGTAATGGTATCAATACTTGCGACACACGTGAAGACCTTGCGAATGTATTAGGTGCATTTGTAGAAGAAGTAGAAGCGAAACAACAAACAATTTATGTTGGTTAATAAGGGGGCATAGGAGATTGACATTCTTCTATACACTTCCTATAATTACGTGAAAGAAAGAAGAACTGCCAGTTAGTTGCTGGCAGTTTTTCTAGTTGAGTAGAAAATGCTATACTGTATATATTGTAAAAATTAATAGAGCTGGAGTGATATTAATATCATGGATAACATGAACCACGAAGAATTAAACGACCAATTGCTTGTTCGTCGTGAAAAGCTACATAATTTGCGTGAGCAAGGAATCGATCCGTTCGGTAAACGATTTGAACGCACAAATTCAACAACTGACTTAGTAAGTCTATATGGAGAATTCTCTAAAGAAGAATTAGAAGAGAAAGAAATCACTGTTTCTATCGCTGGTCGTATTATGACAAAACGCGGTAAAGGAAAAGCGGGATTTGCGCATATTCAAGATTTACAGGGGCAAGTTCAAATTTATGTTCGTAAAGATACTGTTGGAGATGAAGAGTACGAGTTATTTACGACAGCAGATTTAGGTGACTTAGTAGGTATTGAAGGTAAAGTGTTCAAAACAAACGTTGGAGAACTTTCAGTAAAAGCAATAGGATTTACACTTTTAACGAAATCCCTTCGTCCATTACCGGATAAATACCATGGATTAAAAGATGTTGAACAACGCTATCGTCAACGTTACTTGGACTTAATTACAAGTATGGAAAGCCGTGAAACGTTCGTTACCCGTAGTAAAATCATTCGTGAAATGAGAAGATATTTAGATGACAACGGTTATCTTGAAGTAGAAACGCCTATGATGCACGCGATTGCAGGTGGAGCGTCTGCTCGTCCTTTCACTACACACCATAATGCGTTAGATATGGAATTATATATGCGTATCGCAATTGAACTTCATTTAAAACGTCTTATTGTGGGTGGATTAGAAAAGGTTTATGAGATCGGCCGTGTATTCCGTAATGAGGGTGTATCAACTCGTCATAACCCTGAGTTTACGATGATTGAATTATATGAAGCGTACGCTGATTATAATGATATTATGAAACTGACAGAAAATATGGTTGCTCATATCGCGAAAAAAGTATTGGGTACAACAACAATCCAATATGGTGATTATGAAATTAATTTAGAGCCAGAATGGACACGTCTTCATATGGTAGATGCAATTAAGCAACACTCTGGAGCAGATTTCTGGAATCCAATGAGTGTAGAAGAAGCGCGTGAACTTGCAAAAGAACATAATGTGGAAATTAAGAATACAATGGAAGTTGGTCATATTATTAATGAGTTCTTCGAACAAAAAGTAGAAGATAAATTAATCCAACCAACATTTATTTACGGTCATCCGGTAGAAATTTCGCCACTTGCGAAAAAGAATGACGAAGATCCACGATTCACAGATCGTTTCGAGTTATTTATCGTTGCACGTGAACATGCAAATGCATTCACTGAGTTAAATGATCCAATCGATCAAAAAGAACGTTTTGAAGCTCAACTAAAAGAGCGCGAGCAAGGTAATGACGAAGCTCATATGATGGATGATGATTATATCGAAGCTCTTGAGTACGGTATGCCTCCTACGGGCGGGTTAGGAATCGGTATTGATCGTCTTGTTATGTTATTAACAAACGCACCATCTATTCGTGACGTATTATTATTCCCAGCTATGCGCCATAAACAAGACTAAGCTTTGGAGATTTCTCCAAAGCTTTTTTTATTTCTTTATTTGAGGGGAGAGAAACCTTCTATTAAAAGGAACGCGAGATTATTACTCGTTAAATGGATGCTGGATTAAAAAAACTATACTTATATAGAAGAGAGGTGCTGTTTTTATGCTTTTTTACTAAGTTAAAAATTTTATTAGAAAAACTATTGCATTTCATTTTTCTACATGATATATTAATAACCGTCGCTGATGCGGAAACGCAGAAAACGACAAAAAAGAAATTGAAAAACTTAGTTGACATCGAAAAATGAAGATGTTAACATAAGGAAGTCGCAAATGAGCGACTAAGTAGTTCTTTGAAAACTGAACGAAACAAACAACGTGAACGTCAATTTTTATTTTTAGATGCTAGACAAACTAACTTTATTGGAGAGTTTGATC
>NZ_JBIYCT010000015.1:0-58434 GCF_044907945.1 Bacillus sp. RC240 | reverse complement strand
CACACCCGTTCCCATACCGAACACGGAAGTTAAGCTCTCTAGCGCCGATGGTAGTTGGGACCTTGTCCCTGTGAGAGTAGGACGTCGCCAAGCAAGCTAAAAACACGAGTCATTTGACTCGTGTTTTTTCGTGTTTTCTTTTATAATTCATAGTAATTTAAAAAATCTTTATTTAAAGAATCGTCCTTTTGATTAAAGATTGTGAAATGTGGCTAGGATAGTGAATAAGCAAAAGAGTTGCAAATTTTTTTAATACGTATATAATTATAGTCAAAGATAGTCAAAGTCAATAAAGGTGGCGGATAAATGAGAAATATATCTGATATCATTGAGAAATATCTAAAGCAAGTTATTGACTTAAGCAATAATAATGCGATTGAAATCAAGAGGAATGAGGTCGCTGATCGATTCGATTGTGTGCCGTCTCAAATCAACTATGTAATCAATACCCGTTTTACGTTAGAAAGAGGATTTGTAGTAGAAAGTAAACGAGGTGGAGGAGGTTACATTCGCATTATAAAAGTCAAACTGCATGATGATATAGACATTATTGATCAAATGCTTCATATGATTGATCATAGCGTTGCACAAGGAAATGCTGAAAGTATGATTATACGTTTAATAGAAGAGGGGATTATAACAAATCGTGAAGCTAAACTTATGTTAAGCGTACTAGATCGTTCTGTATTATTAATGGATGTTCCTTCTCGAGATGAACTTAGGGCTCGAATATTATGCGCAATGTTAAGAACACTGAAATATAAATAAATATAACTTTTGTTAAGAATGATAACTAAGATAATGCAGTTTAATATTGTAGGAATTTTGAAAGATGACATGTGCTTTTACTAAATGGATTAAGGAAAGAGAACAATCTAGTAATGTATGAAAAGTATCATGAGATAGATCGTTCCTGTTGTAAAGGTGGGGGATAGCGATGACTTGTCAAAACTGTAATATAAGACCAGCAACTTTACATTATACAAAAGTAATCAACGGAAAAAAGGCGGAAGTTCATCTTTGCGAGCAATGTGCAGAACAAAGTGGCTATACGTCTTTCTTTCAATCACCGCAGTCTAATTTTTCATTCCATGACCTATTAGCCGGATTATTGCATAGTGAACCAGCAATGTTTGAAGAAGGGCAAGATGCATTTTCAAATACAAATATATCAAGATGTCCGAATTGTAAGATGACATATGAACAATTTACAAAAGTGGGACGCTTTGGATGTGCTTCTTGTTACGATACATTTAAGGGGCATTTAAAACCATTGTTAAAACGTCTTCACGGTGGGCATACGGATCATTGTGGAAAAATTCCTGAACGTATAGAAGGAAATATCTACTTAAAGAAAGAATTAGATGAACTAAAACTCAATCTGAAACAATATGTACAGAAAGAGGAATTTGAGAAAGCGGCTGAAGTACGAGATAAAATTCGAGGTCTTGTAAATCAGCTTAGTGAGCATAGAGAGGGGGAATAGTTCTATGTCACTGGACAGAATCATGAATGAAGCGATTAGTCCATGGATGAAGGGAGATGGCCCTGATTCTGATATTGTTTTAAGTAGTCGAATTCGTTTGGCTCGTAATTTTAAAAAATATCAATTCTCTACTATGCAAAACGAGGAAGAAGCTAAACAGATTCACGAGTTATTTAAGAAGAAGTTTATAAATAAACCTGTAGAACCTTTTGGGGAGTTTGAACTATTAAAAATGGATGAATTAAATCCTCTTCAAAGGAGAGTTTTAGTTGAGAAGCATTTAATTAGTCCAAATCTTGCAGGAACAGAATACGGAGCATGCCTACTATCAGAAAGTGAACATATAAGTATCATGCTTAATGAAGAGGATCATGTTAGGATTCAGTGCCTATTTTCAGGTTTACAGTTATCAGAGGCGCTTCAAAGTGCCAATCAAATAGATAATTGGATCGAGGAACAGGTTGAATATGCTTTTGATGAATCGCTTGGATATATTACGAGTTGCCCGACTAACGTCGGTACAGGATTAAGGGCTTCGGTAATGATTCATTTGCCGGGACTGGTTTTAACGAAAAGAATTAACCGTATTATACAAGTAATTCAAAAATTAGGGTTAGTAGTAAGAGGAATATACGGTGAAGGTAGCGAAGCGTTAGGTAATATATTTCAAGTGTCAAATCAAATGACACTAGGGAAATCAGAAGAAGATATTATTGCAGATTTAAAGAGTGTCATTCAACAAATCATCCATCAAGAAAAAATGGCTAGAGAATTAATTGTACAAAATTCAAGTATCGAGCTTGAAGATAAAGTATATCGTTCTTACGGAATACTAGCTAACAGTCGTTTAATTCAATCTGCAGAAGCAGCCAATTGCTTATCAGATGTACGGCTTGGTATTGACTTAGGATATATACAAGGTATATCGAGAAATATTTTAACTGAGTTAATGGTTCTTACTCAGCCAGGCATTTTGCAACAATATGCAGGAGGACCTTTAGGACCAGAAGAAAGAGATTATCGAAGAGCAACCTTAATCCGTGAGCGATTACGAATTGAACAAAATTAAGCGCAAGTAGGAGGCGATTTCTATGATGTTTGGAAGATTTACAGAACGAGCACAGAAAGTATTAGCTTTATCTCAAGAGGAAGCAATTCGCATTGGGCATAATAATATTGGAACAGAACATATTTTACTTGGGCTTGTACGCGAAGGTGAAGGAATTGCAGCAAAGGCGTTAATTGCTCTTGGATTAAGTCCAGAGAAAGTTCAAAAAGAGGTAGAAGCATTAATTGGGCGTGGAACAGAAGCTTCTCAAACAGTACATTACACACCTCGTGCTAAAAAAGTTATTGAGTTGTCTATGGACGAAGCTCGTAAGCTAGGCCATTCCTACGTTGGAACAGAACATATTTTACTTGGTTTAATCCGTGAAGGTGAAGGTGTAGCAGCACGTGTTTTAAATAATTTAGGTGTAAGCCTAAATAAAGCAAGACAACAAGTGTTACAACTTCTTGGAAGTAATGAAGCTAGTTCAGGTCACCAGGGTGGTTCATCAACAAATGCGAATACACCTACACTTGACAGTCTAGCACGTGATTTAACAGTTGTTGCACGTGAAAATCGTTTAGATCCTGTTATTGGACGTAGTAAAGAAATTCAACGTGTAATTGAAGTGTTAAGCCGTAGAACAAAAAACAATCCAGTATTAATTGGAGAACCTGGTGTAGGTAAGACAGCAATTGCGGAAGGATTAGCACAGCAAATTGTAAATAATGAAGTTCCTGAAACTTTAAGAGATAAGCGTGTTATGACATTAGATATGGGTACAGTTGTTGCTGGAACAAAATATCGTGGTGAGTTTGAGGATCGTTTAAAGAAAGTGATGGATGAGATTCGCCAAGCTGGTAACATCATTCTATTTATTGATGAGCTTCATACGTTAATTGGTGCAGGAGGGGCGGAAGGTGCAATTGATGCATCGAATATTTTAAAACCATCTTTAGCACGTGGTGAATTACAATGTATTGGCGCAACAACTTTAGACGAATATCGTAAATATATTGAAAAGGATGCGGCATTAGAAAGACGTTTCCAACCAATTCATGTTGATGAACCAAACTTAGAAGAATCAGTTCAAATTTTAAAAGGTTTACGTGACCGTTATGAGGCGCATCACCGCGTATCTATTACAGATGATGCAATTGATGCGGCTGTAAAACTTTCAGATCGTTACATTACAGACCGTTTTTTACCTGATAAAGCAATCGATTTAATTGATGAGGCTGCATCAAAAGTGCGCTTACGTTCGTATACAACACCGCCAAACTTAAAAGAGCTTGAAGTGAAGCTTGAGGAAATTAGAAAAGAAAAAGATGCAGCTGTACAAAGCCAAGAATTTGAAAAGGCTGCTTCCTTACGTGATATGGAACAACGTTTACGTGAAAAGTTAGAAGATACAAAGCGTCAGTGGAAAGAGAAACAAGGACAAGAAAACTCAGAAGTAACAGTAGAAGATATTGCAAATGTCGTTTCCACATGGACACGTATTCCAGTTTCTAAACTTGCACAAACAGAGACAGATAAATTATTAAACTTGGAATCAATTTTACATGATCGTTTAATTGGGCAGGATGAAGCAGTTGTAGCTGTGGCAAAAGCTGTTCGTCGTGCGAGAGCGGGATTAAAAGATCCGAAACGTCCAATTGGCTCATTTATTTTCCTAGGACCTACTGGTGTAGGTAAAACAGAACTAGCAAGGGCATTAGCGGAATCTATGTTCGGTGATGAGGATGCAATGATCCGCATCGATATGTCTGAGTACATGGAAAAGCATTCTACTTCTCGTTTAGTTGGATCTCCTCCAGGATATGTTGGATATGAAGAAGGTGGACAATTAACAGAGAAAGTTCGTCGTAAGCCATATTCAGTTGTCTTATTAGATGAAGTAGAGAAAGCTCATCCTGATGTGTTTAATATTTTACTACAAGTATTAGAAGATGGCCGTTTAACAGATTCTAAAGGACGTACAGTTGATTTCCGTAATACAATCGTTATTATGACGTCTAATGTTGGTGCAGACGCATTAAAACGTAATAAACATCTTGGATTTAACGTACAAGATGAGAGCCGCGATTATTCAGATATGAAAGGTAAAGTAATGGATGAATTGAAAAAAGCATTTCGTCCAGAATTCTTAAACCGTATTGATGAAATTATCGTGTTCCATATGCTTGAGAAAAAACATATTCAAGAAATTGTAACTCTTATGGTGAATCAGTTAGTGAATCGCTTAAAAGAACAAGAGATTGAATTGCATTTAACAGAAGGAGCAATTTCAGCAATTGCTGATAAAGGATTTGATCGAGAGTACGGTGCTCGTCCGCTTCGTAGAGCAATTCAAAAACATGTAGAAGATAGACTATCAGAAGAACTGTTAAAAGGTGCTATTGAGAAAGGACAAAAAGTTATCTTTGATATAGAAGGAGAATCATTTGTCATTCATAGTGCAGAAAAGGTAAAATAAGTATAGACAAACAAAGAGGGCTACGCGATAGCCCTCTTTCTTGTACGAGAAGGATAAACGTTTGTAGATGAAAGTGAAGTGAACTATAAAAGATATGGCTAAAAAGAAAACAAAATTTACATGTCAAGAATGTGGTTATCAGTCGCCAAAATATATGGGGAAATGTCCTGGATGTGGTCAATGGAATACGCTTGTTGAAGAGATGGAACCAGTTGTATCATCAAGACGCCTTAATTATGCCAATGCAATTCAATCAGAAGTAACAAAACCAAGACGCTTAACAGAGGTAGAAACAAAGTCTGAGGCGCGTATTGAAACGAAATTTCAAGAGTTTAACCGTGTACTTGGTGGCGGGATTGTAGATGGATCTTTAGTACTTATTGGTGGAGACCCTGGGATTGGGAAATCAACATTGTTATTACAAATTTCATCGCAATTAGCAGATTCTTCATATGATGTACTATACATATCAGGTGAGGAGTCAGCAAAGCAGATCAAACTTCGTGCAGATCGTTTGCATGTAAAGGGTAGTAATCTATTTGTTGTAGCAGAGACTGATTTACAGAGAATTGCAGCGCACATTGAAGAGATGAATCCAGCTTTTGTTGTTATTGACTCCATTCAGACGATACATTTACCTGAAGTGACGTCAGCCCCAGGGAGTGTAACGCAAGTACGTGAATGTACAGCGGAATTAATGAAACTTGCAAAGACGAAAGGGATTCCTATTTTTATCGTCGGACATGTGACAAAAGAAGGGGCAATTGCAGGACCACGTATGCTAGAACATATGGTTGATGCAGTTCTTTACTTTGAAGGAGATCGTCACCATACATATCGTATTTTGCGAGCTGTGAAGAACCGTTTTGGTTCCACAAATGAAATGGGTATCTTTGAAATGAAGGAACTAGGTCTTGCAGAAGTACTAAATCCTTCTGAAATTTTCCTTGAGGAACGTCCAGTTGGAGTTGCAGGATCCACAGTGGTTGCTTCAATGGAAGGAACAAGACCGGTTTTAGTAGAAATACAAGCATTAATCTCCCCTACTAGTTTTGGAAATCCTCGAAGAATGGCGACGGGAATTGATCATAACCGCGTTTCACTTATTATGGCAGTGCTAGAAAAAAGAACAGGTTTATTGTTGCAAAATCAAGACGCATATTTAAAAGTTGCGGGTGGCTTGAAATTAGATGAACCAGCAATCGATTTAGCTGTCGCCTTAAGTATTGCTTCAAGTTTCAGAGATAAAGCTACTGCACCAGCCGATGCGGTAATAGGAGAAGTAGGCCTAACTGGAGAAATAAGAAGAGTATCAAGAATTGAACAACGTGTACAAGAAGCAGCGAAATTAGGATTTCAACGTGCTATTATTCCTAGAAAAAATTTGGGAGGATGGACAATTCCAGATGGGATTGAGGTAGTAGGTGTTTCTAATTTAGGAGAAGCGCTTCGTTTGACATTAGGAGGCTAGGCTATGGAGGAAAACAAGCAACGTGTCAAAAGTATGATTAATATTCTACAGCTTGTTGCCCCAGGAACACCACTACGCGAGGGGATAGATAACGTACTTCGTGCGCAAACTGGAGGGCTAATTGTTCTTGGGTATAATGAGCAGATTAAAAGTATTGTTGATGGAGGATTTCACATTAATTGTGCATTCTCACCGGCTAGTTTATATGAATTAGCAAAAATGGATGGGGCACTTATTTTAAATGAAACTGGGAGCAAAATTTTAATTGCAAATGCACAATTAGTTCCAGATCCATCCATTGATTCTATTGAAACAGGTATGCGTCACCGAACGGCAGAGCGTGTAGCAAAGCAGACGGCTAGCCTTGTTGTGGCTATTTCACAAAGACGTAACGTAATTACACTATATCAAGGGAACTTACGTTATACACTAAAGGATATAGGTGTAATTTTAACAAAGGCAAACCAAGCTATTCAAACGTTAGAAAAATATAAAGCTGTATGGAATGATGGGATTACGAATTTGGGCATTCTAGAATTTGAAGAGGTCGTTACAATGTCCGAGGTAGTTCACGTTTTACATAGTGTTGAAATGGTACTGCGTATTAAAAATGAAATAGTGAGCTACATTCATGAGTTAGGAACGGAAGGAAGGTTAATTCGTTTACAACTTACAGAATTACTAGCCGACTTAGAAGCAGAGGCAGCGTTATTAATTAAGGATTATTATCAAGAAAAAACGCAGGATCACCATCAAATTTTGAAAAAGTTACAAGATCTTGCAAATACACAGCTTTTAGAGGATAGCGATTTAGTTAAATTGCTCGGCTATCCAGGGCAAATGAGCTTAGAAGAAAGCGTGACACCGAGGGGATACCGAATCGCAAGCAAAATTTCTCGTGTTCCACCACTTATCATTGAAAATTTAATTAATCGATTTAAAACATTGCAAGGTGTTTGTCGTGCAACTATTAATGAATTGGATGATGTGGAAGGAATTGGGGAAGTTAGGGCGAAGAAAATACGAGAGGGCCTAAAAAGAATTCAAGAGCATCTCTATATGAGTAGACACAATTAAGAATATTACATTGATTCCATAATATAACGACACTAGAACATTTTTGTTATATGATATGGTATATTGGTAAATAAAACTATTTACAAAAAAACACGTCCGCTTTTGCATTCGGCGTTTTGATTAGCAAAACAATGGTTAATAATGAGTAGGAGGTGGTTGGATGTTAAAAAGGATCGTACAGCTCTTCTTTTTAGTAATTGGGGGAGCGTTAGGGATTTTTCTAATCCCAAAAGTTATTAATGTATTGGACGTTGGTGCTGTTCCTTTGCTTGAGGGATCGTACGTTCGTGCAATTATTGGTGCAATTATTTTATTTTTAACAACATTTTGGCTTGTGGATTATATTGTTCAACTTATTAAACATATCGAAGAAGCCCTTGTAAAGGCACCGGTAGCGGATGTTTTATTTGGTACATTAGGGTTGATCTCTGGTCTTATTGTTGCATATTTAATTTTGATACCAATTCGTGAATTCACGATTCCAGTCATTAGTACAGTATTACAAGTGTTCTTTACTCTTTTACTTGGTTATTTAGGATTCCAAGTAGGATTTAAAAAGAGAAATGAATTGCTAGGATTATTTACATTACCCCAGCGTGGAGGTAAGAAGAAAAACAATAGCGAGAACGAAGAGGTAGAGGTAGAAAAATCTACAACTCATTGGAAAATTCTCGATACAAGCGTAATTATTGATGGACGTATTGCGGATATTTGCCAAACGAAGTTTTTAGAAGGAACAATTGTGATTCCACAATTCGTATTAGAAGAGCTTCAGCATATTGCCGATTCTTCTGATGCATTAAAGCGTAATCGTGGTCGCAGAGGATTAGACATTTTAAATCGTATTCAAAAAGAGCTACCAATTCCGGTGGAAATTTATGAAGGCGATTTTGAGGATATCCAAGAGGTGGATAGCAAGCTTGTAAAGTTAGCTAAAATCACTGGTGGAACTGTTGTAACAAATGATTTCAACTTAAACAAAGTTTCTGAATTACAAGGAGTAACAGTATTAAATATTAACGATTTAGCAAATGCAATTAAACCAGTCGTACTCCCTGGCGAAGAATTAAGTGTTTATGTTGTGAAAGATGGTAAAGAACAAAATCAAGGTGTGGCATATTTAGATGATGGCACGATGATTGTAGTAGAAGACGGTAGAGAATATGTCGGTTCGCAACTTAATGTACTAGTTACAAGTGTGTTGCAAACATCGGCTGGTCGTATGATTTTCGCAAAACGTAAATTATTAGAAAAAGCATTATAAGTAGAGGATTATTAATATGTATACATTAATTATTCCGGCAGCGGGTCAAGGGAAACGGATGGGTGCTGGCAAAAATAAGTTGTTCTTACTTATAAATGGGGTACCTATCATTGTGCATACATTACGTGCTTTTGAAAAAGATAAAGCATGTAAACGCATTATCATGGCGATTAACGAAGAGGAACGCCCTTATTTTGAGGAGTTAATGCAGAAGTACCCGGTTGAAAAGCAGGTGCAATTTATTCAAGGCGGGGCCGAAAGACAAGATAGTGTGTATAATGCGCTTCAGTATGTGAGTGGTGTTGAATATGTTCTCGTACACGATGGTGCGCGCCCGTTCGTAACGAATAAGATGATGCAAGATGTATTAACTGCAGCAGAGAAATATGGTGCTTCCATTTGTGCGGTGCCAGTGAAGGATACCATTAAGAAAGTAGAACAGGGTGTTGTTGTTGAAACGGTAGAACGTTCTCAGCTTAAAGCGGTTCAAACACCGCAAGGATTTTCTGTTCCTCTTTTATTAGAAGCTCATAGAAGTGCAAAGCAAAGTTGTTTTCTTGGTACAGATGACGCAAGTCTCGTAGAACGTGTAGGGAAGAAAGTAGGCGTAGTAGAGGGGAGTTACTATAATATTAAAGTGACGACTCCAGAGGATTTACTAATTGCTGAAAGTTTCCTTCATGTTCAGAAGAAATAGAAGTGATGGTATTATAGTAAAGAAAAGCTCGGCAGTTGCCGGGCTTTTCTTTATAGAGATAGCAATATAATATAGAATTCATAAAGTAGTTTAGATTGAGGAGGATGTAAAGAATGTTTCGAATTGGACAAGGTTTTGATGTACATGAATTTGCGGAAGGTAGACCGTTAATTATCGGTGGAATTACAATTCCTCATGAAAAAGGATTAATCGGTCACTCGGATGCAGATGTATTGTTACATACGATTGCTGACGCATGTCTAGGAGCAATTGCAGCAGGAGATATTGGAAAACATTTTCCTGATACAGATCCTGCCTTTAAAGATGCGGATTCAGCTGTATTGTTACAAAAGGTTTGGGAATTTGTGCGTGAACAAGGTTATGAGCTAGGGAACCTAGATTGTACAATTATTGCCCAAAAGCCAAAAATGGCACCGCATATTGAAAGCATGCGTAAACGCATTAGTGAACTATTAGAAACGTCTATTGATAATATTAATGTAAAGGCAACAACAACAGAAAAATTAGGATTTACAGGTAGAGAAGAAGGGATTGCTTCTCAAGCGGTTGTTTTATTACAGAAAAAATAGTGGTTTTTAATTCGTAAGATGGATAATCACGTTTTTTTGGTGTACAATTATAGAATGTGTTGACATTAAGATTGGAAGGTGTACCAACTATGGAAAAGCAAGTGAGAGTGCGCTATGCGCCAAGTCCAACAGGACACTTACATATCGGAAATGCGCGTACGGCATTATTTAATTATTTATTTGCTCGTCATCAAGATGGTAAGTTTATTATTCGTATTGAAGATACTGATGTGAAACGTAATGTTGCTGGTGGAGAAGAAAGCCAATTAAAATACTTGAAATGGCTCGGTATGGACTGGGATGAAG
Source organism: Bacillus sp. RC240 (assembly GCF_044907945.1). Taxonomy (NCBI): domain Bacteria; kingdom Bacillati; phylum Bacillota; class Bacilli; order Caryophanales; family Bacillaceae; genus Bacillus; species Bacillus sp. RC240. The sequence goes on along the minus strand of NZ_JBIYCT010000015.1, from coordinate 48,016 downwards.
GTGTTGATGTTGGTGGTGAATTTGGGCCATATCGTCAAACAGAGCGTTTAGATATTTATAAAAAATTATATAAAGATTTATTAGAGCGTGATTTAGCTTACAAATGTTATATGACAGAAGAAGAGCTAGAAGCAGAGCGTGAAGGTCAAATCGCTCGTGGTGAAACACCGCGTTATGCAGGAAACCACCGTGATTTAACTGAGGAGCAAATTAAAGGATTTGAGGCTGAAGGCCGTATTCCAAGTGTTCGCTTCCGTGTGCCGGCTGATAGCGACTACACGTTTAAAGATCTCGTAAAAGATGAAGTTGCATTTCATTCAAATGATTTTGGTGATTTCGTTATCGTGAAAAAAGATGGAATTCCAACTTATAACTTTGCGGTAGCGGTAGATGATCACTTAATGGAGATTACACACGTACTTCGTGGTGATGATCATATTTCAAACACGCCAAAACAAATGATGATTTATGAAGCTTTCGGTTGGGATATCCCGAAGTTCGGTCATATGACTTTAATTGTAAACGAAAGCCGTAAAAAGCTAAGTAAGCGTGACGAATCTATTATTCAATTTATTGAGCAATATAAAGAGCTTGGATATCTTCCAGAAGCAATCTTTAACTTTATTGGATTACTAGGTTGGTCACCAGTAGGTGAAGAAGAAGTCTTCTCTCAAGATGAGTTTATCAAAATGTTTGATGCAGCTCGTTTATCAAAATCACCTGCATTATTTGATTCCCAAAAACTAAAATGGATGAACAACCAATATATGAAAAAACAAGATTTAGATACGGTTGTTGAACTAAGCTTACCGCATTTAGTGAAAGCGGGTCGCGTAGGTGAAAACTTAAGCGAACAAGAACAAGCGTGGGTTCGTGATGTAATTGCTTTATATCATGACCAAATGAGCTTTGGAGCTGAAATTGTAGAGCTTTCTGAAATGTTCTTTAAAGATCATGTTGATCATGAAGAAGAGGGACAAGAAGTATTGAAAGGTGAACAAGTACCTGAAGTACTTCGTGCATTTGCCGATCAATTAGAAGCTTTAGAAGCAATGGAGCCAGCGGCAGTTAAGGCGGCTATTAAAGCAGTTCAAAAAGAAACAGGACATAAAGGTAAAAACCTATTTATGCCAATCCGTGTTGCTACTACTGGACAAACACATGGTCCTGAGCTTCCTAACGCTATTGCTCTTCTTGGAAAAGAAAAAGTTTTAAATCGTATTCAAAAAGTAATTGGTTAACATTTTCTAGGTTTAGCAATATAATAAGTATATCTAAAATCTAATAAGGAAAAGCGACGAGAAGGAGAAGTAGAAAATCAGGCTTTTTACAGAGAGAACCACCCTTAGGCTGGAAGTGGTTTATAAGCGGATTTTTGAAATGCCCCTTCGAGTCTTCTGTTGAACAGCGAAGTATTTCGCGGAACGTCTTAGGGCGCAAAGTAAACAGAAGCGGTGTAAACCGTTATCATGGATGAGTTTGAGGCTTCTTTAGCCTAAACAGAGTGGAACCGCGCTTAAAAGGCGTCTCTGTCTATATGACAGAGGCGTCTTTTTTTTATACCATGTAAATGGTGTGAGTATAAGTTTTATCCCCTTGTATAAAGATTTAGGGGGAAGTGGGGAGTTAGTTCACTCGAAAAAAGCAGCCCATAAAGGGGAGGGAACATCGATGTTTAAGAGGCTTCGGGAAGATATTGAAGTCGTTTTTGAACAGGATCCAGCGGCAAGAAGTTATTTCGAAGTCATTTTAACTTACTCTGGATTACATGCAGTTTGGGCCCATCGAATTGCACATGCTTTTTATAAAAGGGATTTTTTCTTTATGGCACGTTGGATTTCGCAAGTTAGTCGTTTTTTTACTGGCATTGAGATTCATCCAGGAGCAACTATTGGTCGTCGTTTTTTCATTGATCATGGAATGGGGGTTGTAATTGGAGAAACGTGTGAAATTGGCGAAAACGTAACAATTTATCAAGGTGTCACATTAGGTGGTACAGGTAAAGAAAAAGGAAAGAGGCACCCTACAATTCAGGATAATGTATTAATTGCAACAGGTGCTAAAGTACTAGGTTCTATTACTATTGGAGAGAATTCTAAAATTGGAGCAGGATCTGTCGTGTTAAAGGAAGTTCCTGCGCATTCTACAGTTGTAGGTATACCTGGCCGAGTCGTTATTCAAAATGGAGTAAAGATTGGTCAAGAATTAAATCATTCTGATCTTCCGGATCCGATTTTTGATAAATTAAAGGTTATGGAAGTAGAACTTGATAAATTGAGAAAGCAACTCGAAGTAAAGGTAGGAAGGAAGGATAAAAATGACTATTCACATTTATAATACGTTAACGCGTCAAAAAGAAGAGTTTATGCCATTAGAAGAAAATAAGGTAAAGATGTATGTGTGCGGACCTACAGTGTATAACTACATTCACATTGGGAATGCAAGACCACCTATGGTGTTTGATACAGTGCGCCGTTACTTAGAATATAAAGGGTATGATGTGCAGTATGTATCTAACTTTACTGACGTGGATGATAAATTAATTAAGGCGGCAAATGAATTAGGTGAAGATGTGCCAACAATTGCAGATCGTTTTGTTGAAGCTTACTTTGAAGATGTAACGGCACTAGGTTGCAAACATGCAACGGTTCATCCACGTGTAACGGAAAATATGGATATCATTATTGAATTTATTCAAGAACTTGTGAATAAAGGGTATGCATATGAATCAGAAGGTGATGTGTACTTTAAAACGAAAGAATTCGAAGGTTACGGTAAATTATCACATCAACCGATTGCAGACTTACGTCACGGTGCACGTATTGAAGTAGGAGAAAAGAAACAAGACCCTCTTGACTTTACTTTATGGAAAGCTGCGAAAGAAGGAGAAATCTTCTGGGAAAGCCCTTGGGGGAAAGGACGCCCAGGGTGGCATATTGAATGCTCAGCAATGGCGCGTAAATATTTAGGGGATACAATTGATATTCATGCTGGTGGTCAAGATTTGGCATTTCCTCATCATGAAAATGAAATTGCGCAGTCTGAGGCGTTGACAGGAAAAACATTTGCACGTTATTGGATGCATAACGGATATATTAATATTAATAACGAGAAGATGTCTAAGTCGCTTGGAAACTTCATTTTAGTTCACGATATCATTAAACAATATGATCCACAGTTAATCAGGTTCTTTATGCTATCGGTACATTACCGTCACCCAATTAACTTTAGCGAGGATTTATTGCAAAGTACTAATAATGGACTAGAAAGAATTAAAACAGCTTACGGTAACTTAAAGCATCGTATGGAAAGTAGTACGGATTTAACGGACCATAATGAAAAATGGTTAGCTGAAATGGAAAAGTTCCAGGTTGCATTCGAAGAAGCGATGGATGATGATTTCAATACGGCTAATGCGATTACTGAATTATATAACGTAGCAAATTACGCAAATCAATATTTGTTAGAAGAACATACTTCTAAAGTTGTAATTGAAGCGTATGTAAAACAACTTGAAACATTATTTAGTATTTTAGGATTAGAATTAGCGCAAGAAGAGTTGCTTGATGAAGAAATTGAAGCACTAATCCAAAAGCGTATTGAAGCTCGTCAAAATCGTGACTTCGCACTATCTGATCAAATTCGCGATGATTTAAAGGGACGTAATATTATTTTAGAAGATACCGCTCAAGGTACAAGATGGAAAAGAGGATAAGAATGATTGATGCAAAGCAATTGAACAGCTTAGCTTTAGCATATATGGGTGATGCGGTATATGAGCAATATATCCGCTATCACCTCCTTCAAAAGGGGAAAGTTCGCCCTAATCAATTACATCGCTTAGGGACGGGCTTTGTTTCGGCAAAAGCACAGGCGAAAGTTGTTTATCATTTATTAGAAACGGCATTTTTGACAGAAGAGGAAGAGGCGGTATTAAGAAGAGGGCGTAATGCGAATTCGGGTACTGTTCCAAAAAATACAGATGTACAAACATATCGACACAGTACAGCCTTTGAAGCGCTAATCGGTTATCATCACTTGTTGAATAATCGTGAAAGATTGGACGAGATTGTATATAAGGCGATTGACGTTTTGGAAGAAAAGGAAGGGAGCACATCATCATGAGTAGTGAATATATTATCGGACGTAACCCTGTAATTGAAGCTTTAAGAGCGGGGCGAGATATTAATAAAATTTTGGTAGCGGAAGGTGCTGCCAAAGGACAAGTGCAAATTGTACTAGCATTAGCAAAAGAGAATAAGGTTATTTTGCAACACGCACCAAAGAAGAAATTAGATCAATTGGTTGAGGGTAATCATCAAGGTGTAATTGCTCAAGTAGCTGCATATCAATATGCTGAGTTAGAGGATTTGTTTAAATTAGCAGAAAAACGCAATGAAGATCCATTCTTCTTAATTTTAGATGAAATTGAAGACCCACATAACTTAGGTTCTATTATGCGTACTGCGGATGCAACAGGGGCTCATGGGGTTATTATTCCAAAAAGAAGAGCGGTGGGACTTACAGCGTCAGTTGCGAAAGCGTCGACTGGGGCAATTGAATATATTCCTGTTGCACGTGTAACAAATTTATCGCGTACAATTGATGAATTAAAAGAACGTGGACTTTGGATTGCTGGTACAGATGCCAAAGGGAAAACAGATTACCGTAATTTAGATGGTAATATGCCAATCGGACTAGTAATTGGTAGTGAAGGAAAAGGTATGAGTCGTATTATTGGTGAAAAGTGTGATTTCCTAATTACTTTACCGATGGTCGGTAAAGTTACATCCTTAAATGCTTCAGTAGCCGCAAGTTTGTTAATGTATGAGGTATATCGTAAACGTCACGAAATTGGTAAATAAAAAATGAACGATATTTTAATCGTTGACGGTTACAACATTATCGGGGCTTGGGGAGACTTGAAGAAACTGCGGGATGTAGATTTACAGTCATCAAGAGACGCACTTATTGATAAGATGGCGGATTATCAAGGCTATACAGGCACAAAGGTAATGATTGTCTTTGATGCCTATACAGTCTATGGTATTGAAAAAAAGATGAAACAATCACGGGTGGAAGTAATATTCACGAGAAAAAATCAAACTGCAGATGAAAAGATAGAACAACTTGCAATTGAGCTTAGAAATATAAATACACAAATATACGTTGCAACTTCGGATTATACGGAGCAATGGATTATATTTGCGCAAGGTGCACTTCGAAAATCTGCGCGTGAATTAGAGTTAGAAGTGCAAGCGATGGAACAACAAGTAAGAAGGTGCACCAAAGACACGAAAGAAAGGCAACCCGCCATGCGAAAGATATTTAGTGAGGATATTACAGAAAAATTAGAAAAATTAAGAAGAGGAGAGCGTTGAAGCATTGACGCTCTTTATCTTTTTACTGTATAATATTGCTAAATATATAGCGGTCGGAGGGATCAAGGTGGAAGCAGGCTTCGTAAGTGTAGGCGACGTTACATTTCGTGATTTAGAGGATGAGGCAATCGTTGAGTTAGTTCGAAAAGGTAATACTGACGCTCTAGAATATTTAATTCACAAATATAAGAACTTTGTTCGCGCGAAATCAAGATCTTATTTCTTAGTGGGTGCCGATCGAGAAGATATTGTTCAAGAAGGCATGATTGGATTGTTTAAAGCCATTCGTGATTATAAAGGGGACAAGCTGTCTTCGTTCAAAGCATTTGCTGAACTGTGTATCACTCGACAAATTATTACCGCTATTAAAACAGCAACAAGGCAAAAACATATTCCGTTAAATTCGTATGTGTCTTTAGACAAGCCAATTTACGATGAGGAATCTGATCGAACATTATTAGATGTTATTTCGGAATCGAAAGTAACTGATCCAGAAGAGATGATTATAAGTCAGGAAGAATATACAGACATAGAATCAAAAATATCTGAATTATTAAGCGATTTAGAAAGAAAAGTGCTCTCTTTATACTTAGATGGTCGTTCCTATCAAGAAATTTCAGAACAGTTAAACAGGCACGTGAAATCTATTGATAACGCATTGCAGCGTGTAAAAAGGAAATTAGAAAGATATATGGAGATGAGAGAGAGTACAACTTTAAATTCATAGCAAGTGCCGCAGGTGTAAAATAATTCACCTGTTTTCTTTTTGTTAAGAGAGTGAAAGTCATGACATTGACATTATCTTTTGTTGTATGATACATTTTTAGGGACAATGTTACAAGGTTGGTGTAACTAATGAGGAAAAAAGTTGTACTCTCATGTGAAGAGTGTAAAAATCGAAACTACTCTACGATGAAAGATACGAGCTCAGTAGAGCGACTTGAGATAAAGAAGTTTTGTAAAACATGCAATAAGCATACAGTTCACAAAGAAACAAAATAAATAATTGAAATAATACACTGGAGGTCCCGTAGATGCGTTTAACGAACTTTTTCGGCGATGTAGGTCGCGAAATGAAAAAAGTAAGTTGGCCTAAAAAAGATGAATTACTCCGCTCAACAACGACTGTTATCGCGACAGTTGTGTTCTTTGCGATTTTCTTCGCAGTGGTTGATATGGGCATTTCTTCTTTAATTCGGTTAATTCTTGGTTAATTCTTGAATAAGAAGCACTTATCCATGATATAATGTTATTTATAAGAACTGTGTAAAAGCCCGGTGAACGGGTTTTTTCATTTGCGCAAAAAAATGTACGTCAGGGAGGGAAGGACGCTCGTCCTAAATGAATGGAAAAAAGTTGGTATGTTGTCCATACTTATTCTGGATATGAAAATAAAGTAAAAGCAAACCTAGAGAAACGTGTAGAATCAATGGGTATGCAAGATAAAATTTTCCGTGTTGTTGTCCCGGAAGAAGTAGAAGTAGAAATGAAAAATGGTAAAGAAAAAATAACGAAAAGAAAAGTGTTCCCAGGTTACGTATTAGTAGAACTAATCATGACTGACGATTCTTGGTATGTTGTTCGTAACACGCCAGGTGTAACAGGTTTTGTCGGTTCTTCTGGTTCAGGATCTAAACCATCGCCTCTATTAGAAGAGGAAGTTGTTACCATCATGAAGCATATGGGAATGGACAATGAAGTGGTTGATTTCGAATTTGAACTTCATGAAACAGTGCGTGTAAATGAGGGACCATTCGCGGATTATACAGGTGCGATTGAAGAAATTGATGTGGAAAAGAAAAAAGTTAGCGTGCTTGTAGACATGTTCGGTCGCGAGACTCCGGTTGAACTTGATTTCCATCAAATCGAAAAATTATAAAATGAAACTTGAAATGAATTGTAAAAAGTGATAATATCTTTTAAGTCAGTACGTCTTCGGTAACGGAGACGTTTTTTGAAAAAGATTTTATCATTATGATAAAATATGAAGTGGGAGGGCAAATCACTGCCCAATTGACCACATCACGGACTTAAGGAGGTGTGTCTCGTGGCTAAAAAGGTAATTAAAATGGTAAAACTTCAGATTCCTGCAGGTAAAGCTAATCCAGCTCCGCCGGTTGGTCCAGCATTAGGACAAGCAGGTGTTAACATCATGGGCTTCTGTAAAGAGTTTAACGCTCGTACAGCTGATCAAGCTGGTCTTATCATCCCTGTTGAAATTACGGTATTTGAGGACCGTTCATTCACTTTCATTACTAAAACTCCTCCTGCTGCTGTTCTTCTTAAGAAAGTAGCTGGTATTGAGTCTGGTTCTGGTGAACCAAACCGTAATAAAGTGGCAACTGTTAAGCGTGATAAAGTACGCGAAATCGCTGAAACTAAAATGCCTGACCTAAACGCTGCTAGTGTAGAAGCTGCAATGCGTATGGTTGAAGGTACTGCGCGCAGTATGGGCATCGTTATCGAAGACTAATTCGATTTGTTTTTTGTAAAAAAGGTTGCGGGTCTGGAATTCCAATTCGCAACCTTTATTATCGTAAATGATCATCATTTTTAAATAAATGGATGGGCGCACATCCTCGGGGGTTCCCGGAATGAAGGCGTAAACGTGGGAGGTTATTCCGCTAAAACCACATTCAAGGAGGAAACAAACATGGCTAAAAGAGGTAAAAAGTACGTTGAAGCTGCGAAGCTTGTTGATCGTGCATCTGCTTACTCTGCAACAGAAGCAGTAGAATTAGTAAAGAAAACAAACACAGCTAAATTTGATGCAACTGTAGAAGCTGCATTCCGTTTAGGTGTTGACCCTAAGAAAGCTGACCAACAAATTCGTGGTGCAGTTGTTCTTCCACACGGTACTGGTAAAGTACAACGTGTATTAGTATTCGCTAAAGGCGAAAAAGCAAAAGAAGCTGAAGCTGCTGGCGCTGAATTCGTAGGCGATGCTGATTACATCGGTAAAATCCAAAAAGGTTGGTTCGATTTCGATGTAGTAGTAGCAACTCCTGACATGATGGGTGAAGTTGGTAAACTTGGTCGTGTATTAGGACCTAAAGGTTTAATGCCAAACCCTAAAACTGGAACAGTTACTTTCGATGTAACTAAAGCTGTTAACGAAATCAAAGCTGGTAAAGTTGAATACCGCGTTGATAAAGCTGGTAACATCCACGTTCCAATCGGTAAAGTATCTTTCGAAGATGCTAAATTAGTAGAAAACTTCAAAACAATTGCTGACACGCTACAAAAAGCTAAGCCAGCTGCTGCAAAAGGTACTTACATGAAGAACGCAACTGTTGCTTCTACAATGGGACCTGGCGTACGCGTAGACGTTTCTACACTTGCGTAAAAATTGGAAGTTGACTTCATAAAGAAGTTTTAATATAATCATTTATGTTGTGAATTTTAATAGTGTACCGTAGACAGTAGGAGTCGATTCGACTTAATTTCCTACCTAGGTGTTAATATACGAAGCGGAATCTTTTTTCTGTGACTATATGCCTCCATGTCTACAAGTTGGGCATGGAGGTTTTTAGTGCACTTTCGGTACATCTTCTATATAATCTACAGGAGGTGTAATAACATGAGCAAAGTAATCGAAACTAAACAACAAGTTGTAACTGAAATCGCTGAAAAACTTCGCGCGAGTAAATCTACAATTGTTGTTGACTACCGTGGTTTAACAGTTTCTGAAGCAACAGAATTACGTAAAAACTTACGTGAAGCTGGCGTTGAGTTCAAAGTTTACAAAAACTCTTTAACTCGTCGTGCTGCAGAGTCTGCTGAAATGGCTGAGTTAAACGAATTCTTAACAGGACCAAACGCAATCGCGTTCAGTAACGAGGATGTAGTTGCTCCTGCGAAAGTATTAAACGACTTCGCTAAAAATCATGAAGCTTTAGAAATTAAAGCGGGCGTAATCGAAGGTAAACTTGTAACACTTGATGAGGTTAAAGCTATCGCTACTCTTCCATCACGTGAAGGCTTACTTTCTATGCTTCTTAGCGTTCTTCAAGCTCCAATCCGTAACCTTGCACTTGCTACTAAAGCAGTTGCAGATCAAAAGGAAGAGCAAGGCGCTTAATTTTTTAAAAGATAATTACTTGTTATCTATAAAACAATACAAACCTATTTAAGGGAGGATATTTACAATGACTAAAGAACAAATCATTGAAGCAGTTAAATCTATGACTGTATTAGAACTTAACGACTTAGTAAAAGCTATCGAGGAAGAATTCGGCGTAACTGCTGCTGCTCCTGTAGCTGTAGCTGGTGGCGCTGGTGAAGCTGCTGCTGAGCAAACTGAATTTGACGTAGTACTTGCAAGTGCTGGCGCTCAAAAAATCAAAGTTATCAAAGCTGTACGTGAAATCACTGGTCTTGGCTTAAAAGAAGCTAAAGAATTAGTTGACAACACTCCAAAAGCAATCAAAGAAGGCGTTACTAAAGAGGAAGCTGAAGAAATGAAAGCTAAACTTGAAGAAGTTGGCGCTGCTGTAGAAGTTAAGTAATTAACTTTTGGTGCTTTAAAAAAAGCTCGCTCTCATGCGAGCTTTTTTTTTAACTGTAAAGAAAAGAGGTGGCCATATGGCAGACCATTATTTTTCTAACGACCCTTCTAGTAAAAGTGATCGTAAACGATGGGAAGTTACACTTCGTGAATCTCGATTTACTTTTTTATCTGACCATGGGGTGTTCTCGAAAAACGAAGTGGACTTTGGTTCTCGTCTTTTAATTGAAGCGTTTCAAATGCCGGATGTTAAAGGTAATGTGTTAGACGTAGGATGTGGATACGGTCCAATCGGTTTGTCGTTAGCGAAAGAGTTTCAAAATCGTGAAATTCACATGGTGGATGTGAATGAAAGGGCCTTGGGACTTGCAAAAGAAAATGCCGCTAATAACAGAATTGAAAATATACGTATTTTGCAAAGTAGTGTCTATGAAAACGTTGATGGCAAGTATGCTGTTATTCTATCTAATCCTCCAATTCGTGCTGGTAAAGATATCGTGCATGAGATTTTAGAAAAGGCTGTGGAGTATTTAGTTTCAGGTGGAGAATTGTGGATTGTTATTCAAAAGAAACAAGGTGCGCCATCTGCGATGAAAAAACTAGAAGAAGTATTTTCTGAAGTTGAAGTTGTAGAAAAGAAAAAAGGATATTATATCATAAAATCAAAAAAGCGTTGACGGTTATTTTTGGCTATGTTAACATTATACAATGCCAATATATGATTTTCTGCGTTGAGAAAGATGTATATTTTTGCTTCTCTTGGAAAAGATAGTAAAATCAGCAGATTATGAAACAGAATGATGGTTTTCTTATAGAAGCCATTTTTCTTTTTTGAGCAGGTAGAAAGACTCAACGTATCTATCTTTAAGAGAAAAAAACTACGCTAATAGCAGTAGTTGTATTTATTTGTGATTTTGCACAAATTTTTTTGTGCATTTATAATACTCATGATTTGAGGGGTGAAGCAGTTGACAGGTCAACTAGTTCAATACGGACGCCACCGCCAACGAAGAAGTTATGCCCGTATTAGTGAAGTATTAGAGTTACCAAATCTTATCGAAATTCAAACCTCTTCTTATCAGTGGTTTCTTGATGAGGGTTTGCGAGAAATGTTCCAAGACATTTCTCCGATCGAAGACTTTACGGGAAATCTATCGCTTGAATTTATCGACTACAGCTTGGGTGAACCTAAATACTCTGTAGAAGAATGCAAAGAGCGTGATGTGACGTATGCAGCACCACTTCGTGTAAAAGTGCGTCTAATCAACAAGGAAACTGGTGAAGTAAAAGAACAAGATGTGTTCATGGGAGATTTCCCACTCATGACAGAGACTGGAACATTCGTAATTAACGGTGCAGAACGTGTTATCGTTTCCCAGTTAGTTCGCTCTCCAAGCGTATACTATAGTGGCAAAGTGGATAAAAACGGAAAACGTGGTTTTACTGCTACTGTAATTCCAAACCGCGGAGCTTGGTTAGAGTATGAAACAGATGCTAAGGATGTTGTATATGTGCGTATTGACCGTACGCGTAAACTTCCTGTAACTGTTTTGTTACGCGCATTAGGGTTTGGCTCTGATCAAGAAATCACCGAGCTTTTAGGTGATAACGAATACTTAAGCAATACGTTAGAAAAAGACAACACAGATAGCACAGAGAAAGCATTGCTTGAAATTTATGAGCGTCTACGCCCTGGTGAACCACCAACAGTAGAAAATGCAAAGAGCTTACTTGTGTCTCGTTTCTTTGATCCGAAGCGCTACGATTTAGCAAATGTAGGTCGCTATAAGATCAACAAAAAGCTACACATTAAAAACAGATTGTTTAACCAACGTTTAGCTGAAACACTGGTGGATCCAGAAACTGGTGAAATTTTAGCGGCAGAAGGAACAGTCTTAGATCGTCGTACACTGGATCGCATTCTACCTTACTTAGAGAAAAACATTGGATTCAAAACAGCGAAACCAATGGGTGGAGTGGTAGCAGGCGATGTTGAGCTGCAATCTATTAAGATTTATGCTCCAGAATCAGAAGGCGAACGATCTATAAACGTAATTGGGAATGCAAATATTACTCGTGATATAAAACACATCACACCAGGTGATATTCTTGCTTCTATTAGCTACTTCTTTAACTTGCTATATAAAGTAGGGGATACAGATGATATTGACCACTTAGGAAATCGTCGTCTGCGTTCTGTAGGAGAGTTACTACAAAACCAATTCCGTATCGGTCTTTCTCGTATGGAACGTGTTGTTCGTGAGAGAATGTCGATTCAAGATACAAATGCAATTACACCACAAGCGTTAATTAACATTCGCCCGGTTATTGCATCTATTAAAGAGTTCTTCGGAAGTTCTCAGTTATCTCAGTTCATGGATCAAACAAACCCATTAGCAGAGTTAACTCACAAACGAAGACTATCTGCATTAGGACCCGGTGGTTTAACGCGTGAGCGCGCAGGCTTTGAAGTACGTGACGTTCACTACTCTCACTATGGTCGTATGTGTCCAATTGAAACGCCAGAGGGACCAAACATCGGTTTGATTAACTCATTATCTTCGTTTGCGAAAGTAAATGAGTTTGGTTTTATTGAAACGCCATACCGTCGTGTTGACCCAGAAACTGGTCTTGTAACAGGGCAGGTTGATTATTTAACAGCAGATGAAGAAGATAACTATGTTGTAGCCCAAGCGAATATGAAATTATCTGAAGTAGGGGAATTCCTTGATGAAGATATCGTAGCTCGTTTCCGTGGTGAAAACATTGTCACAAATAAAGAACGCATCGACTACATGGATGTATCTCCAAAACAAGTAGTGTCGGCAGCGACAGCTTGTATTCCGTTCTTAGAAAACGATGACTCTAACCGCGCACTTATGGGAGCGAACATGCAACGTCAGGCGGTTCCGTTAATAAATCCGGAATCTCCGATTGTAGGTACAGGTATGGAGTACGTATCAGCAAAAGACTCAGGTGCTGCAGTAATCTGTAAACAGCCTGGTGTTGTTGAGCGCGTAGAAGCACGTGAAGTTTGGGTACGTCGCTATGTAGACGTTGACGGTCAAACAGTAAAAGGCGACTTAGATCGCTACAAAATGCAAAAATTCATTCGTTCTAACCAAGGAACTTGCTACAACCAACGTCCAATCGTAAGTGTTGGAGACCAAGTTGTAAAAGGTGAAATCCTTGCGGATGGTCCTTCTATGGAACTAGGTGAACTGGCGCTTGGACGTAACGTGCTTGTTGGCTTTATGACATGGGACGGTTATAACTATGAGGATGCGATCATCATGAGTGAGCGCCTTGTAAAAGATGATGTGTACACTTCTATCCATATTGAAGAATATGAATCAGAAGCTCGTGATACGAAGCTTGGACCAGAAGAAATTACACGTGATATCCCGAATGTTGGAGAAGATGCACTTCGTAATCTTGACGAGCGCGGTATTATTCGCGTCGGTGCTGAAGTAAAAGATGGAGATCTACTTGTTGGTAAAGTAACGCCAAAAGGTGTAACAGAATTAACGGCAGAAGAACGTCTATTACATGCAATCTTCGGTGAAAAAGCACGTGAAGTACGTGATACATCACTACGTGTACCACACGGTGGTGGCGGTATTATATTAGACGTAAAAGTGTTTAACCGTGAAGATGGCGATGAATTGCCACCAGGCGTGAATCAACTTGTACGTGCATATATCGTTCAAAAGCGTAAAATTTCTGAAGGTGACAAAATGGCCGGTCGTCATGGTAACAAAGGTGTTATTTCCCGTATTTTACCGGAAGAAGATATGCCTTACTTACCAGATGGTACGCCAATCGATATCATGTTAAACCCATTAGGGGTACCATCTCGTATGAATATCGGTCAGGTATTAGAGCTTCATCTTGGTATGGCAGCAAGATACCTTGGTATTCACATTGCAACACCGGTATTCGATGGTGCTCGTGAGGAAGATGTATGGGGCACAATTGAAGAAGCTGGTATGGCAAATGACGCGAAAACAATCCTGTATGACGGACGTACTGGTGAGCCATTCGATAACCGTGTATCTGTTGGTGTCATGTATATGATCAAACTTGCGCACATGGTTGACGATAAACTTCATGCTCGTTCTACTGGACCATACTCACTTGTAACGCAGCAACCTCTTGGAGGTAAAGCTCAGTTCGGTGGACAGCGTTTCGGTGAGATGGAGGTTTGGGCACTTGAAGCTTATGGTGCTGCTTATACTCTTCAAGAAATCTTAACAGTGAAGTCTGATGATGTTATTGGGCGTGTTAAGACGTATGAAGCAATTGTTAAAGGTGAAAATGTTCCAGAACCAGGTGTTCCTGAATCATTCAAAGTATTGATTAAAGAACTGCAAAGTTTAGGTATGGACGTTAAAATGATGTCTATCAACGATACAGAAATTGAAATGCGTGATACGGAAGATGACGATGATCATCAATCAGCAGATAAATTGAATGTTGAAGTTGAGACAACTAAGGAATAATTGGGATAACCTGTAGACTAAAAGGGAGGTAGGCCCCTTGATAGATGTAAATAACTTTGAATATATGAAGATTGGACTTGCTTCACCTGACAAGATTCGTTCTTGGTCATACGGTGAAGTTAAGAAACCAGAAACAATTAACTATCGTACGTTAAAGCCTGAAAAAGATGGCTTGTTCTGTGAGCGTATTTTCGGACCACAAAAGGACTGGGAATGTCATTGCGGAAAATATAAACGTGTACGTTATAAAGGTGTAGTTTGTGATCGATGTGGCGTTGAAGTAACGCGTGCAAAAGTTCGTCGTGAACGTATGGGTCATATCGAATTAGCTGCTCCTGTATCTCATATTTGGTATTTCAAAGGTATCCCGAGCCGCATGGGACTTGTCTTAGACATGTCCCCTCGCGCGCTTGAAGAAGTAATTTATTTCGCTTCTTATGTTGTAACAGAAAGTGGAGATACACCACTTGATAAGAAGCAATTACTTTCTGAAAAAGAATACCGTGCATATCGTGATCGATATGGTAGTACATTCCATGCTGCTATGGGTGCAGAAGCGATTAAAAAATTACTGCAAGACATCGATTTAGATAAAGAAGTAGACTTCTTAAAAGAAGAATTAAAAACAGCACAAGGACAACGCCGTACTCGTGCTATTAAACGTCTAGAAGTATTAGAAGCATTCCGTAACTCTGGAAATCACCCATCTTGGATGATCTTAGAGGTTCTTCCAGTTATCCCACCAGAACTACGCCCAATGGTACAGTTAGATGGTGGACGTTTTGCTACTTCTGACTTAAACGACTTATATCGTCGTGTAATTAACCGTAACAACCGTTTAAAACGTCTATTGGACTTAGGTGCACCAAGCATTATCGTTCAAAACGAAAAACGTATGTTACAAGAAGCTGTAGATGCATTAATCGATAATGGTCGCCGTGGCCGTCCAGTTACTGGACCAGGTAACCGTCCATTAAAATCACTATCTCACATGCTTAAAGGTAAACAAGGACGTTTCCGTCAAAACTTATTAGGTAAACGTGTTGACTACTCTGGCCGTTCTGTAATCGTTGTAGGACCGAACTTAAAGATGTACCAATGTGGATTGCCGAAAGAAATGGCACTTGAATTGTTTAAACCTTTCGTTATGAAAGAGTTAGTTGGAAAAGGATTAGCACACAACATTAAGAGTGCTAAACGTAAAATCGAGCGTGTACACCCTGAAGTTTGGGACGTTTTAGAATCTGTGATCAAAGAGCATCCAGTACTTCTAAACCGCGCACCAACACTTCACCGTCTTGGTATCCAGGCGTTTGAACCTACACTAGTAGAAGGTCGTGCAATCCGTCTTCACCCACTTGTATGTACTGCATACAACGCGGACTTTGACGGTGACCAAATGGCGGTTCACGTTCCGTTATCATCAGAGGCACAAGCAGAAGCTCGTATCCTTATGTTAGCGGCACAAAACATCTTGAATCCAAAAGACGGAAAACCAGTTGTTACTCCATCTCAGGATATGGTATTAGGTAACTATTACTTAACACTTGAGCGCGAGGGTGCAATCGGTGAAGGTATGGTCTTCAAAGATGCAAACGAAGCAATACTTGCATACCAAAATGGATATGTACATCTGCACACACGTGTTGCAGTTGCTGCGAGTTCGGTAAATAATGTAACGTTTACTGAAGAGCAAAAGAGTAAGCTTCTATTAACAACAGTTGGTAAATTAATATTTAACGAAATCTTACCAGAGTCGTTCCCTTATATTAATGAACCAACAAACTCAAACCTTGAAAAAGAAACACCAGCGGAATATTTCGTTGAAAAAGGTGCGAACATTAAAGAAATTATTGCTAGTCGCGAAGAAGTGGCACCATTTAGCAAGAAAATCCTTGGTAACATTATTGCGGAAGTATTCAAACGTTTCCAAATTACAGAAACGTCTCGCATGCTTGACCGTATGAAAAACTTAGGATTTAAATACTCTACAAAAGCTGGTATTACAGTTGGGGTATCAGATATTCTTGTATTAGGTGAAAAAGATGAAATTCTCCATGAAGCACAAGCAAAAGTAGATAATGTAATTAAACAATTCCGTCGCGGTTTAATCACGGAAGAAGAACGTTACGATCGCGTTATCTCTATTTGGAGTAATGCAAAAGATGTTATCCAAGGAAAGCTGATGAAATCCTTGAATAAACGCAACCCAATCTTCATGATGAGTGATTCCGGTGCCCGTGGTAACGCATCGAACTTTACTCAGCTTGCTGGTATGCGTGGTCTGATGGCCAATCCATCTGGTCGTATCATTGAGCTTCCGATCAAATCGAGTTTCCGTGAAGGTTTAACAGTACTTGAGTACTTCATCTCTACGCATGGTGCGCGTAAAGGTCTTGCCGATACAGCACTTAAAACTGCCGATTCTGGTTACTTAACACGTCGTCTTGTAGACGTTGCACAAGATGTAATTGTTCGTCAAGATGATTGTGGAACAGATCGCGGTTTACTAATTGGTGCGATTAAAGAGGGTAATGAAGTTATTGAGTCACTATATGATCGTCTTGTTGGACGTTTTGCAAGAAAAACTGTAAAACATCCTGAAACAGGTGAAGTATTAGTTGTTGAAAATCAATTAATTACTGAAGATATTGCTCATATCGTTGAAAAGTCGGGTGTTGAAACTGTAAACATTCGTTCAGCGTTTACGTGTAATACTCGCCATGGTGTATGTAAGAAGTGTTACGGTCGTAACTTAGCAACTGGTACAGACGTAGAAGTAGGAGAAGCGGTAGGTATTATCGCAGCTCAATCTATCGGTGAGCCAGGTACACAGTTAACGATGCGTACGTTCCATACAGGTGGGGTTGCCGGGGATGATATCACACAAGGTTTACCTCGTATCCAAGAGATCTTCGAAGCTCGTAATCCGAAGGGTCAGGCAGTTATCAGTGAAATTGACGGTGTTATCGCAGCGATCAACGATGTTAAAGATCGCCAAGAAGTAGTTGTACAGGGTGAAGTTGAAGCTCGTACGTATGCTATTCCTTACGGTGCTCGTCTGAAAGTAACTCTAGGACAGCCAATTAGCCACGGTAAAGAGTTAACAGAAGGTTCTATTGATCCGAAGGAATTACTAAAAGTAACGGACATTACAGCAGTTCAAGAGTACTTATTACGTGAAGTTCAAAAAGTATACCGTATGCAAGGGGTAGAAATTGGTGACAAACACGTAGAAGTAATGGTACGCCAAATGCTACGTAAAGTTCGTGTAAGTGATGCGGGTGAAACAGATGTATTACCAGGAACATTACTAGATATCCATCAGTTTACTGATGCGAATGCGAAGGTGTTACTGAAAGGTAAACAACCAGCAACGGCTAGACCGGTTCTACTTGGTATTACAAAAGCTTCACTTGAGACAGATTCGTTCTTATCTGCGGCGTCATTCCAAGAAACAACTCGTGTTCTAACAGATGCAGCAATTAAGGGTAAACGCGATGAGCTTCTAGGATTGAAAGAGAATGTTATTATAGGTAAGCTTGTTCCTGCTGGAACAGGTATGAATCGTTATCGCAAAGTGGATCTTGTAAAAACAACACAAGATAACATGAATGTAGAAAACGATGAAGTTTATGTGGAACAGTAAAATTTTCCGTCGTAAATTTTGTATAAAAACAGCTGATCCTAGTTGACATTGTATGAGACAAAATGTTACTATAATCAAGGTTGCTCCTGAACGATGCTTTGGAGGATATTTAAATGTCTTATCAAAAAGTGTCAAATGCTGAAAATGTAGTCGTTGGTCATAAACGAACATTGGAAGCAATCAAAAATGGTATAGTTAAAGAAGTTGTTATTGCAGAAGATGCTGATGTGCGGTTAACCCATGTTATCATTCGTACTGCCTTGCAACATAACATACCCATAACCAAAGTTGAATCAGTTCGTAAGCTTGGAAAAGTTTCGGGGATTCAAGTGGGAGCTTCAGCAATAGGAATAATAAGTTAAAACTGTTTTTGTGAGGAGAGAGCATTTGCTCTTCCTTGCAAAAACTTTGTTTTCAACTAATAATGAACCACCTGGATATGTGGTCATACAAACATGCGAAGGGAGGATAATCAAATGCCTACTATTAACCAATTAGTGAGAAATGGTCGTACTGATAAAGTATGGAAGTCTAAATCACCTGCGTTAAACAAAGGTTTTAATTCTTTAAAGAAAAAATCAACTGATATCTCTGCACCTCAAAAACGTGGTGTGTGTACTCGTGTTGGTACAATGACTCCGAAGAAACCTAACTCAGCGTTACGTAAATACGCTCGTGTACGTTTAACAAATGGTATTGAAGTTACAGCTTACATCCCAGGTATCGGTCATAACCTACAAGAGCATAGCGTAGTATTAATTCGCGGTGGTCGAGTAAAGGATTTACCAGGGGTACGTTACCACATCGTTCGTGGTGCGCTTGATACAGCTGGTGTTGACAAACGTATGCAAGGACGTTCTAAATATGGTACTAAGCGACCAAAACCTGCTAAAAAATAATAAATTTATAATGAAAGGAGGAACTCAATATGCCTCGTAAAGGACCTGTTGCGAAACGTGACGTGTTACCAGATCCAATGTACAATTCTAAGCTTGTAACACGCCTAATCAACAAAATGATGGTTGACGGTAAAAAAGGTAAATCTCAAACAATTCTTTATAACGCTTTCGAAATCGTTCGTGAACGTTCAGATAAAGAACCAATGGAAGTATTCGAGCAAGCTCTTAAGAACATCATGCCTGTTCTTGAAGTACGCGCTCGTCGTGTTGGTGGTGCTAACTACCAAGTTCCAGTTGAGGTTCGTCCAGAACGCCGTACAACTTTAGGTCTTCGCTGGTTAGTAAACTATGCTCGTCTTCGTGGTGAAAAAACTATGGAAGAGCGTCTAGCTTACGAAATCTTAGATGCATCTAACAACGCTGGTGCAGCTGTTAAGAAACGTGAAGATACTCATAAAATGGCAGAAGCTAACAAAGCATTTGCTCATTACCGTTGGTAGGATTCAACGTAAAATAAATGTAAGCATAAACCGCTTTATTTGTCGCTTATGGAAGTGTGGAGAGGGAGAATGCCTCTCCCTTTCGTTGGGCGCTCGTTTTACATAATGAGGGTACTGGACACTGGCATATGTAACAATATAAAGTGGCTTTTTTGCTACTTAAAATAAAATAATCCAATCCATATATGGAAGGAGCAAGACACCAAATGACTAGAGAGTTCTCTTTAGAAAACACTCGTAATATTGGTATCATGGCTCACATCGATGCTGGTAAAACAACAGCAACTGAGCGTATTCTGTATTACACAGGACGTATTCATAAAATCGGTGAAACTCATGAAGGTGCATCTCAGATGGACTGGATGGAGCAAGAGCAAGAACGTGGTATCACAATTACTTCTGCTGCAACTACAGCACAATGGAAAGGTCACCGTGTAAATATCATTGACACTCCAGGACACGTAGATTTCACAGTAGAAGTAGAACGTTCTTTACGCGTACTTGATGGCGCAGTAGCAGTACTTGATGCACAATCTGGTGTAGAACCACAAACAGAAACTGTTTGGCGTCAGGCTACTACTTATGGTGTACCTCGTATCGTATTCGTTAACAAAATGGATAAGATTGGTGCAGATTTCTTATACTCTGTAGGAACAATCCACGATCGTTTACAAGCAAACGCACATCCAATTCAGTTACCAATCGGTGCTGAAGACGAGTTCAATGGTATTATTGACCTTGTTGAAGAGTGTGCTTACATGTACAGTAACGATTTAGGAACAGACATCGAGCGTGTTGAAATTCCTGAAGAGCACAAAGAATTAGCTGAAGAATACCGTGGAAAACTTATTGAAGCGGTAGCTGAGCTTGATGAAGAAATGATGATGAAGTACCTAGAAGGTGAAGAAATCACTGTAGAAGAGCTTAAAGCTGGTATCCGTAAGGCTACAACTTCTGTTGAATTCTTCCCAGTAATCTGTGGTTCTGCATTCAAAAATAAAGGTGTTCAAATTCTGTTAGACGCAGTTATCGACTACCTACCATCTCCATTAGATGTACCTGCTATTAAAGGTACTCTTCCGGATACGGAGGAAGCTATCGAGCGTAAGTCTAGCGATGAAGAACCATTCGCAGCTTTAGCATTCAAAATCATGACTGACCCTTATGTTGGTAAGTTAACGTTCTTCCGTGTATATTCTGGTGTGTTAAACTCTGGATCATACGTGAAAAACTCAACTAAAGGTAAGCGTGAGCGTGTAGGTCGTATCCTACAAATGCACGCTAACAGCCGTGAAGAGATTTCAACAGTTTACGCTGGTGATATCGCTGCTGCTGTAGGTTTAAAAGATACTACTACTGGTGATACTCTTTGTGACGAGAAGAGCCTTGTTATCCTTGAGTCTATGGAATTCCCAGAGCCAGTTATCTCTGTAGCTATCGAACCAAAATCTAAAGCTGACCAAGATAAAATGGGTACAGCATTATCTAAGCTTTCTGAAGAAGATCCAACATTCCGTGCTCACACTGACCAAGAAACTGGCCAAACAATCATCGCTGGTATGGGTGAACTTCACCTTGATATCATTGTTGACCGTATGCGCCGTGAATTCAAAGTGGAAGCAAACGTTGGTGCTCCTCAGGTAGCATACCGTGAGACTTTCCGCGCTGCTGCGAAAGTTGAAGGTAAGTTCGCTCGTCAATCTGGTGGTCGTGGACAATTCGGTCACGTTTGGATTGAGTTTGAACCTAATGAAGAAGGTAAAGGATTCGAATTCCAAAACAAGGTAGTCGGTGGTGTAGTTCCACGTGAATACATCCCAGCTGTTGGAGCGGGTCTTGAAGACGCACTTAAAAATGGTGTACTAGCTGGTTATCCACTAGTTGATATTAAAGCTGCGTTAGTTGACGGATCTTACCATGATGTCGATTCATCTGAGATGGCGTTCAAAATCGCTGCATCTATGGCGCTTAAAGCTGCGGTTTCTAAATGTAGCCCAGTAATTCTTGAGCCAATGATGAAAGTTGAAGTTGTAATTCCTGAAGAGTACATGGGTGACATTATGGGCGACGTAACATCTCGTCGTGGACGTGTAGAAGGTATGGAAGCTCGCGGTAACGCTCAAGTTGTTCGCGCTATGGTTCCACTTTCTGAAATGTTCGGTTATGCAACGGCATTACGTTCTAACACTCAAGGACGCGGAACATTCTCAATGACATTTGATCATTATGAAGAAGTACCGAAGTCTGTTTCTGAAGAAATTATTAAAAAAAATAAAGGTGAATAATTGATTTTTATCGATTGTTCAAGTATAACTACTTATGTAAGCTTAGAAAGTGAGACGCAAGTTTCACTTTCTAGTCTAAATATAAAATAACCCATATAAACTAAGGAGGAATTTAGAATGGCTAAAGCTAAATTCGAACGTTCTAAACCCCATGTTAACATCGGTACAATCGGCCACGTTGACCATGGTAAAACTACATTAACTGCTGCGATCACTACAGTTCTTGCAAAAGCTGGTGGTGCTGAAGCACGCGGATACGATCAAATCGACGCTGCTCCAGAAGAAAGAGAGCGCGGAATCACAATCTCAACTGCACACGTTGAGTACGAAACTGAAACTCGTCACTATGCACACGTTGACTGCCCAGGTCATGCTGACTATGTTAAAAACATGATCACTGGTGCTGCTCAAATGGACGGCGGTATCTTAGTAGTATCTGCTGCTGATGGTCCAATGCCTCAAACACGTGAGCACATCCTTCTTTCTCGTCAAGTAGGTGTTCCTTACATCGTTGTATTCTTAAACAAATGCGACATGGTAGATGACGAAGAATTATTAGAATTAGTAGAAATGGAAGTTCGCGACCTATTATCTGAATACGGATTCCCAGGCGACGATATTCCTGTAATTAAAGGTTCTGCTCTTAAAGCTCTTCAAGGAGAAGCTGAGTGGGAAGAAAAAATCATCGAATTAATGACTGAAGTTGATGCTTACATCCCAACTCCAGAACGTGAAACTGACAAACCATTCTTAATGCCTATCGAGGATGTATTCTCTATCACAGGTCGTGGTACAGTTGCAACTGGTCGTGTTGAGCGTGGAATCGTTAAAGTTGGTGACGTAGTAGAAATCATCGGTCTTGCTGAAGAGAATGCTACTACAACTGTAACTGGTGTAGAAATGTTCCGTAAGCTTCTTGACCAAGCTCAAGCTGGAGACAACATCGGTGCTCTACTTCGTGGGGTTGCTCGTGAAGACATCCAACGTGGACAAGTTCTTGCTAAAACTGGCTCTGTAAAAGCACACGCTAAATTCAAAGCTGAGGTTTTCGTATTATCTAAAGAAGAAGGTGGACGTCATACTCCATTCTTCGCTAACTACCGTCCACAGTTCTACTTCCGTACAACTGACGTAACTGGTATCATCCAATTACCAGAAGGTACTGAAATGGTAATGCCTGGTGACAACATCGAAATGACTATCGAACTTATCGCTCCAATCGCTATCGAAGAGGGAACTAAATTCTCTATTCGTGAAGGTGGACGTACAGTAGGTTACGGTGTAGTTGCTACAATCGTTGCTGAGTAGTCTTTAATTAGATTATTAAAAACTCAAGGGATTCTCCCTTGAGTTTTTTTATTGCTTATTACTATAGAAGAAAGAGATGTATCTTCTATTTTTGGATGAGTTTCTTCTATAGTATATAAAACGAAAACAACACCCAAAAACTGTAAGGTGAATAAGAGTAGATGAAAACTTGATATTCTTTAAAGTGCCATGTATAATAGCAAAAGTAGAGAAAAGCAGATGCGAACAAAAAGATGCTTGCATCTAGACGAATAACATTGTATAATAGACAATGTTGGTCTTTGACTGCGATGAAGTGGAAGGTTGCTGACACACCCGGCCGCTTTGCCATGGCATGGTGTGGGGAAATTTCCATGGAGAAGGTCTATTTTAGAAATAGGCGAACGAAGGAGGGAAAATAATGGCAAAAGAAAAAATTCGTATCCGTTTAAAAGCTTATGATCACCGTATTCTTGATCAATCAGCTGAGAAAATTGTAGAAACAGCTAAGCGTTCTGGGGCAACAGTTTCTGGTCCGATCCCATTACCAACTGAGAAGACTATTTACACAATTCTTCGTGCTGTTCATAAGTACAAAGATTCTCGTGAACAATTCGAAATGCGCACACACAAACGTCTAATCGACATCGTGAGTCCTACTCCGCAAACAGTAGATTCATT
Organism: Bacillus sp. RC240; assembly: GCF_044907945.1. Taxonomy (NCBI): domain Bacteria; kingdom Bacillati; phylum Bacillota; class Bacilli; order Caryophanales; family Bacillaceae; genus Bacillus; species Bacillus sp. RC240. The sequence goes on along the minus strand of NZ_JBIYCT010000015.1, from coordinate 24,325 downwards.
AATGCGTTTAGATTTACCATCTGGTGTAGATATCGAAATCAAACTATAATTCATATAACTTAAAAATGTAGGAGGTGTAACTCATGACCAAAGGAATCTTAGGAAGAAAGATCGGTATGACTCAAGTATTTGCTGAGAACGGTGAGTTAATCCCAGTAACGGTAATCGCTGCTAATCCAAACGTTGTTCTTCAAAAGAAAACAACTGAAACTGATGGCTACAACGCAATTCAGTTAGGATTTGAAGATAAACGTGAAAAGTTAACTAACAAACCTGAACAAGGCCACACTGCTAAAGCATCTACAACTCCTAAGCGCTTCATTCGCGAAATCCGCGATGCAGACGTGGACGGATTAGAGGTTGGTCAAGAGGTAAAAGTTGAAGTTTTCGCTGCAGGTGAAATCGTTGACGTAACAGGAATTTCTAAAGGTAAAGGTTTCCAAGGTGTTATTAAACGCCACGGACAATCTCGCGGACCTATGTCTCATGGTTCTCGCTATCACCGTCGTCCAGGTTCAATGGGGCCAGTTGCTCCGAACCGTGTATTCAAAGGCAAAAAACTTGCTGGACGTATGGGTGGAGACCAAGTTACTATCCAAAACTTAGAAATCGTTCAAGTTGACACTGAGCGCAACTTATTACTAGTAAAAGGTAACGTTCCAGGTGCTAAGAAATCTCTTGTAGTTGTTCAAGGCGCTGTGAAGGTTAGCAAATAATTCACAATAGGAAGGAGGAATTCCAATGCCAAAAGTTACTGTATATAACCAAACTGGTTCACAGGTTGGTGAAATCGAATTAGCTGAAGCTATTTTCGGTATCGAACCAAATGAAGCTGTACTATTTGAAGCTGTAATGATGCAACGTGCATCTTTACGTCAAGGTACACACAAAGTAAAAACTCGCTCTGAAGTTCGCGGTGGTGGTCGTAAACCATGGCGTCAAAAAGGAACTGGACGTGCTCGTCAAGGTTCTATCCGCTCTCCTCAATGGCGTGGTGGTGGTACGGTATTCGGACCTACACCAAGAAGCTATGCGTACAAACTTCCTAAGAAAGTTCGTCGTTTAGCAATCAAATCTGCATTAGCTACTAAAGTAGTTGAGAACAACATTGTAGTTCTTGAGGACCTAGTGTTAAATGCACCAAAAACAAAAGACATGGTAGCAGTACTTAAAGGATTAACTGTTGAGAAGAAAGCTCTTATCGTAACTGCTGATGCAAACGAATCTGTAGAGTTATCTGCTCGCAATATCCCTGGAGTAACAGTAATCACTGCTGATGGCGTAAACGTGCTAGATGTGCTTCATCATGATAAGCTAATCATGACAAAAGCGGCAGTGGAAAAAGTAGAGGAGGTGCTTGCATAATGAGAGATCCTCGTGATATCATTAAGCGCCCAGTTATCACTGAACGTTCTATGGAAATGATGGCTGAAAAAAAATACACGTTCGACGTGGACGTTAAATCTAATAAAACAGAGGTTAAAGACGCTATAGAAGCGATCTTTGGTGTTAATGTAGACAAAGTAAATATCATGAACTACAAGCCGAAAGCAAAACGTGTTGGTCGTCACGCTGGTTTTACTAGCCGTCGTCGTAAAGCAATCGTTAAGCTAACTGCTGACAGCAAAGAAATCGAAATCTTCCAAGGCGTTTAATTCTTACTAAAGAAGGAGGGAAATTGAGATGGGAATTAAAAAGTATAATCCAACTACTAACGGTCGTCGTAACATGACTACGAATGATTTCGCTGAAATCACGACTGACAGACCGGAAAAGTCTTTACTTGCTCCTTTAAGCAAAAAGGCTGGTCGTAATAACCAAGGTAAAATTACTGTACGTCATCAAGGTGGCGGACATAAGCGTCAATACCGTATCATCGACTTTAAGCGTAACAAAGATGGAATTCCAGGACGCGTTGCTACGATCGAATACGATCCAAACCGCTCTGCGAATATCGCATTAATTAACTACGTTGACGGTGAAAAACGTTACATTCTTGCTCCTAAAACTTTAGAAGTAGGTATGGAAGTTATGTCTGGCCCTGAAGCTGACATTAAAATCGGTAACGCATTACCATTAATCAACATTCCAGTAGGTACTGTTGTTCATAATATCGAGCTTAAGCCTGGTCGTGGAGGACAATTAGTCCGTTCTGCTGGTACGTCTGCTCAAGTACTTGGTAAAGAAGGAAAATACGTACTTGTACGTTTAACTTCTGGTGAAGTACGTTTAGTATTATCTGCTTGTCGCGCTTCAATCGGTCAAGTTGGTAACGAACAACACGAACTTATCAAAATCGGTAAAGCAGGTCGCTCTCGCTGGTTAGGTAAGCGCCCAACAGTTCGTGGTTCTGTAATGAACCCGGTTGATCACCCACACGGTGGTGGTGAAGGACGCTCTCCAATCGGACGTAAGTCTCCAATGTCTCCATGGGGTAAACCAACTCTTGGATTCAAGACTCGTAAGAAAAACAAAGCGTCTGATAAATTTATCGTTCGTCGTCGTAAAAAATAATGGGATTGTAGTACGGTTCATTTCAAGAACCGTACGCCAATCACGAAGGGAGGCACCAAAATGGCTCGTAGCTTAAAAAAAGGACCATTTGTCGATGATCACTTAATGAACAAAATGGAAAAATTAGTTGCATCTGAGCAAAAACAAGTTGTTAAAACTTGGTCTCGCCGTTCAACAATCTTCCCTCAGTTCATCGGACATACAATTGCTGTATATGATGGTCGTAAACACGTACCTGTGTACATCACTGAGGATATGGTTGGCCATAAGTTAGGTGAATTCGCACCAACTCGTACGTATAAAGGTCACCTTGCTGACGATAAGAAAACTAGAAGATAATGAGAGGAGGCACTTCAATGCAAGCTAAAGCAGTAGTGAGAACAGTTCGTATTGCTCCTCGTAAGGTTCGTTTAGTAGTAGACTTAATCCGAGGTAAGCAAGTGGGTGAAGCGATTGCTATCCTTAACCACACACCAAAAACTGCTTCTCCAGTTGTAGAAAAAGTTTTAAAATCTGCAATCGCAAATGCAGAGCACAATTATGAGATGGATATTAACAACCTAGTTGTTGAAAAAGTCTTCGTTGACGAAGGTCCAACGTTGAAACGTTTCCGTCCACGTGCAATGGGTCGTGCAAGCCAAATTAACAAACGCACAAGCCACATCACAGTTGTGGTATCAGAAAAGAAGGAGGGATAATCGATGGGTCAGAAGGTTAATCCAATTGGTCTTCGTGTCGGTATTATCCGCGACTGGGAATCTCGTTGGTTCGCTGAGAAAGATTATGCTACGTTATTACATGAAGACATCAAAATCCGTGAGTACATTACTGTACGCTTAAAAGATTCTGCTGTTGCTAAAGTAGAAATCGAACGTGCAGCAAATCGTGTAAATGTTACAATTCACACTGCAAAACCTGGTATGGTAATTGGTAAAGGTGGTACTGAAGTTGAAGCACTTCGTAAAGCTCTTAACCAATTAACAGGCAAGCGTGTACACATTAACATTTTAGAAGTTAAGAGAGCTGATCTTAACGCTAAATTAGTAGGCGAAAACATCGCTCGTCAATTAGAAAACCGTGTATCATTCCGTCGTGCACAAAAGCAAGTTATTCAACGTGCTATGCGTGCAGGAGCAAAAGGTATTAAAACACAGGTTTCTGGTCGTCTTGGCGGAGCTGATATCGCTCGTGCAGAATCTTACAGTGAAGGAACTGTTCCACTTCATACACTTCGCGCTGATATTGACTATGCAGCAGTTGAAGCTGATACAACATACGGTAAATTAGGCGTAAAAGTATGGATCTACCGTGGAGAAGTCCTTCCTACAAAAAAGAAAGCTTCTGAGGAAGGAGGAAAATAATATGTTAATGCCTAAACGCGTAAAATATCGTAGAGAGCATCGTGGTAAAATGCGTGGTCGTGCAAAAGGTGGAACTGAAATCGCTTTTGGTGAATTTGGTTTACAAGCACTAGCTGCTTCATGGATTACAAACCGTCAAATCGAAGCTGCTCGTCGTGCAATGACTCGTCACATGAAACGTGGCGGTAAAGTATGGATTAAAATTTTCCCTTCTAAACCTTACACTGCAAAACCTCTAGAAGTACGTATGGGTTCCGGTAAAGGGGCACCAGAAGGCTGGGTAGCAGTAGTAAAACCTGGGAAAATTATGTTTGAAATTGCGGGTGTATCTGAAGAGGTAGCACGCGAAGCATTACGTCTTGCAGCTCACAAGTTACCTGTGAAATGTAAATTCGTAAAACGTGAAGAAAATGGTGGTGAATCTAATGAAAACTAATGATATTCGTGAATTAACCACTGCCGAAATCGAAACAAAAGTTAAAGCTTTAAAGGAAGAGTTGTTTAATCTTCGCTTCCAACTTGCTACAGGACAATTAGAGAACCCAACTCGCATCCGTGAAGTACGTAAAGCGATTGCTCGTATGAAAACTGTAGTTTGTGAAAGAGAGATCGGAATTAATCGATAAATTGAGGGGAGGTTTGCATAGTGAGCGAACGTAACCAACGCAAAGTTTATACTGGTCGTGTTGTTTCTGACAAAATGGACAAAACGATTACAGTTTTAGTTGAAACTTACAAAACTCATTCCTTATACGGAAAACGTGTTAAGTATTCTAAAAAGTATAAAGCCCATGATGAGCAAAACCAAGCGAAACTTGGCGATATCGTTAAAATCATGGAAACTCGCCCGCTTTCTGCTACTAAGCGTTTCCGTTTAGTTGAAATCGTTGAAGAAGCGGTTGTTATCTAAATAGACGAATCGGAATTTTTAGTCCGAAGGGAGGTTTCATAACATGATCCAACAAGAATCTCGTTTGAAAGTTGCTGACAACTCTGGTGCCCGCGAACTTTTAACAATTAAAGTATTAGGCGGCTCTGGTCGTAAATATGCTTATATTGGTGATATTATCGTTGCTACGGTAAAACAAGCAACACCAGGTGGCGTTGTTAAAAAAGGTGACGTTGTTAAGGCAGTAGTGGTACGTACGAAGAGCGGAGCTCGTCGTCCGGACGGTTCTTACATTAAATTTGATGAAAACGCAGCGGTTATCATCAAAGACGATAAGAGCCCACGTGGTACTCGTATCTTCGGACCAGTAGCTCGTGAATTACGTGATAGCAACTTCATGAAGATCGTTTCTTTAGCTCCAGAAGTTCTATAATTTAAGGTATTGCCTTGCTAAGGAGGTGCAGAATTAAGATGCATGTAAAAAAAGGTGATAAAGTTCAGGTAATCACTGGTAAAGACAAAGGAAAACAAGGTGTTATCCTTGTGGCTTTCCCAAAGCAAAACCGTGTTATCGTTGAGGGTGTTAACATCGTTAAAAAACACTCTAAGCCATCTCAATTAAATCCACAAGGTGGAATTATTACGAAAGAAGCACCTATTCACGTTTCTAATGTTATGGTATTAGATCCGAAAACAGGCGAACCTACTCGCGTAGGCTTCAAAGTAGAAGATGGTAAAAAAGTGCGTATTGCAAAAAAATCTGGTGAATTATTAGATAAATAATTTTCTTAAGAAAGGAGGTCACTTCATTGAATCGCCTTAAAGAGAAGTTCCAAAAGGAAATTACTCCTGCTCTAATGAGCAAGTTTAACTATAAATCTGTGATGGAAGTACCGAAAATCGAAAAGATCGTAATCAACACTGGTGTTGGTGACGCGGTATCTAACTCAAAAGCTTTAGACAATGCAGTAGAAGAATTAACTCAAATCGCAGGTCAAAAACCTGTTGTAACTCGCGCTAAAAAATCAATCGCTGGTTTCCGTCTTCGTGAAGGTATGCCAATCGGTGCGAAAGTAACTTTACGCGGTCAGCAAATGTATGAGTTCTTCGACAAATTAGTATCAGTTTCTTTACCACGTGTACGTGATTTCCGTGGTGTTTCTAAGAAATCATTTGATGGTCGTGGGAACTACACATTAGGTGTTAAAGAGCAACTAATTTTCCCTGAGATTGATTATGATAAAGTAAGTAAAGTCCGAGGTATGGACATCGTAATCGTTACTACAGCGAAAACTGATGAAGAAGCTCGTGAACTTTTAACACAATTCGGTATGCCATTCCAAAAATAATGGAAGCCAACGCTAAGTAGAGGAGGCGAAAACGTGGCTAAAAAATCTATGATCGCGAAACAAAAGCGTACTCCTAAGTTTAAAGTACAAGAGTATACACGTTGCGAACGCTGCGGTCGTCCGCATTCTGTATACCGCAAATTTAAGCTTTGCCGTATTTGTTTCCGTGAACTTGCATATAAAGGTCAAATTCCTGGTGTTAAAAAAGCTAGTTGGTAAAACCCACAAATGGGAAGGAGGTAAAACACATGGTGATGACAGATCCAATTGCAGACATGCTTACTCGCATCCGTAATGCGAATATGGTACGTCATGAGAAATTAGAGGTTCCTGCTTCTAAAATCAAAAAAGAGATCGCTGATCTTTTAAAACGTGAAGGTTTCATTCGTGATGTAGAATACATCGGGGATAACAAACAAGGTATCCTTCGTATTTTCCTGAAATATGGTGCAAACAATGAACGTGTAATCACTGGATTAAAGCGTATCAGTAAGCCTGGCTTACGCGTTTACGCAAAAGCTGATGAAGTACCTCGTGTACTTAACGGATTAGGTATCGCTCTTGTTTCTACATCTAAGGGAGTAATGACAGACAAAGATGCTCGTCAATTACAAACTGGTGGAGAAGTAGTAGCATACGTTTGGTAATATATATTTAAAACGAACGGAGGTGTGACCACATGTCTCGTATTGGTAAAAAGATTCTTGAAATCCCTGCAGGTGTTACTATTACAGTTGCAGAAGACAATACTGTAACAGTAAAAGGCCCTAAAGGTGAATTAACTCGTACTTTCAAAACTGATATGTCTATCAAAATTGAAGAAAATACACTAACAGTTGAGCGTCCATCTGAACAGAAGGAACACCGTGCATTACACGGTACAACTCGTGCTTTAATCGGAAACATGGTTGAAGGTGTTACTACAGGTTTTGCACGCGGACTTGAATTAGTCGGTGTTGGTTACCGTGCTCAAAAACAAGGTGATAAACTTGTTTTAAGCGTAGGTTATTCTCATCCAGTAGAAATGACTCCAGAAGCAGGACTTGAAGTTGAAGTACCTGTACCAACTAAAATCGTAATTAAAGGTATCGACAAGCAACGTGTTGGCGAATTTGCTGCTAACATCCGTGCTGTACGTGCTCCTGAGCCATATAAAGGTAAAGGTATTCGTTACGAAGGCGAAGTTGTTCGTCGTAAAGAAGGTAAAACTGCTAAGTAAACCCGTTAGGTGAAAGAAAGGAGTGACAAGAATGATCACTAAAGCTGCTAAAAATGCGACTCGTAAGAAAAGACATGCACGTGTACGTGCTAAACTTACTGGTACTGCAGAACGTCCACGTTTAAACGTGTACCGTTCTAACCAACATATTTACGCTCAAGTTATTGATGATGTAAATGGTGTAACATTAGTAAGTGCATCTACTCTTGATAAAGACCTTGCTCTTAACGGTACTAGCAATACTGAAGCTGCTACGAAAGTTGGAGAATCAGTTGCTAAGCGTGCTGTAGAGAAAGGCGTTAAAGAAGTAGTATTTGATCGCGGTGGTTACTTATACCATGGCCGTGTTAAAGCTCTAGCTGAAGCTGCTCGTGAGGCTGGATTACAATTTTAATGGTCAAAGGAGGGAAAATTGATGCAACGCATTGACCCAAGTAAATTAGAACTTGAAGAACGTGTAGTTACGATAAATCGTGTCGCGAAAGTTGTTAAGGGTGGTCGTCGTTTCCGCTTTGCTGCACTAGTTGTAGTTGGCGATAAAAACGGTCATGTTGGATTCGGTACTGGTAAAGCACAAGAGGTACCAGACGCAATCCGTAAAGCTATCGAAGACGCTAAGAAAAACCTAATCGCAGTACCATTAGTTGGTACAACAATTCCACATACAATCAACGGTCATTTTGGAGCTGGTGAAGTATTCTTAAAACCTGCTGCTGAGGGTACTGGTGTTATTGCTGGTGGACCTGTTCGTGCGGTACTAGAATTAGCTGGTGTACAAGATATTCTTTCGAAATCTCTTGGTACTAACACACCAATCAACATGATTCGCGCTACTGTGAACGGATTAAGCGAACTTAAGCGCGCTGAAGATGTTGCAAAATTACGCGGTAAATCTGTAGAAGAGCTACTAGGTTAAGGAGGGAAAACAAATGGCGAAAAAGTTAGAAATTACCCTCACTCGTAGTGTAATTGGTCGTCCACAAGATCAACGTGCGACGGTAGAAGCTTTAGGTCTTAAAAAGTTGAATTCAACTGTAGTTAAGGAAGAAACTCCTGCTATTCTTGGTATGATCAACAAAGTTTCTCACCTTATAACTGTAAAAGAAGCTTAAGGATAACTCATTAATATAAGGAGGTGCCTGGGAATGAAACTTCATGAATTAAAACCTGCAGAAGGTTCTCGTAAAGTACGTAACCGTGTCGGTCGTGGTATCGGTTCTGGTAACGGTAAAACTGCTGGTAGAGGTCATAAAGGACAAAACGCACGTTCTGGCGGCGGTGTTCGTCTTGGCTTCGAAGGTGGTCAAACTCCACTATTCCGTCGTTTACCAAAACGCGGCTTCACAAACATTAACCGTAAAGAGTTTACTATTGTAAACTTATCAACGTTAAATCGTTTTGAAGATGGTACAGAAGTAACACCTGAATTATTGCTGGAAACTGGCGTTATCAGCAAGTTAAACGACGGTGTTAAAATTCTTGCAAGCGGAGCAGTAGAGAAAAAATTAACTGTTAAAGCGCACAAGTTCTCTTCAAGTGCTAAAGAAGCAATTGAAGCAGCTGGCGGATCAGTTGAGGTGATCTAATGTTTCGTACAATCTCCAACTTTATGCGCGTTGCTGAGATAAGACGTAAAATATTATTCACTTTAGCCATGTTAGTCGTATTCAGGATTGGCACGTTTATCCCAGTGCCATTTACAAATGGAGACGTACTGAAAGCACAAGATCAATTAAATGCCTTAGGTATCCTAAATACATTTGGCGGTGGCGCCTTGAAGAACTTCTCCATCTTCGCGATGGGAATCATGCCGTATATTACAGCATCCATCATCGTGCAATTATTGCAGATGGATGTTGTTCCTAAATTTTCGGAATGGTCGAAGCAAGGCGAAATGGGCCGTCGTAAACTAACGCAATTCACGCGTTACTTTACAATTGTTCTTGCGTTTATTCAGGGGTTTGGTATGTCAATCGGTTTTAACGGTATGGTAGGTGGGCAATTAATTTTGAATCCAGGTTGGAGCACTTATTTATACATTGCTACGGTACTGACTGCTGGTACTGCATTTTTAATGTGGTTAGGTGAACAGATTACAGCTAAAGGTGTAGGTAATGGTATTTCCATTCTTATCTTTGGTGGTATTGCCGCAGCGATCCCAAGTGTTATATCTCAAGTGTATCAACAACAGTTTCAAAATATCGGAGATCAATTGTTCATGAGTATCGTTAAAGTTGCATTGATTTTACTAGCTGTGCTAGCAGTTATTGTTGGTGTTATTTTCATTCAACAGGCTGTTAGAAAGATCCCAATTCAATACGCGAAGCGTGTAACAGGAGGGAATGGGAATCATGCTGGAGCACAAAACACTCATTTACCACTTAAGGTAAATAGTGCGGGTGTTATTCCAGTCATTTTTGCTGTTTCATTCTTAATTACGCCTCCAACTATTGCACAGTTCTTCCCGAAACATGATGTGTCGCAGTGGATTATTGCAAACTTTAACTATTCTCACCCAGTGGGAATGATCATATATGTTGCGCTCATTGTAGCCTTCACATATTTCTATGCATTTGTTCAGGTTAATCCAGAGCAAATGTCAGAGAATCTAAACAAGCAAGGTGGATATGTTCCAGGTATTCGTCCGGGTAAGAATACAGAACAATATCTAACAAAAATCTTGTATCGTTTGACCTTTGTGGGATCAATTTTCCTAGCAGCGATTGCAATCTTACCAGTTATCTTTACGAAATTGGGAAATCTTCCTCCATCTGCACAGATTGGTGGAACGAGTATGTTAATCGTTGTCGGCGTTGCTTTAGAAACAATGAAGCAGCTAGAAAGCCAATTGGTAAAACGCCATTACAAAGGGTTTATCAAGCAGTGAGTAAGTGGGAAGAACTGTCTTCCCTACATGCTCATGTACTGAGGGGGAACAAGGATGAACTTGATTTTAATGGGGCTTCCTGGTGCTGGTAAAGGTACACAAGCCGAACAGATTGTTGCCAAGTATAACATCCCTCACATCTCAACAGGAGATATGTTCCGTGCAGCTATGAAGGCTGAAACTGAACTTGGTTTACAAGCAAAATCTTTTATTGATAAAGGTGCGCTTGTTCCAGATGAAGTTACAATTGGAATTGTTCGTGAACGTTTAAGCCAAGAAGACTGTATTAAAGGCTTCTTATTAGATGGTTTCCCACGAACTGTTGCACAAGCATCAGCTCTTGAAGAGATTATGAAAGATCTTGGCAAAAAAATCGACTATGTTTTAAACATTAATGTGGATTCAGGGTTGTTATTAACACGCCTTACAGGCCGTCGCATTTGTAAAGAATGCGGTGCGACTTACCACTTAGAATTCAATCCGCCAGCAAAAGCTGATGTGTGCGATAAATGTGGTGGCGAATTATATCAACGCTCTGATGACAATGAAGAAACTGTAGCAAATCGTTTAGATGTAAATATTAAGCAAACAAAACCTTTGCTTGATTTCTATGAGGAGCTTGGCTACTTACAAAGCATTAATGGTGAGCAAGGTATCAATAAAGTATTTGCTGATATCGATGTTCTCATCGGAGACTTAGCGTAATGATCATCTGCAAAACTCCTCGCGAGATAGAAATCATGCGAGAAGCTGGCAGGATCGTTGCTTTAACTCATCAAGAGTTGAAACAACATATTACTCCAGGAATTACAACGAAAGAGCTCGATCAAATAGCGGAAAAGACGATTCGAAAATATGGTGCTACGCCATCTTTTAAAGGATACAACGGATTTCCGGGGAGCATTTGTGCTTCTGTAAATGAAGAGCTTGTACACGGGATTCCAGGGAAGCGTAAGCTCGAAGAGGGCGATATCATCAGTATCGATATTGGTGCGAAATACAATGGGTACCATGGAGATTCTGCATGGACGTATCCAGTTGGAAACATTTCTGAATCTGTTCAAAAGTTACTTGATGTCACAGAAAAATCGTTGTATCTTGGTCTAGAACAAGTAAAACCAGGCGAAAGATTATCAAATATCTCGCATGCGGTTCAAACACATGCTGAAGAGAATGGGTTCTCGATCGTTAGGGAGTATGTTGGTCACGGAATCGGGCAAGACTTACATGAGGACCCTCAAATCCCGCACTATGGTCCACCAAATAGAGGCCCTAGATTAAAGCCGGGAATGGTCATCTGTGTTGAGCCGATGGTGAATCAAGGAAGACGATATGTAAAAACACTATCTGATGACTGGACAGTGGTAACGGTAGATGGTAAATGGTGTGCCCATTTTGAGCACACGATTGCTCTTACAGAAGCAGGATACGAAATCCTTACCACTTTATAAGTAGCTGGCTCTCCGGGATTTCAGAGCAGTGTAAAATGTTACTGATTTGAAGAAGGGAGAACTATTGAATGGCTAAAGATGATGTAATTGAAGTCGAAGGTACCGTTCTTGAAACGTTGCCAAATGCTATGTTCAAAGTAGAATTAGAGAATGGGCATGTCGTATTGGCTCACGTTTCTGGTAAAATCCGTATGAACTTCATTCGTATTTTACCAGGAGACAAAGTTACGGTAGAATTATCTCCGTACGATTTAAATCGTGGTCGTATTACGTACCGTTTTAAATAATATAGCACTCCGTAATCTTTAAGGAGGTTCGAGACATGAAAGTAAGACCGTCAGTTAAACCAATCTGCGAAAAATGTAAAGTTATTCGTAGACGTGGAAAAGTAATGGTTATTTGTGAAAACCCTAAACATAAACAAAAACAAGGTTAATCAGAAGGAGGTGCATTCAGAATGGCACGTATCGCAGGTGTAGATATTCCTCGTGACAAGCGCGTTGTTATTTCTTTAACTTACGTATTCGGCATTGGTCGCACAACTGCTGAAAAAATTATTACAGAAGCTGGTATTTCTTCGGAAACACGAGTTCGTGATTTATCGGAAGATGAATTAGGACGTATCCGTGATATCATCGATCGTATTAAAGTTGAGGGAGACCTTCGTCGTGAAGTATCTCTTAATATTAAACGTCTAATGGAGATCGGTTCTTACCGTGGTCTTCGTCACCGTCGTGGTTTACCAGTTCGTGGTCAAAACTCTAAAAACAATGCTCGTACACGTAAAGGTCCACGTCGTACAGTAGCAAATAAAAAGAAATAATAAGTAAAGGAGGTTGAACTAACAATGGCACGTAAAACAAACACTCGTAAAAAACGTGTGAAAAAGAATATTGAAGCTGGTATAGCTCATATTCGTTCTACTTTCAACAACACAATCGTAACACTTACAGATACTCATGGTAACGCACTTTCTTGGTCTAGTGCTGGTGCACTTGGTTTCCGTGGATCTCGTAAATCTACTCCATTCGCTGCGCAAATGGCTGCTGAAGCTGCTTCTAAAGTTGCAATGGAGCATGGTTTAAAAACTTTAGAGGTTACTGTTAAAGGTCCTGGTGCTGGTCGTGAAGCTGCAATTCGTGCTCTTCAAGCGGCAGGTCTAGAAGTAACAGCAATTAGAGATGTTACTCCAGTTCCTCATAATGGATGTCGTCCACCAAAACGTCGTCGTGTGTAATTTTTCTGTATAGAATTTTCCCTTTTGTCTATAATGGATATGATGCATTATCGAGAAATTTCGTACAGAAACATCGCTTGTTGTGCACAATCGGGAACTGCCTAAGGGGGACTTTCGGTTAAACAGAGGTTCTTCCTTTGTTTAACCGGGGTTTCGACGTTTTGAAGGAGGGTTTAGTTAATGATTGAAATCGAAAAACCGAAAATCGAAACGGTTGAACTTAACGAAGATGCTAAGTATGGCAAATTCGTGATTGAACCGCTTGAGCGTGGATATGGTACTACTTTGGGTAACTCCTTACGTCGTATTCTTTTATCCTCACTCCCTGGTGCCGCTGTAACTGCTATCCAAATCGATGGCGTTTTACACGAATTTTCAACAGTTGAGGGCGTAGTAGAAGACGTTACGACGATGATCTTAAACTTGAAAAAGTTAGCTCTTAAAATCTACTCTGAAGAAGAGAAGACGTTGGAAATCGATGTACAGGGCGAAGGTATTGTCACAGCTGCTGATATTACTCACGATAGTGATGTTGAAATCTTAAATCCAGATTTACACATTGCGACGTTAGCAAAAAATGCGCATTTCCGCATGCGTTTAACTGCAAAGCGTGGCCGTGGGTATACGCCAGCTGATGCAAATAAAAGCGAAGATCAACCAATAGGAGTAATTCCTATTGATTCTATTTATACTCCAGTATCACGTGTGACTTACCAAGTGGAAAAGACACGTGTCGGACAAGTGGCTAATTATGATAAGCTTACGCTTGATGTATGGACGGATGGAAGCATCGGGCCAAAAGAAGCTATCTCTTTAGGTGCCAAAATCTTAACTGAGCATTTAAATATCTTTGTTGGTTTAACTGACGAAGCACAAAATGCTGAGATTATGGTCGAGAAGGAAGAAGATCAAAAAGAAAAAGTTCTTGAGATGACTATCGAGGAACTAGATCTTTCTGTTCGTTCTTATAATTGCCTAAAACGTGCAGGAATTAATACTGTACAAGAGCTTGCGAACAAAACAGAAGAAGATATGATGAAAGTTCGTAACTTAGGACGTAAATCCTTAGAAGAAGTTAAACATAAACTTGAGGAATTAGGTTTAGGTTTACGTAAAGACGACTGAGGATTTAAACCCATCAACAAAGGAGGGAACTACGAATGGCATACAGAAAATTAGGCCGTACAAGTGCGCAACGTAAAGCTATGTTACGTGATTTAGCTACTGATTTAATTATCAACGAGCGCATCCAAACGACAGAAACTCGTGCAAAAGAACTTCGTTCTGTAGTGGAAAAAATGATCACTTTAGGTAAACGCGGAGATCTTCATGCTCGTCGTCAAGCAGCAGCTTTCATCCGTAATGAGGTTGCTAACGCTGAGACTGGTCAAGATGCACTTCAAAAATTATTCGCTGATGTAGCTCCACGCTATGCTGAGCGCCAAGGCGGATACACTCGTATTGCAAAAATTGGTCCACGTCGCGGAGACGCAGCACCAATGGTAATTATCGAGTTAGTATAATGATGATTAAAAGGGCAGGACAGTTCTTTTCAAGTAACTGGTCATGGCCCTTTTTTTTTAAGTATAAAAAGATAGGCTAACTTGGCGAAAGAAAGGGTGCCTTGTATTGAAAAAAGAGAAACTTCGGACAGAAAATATATCATTTCAATATCCTGGGGCAGCCTCTTATGCATTAAAAGATGTTTCGTTTTCCTTATATGAAGGAGAATGGGTATCTGTTATTGGACAAAATGGTTCAGGGAAGTCTACACTTGCAAAATTATTGAATGGCTTATTTTTACCGGAATCAGGGACAATCACTTTAAATGATACAATGATTTTATCAGAGGAAACAGTATGGGATGTTCGAAAGCAAATTGGGATGGTATTTCAAAATCCAGATAATCAATTTGTTGGAACGACAGTACAAGATGACGTTGTATTCGGCCTAGAGAACATCGGAATGCCAAGGGAGCAGATGATAGAAAGACTAGAACAAGCTCTGCAACTTGTCCGTATGGAAGATTTTTTAAATGAAGAACCCCATTCGTTATCTGGTGGACAAAAGCAGCGAGTCGCAATAGCAGGTGTTCTAGCACTTCAGCCATCTATTTTAATACTAGATGAAGCAACTTCAATGTTAGACCCTCAGGGGAGACGTGAAGTAGTAGAAACGGTCAGACAACTTGTTAATCAAAAGGGTATTACGGTGTTATCGATTACGCACGATTTAGAAGAAGCGGCACAGTCAGACCGTATTATTATTTTGAACAAGGGAGAAATATTAGAGGAAGGTACTCCAGAGCAAATTTTCAAATCCTCTCATATGCTCCAAGAGATTGGATTAGATGTACCTTTTTCGGTGAAAATAGCAGAATTATTAAAAAGAAATGAAATTCACTTGCAAAATACGCATCTTACAATGGAAAGCTTGGTGAACGAACTTTGGAGATTACATTCCAAAAAGTAGAACATCGTTATCAATATAAAACTCCATTTGAAAGACGCGCACTTTATGATGTAGACGTGTCGTTTCCAAGTGGGGGCTATTATGCCATTATCGGTCATACTGGTTCAGGTAAGTCGACGATGATTCAACATTTAAATGGTTTATTGCAGCCGACAAATGGTACGGTTCAAATTGGTGAACATTTAATTTCAGCAGGGAAGAAAGAGAAAAAACTTAAGCCGCTACGAAAAAAAGTAGGGGTTGTCTTTCAGTTTCCAGAACATCAACTATTTGAAGAAACAGTTGAAAAGGACATTTGTTTTGGACCTACTAATTTTGGTGTATCTGAAGAAGAGGCAAAACAAAAGGCGAAAGATGCAATCCAGCTTGTTGGATTGGACATAGAGTTATTAGCACGTTCTCCGTTTGAATTAAGCGGTGGGCAAATGAGGCGTGTTGCAATAGCAGGCGTACTTGCGATGGAACCCGAAGTGCTTGTATTAGATGAACCTACAGCAGGGCTTGATCCAAAAGGACAGCACGAGCTCATGGAGATGTTTTACAATTTGCATAAGGAACAGGGGCTTACAGTCATTCTTGTTACCCATAATATGGAGGATGCCGCTAAGTATGCAGATCAAATAGTGGTCATGCATAAAGGAACGGTCTTTTTGCAAGGAAGAGCAGAGGAAGTATTTTCATATGCTGATGAATTAGAACAAATCGGTGTGGATCTTCCAATGTCTTTAAAGTATAAACGTGCAATTGAAGAGAAGTTTGGTATTTCAATTTCGAAGGCTACCTTATCTTTAGAGGATCTTACTCATGAAGTTGTACAGGTGTTACGAAAAGGTGGTCATGAATCATGCAGCAGTTGATTATTGGGAGATATATTCCAGGTCAGTCACTCATTCATCAACTTGATCCTCGTACGAAGCTGTTGATTGTCTTTTTATATGTATTTGTTGTTTTCTTAGCAAATAATGCGATTTCATATGGATTTTTATTTTTATATGCACTCATTGCTTTATTTTTTGCAAAAGTGCCGATTCGTTATGTACTTTCGGGCTTAAAACCAATTTTATGGATTTTTCTTTTTACATTTTTCCTGCATATTTTTACAAATAAAGAAGGGGAAGTACTATTCCAGCTTGGTTGGTTTTCGATACATGAAAAAGGATTAGAGCAAGGAATCTACATTTCTATACGATTTTTCGTTATTATTTTAATGACGACATTATTAACGTTAACAACGACACCAATTGAGATTACAGATGGTTTAGAGACGTTATTAAAGCCGTTGAAGCGTATGAAAGTTCCTGTTCATGAAATCGCATTAATGATGTCAATTTCTCTTCGATTTATCCCCACATTAATGGATGAAACGAGTAAAATCATGAAAGCGCAGGCGTCACGTGGTATTGATTTTGCTGGGGGACCGATAAAAGATAGGATGAAAGCTATTATCTCACTACTCGTTCCATTATTTATCAGTGCTTTTAAGCGTGCAGAGGACTTAGCGATTGCGATGGAATCTCGTGGATATAAAAGTGGCGAAGGACGTACTAAATTTAGGCAACTACGCTGGAAAATAAGTGATACAGTAACAATTGTAAGCTTACTTTGTTTAGCTTGTATTTTGGCATGGGTGCGGTCGTAATGGAGAATAGAGAAATGGAAAGAATAAAATGTACAGTTGCATATGATGGCATTCATTTTTGTGGTTACCAAATTCAACCACAGCATCGGACTGTTCAACAAGAAATAGAGAAAGCATTGCAGAAGTTGCATAAAGGAGAACTTGTTCGTGTGCAGGCATCAGGCAGAACGGATTCTACCGTTCACGCCAAAGGACAAGTGATACACTTTGATACACCTTTGTCTCTTGAAGAGTGGCAATGGAGTAATGCTTTAAATACAATGTTGCCGGATGATATTATTATCAGGCAGGTAGAGAAGAAAACAGAAGAATTTCATGCACGTTACGGTGTCGAGAAAAAAGAATATCGCTATCGTGTATTATTATCAAAGACTGCGGATGTATTCCGTAGAAATTACGTATATCAATATCCATATCCGCTCGAAATAAACGCTATAAGAAAAGCGATTCCTTATTTTATTGGAACGCATGACTTTACTTCTTTTTGTTCGGCAAAAACTGACAAAAAAGATAAAGTGCGAACAATTTATGAAATCGAATTAATTGAGCAAGACGATGAATTAATTTTTCGCTTTGTAGGTAATGGATTTTTATATAATATGGTCAGAATTATTGTTGGTACGTTACTTAGCGTAGGTCAAGGAAAGCTTGATCCGGATAGTATTCCAGAGATTTTAGCGAAACAAAATCGCCAGTTTGCTGGAAAGATGGCTCCAGGTCATGGACTTTACTTATGGCAGGTAAACTATAACAACTAATCCTGGTGTAACATTTGCTTGACATTAGAAACTCAAAAGTATATCATAACATATGGTATTGTTTCTAAAACCACGATTAGCCCCGGAAGGAAATCGTGTTTAAGATAAACAATAGATTTTTTCTATGGAAAAGATAACGAGGAGGGAAACACATGCGTACGACTTTTATGGCAAAAGCTAACGAAGTTGAGCGTAAATGGTATGTGGTTGATGCTGAAGGTCAAACTTTAGGTCGCCTATCTACTGAAGTAGCATCCATTTTACGTGGTAAACACAAACCAACATTTACACCACACGTTGACACGGGTGATCATGTAATTATTATTAACGCTGAGAAAATTCATTTAACAGGTAATAAATTAAACGATAAAATTTACTACCGTCACACTAACCACCCAGGTGGACTTAAGCAAAGAACAGCTCTAGAAATGCGTACAAACTACCCTGTACAAATGTTAGAGCTTGCAATTAAAGGCATGCTTCCAAAAGGACGTTTAGGACGTCAAGTGTCTAAGAAATTAAACGTGTATGCTGGAGCAGAGCATCCACACCAAGCACAACAACCAGAAGTTTACGAACTTCGCGGATAATTAATTAAAGGAGGGCTTACTTTGGCACAGGTTCAATACTATGGCACTGGACGTCGTAAGAGTTCAGTAGCGCGCGTACGCCTAGTTCCAGGCGAAGGACGCGTTATTATTAACGGTCGTGATTTTGAAAACTATATCCCATTTGCTGCATTACGTGAAGTAGTGAAACAACCTCTAGTTGCAACAGAAACTTTAGGTAACTACAATGTACTTGTAAACGTAAATGGTGGTGGATACACTGGTCAAGCTGGTGCTATTCGTCACGGTATTTCTCGCGCTTTATTAAAAGCTGATCCAGAATACCGTCTAACATTAAAACGTGCGGGTCTATTAACTCGTGACGCACGTATGAAAGAGCGTAAAAAATACGGTCTTAAAGGCGCACGTCGTGCACCTCAGTTCTCAAAACGTTAATTTTTGCGAACTACAAACCCCAACCATTTTGGTTGGGGTTTTTTTATGTTTAATTCTTCTTTTGTAATTTTTTTAGCTTGGAATATTTTAGTGCTACCGCCTCGCGTATGCTTCTTCTTTAGAAGTTTAGACTAATACGTATTAGGGAGGTTTATAAGTACTATGAATGTCATTGTCAGCTTACAAGAAAAACAAAAAGAAAAGCAGTTAAAATACGAGCGGAAGATGCTGCGAGAATTATCATTAAAAACATTGCGTTTAAATATTCGTGATGCCTTTCAGATGCAAGAACTTCATCGTCAGTATGAAGATTATTGTATTGAACTAGGGATAGAATCTTATTTATTAGGAGCGAGATACAGTAAATTTGGTTATCATGGTGAATCATTCTTTGATGTGAAATATAGGGCTTTAGAAGAAGAACAACAATTAACTGAAACGTTATTTCAATTTTTAACGAGTATGACTATACGTGAAATTAAGTTGCAAGACGAGGAATTGCTTTTTGAATCTTGCCAGCAGTTTATCGGCCTGTGGTGGCAGGAAGGGTATGAAAAAGGCGAAAGAAGATATCGATTAAAGCTACACTAAGACAAGCATAAACTTTCCTCTTGTCCCATATAAGTAATTAGAGGGACTAGCTGGAGGAGGAAAGGTATGAAGAGAATTCGAATTATCTCTTTTGCGCTCGCTGCGGTTGTTTTGTTTTTTTTAGTTAAACAAGAATTTCAAATTACAAAATCGTGGCGAGCTTGGAATTTACCCTTATCAGGGAAAGTGATTGTATTAGATGCTGGGCATGGTGGGCCAGACGGAGGGGCTGTTGGTGGAAAGGATATTGTAGAAAAAGATATTACACTTGAGATTACAAAAAAGGTACAAGATTATTTACAAGAACAAGGTGCTTTAGTTATTTTAACGCGTGAAGGAGATTATGATTTAGCTAATAAAGATACAAAGTCATATAGTAGACGTAAAGCAGAGGATTTAAAAAAGCGTGTTGAGATCATTAATAAGCCTGATGTAGACTTTTTTGCGAGTATTCATTTAAATGCCCTAACTAGTAGTGGATCTAAGGGCGCACAAACGTTCTACTATCGTTCTTCGATTGAAAATGAACGGGCTGCGAAATTTATACAAGCTGAATTGAGAACAAGCTTAGAAAATACGAATCGTTCTGCTAAAACAATTCCTCACGTGTATTTATTGAAGTATGCCAAAACACCAGGTGCTTTAATTGAGGCTGGCTTTTTATCGAATGTGAATGAAAGATATATGTTAAATTCGGAGAAATACCAACAAAAAGTAGCTGCTGCAATATATCGTGGTATATTACGTTATTTTACGGAAAAAGGAAATCCTCCAGAATAAGGAGGATTTTTTCGAGTTTCTCTCGTTAACGAAGTTTTCCGAAAATATGTTATACTGGAAATGTAAACGCATTTATTTCAAAAATAAAGAGAGATAAATTTAATTAACATTACGTTATTTTTTATACAGGGGGCTGGGCTAATTATGGTAACAAAAGAGCAGGTAGTGGAAGCATTGGAAGGGATTGTAGATCCGTTTATACATAAAACGTTAAAAGAAACAAATGCAATTAAAGAGGTGACAGTCAAGCCTGAGAAAGAACATGTAAGTGTTAAAATTGCAATTGTAAAGACGGGTACAGCGGAACAAATGCAGTTGCAGTCTGGAATTGTAAAGTTAGTAAAAGAACTTGGAGCAACAACAGTTGGACTTCGTTTTGCAGAATTTACAGAAGAGGAATTAGCTCAGTTTGCACCACCGCAAGAGGAAGAGAAAAGTGAATCCTTATTATCGCCGAACTCAAATACAACATTTTTAGCAGTGGCAAGTGGAAAAGGTGGAGTAGGGAAATCAACTGTTTCTGTTAACCTTGCAATTGCTTTAGCTCGTTTAGGCAAAAAGGTTGGTATCATTGACGCGGATATTTACGGTTTTAGTGTACCGGATATGATGGGTATAGAAAAACGTCCAATCGTAAGAGGTGATAAGATAATACCAGTGGAGCGTCTAGGCGTGAAAGTAATCTCAATGGGATTCTTTGTAGAAGATAACGCACCTGTTATTTGGAGAGGACCGATGCTTGGGAAAATGTTAAATCACTTTTTCACAGAAGTAGAGTGGGGTGATTTAGATTACTTAGTATTGGACCTACCACCAGGTACGGGTGATGTTGCTCTAGATGTACATTCGATGTTGCCGGCTTGTAAAGAGATTATTGTAACAACGCCGCATCCAACAGCGGCATTTGTAGCAGCGCGCGCTGGAGCCATGGCTTTACGTACAGAACATAGTATTCTTGGTGTTGTTGAAAATATGGCGTATTTTGAAAGTAAAGCAACTGGTGAAAAAGAGTATGTGTTTGGAAGAGGCGGAGGAGATAAATTGGCTACGGAACTCCAAACGGATGTACTTGGCCGAATTCCACTTCAACAACCTGATTGGAATAAAGAGGACTTTGCGCCGTCAGTATATGAAGATACACATACAACGGGTCTCATTTATCGTACGATAGCTGAGACAGTTATTGATAAAACAGCTGTCGCGCAAAAATAAAGTAGTAATGAGTGGACAATATATACATTGTCCACTCATTACTATAATTTTTATTATTGTTCTTTGTTCCCATCTTGAGAACCGCCTTCACCACCTGCGCCTTTCTTATCAGATCCACCTTTTTCGGCTTTTTGTACACCTTTACTAATGATGTCAATCATCTTAGCTTGGAAGAGTGGACTTTCGGCAGTTTCAGTTAGTACTTGCTGTAAATATTGACGATATTCTTTACTCTTCATTGTTTGTAACATAATTTTCTCTACTTCAGGATTTTTCATAATCTCTATAACACCTGATTGGTATTCAGGATCTTTTAGTAAAGTTTTCATTAAGTTTGTTTGTTCTTTTCCCATACTTTTAGCAAATTTCGATGAGAACTCAGGGTCTTTAAAGAGCTTTTCCCAGAATTGTTGCCCTTTTTCAGATACCAGTGCATCTTCAATCGTTTTCTTTACTACTGTTTCATCTAGTATGAGTGCTTGTTTCATTTTTTCATCAGTTAATACATCTTGGATCGCTTTTTTTCCTTGATCGGTTTTTAAAATATCAACAATCATTTTTTTTGTTTGATCATAATCAAGTTCGGATTTTGCTTCTTTTTCTTGTGCACATGCCGCTAGTGCTATAAATAGAAAAGAAGAAATCAAAACGAGCAGCATCCGTTTCATAAGTTGGAGCTCCTTTCAACAAAGTTCTCTTTTTTTAATATAAATCTCTTTAAGGAATTTATACATTAACATGGCTAGCTTTTTGAAATTGTCATTGTTACAATTTAATTAGAAATATAAGAATAATGGGGGATGTGTTGTGAATAGCCGCAAGTGGGTACGACTATTTTTTACGACGTTGTTTCTTGGTGGGATTAGCACAGTCTTTATTGGTTTTGTTTTAGAGTGGGACAAGTACGCTAAATTTTTTCAAAATTTCGACGGAAAAGAGATTTTAGCAATTTCCTTTTGGTTGATGGGCGTAGGGTTTATTTTTAGTGTTATAAGTCAAATGGGGTTCTTTGCGTATTTAACGATCCATCGTTTTGGATTAGGGATGTTTCGGTCATCTTCTTTATGGAATACAGTGCAACTGTTCTTTATTGCGTTCGTATTATTTGATTTCGTTTATTTAAAGTCAGTACTTGTTGCAAATGGGGAAGTTTCATTAGGGAATAACATACTTGTTGCTGGGATGTTATTTGTGTTTGGGGCAATTGTCGCTTATATAAAGAGTAAAGAAACGAATAAAAAAGCATTTGTTCCCGCTCTGTTCTTTATGGTTGTTGTAACAATTCTTGAATGGGTACCAGCGCTCCGGATTAATGATACAGATTGGTTATATTTAATGGTGATACCACTTTTATTATGTAATTCATATCAGTTACTTGTATTGCATCGTTTAATTGGACAAAAGAGTAAGTCAGCTTAATGAGGAGAGGGGATTTTTAATTATCCAGATTCTTATCGTCTGTAAATGCTAGGATAAAAAAGCTCTGCTATCTTAACAAAAGATAGCAGAGCTTTTTATGTGTGAAGGACCGTGTAGAAAGGAACTACTTAATATCTTCACTTTTTGTACTTGTGTTGGAAATAAGTTGTGATACAGATGTTTGTTCATATCCGTCGCTCTTTAATTTTTGTAAGAGTAATGGTAAAGCCTTATTTGTTTGAAGAGCAGAATCAGAAGCATGTAATAAGACGATATCTCCACCCTTTAAATTGCTAGAGACTGTGGAAATGATTTTATTTACGCCGGGATTTTTCCAGTCATTTGAATTGTTACTCCAATGAACGATGGTGTACCCGAGTGATTCCGCTATTTTAAGAGTTGTTTTGTTAAAATCGCCACTAGGTGGACGTAATAGCTTGACTTGTTTTACGCCAAGTTTCGTAAAAACATCTTGTGCCCGCAAAAGATCTCGTCGTATTTCATTTGCTTCTAGTGAATTGTAGGATGTGTAATTATAGCCCATACTACCAATCTCATGTCCATCTTTCATGATGCGTTCGACAATATCAGGGTGTCTTTCAGCCCATGCAGCAGAGAGAAAGAAGGTTGCATTCTTAATTTCTCTTTCTTTGAGTGTATTAAGGATTGGAATAGCTTTTTTGTCCCCCCAACTAATGTCAAACGTGAATGCAACTTGTTTTTTTGCAGTGTCCCCTTTGTAAATCACTTTAGGGCCAGTAGCAGTTGAAAAAGCAGATTCATGTGAATATGTTTTTAAAAAGAGTAGCCATGCTGTAAATAAGGAAAGTACGATTATTAAGCTAATGTGTTTAAATGTTCTTTTACTCGTAATAAAAAAGAAAAACATAATATTACGCCCCTTTGTCCAATCCTTTTCAGTTACATATATGCTTTAAATTAAAAAAAGAGAACAAGGGATTAATATCGTAAGTGGTGGATATAATGAGTGATAGAATTTTGTTTTTTGATGATACATTATTAATAATTGAAAATGAGTGGGGCGTTTATAGGTACACGTAAGGAGTTATTGGGGTGATAATTTGCTTGGGATTATGTTGACGAAGGAAGAGAAAAAAGAAATGGAATACATACTGAAGAGAGAGTTAGAGGAACTTTTATTTGATTTTGAAGATGAGCGTATACATAGCGTTGTAAAAAAGGCGATGGAAGAAAGGTATAAAATCATTTTTTGTTTATTTCGGAGAGTTGCTAATAGGGAAGAATGTATTCGTTATGTAAGAAAAAGAATTTTTTATTAAAAAGTATTGACGTTAAGAATAAGTATATGATAAATTAATAAACGTCGCTGATGCAGAAACGCAGAAAACGGCAAAAAAGAAATTGAAAAACTTAGTTGACATCGAAAAATGAAGATGTTAACATAAGGAAGTCGCAAATAAGCGACCAAGTAGTTCTTTGAAAACTGAACGAAACAAACAACGTGAACGTCAATTTTTATTTTTAGATGCTAGACAAACTAACTTTATTGGAGAGTTTGATC
>NZ_JBIYCT010000014.1:0-74151 GCF_044907945.1 Bacillus sp. RC240 | reverse complement strand
GTCACACCCGTTCCCATACCGAACACGGAAGTTAAGCTCTCTAGCGCCGATGGTAGTTGGGACCTTGTCCCTGTGAGAGTAGGACGTTGCCAGGCTTATATTATTCCGCAGTAGCTCAGCGGTAGAGCTATCGGCTGTTAACCGATCGGTCGTAGGTTCGATTCCTACCTGCGGAGCCATTATGCTTCCATAGCTCAGCTGGTAGAGTACTTCCATGGTAAGGAAGAGGTCACCGGTTCAAGCCCGGTTGGAAGCTTGGGAAAAGTTTTTGTTTTTTTTTTTGGCCCGTTGGTCAAGTGGTTAAGACACCGCCCTTTCACGGCGGTAACACGGGTTCGAATCCCGTACGGGTCACCACTTTTGGAGGATTAGCTCAGCTGGGAGAGCACCTGCCTTACAAGCAGGGGGTCGGCGGTTCGATCCCGTCATCCTCCACCATATATTTTTAAATGTCGGAGGGGTAGCGAAGTGGCTAAACGCGGCGGACTGTAAATCCGCTCCTTTGGGTTCGGCAGTTCGAATCTGCCCCCCTCCACCATTTTCTTTAAAATAACCTGAGAGGGTTTATTTTTTTGAAAAGATAACCATACTAGTAAATATTAATGGGCTATAGCCAAGCGGTAAGGCAACGGACTTTGACTCCGTCATGCGCTGGTTCGAATCCAGCTAGCCCAGCCATTTACGAGCCATTAGCTCAGTTGGTAGAGCATCTGACTTTTAATCAGAGGGTCGAAGGTTCGAATCCTTCATGGCTCACCATTTTCGCGGAAGTAGTTCAGTGGTAGAATACAACCTTGCCAAGGTTGGGGTCGCGGGTTCGAATCCCGTCTTCCGCTTAATTACTAAGGGGCCTTAGCTCAGCTGGGAGAGCGCCTGCCTTGCACGCAGGAGGTCAGCGGTTCGATCCCGCTAGGCTCCATATAAATAGGGAAAGCTTACATCAAATGATGTAAGCTTTTTTTGTGTTTAAATTTCACTCAAAAAGGAAACTTTTCCGTATATCGTTTAAAATGAAAAAAAGGGATTGAATAAGGGGGGGGATAATTATGAAAGTTGTCATTGCATCGGATTCATATAAAGAAAGCCTGAAAGCTATAGAGGTATGTGAAGCTATTGAAAGGGGCTTTGCAGCAGTTTTTCCTAAAGCAGAGTACGTTAAAGTACCAATTGGAGATGGAGGTGAAGGAACGGTCGAATCTCTTGTTGGTGCTACAATGGGGGAAATTATATCACTTAATGTGACAGGGCCGCTTGGAGAGAGCGTGCAAGCCTATTATGGTATGTCTAAGGATAGGGAGACAGCATTTATTGAAATGGCGGCAGCATCAGGATTACAACACGTTCCAATTGAAAAGAGAAACCCACTTATTACAACTACAAAAGGGACAGGTGAACTGATATTACATGCATTAGATCAAGGAGCTAAACACATTATTTTAGGGCTTGGAGGAAGTGCTACAAATGATGGTGGGGCAGGTATGTTGTCTGCTTTAGGCGTAGAGTTTATTAATAGGAAAGGTGAAGTAATTGAGCCCTCTGGAGGAACATTACATTTGATTACTGCTCTTAACCTTTCTCGTATGGATACACGTTTGAAGGATATAAAGCTAGAAGCAGCATGTGATGTCGACAATCCATTAGTTGGACCAAAGGGAGCGTCTTTTGTATTTGGGAGACAAAAGGGTGCGAATGTAGAGATGATGAAAGAGCTAGACGGGAATTTAAAACATTATGCTAATATACTTAAACAGTACGTATCTTTTGATGTGTCCCTAATACCTGGTACAGGGGCAGCTGGAGGAATGGGAGCGGCTGTCGTTGCAGTACTAAAGGGACAGCTAAGAAAAGGGATTGAAATTGTATTAGATTATACAAATTTTGATAAGTGTATAGAGGGTGCCGATCTTATTGTAACTGGTGAGGGAAGGATAGATGAACAAACAGCTTATGGAAAAGCTCCTGTTGGTGTCGCGAAGCGGGCGAAATGTCGTCATATTCCTGTAATTGCTATTGGTGGATCTGTATCCTCGAATTATACGACTGTTTACGAAAAGGGAATTGATGCAGTGTTTAGTATTACGGCTAGCCCAATGACATTAGAAGAAGCATATAAAGCGGCAGAAGAGAATATCGAAATGACAGCAAAAAATATTGCAGCAGTGTGGAAACTAGCATCAAAAAAACGCTTCTAAATGTAGAAGTGTTTTTTTTATCCAGTTATTTGAGGGTATCTTGTGTAATCCTAGGTGGTGATGGAGAAAAGCACTGATAAAAATATTAGCTGATAGAAAAGTTAGTTGGTTCATTAAGTTAACTTAACTTTATACATAGAATGGTTTAAAAATTGGGATTCTAACGTAAATATAAGTGAATAAAATGTATATCCATGCAGAAAAATGTCGAGTTGAGTCAGACTATATAAAAGATTTAAAATATTTAGTGAAGGCATAAAAGGGGGATACTATCTATGAAAAAAGAAATCTCAGTTATTGGAGTTCCAATGGATTTAGGACAGATGCGTCGTGGGGTTGATATGGGACCAAGCGCGATCCGTTATGCAGGGGTAGTTGAAAGAATTGAACAAATTGGATATGACGTAAAAGATATGGGAGATATATGTATAGAGAGAGAAAAAGAAGTAGATGAAAATACAAAATTACGAAACCTTACTCAAGTTGCAACTGTATGTAACGAACTAGCGACTAAGGTTGATCATAGTATAGAAGAAGGTCGTTTTCCACTTGTATTGGGCGGCGATCATAGTATTGCTATCGGTACGTTAGCTGGTGTGGCGAAACATTATAAAAATTTAGGTGTTATTTGGTATGATGCACACGGTGATTTAAATACAGAAGAGACTTCACCATCTGGAAATATTCACGGTATGTCACTTGCTGCAAGTTTAGGATATGGACATTCTTCACTTGTAGACTTATACGGGTCATATCCAAAGGTGAAGAAAGAGAACGTTGTAATTATCGGTGCACGTGCATTAGATGAAGGAGAAAAGGACTTTATTCGTGAAGAAGGCATTAAAGTATTCTCAATGCATGAAATTGATCGTATGGGTATGACGGCTGTTATGGAAGAAACAATTGCGTATTTATCTCATACTGACGGTGTTCATTTATCATTAGATTTAGATGGGCTTGATCCTCATGACGCACCAGGAGTTGGAACACCTGTAATTGGTGGTCTATCGTATCGTGAAAGCCACCTAGCGATGGAAATGTTAGCAGAAGCTGATATTGTTACATCTGCTGAATTTGTTGAAGTAAATACGATTTTAGATGAGAGAAATAGAACAGCAACAACAGCGGTTGCTTTAATGGGTTCTTTATTCGGTGAAAAACTAAAATAAATGTAAGAAAAGCAACTGAGAAGTTGCTTTTTTTATTTGAAAATAGGCGTATAATAATGACTTATATTATACTGTAGGATAAGAAAGTTTGACATCTTACCAATTTAAGCTAAAGGGGGGCGTTTGTAATTGTCGTTTGGTTCATGTATGGTATAATTAACTAGTTGTTGGAAATACATACAGATAGAGCATAAAATAATATTTCAATATATGGATAGAATTGCTCGTAAGTAGGAGGAAGGGTTAGCATGCCTTTTGAAGATACGACCATTTTGAAATATCTTAGTACGGCATTAGATATTGCTGTTGTATGGTTTATTATATATAAGCTAATTCTTATAATTCGGGGCACGAAGGCTGTGCAACTTTTAAAAGGTATTACAGTTATTATTGTCGTCCGGATGATTAGTATTTTACTTGAATTGCATACGCTATATTGGCTAACGGAACAAGTATTAACGTGGGGATTTTTAGCCGTTATTATTATCTTCCAGCCAGAATTGAGAAGAGCACTTGAGCAGCTAGGACGGGGTAGCTTATTTTCGCGTGTGGGAAATCAGGGGGAAGATGAACCTGAAATTGTTGCAACAGCGATAGCTAAAGCAACGGAATATATGGGAAAACGTAGAATTGGTGCACTAATTACTTTGTCAAAAGAGACTGGGATGGATGATTATGTAGAAACGGGTATTCCGCTAAATGCAAATGTATCATCGGAATTACTCATTAATATTTTTATCCCTAATACCCCTCTTCATGATGGAGCAGTAATTATGCAGGGAAGTACAATTAAAGCAGCAGCATGTTACCTTCCTTTATCAGAAAGCCCATTTATTTCTAAGGAGTTAGGAACTAGGCATCGCGCTGCAATGGGAGTTAGTGAAGTCACCGATAGTATTACAGTAGTTGTGTCGGAAGAAACAGGCCAAATTTCTTTAACGAAAAACGGTGAGTTACATCGTGATTTGAAGACAGAACAGCTAAAGGATATGTTGTTAGCTGAATTTAGTGGGAACGAAAAAACGACTTCTTCGTCTTTATGGAATTGGAGGAGAAAGCGTCATGGATAAGTTAATGGAGAATCATTGGTTTTTAAAAGGAATCTCATTACTATTGGCGTGTATGCTTTTTATGTCAGCAACTTTAACTGAAAAAAATACGACATCGAGTATATTACCTTTCGTAAATGAAACGAAAGAAACATTAACTGATTATCCTATTACCCTTAAGTATGATGAAGAGAAATATATTGTAAGTGGTATTCCAGCAGGTGGAGTCAAGGTGAAGTTGGAAGGCCCAAAATCAGCAGTTGCTACAGCAAAAGCAAAAAAACAATTTGATATATCAGTTGATTTGCGAGATAGTCAAAAAGGAACTTATGAAGTTTCTTTAAAAGCGAACGGGCTTCCAGATGATGTGAAGGGGACAGTTCAGCCAGCAACAATTAAAGTCACTCTTCATGAAAAAGCGAAAAAGTATGTTCATGTAGATTTAAAATTATCAAATGAAGACCAGATGCCAGCAGGTGCTACCATTGAGAAATCAAGTATTAAGCCTGACACTGTTGAAGTAGTTGGAACAAAAGAAGAAATAGAAAGTATTTCATCTGCTAAGGCATATATAGATTTAAAAGGTGTTAATAAAACAGTTACAAAAACAGCAGACGTTACATTATACAATAAAGAAGGAAAACGTTTAAATGTAAAAACAAGTCCATCTAAAATAAGTGTAACGGTGAATGTAGCGACACAAGCTACAGCAAATAATGTCGAAAAAACAGTTCCTTTAACATATTCGAAAAAAGGGAATCTACCAGAAGGTTTAGCTGTTACAAATATTAGTGTTGAACCAAAAGAAGTAACGATAGCAGGTCCAAAAGACATTTTGGATAATATACAATCTATAGAGGGGGTCGAGGTAGATCTTAGTCAATTGACGGATTCTACAACATTCGATGCCTCTGTTTTATTGCCAAAAGGTGTAACAAGTGCAAAACCAAATCAAGTGAAGGTTTCCATAGGGGTACAAAAGGTAAAACAAACGAAAAGTAAAACTATTGATGGTATCCCGATTCAAAAAAGTGGAATTCCGAATGATGTTACTGCGCAGCTACTTTCGCC
This sequence comes from Bacillus sp. RC240, assembly GCF_044907945.1. NCBI lineage: Bacteria > Bacillati > Bacillota > Bacilli > Caryophanales > Bacillaceae > Bacillus > Bacillus sp. RC240. The sequence continues at coordinate 68,670 of NZ_JBIYCT010000014.1, read as the reverse complement.
ACAAGATGGAAAGATAAGCGTTGATATTTCAGGAGAAGCAAGTATAGTAGATAAAATAACAGTTGCTCAAATAACAGCGGCGATTAATCTGCAAAATGTATCTCCGGGGACGAAAGATGTTTCTATTCAAGTGAGTGGTCCTGGTAATATTTCGATAGAAGCAAAACAAAAAAGTGCTAAAGTCACAATTGTGAAGAAAGAAAAGCCGGATAAAGAAGTACAGGGTAATATTGAACAACCAGATTCAAAAAACAATCAAGAAAATCAAACTGAAAAACCAAAAAATCCTGAACCTAATCCAGAAAAGGATCAGGAAAAAGATAAAGACAAAGAAAAAGACAAAGAAAAAGAAAATGGCCAAGAAACGAGCCAAGAACCAACAGTAGATAATCAAAAAGAGCACGAAAAAGGAGCGAATAATAATGGGTAAATATTTTGGTACAGACGGAGTACGTGGGGTTGCAAATAAGGAATTAACACCTGAATTAGCTTTTAAAATAGGACGTTTTGGCGGCTATGTATTAACAAAAGATACAGATCGTCCAAAAGTAATTATTGGCCGTGATACACGTGTATCTGGACATATGCTAGAAGGAGCTTTAGTAGCAGGCCTATTATCAACTGGAGCGGAAGTAATGCGCCTTGGTGTTATTTCTACACCAGGTGTGGCTTATTTAACAAAAGCTTTAGGGGCGCAAGCAGGTGTTATGATCTCTGCATCTCATAACCCAGTACAAGATAATGGAATTAAGTTCTTCGGTTCAGATGGATTTAAATTAACAGATGAGCAAGAAGCAGAAATTGAAGCGTTATTAGACAAAGAAGTTGATGAGCTACCACGTCCAACAGGTACTAACCTTGGACAAGTGAGTGATTACTTTGAAGGTGGACAAAAATATTTACAATACATTAAACAAACTGTAGAGGAAGATTTCTCTGGTTTACATATTGCTTTAGATTGTGCACATGGTGCTACATCTTCTTTAGCTCCATATTTATTTGCAGATTTAGAAGCTGATATTTCAACAATGGGAACTTCACCGAACGGTATGAATATTAACGCCGGAGTAGGTTCTACGCATCCAGAAGTATTAGCTGAATTAGTAAAAGAAAAAGGTGCTGACATTGGTCTTGCTTTTGATGGTGACGGAGACCGTTTAATCGCAGTAGACGAAAAAGGAAACATCGTTGATGGCGATCAAATTATGTTTATTTGCGCGAAGTATATGAAAGAAACTGGTCAATTGAAACATAATACAGTTGTTTCAACAGTTATGAGTAACTTAGGTTTCTACAAAGCGCTTGAAGCAAACAATATTACAAGTGATAAAACAGCAGTTGGTGATCGCTACGTAATGGAAGAGATGAAACGTGGTGGATATAACCTGGGCGGAGAACAATCAGGTCATATTATCTTACTTGATTACATTACAACTGGTGATGGAATGTTAAGTGCACTTCAACTTGTAAATATCATGAAAATGACGAAAAAACCATTATCTGAGCTTGCAGGCGAGATGACAAAATTTCCACAATTACTAGTAAATGTTCGTGTAACAGATAAGAAACTAGCACTAGAAAATGAGAAAATTAAAGAAATTATTCGTGTTGTAGAGGAAGAAATGAACGGAGACGGTCGTATTCTTGTTCGTCCATCTGGAACAGAACCACTTATTCGTGTAATGGCAGAAGCACCGACACAAGAAATTTGTGATGGGTATGTACATCGTATTGTAGAAGTTGTGAAAGCTGAAGTTGGCGTTGAATAATTAGCCGATTTTATTTAAAAGGAGCACAAAAAGTGCTCCTTTTTCATATTTTTTATAGACAATGAAAAAAATTTCATTGACGATTTATATTGTTTGTTATACGATGGTCTTGTTCTTTTTCTCAAAGGAAATATTGTAAATTATAAAAGCGCCAGAACTACAAGTAGTGTAGTTGACGAGGTGGAGTTTATCGAGATTTCGGCGGATGACTCCCGGTTGTTCATCACAACCGCAATCTTTTACTTAAAACATTAAGGTGACTTAGTGGACAAAGGTGAAAGTGTGATGAGAGAAGAGGAACGGATGAATACTAGCTGTATAAGTATATACGGACTTTAACCCAATCGAGAGGAAGGTGAAAGCCGTTACAAGCTTACAGGGCTAGCAATATGTAATCCGTTTTTTAGTATAAATAAAAATGGTATCGGACTATGTCGTTACATGTTCGCAGAGCAGTGTAAGCATTTGTAACGGCGACTAAACATGTGTGGAATCGTAGGATTTATTGGAGAGCAAGATGCAAAGGAAATTTTATTAAAAGGTTTAGAAAAGCTAGAATATCGCGGATATGATTCAGCAGGTATTGCAGTACAAGCAGAGAACGGTGTTATTGTATACAAAGAAAAAGGCCGTATTGCAAAACTTCGCGAAGTCGTAGAAGAGAATGTAGCAGCAAGCGTGGGAATCGGTCACACACGCTGGGCTACACACGGTGTTCCAAGCAAATTAAACGCGCATCCGCATCAAAGTACATCAAAACGTTTTACACTAGTTCATAACGGTGTAATTGAAAACTATGAATTAGTGAAAAAAGAATATTTACAAGATGTAACGTTCGTAAGTGAAACAGATACAGAAATTATCGTGCAGCTTATGGAACAACAAGTAAGTACAGGACTAAGTGTAGAAGATGCGTTCCGAAAAACGTTATCTCTTTTACATGGTTCTTACGCAATCGGACTACTTGATGCTGAAAATCCAAACATGATTTATGTTGCTAAAAACAAAAGCCCGCTATTAGTAGGTGCTGGTGATAACTTTAATGTTATTGCAAGCGACGCTATGGCGATGTTACAAGTTACAGATCAATTTATCGAGTTAATGGATAAAGAAATGGTAATCGTAACAAAAGAAAGCATTACAATTAAAAACTTACAAGGTGAAACGATTGAACGTGCACCGTTTACAGCGGAATTAGACGCAAGTGATATTGAAAAAGGAACGTATCCTCATTTCATGCTAAAAGAAATCGACGAGCAACCACTTGTAATCCGTAATATTATTCAAAAGTACCAAGATGAAAATGGCGGAATTGAATTAGATCAAGATATCCGTAACGCAATTTTAGATAGCGATCGCATTTACATCATTGCATGTGGAACAAGTTATCATGCAGGTCTTGTTGGAAAGCAATTCATTGAGAAATTTGCGAAAGTACCAGTTGAAGTACATGTAGCAAGTGAATTCTCTTACAACATGCCATTATTAACAGAAAGACCATTCTTCATTTACATTTCACAAAGTGGTGAAACAGCTGATAGCCGTGCAGTACTTGTGCAAACAAATGAAATGGGTCATAAAGCATTAACAATTACAAACGTACCTGGTTCTACGCTTTCTCGTGAAGCTGATTATACACTTCCTTTATATGCAGGACCAGAAATCGCAGTTGCATCGACGAAAGCATACACAGCACAGCTTGCAGTACTTTCAATCTTAGCGGCTGACATTGCAAAAGCAAAAGGTGAGGTTCTTGATTTCGATTTAACACATGAATTAGGACTTGTAGCAAATGCAATGGTAGTACTTTGTGATCAAAAAGAAGAGATGGACGCATTAGCAAAACAATTTTTAGCAACAACGCGTAACTGCTTCTTCATCGGACGTAGCGTAGACTTCTTCGTAGGTTTAGAAGGTGCGTTAAAACTAAAAGAAATCTCTTACATCCAAGCAGAAGGATTTGCTGGAGGAGAATTAAAACACGGTACAATCGCCTTAATCGAAAACGGTACACCAGTTATCGCCCTTGCTACACAAGAGCACGTAAACCTTGGAATTCGTGGTAACGTGAAAGAAGTAGTAGCACGCGGAGCTAACCCATGTATCATTTCAATGAAAGGCTTAGAAATGGAAGGAGACAGCTTCGTATTACCAGCTGTACACGAAGCACTAGCACCGCTAGTAGCAGTTATTCCATTCCAACTTATCTCATACTACGCAGCGCTTCACCGCGAATGTGACGTTGATAAGCCACGTAACTTAGCTAAATCTGTTACTGTTGAGTAGGAGATTGGTAGAGTAACTAGATTATTGTAAATTTAAAATAAAGTCACGACATTTATAAAAAAGTTGTGAAGCTTTGCCCCTTTGGATATGATTATCTAAAGGGGCATTTTTGTGTCGAAAAAAAAGAACATCTAAAATCGATAAGTGGATTAAAGAGGGGCAAGGAACTGGCAGTGGGATTTAAAAAGTATAAAAACCGGCAGACAACATGAGGTTTTATCGAATTTGGGACGGAACTACTTTTATTTAACTGAATTTTCTGTTGTTTTTTCGGATATTCGTTGATGGAAAAAAACCACTGATTAAAGTTTCACTTTATTGAACAAATTAGATTACTAGACATTACGAGGGGGTTTATTAATGAAGGTGAAAGAAAAAACATATTTAAGTATAGAAGAGATTATTTCATTACCAACCTTATCAAGTACAAACATAAGTGACGATGGCAAAAATGTAGCATTTGTTAAGAAGACAGCTAACTGGAAAGAAAATACATATAGGAATCATATATGGATATATGAAAAAGATAAGGAGCAGAGTTACCCATTAACAACTGGGGATATAGACAGTATACACCCATTATGGTCCCCAGATTCTAGGGATATCGCATACCTTAACCCAGTTGGTGAGGGGGATAATAAGAAAAATCAAATCTTTGTTAAGTCAATAGATGGTTATAGTGAGTTACAAATTACTGATGAGGAAGAAGGGGTCAGTACATTCAAATGGGAGCCTACTGGTAAAGGTTTTTATTATGTTGCACAGTCAAAAGAATGTGAGGAAATAAAGAAACGTAAAGAGCTATATGGGGACTTCCAACATGCAGGTAAGGAACATCGGAATAATTGTTTATATTACATTGAAATAGAAAAAGTGATACAAAATGATAAAGAGGAGCGAGAGGTTAGCGGTGTTTATCAATTAACTGAGGGTAAGGATTTTTATATACATAACTTTGATATTTCAAATGATGGGAAAAAGGTTGTATTTATGGCTACGCCAAGCCTAAGCGATTATATGAATGGTGATCTATACATATTAGATATTGAAGTTGGCAAACTACAAAAAATGAATATAGATAAGTTGTTAGGAGAGAGCGTTTGCTTTTCTCCTGAGGGCAGCAAAATATGTTACTCAGCAAGCATAAGGGAGAAGGAGTACTATAAGACTCATATACAAGACAGTACATTAGAGATATATGATATGAATAATGGAGAGCTAATTCGACCTTTACTAGATTTTGATAGTACGGTTATGCCATTACAGTGGACAGCTAAAGGAATTTTAATTAGATGGCAGGATAAAACGAATTACCTCACTGGCTTGCTATCTGAGGATGGCACTGTAGAAATGTTAAGTGAAAACGTAGATGGCTTTATAATGGATGCTTCTATAACAAGGGATGGAAAACATATATCCTATAATAAAGCTATTACAAATGAAACCTTTGAAATCTATTTAGACGATAAAAAAATAACGAATGAAAATATCTTTTTCGAAGGAAAGCTTAAAAGTAATAGAGAAATAATCTCATGGAAAAGTAGTGATGGTCTTGAAATAGAGGGTGTTTTATCAACTCCAGTAGAGTTTGACGCAAATGGAAAATATCCCTTATTAGTAGTAATCCATGGTGGACCAGCTTGGGCATCCTTTCCGATATTTTCAGACTGTTTTAATGAGAAATATCCGATTGAACAGTTTGTTGAAAAAGGCTTTATCGTTTTAGAGCCAAACTATAGGGGAAGTTCTGGTTATGGTAATGAATTTTTAAAAGCAAACTATAGAAAACAGGGAATTGCTGACTATGATGATGTTATATCTGGAGTGGATAAACTAGTTGAGCAAGGGATGGTAGATAAAGATAGAGTAGGAGTTATGGGATGGAGTAACGGAGGATATATATCAGCCTTCTGTTCTACGTTTAGTAATAGATTTAAAGCTATTTCAGTTGGGGGCGGAATTACTAACTGGAGTACCCATTATGTAAATACAGATATCCCTTACTTTATTAGAATGCATTTAGGAAATACTCCATGGAATGATCCAGATATATATACAAAAACATCGCCAATGACATATATTAAATCAGCCTGTACGCCCACCTTAATCCAACATGGCGAAAAGGATGCAAGAATTCCAACTCTAAACGCATATGAGCTATATCAAGGATTAAGGGATATGGAAGTGGATGCAGAATTAATTATATTTAAAGGAATGGCATATAGTTCTGACCAGCCCGGAATGAATGTGGCTATTATGAAGCAGAATTTGATGTGGTTTTCACACTATATTCTTGGAGAAAGTATGAAAGATTTTAGGGTTTTATAATGGATATCCTCACAGGATACATAAGGATGAAACAGTCTTCATAAGGAGGGCTGTTTTCATATTTAGCTTGTGATTGTAGCTCTTGCTTCTGGTTCATCTGCAAGTATACGTATTATTAGATTTTCAGATAGATAAACGTTATAAGGTAACTTATAACGTTTATATAAATATAAATTACTTCTATAGATAAGTTTGTATTATATCCAATTGTGAATAGTTTAGGTAATCTATTGTATATCAAAAAACCGAAATCTGATTGTAGATTTCGGTTTCACTTTATGTGAGAGAATGATTGTGTTTCTTATTAGCTTATATTTAAAAGATGAACTGTTCTTATGCAGTCTTATTTAATTTATATGCTTCACGGTTATTTTTTTTGAAAAGTTTTGGGAAAACATAACCATCTAATCCAATACGTCCAGCATTATGTCCTGCAACTAAAATGAACATAGTTAAAATAAGCAGGTTTGGGTTTACACTAACAGTTCCGCTTAATAAAAATGAAAGGTTCATTATGATGCCGAAAAATGCAGCTGTTTTTGTTAATCCACCTAAAATCAAACCTAGCCCTACTAAAATTTCTCCCCATTGAACTAAAAAGCTAAATAGGTCTGCGTTTGGAAGAACAAAATGTTGAAGAAAATCTGCCCACCAACCTTGTACTGCAGGGTGGTCACCTGATGCTTGAGCGATAGCTCCTTTTAGAAAACCACTTGCGTCAAAAGATTGTCCAAAAACTTTTCCTATTCCAGCAGCAAGCCATGCATATCCTATGTAAAGTCGTAAAAATAATAATATGAAAGTAGCGCGTTTATCAGTTCTTAAAAAATTGATAACCATTGAAATCCCTCCAATGTATTGTATTTACATGTTTATTATATATCCATTGTGAATAGATTCACAATGGATATAATGTGAACAAAAATTATGATTTTTCATTTGTACATAAAGTATTTGGAAATTTATTTTTTGGAGGATGAACAATAAATGAGGGATGGGAGCTTTCCACTAAAATAGATAGCTCCCATAGTAAATAGATTAATGCACGTTCTTTTAACTAGTTACTATTAGTTTATCTTTTCTTTATTATTTCTCTGGTTTTATATAAGGAACTACTTGCGCAGTAGCTCCTACAGAGGCACCGCGAATAAAGCCTTGGTTTTCTAACGCCTTAAAATTCTCTGTTTTCCCGGTTAGCATGACACCTAAAATTTTCACTTGATCAAAGGGTTTGTTTTTGTTTGATTTTAAAAACTTCTGAATGCCTTCATCATGTCCATCGTCATCGTATTGTTTAAGTGAATCAACGAACTCTTTGTACGCTTCTTCAGGGGACTTATCTGGATTGAATCCGTAAACCGGCATACCAGCAGGCCCTTTACTTTCATCTCCAATTGGTGATGTCATATATAGCCATACAATGTTTAAGGTATCTGGAATTTTTTCTTTAATTTCTTGTAATGTATAGGGTTGATTGAATGAGAGAGCAACTTCTGCAACATAGTTGTTCATTTGTGAAACTTCGCCTAATTCATTTTGGACACCATCATGATATTCTTTAATAGCTGGATTATAAAATGTCGCGAATTTATTTTTAGTTTGTTTATCGTACTCATAGAACTCTGTATCGGACCAATAAAAGCCGGGCGTTAATTCGTTGGTATCAATGTTGGTACGGAGCCAACCATAGGAACTTGTTAATGTGTTCCACGGGACTACATAACCATTAATATTTTTAGAACGATTTGATATAATATTGCCGCCAAACATGGATGAGTTACTCGTTACTTGAGAATCAATTTGCACATTCGGTTCTGCAATTGCGTTATGTAAAAAGAGATGTTCGTGAAGTTTCGTAGAACTTTTCGCTGCGAAGTAATTACCGATCTTATAAAATATAGGGATAAGTATTATTACGACGATAATAGAAGTAATAATGGTTTTGAGTAATTGCTTACGTTTCGCTTTTTTTAACGCATCTTTTAAAGAAGTGTCCATTAAGTTTTTCCTCCTACTGTAGAATGAATTATTTTACGTGCGCGATGTAATTTTTGTTTGACACTGTTTACTTGAATATCTAATATTAGAGCGATTTCTTCATATGAAAAGTTGTAATAGTACTTTAAAAAGAAGGCTTCTTTATATTCTAGTTTTATATCTTTTAATAGATAGAAAATCTCATCTTTATTTAAAACAGCATCCAATTCTCGGTCTGTATATTGTAATTTTGAATAAATCTCTTCAGTTAAATAGATGTTTTGCTGCTCCTTTTTTCTCTTCAAGTCAATGTATTCGTTTAATGCGACTCTGAAAAACCATGGACGTATGTTACTCTCGGTTAGGTCATCTAGCAACGTGTATACTTTATAGAAAGTATTTTGGATGATGTCTTCTGCATCTTCTTTTATAGCCCCTTTCGCTAGTAATAGTTTGAACACTTCCTCTCCTAAACTGATAAGATAGGAGGTCAATATATTTTCTTTTCCCATCACTTTTCCTCCCTACACTTATACAACGGATAGGTAATGATAAATGTATACACTTTAAATTTAAATAAGTTATTAACTATGGTTTATAGTATAGGATACTTCATAAACAGGAATAGATATTTTATTTGTTGGAATATTAAATCCCTAATGTTAAAATGGAATGTGGAGATATATGGAAAGGAGACAAAGACTGGATATGTGTACGAACTTGTAATGATTAGAAACTAGATAGATAAATTTTTCTCTCGTAAGTGAGGGTTTATTTAACTGTCTGTAAATCATTCAAGGATTGCATATTTGGCTTGTACATCCCTTTTGTAAAGATAATGCGTAGGGAAATTTATATCTCTTATATAAAATATGCGTCCTTTAAACTTGGAGGAGTATAGTATGAATCAATTAAAAAATAAAGTAGCTGTGGTTACAGGTGTTAGTCGTCTAGATGGTATTGGAGCAGCGATTTGTAAAGAATTAGCTGAAGCAGGATACGATGTCTTTTTTACGTACTGGACGAATTACGATAAAGAGATGCCTTGGGGCGTTGATCCAAAAGAACAAATACAATTAAAAGAAGAGCTGATAAAGAACGGTGTTGAAGTATCAAGTATGGAGTTAGATTTAACTCGGAATGATGCGCCGGAACAACTTATAAATAAAGTTACTGAACAAATGGGGTACCCTGATATATTAATTAATAACGCAGCATATTCTACGAATAATGATTTCTCTAATTTGACTGCTGAAGAGTTAGATAAACATTATATGGTAAATGTTCGCGGCACTACATTGTTAAGTAGTAAGTTTGCCCAAGGATTTGATAAAAAATCTGGTGGTAGAATTGTGAATATGACGTCGGGACAATTTAAAGGGCCTATGGCTGGAGAATTAGCGTATGCAACGACGAAGGGAGCTATTGACGCTCTCACTAGTACGTTAGCAGCAGAAGTGGCTCATTTAGGGATAACGGTTAATGCGATTAATCCAGGTCCAACTAATACGGGATGGATGACTGAAGAGATAAAGCGCGGGTTAACACCGATGTTTCCTTTTGGCAGAATTGGTGAACCAAAGGATGCAGCAAGGCTTATTAAGTTTTTAGTGAGTGAAGAAGCCGGGTGGATTACAGGACAAGTTATTCATTCAGAAGGTGGATTTAAGAGATAAATTTATAAATAAAAAGAAGGTATCTCATTTTAGTGAGATACCTTCTTTTTAATCTTTCTTCAATCTTCGTGCAACACCATTCCCTAATGACTGTAATCCTTGAACGAGGATAATCAAAATAAAGACTGTTGCATACATTACTTCAGGTTCGTAGCGTAAATGCCCGAATCGATATGCTAAATCACCAAGGCCGCCAGCACCTACAAGTCCAGCCATTGCTGTTGCACCGATTAAGCCGATCGTTGCGATTGTTAATCCAAGTACGAGAGACGGGCGAGCTTCTTTAACCATAACGTGCCAAATGATTTTTAAAGTAGAGACTCCCATTGCTTGATATGCTTCAATGACACCACGGTCCACTTCTAATAAAGCAGTTTCCATTAAACGGGCAATGTAAGGGGCTGTGAAGACAACAAGTGGTACGATAACACCTTGCACGCCAATGGACGTTCCCATTAGAAACTTTGTAAAAGGTAAAATGAAGAATAATAGAATGATAAACGGAAGAGAACGAATGATATTAATAACTGTATTAAGAATAGGATAGATAATTTTATTTTCTCGCTGTCCACCAGGTCTCGTTAAAACAAGTGTGACACCGAGTGGTAATGCAATAAGAATAGAGATAAGTAGTGAAATAGATGTCATTTGAAATGTTTGAATTGTTGCTTCCCATATTACGTTACCCCACTCATCCAAAAAGGACTTGTTTCCCATAATCTGTTCTACCTCCTTCTACGATGATCCCTTGTTCTTGTAAAAATGATAAGGCACGGTGTACTTCACTTTTTTCACCTTGCATATGAACGATCAGTTTTCCATATGCCTCATGTTTTAACTGCGTAATATTGCCTGATAAAATATTAGGATATACGTGGAAACGTTTTGTAGCGACAGCTAACGCTGGTTCTCCTGAAGCGGTTCCTATAAATGAAAGTGTTACGATTTCCCCGGTGCTTTGTAGTTCTTTCTGTACCTCTTCTGGAATTTTAGCTGCAAACGCGCTATTTACAAATTTCTTCGTTGTTACATGTTGTGGATCTGTAAAAATGTCCTTCACTGTTCCACTTTCAACGACAGATCCATGTTCCATTACAGCAACTTGGTCACAAATACGCTGGATGACATTCATTTCGTGTGTAATTAGCAAAATCGTAATTCCGATTTCTTCGTTGATCTTTAATAATAAATCAAGAATAGAATCGGTCGTTTCCGGATCTAATGCGCTCGTTGCTTCATCACTTAATAAAACTTCAGGCTCATGAGATAGTGCGCGAGCGATTGCTACACGTTGTTTTTGACCACCAGATAATTCACTTGGATAGGCATCTTTTTTATTAAAGAGATCAACAATGCGTAAATACTTTTCTACCCTTTTTTCAATTTCATTTTTGGGAAGACCAGATAGACGTAAGGGTAGTGCGATGTTTTCATAAACGGTAACGGTTTTAAGTAAATTGAATCCTTGAAAAATCATGCCGATTTTTTGTCTCGCTTTTGCGAGTTCTTTCGTCGATAAGGTTGTTAAATCTTGTTCGTTTATAATGATATTTCCTGTCGTTGGTTTTTCTAATAAATTTACACAACGAATTAATGTACTTTTACCAGCGCCGCTATATCCGATGATTCCAAATACTTCACCCTTTTTTACTTTAAGGGAAGTTGGTTTAAGGGCCTCAACATTCCCTTTTTTTGTTGAAAATACTTTGGAGATGTTTTTTAATTCAATCATTATAGTCAGCTCCTACCAAGACGGTAAAACAGAACCATCGAATTTTTTCTCAATGAAATCTTTTACTTCTTTAGATTGATAAGCTTTCTTTAATTTATTTACAACAGCATCATCTTTATTTTCAGTACGCACAACGACCCAGTTCACATATGGTGAATCTTTTCCCTCGCGGAAAATAGAATCTTTTGCTGGACTTAATTTTGCACCTAATGCAAAGTTTGTATTAATCGCAGCTGCCTTCACTTCACTTAGCTGCGTTGGTAATTGAGATGCCTCTAATTCAACAATCTTTAAATTTTTCGGATTTTCAATTACATCTTTTGCAGTCGCTTTTTCTGTAGCTTTTGGATCAACTTTTAAAACACCTGCTTTTTCAAATAGCTTTAAAGCACGCAACTCATTTGTTGGGTCATTTGGGACAGCAATTGCGTCACCCTCTTTTAATTCTTTTACATCTTTTAAGTTTTTAGAGTATATACCCATAGGGAATGTTACTGTGGAAAATACTTCAGTTAATTTCATATTACGTTCAGCTTTAAATACGTCTAAATAAGATTTTGTTTGGTAGCTATTTACATCGAGGCTTTTTTCATCTAAAGATACGTTTGGTGCTACATAATCATTAAATACCTTTATATCGATTTGGAGGCCATCTTTTGCTGCAACTTCTTTCACCTTTTCAAAAATTTGTTCATGCGGTCCGCCTGTTACACCAACTGTAATCTTTTTCTCATCTAATGCTTTTACCTCTTTATCAGAATTAGCACCACATGCGCCTAACAATAATACAGCTCCACTTACAATACTTAATAATATCTTTTTCATCTATAATTCCCCCTTAATATACGTTCCAAAATAAAAAGCACCTCTCAAAAATAAGAGAGGTGCCGAATAGACGAAATAGGTTCCTCTCTTATCTTCCAAAACGAAAATCGTTCTGCAGGAATTAGCACCTTAGCTTATACGTTATAAGCTCGGTTGCCGGGCATCATCGGGCCAGTCCCTCCGCCACTCTTGATAAGAGTATGTGTATGTAGTTTTTAAATATGGTACTAATAGTAAATGTTACAAAAAGAATTGTCAATATTATTTTCTGAATATATTTTATTTTAAGGTAATGGAAACATTCCCTTTTTTATGTCCGGTCTCTACGTACGTATGAGCCTCTGAAATTTCTTCTAACGGGTAAGTTTTATCGATAACTGGCTTTAATTTTTCTTCTTCCGTTAGCATTTTTAGTAGAAGCATATCTTCTTTGCTTACTTTTGCCATCGTTCCGTTGACTGATACGTATTTACCGTTAGCTGTTAATGCGCTCTTGCAATAGGATTTTTTAATTTTTCCAACTGCATCGAATATAATATCGTAGCGTTCATCGCGCTTTGTAAAATCTTCTTTCGTATAGTCAATTACGTGATTAGCTCCTAAAGATTGTACTAACTCAAAATTTGAATTGCTACAAACAGCTGTAACAGTCGCACCGAAATATTTAGCAAGTTGCACAGCAGCGGTACCTACTGATCCGGAAGCGCCATATATAAGTACTTGTTGTCCCTTTTTTATGTGCCCTTTTCTCAGAAAATGTAATGCTGAAGTTCCGCCGAAAGGAATAACTGCCGCTTCTTCATACGTCACATTGGTAGGTTTTAATGCTATCAATCCACTTTCATATACGCATGCGTATTCAGCATAACCACCAACGTTAAGTCCTGTTAATGCAAAGATGTAATCTCCTTTTTTGAATTGAGTTACATCCGTTCCTACTTCCTCAATTTCACCAGATAACTCTACACCGAGTATAGGCTTTCTTGGTTTTCTAAAACCTAATACAAATCGCATAGGAATCCAAAATAAAAGAGGACTAGTGAAGCTTCGCATTCTACAATCTCCAGTAGTTACACTTGTTGCGTGAATCTTAACTAATACTTCATTCTTTTTAGGAGTAGGTTTCTCTACATCTTGAAGTTTGAGAACATTAGGCGGCCCATACTTTGTGCAAATAATTGCTTTCATAATGACCTCCTGAATTTAGTTGTTTTTATTTACAACATATTTAAGTATTTCTTTAAACATGTTGTTATTCGAGAAATAAAGTTAAATAGAAATATTAAAAAGTATATAGATTTCAAAGGAAAATAGATGATATCCTTTTGGAAAGGAGGAGAAATTATGAAAAAACTTATTTTAACTTCTAGTATGATCCTTGCAGTTATTTTAGGTGCAGGGTGTAGTAATGAGAAAACAGCAAAGACTGATGAACCGAAAAAAGAATCAGTTCAAAAAGAAAAGGAATTAGCAGCGAAGGATGTTTTCAAGAAAACGAACGAAGCTTTTAAAAACGAAGAAAATGTAACGATGACATATGATGTAGGGATAAAAGCTGAGGGAACAGAGATGGATATATTAAAGGCTAAAATGCAATTAGAGCCAAAGACAAAGAATTCTCGTTCTGAAATGAATATTTCTGGTACAGATGTTGTAGTGTATACTGTGGATGGTAAAGTTGCTGGTGAGGTGAAAAACCCTAATACAGGAGAAGTTATATCTGTACCGGAGGAGCAATTAAATGCTGGCGGAATGAAAGCCACTCAAGATATTATAGATAATTTAGAAGTGCCAGCAGTAGTTTTAGATAAAATGAAGATGGAGAAAAGCGGAGATAAATATAAGCTGACGTTTATATTAAAAGGGCAAGAAACAGAGAGTATGTTAACTAGCATGGATGAAACGCAGAAGAAAATGCTACAAGCACAAAACGCAAAGATAGAAGAAGTGGATGCGGAATATATCATTACAAAAGATTTTAAATATGAATCAGCGAAGATAGATATGATTATGAGTAGTAATGGTAAGGATAAGGCACACATTATTACGAATGCAAAATATACATCGTACGAAAAGTTTGAGCCAATACAGCTGCCAGCAGCAAAGTAACAGTTTTGATGAGGGAGGGACCTAAAATAAAGGGTCTCTCTCTTTTTTGTTAATACCTTCTTCGTAGGAAAGTAGGTACAATATGAAGAGGAAGAACGTTAGAAGGGGAGAGTGCCATTTGAAAAAAAGAAAGATAGCAGTTGTTATTGTAGCGTATACAGTGTTGCTCGCGACATCTATATATACATACAAAGAGCAACTGGATCATCCTATTATGAGTGATGTAGGAAAGTTGCTTCCAACGAAAATTAAACGTGTTGAAAATGCTGAGGATGAAAGTTCATTAAAAAAGTTAGTGCAAGATGCAAAAGTATCTGGAGAGAAGATTTCTATTGCAGGTATGCAACATAGCCAAGGCGGGCAGACATATTATCCTAACGGTACGATGCTTGATATGAAAGGATATAATGAAATATTAGAATTCGATCCGGAGAAGAAGAGGATTAGGGTGCAAAGTGGTGTCACATGGAATGACATTCAAAAGAAAATCAATCCATATGGTCTTGCAGTTCAAGTGATGCAATCTCAAAATATTTTTACTGTTGGTGGTTCATTAAGTGTAAATGTACATGGGCGTGATATTCGTCATGAAGCATTGATTGATACAGTAGAGTCGTTCAGATTGTTAATGGCAGATGGTACGGTGCGTAATGTAAATAGAGAAGAAAATGCTGACTTGTTTCCGTATGTAATTGGAGGATATGGATTATTTGGTGTGATTTTAGATGTGACGCTACAGTTAACAAACGATGAATTGTATGAAACGGACACGAAGGTACTAGATTATAAAGAATACTCTTCATACTTTAAGAATAAAGTGCGAAGGGACGAGAATATACGTATGCATTTAGCACGTATTTCTGTTGCCCCAAATTCATTTTTAAAAGAAATGTATGTGACAGATTATGTACTGGCAGAAGATCAACAGAAGCTGGGAGAGTACAGCAAATTAAAAGAAGAAAATATTATAGCTGCGCCGAAATTCTTACTTGGGTTATCACGTTATAGTGACTGGGGAAAGGGCGCATTTTGGGATATACAAAGAAGTTATTTTGAACGTACAGATGGTAAGTACGAAACTCGAAATAACGTAATGAGATCTGATAGTGCTTTTATGGAATACGATAATCCAAACTTGACCGAAGTTTTACAAGAGTACTTTGTACCGATAGATGGTTTTGCAGAGTATATAGATGATTTGCGAAGTGTTTTAAATGAAGAGGAATTAAACCTTCTTAACATCACAATCCGCTATGTAGAAAAGAATGAGAATGCGGTGCTATCTTATGCGAAAGATGATATGTTTGCGCTTGTGCTTCTA
The DNA here is from genome assembly GCF_044907945.1 of Bacillus sp. RC240. NCBI lineage: Bacteria > Bacillati > Bacillota > Bacilli > Caryophanales > Bacillaceae > Bacillus > Bacillus sp. RC240. The sequence continues at coordinate 52,647 of NZ_JBIYCT010000014.1, read as the reverse complement.
ATTAATCAAGGGCGTTCTGAAGATGAAATAAAGAAAACAAAAGTGGTCATTCAAAAGATGATTGATGTTACGTTAAAGCATAATGGAAGTTATTATTTACCGTATTATTCTTATCCGGAAAAGGAGCAACTAAAGAAAGCGTATCCTCGCATAGAAGAATTCCTTCAGAAGAAGAAGGAAGTAGACCCAGAGGAAAGGTTTGTGAATTTATTTTATAAGGAGTATAGCAAATGACATATAGAAGATTTGTAGCCTCACAAAGCATTATTATGATGGCGGGTAGTATGGTATTTCCTTTTTATATACTATTGCTTCGAAATGTAGGAAATAGTTTCTCGCAATTTGGCTGGGCGTACGGCTTATTTGCCTTAACTTCAGCTCTAGTATATCCGTTAGTTGGAAGAATCTCTGATAGGGTAGGTGATAGAAAGTTATTAATTATATACGCATGGTCCATGGCTATATTAATGCTTTTTTTCCCTATTGCAACAGAAGTTTGGCATGTATACATTCTCCAAATTTTAATGGGTATTTTAGGTGCTGTGCAGCGTAATACGGAGAAGACATCGTTAGCACGAAAGGTAGAACAGAAAAAAGCTGGTTATGAGATTGGAAAATATCATGTGTGGACATCGGTTGGAGGAGCAGTAGCAGTTATTGCAACGGGATATTTAGTAGATTTCTTTACGATTGGCACCATTTTTTATATAGCATCTATTTTATATGCAGTGAGTGGAATTGTATTAAGTAGCAAAAAAATATAATCATACCCATTTTTACCTGATTACCCTTTATTTGTTATACTTATGGAGAAGACAAAAGAAAAGGGGACATTGCCTTTGATGAAATTTATAGTTTTAGCTATTCTCACTTTGTTTTTGATTCCATGGACTAGAAGCGGTAATAAAATTCGCGCGGTGGATAAAGGAGGAAATGAGAAAGTTGTAAAGGGTAAGAAATCATCTATTTTAGTTATTCCTGTTTTATTTTGGATAGGTATTGCAATCTATGAATATTTCTGGCTAATTGATGATCGAGCAGATTCTATTCTTACTCATTATTCTGTTGCAGTAGCGATTTTAATTGGGCTTGTTTTATTCTCACAAGAGCAGGTAGGGAAATTAGAAGGTACGTTAAAGGGACTTCTAATGTTTGTTTTACTCGCAAGTTACGGCTATTTTGGTTATTTGCACGATATAGTAATCACGCAAAAAAAATATGATTCTGTTGTGAAGATCGAGAAAGATATTTCAGAGCCATTTACTGAAAATGATCAGCCGTTTACAGTTCCGCCTAAAACAGCGGAAAATAAAATGAAAAAGGTATTTGGGGATATTCCGAAAGTAGCTTATTTTGAGCTAGGGGAATTAACGCCACAAATGGTAAATGGTGAGGCTTTATATGTAGCACCGATTGAAGTTTCAGGCTTTTTTAAAGCACGTAAAGCTGAGACAATTCCAGGGTACGTAACGATGTCAGGTACGAATCCTGATGCGGAAGCGAAACTGCATCTTGGTTATAAAATGAAATATGTGCCGAGCATGTTTTTCGGTAATAAATTAGAACGTGTCGTTCGAAAAGCAGAGCCAGATTTAGTTTTTAAAGGGAAACCAAAATTTGAAGTTGATGATAAAGGGAAACCGTATTATACAATGACGTATGGTGAATTTATTTCAGGAAGATCTGGATTTGAAGTAGAAGGTGTTGTAGTAGTAGACGCACAAACAGGTGAAGTGAAAAGATACGACAAAGGAAAGGCACCTAAATTCGTTGATGGCGTATTAAATCACGAGACTGCATCTACATTAAATACGTATTTCGGTAAATATATTCACGGATTTTGGAATACAAAATTCTCACAAACGGATATGAAGATTCCGACTGAGTGGGGAACGAAAGAAGGAGTTACACCAATCTTCGGTAAGGATGGAACGTTATATTATTTTACTGATTTCACCTCTCCGAAAGAAGGAGTAGATTCTGCACTAGGCTATTCGCTTATTGATGCGCGTACAGGTAAGTTGTATTACTATAACGGAAAAGAAGTAAAGGGAATTATGGATGGTTCGGCTGCTACAGAAGTAGTGGATAATTCCTTTAAGAGAGAGAAATGGCATGGAACAATGCCGGTTATTTATAACGTATATGGTAAACCTTCTTGGATTGTACCGGTTATTGATGACGGCGGATTAGTACGTGCTCATACTGTCATATATGCTTCTAATGCAAAAGTGTTTGCAACAGGTTCAACGCAAAAAGAAGCACTTGAGAATTATAAAAATGCGCTGAGCGGAAGTGGTGACTCATTTAGACCGACTTCAAATGGGAAAGAAGCGCAAAAAGAAGGTACTGTACAACGTGTGTATAAAGAAAAATCAGGTGAAAATACGATTGTGTACGTACTATTAGAAAACGAGCAAAAAGTATTCATGGTACCGGCGAAGAAATTCCCATATGCAATGTTTACAGAAGTAGGAGATCCAATTCAAATCACATATTTAGACACAGGAGAAATGATGGCATCTGTATCTAAATTTACAAATAGTAATTTGAAAAAGTAAAGCGATAGAGATTCTATCGCTTTTTTTACATTATTAAACAGGGAAATACGGTATACTTGACGTATATTTATGTTGTAACTATAATTGTTACGATTGAGTATTTATATGAAAGGGTGAATGGAAAAAGTGAATGGAGTTAATCACGAAGTATATAAACCTGTAAAGACAAACAGGTTATGGATGATTCTTGTATTAGGGACACTTACGGCAATTGGGCCATTATCTATTGATATGTATTTGCCTTCTTTACCAAAGTTAACGGATGATTTACAAACGGGTGCATCCCTCGCGCAGCTTACATTAACTGCTTGTCTGCTTGGGCTTTCAGTAGGACAGTTATTTATTGGTTCAATCAGTGACATTTACGGAAGGCGCAAACCTCTTATTATCGCTCTTATTATTTATGTTGCTTCTTCGTTACTTTGTGCTGTTGCACCATCTATTTGGAGTTTAGTGCTTTTACGTTTCTTACAAGGTGCTTCAGGATCTGCTGGTATTGTTATATCACGTGCAATGGTACGCGATATGTATTCAGGTTCTGAAATGACGAAGTTTTTCTCATTACTTATGTTAGTAAACGGGGCAGCACCTATTTTGGCACCGATTATTGGAGGACAATTATTACAGTTCACATCATGGCGCGGCGTCTTTATCGTGCTTGGAGCAATTAGTGTATTCATGCTAATATCAGCTACTTTCGTATTACGTGAAACATTACCTCCTGAAGAAAGAGAGACAGGTGGATTATCAGGAACGCTGGCAACATACGGAAAGCTTTTGAAAGATCGTTTATTTATGGGATATGCATTATCGCAAGGGTTAGTAACAGCTGCAATGTTTGCTTATATTTCTGGTTCACCGTTCGTGTTGCAAAATATATACGGGGCATCACCACAACAGTTTAGTTTGTTCTTTGCAATTAACGGTATTGGTATTATTATTGCTAGCCAAGTTACTGGCCGCTTAGCGGGGAAAGTTAATGAGAAAACTTTATTTGTTGCTGGTATTATTATTGCGGCTGTTGGCGGTCTATCATTACTACTTACAATCGCACTTGGAATAGGGCTAATCGGTGTTTTATGCTCGCTATTTCTTGTTGTATCAAGTGTTGGGGTTGTATCAACAACCGGCTTCTCGTTAGCGATGAGAAATCAAAAACAAGCAGCAGGAACAGCATCAGCTTTACTAGGTTTATTACAGTTCATTTCAGGAGCACTTGTTGCACCGCTAGTAGGTATTGGTGGAAGTAATACAGCATTACCGATGGGGGTTGTTATAGCTCTTTGTGAAATTGGTGCTGTATTATGTTATCTATTTATGGCTAGAAGAAGTGAGAAGCAGTTTGAACTGCAACAAAATAAAAAGTTAGAAGCTTAATACAAAAGAGCTGATTCAAACATTTCTTTGAATCAGCTCTTTTTTTCATTTCTTTGAAATAACTCATACATATTATTCATGATCGCATCATATAAGAAAGCAAGTTTATCCCATACCCAGCGGTTACTGTCGACCTCTTTCTCCCCGCAATCAATAATATCAGTATGATCTGTAATTCTATATGCCCTCTCAACGATAATAGGAGCAATCTTCGGTATGCGTGGAATTTCTTTTAAGACATCTGCAAAATTTCCAATGTAGACATGACCGATAATCTCGATTGTTAAAGATTTATCGGATATATTTAGCACAGTATGAAATTGATTTATATGTTGTTTCTTTAAATATTGGGCCAGCTTAAATGGAGCATGCTTCTTCTTTAATACGCGGCGAAGGCTCTCTGTATTTTCAATATGAAGTGACTTTTCGCGAATAAGGACGCGAATATCTTCGCCCATAAAGGGTATTGTATTGTACATTGATGATTCTCCTTACAAACTGAACTACGCTTACTTTATGCATATGTAAGTCTAGCATGGTTTGTTCTCTATGTGTGCTTACAGTTTTGTAAGGTGATGTAGTAAAGTGATGCAAAAGTTATTTGCATAAAGTGACGATACTGTGACAAAAATGTTGGTATGTATATTAAGATATCGTCTTAAGTGTAAAAAGTGGGGCGTTCTCGGTATAATAACAAGTGGAGATAAAAGAAACTATAATTAGTAGTAGCTGTAGATAAAAGGAGAATTCGAGATGAAGAAGGTTTTGGGTATTGCTGTAATGGGAAGTATGATCCTTCTAGCAGGATGTAATGGAAATAAAGATACGAAAGAACCGAAAGAAAAGGTAGAGCAATCCACTGAGCAAACAGAAGAAATGAAAGAATACAGCGCAGTACATGAAAAATATGATGCGAAAATAAATAAAGAAATTAATAAGGCGTTACAGTTATTTGAAGTGGCAAAAGAAAAGGGCGGTAAGGAAATAACGAATGCTACATATAAAGAAGATGTGCAAAAGGTAACAACGAGCATGTTAGAAGATATTGATAATATACGTAAAGAAATTCGTGTTCCAAAGTCGAAAGAGCAAGAACATGAGGTATATGTTGGTTTCTTGAATGAATCGGAACAAGCGATGAAAAAATTACAGAAGTTAGCTAAAGAAGAAGATTCATCATTAATTCGTGATATAGAAATTAATTTTGCAACAGCATCGACATACTATAAACGTTTTCAAACAGAAGCGAAAAAATAACCTTGCGTGTGCAAGGTTATTTTTTCTTTTTACCATCTCCGTCTTCATCCTCGGATACTAATATCTTCTGTTCTTCGTGAAATTCTGAAATTGTTTGTCCAGTAATATTATCGAATGGAGTGTAAAAAGAAGTGATGCTTTTCTTTTTAATGAAGAGTTTATAGAAGCCGATGATGACGAGTATGACGATTGTTAATGGCAATCCTATAGTAGCCAGAAGTAGTGGATCCATTTTATAACTCCTTTAAAGTAATTAATTTTATTATAAGCTAAAGTAGTGATTTTAAGAAATAACGCTATTAAAAACTGATTTTTCTAAAAATATCCAAATTGATTGACTTTTCATTTTTTCAGAATTATAATTCGAAATATACAATTTGAACCAAATAATAATATAGCAATTTACTTATCCAGAGAGGTAGAGGGACTGGCCCTATGACACCTCAGCAGCGGGTTCTGTAATAGAACACCGTGCTAATTCCAGCAAGCAAGTCTTGAAAGATAAGTGATGGGCATAGTTTTATTAAGCCTTGATCTTATTTTTTAAGATCAAGGCTTTTTGTGTTTTAAGAAGTAGAGAAGGAGTAATGGCAACAAATATGTCAATAAAACAAAGTAAATTCATTTGTTTAGGGGGTTATTGAAGTGTATGTGATTAAAAAACTATCGGTTATGGTATTTACACTATGGGTTATTACGACAGTAACATTTTTGATTATGCATATTATTCCAGGGGATCCATTTTCATCAGATGCGAAGATTTTTCCTGAAGAAGTGATACAAAACATGAGAGCAAAGTATCACCTTGATGAACCGTTATGGAATCAATATGTTGCTTATTTAGATGGCGTAGTGCATTTTGATTTTGGTGAATCCGTTCAATCGACGGGGCAAGGTGTATCAGAAATTATAACGACAGGCTTTGGTCCATCAGCGATTATTGGTTTACAAGCACTTATTATTTCATTGTTAGTTGGAATTGCAGCAGGTACATTTGCCGCGCTATATCATGGGAAAGTGATTGATTATAGTGTGAGCTTGCTTGCGATTCTCGGTATTTCTATTCCTAGTTTTATTTTAGCGCCACTATTTATACAAGTATTCGCCATACAATTTGAATTATTACCAGTGGCGTCTTGGGGAACATTTGAGCATACTGTATTACCTTCCTTCGCATTAGCGCTCGGGCCAATCGCAGTTATTACAAGATTTGTTCGCTCTAATATGATTGAAGTGTTGCAGAGTGATTATATTAAGCTAGCGAGAGCGAAAGGTATACCAATTAAGAAAATCATTATAAGACATGCTCTTCGAAATGCGATTGTTCCAGTACTTACATTTGTTGGCCCATTAATGGCTGGACTTTTAACAGGGACTTTCGTTATTGAAAAAATCTTTTCAATTCCTGGTTTAGGAAAATATTTTGTAGACAGTATTTTCAACCGAGATTATCCGGTGATTATGGGAACAACCATTTTCTATAGTGCGCTATTAATTGTATGTATTTTTATTACAGATATCATTCATCGTATTGTTGATCCGCGCATTCGTTCTATTACGTAAGGAGGGTGATGTTTAAATGGGGGCTTATGACATTAATGACCAGTTATTAACGAATGAAGAGAAAAAAGAATTAACGATAAATAAAGATCAGCAAACGATTAGCTGGAAAAAGGAAGTGTTTCGCAAGTTTATATCAAACCCTATAGCAGTTTTAGGGGCAGTGACGTTATTACTAATTATTGTTTTCTCGCTTATTGGCGAAAGTTTAACGCCATTTACTGCGAGTGAACAAGTAAAAGAAGCAACTAATTTACCGCCTAGTAGTGAGCATTGGTTCGGAACAGACGATTTAGGGAGAGATATTTGGGCGCGTACTTGGGCTGGTGGGAAAATTTCATTAACAGTTGGATTGGTAGCAGCAGCTCTTGATATAGGGCTTGGTGTACTTATCGGTGGCTTTAGTGGATATGTGAGAGGACGTAATCGTCTTGGAACGTTAATTGATGAGTGGATTATAAGAGGGATTGAAGTGTTATACGGTATCCCATATTTATTAATTGTTATTTTACTATTAATCGTTATGAAACCAGGACTTTTTACAATTATTATAGCTCTTGCGTTAACGGGATGGATTGGCATGGCACGTCTCATTCGAGCGCAAGTACTTTCATTGAAACAAAGAGAATTTGTTATTGCAGCAGAGCGATTAGGTACACCTCATATGAAAATTATATACGGACATTTAATTCCAAACTTAACAGGGATTATTATCGTAAATTTATCATTTACAATTCCAGCAGCCATTTTCTCAGAATCATTTTTAAGCTTTATCGGACTTGGAGTACAATCACCAGCGGCAAGTTGGGGCACGATGACGAACGATGCACTTGGGATATTACTAAGCGGAGAATGGTGGCAACTATTCTTCCCGGCAATTATGATTGCATTCATCATGTTCGCATTTAATGCGATTGGTGACGGTTTACAAGATGCAATTGATCCAAAAATCGTAAAACGTAATCGAAAGGAGAAAAAACATGGCACAAATCTTATCTTTAGAAAACGTAACGTTGGCCGTTGAAAAAGAGAATAGTAAGCAAGCAATTGTGAAGCATGTTTCCTTTTCTATTAACGAAGGTGAAATAGTTGCACTTGTCGGAGAAAGTGGTTCAGGGAAAAGTGTTACAGCACAATCAATTATTGGCTTAAATCAAGAATCGATTCATATTGATGATGGAAATATATCTTTCCAATCAAAGGAATTAACGGATTTACAAGAATCAGAATGGAATCAAATTCGCGGGAAAGATATTTCCTTTATCTTTCAAGACCCGCTTTCATCTTTAAATCCGACGATGAGGGTGGGAAGACAAATTACAGAAGTAATTGTGCAGCATGAAAAGAAATCGAAAAAAGAGGCAAAAGAAATTGCAATTAACTTACTAAATGATTTAGGGATACATGAAGCAGAGAAACGCTTTGAACAATACCCGTATCAGTTGAGTGGGGGTATGAGGCAGCGTATTTGTTTAGCAATTGCATTTGCTTGTCACCCGAAGCTCGTTATTGCAGATGAACCTACAACAGCATTAGATGTAACGATTCAAAAGCAAATTATGGAGTTGTTAAAAGAAAGAAAGGAAAAACAAAATACGAGTATTTTATTAATTACACATGATTTGGCACTTGTACGTGAAGTAGCTGACCGAGTAGTAGTTATGTACGGGGGACGTGTTGTTGAAAAAGGAACGATTCAAGAAGTAATTGGCTCACCTAAGCACCCTTACACAAAAAGTTTATTGCAAGCAATTCCCAATATGGATGATTCAGAAAAGGTACTTAGAGCAATTGAGGGAACAACGCCTTCAATTGAAACGTTAAATAGTTTTGGATGCCCGTTTGTGAATCGTTGTCCTGTAGCGATAAAAGAATGTATTCATCGCTTCCCAGAGAGAACAACATATTCTGAGGAGCATAGTTCACATTGCTGGCAGCATATTCTGGAGCATAATAAAGCGAAACCAAAAGAGAGGGTGAATGCCTCATGACGACAGATTTAATTACTGTAAAGCAAGTAACGAAAACGTATGGAAGTAAAAATAAAGAAATCGTAGCGTTAAAAGGTATATCACTTTCTATCCCAAAAGGAACAACGCTTGGCATTATTGGAGAAAGTGGTTCTGGAAAGACAACACTTGGTAAGCTCATAGCTGGGATCGAGCGTCCAACGTCTGGTGAAATTGATTATAACGGTCAAGTTGTTCACAAGCTGAAGTCAGCTCATAAGCGGGATTTCTTGCAGAAAGTACAGTTCATTTTTCAAGATTCCACAGCTGCATTAAATCCGCGCTGGAAAGTACGCGATATTGTAACAGAAGGCTATATTTCATTCGGTTTAGGCGATAAAGGATTGAAAGATAAAGTCGCAGGTGATGCACTAGAGCGTGTTGGATTAGATAGACGATATATTGATCGTTATCCCCACGAATTTAGCGGTGGACAACGTCAACGTATTGCCATTGCAAGAGCGCTATTATGTGAGCCAGAAGTATTAATCCTTGATGAACCAATTTCAGCATTAGATGTTTCGCTGCAAATCCAAATTATACATTTGCTGCAAAAGATTCAAAAGGAACAAGGCTATACATATTTATTTATCGCACATGATTTACCGATGGTTCACTATTTATGTGAAAAAGTGGCTGTCTTATACAAAGGAGAACTTGTTGAATTTGGATATACGGACGAAGTATTCCGTAATCCACAACATTCTTATACAAAAACATTATTAGCATCAACACCAAAAATTTCAGGTTAAAGGAGAATGTAGGATGAAGAAGTTTTTATTATTTGTCATTATGACTGTTTTAGCGATCACTTCTGTTGCTTGCGGTAAGAAAGAGACGCAAAAGGCGAGTGCTGGTAAGGGAGACGGGGATCGATTAGTAACGAATATTAGCAGTGATCCGTATACGCTTGATTCTGCCATTGCGACAGATACTACTTCGAGATATGTAATTGGGAACTTATTTTCAAGTTTATATACTGAGGATAACAATGGGAAAATCCATAATGAGTTAGCGGATAAAGAAGAAGTAAATGCTGATGGGACTGAATATACAATTCATCTAAAGAAAGATATTAAATGGTCAGATGGTTCTCCTATTACAGCAAATGATTTTGAGTTTGCATGGAAGCGATTATTAAATCCGAAAACGGGTTCTATGAATGCGACAGAAATGTATTTTATTAAAGGTGCAGAGGCATATAATACTGGAAAAGGTGAAGAGGGACAAGTTGGGATTCAAGTGGTTAATCCTCAAACGTTAAAAGTAACACTTGAATATCCAGTTGCTTCTTTCAAACAAAAGCTAGCAAGTTCATTATTTATTCCATTATCTAAAAAATCAATTGATGATAATAATAAATTAAAAACAGACCCAAAAGAGTTAATTACGAACGGACCATTCACGTTAAAAGAATGGAAGCATAACCAAGCAATTACAGTACAAAAAAATAAAGAATACTATAATAAAAAGGTAACATTAAAAGAAATTGAGTTTCGTATTATTCCAGACTCTAAAACAGCGTATCAATTATTTAAATCAAAAGAATTAGATTTACTAAGTGGTTTACCACAAGAGATGATTGAGAAAGAAAAAGGAAATAAAGAATATAAGCGTGTTGCAGGATTCTCATCTTATATTTATTCGTTTAACGTAGAAAAAGAGCCGTTTACAAATGCAAAAGTACGTAAAGCATTTTCATTAGCGGTTGATCGTAAGTTTATCGTTGAAAAACTGTATAAAAATAATGCACAAGAAGCATATGCTTTTGTTCCAGAAGGGGCAAAAACACAAGGCGGCCGTGATTTCCGTAAAGAAAAAGGCGATTACGTAAAATTTGATCCAGCGGAAGCGAAAAAATTATTAGAAGAAGGCATGAAAGAGCAAGGATGGTCTACATTACCTGAAGTAACATTAAAATTCACTACAGATACACAACATAAAAAAGTAGCAGAAGCAATGCAAGAAATGTTTAAGAAAAACCTTGGTGTAGATATTAAATTAGAAAATAAAGAGTGGAAGAGTTACATCGACACATACAAGCAAAGTGATTTCCAATTAGCTTATATGGGGTGGGGAGGTTCTAACTTAGACCCTAGTGCCCGTTTAGAATTATATGCAGGTGATGGTCCGAGCAACTATGCGAAGTGGTACAATAAAGAATTTGATAATTTAATTAATCAAGCAAAAACAGAACAAGATGAAAATAAACGTTTTGATATATTGCATAAAGCAGAAGACATTATGTTTGATGAAACACCATTGATCCCAATTATTTTCCCAAGTGCTTCGTATTTGCAAAAATCATCAGTATCTGGCGTCCAATTCATTATTGGTTCTAGTCCAGAACTAAGATACGTAAAAATTAAAAAATAAAGAAGTAGGCAATCGCCTACTTCTTTATTTTATTTCTTTCTTATATTCTTTTTTCGTTCCATCAGAGAAGATAACTTCTAAAGCGAATTTTTGATAGTCTTTATCAAGTTTGAATACATTTACTACTTGATCAATTACTTCTTGGTCAGGAGTATCTTTATCAAATTTCAACTCTTGTAGAAGTGGGCTTAATTTTGTAATAGCCTCGTCGCCTGTTAATTTTACATCTGCTTTATGGTCTTCAACTTTTGCTTCCATTTTTTTATCGGCTGCTACATTTTTATAATCAGCTTCGTAGTCTTTCTTTGTATCTTGATAGTCTGCCTTTAAATCAAATTCATTAAAGTTTAGTTTTAAATCTGCAGGAGCCTCATTTTTTGCTTCTTCAGTCGTTTTCTTATTAGAAGTTGTATCTTCTTTTGCAGGAGCTTTACATCCTGTTAATGCAGGTACTAGCATAAGAGCTAATAAAATTGATAGTAAAATTCTCATTATAAATTCCTCCTTATGTAAATTTGTTCTATACAAGTTTTTCCTAATTTCATGTAATTATGTATGTGATGAAAATAAATTATTTTCTTATAGCTTCAAGGATTAGTCCGCAATTTAAATCAAAAAGAATTTGTATGTATATGGTAAATTGAAGTTGTGAGGAGGTACTGAAATACAAAAAGAAGCGAAAGAGAATTATTGACAATTATTAGAAAAGTAATATAATCAAAATGTAAGTGATCACTTGCATGAGGAAGAGAGGACTTTATGGCGCGCTCAAAGACAGCAGAAAAAATCATTCAAGCAGCAGTTGAATTAGTGAAAGAAAAAGGATATAAAGCGGCGACAACGAAGGAAATTGCAATGCGTGCGGGTGTCAATGAAGTAACGATATTTCGCAATTTCAAAAGTAAGAAGGGTGTTATTGAAGCCGCAGTTGCTGAATTTTCATATGTACCACATTTAAAACAGTTTTTGCAAACAGAGATTGTATGGGAATTAGAAACGGATTTGAAAAACTTAGCAAGGCATTATCATAAATTTTTGAATGAAGCAAAAGATATTATCTCTATTGGTATACGTGAGGCTGGGGAATTCCCTGAATTAGACGAGGAAATTGCAAAAATACCACAAGGATTAAAAACGGAATTAATGATTTATTTTGCAAAGATGCAGGAACAGGGCAAGATTATTGATACGAATATTGAAGCACAAGTAATGAATTTTATATGGATCAATTTTGGTTATTTCTTATCTAAATTACGATTTGCAAATCGACTGACAGAAATTGATAATGAGAATTTTATTGAGAATAATATCATCTTATATGCTAGGGCATTGAGACCCTAGTATTTATTTGAAATGAAATGCAAGTGTGTACTTGCTTGCCGATTAGGAGATTGAGAAGATGGATACATTAAAACAGTTTTTAAAACGACCGGGTACGTATGTAGGAATGGTAGTTGCATTATCGTTCCAACTTATTTTCTTTTGTGTGTGGTTAACAGCATACGATGGAGTGGATGAACGGGCCGATCAAATGCGTATTGCGATTGTAAATGGGGATGCAAATATAGGTAGTAAAATGGCGGAAGGTTTACGGAAAAATTTACCGTTTCAAGCAGAAAAAGAAACGTCTATGGAAAAAGCCAAAGAGAAAATGAACAATCATGCATACGATATGATTATTGAAATTCCCGCTTCTTTCTCAAAAGATATAAATGAAGCGGGAAAAACAAATTTAAACTTCCACATTAATCAAGCGAATGCCATGATGGCGAAACAAATGATGGAAGGAGCAGCAAAACAAATTCGAGACAACGTAAATAAAGAGACAGCAAGTTATAAAAAACAAGAGATTGTTGGAAAATTACAAGCTGTAGGATATGAAAATGTAGAAGTGATGAAAGGCTTAACAGAAGATTCAATTGGCTTTACAGTTCATAAAGTAAATGATGCAAAAGGATTTTCCGTTAATATGGTACCACTTATGATTGTATTAGCTTCATTTGTAGGAGCAATGATTATGAGTATGGAATTATCGAAAGTGGCAAAGGAAGTAAAGAACGGTTGGAGTAATTTCGTATCAAGACAAATCATTAACGGTACAGTATCAATTTTACTTGCATGTATTACAATTGGCTTGATGGAAGGATTTCAAATTGAAATGCATGAAACAGTATGGAGTATATTGATGTTTCAAGCAATAGTCTTCTTCGCATTTCTTTCATTAACACAAATGTTCATAACTGTTTTCGGAAATGCAGGTATGATTTTTAATATTATCTCGCTATCGTTACAACTTGTAAGTTCAGGTGTAATCGTACCACATGCAATGCTTTCTAAAACATATCAAACGATCGGTGAATTATTTCCCGCAACATACGCAGCAAATGGTTATTATACAATAATATTCGGTGGAATTAGTTTAGAGGAAAATATTATTTCATTATTACTTATTATACTAGTTACACAATTGGTAGCGGGAATCACTATAGGTATAAAAGGGATAGTAAAGAGGAGAAGTTCTGTAGTTAAAGAAGCATAAAGTAAAAAAGGTATCCTTCGTGGGATACCTTTTTTACTAGCGTTTATTATTTTGCAACTTCTGTCCACTTGTAGTTAAATTCACCGCCGAAGTCAGTTGTTACAAGTCCTTTAATAAATCCGCGTTGTAGGTAAGAACGACCTTGTTGGTATAAAGGAGCAACAGCACCATCTTGTAATAAGATTTTTTCAGCTTGCTTCATTGCTTCCCAGCGACCTTTTTCATCACCAGCTAAATCAGTTTTTACTTTACGAATAAGCTCGTCGTACTCTTTGTTAGAGTATTTATCGAAGTTATAAGCACTATCTGTTGTGAATAGATCTAAGAATGTAATAGGATCCGCGAAGTCAGGACCCCAGCCATCGATTCCGATTTCGTAATCACCACTTAATAGTAGCTTTAACTGTTGTTTACGTGGTTGCGGTTTTAAATTCACTGTTAATCCATCTAGATTCTTTTCTAATTCACCTTTTAAATATTCACCAGTTTTCTTAGCTAAAGCATTATCACTTGTTAATAGTTCAATTGTTACTTTGTCAGTACCAAGTTCTTGCTTCGCTTTTTTCCAGTTTTCTTTTGCAGATTTCACATCATCTTTGACTAGATTTCCATTCTCTTTACGGAAGTCATTACCGTCTGGACTTTTTGCGAATTTCGCAGGAACCATTCCTTCTGCTGGGATTGCACCGTTATTTAAAATTGTTTCTACGTACGCTTTTTTATTCATTGCTTCGTTAATAGCGAGGCGTGCATGTTGATTTTTTAATACTGCATTTTTCTGATTTAGTCGTAAGAATTGGATACCGACTTCAGCACGTTCCTTGAAGTTGGTATCGTTCTTATACTTATCAACAAACTCCGCAGTTAAAGCAACGCGATCAATTTGTCCTGAATCATATAAGTTAACTTCTGTAGATTTATCTTTAACGACATTGAAGTTGATTTCTTCTAGTTTTACAGTTTTAGCATCCCAATAGTTAGGGTTCTTCTTCAATTGGAAGCTTTGTTCATGTTTCCAGTTATCTAATGTGAAAGCACCATTGTAAATTAAATAATTTGTTTCTAAACCGTATTTATCGCCTTGAGATTTTAAATAGTCTTCATTAATTGGTAAGAATGTTGAGAATGTCGTTAAGCTTAAGAAGTAGGGAACAGGGCGGTCCAGTTGTACTTCTAAAGTTTTATCGTCAAGAGCTTTAACGCCTAATTGATCGATCGCTGCTTCTTTTTGATTTATTTGTTTCGCATTTTTTATATCAAAGAATAAGAATGCATATTCAGCTGCTGTTTCAGGGTTTACGGCACGTTGCCAAGCGAATACAAAGTCTTTTGCTGTTACAGGAGTACCGTTTGACCATTTTGAATCACGAAGATGGAAAGTATACTTTGTTTTGTCTGAACTAATGTCAACCGACTCAGCGACACCAGGGATCGGTTTATTATCTTCTCCTATTGCATATAAACCTTCAAAAACATTTCGCATTACGTTCATGGATTCCCCATCCGTTGCTCTTGCAACATCCATTGTTGGAATTTCTGAAGCAAATGATAAGTTAATCGCTTGTTTATCAGGTGCTTTATCATTCGCTTTTGCTCCGCCTGCATTATCTTTATTTCCCCCGCAAGCAGTTAGTAGTAGACTTGCCCCTAAAACAGATGCAACAACAGGTACAACTTTTTTCTTCATTGTTCTTTCCTCCCTAAATGTGTTGTTCGTAACGCCATAATGTCCATGTCTTGAAGTGTAGCTACAGAAGAGAAAACCTATTATAAATATGTGTATATAGGTAATCAGGTGTTCTATATGTATATACATGTTGAACTATAATCTGACGTTATATGTTTCAACTTTGTAGACATTACATTTTGATGGTTAAATATTTCGTCTCTTTGATTATTTAGAATATTAACACTAGAAAGAACTATATGTCAATAATAAAAAGTGGAGTGTTAATTTCTTGGAATAATATATATTAAAAGCAGATTTCCTCATATTAGGGAATCCGCTTTTAATATATTTTGCTAAAAAAACAATGGGTGTGGGTGGGAACACAATGATCTAAGTTGCATTTTATCCCGCATTAACGGGCAGTAAGATCCTCACCTCAAAATTCAGTGAAAGCAAAGAAGTAAGGGGGGGCAACTGTCCGTAAAAGCCCGATTGGTGAGGGCTGATTAAAGTTTCACTTTATTTTTCAATTTTTGCCCACTTGAAGTTTAACTGGCCTGCGAAGTCTACTTGCACAATTCCTTTTACATAAGAACGTTCTAGATAAGATTCTCCTTTTTGGTAAAGAGGAGCGATAACAGAGTCCTTAAATAAGATTTTTTCTGATGCTAGTAACGCTTCCCAGCGAGCTTTTTCATCACCAGCCAAAGTAGTTTTAACTTTTTCAATTGTGTCATCAAACTCTTTATTAGAGTAATGATCTAAGTTGTAAGGGTTATTCGTCGTAAATAGTTCAAGGAATGTAATTGGATCAGCAAAGTCAGGGCTCCAACCGTCAATTCCAATCTCGTAGTCACCTTTTAATAAGAGTGAAACTTGTTGTTTACGTGGTTGCGGTTTTATATTTACTGTTAAGCCATCTAAATTCTTTTCTAGTTGCCCTTTTAGGAATTCACCAGTTTTCTTCTCAAGGTCACCATCACTTGTTAATAATTCTAATGTTATCTTTTCAGAACCAAGTTCTTTTTTTGCTTTCTTCCATAATTCTTGTGCAGATGTTGTATCAACTTTTGTTAAATCGCCGTTTGCAGTACGGAAGTCTTTTCCATCAGGCCCTTTTGCAAAGTTTTTCGGCACGAGACTAAAGGTTGGTGTAGAGCCATCATTTAATAATGTATTTACAAAGGATTTTCGATCAATTGTTTGATCGATTGCTTGGCGTGCAGAAACGTTTTGAAGTACTTTGTTTTGTTGATTCATACGTAAAAACTGTACGCCTACGTTCGGGCGTTCTTTAAAGTTAGCATCCTTTTTATATTTATCAACGAAGTCAGATGTTAGTTTTATACGGTCTAATTGTTTGGATTCGAATAAATTTACTTCTGTTGATTTTTCTTTCACAACGTTGAAATTGATTTCTTCGAGTTTGACATTATCTTTATCCCAATAGGTAGGGTTTTTCTTAAATTTAAAGCTTTGTTCATGCTTCCAATCGCTTAGTGTAAAAGCTCCGTTGTATAAGATTTTGTTATCTTCTAAAGCGTACTTATCACCTTGTGCTTTAAAGAATTCCTCGTTGATTGGTAGAAATGTTGGGAACGCCGTTAAGCTAATAAAATACGGAACAGGGCGCTCTAATTCTACTTCAAACGTATGGTCATCAACTGCTTTTATACCAAGTTGATCGGCAGGAAGTTCTTTGTTGTTAATTTTTGTTGCATTTTTAATATCAAAGAATAGAAATGCATATTCAGAGGCTGTTGCTGGATCGACAGCTCTTTGCCAAGCGAAGACAAAATCTTTCGCTGTAACAGGAGTGCCGTTTGACCATTTTGAATCTCGTAAATGGAATGTGTATTTCGTTTTATCGCCATTTATTTCATGAGATTTTGCAACGCCAGGGACAGGCTTGTTACCTTCGCTAAGATTATACAAACCTTCAAATACGTTTCTCATTACTTGACCAGAATCAGTATCTGTAGCACGAGCCGTATCCATTGTTCGTATTTCGGTAGGTGAAGATAAGTTTAAA
This sequence comes from Bacillus sp. RC240, assembly GCF_044907945.1. Taxonomy (NCBI): domain Bacteria; kingdom Bacillati; phylum Bacillota; class Bacilli; order Caryophanales; family Bacillaceae; genus Bacillus; species Bacillus sp. RC240. The sequence continues at coordinate 35,267 of NZ_JBIYCT010000014.1, read as the reverse complement.
ACCTGTTTACTAGGTGCCTCGTCTTTTGCATTTGCTCCGCTCGCTTCGTTTTTATAACTACCGCAACCAGTTAATAAAATACTTACTCCTACAATTGATGCAATACCGGGTACAAACTTCTTTTTCATTTGATTTTCCTCCTAAATAATTAAGTTTGGATGATGATGAGGGAAATGAAAAATAAAAAATCCCTCTTTTCGTATTGAGAAAGAGGGATTTTTACGTACAAGTTATGCACCCGTATATAAACGAAGTCCCTCATTCTATCTTTCAAGCACAAAGCTTGCAGGAAGTGGCACAGTATTCAAAATGAACCTGCTGCCGAGGTTTCAAAGGGCCAGTCCCTCCACCTCTCTTGATACAATGAGTAAACAAATAAATTTTATTAATTTTTGTGTTTCTTTGATAATTCAAAATCTTACACCTTAGATAATGAAGTGTCAATCAAATGGAATATAGTTTAAATTTTCAGTTTTATTAAAAATAAAAAAACCACTGCATATGGCAGTGGTTTCCCTACTAGAAGTTAAAGTTATCAGGATCTGGACCAACGCGATGATTTTCATTTAAAGCTTGAATTGCTTTCATATCATCCGAGCTTAATTCAAAGTCAAAGATGTTTGCATTTTCAATAATGCGGTGTTCTTTAATAGACTTAGGGATTGTTACAACTTCATTTTGTAGATCCCAACGTAAAATAACTTGTGCAGTCGATTTATTATATTTCGTAGCGATTTCTTGTAATGTTGGGTGATTAAGTAGCTGCCCCTGCATTAATGGTGACCAAGCTTCAAGCTGGATGTTATGTTCTTTACAGAAGGCATGTAATTCTTCTTGTGCTAAACGTGGGTGGTATTCCACTTGGTTAACCATTGGTTTAATTTCTGCAATTTCAAATACGTCTTGCAAATGGTGAATATGGAAATTACTCACACCGATAGCACGAACACGACCATCTTTATAAAGCTGCTCTAAAGCTTTCCATGATTCAGTGTATTTTCCTTTTACAGGCCAATGTACTAAATATAGATCTAAATATTCTAGACCTAATTTTTCTAATGTAGTTTCAAATGCTTGTAGTGTTGACTCGTAACCTTGATCACTATTCCACACTTTTGAAGTGATGAATAACTCTTCACGAGGAATACCAGATTCTTGAATTGCCTGTCCAACGCCTTCTTCGTTTTTATATATCGCAGCAGTATCGATACTACGGTATCCATTTTTTATAGCTGCTTTTACAGAATCAATTACTTCTGTACCATCTTCAACTTTAAAAACACCCAAGCCGAACCAAGGCATTTTCACGCCGTTATGTAATGTTGTATAGTCATTTAAACTTGTTAAAGTCATATTAATTCCCCCTAGCTTTTTTATTGGTCGCTTCAACTGCTTGTTGAATGACTTCTGAAAAATTATTTTCATATAGAACTTTTAAGCCTTCAGCCGTTGAACCTCCTGGTGTTGTTACTTGTTCGCGGAGCATAGCTGGATCCTGATTTTGCTGGAGCATAGCGGCAGAGCCAGCAATCATTTGAATGACAAGGTGTTTTGCTGTTTCCTCATCAATACCATAGCTTTTCGTTGCTTCAATTAACCCTTCAGCAAAGTGATAGAGAAAAGCGGGTGCACTACCAGTAACTGCGGTAAGTTGGTGAACTTCCTCTTCGGTACAAAACTGTGAGGTACCGATACCTTTTAAAAGAAGTTGTAACGTTTCTTGATGTGTTTCATCTACAGAATGTCCCGTCGTATATAAGGAGATAGACTTTCCAATTCCAGCAGCTGTATTTGGCATAATCCAAGCAACAGGTGTCCCTTGGGGAAGTCTTTCTTCTAGATAAGATGGTCCGATTCCGGCAGCAACTGTCACGACAAATTGATTAGTTAGAAGAGGGGATAGATCCGCTAATAGCTGTTCATGTGCGACAGGCGGCATTGCTAAAACGATTGTATCTACAGATTTAATATGCTGTTTCCAATCTGTTGTAATCGATAGATCATATTGAGTTTGTAATTGCGTTAGTTTTTCTATGTTACTTCGGTTGGAAACAATAATTTCTTCGATGTATTCTTTACTTGTTGTAAGTAGTCCAGCAAATATAGCTTCTGCCATACGACCGGCACCAATAAATAAAATTCGATGTTTATTAGGCATATCCTTTATTCCTTTCTGATGAGAATATGTTATAAAAAACGATACCATTTTTAAGAGAATTTTGTAAAAAGAAACGGCTTATCGTAAGTGGAATAGATGAGTGGGGAGTTTTACAGGAGAAAATTTATAGTAAGTATAAGAGTTATTTCTTATACTGTTGATAGGGAGTTTATTACATATCTGGGGAGAGATAAATATGGTTAGAAGTCCACTTTTTTTACTCATTTCTAGTATTATTTGCATATTAGTTGGATTCTATATCCGATCAAGTTATATTGAAATTTTCGCATCGGTTATGGGGATTATTAATGTTTGGTTACTTGCAAGGGAAAAGGTATCAAACTTTTTATTTGGGATGATTACAGTTGCGGTATTTCTGTATATTTTCACTACACAAGGCTTATACGCAATGGCAGTATTAGCAGCCTTCCAATTTATATTTAATGTGTACGGTTGGTATTACTGGATTGCGTGTAGTGGGGAGGAGAAGGTAAAACCGACAGTCCGCTTAGATTTGAAAGGATGGATTATTTATATACTTTTTATTTTAGTTGCTTGGATTGGTTGGGGATATTATCAAGTCCGTTATTTAGAATCGACAAGTCCATATTTAGATGCTTTAAACGCTGTATTAGGATTAGTAGCTCAATTTATGCTGAGCCGAAAAATCTTAGAAAATTGGCATTTATGGATTTTGTATAACATAGTTAGCATTGTGATTTATATTTCAACGGGCTTATACGTCATGTTAGTATTAGCTATTATTAATCTATTTTTATGTATCGATGGCTTGCTAGAATGGAAGAAAAACCATAAAGAGCGAGAACGTGTAAATAATTATATTTAGAAAATAATTGTAATCAAAAAACCCCCTGAAGCATATACGTTTCAGGGGGTTTAAATATAGTATAAATTTATGCTTTTGTCATACCAAGCAATACAGCGCCGCCGATAATTAAAACACTACCTAGAGCAATAAAGATCAATTGACGTTTTGTTTTCTTTTCACCTAAGAAGACAATCGCACCGAATGTTGAGATAACGATTCCAGTTTGAGATAATGGGAAGCTTGTCGCTACTCCGACACGTGGTAATGAAAGAAGTAAGAATAAGTTTCCTGTTCCCCAAAGTAAACCAGATACAGCATTACGAATTGCATATTTGTTAAATGGTTTATGTTTAGACGTCAGTACAACCGCACCAACGAACATACCAACTGCCTGTGGTAAAATAGCAGACCAACCATCAATGTTATACCAACGAATAATAATTACATATACAAGATAACCGAAAGTAGAAACAATTAAAGTAAGAAGTCCCTTTTTCAATTGTCCTGGTGGCTGTGCATTTTCTTTATCATCTAGTGATGTGAATACTACACCAACTACGATTAATAGGATTGCAATCGTTCCCAGAACAATCGTTGTAGTAGTAGTCCACTCACGAAAAGCGATAACTCCAAAGATAGAAGTTGCAACAAGTTGCATACCAGTAGAAATAGTTACAGTAGTTGAAACACCTAGTTTTTCAACTGTTTTTAATTGGTTTACTTGTCCTAAAGCCCAGAATAAACCTGAAATAAAGCCAACAATCAAGACTGTCATTGTTAAAGTTGGTTGAGTAAATACATACATAGTTGTTGCGAAGAATAGAGCACCGATTGTCATACCTACCGTTTGGCTATATGCACCACCGCCCATTTTTACGCTTACTAATAAGATGTTTCCCCATGCGATTGCAGGAAGAAGCGCTAATAAAATGTCCATTACAAGACTCCCTTCGGTTTTCTATACCAATATAATTACATATCGTTCTAACGATCGGTAATGCCCCACTAATAGAGTAGAAGATTACCGATCGCTAAAACAGGATGAAGAATTTACGATATAAATGCGTTTTCATTTCTTCATTTTTTGAAACACTTTCATATAATAACAGGAAATTACCTATTTTAGAAAGTGAATTCAAATAAAATGTATATTTAAATAAGGAGAAAAATTCAGTTATTAATCAAATCATTTTATTTTTCGGGAAATAAAAAGCAACTTTTGTCGAAAGTTGCTTTAAGAAGTAGTAATTCTTCTATTAATGAGTTGAATGCATAGTAAGAATAGAAGGGACATACTAATCGTTATGATTACAAGTGTCCAAGCTAGTTGCATATTACTCGCATCAATAGCCATATAAATCGCCGTTGGAATCGTCTGAGTTTTGCCAGGTATATTTCCTGCAAACATTAAAGTTGCACCAAATTCACCGAGTGCGCGAACAAAGCTTAAAATCATACCGCTAAGTAGTGAGGGGAATGCAAGCGGGAGTGTAACATGTAGAAAAACTTGATATTCACTTGCACCAAGATCGCGCGCGCCATCTTCAATTTGTACATTTGCGATAGAAAATCCTGTTTTTGCTGATTGGTACATGAGCGGAAATGCAACGACTGTAGAAGCAATGATAGCAGCAGTAGATGTAAACATAATGGACTGCTGAAATAATGATTCAATCCACTTTCCAATGGGACTGTTATTTCCAAAAATGATAATTAGAAAAAAGCCGATAACAGTTGGTGGAAGCACCATTGGTAATAAGAAAATAGTTTCTAGTAGTACTTTATATCGCCACGAGGAGCGCGCTAATGCTCGTCCAATAATCGTTCCTAAGATCGTAACGATTATTGTGGCGCACGCAGCTACTCGCAAGGATAGAAAGACAGGTGACAAAATTGCATCAAAGCTCATAGCGATTATGGCAGGATTGTAAATCCATATTTCTTAAAGATAGATTGTGCATCTTTTGATTGTAAATACTCATAGAATGAAGTCGCCTCTTTCTTATGCTTAGATTCCTTTATAACACCTAAAGGATAGTGGATTGGCTCATGAGAATTAGCTGCTACCGCTTCTACAATTTTTACCTTTTCTGAAACGAGAGCGTCTGTTTTATATACAATACCAGCATCAACATTACCTGTTTCTACATATGTTAACACTTGGCGAACATCTTTTGTAAATACGATTTTATTTTGAACGTCATTCCAAAGATTTTCATATGTGAGAGAAGCTTTTGCATATTTTCCTGCAGGTACAGATTCGGGTGTACCAAGTGCGATTTTCTTGATTTTCTCATCCTTTAAATCTTGAAATTTTGTAAGAGCACTATCTTTTGGAACGACTAGAACTAGTTCATTTCCAAGAAGGTTTTTCCCTTCTTTTTCATTAATAAATCCTTTTTTAACAAGAGTTTGGAATTTATCCTCTGCTGCAGAGAAGAATAAATCAGCAGGTGCACCTTGCTCAATTTGTTGTTGAAGTGCACCAGAAGCACCGAAGTTAAAAGAAAGTTTAATATTAGGTTCTTTTTCTTTATATTTTGTTTCAATTTCTTTTAGTGCATCTTGTAAGCTTGCAGCAGCGGATATAGTAAGTTCTACTGTTTTTCCTTCTTTGGCAGTTGATTTCTCTTTCTTTTCTCCGCTTGTACATGCAGCACTAAATATAAGAAGAAAAGAAAGTATAAGTGCCCCAATGGATCGTAATGTAAACTTATTCATAAAAAAATCCCCTTTTGTTTTGATATATTTAATTATAACTAATTATAACTAATTATAACTAGTTATAATTGAATATAATTTGAACGGTATAGTTGTTTTTTAAAACTAGGAGAAATATTCTTTTCTTTGTTACAATGAAGGAAGAAAGTGAGGAATCGTCTATGGATCATCATTCCTACACAACGGAAGAAGTAGCAAAGCGATTAAAAGTATCAAAATTAACTGTATACGACCTAATTAAAAAAGGAGAACTTCCTTCTTATAGGGTTGGTAGACAAATGCGCATTGATGCAGCTGATTTAGAACAATATATAAAGCAAATGAAAACAGGGAAGGTACAATTTACTCCTGTAAAGAAGGATGAAATTAGTAGTTCGAATACACGCATCATTAGTGGTCAAGAACTAACGTTAGATATGTTGGCAAAGCATATAGAAAATCGATTGCCAAATTCTAATATATTGAGAGCGTATCAAGGTAGTTTAACGAGTTTAGTGAAGATGTACCAAGGAGAAGGAAGCGTCGTTAGTTTACACTTATTTGATGGTGAAACGGGTACATATAATGTTCCTTACGTAAAACGTATTTTAGTTGGACAACCATATATTATGATGAATTTATTAGCAAGAAATGTTGGGTTTTATGTGCAAAAAGGGAACCCACAAAATATAAAAACATGGGCTGATTTAGCTCAGTCATCTATACGATTTGTAAATCGAGAAAAAGGTTCTGGTATTAGGGTGTTAGTGGATGAGCAATTGCGAATTCAAAAATTAAGTAAAGAAGATATTAACGGGTATGAATGGGAAGAATCGAATCACCTTGGCGTTGCCTCGCAAGTCGCGAATGGAAAAGCTGATGTTGGGGTAGGATCAGAAAAGTTTTCCCAAATTGTGAACGTAGACTTTATTCCAATAATGAAAGAACAGTATGATTTAGTACTTCTGAAGAATAGAGAAAATGAGGAACTTATTGAGGTTATAAAAGAGGTTTTGCAATCTGAAGAGTTTCACAATGAATTAAAAGCAATTGGTGGATATGATATAAGCAAAACAGGCCAAATTATATATGAAACAAACTAAAAAGCTGCTTGTCTATAAGACGAGCAGCCTTTTCTATATATAAAGGGGTTGGGGGAAACAAAGTGTTAAATAAGACTTTGAGCAAGTGTGTAAATGAAAGCTGTAAGAAGAGCTGCTCCACTTGCAAGTTCGATAAAGTGAAACTTTAATCAGTGAGGGCGGGGTATCCCTCGCTGATTATTAGCCCTCACCAATCGGGCTTTTACGGGCAGTTGATCCCAAACCTAACTTCTTTGATTTCGCTGAATTTTGAAGTGGGAGTCTTACTGCCCGTTAATGCGGGATAAAGTCTGATTTGTTGAAGGTAATGTTGTTCATCATAATCTCTCCTTATTTGTTTAATGTAGTTGCAACTGCTTTTGCATCGACAAGTGCGGATAGCACCATGCCCATTGTATTGAAAAATTTGTTTGATTTCATTTTGTTCATCATGTGTATCCGCTCCTTTTCGAATTGTTGTTGCCCTGCTTTCTGTCTTAATTATATGAAATATGGCCGGCTGCAACTATCGAATTAGCTTACGGGAGGATTACACTTTTGTAAGAAAAAAAGACATTCATGTAAGAATGTCTTTTAAAGCATATTGATATGATGGTGCTCTTTAATTGTTTTTAAAAAGCTGCGCATCGAATTGGTCATGTAACTATCTTTACGGCGTATGAAAACAGTTGAAATACTGCCGTATTTCTCCGGAATTGGATGGCAGTGGACTTTACCTGCTGTAGAAAGGTGCTGCACCGCAGACTGGGGGACGAGTGTAATCCCAAGACCGAGCGCTACGCTATTTAATATAGTTTCTAATATGTTAAATTCCATAATTCTTTTTGGTAGCAAACCTTCATCTTTAAGCCATCGTTCAAGCTTGGAACGGTATCCACATCCTTGATTAAAAACGAGTAGGGGCGTCGTAGTAAATTCTTCTATATGAAAAGCTTTATTTTGTGTAACAAGCATTAATTTCTCGGTACTAACATCGTATTGTTCAATTAGTGGATGTTTAATAGGACCTGATATAAAGGCACCATCTAATTGGTGATCGAGCACTTCTCTAATAAGTTCTTCCGTTAGACCAGCTTGTAATGATAAATCGACATTTGGATAGCTTTTGTAGTAAGAAGACAAAATGGTAGGCAATGTACTGACTGTTTCGACTGTACCAATTTTTAATATGCCAGATGGTGTTTCACTATCTAAAAACACTTGTTTTAGCTCTTCAACATCTTGCAAAATTTTATGAACGTAAACGAGCATTTTTCTTCCTTCAGCTGTTAAAGTCATGCCTCGCTTATGACGGTAAAAGAGAGGTGTTTTCAGCTCGTTTTCTAATTGTTTAATACGTGCGGTTACATTTGATTGTACATAATTTAATTCCTTTGCTGCGCCGCTTACACTACCGCGGTCGGCAACGCTCTGGAAGATTTGTAAGTCTCGTAATTCCATTTTATGCTCCTCCTTGATGTTAACTATCATTATAAATGATAGTTAACATCATTTTGAATCATTTTACGTGATATATTTTTTCTTTTACAATTCTCTTTGTGCAAATAGAAAGAAGTGAGGGATTGCGGTGAGAAGAAGTCAAATGATAATAGGTGCGTTGGCATGTTTAGTTGCAAGTATGTCATGGGGGGCAATGTTTCCTGTTGCTGATCATGCACTAGAATACATAGATCCATTTTATTTTTCACTTATTCGCTATGGAGCCGTAGCAATTGTACTGATTGTATTATTGCTAATGAAAGAAGGAAAGAAAGCATTTCGCTTAGAAGGAAGAGGGAAGTTACTCGTCTTTTTTGGAACAATGGCGTTTACCGTATATAATGTATTAATTTTTCTAGGACAAATGTTAATGGGAAAATCAGGTGTGATGGTAGCTTCTATTATGGAGGCGCTTATGCCGATGATTTCAATTTGTATTTTATGGGGATATAAAAATATAAAGCCGAAGAAGTATATGATAACGAGCATGATTATCGCATTTGTAGGAGCTGTATTTGTTATTACAAAAGGTGATATGAGTTTCTTTTTAACATTGAAAGATAACATGTTTTCACTAGCATTTATATTTGTTGGTGTTGTAGGATGGGTTATTTATACGATGGGTGGTCAAACGTGTAGTGATTGGTCTACGTTACGTTATTCTACGTTGACCTGTGTATTTGGTACGGCTGTCACAGGAATTATAACGGTAATCATTACGGCGCTTGGATACGTTTCAGTCCCAAGTATGGGATCGATTTCTATTGTGAAATATGATTTATTATTTATGATGACATTACCAGGTATTGTAGCGCTACTTGCTTGGAACTACGGTGTGAAAATCTTATCATCAATTAATGGTATTTTATTTATTAACTTTGTGCCAATTACTACTTTAGTTATTATGATGATACAAGGATATAAGATAACGACATTTGATGTATTAGGAACATTATTTGTTATTGCAGCGCTTATTCGTAATAATGTTTGTCAGAGAAAAGAAGAAAATATAAATAAACAAATTTTGCAAGAAAAGCAATTGCGTCAAGCTGTTTAATAGGCAACTGGAGGATTTTATATGTTAGAAAGTTTATTGTTTTTCTTTGCTGCTGGAGTTGCCTGCGAGCTTGCAGCAATTAATCGAAACGGTCGTAAAAATATAAAACAACAAGCTGAACTGATACAGCTTTTAAAAGACTTGAAGGAAAGAAAAAATTAAAAAGACGACCGGGCATAGACGGTCGTCTTTTCTATTATTATTTATATAAAGGGGAAAGGGGACACAAAGTTATATAAGCGTAGCAGCGTAAATGAAAGCAGTAAGAAGAATCGAGCCGCTAGCCAGTCCGAAAAAATCTAATTTGTTAAAAGTCATGTTATTCATTATAAATTCTCCTTACTTGTTTAATGTAGAAGCAACAGCTTTTGCATCGATAAGAGCGGAAAATACCATGCCCATTGTATTTAAGAAATTGTTCGTTTTCATTTTGTTCATCATATAGATCCGCTCCTTTTCAAATGGTTGTTGTTACTTTCTAACTTGATTGTATAAGATATTGGGGGGGAGTCACTATCGAATTAGCTTACAAGAAAATTACACTTTTGTAAGAATTGAAATTTAACAATAAATACTTATTTTTATTACCAACTCCTAAAACTTAGTGTTATAATCGTTGTAAGAAAATGATTATACTTCGGATATTCAGAAAGGAACGAAACAAATGTATAAACCAATTACATTTTCGTTGAAATATATATTTAAAATGGCTGGGAAGGTAGAAGTACAAGGGAGAGAGAAATTACCGGAAGATGGCCCTTATGTTGTTGCGTGTACACATACAAGTTTTATGGATGTTTTAATGTTAGCGGCAGGAATGTACCCAACCCAAATTCATTACATGGCAAAAAAAGAATTGTTTGAAGGGAAATTTAAAAATTGGTTTTTTAAAAATGTAAATGCATTCCCTGTAGACCGTGCGAATCCAGGGCCAAGCACATTAAAAATTCCATCACGTTTATTAAAAGAAGGAAAAGTAGTAGGGATTTTCCCGAGTGGGACGAGGTCATCAGAAGACGTTTCACTAAAAGCTGGGGCTGTTACGATTGCAATGCGTTCTAACGTTCCGTTAATACCGGCAGCTTATGTTGGTCCATCAAGTATAAAAGAATTGATAAAAGGAAAAAAAGCGCGATTAGTTTTTGGAGACCCAATTCAAATTGATGCTGAAGAACAAATAGATCGAAAAACGGCTATGAAGATGATGACAGATGAATTAAATGCAAAGTTTGAAGAACTAAAGGAAGTTTTGCAGCCGAATCAAAGCTAAAAAAGACGACCGGGTATAGACGGTCGTCTTTTCTATTATTATTTATATAAAGGGGAAAGGGGACACAAAGTTATAGTGTAGCAGCGTAAATGAAAGCAGTAAGAAGAACCGTGCCGCTAGCTAGTCCTAAAAAATCTAATTTATTAAAAGTGATGTTGTTCATAATGCATTCTCCTTACTTGTTTAATGTAGAAGCAACAGCTTTTGCATCGATAAGAGCGGAAAATACCAAGCTCATTGTATTTAAGAAATTGTTCGTTTTCATTTTGTTCATCATATAGATCCGCTCCTTTTCAAATGGTTGTTGCCCTGTTTCTGACTTAATTATATGAAATGTTGCGGAGAGTCACTATCGAATTAGCTTACAGGAAAATTACACTTTTGTAAGAAAAACGAATGAAAGTGTCATGATGAGAAGATTTGACATATGTTCATGTGATTCATTAAGTTAAAAGTAGAGGTGAGTGTATGGCTAATATTAAAGATATTGCAAAGATGGCTGGGGTTTCAGTTACGACTGTTTCGAGGGTATTAAATGATCATCCATATGTAAGTGAAGAAAAAAGGAAAGTTGTTTTAGAAATAGTTGAGAAATTGAATTACTCGCAAAATGCAAATGCTGTGCATTTATCAAAAGGGAAGACGAATATTGTTGGCGTGATTTTACCTTATATTAATCATCCATCTTTTGATGCGATGGTGGGTGGAATGATGGAAGTTGCGTTAGCTCATAATTACAGGGTGCTTCTTTGTCAAACGAACTACAATAAAAAAGAAGAAATGAAAAGTTTACATATGTTGAAAACAAAGCAACTAGACGGTCTTATCATTTGTTCTCGTGCTAATGAGTGGGAAACTATAGAGCCTTATGCAGCGTATGGGGCGGTTATTGCTTGTGAGGATAATGATATTGAAAGCATATCGAGTGTATATACAGATCATTTTAATGCCTTTCAATTAGGGATGAGTTACCTTATTGAAAAAGGTTATAAGAAGATTGGATATTGTACGGGAAGAAAGTTAGGGCCAAGTAGTAAGAAACGTTTTGATGCTTATAAACAACAGCTACAATTAATAGATGAAGAAGTGATGGAAGATTGGATTTTCACAGAATGCTTTACATTAGAAGATGGTGTAAGAGTTGCACATCAATTCAAGGAGATGGAGAATCCTCCTGAAGCATTAATAGTGGCAGGAGATGAAGTTGCTATTGGGATCATGACAGAAGTTGAAAAATTAGGTATTGAAGTTCCTGAGGATTTAGCGATTATTGGTTTTGATAATCAACCGATTTCTCAAGTTTTACAACTGACAACCATTGACCAAAATTTAAAGGGAATAGGTAAGACGGCTTTTGAAATGTTTTATAGGCAAGTAAGTGATGAGGGTTCTAAACAAGAAAAGATGGAAATTCCATATAAACTTGTGGAACGTTCTACAGTTTAGTCATAATCCGTTATGTGTATAATCACATAACGGATTATTTTTTGAAATGTCTTTGACAGGAAACGCGTTTCATACTTTATAAAAGAGTTACACCGGTCTGTAATAATCCATGGATTCTTTTCAAGTGTTAAAACAATGAATAGAATTTGGAGGGATATGCATGAATGAACTTTTATTAAGTATGAAAAAATATGTAGAGGATGACGAAAAGATTTTAGCGTTTGTCGTAGGGATATTTGAAAAGGATGACTTTACTTTATGTTATCAACATGGGATTTTTGTTGCCACTACTAGACGTCTTCTATTTTACGGGAAATTTCCGTGCTATCCTGCGATATTTGAAGAGTATTCGTATTTGCATATAGATGACATAGATTTCCGTCCATATTTCGAATGTACTTGTAATCGTGAAACCATTAGAGCTAAGTATATTCAGAGTGGGAGTGTGGAGCGCTTTGTCCGTACAGTTAGAGCGAATATGAATAATTAATCACCCCTTTGTTTAAACATAATATCTTGGTCTTTGTGAGGGGAAATGCGGAATAAAAACAACTTCTAAACCTCTAGGAGATAGTGATACAATGTCAAATGGGGGGAGGTATGAACTATGGTTAATCAACGTATAAAGGAAATAACACTAATTACAATTGGTTCATTATTATTCGCAATTGGTATTAATTACTTTGCAATTCCAAACCGTTTATCAGAGGGTGGAATTATTGGTTTAACAGTTGTTACGTACTATTTATTTGATTGGTCACCGGGAATTGTGAATTTTGGTTTGAATGCAATTTTATTAGCTGTAGGTTATAAATTTTTTGATAAGAAAACGATGGTTTACACAATTATAGGTAGTGTGGAAACATCTTTGTTTTTATATGTTACAGAACATATCGAATATCAAGTAAATAGTGATACGTTACTAGCAGCTTTATTTGCTGGTGTATTTGTAGGTATCGGATTAGGCTGTATGTTCAAAGCTGGAGGTACATCAGGAGGATCGGCAATTTTAGCTCGACTAGCAAATCAATATTTAGGTTGGAGCGTTGGTAAAGGCGTACTTATTATTGATATCGTTGTAATTGCTGGATCTGTATTTATAATAGGACAAGAAAAGGCAATGTATACACTTGTAGCTGTATTTGTCGGAGCGAAAGTAATTGATTTCATCGTGGAAGGTATGGATACAAAAACAGCTGTTACGATTATTTCGAATCAACCAGACTTAATTCGAGAGACTATTACGAAAAACATGACGCGCGGTGTCACTGTATTAGAAGGACGCGGCGGATATACTGGTAAAAATAAAGAAGTTTTATATATCGTTATTAATAAACAAGAGCTTGTTAAGTTAAAGCAAGTTATTAGTAGAGTTGATGAAGATGCCTTCGTTGTCATTCACGATGTGCGTGATGTACTTGGTGGTGGCTTTAAAGCAAGCTAAAAGGTGAACGAGAAAATTCGTTCATCTTTTTTTATCCCGCATTAACGGGCAGTAGAACTCCCACCTCAAAATTCAGCTGGAGCAAAGAAGTTAGGTGGGAGATCAACTGCCCGTAAACACCCGATTGGTGAGGGCTGATAATCAGTGGGGGGATGAACAAAACCCCCACTGATTAAAGTTTCACTTTATTCTTACAAAAATGTAAGGGTAATGTAATGGGATTGAATGGTAGATTAAATTCCTGCTCTTTAGAATGGATGTATAAGTATCCTGTAGAGGAGGAAGATCAGTATTATGAAGAAAAAAATAATTACTACTGTAATAGCTATGGTAGTGATAGTAGTAGTATTACTACCTACGAAACTTGGACCAGTTATTGATAAATATAATCCGCTTTATACGACGAAAGAATACTATACAATTGTGGATGCGATTGGTCAGCATGTCGGTGATGAATGGTATGAATATGAATTTATTGCATTTGATGAACGTGGAAGAGAACAAAAAATAAAGAAGACTGTTAAGCATATGTTAAAGAGAGATGAGGCATTAAAGGTGTACGCAAAAGGACGCTACGGCGAGGCAATTGAAGAAATTGAAGCTGTAAATATTCCTATTAATGCGAAGAGTAAACTTTTAACGATGAGATAGCGAATTATACCCCTGCCTATTTTTTGTCGAAAATAAAAATACTAGGTAGGGGTATTTTAGGTTCGTGAAAAAGCCTTAGTTCATATGGACTAAGGCTTTTCTTATTATATAAAGGGGAAGGGGGTACATTGTAGTAGCATGAGTGAAAGGTATAAGAAGAGTCGGCTACTAGCAATGTAATTTGGTTATGTGAGTGTTCTTCTTATTTGGCTTACTTTCTAACTTTATTGTACGAAATATAGGTAAGGGAAACTATCGAATTACATTACACATAGCTTACAAATATGTAAGCCTTCTGTAATGTAATTCGATGGTTAAAATATAGTAAATTTCATATAGTGTAACTAGAAAGTCTCACTGTATCACTTTCTGTTTGTAATGTTAATGAAGAATGAAAAACCAACTAATTTTTAATAGCCCTCATCTCTATTTAGATGAGGCTCTTTTTCAAACCTTACAACATTGTAAGGTTTACGTAAGTTAATTCGATAGTAAATTTGTCATATTTTTTGCATAATAGATACAAATAGATAAAAAATAATTAGGGATATATTAAGAAGGGAGAAAACTGGGATGCGTAAAGAAGAAGTAGTGAAGTTTCCAATTAAAGATTTCTGTAGCTACTTTACTGTTGCCGTAGTATGTATTGGATTATTTGATATAATAACAAATTTAATTGTTAACTAATATAGATGATAAAACAAGAAGGAAGACCCTTTCTTGTTTTTTTTATGGGGGCATAAAGATGAAATTGATTGATAGCCATATACATGTTGATCAATATGAGAATGAAGAGAAAAGTAGATTATTTATAGATGTGGAAAACAGTAAAGAGATACAAGGGCTTATTGCAGTATCTATGAATTATCAATCATGTCTAGAAACTTTATCTTTAGCAAAGCGATATCCTTTTGTACATCCAGCAATAGGTTTTCATCCGGAGCAGCCGATTCATAAAGAGGAATGTGAGCAAATTTATAAATTAATTGAAGATCATGTAGAGGAAATCGTTGCGATTGGTGAAGTGGGCTTGCCATATTATTTAAGGAAAGAAGATGAAAATATTGCTATTGATCCATACATAGCGGTGTTAAAAAAGTTTGTGGAACTAGCTAGTAAATACGATTTACCAATTATATTGCATGCGGTTTATGAAGATACTGACACTGTATGTGGTTTACTTGAAGAATATAAAGTTTCGCGTGCACACTTTCATTGGTTTAAAGGAAGTGAAGAGGCAATGAAACGGATGATGAGGAACGGTTATTATATTTCTATCACACCGGATGTTTTACATAAGGAGAAAATTAGAAAAATAGTTTCGTATTATCCGCTTGAATATATGATGGTAGAAACAGATGGGCCGTGGGAATTTCAGAAGGATACGATGACACATCCTTATATGATAAAAGATGTATTACAAGAAATTAGTATAATAAAAAAAATATCAGTAGAGAAAGTTACTGAGCAAATATATGCGAATACGGTGCGATTTTATAAAGTTAGTGAGTCATAAAAAAACACCAAGCATCTCTCTTGGTGTTTTTTTATGACTCTAATTTTTTCGCACGTCTTAATAATAAAAGAAAGACAATTATAATGAACCCAATTATAAGGAAGAACCCATATTGTTTTATATAATCAATTATGTCATTCGCACTTGTTGGTTTTTTAACGTGAATGCCGTCTTTATTAGTAGTAATATGAATATCTTTCATTTTTACTTCATTCGTTTCTTTTTGTAAATCAATCCACTCTATGTTTGGAATACTTTCTAGTTCTTTTAATACTTCTTTTAATGGTTCAACGCCCAAGTAAGGATGATAAAATGCACCGATAATTCCATCAGATAGTTTAGTGATAGATAAAGCACGTTCTTTCATTTTTGCTATAGCTTGTGGCTTACCTTCTTCAATAAAGCCAACAGTTTCAGGAATTAATTTCATCCCATGTAAAAATGACGGTGTACTTATATAAGCCGGTGAGTGCATTGATTTCCAAGTTGTATCGTTTAGTTGTATTTGTCCTACATAAGTTGAAAAATATTGTGATAGTATTTCATATCCTTTTTGAGACATTGTATAGTGCGGAGCTTCAAAGGCAACTGGATATAATTTAGCTTCTACAAGCTCTGTAATCCCTTTTTCAATATGATCTTTAATATATTTTTCTTCGAAGGATTTTCCGTTTTCTACGTATTTATTATAGTCTTCTGTAGAATGAAAATCTTCTTTTGTCTTTGGTTTTTCATGGTTCGGTTGGCGAATTGGTTGATCTGTTTTTACATCCCAAAATTCAAAACCTTCGCCAGTTTCACTATCATAAAACTGATGTGTGTAACCATGCATAACGATAGAGCCACCATTATCTTGCATAAAGTGTAAAACATCGATTAATTCAGAGTTATCCTTTAAATGTACTGTTTTTCCTGTGTCTGGATCTTTGTAAACAGGGATAACCGTAATCATATAAGGGAGCTTTTTCTCTTTTAGTAATTCAGCGATTTCTTTTAATTGCTTTACATCTACAGCTGGATGAACGTCTTCAAGGCGTAAATAAGCTGAAGTTTTATTTGTTTCAGGTTTTTGTCCGAAATAAGAAAATAACATTTCACCGACGTAATGAGACATCCAATCGAAAAGGTTTGGAGTTGCAACATAATAGGATGTTCCTTGCTGAATGATTAACGGATGAGTTCCATCAGCACTCAAGGCGTAAGCAAGAGTTGTTCCTTTTGTTTCAATTTTCTTCATTAAGCGTTCTTCATGTAATTCATTTTTTAACTGGTTAGTCGGATATTCTATAGTGTGAATTCGTATATCGGTTTCTTTCGAGGTAATGAAAGAAAAGCGATTAGATAATTGTTCAACATTTTGTCCTAAAACTAATATGGGACCTGAGAAGTTTTCTAGAAATTGTTTTGCTGCAATAGAAAAATCTTCTTTTTTCTCTCCGATATAAACAATATGTGTATAAGAAGATGATTCAGTACTTTCCTTTACTTCCTTTAAGCTTTTTACTGTTATATTTTTTGTAAAGTGCCCTAACTGAGTATTAAGGATTTGTACATTGTTTGTAATTTTGTTGTCTTCTGTACTATACAAAACGAGTACTTTTGATTTTGATGATGTTTGTGCAGAGGTATGTATAGGAATGAGTAGTAAAATGCTGAAAAAGATTAGTAGAGTTCTTTTCATTTATTTATGCTCCTATTCTATATATAGAATTCAATTTACAATTATATACAAGAAATAAGTTATAGTCCATGTAAGTTACATTTTTGCACGTATTTACCATATGTTTTTTCGCAAAATCGGTCTAAAGCATGATGATAATATGTATAGTAATTTGCTATGATTGAAAGGTAAGAGAATGATAGAGTGTTGGTAATTGTAAAAGGAAGGCTGAAAGGGGACAAATTTCAGCGGAGAAAGAGGTAGAGGTAGTGAAGAAATTCTTTGTAGGATTTTTAGTTGTTCTTGGAGTGTATTTATATTTCCAAGGAAAGTCTGAAGGAATGGGTAAGCTAATGAATGAAACAAGCTATGTTGATTCAGAAGAAGCAAAACAGATGAAACAAATCATTATAGAGGAAGCAAAGAAAGTAAACCTTCCGGAATGGATACCTCTTACAATTGCCGAACATGAAAGTAGGTTAAATCCAAGAAGTGTTGGAGATAACGGAACTTCATTCGGATTGTTTCAATTACACCGCGGTGGTGGGCTTGCGCCAGATCATTTAACTGATGAAGAGCTGAAAGATCCACGTACAAATGCGCAAATTGCAATGCCGCATTTAATGAAAGGTTATAAGCGCGGGGTGCAAAAAGGTTTGACTGATTTTGCATTACTGAAATATATAGCGAATACATCTGGATGGCCAGGGAATTTAGGACCAGAGTGGACGGATAACAATATGAAGTATAACATCGGATTAGAGGATGTATACTATCGAAATAAAGGTGTAATCAAAGAGTAGGTTTTCTATACCTACTCTGTTTTTTTATGAATAATTTCATCCTTTTCTTTCGTGAAATACTGCGCTAGTTGTATTTTCACATCTTCTAGTTTTGTAGAAACTTGCGGTATTTTATATCCTACATACAACGGTGAAACGACAAACCTAGGAACAACTTTACAAATGATTTTCCTGTTTAAGTGATAGAAGAATAAGTTATAACTACTACATCCTTTATGGAAATCTGTCAGTATGTAACGTACAGTTTGCTGAATATAATTGGCCATTTCATCTATAAATGCAATATCTTCAATGATGATATTAAATTCAGTAAAGCCGATAATAGGACGCTCTGAAATGTTGAGTTCAATGCGTTCATTTTTTTGAACAATTACCCCTTGGAAATTTGCTTCCTCAATATTTTCAAGATAGTCTACATGTTTCATTCCGATAATTTGCATATGTGCATGATGCAAACTTCCGCCTGAAAATGGACCATGATTTTTGTATAAAATCACAGAAGTGAATTCTTCATTTTCCTGTAAGTTTAACCAATGGAGAATAGAGAAGCGAATTAGTTTTCTCATATGTTCTTCTGTATATGTTGCGATATGGTCTTCGCAATTATCTGTTTCGATTAGCACGGTTTGAAAGGTATCCTTTAATGTAGGGAATTTATTTTTTAACCAAATAATAGAGCCCTCAGTTGCTAAAATATCCGTTAAATTTTTTCTGTCACAAAAAGGACATGCAGTGTTTCTGTTCCGAATGCTTTCTGGTTTTTGTTTACCGATATCGTTTAAAAAATATAGTTGTTGTGTATCCATTTGTATATGCCCCTTTAAAATATATGTAAAAATCCCGCTTAATACATTCGGGAAAAGGAGAAGGAAATCCTTTAAAGGGAATAGGGAAAAATAAAAGACAAGATATCCTCATTGCAATAGGGTACCTTGTCTTTTATTTTTTCTTTAATAGTGTGTATGGATAATATAGAGCATTTTCATTTTGTTTCTTTTTTCTATTTTTTATTGTGTATAAGGCAATTGCTGTACTTGCGATTACAATAATGGCTTTCTTCATATTCATATACCCCTTTTTATTGTTGGTTTAATTCTTGGCTAACTGCTTTCGCATCAACTAAAGCATGTAAGATCATTTTTACCATGTTCATCATATTCCTTCACTCCTTTTTATAGTTCGTTTAGTTCTTTTACAACTGCTTGTCCGTTCACTAATACCTCAAAGATTGCTTTTACGAGTTCTTTCATCATGATTGTTTCCTCCTTGTTTTTGTCTCTCTTGTTTATATCTTTATTGTATAGGGAGGCATCTTTTCGTACTATCGCTTTCCATTACGTGAACATAACAGTTTTGTAAGATTTGATGTCACTTATTGAAATGTTTAGTCTATCTTCATTATTTTCAGAAAAATGACTATTCAAACATAAATCGGGGAAGTATAATAAAGAAGTAAGTATTAAATTCCGTACGAAAGGAGTGAATGAGATGAAATGTTCTTTAGCTACGCACGCAAAATTTTTAGATTATATCTATATTTGTCGTGCGATTTTTCATGATGTAGTTGTTAACGGGATACGTATGCCCTTTTTTAACAATTGCATAGTAGCTATTGAACGATAGAAGTCTCTTCACCCATTTTTGATAAACGTGTGAAAAGGGAGCTATTTGGCTTCCTTTTTCTATGACAAAAACCATGGGGAATGTTTCTTTCCCATGGTTTTTTATATTGAAAGGAGTACGGAAAATGACAATTTGTAGTGTAAATAATGTAAAGAAATCTTTTGGTGGAAACATCATATTTGAAAATATATCGCTTGAAATAAAGAATGGAGAACGTATTGGATTAGTTGGTCGTAACGGTAGTGGGAAGACAACTATCTTTCAGCTTCTAACAGGAATGGAGAGTTTGGATGCAGGAGCCATTCATATGAAGAAAGGTACATGCATCGGTCATGTAGCACAAATTCCAAAATTCAATAATGAAATGAATGTATATGATGTATTAAGCTCCGCTTTTAAAAAGGAAAAAGAGTTGGAGATAGAAATGCATGCTTTAGAAAAAAATATGGCAGAAGAACAGGAATCATCTGCTTTACAAAAATTGATGGAGAGATACGGAGTAATTCAAGAAAGGTACGCGTTTCTCGGTGGTTATGAAATAGAAGCGAATATTATGAAGGTAGCAAATGGTCTACAGGTGACGGAACTATTTCGAAGGTCATTTATGGAGATAAGTGGTGGAGAACAAACAAAAGTAAGCCTTGCGTATATGCTATTGCAGAAACCAGATCTACTTTTGTTAGATGAACCAACAAATCATTTGGACTTATTTGCAGTCGAGTGGTTAGAGCAATTTCTAAAAGAATATACAGGAACAGTTATGGTCATTTCGCACGATCGCTATTTCCTTGATGAAGTTGTAACGAAAATTTTTGATTTAGAAGATGGAGAAATTCACGTATATCATACGAACTATTCACAGTTTGTTGAGGAAAAGGAAGAAAGGCTGCTTCAAGAATTTCAAGCGTATCAAGAACAGCAAAAGAAAATAAAGAAAATGAAAGAAGCAATTAAGCGTCTACGTGAATGGGCAAATCAAGCGAATCCGCCGAATGAAGGATTGCATAAGAGAGCGAGAAATATGGAACGTGCATTAGAGCGTATAGAGAAACTAAAGAGACCCATTTTGGATAGAAAACAGATGGGACTTCAGTTTGAAGGGCAAGAGAGAAGCGGGAAAGATGTTGTTGTAATGAAAGAAGTGAGTAAAGGATTTGCTGAACGATCTTTATTTGAGAAAGTAAATTTGCATCTTCGTTTTCAGGAGCGCGCAGCTATCGTTGGACGTAATGGTACAGGAAAAACTACGCTATTAAAACTATTACTAAAAGAAATGCAGCAAGATGCTGGAGAAATTCGAATTGGTAGTAGTGTGAAAATCGGTTATTTATCGCAACATGCGTACGGGAATATGAAGAACAATGTATTGGAAGCTTTCAGAGATTGCGTGGCTGTAACAGAGGGAGAAGCAAGACATATATTAGCGCGATTTTTATTTTATGGTCCAGCTGTTTTTAAGAAAGTAACGCAACTTAGCGGCGGAGAAAAAATGAGGTTAAGACTCGCGCAACTTATGTATCAAGATGTTAATTTTCTTATTTTAGATGAACCGACGAATCATCTTGATATTGAATCAAGGGAAGTTTTAGAGGAGGCCCTTGAACAATATAATGGGACTATTTTAGCTGTTTCACATGATCGTTATTTCTTAAATAAGTTATTTGAAAAAACATATTGGATTGATGAGCACAAATTATTTGAGTTTGCAGGGAACTATGCATGGGCTCGTCAAAAGTGGGAAGAAAGAATTGAGAAACAAGTAGCAAAACAGAAGCAGCAACAGCAAGGGAATAAAGTGTTAAAAGTAATGCCTATAAAAAAGAAGGAGTCTAGGAATTTAGAGGAAGTTGAAAACGAGTTAATGCATATAGAAGAAGATATATATGCACTTGAATGTAAAATGGAACATGTAGTTGATGTTGAAATGCTTGAACAATTGTATGAAGAAAAAACGAAAAACGAGTTTTTGCGAGCGGAGTTATATAATGAGTTAGAGAATATTGTGGAGTAAAGAAAATAGAATGAAAAAGAGCAAGTTGTTTTCTCATATTTTTGGGGAGGGCTTGCTCTTTCTAGTATAATGAAAGTAGAAAAATCGGTATAATTTTCTTGTTAATGTGATAAGAGAATGAACTTTAGGTCACTAAAACGTGGGGAGAATTTTATGTTAGGATATGCGCGGATTGCTACAATCGTCATGATTTGCTTAGTTTACGCAAATCATGTTTCACGTGAAACAGAAAATTTACAAATTTTTGTCGGTATTGCACTTTTTATTTATATTGTGAATCATATCTTGCTTGTAAAAGCAAAAGGGAGTAGGAAACTTGTTTTTTATACCTTGCTCACAAATGGTATTGTCACAGCGTTATTAGGGTTTTTATTTCCCGAGACATGTTTATATTTAATTATATTTGGAATTGATGCGGTAGGATTATTTATTCATGATTGGCGTAAAAGGATGACTTATTTTTTTATCGCTTTTTTCTTTCTTTGTTGGTTTATAAATATACTACATACGTATCAACATACAGAGAGTCTGGAATTGGAGAGTAATGCAATTAACTTTATGTTTATCATTTTCAGTGCTTTAGCTGGAAACTTAATAAAAAAACTTACAGCTGCGCGGAAAATGGTAGATGAGCAATATGAGGAATTAGCATTATCTCATACAGCTTTAAAAGAAGCACATGAACAATTAAGGCTATATGCCAAAGAGGTAGAGGAATTGACGGCGGTTCGGGAGCGAAATGATATTGCCCGAGAAATTCATGATACCGTGGGTCATAATATGACAGCTTTGCTTGTGCAGTTGCAACTAGCGGAAGCGCTATGGAAGCAAAACTCGGATACGACAGAAACGGTTTTACATACATGTTATGAACTGGCTAGAAAGTCACTTCAAGAAGTAAGAGCTTCTGTTCATGCTTTAAAAGAGGAAAGCAAACTAGGAAACATAGTAGAAAATATGCGTGGAATGTTGAATGAATATTCTAAAATGACGAAAGTACAAGCATCTTTTCGATTGCAAGGAGATCCTGTTACAATTCCATTGTCGCTACATCCTACATTACTTCGTATTATGCAAGAGTCTTTAACAAATGCAAAACGTCACGGGAAAGCCAGTTTATGTGAAGTGAGTTTAACTTGTTCAATGAAACAAGTTAAACTCTGTATTTCGGATAATGGTGTGGGAGTCAACGAGGTAAGTCCAGGTTTTGGTTTACTTAATATGAAAGAACGTGTAGAGGAACATGGTGGAACTATTCAATTTGAGAGTGAGATAGAAAAAGGCTTCCAGTTACAGATTGAATTTCCGCTTCAGGAGAAAACATGGGTAATAGGGGGAACGGTATGATTCGCATTATGATTGTTGATGATCAATCACTCATTCGCGATGGTTTAGCGATGTTATTAAATTTACGACCAGAACTTGAAGTAGTGGGAACGGCTACGGATGGAGACGAAGTGATACAAAAAGTGAAAGAGCTACATCCTGAAATTATTTTGATGGATATTCGGATGCCTCGTATGAATGGTGTTGAAGGAACACGTTTAGTTAGAGAACAGTTCCCTCATATAAAGGTTCTTATGTTGACGACATTCAATGATAGTGAGCTTATTTTTGAAGCATTGGAGCAAGGAGCGAGTGGTTATTTATTGAAGGATATGGAGACAGATGCAATCGCGCAAGCAATTTTAACGGTGCATAGTGGCGGGGTTGTGCTTCCTCAGGATATAACAGCGCAAATTATAGAGGAATTAAAAAAGACGAAAGTGGCAGTAGAGTGTAACCCACCAGAACAACTAAAACAATTAACTGAGCGAGAAGTAGATGTTTTAAGAGCAATTGGACTGGGGTTAAATAATAAAGAGATTGCCGAAAAGCTATTTATTACCGAGGGAACTGTTAAGAATCATGTTTCTAATTTGATTAGTAAGCTAGAACTGAGAGATCGAACACAAGCTGCGATATACGCAGTAAGGTATGGCGTCACGATGTACACATGACTTTTGGCATATATAAGTGTGAAAAAGCAGCGGAATTTGCTGCTTTTTTATTTTGTATTTCTATCTTAAGGCTGATGGAGAAGAAAAGAAATTTTTCTACAATGAAAGTGTAGATGAATACAAAGGGGCTGAATCAATATGTTAGTCATAGATCATATTACGAAATCATTTGGCAAGAAGGAAATCGTAAAGAATGTTTCTTTTGAAGTGAAAAAAGGTGAAACATTTGGGTTGCTTGGACCAAACGGAGCGGGGAAATCAACGACGATATCAATGATTTGCGGGTTAATTCCATACGATAGTGGTGATATAAAAGTTGGTGGGAAATCTGTAAAAGAGTATCCATTAGAAGCGAAAAAGAAAATCGGTATTGTCCCGCAAGACATTGCGCTGTATCCGACACTTTCAGCAAAGGAAAATTTAATCTTCTGGGGAAAGATGTACGGTTTAAATGGAAAAGTTGCAAAAGAGCGGGCAGAGGAAGTGTTAGCTTACGTCGGTTTACAGGATCGGGGAAAAGATAAAATTGAAACATTTTCAGGTGGAATGAAAAGGCGTATTAATATTGGTGCAGCACTTATGCACGAACCAGAGTTATTAATTATGGATGAACCGACAGTCGGGATTGATCCGCAATCGAGAAATCATATTTTAGAGACTGTTAAAAAGTTAAATGAAAAAGGTATGACGGTCATTTATACGAGTCATTACATGGAAGAAGTTGAGTATTTATGTGAGCGAATTGCCATCGTTGATCATGGAAAGGTAATTGCACTAGGAACGAAAAGAGAGCTATGTAATCGTCTAACAGATGGGTTTATGGTGAAATTGCAATTAAATCGCTACAGTACGGAACTGCTACAAAAGTTGAAGGCACTACCTGTTGTTGAGCGGATTATTTTTGACGAAGATAGTAGCACGATTGATATTGGACTAAATGGTGGCGAGGCAATTGGCATAGTTGTTTCAGAAGTTGTTGAAAACAAAGCTCAAATTTTAAAACTGGAAGTAAAAGAACCGAATTTAGAGGCACTTTTTTTACAATTAACAGGACGTTCACTTCGTGATTAAGGGGGTTAGTACGAGATGAGAAGTTTCATTATTGCATGGAAAGATTTAAAAATCCGTTTAATTGATCGGCGCGGATTTATGATGATGTTAATTATGCCACTTGTATTAACGGCCATTTTAGGTTCAGCATTAAGTAATGTATTTGAGAGTGGTGGACTACCGAAAACAGTAATTGGCTATTATCAAGAGGGAACGGATGAGTTTGCAGATGTCTTTCAAAAAGATGTATTGCAATCTAAAGAAATAAAAGATGATGTGAAAGTAAAGGTAGTTAATTCTCAGGAAGAGCTTGAAGATATGTTAAAGGGAAAGAAAATCGATGTAGGAATTGTCATCCCAAATAAATGGAGCGAACAAGTACAAGATGGAAAATTAAAAGAACCAAAGGTGCTTATAGACCCATCAAAAGATATACAAGCAAAAATTGCTGAGTCAATGATCCGCTCTTTTTCAGAACGTGTTCAAACAGTCGCAGTATCTACTAAAAGTGTTGTAACAGAATTAGCAAAATCTCAGCAGAGTGATGTAGCACAAGTTGCAAAAGAGGTAAGTGGAAGTCTACAGACGATAGCAACTGCAAGTGTGGGTAACATCCAAAAAGGAACGGTAGGCAAAAAAACAGTTGCAGCGATGCAATATTATGCAGCAGCAATGTTAGTCATGTTTTTACTATATAACATAACAGTAGGTGCAAAGTCAGTTGTAACAGAGCAACGAACTGAAACGTTGGCGCGTTTGTTCAGTACACCGACGAGCTCATTTTCAATTTTATTCGGGAAGTTTTTAGGTACATTACTATTTGCCTGTATACAATTTGGAATATTTATAGTTGCTACACACTTTATGTTTCATGTGGAATGGGGCGCAGATGTGTCTCAAATAGTAGTGTTGGGAATTTCTTATGCAATTTGTGTTTCTGGTTTATCTATGTTAATCGCCGCTTTTATTCGTGAGGAAAAAACGGCAGATTTAATGGGGGGAATCGGTATTCAAATACTAGCTATATTAGGAGGATCAATGTTACCGATTTACGTATTTCCCGATACACTTCAAACAGTTGCGAATATTGCTCCGAATAAATGGGCACTTACGAGCTTCTTAAATATTATGTCGGGAACATCTTGGGATGTGCTATTCCCTGTCATTTTAAGTTTATGTAGTGCAGGAATTATCTCCGTTATGATTGGAACGTTACGTTTACGTACGAGATAGGAGGGGAAATGATGAAGAAAGTTTGGGCGCTTTGTTGGCTAGAATTAAAACAAATTTTAATTAAGCCACAAAGTTATATACTCATGTTTGGAATGCCTATTATTTTTACACTCATTTTCGGTGGACTTTTAGGCGGAAGTGGGAATGAGAAAGTAAATGTTAGTTTAGTAGATAAAGATGGTTCTGTATTATCTGGCAAGTATTATGAGGAAATAAAGAAAAGTGATTTAATTTCTATAGAAAAGGTAACGTATAGGGAAGGGACACAGAGGATCGAAGATAAGAAATCATCTGGTATAATCATCATTCCGAAAGATTTTCAAAAGAGTATGCTAGATGGAAAAGTAGAAAATATCCAATTTCAAGCCAGTGCTGATTTTACGGGTGGAACTTCTGTAGAGCAAGTATTAGCAAGTGCATTAAAAAAGATGGAGATAGAAGTTAGTGCAGCAAGAGATTTTGAGAAGAAAAGTAACACTTCGTGGGAAACGATGTATGAAACAATTTATACAAAAATAGATCCTGTTTCGATTCAAAAAGAATTGATTTTACACGATGATCAAAAGTTAAATAACGTTACAGGGCGAGCGGCAGGTTTTTCAATTCTATTCGTCATGATTGTCATGTTAAGTGCGACGGGAACCATTTTGAAAGCTAGACAACTTGGTGTTTGGTCTCGTTTATTAGGGGCACCAGTTTCAAAAGTTCAAATACTAGCAGGATATATCCTTTCCTTCTTTTTAATAGGGTGGATTCAATTTGGTGTTTTAATGATATTAACGCATTCATTATTTGATGTGCAGTGGGGAAATTTATTAGGGGTTATTACACTCGTTTCAGTATTGCTATTAGCGGTTATTGGTCTAGCTTTATTATTGGCAAGTATCGTGAAAACAACAGAACAGCAGTCCGCACTAGGGAATATCGTTGTAATTTCAACGTGTATGATTAGTGGTCTTTATTGGCCAATTGAAATTGAGCCTTCATGGATGCAAGCGGCGGCAAATTTTGTTCCGCAAACGTGGGCGATGCGTGGCTTTACTGAGTTAATTGTAAGGGGAGGTACATTAGCAGATATAGGAGTATATATTGGTATACTCATTTTATTTGCAGGAGTATTTTTCGTAATTGGTTTAACAAGAATACGTTATGACTGAAAAAAGAAAGCAGAGTTACAGCTTTACGCGCTGAACTCTGCTTTCTTTTTGTGTGGTATCTTCCCTTGTTGAAATTATAATAGCGATCCCGAGCATAATAAAAAAAGCTAAAAAGAGGACGAACTTTGGGAAGAAAGGGAATAGTAATAACGCCCCGACTATCATGATTGTTAATAGCACATAGTGCAGGACATATTGGAATAGGTTGTCCATATTTTCGCCCCCTTCTTGGTAGTTAATTGTTATTATTCTATGCGGGACTATTAGGTAATAGAATGAATTTTTTGCTAAGTTTATTTAAATTAAAGATTGATCAATAATTTCGAAAGAATTCTCAAAATATTTATATAGAAATAATTGACAAAATATACTGAAAGATATAAGCTAATAACCATAAAGTCTACCGGAAAGGTCGGAATAAGATTGTTACCCCTCAAAAACATCTTTTTTTACGTTTAAAACCGACTTTTCCGATTGGCTATGAAATGTTGCTGTGGGAGGCATACATTAGGCAAGCAGTTCATAAGGTGTAATTATTAAAAAAAAGTTAGGGTGGGGACAATGAAGAAAAAGACAAAAAAATGGGCTGGTGTATTTTCGGTATTACTGAGTAGTTCGCTTGTGTTATCTGCCTGTGGGGGACAGGAGGATACGGCTTCTACAGAACCAGTGCAAAAACAGGATTTAAAAGACTCTAAGATTGAAACAATTCCAGCTACAGATAAGAAGAAAAGTCCAGAAAAAGCAAATCAGCGGAAGGACACTTTTATCACGGCTATTTCTAAGCCAGGAGGCGTTTTCTTACCATATTTCCAAGAGAATGGTTGGGATGGAAACGTAACGTCTGTTATTTTTGCATCATTAGTAACAACAGACAAACAAGGTAAACCTGCTCCAGACCTTGCAGAAAAATGGGATATTTCTGCTGATCAGTTAACATATACATTCCATTTACGTAAAGATTTAAAGTTTAGTGATGGTTCCCCTTTAACAGCGGATGACGTAGCATTCACATTAACACTACTCCATGATAAAGCATATGAAGGTGGGGTGGATATTGCTCAGTATGCCATTAAAGGTGGGAAAGAATATAAAGAAGGAAAAGCAACTTCTATTGAAGGAGTTCAAGTTGTTAATCCACAAACAATTAAAATTATAACTGAAAAAGTTAATTCTCAGGCACTAACTGCTTTAGGTGGGTCAGTGTTATCAAAAGCTTATTATGGAAAAGAATATAAACAAAATACAAGTTTAGACTATTTAAAAGCGTTGTATGGGCAACCAATTGCTGCGGGACCATATAAATTTGAGAAATATGTTCCAGGTCAAGAAGTTCGCTTTGTTGCCAATGAACATTATTATGCAGGAAAACCGAAAATCAAAAACTTTATTTACAAAATAACATCAGGTGATACTGGATTCCAATTATTCCAAACAGGTGAACTAGATTATAGTGGATTTAGAGCAAATCCTGAAAATATAGAACAATTAAAAGGATTAGGTTTTGCGAATATTAATCTCGAGTCTTCTAGTGATATCGCTTATATTTATGTGAATAATAAGAAGCCATATTTGAAAGATAAGAAAGTCCGCCAAGCACTTACTTATGGGTTAGATCGTAAGAAGTATGTTGATACAGCTTTACAAGGATATGGTTCTGTTGCTAACGTACCAATTGCTCCAGTTTCGTGGGCATATACGGAAGAAGGAATTAATAAATATCCATACGACGTAGAAAAGGCTAAAAAATTATTGGATGAAGCTGGTTGGAAAGTAGGTTCTGACGGGGTTCGTGAAAAAGATGGTCAAAAATTAAAATTAACATACTACGCATCAAATACAGGAAAAACAAATGATATCTTTATTCCAATTGCAAAAGAAAGCTACAAAGCAATCGGTGTTGAAATAAATCCAGAGCTAATGGACTTTAATACGATGCTTTCAAAAGTGGGAAAAGGTGACTATGATTTAGCAGCGGTTTCAACACCAGGAATTAGTGATCCAAGTGAAGTGGTAAGTGACTACTTATCAACTAACCCAAAAAGTGATACAGGTTATAGTAATCCGAAAGTTGATGAATTAATTGTAAAAGGCATAGAGACGACAGATATTGAAAAACGTAGAGCAGTTTATAAAGAACTGTATAAAGAGTTAAGCGATGATCCACCGGTTATTTTACTAAACTATCGTAAACTACTTTACGCTCACAATGCACGTATACAAGGCATCAATCCAGAAAAATATGATGGTATTAGTTCTAACTTACCAGTGCTATCAGTTGAAAAATAAAGATTAACTGAAATAATAGAAGACACTTTTTCATACAGCAAGGAATAAACGCTGCTTTGAAAAAATGTTCTTCTATTTTTAAGTAAATAGGATTGGGGAGACAAAAGGTGAAAACATACATCATTCGTAGGTTTCTACAAATGATTCCTACATTGTTTGGTACGTCCATTATTATCTTTTTCTTATTTGCACTCTTGCCAGGTGATTATATTGATTCGAATCCAAAGTTAACACCAGAGAGAGCTCAAGAATTAAGGGAACTGTATGGTTTAAATAAGCCGATTATTGAAAGATACTTTCACTGGCTAGGTAACGCACTGCACGGTGATTTTGGCTTCTCATTACAATATCAAGAACCAGTAACATCATTACTTAATAAGTTCATTTGGAATACATTTATTGTTGCAGTTGCAGCTTTATTTTTCACTTGGATTATTGCTCTTATAATTGGTGTTGTTTCAGCAACAAAACAGCATTCATGGTTTGATAGACTTGTAACAATTGGTGTTTTTGCTGCAATGTCATTCCCATCATTTTTTATAGGATTGTTCTTAATTAAATTATTGGCAGTTGATTTAAATTTATTACCAATTGGCGGCATGATTGATATTGGAAGTAATTCGACAGGTATCACATACATATTGGAAGTATTACGTCATATGATTCTGCCTGTATTTATTTTAACGCTTCTCGGTGTAGGGTCATTAACACGATATTTTAGAACAGGTATGTTGGATGTTGTAAGACAAGACTATATTCGTACTGCACGTGCAAAAGGGTTGAAAGAAAGAAAAGTTATTTATAAGCATGCATTGAAAAATGCAATTTTACCAGCGATTACTTTACTTGCGTTTGAATTACCAGGCTTATTTTCTGGCGCAATTATTATTGAACAAATCTTTAACTGGCCAGGGATTGGAAGTATTCAATTAGAAGCATTGAACTTTCGTGATTATACAGTATTAATGGCATTTACGATGTTTCTTTCTTGTTTAACAATTATGGCGAACTTTTTTGCAGATATTGTATATGGGCTTGTTGATCCACGAATTCGACTGAAGTAAGGGGGGGAAGATATGGAGACTATTACAACAATAAAGAAAAAGAAAGAACCGAAAAAAAGAAACGAATCATCACCATGGCGTCAAGCCTATAAAAAAATAAAGCAAAATAAGTTGGCATTGTTTGGTTTATACATTTTAATATTTATGTTTTTATTTAGTTTCATTGGTCCAATCTTTTCACCATATGCTTCGGGGACAGTACAAGTAACGCAAATCAATAAACCACCTAACCTTTCACATTGGCTCGGAACAGACCAATTAGGACGGGACATTTTAACTAGGCTTATGCAAGCAGGACGTATTTCATTAACAATCGGTTTAGCATCGATGTTACTATCTGTTATACTCGGTGCTCTGTTAGGAGCCATTGCTGGTTTTTATCGTGGCATTGTAGACCATCTAATTATGCGTATTGCAGATGTGTTAATGTCCATTCCAGGATTACCGTTGCTTATTATAATGGGGGCAATTTTATCAGAATGGAAACTACCATCAGAATATCGGTTATATGTCGTAATGATTATTTTAAGTTTAGTAGGATGGCCAGGACTTGCACGCCTCGTACGAGGTCAAATTTTAACGCTGCGGGAGCAAGCATTTATGCAGGCAGCGGACGTCTTGGGATTAAAAGATTCTCGTAAAATTCTCCATCATTTAATTCCAAACGTTTTTCCAATATTAATTGTTGTAGCGACGTTAGGTGTGGCAGGATCTATTTTAAGTGAGTCTGCACTAAGTTACCTAGGACTTGGCGTTGTCCCGCCTACACCATCGTGGGGAAATATGATTAGTGCAGCAAACTCATTAATCGATTTCCAAAAGCGTCCGTGGTTATGGATCCCGCCTGGTTTTGCAATCTTTATAACAGTTGTATCAATTAATATACTTGGCGATGCACTTCGTGATGCATTAGATCCAAAGATGAAGCGGTAGGTGAGAAAGCATGAGTAGAGCAGTAGTAGAGCTAAAGGATTTACAAACACACTTTCAGACGGAAGAAGGTACAGTAAAGGCTGTCAATCATGTTAGCTTTTCAGTTCGAGAAGGTGAAACAGTTTGTGTAGTAGGCGAATCAGGTTGCGGGAAAAGTGTAACGGCTTTATCTATTATGGGACTTATTGCTGAATCTGGCGGCATCGTTGGTGGTGACATTCTTTATGAAGGAAAAAGTCTTTTAGGAATGAAAGAGAAAGAACTTCGTAGTTTAAGAGGAAATGATATCGCGATGATTTTCCAGGAACCGATGACATCACTTAATCCGGTCTTTACTGTTGGAGAGCAAATTGTTGAGACGTTAAGAGAGCATGAACTACTTAGCAAAAACGAAGCATACAAAAAAGCAATTGAATTAATTCGTAAAGTTGGTATTGCTCGTGCTGATGAAATTGTCCATTCTTATCCGCACGAATTAAGCGGTGGTATGTTACAACGTATTATGATTGCTATTGCACTTAGTTGTAATCCAAAGTTATTAATTGCAGATGAACCGACAACAGCTCTAGACGTTACGATTCAAGCGCAAATATTAGACTTACTAAGACAAGTAAAAGAGGAATTTAAAACGTCCATTTTATTAATTACACATGATCTAGGTGTTGTAGCGGAAATGGCTGATTACGTTGTTGTTATGTATGGTGGAAAAGTTATTGAAGAGGCACCGGTACTAGAAATATTTCAAAATCCGAAACATCCATATACGCAAGGGTTGCTGAAATCAAAACCAGTAATGGGGAAACGAACAGAGAAACTTTATTCTATTCCAGGGCAAGTTCCAAATTTAGTTGGCTTAGATGAGTTTTGCTACTTTAGTGGCCGCTGTGAACATTGCATGGAAATATGCAAAAATGAAGCGCCAAATCTTAATGTGCATGACGAGGATCATAAAGTAGCTTGTTGGTTATATGAGGAGCGTGCTGGGCAATGAGTGAACCATTATTAGAAGTGAAGAACTTAAAAACGTATTTTCCGATTAAGGGCGGCGTATTTAGTAGAACGATTGGACATGTGAAAGCGGTAGATGGGGTAAGCTTTACAATTGATAAAGGAGAAGTGTTTGGCCTTGTAGGAGAGTCTGGAAGTGGGAAAACGACGATAGGAAAAACAATTCTCCGTCTCGTTCAAAAAACAGAAGGTGAAGTGAAATTTAAAGGTCAAGATGTTCATGCTTTATCAAATGAGGAGCTGAGAAAGCATCGTCCTAATATGCAGCTCGTCTTTCAAGATCCATTTAGCTCATTAAATCCAAGAATGAGAATTGGAGAAGCGCTTGGTGAGCCAATGTTGGCTCACGGACTAGCGACGAAAGAAAATGTCCGTGCAAAGGTGATAGAAGTATTGGAGTTATGTGGTTTAGCGCCGTATCACATTGACCGGTACCCTCATGAGTTTTCCGGTGGGCAACGTCAGCGTATCGTTATTGCAAGGGCGATGGTATTAGATCCAGAATTTATTGTAGCTGATGAGCCTGTTGCGGCATTAGATGTATCTATTCAAGCGCAAATCATTAATTTGTTTAGTGAATTACAGGAGAAAAAGGGATTATCCTATTTATTCATTTCACATGATTTAAGTGTTGTGGAGCACTTATGTACGAAAATTGGAATTATGTATTTAGGAACTATTGTCGAAACAGCACCACGTGATGAGTTATTTGCGAATCCGCTTCATCCATATACAAAAGCATTGTTATCAGCAGTGCCAATACCGGATCCAACAGTTAAGCGAGAACGGATTATTTTAGAAGGGGATATTCCAAGTCCTGCAAATCCACCATCAGGTTGCCGTTTTCATACACGTTGCCCCTTTGCTACAGATATTTGTAAAACGAATGTACCAGAATTCCGTAATTTGGGTGAAGATCATTTTGTTGCTTGTCATCATGTGTAAAAGAAAAGGACTCTTTCAAAATGTGAAAGAGTCCTTTTTTTACCCCGCATTAACGGGCAGTAAGACTCCCACCTGAAAATTCGACACATGCGGGGAAGTTAGGTGGGAGATTAACTGCCCGTAAAAGCCCGATTGGTTCAACTAATAATCAGAGGAACCCCACCTCTGATTAAAGTTGAACTTTATTTACTAGATGAAGTTTGTTTCAATACAAATTGCTCGATTGCATGAGCAACACCATGTTCATTGTTTGTTAATGTTACAACGTCACATAGTTTTTTGACATCTTCTTCGGCATTTCCCATTGCAACTGATAAGCCAGCTACTTGTAGCATTGGCACATCATTAAAGTTGTCACCGATTGCAACAGTATCTTCAATTGGTATATTGAAATAAGCTGCCATTTCTTGTAGGCCGTTCCCTTTATGACCATGCTTATCCATAATTTCTACATTAGTAGGAGCTGATGCGGTAACTGAAATGTCCGTATCTTCTTGTAAAGTTTGCAATAGCTGCGAACGATGAGCAGCATTAAATGTCAAAATAAAGAATTTAGATATTTCTAATTCTGGATTATTTACGACATCTTCTATTTTTTGGAAATCAGTAATTAAGTTAGATTTCTTTTGTTTTTCTGTAATTCTTTCAAGTTCCTCAAGTGTAACATCTAGTGTATGTTTATTTTCTTCGAATGCCTGCATAACTTGACCTTGCCATGTATAAGGAGAATAAACCCCTTTATTTGTGTACAACTTATATGGAAAACCTTCAGATTCTAGTAATTTTGCAAGCTTGTATACTTTATCATTTTGTAAACAACGCGAGTTAATTACTTTTCCGTCCACATAAACAATTGCCCCATTGCTTGCTCCAACTGGAAGAGATAGTTTATATTCTTCCAATAATTTCAAAGCATCCTCTTTCGCGCGGCCAGAACAAATCATTACAATATGACCAGCCTCTTTTGCGGTTTGGATAGCTTGTAAGTTCTCTTTGGAGATTTCAAGATTAGATGATAGTAGTGTACCATCCATATCTAGTGCGATTAATTTCAAAATGACCACCTCTTTGTTTCCATTATACATAGTTATATAGAGGAAACATATAAACTTATCTTGGAAAGATAGTATTTTATCCCGCATTAATTTCTAGTAAAAGTGCGATTGGTGAGGGGAATAATTAGTAGGGAATGAAACTCTCGTTGATTAAAGTTTCACTTTGGTTTTTAACAAAATAGAGATGAATAATATTATATTTCGCTTTATGACCTTAATGTTACACTAGTGTTACAAATGTGATTGTAGTAGAAAACGCATTAAAACAAGGTTTTTGAGTGTTTATTAAAAAAAACGTAAAAAAAGTGTAATAAAATTTACGTAATTATATTGCAACGTAATAATAGTTATGTTACATTATTGTTACAAACGTTACGTAATTAATTTCAATGTAACGTTAACATGAAAACTATGAACTAATCATTTCTTAGTAATTACATATAGATAACTTATAAAAAAGGAGAATGAATGATATGAACAACGAGCAAGTATTAAACGTAACAAAAGGTGACTTCTTAGGATCAGCAAGTGGAGCAGTAGTATTAACAGCATTAATCGTATTTCTATCAAGCGTATTAGTATAATAGAAGTTTTGTAACAAAAGATAAATGAAGGGAGAATGAAAGATATGAAAGAGCAAGTATTACAAGTAACAAAAGGTGACTTCGTAGGATCAGCAAGTGGAGCGGTAGTATTAACAGCATTAATCGTATTTCTATCAAGCGTATTAGTATAATAGAAGTTTTGTAACAAAAGATAAATGAAGGGAGAATGAAAGATATG
>NZ_JBIYCT010000013.1:0-113982 GCF_044907945.1 Bacillus sp. RC240 | reverse complement strand
ATGATCAGGTTGATAGGTTCGAGGTGGAAGCATGGTGACATGTGGAGCTGACGAATACTAATAGATCGAGGACTTAACCATATAATATGAAGCAATGTTATCTAGTTTTGAAAGAATATAAAAAACTTATTGACTTTAAATGTCGAATAAGTTATGATAATTCTTGTCTTAAATGAATACAGTCTGGTAATGATGGCAGAGAGGTCACACCCGTTCCCATACCGAACACGGAAGTTAAGCTCTCTAGCGCCGATGGTAGTTGGGACCTTGTCCCTGTGAGAGTAGGACGTTGCCAGGCAATTCGGAGGATTAGCTCAGCTGGGAGAGCACCTGCCTTACAAGCAGGGGGTCGGCGGTTCGATCCCGTCATCCTCCACCATTTAGCCGACTTAGCTCAATTGGTAGAGCAACTGACTTGTAATCAGTAGGTTGGGGGTTCAAGTCCTCTAGTCGGCACCAGAAAATCATGGCGGTTGTGGCGAAGTGGTTAACGCACCGGATTGTGGCTCCGGCACTCGTGGGTTCAATTCCCATCAGTCGCCCCATTTTTTCTTTTTAAATTATAACATGCGGGTGTGGCGGAATTGGCAGACGCACTAGACTTAGGATCTAGCGCCTTTGGCGTGGGGGTTCGACTCCCTTCACCCGCACTTTTAATAAAATAACTCAAACATGTCTTGCGGAAGTAGTTCAGTGGTAGAATACAACCTTGCCAAGGTTGGGGTCGCGGGTTCGAATCCCGTCTTCCGCTCCAATTTTCAGTATGACATGCCGGGGTGGCGGAACAGGCAGACGCACAGGACTTAAAATCCTGCGGTGGGTGACCACCGTGCGGGTTCGACCCCCGCCCTCGGCACCATATGCGCCCGTAGCTCAATTGGATAGAGCGTTTGACTACGGATCAAGAGGTTAGGGGTTCGACTCCTCTCGGGCGCGTTTTTTATTAACGGGAAGTGGCTCAGCTTGGTAGAGCACCTGGTTTGGGACCAGGGGGTCGCAGGTTCAAATCCTGTCTTCCCGATATTTTCAAAATATGGGGCCTTAGCTCAGCTGGGAGAGCGCCTGCCTTGCACGCAGGAGGTCAGCGGTTCGATCCCGCTAGGCTCCACTTATTTGAATATAACTTATGGCGGTGTAGCTCAGCTGGCTAGAGCGTACGGTTCATACCCGTGAGGTCGGGGGTTCGATCCCCTCCGCCGCTACCATAAAGGACCTTTAGCTCAGCTGGTTAGAGCAGACGGCTCATAACCGTCCGGTCGTAGGTTCGAGTCCTACAAGGTCCACCACTCAAAGTTCATATCTCGGAGGTATACCCAAGTTCGGCTGAAGGGATCGGTCTTGAAAACCGACAGGCGGCGAGAGTCGCGCGGGGGTTCGAATCCCTCTACCTCCTCCATTTTTTCTAAATTAAATATTATATCATCGCGGGGTGGAGCAGTACGGTAGCTCGTCGGGCTCATAACCCGAAGGTCGCAGGTTCAAATCCTGTCCCCGCAACCAAATGGTCCCGTGGTGTAGTGGTTAACATGCCTGCCTGTCACGCAGGAGATCGCCGGTTCGACCCCGGTCGGGACCGCCATTTTTTTACATAAAGGCTCGGTAGCTCAGTCGGTAGAGCAGAGGACTGAAAATCCTCGTGTCGGCGGTTCGATTCCGTCCCGAGCCACCATTTTGAAATCGCAAGCCGGCTTAGCTCAATTGGTAGAGCAACTGACTTGTAATCAGTAGGTTGGGGGTTCAAGTCCTCTAGCCGGCACCACTTTCAAAATGAGCCATTAGCTCAGTTGGTAGAGCATCTGACTTTTAATCAGAGGGTCGAAGGTTCGAATCCTTCATGGCTCACCATTTTTAATTTAATGCGGGTGTAGTTTAGTGGTAAAACAAGAGCCTTCCAAGCTCTGGTCGAGAGTTCGATTCTCTTCACCCGCTTTTTATGGGCCTATAGCTCAGCTGGTTAGAGCGCACGCCTGATAAGCGTGAGGTCGATGGTTCGAGTCCATTTAGGCCCACCATAATTATTCCGCAGTAGCTCAGTGGTAGAGCTATCGGCTGTTAACCGATCGGTCGTAGGTTCGAGTCCTACCTGCGGAGCCATATTATAGAGAAGTACCCAAGTGGCTCAAGGGGCTCCCCTGCTAAGGGAGTAGATCGCGAACGCGGTGCGAGGGTTCGAATCCCTTCTTCTCTGCCAGATTTTGGCCCGTTGGTCAAGTGGTTAAGACACCGCCCTTTCACGGCGGTAACACGGGTTCGAATCCCGTACGGGTCATACTAAAAGAGATAGCATAATCTGCTATCTCTTTTTTGTTGTATATATGTTATCTAAAGCGAACTTTTAGTAGTCTGCTTTTTTTATAAAAGATGGAGTATGAAAAGGTCATTATAGGGGGGGTGTTCTACTGGAAAAGATACCTAAAATGTTAAAGCATCTTTCGCTAGATAACCACCTTTACACTGATTTCGCCATCGCTCTACTGAATATCAAGTTCACTGCAATCACGATGACTGCACCGATAAGGGTTGCAAATACACGGTCGAACAGAATGATAGACTGGAACGGCTTGCCGGCTTCCATGATCAAAATAATGAGCGGGATCATGGTTGCAGAGTATACAAGATAATTTCGAACCTTTAGAAGAGGTCGAGCACCTGCGAATAGCCCGATACTTATAACTAACCCCAAAATTGGTAGACTAGTTGCGAGAAGCAAGCTCGCAACAATCACGCCGATTACTGTACCAAGCACTCGTTGTGTTGTTTTGATTGGAAAGAGTTCTATTTTCCGCTGAGTAAGGATTGCTACGGTAATTGCAATCCAATAGAAGTGGTGCTCGGGCCAAAGTATTCGCAATCCCTCAGCTATACCTAGACATAATGCGAGCCTGATTGGGAATTGCCAACTGGATAGGTGTGCAAGAGAGTTCCACCATAGAATGATTTTTTTCGATGTTGGCCCTTTCACAGCTCCATCCAGCGATGATTTAAAACAACGGTGTACCCAGATGCCTAGCACCAAGCTGATACTGACGGTCCAAATCGCCCCTGCTAAGATTGAAAAAATTAGTTCCATCCGGTACTCCGTCTGGTCGACCATATTGAGGATGATAATCAGGAATACGACAAAGCGTGTTGTTGCCACCGCCAAGGCACGACTATATCCGCCAATTAACGCAGCAAGGCTTACCAGCAGGATCAAGACTCCAAATGTCAGATAGCCATGTCCGAAAGAGAGAACAGCAGCAATCGCAGCGAGCACTACTGATATCAGCGCTGATGCCAACCTTTTCCCGTGATTTATAAAACTCGAACCGACTTTCACGCTACTGACTGCCAAACTGCCGACCGATGCAGCAAAACCAAGAGCGGGATAGCCTAGAACTGTGGCGAACAGAACGGGTCCGGCCATACCTATGCCGGCGGAAATGAGTTCTACTATTTCTACCTTGGCCTCCTTAGACCAAGAAAACACTTGAGCCCTATATGTCTTTACATTCATCTATAGCACCTCTTCCGACCCAAAGAGTAGGGTACAGTTTAATAATAGGCTCTTTCTTTAATCCATGGACATGTGGTGATACCTATGTCCATCAGGCTAATATTTTGAAGTATCCCCAAAATGAAAATTTTATCTTTCCAGAGTTATTTATAATAATTCAGCTCATTTTTTTCGATATGGGGAAATACCAATTTCTTAAGTTGATGGCAATGTATGGTGACCCCTTATAAAAACCTCTAAAAGTATTGCTGCGGATTTACAAAAGTTAAATGATGAGAATTATGTGAAGGCTAACTTCTTCGCTCCAGCCAAATTTTGAGGTGGGAGTCTTACTACCCACAAATAGCGGGATAAATAATATAGATAGAAGAAGCTATTCTTGTCGAAACGTCGATATAACCAAAGTTGTGTTCGATATAATTTCACTTACCAAGAAAACTTTAAGAAAAAACCTTTCACAATCTAAAGAAAACGCCTCCATTGAGATGGATTTCACCCGCATTCTAACAACTTTACACTCTATGTGAAAAAGTTCACAAATAGGTCATAATTTGTGAAGGAATTCACAATAATCCGTGCTACAATATGTATGTAAAGAAGTTAAACAACATTAAATTAGTATTTTAATTAATTACTTAAACAATAATAAAAAATAGATGTAAACAATTGAAAGGGGAAATTAACATGAAAAAAGGTATCAATCGCGTAGTATTAGTAGGAACAGGAGCTGTAGGTTGTAGTTACGCTTACTCAATGATCAACCAAGGTGTAGCTGAAGAATTCGTACTAGTAGATGTTAATGAAGCAAAAGCAGAAGGAGAAGCAATGGACTTAAGCCATGCGGTACCATTCTCTCCAGCACCAACAAAAGTTTGGAGCGGTAGCTATGCAGATTGTAAAGATGCAGATTTAGTAGTTATCACTGCTGGATTACCACAAAAGCCAGGCGAAACTCGTTTAGACTTAGTTGAGAAAAATACAAAGATCTTTAAACAAATCGTTCGCGGTATTATGGATAGCGGATTCGATGGAATCTTCTTAATCGCAACTAACCCAGTTGATATTTTAACTTACGTAACTTGGAAAGAATCTGGTTTACCGAAAGAGCGCGTAATCGGTTCTGGTACTACTTTAGACTCTGCTCGTTTCCGTTACATGTTAGGTGACTACTTAGATGTAGATCCACGTAACGTTCATGCTTACATCGTTGGTGAGCACGGTGACACTGAACTTCCAGTATGGAGCCACGCTACTGTAGGTGTACAAAAACTAGAAACAATCTTAGCGAACAACGAACAGTATAACCAAGAAGATTTAGATAAAATCTTTGAAAATGTACGCGATGCAGCTTACCACATTATTGAGCGTAAAGGCGCAACTTACTACGGAATCGGTATGTCACTACTTCGTGTAACTAAAGCAATCTTAAGCAACGAGAACAGCGTATTAACTGTATCGGCATACCTTGAAGGTCAATATGGTGAGAAAGATGCTTTCGTAGGTGTTCCAGCTGTTATTAACCGCGAAGGTGTACGTGAAATCGTAGAACTTGAGCTAAATGAAGAAGAAAAAGCGAAATTCGCTCATTCTGTAAAAGTATTAAAAGAAACAATGGCACCAGTACTATAATAATTGCTAAATAATTCAGAGGCGGGAAACTGCTTCCTACCTCTGAGTTAATATAAATTAATATAAATTCCTTTTCCGGTTTCCCTTGTATATCCCCAATATACCCCTTTTGCTGGATAAGGGTCGTTTATAGAAAAGAGCACTCTACTTTATATAGAGTGCTCTTTATTATCCCGCATTAACGGGCAGTAAGACCCCCACCTCAAAATGCAGCGAAAGCAAAGAAGTTAGGTGGGGGATCAACTGCCCGTAAAAGCCCGATTTGTTCAACTAATAATCAGTGGTGGATGAACAAAACCCCCACTGATTAAAGTTTCACTTTATCATTTTTTAGGTGTTAATCCTAATTTCTTTAAAATATTTGCCAGTGTACCGCTTTTTGATTTTTCAACAGGTGTTTGTGATTTAGATGCATCCGGTCCTTTTTTCAAGAAGTTCTTTTCAACGAAACGAATATCTTTTTCGTCGACAATGCCATCTTTGTTAAGGTCGCCGTCTTTCACAGATAGTCCTTTTTTACCATAGTTGCTAGCGATAATTTCAGCATCTTTAATGTCAATTACTTTATCTCCATTTACATCACCTGCAAGGTTTTCATCAGTTCGTGCGTAATAATACTGGCCAAGCAGCTTACCATCTTTTTCAGTACCTAATTTCGTTGTTAGGCGGCTTG
Organism: Bacillus sp. RC240; assembly: GCF_044907945.1. NCBI lineage: Bacteria > Bacillati > Bacillota > Bacilli > Caryophanales > Bacillaceae > Bacillus > Bacillus sp. RC240. Next base: position 108,184 of record NZ_JBIYCT010000013.1, on the reverse strand, counting down.
AAATGAATTACCCGATGTTTCAGAATCACTGAAATAGGCGAATACACCGCCAAATGTAAGTGATAAGCCTAGTGATGCAGTGACAACTCCCATTCCTACTTTTTGTTTCAATGACATAAGAAAGCCCCCCTAATTTAATTTTTATCAAACTTTCGCCTGGAGCATCGATAGAGTAAACATAGTGTTTCAGTATGAATTATATTTGCGGAGGTTCAACGTTCTTTATTGAGAACAAGTATATGCTTATGAATTTTCCATTTCAATAAAATTGTGACAAAAAATGTTGAGAAACATTTTTTTATGACAGATTATTTTGTTACGATTTTAAGTGATAAATAGCGAGTAAAATAGGATAAATCTTATGAAATAAAGGTTGAGAAATAAATAATAGGATGAAAGACTAGTAGGAAATGAAGCGTTTGCAATGAATATTCGTCAAAATTCGATATTTTACACAGTAAATTTGAATATTTTAAGCGGAATTAAAGAAAAAAACGAATATTTTTTAAAAAATAACAAGGATATTTCAGTTTTTCGCAGAAATGATAAAGAGTAAAAAAATTCTGTCATCTTAGTGAGGTGAACATATTGGATGTAATAAATTGTGAAGAAGTGAAACGAGATGAGTTTCATACAGAAAAGTACTATGACAGTTATAACATCTTTGGGGCACATATTGTGACGGAAGATGGGATGCGAGGTGTACGATTCACAGTATGGGCTCCTCATGCGAAAGCAATGAGTGTTGTTGGGAATTTTAATGAATGGGATTATGAGCAACATAAGATGCTACAAGTGACAGAAGAGGGGATTTGGTCCTTGTTTGTACCGCATATTGAAGAGAATGAGATATACAAGTATGCGATTGAAACGATGGACGATGCCGTTATTTTAAAAGCAGATCCTTACGCTGTATATGCAGAAGTAAGACCAAATACGGCATCTGTAGTTTTTGATATAGAGGGATATGAATGGAATGATAAAAACTGGATTCGTAAGAGAAAGAAAAAATCGATTTATAAAGAAGCGATGACAGTTTATGAATTACATTTCGGTTCTTGGAAAAAGAAAGAAGATGGCGCTCTGTATTCTTACAGAGAAATGGCCGAGGAGCTCATTCCGTATGTGGTGGAACATCAATTTACACATATTGAAATTATGCCGCTTGTTGAGCATCCATATGATCGTTCTTGGGGATATCAAGGAACAGGATATTATGCAGCGACAAGTAGATTCGGCACGCCACATGATTTGATGTATTTTGTCGATGAATGTCATAAATATGGAATCGGTGTCATTTTAGATTGGGTGCCGGGGCATTTTTGTAAAGATGCTCACGGTTTATATTTGTTTGATGGGACACCGACTTATGAATATAAAGATATAGATGTACAAGAAAACCAGGTATGGGGAACTGTTAATTTTGATTTAGGAAAGAGGGAAGTACGTAATTTCTTAATTTCAAATGCGTTATTTTGGATGAGGTATTTCCATATTGATGGGTTCAGAGTAGATGCAGTTGCGAATATGCTGTACTGGAATAAAGAAGGAAAAGAGCAAAGCAATGAACACGCCGTTTCTTTCTTACGAGAGTTAAATGAAGCCGTGTTTGCAGAAGATGAAGAGTTTCTTATGACAGCGGAAGATTCAACAGCTTGGCCACTTGTAACAGCTCCAACATACGAGGGTGGACTTGGATTCAATTATAAATGGAATATGGGTTGGATGAATGACGTGCTGAAATATATGGAATGTGCGCCAGAGTACCGGAAATACATTCATGAGAAAATGACATTTTCTTTAATATATGCTCACTCTGAAAACTTCATATTGCCGCTTTCTCATGATGAAGTCGTTCATGGGAAAAAGTCGTTATTAAATAAAATGCCGGGAGATTACTGGGATAAGTTTGCTCAGCTTCGTTTATTATATGGATATTTCTTTACTCATCCAGGTAAGAAATTACTCTTTATGGGTGGAGAATTCGGGCAATTTGATGAGTGGAAAGACCTTGAAGATTTAGATTGGAATTTACATGATTTTGAAATGCATCGTAATATGCATGATTACTTTAAAGAGCTCATAGCATTGTATAAGCGCTCAAAACCACTTTGGCAGTTAGATCACTCTCCTGAAGGATTTCAGTGGATTGATGCTAATAATAATGAGCAAAGTATTTTCTCGTTTATCCGCCAAGGGGATAAGCAGGAAGATGCGTTAGTTGTCGTATGTAATTTTACGAAAGCTACATATGAAAACTATAAAGTAGGTGTACCAGATTTCGAGTACTATAACGAAATTTTAAACAGTGACTCGGCGCAATATGGCGGATCGGGGCAAGTTAATAAGAAACGTCTCAAGACGATTCTAGAGCCATATCATAATCAAGCGGCACATGTAGAAATTACAATTCCACCATTTGGCGTATCCATATTACGACCAGTGAAGACGAGAAAGGGGAGCAAAAAACAAGATGGCTCAAAAACAAAAGTGCGTAGCAATGTTACTAGCAGGGGGAAAAGGTAGTCGTTTAAGTGCATTAACAAAAAATTTAGCCAAGCCAGCTGTTCCATTTGGTGGTAAATATCGCATTATTGATTTTACGTTAAGTAACTGTGCAAACTCCGGTATTGAAACGGTGGGGATTTTAACACAATATCAACCGTTAGAACTTCATAATTATATTGGAATCGGAAATGCTTGGGATCTTGATCGTGTAAACGGTGGAGTCACTGTGTTACCTCCTTATGCGGAGTCTTCAGGTGTGAAGTGGTATACAGGTACGGCAAGTGCTATTTATCAAAACTTAAACTATTTAAGTCAGTATGAACCAGAATATGTTCTTATTTTATCTGGTGACCATATTTATAAAATGGATTACAGTAAAATGCTAGATTATCATGTTGAGAAAGAAGCGGACGTTTCAATTTCTGTTATTGAAGTGCCTTGGGATGAAGCAAGTCGCTTTGGCATCATGAATACAAATGAAGAGATGGAAGTTGTTGAATTTGAGGAGAAACCGCAATTTCCAAGAAGTAATCTTGCATCAATGGGAATTTATATTTTTAACTGGGCTATTTTAAAAGAATATTTAGAGATGGATGCGAGAAATCCTGAATCTAGTAATGACTTCGGAAAAGATGTACTTCCGCTTTTATTAGATGAAGGGAAGAAGTTGATGGCGTATCCATTTGAAGGATATTGGAAAGATGTTGGAACGGTGAAAAGCTTATGGGAAGCGAATATGGATTTACTTCGTGATGAAACATCGTTGAACTTGAACGATCGTAATTGGCGCATTTATTCTGTGAATCCAAATGAGCCACCTCAATATATTGCACAGCAGGCAAAAGTAGAAGAGTCACTTATTAATGAAGGATGCGTCATTGAAGGGGACGTGAAGCATTCTGTTTTATTCCAAGGAGTAACGGTAGAAGAAGGTAGTATGGTAATCGATTCCGTCGTTATGCCTGGGGCAAAGATTGGTAAAAACGTTGTGATTGAAAGAGCGATTGTTGGATCAGAAATGGTTATTGAAGATGGGACAATAATTCGCCCAGAAAAAAATGTTGACGATGTAGTACTAATTGCTGAAGGAAAATAGAAAAGGGGGATGAAATGAATGGGAGAAAAAATGTTAGGGATTATTAATGCAACGGGAAGTTTTCCTTCCTTAAAGAAAGTAACAGGGCATCGTTCATTAGCGGCGTTACCGTTTGGAGGCCGTTACCGACTCATTGATTTCATGCTTTCAAATATGGTGAATTCTAATATTCATAGCGTGGCGGTTTTTACAAGTCATAAAAATCGTTCTTTAATGGATCATGTCGGTTCAGGAAAACAGTGGGATTTAGATAGAAAGCGTGATGGCCTGTTTTTATTCCCACCGAACTGCCAATGTGATCATGACGAATTTGGATCTTTTGCACATTTTAGAAGACATATTGATTATTTTCTAAGAAGCAGAGAAGAATATGTTGTTATTACGAATAGCCATCTTGTAACAGCGTTAAACTTTCAAGCGGTGTTAGAGCGACATATACATACGTCTGCAGATATTACTGAAGTTTGTCATGAAGGGGTTTCGCTTCAAACATATGTGTTAAAGAAACAATTATTGCTAGACTTATTTGAGACATATAAAGATGTGGAGCAATACAGTTTATTTGATGTAGTGAGAGAAAAGCGAGGGGAATCACTGCATATTGCTACGTATGAGCATACAGGGTATGTAGCTATTATTGATTCGATTGAAAGTTACTATAAACATAGTCTAGAAATTTTGCAGCCTTCTATTTGGAAGCAATTATTTAAGAAAGAAGCACCGATCTTTACGAAAGTAAAAGATGAGCCACCAACTCGTTATATGAAGGGTGCAGTAGTGAAAAATACAATGGTTGCAAACGGCAGTATTATTGAAGGGGAAGTGGAAAATAGTGTTGTCGCCCGTTCTGTTAAAATTGGAAAAGGTTCAATTGTACGTAATAGTATTATTATGCAAAAGAGCCAAATTGGAGATAATTGTATAATAGACGGTGTTATTATTGATAAAGATGTGAAACTTGGCGACGGCGTAGTGTTAAAAGGAAGTGCTGATAAGCCATATGTTGTAGAAAAAGGTAGTGTACAAAATAGTACAATCAATAGTTATTCGTAAATAGCAGGTGCATAATTAGTGGGGGATTTAAAACCCCCACTAATTAAGGTTTTACTCTATATGAAAACTTGAAGGGAGGAAGCTGTAAGAGGAGCGATTTATGATGTATACGCTTTTCGTGCAGTGGAACAACAGGTGAATATTTTATTTGCAGTATCAGAATGTGTACCGTTTATTAAATCCGGAGGTCTAGCTGATGTAGCAGGAGCGCTTCCAAAAGAATTAAAAAAATTAGGAGTGAATGTTCGCATTATACTTCCAAACTACAGTCTTATCCCGAAAGAGTTAAGAGAAGGATGTACGCTTCATAAAGTAATTAACGTTCCTCTTGGATGGAGAAATCAATATTGCGGGATTTTAAAAGGTGAGCAGGACGGGATTACGTATTACTTAATAGATAATGAATATTATTTTAAGAGAGATTCTCTATATGGCCATTATGATGATGGGGAGCGTTTTTCTTATTTTTCAAAAGCAGTTTTAGAGTGTATTCCGCATCTTGATTTCGAAGTAGATGTTCTTCATAGCCATGATTGGCATACAGCTATGGTTAATTTCTTACTTCGTGAAAAGTATCAAGATAACCCGTTATATGAGCATATTAAAACGGTATATACGATTCATAACTTGCAGTTCCAAGGTGTATTTCCTCCTGAAGTGATGTACGACTTACTGGAGCTTGGTCATGAATATTTTCATAGTGAACAGCTTGAGTTTTATGGAAACGTGAACTTTATGAAAGGCGGTATTATCGCATCTGACCAAATTACAGCGGTTAGCCCGACATATAAAGAAGAGATTCAATATGAGTTTTTCGGTGAGAAGTTAGATGGATTGCTACGAAAGCATAACGATAAGCTTAGTGGCATTGTAAATGGAATTGATACGAGTGTATATAATCCAGAAACAGATCCATATATTATGGCTCAGTATAGTGCAGAGTCATTAGAGGAAAAGAGTGAAAATAAACGCGCATTGCAGCGTTATTTTGGTTTACCAGAAAAAGAAGATACACCAGTTATTTCGATGGTAACACGATTAACGAAGCAAAAGGGGCTTGATCTAGTACGTACTGTATTCCGTGAAATAATGGAAGAAGATGTACAATGTATTATTTTGGGGTCAGGCGATTCTGAATACGAGCAGTTCTTTGAATGGATGGCATACGAGTATCCAGAAAAGGTAAAAGTATATATTGGGTTTAATGAAGCGTTAGCGCACCAAGTGTACGCGGGAAGCGATTTGTTTTTAATGCCATCGCTGTTTGAACCGTGTGGACTTGGACAACTTATTGCGCTAGCATATGGCACGATTCCAATTGTAAGAGAAACAGGCGGATTAAATGATACTGTACATTCTTACGATGAGGACACTGGAATTGGGAATGGCTTTAGCTTTACGAATTTTAATGCGCATGACATGTTACATACGATTCTTCGTGCAATTGAGTTTTATCAAGATAAACCGGTATGGGATAAGCTTGTAAAGCAAGCGATGACTGAAGATTATAGCTGGGGGAAATCTGCTCTTGCATACAAGAAATTGTATAAAAGTCTCATGGAATAACATTGAGGTGGTGAAAAAATGTTTACTCATGTTGAAAGCTTCAAATCCGCTTTTCTAGAAAAATTAGAAACGATGTATGGGAAAAGTTTCAAAGATTCTACAACTCGTGATCAGTATAATACGCTCGGTCATATGGTACGTGAGTATATGAATAGTCAATGGATTGCAACGAATGAAAGTTATCGTTCTGGAGATCAAAAACAAATGTATTATTTATCCATTGAATTTTTACTTGGGCGTTTACTAGGCAGTAACATATTAAATTTAGGCATTCGAGATGTATGTGAAAAAGGACTTTTTGAACTTGGAATTTCTTTGCACGAGTTAGAAGAGATTGAAGCAGATGCTGGCCTTGGTAACGGCGGACTTGGACGTTTAGCAGCCTGTTTCCTCGATTCACTCGCTTCTTTAAACTTACCAGGACATGGCTGTGGTATTCGTTATAAGCATGGTCTGTTTGATCAAAAAATTGTTGATGGCTATCAAGTAGAATTTCCAGAACAGTGGCTTCTTCATGAAAACGTTTGGGAAGTAAGAAGGTATGACCAAGCCGTAGAAGTAAGTTATTTTGGAAACGTTGAACCACTAGAAATTGATGGACGTTTAGAGTTCAGGCATACAAATGCAGAAGTTATTATGGCAGTACCATATGACGTTCCAGTTGTAGGGTATGAAACGAGTACTGTAAATACGCTTCGACTTTGGAATGCGGAGCCAGTTCCTTTCCCGCAAAATTGTAAAGATATTTTGAAATATAAGCGTGAAACAGAGGCCGTATCGGAGTTTTTATATCCAGATGATACGCATGATGAGGGGAAAATACTTCGTTTAAAACAACAGTATTTCCTCGTATCAGCAAGTTTGCAAAATATCGTTCGTATGCATAGGGAGAGACACGGTAGTCTTCGTCAGTTACATGAAAAAATCGCGATTCATATAAACGATACACATCCGGTTCTAGCAATTCCAGAACTTATGCGTATTTTATTAGACGAAGAAAAATTGACATGGGAAGAGGCTTGGCACATAACAACGCAGACGATTTCCTATACGAATCATACGACGTTATCAGAAGCGCTTGAGAAATGGCCAATTCGCATTTTTAAACCGTTATTACCGAGAATTTATATGATTATTGAAGAAATTAATGAACGTTTCTGTCATGAGCTTTGGGACCGTTATTCGTACGATTGGAAGCGTATTGAGGACATGGCCATTATTGCGCATGACCTTGTAAAAATGGCTCATTTAGCGATTGTTGGTAGCCATAGCGTTAACGGTGTGGCGAAAATTCATACAGAAATTTTAAAGCAGCGTGAAATGCGATTGTTCTATGAATTTTATCCAGATAAGTTTAATAATAAAACGAATGGAATTGCTCATAGGCGCTGGCTAATGAAGGCGAATCCGCAGCTGACGAATCTTATTTCAGAAGCGATTGGTGAAGAATGGAAGAAAGAGCCAATTAAGCTGCAAGCACTGCAAAACTTCATACATGATACTAGTTTTCAAGAAAAGCTTGCAGGGGTAAAACAAGAGCGTAAGATTATTTTAGCGGAGAGCATTCATAATAAAATGGGGATCACTATTGATCCAAATTCTATTTTTGATGTGCAAGTGAAAAGGTTGCATGCCTATAAACGACAGTTATTAAATGTTCTTCATATTTTGTATTTGTATAACCGTTTAAAAGAGGATACTAGTTTTTCATTTTACCCGCGTACTTTTATTTTTGGAGCGAAAGCATCACCTGGCTATTATTATGCGAAGAAAATTATTAAATTAATAAATGAGCTTGCAAGAAAAGTAAATACCGATCCGTACGTAAGTCAATTTATGAAAGTTATCTTTCTAGAAAACTACCGAGTTTCTTTAGCGGAAGATATATTCCCAGCGGCAGATGTAAGTGAACAAATTTCAACTGCGAGTAAAGAAGCATCGGGAACAGGTAACATGAAATTCATGATGAATGGTGCAATTACACTCGGAACGTTAGATGGAGCTAATATTGAAATAAAAGACCGGGTCGGTGATGATGCCTGCTTCATTTTTGGCTTAACGGCGGATGAGGTCCTTCATTACTACCAAAACGGTGGATATCGTGCAAGTGATTATTATCACCACAATATGCATATTAAAAAAGTAGTAGATCAGTTAACGAATGGTTTCTTTGCACAGTCGGGAGCTGAATTTGAAGCGATTTATGATTCACTTGTAATTCAAAATGATGAATACTTCGTTTTGCGAGATTTTGGTCCATATGCAGAAAGGCAAGAAGCTGTCGGAAGGACCTATGAAAATAGGGAGAAATGGCTGGAAATGTCGATTTTGAACATTGCACAATCTGGGCATTTTGCGAGTGATCGAACAATTTTGCAGTACAGTAATGAAATTTGGGGTATTGGTAATACTGTTAAACTATTTTAGATGAAAGCCCCTGTTGAAGGGGCTTTTATTTATTTTTAAAACAGGGATACACTTGCTTAGAAAAATAAAACGAGCTTAATGAGATTAAGCTCGTTTTACTTATGTTGCTTAAGAAAGAAATGGGATAGCGGTATATATTATAGCCGTTCCGTCATATTCCCCTGTCGCAAAGTATGAAAATGTAAAGAAACCTGTAAACGAAAAAATTATTATAAGAAAAAGTGCAAAGAAAAATTTTAGCATGTAAGGTCCCCTCATCCGAAAGTAATTTCATAGATTATTATAGTATATAAATATTTATTTTCCAAATGTTTACTGGTTAAAAATGAGAGGTCAGACATGTTTTGTATGTTGTAATGGAATGATTATTCGTAATGGATTTTGTATTTTTCGTAAATGTCATGTTGTGATGGACGTGTGCATATTCCCAGTCTTTATCATTAAAATGGACATTTCTTGGAGGGAGAAGAGGAACGACATCGAATAAATTGACAAAACGAAAGCTACTAGCTACTTGCAGTTTATAATAATTTCGAAAGGCGATATCTCCAACTTTTGGAGAGGCAAAGGTATAAAGACCGTACTGTGCGAAGGCAGTATTTATACGTGCATCTAGTATGTGTAGTGTAGCGAGTGCACCGCCTAAGCTATGACCTGTTGCAAGAAGTTTCTTATGGGCTGGTAATGACACGAGCATATCCATAATAGAATCCCGGCAAGATTCATAAATTGAAAGAAAGCCGTTATGAACATTTCCGCTATTTAAAGCGTATGGGTATGGTCTTTGGTTGACGAGTGAATCGATAATCCAATCTGTATCTGTTTGTGTGCCCCTAAAAGCTACAATAATCGTATCTTCAGATTCTAATATGAACCCAAACCATTCCATCGTTTGAATCGCTTTTCCTTGAAAGCCTTGTACATATTGGAATCCATCAGGTATTTCAAAAATCCCATTTTGTTTATATTGTTCATACGTTAGATCGCAGCAAGATGCTAACAATATGGCAGTATCTTTATCAAAGGATAAAGGAGTACGCATCAAGCAAGCCCTCCTTAAGAAAAGGTATAGTTCAATATATGCAGTGAGGGACTTGATTCATTCTTTTTTGAAAAAAGGCTTGAACCTACAGTTACGTGAGGAAGTATGATTTTTGTAAACATATTGTTAGGAGGAGTGTAGGGTGAGAAAAAAGGAAGGCTATTCAATTGGTGAGTTTTCAAAGAGAACAGGTATATCAATACGGACACTACAATATTACGATGAACTTGGCCTGCTTAAACCTGAAAAAAATATAAGTTCAGGACACCGTGTATATAAAGATAGAGATATATTAGCGCTCCAAAAAATAGTGAGTCTTAAAGTATTAGGATATAGTTTAGAAGAAATTCGTGTCATGCTCAATGTGAAAAGTTTGAATATAAGCTTAAAAGAAACATTACAAAATCAAAGAGTAGCCTTTGAAGAAAAGAAAAAACAACTTGAAGTTTCGATAAAGGCGATTGAACGAACAATGGTATACCTTGAGGAAGATGAAGAGGTAGATAGTAATATATTAATGAGCTTAATTAATAGTATCCAAAAAGAAAACGAACAGCGTTTATGGCTTGAAGAATATGTACCAAAAGAAGTGGCTGATGGATTATATAATAAGCCGGAAGAAGAGGACATAGCACTTGATAAAGAGTTTATGCGTTTAGCAAAAGAAGTGAAAAGGTTATTTGGAAGACAAATTGAGGATTCAGAAGTGCAAAAATTGGTTGATGAACATATGAAAGCGACTCTTAAGTATGTCGGTGAAGAGACAATGTATTCTCTAGGTAAATTAGAGAATGTAGAAGAACAATATAATAATATGATGCCTTCTCCTTATACGGAAGAAGAAGAGGCGTGGCTTAATGAAGCGATGAAATACTTTATGATCCAAAATGGTTTGTATAGTCCACCTAAATAAAAAGTGCCCTATAAGGGCACTTCTTACTCTTTTCCATCTAATAAACGACCAAGTCCGCCTAAAACGCTACCTTCACCGCTGTTTTGAGCTGCTGGGCTTGTAAGACGTGCTGCTAAGCGGCTAAGTGTTAAGGACTGAATCCAAACCGTTCCAGGACCTTCTAGCGTTGCGAAGAATAAACCTTCGCCGCCAAATAGAGCTGTTTTTACTTTTCCAACGAATTGAACATCGTAGTTAACATCTTTCGTCATTGCAACGAGACAACCTGTATCAATGCGAAGTTTCTCACCAGGTTTTAATTCACGCTTATATACAGTTCCGCCTGCATGCATGAAAGCTAGACCATCACCTTCAAGTTTCTGCATGATGAAACCTTCACCACCGAAGAAGCCAGTTCCTATTTTTTTAGTAAACTCAATTCCGATAGAAACACCTTTTGCGGCACAAAGAAATGCATCTTTTTGGCAGACTACTTTTCCTTGATATTCTGTTAAATCAACAGGAATAATTTTTCCAGGATAAGGAGCGGCGAATGATACGTGTCGTTTGCCATGACCTGTATTTGTAAATACAGTCATAAACATACTTTCACCTGTAACGAGACGTTTACCTGCGCCCATTAATTTACCGAATAGACCATTAGATGGTCCAGAACCATCACCGAAAATCGTTTCCATTTCGATATGATCTTCCATCATCATCATTGCGCCAGCCTCTGCGACAACGCTTTCTTCTGGATCCAATTCAATTTCAACAAACTGCATATCATCGCCATATAATTTATACTCGATTTCATGTGCTTGCATTTTTTCACCTCATCATATGTAGTAATTATATTGTACAGAAATCAAAGGAATTAGAATACTGTAGTTTTATTAATTTTTGAATAAAAATAGAATGAAAATTTAAGGTTATACTAGAATTATAAAAAACGATGGGACGAAAGTGTTCTCATTTGACGTTTTTGATATAGCATGATATAGTGAAAACACTATTGAGCTACATAATGTGGTACGGAAATAAAGCACGTTGTATTAAAGGCTGTAAGCTTGTTATACATTCATGTCCTTTATATCCACCTTTTCATGTGGATTCATAGTTTCATTTTTATTTAGGAGGTACATGACATGCAAACAGGTAAAGTTAAATGGTTTAACGGCGAAAAAGGTTTTGGCTTCATCGAAGTTGAAGGCGGAGAAGACGTATTCGTACATTTCTCAGCTATTCAAGGCGACGGCTTCAAAACTTTAGAAGAAGGTCAAGAAGTTTCTTTCGAAATCGTTGATGGAAACCGCGGACCACAAGCAGCTAACGTTACAAAAAACTAATTAGCTAGCGAAAAAAAGCATTCCGAATTTCGGAATGCTTTTTTTATGCTTTAGAACCAGACTCATCTGAAGATAATTCACCTTTAAAGGTGCGTTCTTCAAAGTCATCAAGCAATTGTTCATATTCTTCATGTTCTTCTGTTGCGAAAACTTGTGGGTTTTTTCCATACATATCTGTTCCAATAAAGTTTTCGAAATCCTCTACATACCCAACATTTTCTTCACTATTTACGTACATGCCATTATAGTTTTTTGAATCCTGTCTTTCTAAATCGGATGGTGTTTCTGATGTTCCGTAATTTGCGACGTCTTGCCAAGCATCTTCAGCATCGTACTCTACAGAATGATCTTCGTCGTGCTTATGAAACGAAGGATCTAGCACCTCTTCTTCAACTGGGCGCGTCTTCATATCTAATTTATTTGTAGTGTGCTGAATACACGTTGTAGCAGTTGGCATTGCTTCTAATCTTTCAAATGGAATTTCCTCACCAGACACTTCGCAAATTCCGTACGTACCAGCTTCAATTTTTTGCAGAGCATGTTTCGTATCTTCTAACTGTTTATGCCAAAATTCGATGAGTCCGAAATCTTTCTCACGTTCGTACAATTCTGTAGCCATATCACCTGGATGGTTGTCATAGCTAGATAATTCTCCTACTGAATCACGTTCAGATGCACGGTTTTCATCTTCATGATTTTGTATCGTTTGTTCAACTTCTTGCTGTTGTTTTTCTAGAATAGATTTAAATTGATTTATTTGTTGTGGAGTTAACATAGTCGTCCACCTTCCTACAATTCAGTTTCTTTACATAGTATGAGCGTTGAGAGTAGGAATTATGAGGTGAATTTCAGCCGGGAAGTCGGTATATGAAAAAAGGAGCCGCATAAGCAGCTCCTTTCTATAGGAAGTATCCAAGCAATAATCCGATTCCCATTAGGAGACCGAAAATTGTATTTGTTTTTGCTGTTGAAATCATCGCAGGTACCATTTCCATTGGAATGCTTTTGCCGATAAAGCCTTTCGTCGCTTTAAATGCTTTCGGTACACTTAAGAATACGATAAGCATCCATGGTGATACGATGTTAACGATGATTAAAGCGATTGTCCAAATGTAGGCAACGATAAACATAGAAGCAAGTACACCAACGGCTCTTTCGCGTCCAACGAGAATTGCTAACGTTTTACGACCATTTTCTTTATCACCATCTAAATCACGAATATTGTTAGATAGTAAAATTGCACCAATTAAAATGGAGCTTGGAATAGATAATAAAATCACTTCTGATGTTACTGCCCCTGTTTGGATAAAGAATGAAATACCAATAATAATGACACCCATAAATAATCCTGCTGTTAGCTCTCCAAATGGTGTGTACGCAATTGGAATAGGGCCACCGGTGTAAAGGTAAGCAACGGCCATACAAACAAGACCGATTGCAGCAAGCCACCAGCTAGAGTTCATACAAATATAAACACCTAATAGCGTTGCGATGCCTAAAAATCCGAATGCTAAGTTAAGAACGGTTTTTGGTTTAATGCCATCGCGGACGATAGCACCGCCGATTCCAACTGAACCTTCATGATCGAGTCCTCTTTTATAATCAAAGTATTCATTAAACATGTTCGTTGCTGCTTGAATGAGAAGGCAAGCAAGAAGCATCATAAAGAAAAGAGGAAGATGTATTTGATTTATACCTCCGACCTGCATTGCAAAAGCTGTTCCGATGAAAACAGGAACGAAAGCTGCTGTTAATGTATGGGGACGTAATAAACTCCACCAAATTCGCCAGCCTGTTTGTTTACTTGGCTTTGGCGCCGTAGGAGAGGAATTCGTTTCGACGTTCATTTCCATGTTGAATCCTCCTTGGTCACATATTGTACACAATTAAGTGTAGAAAAAGCATCATTTAGTGTCAACGTTTATTTTCTAGGAAGAGAAGGTGAATTTCTCAGAAATGCTAAACGTTGACAGGCCTTTCCTTTGAGGTGTATCTTAAAATCAAGCGTAATTATGACTATTTTTCGCCCATAGGGGGGAGACAATTGTGATTCAAACGAAACGAAAAGGCTTACAAGAAGTTCTTGTTACAGCTATTAAGCGTGCGACTGATGAAAAAACATTAGTTAGTTTTGTAAAACAAATAGATTGGGTGGATCCACTTCTGTTTTATGCAGCAGGAAAAAGGATCGCATTCGAAAATAGATGTTATTTTGCAGACCCAGCTCAGCATGTAATATTTGCTGGAATTGGCTCTGTTTTCACTATAGCAAATTCTTCTCACAAACGCTTTCAAACTGCTCGTGACGAGTGGGATAAAGTAAAAGAGAAAGCATTCGTACAAAGAGAAGGATACGAATTTGGAACAGGTCCTCTTTTATTTGGTGGATTTTCATTTGACCAAGAAAAAGAAAAAACGAATCTTTGGAAAGAATTTGATGATACCACATTTTCACTACCAGCATTTTTATTAACTGTAAAAAATGAAAAGGCGTGGTTAACGATTAATCAGTTCGTTTCAGCTGAAGATTGTGCAGAAACTCTTTATAACGAAATTATTTCTGTAGAAGAGAGAATTTTACAAGAGAGTAAATGTGCACTAGTAGGGTCAAAATTAACAGTTACTTCTAAAGTAGAAGTTGATCCGAAGGGCTGGATGAATGCGATTGGAAAAGTGCAGCATGAAATGAAGCAAGGGAACGTGCAGAAGGTTGTATTAGCAAGGGAGCTAAAATTAACGATGGATCAGCATATTGATTCCGTTCTTGTTTTAGAAGCGCTTCGCATTGGGCAACCGGATTGTTACGTATTTTCTTTTGATTATAAAGGAGCATGCTTCTTAGGGGCGACACCTGAGCGATTGATTCGAAAAGAAGGCGAGAAGTTTACATCGATGTGCCTTGCTGGTTCAATTGGTCATGGCAATTCTATAGAAGAAAGTAAACAAAATGGTGAGACGCTTCTTCATGATGAAAAGAATTTGGCTGAACACGGTTATGTAGTTAACATGATTCGAGGTGTGCTAAGTGAGCATTGTGAATCTGTTAATATTCCGGAGAGCCCAGGCTTATTAACGACGAAAAATTTAATCCATTTATATACGCCAGTAGAAGCAAAAGGTGATGCAAGTCTTTTAACGATGGTAGAAGAATTACATCCAACACCAGCTCTTGGTGGTACACCTCGTCATGAGGCGTTGAAATTAATCCGTGATGTAGAGCTTTTAGATAGAGGGTTATATGGTGCACCAATTGGCTTTATAGATGATGAAGGAAATGGTGAATTTGCGGTTGCACTTCGCTGTGGATTATTAAATGGCGAGAAGGCATCCTTATTTGCCGGCTGTGGTATCGTAATTGATTCAGTAGCTCAGCTTGAATATGAAGAAACAAGTTTGAAGTTTAGACCGATGCTTGGTGCTTTGGAGGAATTAATGAAATGAACAATCATATAGAAGCATTATCATACTATTTAGGCGCATTCGTGGACGAACTGACGCGTCTAAATGTATGTGATGTTGTCATTAGTCCTGGGTCACGGTCAACGCCGATTGCCTTACTAATGGAACAACATGACGGAATGAAAACATATTTACATGTAGACGAAAGATCAGCAGGATTTTTTGCGCTCGGTATTGCGAAAGCAAAAAAACGTCCTGTTGCACTATTATGTACGTCAGGGACGGCAGCAGCGAACTATTATCCAGCTGTATGTGAAGCGTTTCATTCACGAGTGCCGCTTATCGTATTAACAGCGGATAGACCGCATGAATTAAGAGATGTGGGTGCACCACAGGCGATGAATCAATTTAATTTATACGGTACTTTTGTGAAGCAATTTACAGAGATGGCACTTCCTGAAGCGAGTGAAGCAATGTATCATTACGCCCGTATGACGACGCAGCGTACGATAGCAAGCGCACTTCTAGCGCCGCAAGGACCTGTTCATCTTAATTTTCCAGTTCGCGAGCCGCTTATACCGGATTTCTCATTAGAAAGTTTATGGGATAAAGGGCGTGGTGAATATACAGGAGTAGTTCAGCAAGGGAACGTGACGATGCCGAGTGAATATGTAGATTCTCTTGTAGGGCGCCTTTCACATATGGAAAAGGGGCTTATTATTTGTGGAGACGGCAGTCATCCAGAAATAACAGAAGTTGTTATGAAAGTAGCTGAGAAAACAGGGTATCCAATTTTAGCAGATCCACTTTCTAACCTCCGTAGTGGTAATCATGATAAAACGATGGTTATAGATTGTTACGATACATTTTTACGAAATGAATTGTTAAAAGAAACGTGGAAGCCGAATGTTTTAATTCGTTTCGGAGGAATGCCTGTCTCTAAAGCATTAACGCAGTTCATCAAAAAACAAACGAAAGCTGTTCATATCGTTGTCGATGAATCTGGACAATGGAGAGATCCAGCTCTAGTTGCGACAGAAGTTGTACAAGCTAGTGACAGTGAATTTTGCAGAGCATTACTAGAGAAAATGCCAGTTATGAAAAAGAATGATTGGTTCGGAATGTGGAAACAAATAAACGAGAAAACGAGAGAAACGCTTCGTGAGATGGAAACATATGAAACGGCATTTGAAGGAAAAGTAATTACGGATATTGTAAGTGTATTACCAGAAGGGGCAACGTTATTTGCGAGTAATAGTATGCCAATTCGCGATACCGATTCATTTTTCTTCACATCGGATAAAAACATTCAAGTAATGGCGAACCGCGGTGTAAATGGTATTGATGGAATCATTTCAACAGCTTTAGGAGCGAGTATTATTTGTGATCCGCTCGTATTAGTAATCGGTGATTTATCATTTTATCACGATTTAAACGGACTATTAGCCGCGAAACTACATGAGTTAAATATAACGATTGTTGTTGTAAATAATGATGGTGGAGGTATTTTCTCATTCTTACCACAATACGAGAAAAAGGAACATTTCGAATCATTATTTGGAACACCAATTGGGCTTGACTATGAACATGTTGTCAAAATGTATGGTGGTTCATTTAGCCGTGTAAATGGTTGGGAAAACTTCCGAGAAGAAGTACAAACTGGAACGAAAACGAATGGATTACACGTCGTGGAAATTTGTACGAATCGCGAAGAAAACTTGAAATTACATCGTGAACTATGGGCAAAAACAATGGACGTTATTACTACATCTTTGCAAGGTGAATCAAAATGAAAGTAACATTGCAAGGTGTATCGTATGAATATGAAGTAGCCGGAAGCGGGGAACCACTTCTACTTCTTCATGGTTTTACGGGAAGCATGGAAACGTGGGGTTCCTTTATTCCTTCTTGGAGCGAGCAGTTTCAAGTCATTCTAGTAGACATTGTTGGACACGGGAAAACGGAAAGTCCTGAAGATGTGATGCATTATGATATTCAAAATGTGGCACTGCAAATGAAAGAACTACTGGATCATCTTCATATTGAAAATGCGCACATACTTGGCTATTCAATGGGTGGTAGACTTGCGATTACGATGGCATGCTTATATCCAGAATATGTGCGTTCGCTTCTTTTAGAAAACTGTACAGCTGGACTTGAGAGTGCAAAGGAGCGAAAAGAACGCAAGGAAAAAGATGAACGACTTGCCGATAAAATTGAGCAAGAAGGCATCCGAAGTTTTGTATCGATGTGGGAAAATATTCCGCTATTTGAAACGCAAAAACGTTTAGTGCAAAACGTAAAAGAAGCGGTGCGAAAAGAACGACTTGCTAATAATCCAAAAGGACTTGCAAATAGTCTTCGTGGCATGGGAACAGGGGCTCAACCTTCATGGTGGAACGAATTGCAAAACCTAAAAATGCCTGTCCTTTTACTGAATGGAGAAAGCGATGAAAAGTTCTTTCGCCTATTAAAAAACATCGAAAAATGCATCCCTCATGCGAAATTTGTCAAAATTGATGGGGCTGGCCATGCAATTCATGTGGAACAACCGGAAAAGTTTGATACAATAGTAAAGGGATTTCTAAAAACTATGCAGTGATACTTTTTTCAGCAAGAAGGAAGTTGCACTTATAGCGGAGATCAGAAATATAAAAGGAGGTAATAGTAATGACTATTGAATGGGTAAAAGAAGGCAATTACGAAGATATTATTTATTCAACATACAATGGCATCGCAAAGATTTCGATTAACCGCCCTGAAGTACATAATGCATTCCGTCCTAAAACGGTAATGGAGTTAATCAATGCTTTTGCACACGCTCGTGATGATGCAAATGTTGGCGTTATCATTTTAACAGGTGAAGGTGGACGTGCATTCTGTTCTGGCGGCGACCAAAAAGTTCGCGGTCATGGTGGCTATGTAGGTGACGACCAAATCCCACGTTTAAACGTATTAGACTTACAACGTCTAATTCGCGCAATCCCTAAACCGGTTATCGCAATGGTAGCAGGTTATGCAATCGGTGGTGGACACGTACTTCATATCGTATGTGACTTAACAATCGCTGCAGACAACGCTGTATTCGGGCAAACAGGTCCTAAAGTAGGAAGCTTTGACGGTGGATACGGAGCTGGTTATTTAGCTCGTATGGTAGGCCATAAGAAAGCTCGTGAAATTTGGTACCTATGCCGTCAATATAGTGCACAAGAAGCACTTGATATGGGCTTAGTAAACACAGTAGTACCATTAGAAGAACTTGAAGCAGAAACAGTACAATGGTCACAAGAAATTTTAGCAAACAGCCCAATGGCACTTCGTTTCCTAAAAGCTGCATTCAACGCAGACACAGACGGTTTAGCTGGTATTCAACAACTAGCTGGAGACGCAACGTTATTGTACTACACAACTGACGAAGCAAAAGAAGGCCGCGACGCGTTCAAAGAAAAACGCACTCCGGACTTCGGTCAATTCCCTCGTTTCCCGTGATCAAACCAAAAGCGGAAGCGGCTCGTTTAGAATGTGAGGGGGATGGAACTTCTGACAAAGAGGCGCTTTTTGCCTCGTAGGAAGAAGTAAAGCCACCGAACATTCTAGCCGCTGTAGCTGGATGAAACCAAAAGCGAAAGCGGCTCGCTTAGAACAAGAGGGCGTTGGAACTCCTGACGTAGAGGCGCTTTTTGCCTCGTAGGAAGGCGTGAAACGACCGACTGTTCTAGCCGCTGTAGCTGGATGTCTCAAAAGCGGAGCCGACTGTTTAGCCACGTAGGCTAAGGTTCTTTCGCACAGAAAGTGTTTTTTACTTTCTCGTGCGGAAGGTTCTTAGACGGAAGGGGCTAGGAGGCGCAGCTGGATGTGATGAAAAGCGGAAGCAGCTCGCACACAATGTGAGACGCAACCAAAAGATCACACCGGAAACAAAACAACTAAGAGACTTGATGTCATATCAGGTCTCTTTCTTTCATGAAAGGAGAATGAGTGATGGAGACGATGCCGAATTGGTTAATGCAACGTGCATTTTTAACACCTGATCGCACTGCAATTGAAATTGAAGAGGAGAAGGTTACTTTCGTGCAGCTGCATGAAAAAGTAGTATCTGTTTGTGAATACCTCACGCATGTAGGAGTGAAGCGGGCGCAAAAGGTGGCTGTTCTGATGAAAAATGGTATGGAGATGATTACAGTTATTCACGCCCTATCTTACATAGGTGCAGTAGCTGTGCTTTTAAATACGCGTCTTTCAAGAGAAGAGCTACTTTGGCAAATGGATGATGCGGAAGTTGTTTGTTTAGTGACGGATCAAGAGTTTGAGACGGAAAATGTTCCAGTATGTTCATTTGCTGAAGTGATGCAAGGACCGAAGGCGGAAGCATTTATACAAGAAGAATTCTCTTTAGAAGAAGCGATGACAATTATTTATACGTCAGGGACGACAGGGAAACCGAAAGGCGTTGTTTTAACGTACGGTAACCACTGGGCAAGTGCAGTCGGTTCTTCGCTTAATTTAGGGCTTCGTGATGATGATTGTTGGTTAGCTTGTATACCAATGTTCCACGTTGGCGGGTTATCTCTTTTAATGAAAAATATTATGTACGGTATGCGCATTTTACTCGTTCCAAAATATGATGCTAATTTTATTCATAAAGCACTTCAAACGAGAGGCGTTACGATTATTTCTGTCGTTTCTAAAATGCTAACAGATTTATTAGAACGACTTGGCGAAGGTACATATCCATCTTCTTTACGATGCATGTTACTTGGGGGAGGACCAGCACCGAAGCCGTTATTAGAAACATGTGTGGAAAAAGGAATTCCTGTGTACCAAACGTACGGTATGACAGAAACATCATCGCAAATTTGTACGTTAACAGCAGATTACATGTTAACGAAAGTAGGATCAGCCGGAAAACCACTATTTCAGTGTCAGCTTCGTATTGAAAAAGACGGCGTAGTTGTGCCGCCCCGTGCTGAAGGAGAAATTGTAGTAAAAGGACCGAACGTAACAGGTGGCTACTTTAACCGTGAAGATGCGACGCATGAGGCGATCAGAAATGGATGGCTTCATACTGGTGACCTCGGTTATTTAGATGAGGAAGGATTTTTATACGTATTAGATCGACGCAGTGATTTAATTATTTCTGGCGGAGAAAACATATATCCAGCTCAAATTGAAGAAGTATTGCTCTCTCATCCGGCGGTAGCAGAAGCGGGTGTTGTCGGTATGGCTGACGAAAGTTGGGGACAAGTACCAGCTGCTTTTGTTGTAAAAAGTGGAGAGGTAACAGAAGAAGAAATTCTTCGTTTTTGCGAAGAGAAATTAGCGAAATATAAAGTGCCGAAGAAAGCATGTTTCTTAGAGGAATTACCACGAAATGCTTCGAAGAAATTGTTAAGACGAGAGTTAAGACAATTAGTGGAGGAGATGTAGGTGGAAATAAAAAAAGCGACACTTTATATAACGGAAATGCCGCTCATTATCCCGTTTGCGGCAAGTTACGGGACTTATGAAAAGCGTGAAAGTATCGTCATTGAATTAGAAGATACAGATGGATACATTGGTTTTGGTGAAGTCGTTGCATTTTCTGAACCGTGGTATACGGAAGAAACGGTGAAGACAGCGCTGCATGTACTTCAGGATTTTTTATTACCAGATTTATTGAAAGCTGAAATTTCTCATCCGAATGAAGTACCGTCTTTGTTCAAACATATAAAGAGAAACCGAATGGCAAAGGCCGGAATTGAAGGTGCTGTCTGGGATTTATATGCGAAGCGTCAAAAGCAGTCGTTAGCGATATTGCTTGGCGGAAATAGGTCTGAAATTGGAGTCGGCGTTGTGATTGGGATCAATACGATTCCAGTTATGCTAAAACAAATCGAGGAGTACGCGGAAGAAGGATACGAGCGCTTTAAAGTGAAAATAAAGCCAGAACATGATTACGAATTGCTGAAAGAAATTCGTAAAGAGTTTCCGAATATCCCGTTAATGGCTGATGCAAATTCAGCTTATACATTAGCGGATACGGAGAAGTTGAAACGACTAGATGAATTCCAACTTATGATGATTGAACAACCGTTAGCGGATTACGATTTTCTTGATCATGCACAGTTGCAAAAGAAAATTGAAACACCGATTTGTTTAGATGAAAGCATCCATAGTTTAGAAGACGCACGTGTTGCGATTACGCTTGGCAGTTGCCGCGTCGTTAATATTAAACCAGGGCGAGTGGGCGGATTAACAGAGTCCGTTCAAATCCATAATTATTGTATGGAGCATAACATACCAGTTTGGTGCGGTGGCATGGTAGAAATGGGGATTTCACGAGCTCAAAATGTTGCACTCGCTTCATTGCCAAACTTTACGATTCCTGGAGATATATCTGCTTCTAGTAGACATTGGGAGAAGGATATCATTTCACCAGAAGTGATGCTTGAAGGCGGAAAAGTAAGGGTACCGCAAAGTATTGAACTTGAGTATGAAGTAGATCGAGGCAGGTTGGAAGAAATAACAAAGCAGCGGATTGTGTTTGAAAGATGAATGGGAGTTTTTATTAGTACTGACTACCTGCAAATAGCGGGATGATTTTGTCGTTAATTGTCGGTAAGTCGATATATTTAAAAAATCGCTGATATAATTTCATTTATCAAGGTTACTCTTACGGGTAGCCTTTTCTTATTGTACAAATTGGATAGACTAGTTTACAATCGAGCGTATGAAAACAGAATAAAGTAGGGGGACTAAAATGAAGCGCATTTCAATTTTAATAGCTGATGATGAAGCGGAAATTGCTGATTTAATTGAGATACATTTAGAAAAAGAGGGTTACCACGTCGTTAAAGCAGCTGATGGAGAAGAAGCCATGCATATTATTCAAACTCAGCCAATTGACTTAGTGGTTTTAGATATTATGATGCCGAAAATGGATGGATATGAAGTGACGAGGCAGATTCGCGGCAAGCACCACATGCCAATCATTTTCTTAAGCGCGAAAACATCTGATTTTGATAAGGTGACAGGTCTTGTATTAGGCGCGGATGATTATATGACAAAGCCTTTCACACCGATTGAATTAGTTGCACGTGTAAATGCACAACTGCGTAGATTTCTTACGTTAAATCAGCCGAAAGTAGCGGAGAATAAATCTGCTTTAGAAATAGGCGGAGTCGCTATTGATCCTGAGCGAAGAACAATAAATGTGTACGGAGAGCCAATTGAATTAACACCTAAAGAGTTTGACATTTTATATTTATTAGCGAGTCACCCGAAGAAAGTGTACAGTGTGGAAAATATTTTTCAGCAAGTATGGGCTGAAGGGTATTACGAAAGTGGAAATACAGTTATGGTACATATTCGTACTTTGCGAAAAAAACTTGGAGAAGATAAAAGAAAGAATAAGTTAATAAAAACGGTGTGGGGAGTAGGTTATACTTTCAATGGCTAAAAAGATGAGAAGCTTTCGCTCAAAGATGGTTATGCTATTTGCGCTAAGTATGATATTTGCTGCTGGCATAACGTATTTACTTTATGAAGGATTACGGATTTATTATAAGCTAGTAGTTCGTTATGAGGATCCATTAGCCCAATTTCGTTCAATGGTAAGACAAATTGGGGATATTAATTTCTTTTTAATTATCTTCATCCCTCTATCCATTATGTTTTTCTTCTTCCTTACTAGACCATACTTAAAATATTTTGATGAGATTTCGAACGGGATTCATCATTTGGCGAACGGTGATTTTACAAATCAAGTTCGCGTTTCATCAAATGATGAGTTTGGATATATCGCGGGCGAAATTAATGTAGCGAGTGAAAAACTAAAAGAAGCAGTGGAACGAGGAGATTTTGCGGAAAGTAGTAAAGATCAGTTAATTGTTAACTTAGCTCATGATTTAAGAACGCCGCTAACATCTGTTTTAGGGTATTTAGATTTAATTCTTAAAGATGAGAATTTGACGAAGGAACAAATTAAACATTTTTCCACAATTGCTTTTACGAAATCCGAAAGGCTTGAAAGCTTAATTGATGAATTATTTGAAATAACGAGAATGAATTATGGCATGTTGCAAATTGAAAAAAGATCAATTGATATAAGTGAATTACTTATACAGTTAGATGAAGAATTATATCCGTTATTAGAAAAAAAAGGTTTAGAAGCGAGAGTGAATATGGATTCGTATTTACCTATTAACGGTGACGGGAAATTGTTAGCTCGAGTATTTGAAAATCTTTTAACGAATGCGATTCGCTATGGATACGATGGAAAGTTTGTTGATGTGAACGGATATATTGAGAGTGAAGAGATAGTAGTACAAATTATAAATTACGGAGATAGTATCCCAGAAGAAGATTTACCGTATCTTTTTGATATGTTTTATACAGGTGATAAGGCAAGATCAGAGCAGCAAGGTGGTACAGGCCTTGGGTTATTTATTGCGAAAAATATTGTCGAGCAGCATGATGGGACAATCTCTGCTGAAAGTAACGTAATTAGAACGATATTTGAAGTGAGATTACCAAAAGAAGAGAGCAAAGCAATTTAATAAAAATTTAAACTTTACCCCACTTTTTATTTTAATAGTTTTTTCTATTCTATACGTAAGTTACGTTAAGGAGGAACTAGAAATGAAAAAGTGGGTATTTATTTCTCTTTTTATAGTATGTACAGCATGTGTAGGCTTTTATATATTACCAGTATTTCAAAAGGAGATCGATGTTAAAATTGCAGAAAAAGATAATAAAGTAAAAGCCGCGAACACTGAAAAGATAGAGGTTACAGAGGAACAAATTTATAAAGGTGATCTATTATTAGTTAATAAAGATTACCCGGTTAAAAAAGATAGTGTTAGGTCCGATATTATAAATGTAAATCACAATAGTGAATTAGTAAGAGGCTATGTAATATTTGATAGAAATCTTCGCTTATCAAAGGGTGTTGTAAAAAAGTTTTTGAACGTTGTCGATGCAGCTGGGAAAGATGGAGTACAGCATTTCTTAATGAGTAGCGGTTACCGAGATTTTCAAGAACAAAGTAAATTATATAAAGAAATGGGATCTGATTATGCACTTCCAGCAGGATATAGTGAACATAATTTAGGTTTATCACTCGACGTTGGGTCTACTCAAAAGAAAATGGAGAAAGCTCCTGAAGGAAAATGGATTGAAGAGAACGTATGGAAGCACGGATTTGTTTTACGTTATCCGAAAAATAAAAGTAACATTACGGGCATTCAATATGAGCCGTGGCACATACGTTATGTCGGCTTACCACATAGCGCAATTATGCAAAAAAAGAAGATTACGTTAGAGGAATATTTGGACTTCTTAAAAGAGGAAAAAGAAGTTTCAACTGAGGTTGAAGGTAAGAAATATACGGTTTCTTATTATAAAGTTTCAGATCGTATGAACGTGAATGTTCCGGTGAATAAGCAGTATGAAATTTCGGGGAACAATATGGACGGGGTTATTGTGACTGTTCAAGAATAGAGAAAAAGGCTGGTCCGTTTTGGGTCAGTCTTTTGGCATATAAGAAATGGATTGCCGTTTTTTGTCGGTAAATCGATATTCCTTGTCGAATCATTGATATAATTTCCTGTACTCTCAACATTTTGTGGATTGTTTTTTTATTTACCATTAAACATTATAACGTTATATTTACTTTTCTTTTTTTTCGTGATACTCTAAATATGTGAAAGAGATATAAAATGAAACTTTAATGTAAGCGTATTCTTATGGCTTCTTATAGAAAAGGGTGGAAATACAATGACAGAACGATTCGTGCTACGTAATGTGAAGCGTGTGAACGGGGAAGAGATTGACATTGTAGTTGAAAATAATAAAATCGCACAGGTGACGAAAGCTGGTGCTGGCGAGGGTGGAAAGGTTCTTGATTACTCAGGTACTTACGTATCGAGTGGATGGATTGATTTGCACGTTCATGCTTTTCCAGAGTTTGATCCGTATGGCGATGAGGTAGATGAAATTGGCGTTAAGCAAGGGGTAACGACAATTGTTGATGCGGGTAGCTGCGGAGCTGATCGTATTGCAGATTTAGTACAAAGTAGAGAGCAGGCAAAAACGAATTTATTTGCCTTTTTAAATATTTCTCGCATCGGTTTGAAACGAATTGATGAATTATCCAATATGGAATGGATAGATAAAGAGAAAGTAATAGATGCAGTAGAAAAGTATAAAGATGTAATCGTTGGATTAAAGGCGAGAATGAGTAAAAGTGTCGTTTGTGATAGCGGAATTGAACCGCTGCACGTAGCGCGTTCTTTATCTCGTGAAACATCATTACCGATTATGGTACATATCGGTTCAGCTCCTCCGCGTATAGAGGAAGTTGTACCTCTTTTAGAAAAAGATGATGTCATTACACATTACTTAAACGGGAAAGAAAATAATTTATTTGATGAAGAAGGAAAACCGATATCTGTTTTATTAGATGCAGTGAAACGCGGTGTTCATTTAGATGTTGGGCATGGTAATGCTAGTTTTTCTTTTAAAGTAGCAGAGGCAGCGAAGCGTTACGGCATTGCCCTTAATACAATTAGTACAGATATTTACCGGAAGAATCGTATACACGGTCCAGTTTACAGTATGGCTAACGTTCTTTCGAAATTCCTTTACCTAGGTTATCCGCTAGAAGAAGTAATTGATGCAGTTACGAAAAATGCGGCAGAGTGGCTGAAAAAACCAGAGCTTGGTCGTATTCAAGAAGGCGATATTGCAAACTTAACTTTATTTACGGTGAAAGATGAACCGATTACGTTAATTGATTCAGAAGGGGATCAGCGCATTGCTGAAATAAGAATTGATACGAAAGGGGTTGTAATCAATGGGTCATTCATTGAATGCTAAGTACGGATTAAAAAGAGTTATTAATGCGAGCGGTAGAATGAGTATTTTAGGTGTATCCGCTCCTACAGATACAGTTATGGATGCGATGAAACATGGTGGACAAAATTATGTAGAAATTGCTGATTTAGTAGATAAAGCGGGAGACCATATTGCGAGAATTCTAGATTCAGAGGCAGCAGTTGTTGTAAATTCAGCATCAAGCGGAATTGCGCTTTCTATCGCTGGTATCGTTACAGAAGGAAATCGCCGTAAAAGTGAAAGACTTCATCAAGAAGTAATCGCGAAAAACGAAGTGATTATGTTAAAAGGTCATAACGTTCAATACGGTGCTCCTGTTGAAACGATGATTTATTTAGGCGGCGGTAAGCTCGTTGAAGTAGGTTACGCAAATGAAGGGAAAGCGGAGCATATTGAAGATGCAATTGGCGAAAATACAGCAGCTATTCTTTATGTGAAATCACATCATGCAGTGCAAAAAAATATGATTTCTGTTGAAGAAGCGTGGGAAGTAGGGCAGCGAAATAATGTACCACTTATCGTTGATGCAGCAGCAGAAGAAGATATTCAAAAATATGTGAAGTATTCAGACCTAGCCATTTATAGCGGTTCAAAGGCAATTGAAGGACCTACTTCTGGTATTGTCGGCGGGAAACGAAAATATATCGAGTGGCTGAAAGTGCAATTACATTGCAGTGGTAGAAGTATGAAAGTTGGGAAAGAAACAACTTTCGGTTTACTTCAAGCGCTTGATGAGTACGGAGTAAAAGAAGATAAGAGTGAACAAGAAAAAGAGTTATTACAAGTACTTATGCCGCTAAAAGAATTAAATGGTGTAAATGTAACGATCGTTCAAGATGAGGCAGGAAGAGCAATCTTTAGAGCACGTATTCATATTAACGAGAACGAGTTAAATAAATCAGCAAAAGACGTTGTAACAGCATTACGCGAAGGGGAAATCGCAATTTACACACGTGATTACGGAGTAAGACAAGGATTCTTTGATATTGATCCACGCCCACTTCAAGGTGATGACATACATGTAATTGAAGAAAAAATGAGAGAAATTGTAGGGGGAAACTAAAATGACAAACATTCAAAAACGTTTTTATAAAGGCCGCGTAGCATTAAATGTATTAGCGAACAATACCCGAAATGCGAAAGATATCTTTGAGGCAGCAGAAGGTTATGTAGTCGTTGGAGTGTTATCAAAAGATTATCCAACAGTAGAAGAAGCAGTAACTGCGATGAAAGCATACGGAAAAGAAATTGATGACGCTGTATCAATCGGACTAGGAGCAGGAGATAATCGCCAAGCAGCAGTTGTAGCTGAAATTGCGAAGCATTATCCAGGTAGCCATATTAACCAAGTGTTCCCTTCAGTTGGAGCAACACGTGCAAATCTTGGCGGAAAAGATAGCTGGATTAATAGTTTAGTATCACCAACAGGAAAAGTAGGGTACGTAAATATTTCTACTGGTCCAATTAGTGCAGCTGGAGAAGAAAAAGCAATCGTTCCAATTAAAACAGCGATCGCACTTGTACGTGATATGGGCGGGAATTCATTGAAATACTTCCCAATGAAAGGTTTAGCGCATGAAGAAGAATATCGCGCTGTTGCGAAAGCATGTGCGGAAGAAGGATTTGCATTAGAGCCAACGGGCGGAATTGATAAAGAAAACTTTGAAACAATTGTACGTATTGCATTAGAAGCAAACGTAGAGCAAGTTATCCCGCATGTGTACTCTTCTATTATTGATAAAGAAACTGGCAATACGAAAACAGAAGATGTTCGTGAATTACTAGCGGTCGTGAAGAAGTTAGTTGATCAATATGCGTAAGAAAATTGCAGCATTCGGTGAAGTTATGATGCGCCTGCAAGTGCCAGGGTATGAATTGCTATCGCAAGCAAACTCATTAAATTACTCATTTTCAGGTACAGGTGTGAACGTTGCAGCAGCACTTTCTCATCTAGGGCATGAAGGGCTTCTTATTTCAACTTTACCGGAAAATTCGGTTGGAGATGCGGCGGTATCGCACATTCAAAAACTAGGCATTCAAGCACCGTTTATTTCAAGAGGCGGTAAATATGTTGGTATGTACTTTTTAGAAAATGGATTTGGAGCACGCGCAAGCCGCGTTACATATTCGAACCGATTAGAAAGTAGTTTCAATACGGCATGTGAAGAGATGTACCAATTTGAAGAAATCGCAAAAGAAATTGATATCGTTCATTTTTGCGGGATTACCCTTGCGATGAATGATACTGTGCGCCATCATATGAAATCTTTGGCGAAGGCAGTTAAAGAAAATGGAGGCACTGTTGTCTTTGATTGCAATTATCGTCCATCGCTTTGGGGAGAAGATGGATATAAACAGGCGAAACCGCATTATGAAGAAATGTTAGGGCTAGCTGATATTGTAATGATGAACGAAAAAGATGCAATGTTCGTTCTTGGAATGAAAACGGAAGAGACGGAGCGAGAAGCACAGCTTGTTGATCTTATTCCAAAAGTCGCTGAAATATATAATATCGCTACAATTTCTGGGACACATCGTTCTATTAATAGCGATAATACACACTCACTTCGCGGATTCATATGTAAAGATGGGACGTTCACTTTTGCCAAAACACTTACGTTTTCTGTATATGATAGAATAGGTGCTGGAGATGCTTATACGAGCGGAATTATTCATGGCGAGATAGAAGAGTTTGCACCAGAGAAAGCTGTTTCATTTGCGTCAGCAGCTGGAATGCTTGCACATACAATCGTCGGTGATACGCCAATGTCATCAGAGAAAGATATACTTCGGGCAATGACGGCATCAGTAGGTGATGTAGAAAGGTAGTGGGTGTAACGGTGAACGTAACGAGAAAAAGAGGTCCATTATATTTACAAATTAAAAATATTATTCGTGATCGAATATTACATGGTGTTTATGCCATTCATACAAATATTCCTTCTGAACCACAATTAGAAGAAGAGTTCAAAGTGAGTAAAATTACAGTGCGAAACGCAATTAAAGAACTCGTTCAAGAAGGATATTTAGAAAAGAAAAGTGGTAAAGGAACGAAAGTCATTCGAAATACTTCTGCGACAAAGCTTTCAAAGGGAAAGAAATTTACAGAAGTGTTAGTGGAAGAAGGCTATAAAGTACAAAAGAAATTGCTAAAGGCAGAAGTGGTTCATAATGAAGAAGGAACAGTACCATTTCGTTTGTTTGGTAAAGAGAGTTTTCGTATTGAGCGTCTATATGCTTTAAATGATACTCCGTACATTCATTATACGCACTATTTCTCAGCACAAATGGCAAGTACAGACTTAGCGGACTTTGACTTACAATCGCTTTATGATCTAGTCGAGGACCGTGGTATACATTTAGAAAACTTCAGAGATGAATTCGCTGTTGGATTTGCGCCTAATTTCGTTGCAGAAGCGTTAGGAGAAAAAGAGGGAACAGCGTTATTAAAACGTATGCGCTATTCTTACGATGAAGTTGGCGAAGTAATTGAATATAGTGAAGGCTACTACAATACGGAAATGCAGCATTACGTTGTAAATTATGATGTGTAAAAAGTGAAGAGGGACCAATTCCCTCTTTTTTTGTAAAAAAATTTCATATCGAAGGGGAATGGGATATGGATATATACTTATTAATCGTCACGTTAATTGCGATCGCAATTGTTATTTTAGGGGTATCATGGTGGAAATGGCATGCGTTTATTAGTTTAACAGTTGCTAGTCTATTTTTAGCTATTATGTCTGGATTGAACTTGACCAAAATTGTTACTGCCTATGAAACTGGTGTTGGTAGTGTACTAGGGCATTTAGTTGGTATTTTGGCTCTCGGAACAATTTTAGGGAAAATGATGTCCGATTCAGGGGCTGGCATGCAAGTAGCGGATTTCTTCATTCGATTCTTCGGGGTGAAAAAATTACCTTGGGCAATGTTATTCGCCGGATTTGTTATAGGTATTCCAGTGTTTTTTGAAGTGGGAATCGTCATTTTATTACCACTTGTTATTTCAATTCGAAAAACAACGAAACAAAATATATTGTTAATTGCGTTACCTGTTATTGCCGGATTATCGATTGTACACGGGCTAGTGCCTCCGCATCCAGGTGCGATGACAGCAATTGGTATTTATAATGCGAATTTAGGGAAGGTATTATTGTATTCATTAATTATCGCGTTACCAACATCCATTATCGCAGGACCGATATTTGCAAAGTGGGTACATAAGAGGGTTATACCTGAAAATGAACCGGAGCTTGTTCGAGTTACGACAGTATCAACTGATTTACCGAGTCGTAAAGTTTCATTTTTTATTATTTTACTGCCAGTAGTTTTAATGATTTTATCAGTAGTCGCACCATATAGTTCATTACCGAAAAAAATGACGGAATTTTTTGTATTTATAGGAAGTCCGGTAATCGCTTTGCTTATTTCATGTTTCGCAGCGTTTTATTTGCTTGGCATAAAACAAGGAATTAATAAAAAGATGATTAAAAAATTAACAGATGAAAGTTTACTACCTGTCGGTTCCATTATTTTAATAATTGGTGCAGGCGGTGGATTTAAACAAATATTAATTGAAAGCGGCGTTGGAACAGCCATCGCTCAAATGGCAGAACATATTTCATTATCACCAATCGTCTTAGCGTTCATGGTAGCGGGATTAATACGAATTGCAACAGGTTCAGCTACTGTAGCATTAACGACAGCAGCTGGAATTGTTTCACCGGTTATTCAGCACATGTCTGGTGTAAATTTAGAATTACTCGTTATTGCAACAGGGGCAGGATCATTAATGTTTTCTCATGTAAATGATGCAGGATTTTGGCTTGTAAAAGAGTATTTAGGATTAACAGTGAAGGAAACGTTTAAAACGTGGACTGTACTTGAGACATTATTATCATTTATTGCATTTGGCTTTGCTCTTTTATTAAATATGTTTCTTTAGAAGATACCTTAACAGGTATCTTTTTTTTGCAGCTCTTTTCACGAAACAAGCCCGTTTTTAGGAAAGCCAAGCTTCCGATTCGCCCTGAAAACATAATATAAATGGAATCCCCTCATTTAGAACAAGAAGAACTTGTTATGAATGATACTAAAGGAGGAATAGAATAATGGGCGAAAAGTGTGAACACAGACATGATGATTGCGACCGCAGATGTGATGATTTCGATCGCAGACGTGGCTGCGGAGGCGGTTTTGCGCTTCTAATCGTATTGTTTATTTTATTAATCATTATCGGTGCTAGCTGCTTCGGCGGAGGCGGAGGCGGTTATGGTGGCGGTTATGGTGGCGGTTATGGCGGCGGCTATGGTGGATATTGCTGCTAATTATTTAAAAACTATTGAAAATGGCCTTGTGCAATATGCACAAGGCCATTTTATTCATATTTTTATATGCTGTGATAATTTATTAATGTACAGAGAGCGGATTAAGAAAAAGAAAATAATCTCGATAATCCCGAAAAAGGTGAGTACAATCAGTAACTCTTTTAGTAACGAGAAAGAAAACATGCTTTGTAAAAACTTAACCGCAAATAACGTGTGAACACCAGCAACGATGTAAGGAACGAAAAATAAAATTCCTAATTGAATCGTTGCGGAGCGAAACATTTCTGATTCAGTTAAGCCCAGTTTTGTAATCGTAATGTACTTTTGTTTTTCATTCGTTAAGTCGTTATACATACGGAAGTATAAAACGCTAGCCGCTCCGATAAAGAAGATAAAGCCAAGAAATGCCCAAATAAAGAATTGAGCAACTGCATTTTCTTTATTATGGAGTAACTCATCAGTAGCTGTATAAATATTAAAAGGGACGGGAGATGCATGCTTATCATCTTTATGTGCCTCATAATATTTTTCGGTGTCATTACTAATACTTTTTAATATATTTTTCGTTGGAATAATTGCATTTTCCCAATTATCCACGAAGTAGTTATAAACTGTAATGGTTTCAATATGAGGAATCATAGTATCGATTGCATAATCTTGCATAATAACTAAATTTGCTAATGCAAATGGTGGTGCTATTCCTTTGTTAATAAATCCCTTTATATAAAACTCCTTTTTATTGGATTCAAGCGTAATTGTATTTTGTTTTACAAATGGATTTGATACAAGGTTTAATAGCTCTGGTGAATAGCCAGAAATAATGTAAACTTCTTTTGAATCAAGGGTGATTGTAGGTCTCTTTAACTGCTTAGCAATTTCGTTATAATCACTCATTTTCATAATTGCAATCTCTTCTTTTGAAGCATTATCTTTTAAAAGCGTAAATTTATATTTTTTATATTGAAAATGAGCATTGGAAAGTTCGGATTCAATAGTATTAACGTGCTTTCGTTCAAGGGAATGATCCCCTTCTAATTTGTATGTGAAGGGAATAGGATATCGCTCTAGTATCGACGCTTTTGTATTATTATTCGCAGCAAATAGTCCGATAATAATCGTAAATGCAAGCGCAGATAGCATAGAAACGATAAAGAGTACATTAATATTACTACGGGTACGAGCAACTAAGTCTGAAATCCATAACATGTTTATTTGTTTCAAATAAAACTTTCTACGTTTCTTTAAAATATAGATAAAAAGAAGAAATGTTTGTGAAAAGAAAAAATATGTTCCGACTACTACGAGTGGCAAAATAGATAATATAATAAAGAAGACAGATCCGTTTTGCACATTTTTTTCGGTTACGTAGCCTTGTGGATAACCAGCAATATAATAACATAACCCTAAACAAGTTAAAGCAAATATCGAAATGAGTATAGACGGCCTTTTTTCGGCTGTCACTTTCTTGTTCCCTTTAATAAGATGGACTGTTTTACGAGTCCGAATAAACATAGGTGTAAATGTAGAAACGATTAAAAATAAAATGATAAACGTTACGGTTGTCACGATAATCGCTTCTGTTGGCCAATATAAATAGAGACCTTTCGCACTTGTTAATTTTGAAGTGACTAATAAGAAAAAATTAGAGAACACTAGGCCACCTTGTATACCGATAAAGATGGACAATATCCCGATTATCATGTTTTCAGTAAATAACAGTCTTTTTAATTGTTTCTGTGAGATACCGATAATCGTGAGTATCCCGAATTGCTGCTTCCGTACATTTAAAAATGTTCCAATTGAATATAAGAGAAAGAAGAACGAGAACATAACAATCACAAGCTGTGCTGTACTCGCTAAGTTCATTAGAGGATCCCGTTCTTGAAAGCTTTGTACATTTTGTAAGCGTGGATGATACGCGTATACAGTAAATGAAAAGAAAACCATAATAGAAAAAGCACTACTTACAAAATAAGCAAAATATGCTTTAGAATTACGCGAGACATTTTTAAATGCAAATTGCCAAAACGTCATCCACGCCTTCCTCCTAATAATGCTAAAACATCTAATATTTCTTGATAAAATTTCTCGCGATATAGTCCGCGGTGTAATTCATTGTAAAGCCCACCATCTTTAATGAAAATAACGCGGTTACAATAACTTGCTGCAAACGGATCATGAGTAACCATTAAAATTGTGGCATCCTCTTCTTTATTTAATTTCGTAAATAGCTCCATTACATCAATTGCTGCTTTAGAATCTAAGTTTCCTGTCGGTTCATCCGCAAGTAGAAGTGACGGATGATGAATAACAGCGCGTGCTACCGCGGTACGCTGTGCTTGTCCTCCAGAAACTTCAAAAATACGCTTGTCCAAAATATGATCAATTCCAAGTTTCTTTGAAATGTTATCGAGCTTTTCGTCCATTTCTTTTAAAGGAACATTATCTAAAGTTAAAGGCAGTACGATATTTTCACCGATTGTTAGTGTATCTAATAGGTTAAAGTTTTGGAAAACAAACCCTAACTCTTGGCGGCGGAAAATAGCTAGTTTCTCTCTACGAAATGTGTGCGGTTTTTTTCCATTAATCACGACATCACCAGAAGTAGGTGAATCGATAGTCGAAATAACGTTTAAAAATGTGGATTTCCCACTTCCGGATGGTCCCATAATCGCAACGAATTCACCTTTATCTACGTGTAAATTTATATTTTTTAAAGCAGTATGAGGGACTTTTCCTTCATACACTTTTGAGACGTTTTTTATGTGTAATACCTCTTCCATAATAATCACCTTTCTATTTTTAAAACTTAATATGTTGTGATAACTTTTGCATATAAAAGGAACGAATTAAAAGGAAAAAGAGAATTTCAACCGTTCCAAAAATCATAAGCACGACTGTAATTTCAGCGAAGAACGAGAGATTTAATACATCTTGTAGCATCTTTGTCGCAAACATCGTATGGATGGATGCCATAATGTAAGGGACGAAGAATAAAATAGCAAGTTGGATTGTAGCAGATTGCTTCATCTCAGTTTCTGTTAAACCAATTTTTGTAATCGTTATATACTTTTCTTGCTCATTTGTTAAATCTGTATACATTCGGAAGTAAAGAACACTGCCAGCACCAATAAAGAAAATAACGCCAAGGAAAGTTCCGATTAAGAAAAAGGAAGCAACATTTAGTTTCTTGTTGTATAAAGAGTCACTTGCTTCACTTGCGTGGAACGGTGGATGTTCTGCTTGAATCGCCGCATTGTCGTTAGCGATTTTTGTTATAAATGCTGAACCAATATTATATGCTTTTTCCCAATCCATAACTTTGAAGCTATATACACTCATTTGTTTCGAAATAGATGATAATGCTTCTACATTTTCATCAGATAGTACGATTAATTGAGGTACTAAACCAATTGGGAACGGGCTATAACTTGTATAGTCTTTAACCTGCAATGGTAAAGAGTTTTGAGTAAGTGTAAGAGTGTTTTTCTTTTCCTTATTATGAAGCGTTCCAATGACTTGAGCATCTAAATCTTTAATTAATATATAAGACTCGTCTTTATTCACTGTGAGAGTTTCCCAATTTAACGCCTTAGCCAGTATATTATAGTCACTTTGTTTAATTGCATAATAGAGCTGCGGGCTTTCTTCCGCCGAAGATACTTCATATATATCCGTTTTAAATTTCTTATAAGTAAAATGCTCTTCGTTAAATTTTTGTTCTAACCAATTTAAATGTTCATCAGCTAACGTATTTTCAGTATGTGATAAATAAGTAAACGGGAAAGGGTTTTGCCTTATTTCATCAAACTTTGTGAATTTCCCAAACCCATATAAGAATGTAATCATTGTGAAAGCGAGTGTCGATAACATCGTCACAATAAAGAGCATGTTAATATTCGTCCGAATACGGGTTGCTAAATCAGAAATCCAAAGCATATTAATACGTTTCATATAAAATTTTCTTCTCGTCTTTAATATGCGAATGAGTAAGAAGCTAATTTGTGAGAAGAAAAAATATGTCCCAGCTGCAGCAAGTGATGGGATGACAAATATACAGGAGGCAGCGTACAAAAGCCCAGCGATATCTCCTAGTGAAATAAAATATAGCGGGTTTGCTGCTAAAACATATCCAGATATTAAACATATCGCACCAAAGAGAGAGATGAGTACAGATGCTTTTCTTTCTTTTTGTTTTGTTCCTTCTTTTAAAAGACGTACAGCTTTTCTCGTACGGATTAGCATCGGTGTAAAAGATGATACGAGAATGAAGAGTCCAAGAAAGATAATTATAGTTAAAATGATAGCACCTGTAGGCCACCAATATAAATATAAACCAGGCACATGCGTAATTTTGGCGGTAACTAATAAAAAGAACTGTGAAAAGACAAGGCCAAATTGAATGCCGAAAAATATGGATAGGCCACCAATTAACATGTTTTCTAGAAATACAAGCCTCTTTAACTGCTTTGGAGATATGCCAAGTACTGTTAAAATCCCGAACTGTTTTTTTCGTACTTTTAAGAAAGTACCGATTGAATATAGTAAAAAGAAAAATGAAAAGAATACAATGACAACTTCTGAGATTGTCATTAATATGTTCAGAGCAGCATTCACGCCTGTCATATGCAATTTAGGATGAAATAAATAAACTGCAAACGAGAAGAAAATTGCAATGGAAAACGCACTGCTTACAAAATAGGCGAAATAAGCTCTGGCGTTCCTTGTTACGTTTTTAAAGGCAAACTGCCAAAATGTCATTCACCTAAACCTCCTAATAGAGTGAAGAAGAAAAGGATATAAGAGATACCCTTTTCCTGTACTAATATATTCATAAAACTTAACCATTCGTATACTCTGATAACTTTTGCATGTAAAAGGAACGAATGAATAAGAAAAAGACGATTTCAACTATGCCAAAAATAATAAGAACGGCTGAAATTTCTTTGAATAGTGATAAATCAATTACATCTTGAAGCATTTTTGTTGCGAACATTGTATGAATGGATGCCATAACATATGGAACGAAAAATAAAATGCTAAGTTGAATGGTTGCAGATCGTTTCATCTCTGCATTTGTTACACCAATTTTTGAAATTGCTACATATTTTTCTTGTTCGTTTGTTAAATCTGTATACATTCTGAAGTAAAGAACGCTACCTGCTCCAATAAAGAAAATGACACCTAAGAATGTCCCGATTAGGAAGTATGCAGCACTTCCTGATGTGATTCTATATAATGAGTCTGCTGATTCATAGGGGCGGATAAGGGGGCCTTCGTATTGGAATTCCTGTCGATCTTTTTGTATTTTTTTCATAAAATCATTAGCAATTTTATACGTCTTTTCCCAATTTTGTACGTTATAATTGTACGCTGATATATGCTTTGTTGTACTTGGTAAGTTGTTTACAACAACATCAGGTAAAATTAAAGTTTGATATGAAAAGTTAGATGGAATGGCCCCTGCTTGTTCATAGCCCTTTACTTGTAATATCGTATTTGTGCTAGAAAGTGTAATGGATTTTCTATTGAAGCTTGGCTCAAATTGGCTAAATAAGGTGAAATAAGCGCTATCGCTTAAGACATATGCTTCGTTATCGCTCATGAATAGTTGTTTCATTCGTAGGGAAGCTGCAAGTTTATTATAGTCACTTTGTTTCATTGCATAGACGTCATTGTAAGCCGTTATACCTTCATCTTCTTTCAGTGGTGTTTCATATAAATCAGCTTCTATCTTTTTATAAGAGAAATTTTCTTTTTGTAACTGCTGTTCAAGCCAAGTTAAATGCTTGTTAGCAAAAGGATTTGCGTCATATGAAAAATAAGAAAATGGAAAAGGTGAACTACTCGTAACATCTAGCTTTGTAAACTTTCCAAATCCATATAGAAATGTAATCATTGTGAAGGCTATTGTAGATAGCATCGCTACAATAAAAAGCATATTGATATTCGTGCGAATACGACTTGCTAAATCCGAAATCCAAAGCATATTAATACGTTTCATATAAAAATTTCTTCTTTTCTTTAAAATATAAATAAGTAAGAAACTAATTTGAGAAAAGAAAAAATATGTCCCAATTGTAACAAGTGCTGGAATCACAAAAATACTTGAAACCATATATATAACGCCTACTTGCGGGTTTATTGAGAAAAAATATTTAGGGTTTACAGCTAAAATATAACCACCTAATAAACAGATAGCACCAAATAGAGAAATGGATATGGATGGTTTTCTTTCTTTTTGTTTTACATTGTTTGTTTTTAAAAGGTGCACTGCTTTTTTTGTTCGAATAAGCATTGGTGTGAATGCAGATACAGCGATAAAGAGACCAAGAAACACAATCGTTGTTAAAATGAAAGCATTCGTAGGTATATATAAATATATCCCTGGTAGGTGTGTAATTTTCGCTGTCACTAATAAGAAAAATTGTGAAAATACAAATCCAAACTGCATACCGAAAAAGATAGATAAAATACCAATTAGCATATTTTCAGTGAAAACGAGTCGATGTAATTGCTTTTTTGATATACCTAAAACAGTTAAAATCCCAAATTGCTTTTTACGAACCTTTAAAAACGATCCGATTGAATAGAGTAAAAAAAAGAACGAGAACAAAACAATAACAACTTCTGAAAAAATCATTAATCCTGAAATTTCAGAGATCATAGTGGAATTTTGTAATTTTGGATGAAACAAATAAACAGCGAATGAAAAGAAAACAGCAATGGAAAAGGAACTGCTTATAAAGTAAGCAAAATAAGCTCTTGAGTTGCGCGTTACATTTTTGAATGCGAATTGCCAAAATGTCATAATAAGTACCTCCCGATAGAAGGCTGATATGTAGTTTTATTGCAAAAAATGTATGAGAGTGAGATCTCATACATTTTGCTAGCATATGTTACGATCATGCTTCGGTCACCTTCTCCGTATTTTCTGCTTGATTATTTGCAGCGTTGTGGAAGATGATTTTAATCGTCGTTCCTTTACCAACTTCAGAGTCTAGTTTCACAGAGTGACCTAAATAATCACAAATTTTACTTACAATATAAAGTCCCATACCAGTAGATTCTCCAAATGCACGACCGTTTTTTCCAGTGTAAAAAGGTTCAAATACTCTTCGAATATCTTCTTGTGGAATACCAACGCCTTCGTCACGAACTTCCAAAATAATATCTTTACCATTGCGATAAGCTGATAAGAAAACTTTCTTTCCGCGCTCACCAGAGTAGCGAACTGCATTTGTCATTAACTGATAAATAATGAACTTTAGCCATTTCGCATCAGAAGCAACTTTTAAATCTGAATGAACTTCTAAAACGGGGAAGACTCCGTTTCGAATGAATAGTTCTTTTAATCCGTTAATATTTTTTGTTACAGCATCTTTTAATGAAATCGTCTCAACATGGAAGTCCTCATGGAAGTTATTTAATCTTGCCATGTATAAAGCCATATCGAGCCCTTGATTTAATCGCTCTAGCTCTTTTTTGAATTTAGGGATTAAATGCTCATCTTCCATTTCAAGCACCATAAGCTGCATAACAGAAACAGGCGTTTTCATTTGATGTACCCAATGGTTAATAAATAATTGGTGTTCTTGCTGTTTTACTTCGAATGTTTGTAGGTCTTTTTGGAATAGGCGATATTGCGTACGAACGAGCTCGTTTACACTGTGGGGCATAGGAGCAGTCGCTCTTTCAATAAACGCATCTTCCATTTTCTCTGGTGGTTCACTTAATCTGTGGTACATTCTACGGTTACGAACGTAACGATAAGCGAGGAAACAGATGAATAAGTATAAGCTTAAAACGATGAAGTAAAACTTATTATTTTGAAATCCGTCTACTGCATCATAAAGAACGAAAATGATTCCGAAGTTTAATACATATAGTAGGAAAAATGCAAAATGATCACGTAAAAATAGCTTCATGTTTATTCACTCCAAGTTGCGTTAAAACGATACCCAAGTCCACGTACTGTTTCAATAGCATTTTCAATACCAAGCTCATTGAACTTTTTACGAAGACGCGTGATGTTTACGTTTAATGTATTTTCCTCAACGAAGCTTTCGTCGTCCCAAAGAGCGGCTAGTAAATCTTCACGACTCGCTGTACGCGGGAATTTAGATAATAGCATTTCTGCTAAAATTGCTTCTTTCTTCGTTAAAAGAACTTGCTCAGCTCCAAAATGAATTTCTGGACGCTCAGGGAATAGTTTTAGTCCTTCAACCTCAACGATACGTTCAGAAATATTTGGTGCATAATCACCGTAAATACGGCGTAATTGACCTTTGATTTTCGCCATTACAACGTCATAGTGGAACGGCTTCGTAATATAATCGTCCGCACCGCTTTCAATCGCCATAATTTGTTCCATTTCACCAGCACGTGCCGAAATGAAAATAATTGGACAAGTAGATTCATGACGGATTTGACGGCACCAGTAGAAGCCATCGAATTTTGGTAAGTTTACATCAAGTAAAACAAGATGTGGTTTCACGGCGTTAAACGATTCCATAATATCATCGAAGTTCTCCGCAACAACAGCATCATAGCCATATTTTTGAATGTGAGATTGTAATAATGATGAAATATTTGGATCGTCTTCAACGATTAAAATTTTATACATATGTATATTCCTCCTCAAAAAAACAATTGTAGCTATAGTGTACCATGTGTTTCACGTCTTTTCATTATGTTGAAATATAAGCTAGTAAACAATATAGGTCAAAAGTGGAAAAAGTAAAAAGGGCCTTATATATAATTGACAATTGACTGAAATCATTTTAACATTTAGATAAATATCTAAATGTCTAATTAGTGAAAGGAAGAAAGACATTGAATCAAGCATTCAAAGCATTAGCAGACCCAACAAGGCGAAAAATTTTAGATTTATTAAAAGAAGGCGATTTAACAGCTGGGGAAATTGCTGAACAGTTCAATATGACAAAGCCAAGTATTTCACATCATTTAAGTGCGCTTAAAAATGCTGAACTTATTCAAGATGAAAAGAAAGGGCAATTCGTTGTGTATTCTTTGAACACAACTGTATTTCAGGATTTATTGACTTGGGTGTTTACGTTTACGAATAAGGGGGAAGAGGGGAAATGAGGAAGCATCTATTTCCATTATTATTAATTGCTTTAACGATTATTGCATGGTGCATCGCGTGGCCTTATTTACCGGGAGAAGTTCCAAGTCATTGGAATATTAATGGTGAGGTAGATGGACATATGTCAAAAATGGGAATGCTGATTTTTGATGTAGCAATTATGGTTTTTATATATGCATTAGTGACTGTATTACCTAAGATCGATCCGAAGTACGATAACTATAAAAAATTTCCTAAAGCACTTGGAAGGATAAATGGAGCAATTTTATTTTTCTTATTTACTATTAATATGATGACACTAGCAAATGGTTTAGGATATAACGTTCCAATTGGAATCGTTGTGAACATAATGGTCGGTATCCTTTTTGTAGTACTCGGCAATTATATGCAGCAATGTAAACCAAATTTCTTCATAGGTATTAAAACACCGTGGACGCTAAGTAGTGAAGAAGTGTGGAGAAAAACGCATAGGCTGGGGTCAAAGATTATGATGATTGGCGGTATTGTAATTATATTTTCCTCGTTCCTTCCAGGAATGTGGAAAATGATTTGCTTGTTAAGTGTTGTTGTTGTATTGGTTGTTGGTACAATGGTTTATTCCTATGTTGTTTATAAGAAAGAGATAGGGGCTTAATAAAAAAATTATGGGGGAGAGAGGATGAAAAGACACGTATTACCATGGAGTTTAATTATTGCAATTGCAATTGGATGGTATATTGTATGGCCATATTTACCGGAACAAATTCCACGTCATTATAATGCTGCAGGAATAGTAGATGGATATTTTTCTAAAGTGGAGGCAAGTTCTTTTTCGATAGGTAGTATGTTGGTTCTTTATATGATGTGGCTAGCTATTGGGTATGTTGATATAACGAAAGGCAAGTATAAACAGAAAGCTAAAGTCCTCACTGCAATTAACTATGCCATTCTTTTTATAGGATTCGGCTGTAACATATTTGCGTTATTAGCAGCGTCTAATTATATTGCTTCAGCTTCAATTGCATTTAATTTCGGACTTGGAACACTGTTTCTTGTACTCGGTAATTACATGCAACAAACGAAGCCGAACGGTTTAGTAGGCATTCGAATGGACTGGACATTAGAAAATCCTGTGGTTTGGAGAAAAACACATCGATTTGCTTCGAAGGTATTTGTAATAGGGGCACTCTGTATATATGCTGGTGCGTTACTTCCAGATCCATTCAATATTTTTATGGCAATTGGAATAATATTAGTATGCATCTTCATATCAACGATAAAGTCATATGTTATTTATAAAAAAGAAATGCAATTGTGAGCAATAAGCGATTGAACTACACTAATCAAATTTAATATTTATAGTTTTTATGTGTTAACAGGTTCTAATACTCAGTGAGGATAAAAAACTTACTGAGTAAAATTAAAGGCTTTTCAGTCTGAATATTTCGTTTTTAATCCAAGGGATAGTTTGGGGGAAATCACATGTTAGAAATTATAAATTTTAGCAAGACATACAAAGGTGGCAAAAAAGCAGTAGATCAGTTAAATATTACTGTTCAAGCAGGAGATATCTTTGGATTTATTGGGCATAACGGTGCGGGGAAAAGTACAACAATTAAGTCGTTAGTTGGAGTTATAGATTTTGAAGAGGGTGAAATTTTTGTTGATGGATATTCAGTGAAAAAGGATCCGATTGCATGTAAGAGAGTAGTGGCGTATATTCCCGATAATCCAGATTTATATGAGCAATTAACAGGAATTCAATATTTAAACTTTGTTGCGGATGTGTTTAAAGTGTCTGCAAAAGATCGGGAAAAGGAGATACAAAAGTATGGAGATGCTTTTGAGATTACACCGTACCTAGGTGATTTAATATCTTCTTATTCACATGGTATGAAACAAAAAGTGGCGATTATATCAGCGGTTTTGCATAAACCGAAATTATTAGTTTTAGATGAACCTTTCGTTGGTCTTGATCCAAAGGCTGCTGTAGTGTTGAAAGGTATTATGAAGGAGCTTTGTGAAAAGGGAAGTGCGATTTTCTTTTCTACGCATGTTTTAGATGTGGCGGAGAAGTTATGTAATAAAATAGCGATGATTAATAGAGGGAAATTAGCACTTTCAGGGGAAGTGAATTCTTTAATAAAGGAAGGATCATTGGAAGAGCTCTTTATGAAGGAGCTTGCTAATGAATATTAGTAGTCTAGGTCTTTTAAAAATCCGCTTGATAACGCAGCTTGGTTTAAATACTTTTAAATACGAAAAAGATAAAAAGAAGAAGCAGAATAAGATTTTACTGTCAGCATCTATTGCCTTAGTTGGTGTCATGTTAATGCTATATTGTGGGGCCTCGGCATATGGATTGGTGAGACTAGGAATAAGTGAAATTATCCCAGTTTATGCACTAGTTATTAGCAGTGTATTGACGTTGTTTTTCACTATATTTAAGGCAAATGGAGAGATTTTTGCTTTTAAGGATTACGATCTTTTAATGTCATTACCGATTCGTGTAAGTACGGTTATTACAAGTAGGTTTTTGTATTTATATTTGCTGAATACGATCTTTTCAATCATAATCATGCTACCAATGGGAGTTGTTTATGGCATACATGAGAGGCCATCAGTTTCTTTTTACTTTATGTGGTTCATCAGTATGTTTATAGCATCTTTAATTCCAACAACAATAGCAGCGATTTTTGGAGCTGCTATTACGGCAATCGCTTCTAAATTTAAAAATACGAATAAAATAACTACGACTTTAAGTTTTATAGTAATTATTACATTCGGTTTCTTTATGCTAAAAAGCGGAAATGCTCAATATAGTCTTAATGATATGAACGGAATAGGTGCAATTATTTCAGAGCAACTAACTAAAGTGTATCCATTAGCTAACATGTTTCAAAAAGCAATTGTTAATGCTGATATTGTAGCTTTCATCCTATTCGTTGGGATATCGGTTATTTGGTATTATCTTTTTGTAAAAATCCTTTCGTTAAAATATAAGCAAATAAATACAGAGATTACCACTTATCATATGCTTTCAAATTATGAAATTCATAGCATGAGAAAAGAAAGTGTATTGGCCGCATTGTATAAAAAAGAACTGAAGCGTTTCTTTTCTTCTACAGTGTATGTGGTAAATAGCGGAATGGGAGTTGTGATGGCGCTAGCTTTCGCACTAGCTATAGTTGTAGTAGGACCAAGTCAATTAATAGCGTATCCTGGAATTGAGGCCCTGTTGCAAAAGGTTGCGCCATTTGCTATTGCAGCAGCGATTTCGATGACGTGTACAACATGTGTATCATTGTCATTAGAAGGAAAAAATGTATGGATTATTAAGTCGTTGCCTATAGCGCCAAAGATGATTTATGACAGTAAAATTCTTATGAATCTTTCATTAAGTATACCTGCATCACTTATTAGTGCCGTATTACTAATAATAGGGTTAAAACTAGATGTTTGGAGTTCTCTTTTAATCGTAATAACACCGATAACATATTCATTCTTTTCGGCAGTATGGGGGATTTTTATTAATAATCGATTTGGTTATTATGATTGGGTATCAGAAACTCAAATAGTAAAACAAAGTGTAGGATCGTTTGTCGGTATGTTTGGTGGCTTAATTACGGCTGTTATACCTGCCTTGTTAATCGGTACTGCTACGATCTCGAACTATAGAGTATTTACTTTGGTAGTTATTATAGTGCTTGCGATTATTACTATTTTCTTGTATAAGAACGAGTCGAGAAGAAGTATAAAATAAAAAGCTGCTTTTCCTTTAAAGAGGAAGAGCAGCTTCTTTATTTTGAAACAGTTTAGATCCTTATATTACTTTTTCAAAACAGGTACCCATATCTCGCTTCTGAAATTTGGTGAGGATACGTCTTTACTTTCATTCCATAATATTTCGGGTCCTTCCGCTAGTTCATAATTCGAAGAAGGGAACCATTCGGAATAAATACGTCCCCACACATTTTGTAATGCATCAGGAAATGGACCGACAGCTTCAAATATAGCCCATGTTGAAGCTGCGACTTCAAGTT
This sequence comes from Bacillus sp. RC240, assembly GCF_044907945.1. Lineage (NCBI taxonomy): Bacteria > Bacillati > Bacillota > Bacilli > Caryophanales > Bacillaceae > Bacillus > Bacillus sp. RC240. The sequence goes on along the minus strand of NZ_JBIYCT010000013.1, from coordinate 63,519 downwards.
GTTTGAATTGCTTTGGACAATCTTTCGTTGTGGCTACTCCAATATAGTGATCGAGTTCGCCTTTTTCCTCCATTCTTCCTTCAGAAAAATTCGTAGAAGCACTAATAATTCCGGTAGGTTCAATATTTGAAAGGGACTTTAATGTTTCGATTGATTGGCTGTCTAAACTTTTCCACATAGAAGCAATTTCTTCGTTTACACCGTTAAAAACAATCGGTACTCGTTTTTGTATACCAATGATTTGAAATGGCCCTTTTTCTTCAATTCGATAGTTCATTTCATTTCCCCCTTGAATGGATAGTTGGAAGGTCATTGGTGAATAAGCTTTCAAAGAACGACTAGTACTTCGAGCTTCTGAAGGCGTTATTCCGTGCAAATTTTGAAATGCACGTGTAAATGAATCTGGTGAGTTGTATCCATATTTTATAGCAACATCAATGACTTTTGCATTGCTATCTGTTAGTTCAAAGGCAGCAAGGGTAAGACGTCTACAGCGAATATATTCTGATAGTGATATGCCAGCTAGAAAAGAAAACATTCTTTTGAAATGATATTCGGAGCAGAAAGCTATTTTTGCGACTTCTTTAAAATCAATTTCGTGTGTAAGGTTGTCTTCAATATACTGCATTGCCGCATTCATATTTTTAAGTGAATCCATTATATGACCTCCTTTGTATATAGAATATCAGGAATGAAATAGCTCCATCCGACATTTCGTGCACAACTTTGTAGGTAGTTTTTTACCTTACAAAAATGTAATGTTCATGTAAGGAGAATGAATGGATGGCATGATATCCCAATGTTATAGTAACAAAGTACTTTAGTACATTAGGTTAAATTCTGATGTCTTTACTTATGTGCCTTACATAACTGTCATGTTTGTGTAAGAAACATCGATAGTGGCAAGAGTAGAGAGTATATATAGTTGAAAATAGAGAATAGAAGAAATGAGGGATGTCGAGATGAAAACAGTGTTAGAAGCAAAAAATATTGAAAAAGTATATGACACAGGTGGGAATAAATTTGCAGCTTTAAAAGGTATTAACTTACAAGTAAAAGAAGGGGAGTTCGTTGGAATTATGGGGCCTTCTGGTTCGGGTAAGACGACTCTTTTAAATGTTCTTTCTACAATTGATAATGCGACGAACGGTGAGATTTTAATTGATGGAAAAGATATCGTGAAGATGAATGATGATAAGCTGGCGTTGTTCCGCCGTGATCATTTAGGTTTCATCTTCCAAGATTATAACTTATTAGATACGTTAACGGTGAAAGAGAATATTGCGTTACCTCTTGCATTATCGAAGGTGAAAGCGAGTGAGATTGATCGCCGCGTTCTTGAAATCTCAAAGAAATTCGGTATTGATCATATTTTAAGCCAGTTCCCATACCAAGTATCTGGTGGACAGAAGCAGCGCTGCGCAGCATCGCGTGCGATCGTTACAAGTCCTAGTATGATATTTGGGGACGAGCCGACTGGAGCACTTGATTCTAAATCAGCGACAGATTTATTAGAAAGTATGAAGTCGTTAAATGAATATGATAATTCTACAATTTTAATGGTAACGCATGATGCGTTTGCGGCTAGTTATTGTAAACGAGTTATTTTCATTAAAGATGGTGAGTTATATAAAGAATTACACCGTGGTGAATTAACACGTAAACAGTTCTTCCAAAAAGTCGTTGACGTAATGTCTTCCATTTCTGGAGGTATGGCTGATGACCTTATCTAGCATTGCCCTCCGCAACATACAGCGGAACTTTAAAGACTACTTTGTATATTTTGCATCTATGATATTTAGTATCGTAATTTACTTTACATTTAAAGCACTGCAATATAATTCACAAATGGAAAAAGCAGCGGAAGCATCAAAAAAGATTAGCGGTGCATTCCAAGTTTCCAGTATAATGCTAATCATTTTCGTAGCAGTGTTTATTATATATTCGAACGGTTTCTTTACAAGAAAACGTAAAAAAGAAGTTGGGCTATATTCGTTACTTGGTATCCGAAAAAGACAGATCGGTAAAATGCTCTTTTATGAAAATATGTTAATGGGATTAATGTCTTTAATTATCGGGATTGCGATCGGTAGCGTCCTTTCGAAACTATTCCTTGAACTACTAGTAAGTATGATGGGATTAAACTTAAATGTTCATTTTGAAGTACCGATGGCTGCGATTATTGATACAGCAATTATTTTCTTTGTGATTATTTTATATACATCACTTCAAGGGTATCGTTTAATTTATCGCTTTAAGTTAATTGAACTTTTCCGCGCAGAGCGTGAAGGAGAAGCAATGCCAAAAGGATCCGTAATTATGGCGTTAATTTCAGTTTTCTTAATCGGCTCAGGTTATTTCTTAGCGTTAATGTTTATGAAGGCAGTTATGTATGCAAACTTTATGGCAGTCGCACTTTATATATTACTTGCGACAGTATTAGGTACGTATTTACTATTTATGTTCTTTACAGTATTCGTATTGAAACGTGCAAGAAATAATAAATCATCGTTTTATAACGGTATGAATATGATAACGACGTCACAGTTACTATATCGTATTAAAGGAAATGCAAAGTCACTTGCGACAATTTCTATTTTAAGTGCAGTAACATTAACGGCGGTTGGTACGTCAGTTACGATGTATTACAACACATTTACACAATCAAAAGCAGTTGCACCATACAGCTACTCTTATGAGAAGAAAGATGCAGAACTAGATAAGAAAGTAAATGCGATTTTTGCTGAAGAGAAAGAGAATCACCCTGTAAAAGATCAATTTGAAGTTGAGATGGTTCCTGTAAAAGGAAAGTTTGAAGGAGCTAAAGTCGATTTCATCTTTAATATGAACTACAGTATCTCAGAGAAATATCAATTTATATCTCAATCTGAATTCAACAAACTTGCGAAAAAAATCGATGCGGAAACAGTGAATATAGCTACTGGCGAAGCATTTATATATGATAGTTCTTATATTGAAGGGTATGAGTTTAGCCCTGAATATAAAGGAAATAAAGCGGTATTCCAAATTGGAAATGAAACGAAGACATTGACGATCCAAGGTGCAAATAATAATGCAATTACGAACTTAGGTGAATTAGTTGTTGTCGTTTCAGATGAAATGTATGAACAGGCGAAGCAAGCATTTGGAACACGTGTTGTAAAAAATATTGATGTAAAAGATGAAAGAAACAGTAAAGTATTAACAGAAAAATTAACAAAAGTGATGCCAGCTAGTGAATCAGAAATGGCACCACCATTTAGAGACTTCTATACTGGTTTCCATATGGGACTTGAAGCAACTGGACTAATGATGTTCATCGGAATGTTCTTAGGACTTGTATTCTTACTAGCAACAGGTTCTATTATTTACTTCAAACAGCTAACAGAAGCAAGTGCAGATCGTGAGCGTTACGTTGTCCTTCATAAAGTCGGTGTAACGAAACAAGAAATGAAAAAAGCTATTGCAAAACAAGTGAGCTTTATCTTTGCAATTCCACTAGTAATCGGAATTCTACACAGTTTGTTTGCATTAAAAGGTTTAGGGAACATACTACCATTTGAAATTATGATTCCGCTTCTAATTAGTATCGGAGTATACAGCGTTATTTATATCGGATATTACTTCTTAACAGTTCGCTCTTATTATAAGATTGTGAGCGCGAAGTAATGAAAGAGTTGTTTTATCTTAGTAAAAAAGCATCCGACTAACATGTTAGTCGAATGCTTTTTTGTCTATACGTGAGCTTTATTTTCGTCCGAACTATCAAACATGTCCATTACTTTAAAAATACCTTCCAATAGCAAGGTACATAGAATAGCGAAAATTAATACGGCATGAGGTGATAATTCAACTGATGTGAAGTTAAGGTCTGCCAACCAAAAGTAACCTACATAAAAACTTAGAAATGTGCTAACAGCCGAAAGTGTAAATCCTAAAAATCCTAATTCCTTTAATTTTTCCTCAGATAATTTACATAAACGTAAAACAATAGAGAAGAGAATTCCTACTATGAAAAATCCCATACATAATGCGAACAATGATATTATGCTTGGATACTTAACTTCATCGGGCATCCACTTTTTCATTCCCACTATTAAAAATGTAGGGACAAGAATAGGTAATAAAAGTGGTAGCACTATTTGTATAGCTGCAAATAATGCATTTGATTTATTATCGTTTTGATTATTCATAAAGCCTCCAAAAATGATTTCTATACTAATTTCAAATATCTTAGAGGATTCTAACATAAAAATAGTAACTTCGCTATACAAAATCGGAGTAGGAACATGATCATTCATGGTAAATAAACAAGCTGACTTATTTGTATATGTTTGATTCGCTTATCTTTGGAATTCAATTTTTTATGTTTGTTTATAGTAAAGATGAAGATTTCCTTCATCTTCATAAAATCTTAAGAAATCTCCTCAATATTTGTTAAGAAACGATAGTTATACTTAAACACAAGTTAAAAACTATTGAACGAATGGAGAGAGAGTATATGCAGCTCATAACATTCTTAAATGAATTTATTAAACATCCGAAACATACTGGTGCGATTGCGCCAAGTTCAAAGATATTAGCAAAGAAAATGGTAGATGTAATTGATTTTAATAGAGCGAAATGCATTGTAGAGCTAGGGCCTGGTACAGGAGCCTTTACGAAAGAAATTATAAAGAGAAAGAAGAAGGAGACAATATTTCTTCTTATTGAAATTAATGAAGTATTTTTCAAAGAGTTAAAGAGAAAATTTAAAGATGAGCAGAACGTGATTGTTATACACGGCTCAGCGGAAAATATAAAGAAGTATATGGAACAATTGAATATAGAATGTATTGATTACGTCTTATCGGGATTGCCTTTCACTTCTTTACCAGAAGAGGTTTCAAAGCGCATTTTAAACAGTGTAATGGAAACGATACATGAGAATGGAGAATTTATTACATTCCAATATTCACTTGTGAAAAAAGGATTTATACAGCATTTCTTCCCTGAAATTACACTAGAAAAAGTGTGGTTCAATTTCCCACCAGCTTACGTCTTTAGCTGTAAAAAAGAGCTAAGGGGAGCATATGCATAATGGAGCTACATGAATTAATGTCATACATTGAGCAGTATGGTTATTGGGCACTATTTTTTTGTTTATGGCTTGGTATTATCGGTATGCCGATTCCAGATGAAATGATTGTAATGAGTGGTGGATTTGTATCATCGATGGGTATATTGAATTTGATTCCCGCCTTTTTATTAACGTATTTAGGCTTTGTATCCGGCCTTTCTTTAGGGTATATACTCGGGAAAATCTTTGGCATAAAAGTGCTTAATAAATTGATGAAAAAGAAAAAGATGAAGTATCTTCTAAAATCGCAAGAGATGATAGGGAAATATGGTCATTATGCATTAGTTATAAGTTATTTTATACCTGTTGTGAGGCATATCGTACCGTATTTAGTAGGAATGAATAACATGTCTTTTAAGACATATGCGATTTATTCATATGTAACAGGATTTGTCTGGACGTTAGTTTATTTTGTACTAGGTTCTATATTTGGAAAGCATATAGAAGTGATAGTAACCCTTGCGACCGAGTACGGTATATATTTTGGTGGCATCGTTATTGTAGTTTGTAGTATTTCTTATGTGTATATGCATAAGAAGAATGCAGTAGTGAGTGAAATAAAGCAACATTCTTAGTTTGGTAAATGATGCTGGAGGAGATTTTGTGAGTAAAGGAACGATACTAATCGTGGACGATGAGAAGGAAATTAGAAAACTTATCGCTATCTATTTAAAGAATGAAGGATACGAAGTATTACAAGCTGTAGATGGTGAAGAGGGGTTAGAAATAGTAAAGAAAAGAGACGTGCATCTAATTGTACTTGATATTATGATGCCGAAAATAGATGGCATTCATATGTGTATGAAAGTGAGAGAAATAGCGGAAATGCCTATTATTATGCTGTCGGCAAAAACGCAAGATATGGACAAGATTTTAGGGTTAACAACTGGGGCAGATGATTACGTAGCAAAACCATTTAATCCGCTGGAACTCATTGCTCGGATTAAATCACAACTTCGGAGATATATGAAAATGAGCGGGACAAGCGTAAAAGATGAAAGTGTATTTGAAGTTGGAGATATAAAGATAAATATAGTAACGCGTCAGGTCATTATTGCAAATGAAGAAGTGAAATTGACACCGAGAGAGTTTGAGGTATTAGAATTGTTCGCACGAAATCAAGGAATGGTATTAAATGCAGCGCAAATTTATGAAAGAGTATGGAAAGAACAAGCTTTCCAATCCGATAATACCGTGATGGTACATATTCGGAAAATACGCGAAAAGATAGAGGCGATTCCAAGAAAGCCTCGTTATATTAAAACAGTATGGGGAGTTGGCTACAAGATTGAGAAAGATATTTGAACCGATAATATGGATGAATCAAATTTTTAAAAAAATGATAGGTAAAACAGTGAGTTATTTGGAAAAAAGTATACGGATACAGCTAATTGCTACATTTACTTTCTGTACGTTACTCGGTGTATTAGTAGGATGGTCTTCATCTTCCTTTTTCGAGGATGCGAATAAAATTTCTATCATTGATTATGCATCAGGTATGGAAGCCATTGATGGACAGACACAATGGCTTGTTGGAAGTATAACAGAGGAAGGTAAGGAAATTAATATACAAGAACTGCTTGATCAATCGAATCATCAAAATCAACTGAAAATTTTAATAATAGATGAGAATGGGAAAGTCGTTTATAAAACAAAGGGAGCGCCGGAAGAACAAATCAATCTTCATGAGACGATGCGTAATGTGATGGATTTTAAAATGGATCAAGTACGATATGTAGAGGCGCAAAATTTAATTCAAGATGGAACTGAACAAAAGCGTAAGGAGTTTACAACCTTTTATCCGGTTACTGTTAATACGAAAAATATGTATATCATTGCAAGTGGTATACCACAAGGAAATGTGAAGTATATCGTGAATGATAATAGCCCATTTCCATCTTTACTAGGTTTTATCACGTTTATACTATCTTTCTTTTATATAACGAAAAGGAAGATGAATCAGATTGAAGCGATGGCAGAAGGAGTAAGGGAATTTTCGAAAGGTAACTTACAATATAAAATCAAACAGGCAGGTCAAGATGAAATAGGGTTATTAACTTCAAATATTAATCAAATGGCAGAAAAGCTTTTGGCTAATATAGAAAAGGAAAAACAAATAGAGAAACAAAAAAGTGAATTGATTACAAATGTATCACATGATTTAAGAACACCACTTACTTCTATTATGGGGTATTTACGTTTACTAGGTGATGCAAAATATGAAAATAAAGAACAGCATGATGAGTATATAAAAATTGCTTTCTCAAAATCAGAGCAGTTGAAGATGTTAATAGAGGATTTGTTTGAGTATACAAAACTAACAGATGAAAATAAGGCGTTAGATTCACAAGAAGTGTGTATGAATGAACTACTTGATCAGTTAATAGAAGAGCTAGTACCACAAGCGGAGGAGCATAATCTTTCTTTTGTGAAAGAATTTCAGGAAGATCGTATATATGCTGTTGTGGACTCAGAAAAAATGGTACGTGTGTTTGAAAATCTTTTAATAAATGCAATTAAATACAGTATAGATAAAGCAGAAATTCGAGTTTTACTTCAAAGAGAAGAACAGCATATCAAAATTTCTATAGCGAATCATAGTGAAGAATTTACAAAAAAAGAATTAGAGAATTTGTTTGAGCGTTTTTATAAAAAAGATCAATCAAGAAGTAGAGCTGTAGAAGGTTCAGGTTTGGGGCTTGCAATTGCAAAAAGCATTGTTGAATTGCACAAAGGAGAAATTCGAGCAGAATATGAAAATGGGGTTATTCAATTTATTATCTTATTGCCAATTTAATTAGAAGAGCATTAGGAAATTTGGTTACATTTTAATAAGTAATAGCGCCGCGATTGATTTAGAGGAAGTCCTTTAAGGGGAAGTATCTGAGAAGAGGAGAATAGAAAGTTTCATGAAAAAAATAAGTGTGTTTATCGTATTGATTATAGTTGGAGTTACATTACTTATCGGGAAAGGTGGACCGATTGTAGATCAACTCAATCCATTTATTAAAGAAGATGTTTATTATGCTGTTGTAGACAATGATGGTAAATTTGAGGCTAAGAAAGATGGTTTTGGTAGATGGCAATATAAATTCAAAGGATATAATGAATCCGGTCAAGAGCAAAAGATCGCGATGACTGCTTCAAAACATTTAAGAATAGGGTCATATTTAAAGATTAGATCTAAAGGAAGTTATGGTATGAAATGGGAGGAAGTACAAGTAGATGAAATACCTAATAAAGTAAAAGAGAAAGTACAAATAAAACATAATTAGTTATAGAAATTATAAGTTGCATTCCATGGATAAAGTAACGATCAAGCTTCGAATATAGTGGCAGTATATGATAATTTCTAAATTTTTTATAAAGAAGATAAAGTTTATCTGAACTTTATCCAAACTGCATTTCTTCTGTGTACAATGACTAGTATTCTATAGTATGTAGATAAAAAATAGTAAGGAGTAGCAGGATAATTATGCAGGTTTCTAAGAAGAAAATATTATTATTTCTTTCAATTATTCTTTTGGCTTTATTGATGGTGTATGTATGTACAAATAATAAGCATGTCCAAAATATTGTTCATAATATAGAAGACATCTATAAAGTATATAAAGAGAATCAGGTATTGAAAGGGAAAATTGAACATCAAGAATCGTTAAAGAGTAAAGTGCAAATGTTAAGTGAGGAGAAAGAAAGCCTTACTAAAATTATCAACAAAACGAAAGAATTAAAGGAACAGGGAAAATATAATTTCATTCAAGCTACAGTAGTAACCCGTGTAGCAGAAGAGTGGTATAGAGAAATTACTCTCGATAGAGGTTCACAACATGGTGTAAAGGCTGATATGGCTGTTATTACAGTGAACGGTTTTATCGGAAAGGTAGAGAGTGTAGATCAATATACATCTGTTGTGAAATTAATTACGAAAGATGAACGAACAAATCGTTTAGCAATCACCTTCCAAAATGATTCATCTATTTTAGGATTTGTTACAGGGTACGATAAGAAAAAACAAGCCCTTCGAATTGATAATATTCCATCAGATAAAGCGAAAGAAATAAAAATAGGTGATAGCGTTATTACCTCTGAATTAAGTCAGAAAATACCACCCGGTCTTGAAGTAGCAGAGGTGATAGAGCAAGAACCAGATCAATATGGTCTTGCTTATATTATTTATGCAAAACCAAAGGCAAATCTATATGATTTAGAAGATGTAATTTTAATAGAACCTAAATAATAGTTTTATATAGTGTCTATGAGAGGTGAATTAGAAACGAAGAGAATTAATGTAAAGTAAAGAGTAAGAGGGATAAGGGAAAATAAAATGGTACTAAATTTAATAATATGTAGTTATATCTTTATATCGTTTTTATTTTATCTTTATCTCGGACAATTATAATGAAGAGGTAAACTGATGATAAGTGCAAAGTTATTAAGTATTACAGTGGGTCTTTTTTTGTCCATTTTTAATATTAATTATTTATATAACCTCTCCAGTAGGCTAGAAAACCTATACAATATCCTTCGAATTTATATTTGTAAATGCATTATTTGAGCGCGAGAATAATGGCTCTTCGAAAACGTTATTGACGCCATCTTCGTGAGAACAAAGTAATGGTATATGAATTGGGTTATAAAACATTTAATTCGTATATTATAATTTCATTAGAAATATACATTACAAAAATGTAAGGATAATGTAAGGGGAATCAATATTGCTGTTTGTAAAGAAAAGATAAAATGATAGTTAGTGTCTATAAAAATAGCATAATCGCAACACTGGCCATATGACAGGAGGCAATATGAAAAATTTAATATTTGATGAGAACGTTGTGCAAAAAGTGCATAGTAAAAAGGTGAATGTAGTACACCATACTGTAGAGAAGCGTGGGCATAGAGTATGTTATTAAAACTTTCTATTTCCAGTATGAAAAAAATGATAAAGGATTACATCGTTTTACTAATAGGTCTTGTAATCTCAATTTCTATATTTTATATGTTTCAAACGCTTGCGTTAAATAAAGAATTTACAATGAATAACAGCATTATTGGTTCAATTGTATTTGTATTTCAAATAGGATCTATTTTGGTGGCGTTTATTACCTTCTTTTATATTTTTTATGCAAACTCATTTCTCCTCTCACTCCGGCGGAAAGAACTTGGCATGTATCTTGTATTAGGAGCAAAAAAGAGTAAAATCAGCCAACTCTTATTTTTTGAGACGTTAGCCATGGGAATGATTTCACTAGTATTAGGTAGTGTATTCGGAGCTATTCTTTCTAATTTCATAAGTGGGTTTTTAACAAAACAATTGGAAATATCAGCTGAAGGTTATCAAGCTTTTTATGGTCCTACATTCAAAATAACATTTATATTCTTCAGTGCATTGTTTCTGCTTACATCTGTTGTGAATGCAATTCGAATAACACTTAAAACAGAATTAGATTTAATTCGTACAGAGCAAAAGGCGGAGCAGATACGAAAAAAGGGTCCTGTCACAATGGCGTTAACTTTATGTAGTTTATTAGGACTAAGTGTAGGATATTATTTCGTAATCTTTGTAGGAATAAAAGGTGCTGGTGCCATTTTACTCCCATTATTCACAATTACATTGGGAACATATCTTATATTTATTTCTCTTTTACCCACGTTTGTTAATAGATTAAAAAAAACGCGCTATTTAAACGAAAAGAAATTAAGTGCATTTACATTTGCACAATTGCAGTTCCGTGTAAGTAGTTTGGCGAAAATATTAGGAACGGTAACGATGCTAATTGGACTAGGCGTGGGGGCAATGGCCGGTGGCATGTCTTTACAGAAAAATGTAATCCTTACAGCAGAAAAAATGCCAGGGTATGATATTACAATTCATGATCCAGAAGCAACGGATTATAAAGCTATGGAAAAAATGAAAATTATAGATAAAAAACAGTATAAATATAAAGTTGATAATGAGGCTGTTTATTATTTAAAAGAGGAATTATTAGAGAATCCTCCACTACTATTCAGAAAGAAAGAGACAACACATATTTCTGAACAACTTCCATCTTCGATTTATAGGATGTTTAAGGGAGAGGAAGTTGATCCATCTAGTTCTACGTTACCGATGAACTGGGACAAGATTGTGGATAGTGATTTTAGGTCGAATATTACTGTATATGATCGTAAGCCTGTCTATATTGTCGATAAAAACCGTTATGAAACAATTCAAGGGAATGAGCATACGTTTTTTATTGCTAAAGTAGATAATATTTTACAGTATAAAACAGAGTTAAAAGAGATGGATAATCGTCAAATTGAAAAAATAGCTGTTGCTACTAATAGGTCTAAGGAAGACGTATATTTACCAACGAACTATGGTGATTATGAATCTATGCTCGCCTTTTCAAAAGGAACTTCCTTTATGGGATTCTTTTTAGGTCTTGCTTTTTTAGCTATGATGGCAAGTTGTTTAATGTTTAAAATCCTTTCTGGGGCTACGAAAGATATAGGGCGGTATGAGATGCTTCGGAAAATTGGGGTGCGTAAAGAATTACTTATAAAATCTATGTATAAAGAATTAGGTATCGTATTTCTATTTCCAGCAATATTGGGTCTCATTCATGTTTTGGTAGGAATGAATATATTTACATTTGTTAAATTTTTTGTGAATCCATATGTGAACATCTGGATGCCGATTAGTATATTCCTGGGGATTTATATAGTCTACTATTTAATCACTGTACAATTATATAAGAGGATTGTTCTTCCAAAGGAAAGATAAATAGTTAAAGAGGAAGACTTGAAAAGCTAGATTAATGTTTTATTAATACGTAAGGAATGTAGAAAGGAATTAATAGAATGGGGAATTTGTTAAAGGTAAAAAACATAGTTGTAATGACAGTAGCTACAGTTGTAATGGGAGGAGCTTTTTTTGTATTTCAATCGATAACCTCACCTGCAAAAGCGATAGCAAATCAAGAGAATCCAGTTCAATATGCAAATGAACAAATAAAAGTGGAGATGAATAAGGTAGCACCAACGCAATTTAATGGTCAAACTAGAAAAATTGCCTATCTTACCTTTGATGACGGTCCAGGAAAGTATACGGCACAGTTGCTAGATATATTAAAGGAAAATGATGCGAAAGCAACATTTTTTCTAATTGGTCAAAATGTAAAATCGTATCCTGATTTAGTAAAGCGAGAAGAAGTAGAAGGACACTATGTGGGAATGCATAGTATGACGCACAATAACAAGAAATTATATGCCCAGGGTGGCTATGTTGATGAAATGAAAGAGGATCAAAGTTTAATTGCTAGTATTCTTGGACATGCACCAAAACTCACACGTCCGCCATATGGTTCGAAGCCTGGGTTACACGAAGAGCTTCGTAATAAAGTTGTAGAAAATGGTCTTAAAGTATGGGATTGGACAATTGATTCATTAGATTGGGAATACAGTGGGATGCCGATAAATACGGCAACAGCAAAAATTGTTCAAAATGTACTGGCTGGTGCGACAGATCAAAAAGAAGTGATTTTGATGCATGACATTCATCCGCAGTCCGTTGCAGCAGTACCTGCTATTATTAAAGGTTTAAAAGAAAAAGGGTATGAATTTGAAGCATATCATGAAGATGATCATTTCCCATTGAACTTTATGCATGATAAACGTATGTAACATAGGGGGAATTGACATTGACTTATAAAGCGTTAGCGATTACGGGAATTATATCTATAAGCTTATTGACAGGGTGTTTTGGCACGAAGCCAGAAGCAGAATTGTTCGTTGCATTTGAAAATGCAACGAAGCAAGAAAAGACGGTTTCTGAAGATGTGAAAAAACTAGAGGTTTTAGAAAAAGAAGGTCAAGAGTTATACAATCAAATTATAAATGATGGTAAAGATAGTAACCAAGCAATTATGCCGAAGTTAGAGCAAGCTACAAAAAGTATTGATGAACGTGAAAAAGTATGGAACAAAGAAAAAGAAGCTTTTGGAAAAGCACAAGAAGAAGTAAAATCAGTTCATAAAACTATAGATAAAATGGAAGATGTAGCTCTTCAGAAACAAGCGAAAAACATACAGGATATTTATAAAAAGCGTTATGCATCTTTTAGTAAGATAAATGATTCGTATCAAAAATTAATGAAATCTGAAAGAGAATTATATAAAAGCTTAGGTGAAAAAGAAACGAACTTAAAAAAGGTTAGTGAAAAGATTAAAGGTGTAAATCAAATGAATGAGGACATTCAACGAGAAAAAGAGAAATTTAATAGATATACACAAGAATATAACAAAGAGAAATTAGATTTTTATAAACAAGCGAAAATTAAGATGAAAGAGGAGAAATAAATACTTTATTTCTTACTCCAAAATAGAATAGAGAAATCAAAAGTCCCAAGCTACTAGCCTTGGGGCTTTTTCATATTCTTAAAGAAATGTTAAGAATATCCGCTGCTATTTATTAAGAAATGCTATCTATACTTAGAAATGGGTTAAGAAGTGCTCGGAAAATATGTAGGGAAAATAAAAGATAGGAAAAAGAAGTGTAGGAGGATATATATGAAAGCATCAGTTGTAGAGGTAAAGAATGTACAAAAGGTATACGGTAAAAAAGATGAGAGTCAATCACATGCACTAAAGAATGTATCGTTCTCAATTCAAGAGGGTGAATTCGTTGGAATTATGGGACCATCTGGTTCAGGAAAAACAACATTATTGAATGTAATTTCTACATTAGATAAGGCAACAGGTGGAATTGTTGAAATTGCTGGAATAGATATTACGAAAATGAAGCAGGGAGAATTATCTGATTTTCGCTCAGAGACACTAGGGTTTATCTTTCAAGATTTTAACTTACTTGAAAATTTATCAATCTATGAAAACATTGCATTACCGCTTTCTCTGCAAGGCGTTCATTCGAAAAGAATTGAATCAAAGGTGAAAAAGGTAGCAGAAATGTTAGGGATTTCAGAGATTCTTCAAAAATATCCGTCCGAAGTATCTGGTGGACAAAAACAACGTTCGGCAGCGGCCCGTGCACTTGTACATGAGCCAGCCATTATTTTAGGAGATGAGCCAACAGGAGCGCTTGATTCTAAAAATGCGAAAAGTTTATTAGAGTCGATGACCAACTTAAATGAAGAACAGGATGTTTCGATTATGATGGTTACACATGATCCATTTAGTGCGAGTTACTGCCGACGTATTTTATTCATCCAAGACGGAGAACTGTATAAAGAAATTCATCGCAGAGGTACGCGTGATGAGTTTTATAAAGAAATTTTAGATGTGCTTGCGGATTTAGGCACACAAAAAGCATAAGAAAGAAGGTTCAACATGTTATTCAAACTTTCCATGTCGGGAATAAAAAGTAAACGAAAAGACTATATGGTCTTATTAGTTGGGCTTATTATGTCTATTTCAATTTTTTATATGTTTCAAACGTTAGCGTTAAATAAAACGTTTATTGAAGGGAATTCTATGGATGGGATTTTTTCCGTCTTTCAAACGGGCTCATTTTTATTAGGATTTATTACATTATTTTATATTTTATACGCCAATTCATTTTTATTATCACTTCGGCAAAAAGAATTTGGTATGTATATGGTATTAGGGGCAAAAAAGCATAAAATTACATTGCTCATGTTTATTGAAACAATTGTATTAGGAATAGTATCTCTTATAGTAGGTGTGATAGTCGGTATAATCTTGGCACAAGGTGTTGGACATTTACTGATGAAGGAGCTGGAATTTACTGGCGGTGGTTATCATGCATTTTATGTACCATCAATCGTTGTTACTTTCATCTTTTTCATTGCATTATTTATGTTGTCCGCAATTATGAATGGTATGAAACTAGTGCGTAATTCGCCATTACAACTCGTTCACTCCAATAGTCAAACAGAGCGTACGTTTATTAAAGGGAAACTAACAAGTATAGTAGCACTTTTATCAATTATTTTATTAGCAGTTGGCTATGTTTCGATGATTTATATGAAGGAGCTAAAGGAATCAGGATTTATCATTGCAACAATTACAGTAACATTAGGAACTTACATGCTATTTGCATCATTCCTTCCCATTATTATTAATAAACTAAAAGCGAATAAAAATCGTAGTGAAAAAGGAATCAATGTGTTTACGTTTGCTCAGTTAAGTTTTTCTATTAATAGCTTAACGAAAGTATTAGCAACAGTGACGATGTTAGTTGCTCTTGGTGCGGGTGCAATCTCCAGTGGTATGGCGTTAAAAAATAATGTTACAAATATAGTGGAGAGTGCAGAATACTATGATGTCGAAATTAAAAATCCCACAGCAGAAGAAAAGAAAATACTAGATAGTATTACATTTAAAGAAAAGAATGAATATCGATACAAAGTAGATGAGCAGTTTATTTATCAATTGAAAGAAGATTTGGAAAGAAAGCGTCCGCTAACACGTACTGGAAATGACAAGAATAGTAGCCGATTCATTCCTGTTTCGAGGGAACTAATTGCGGGATCCGTTTTAAGTCATAGCCAAGAAAAAAATGAGAATAATACCAATGTAATTCCAGAAGAATGGGGAAATGTTTTACGGTCTCTTCAAAAGACATATATGAATCCTAGTCAAAAGATAAAAATTGTAGATCAAAAGATGTATGATGGGATACAAGGTAAAGAAGAAATTATAATACTGGGGAAAACGGACAATTTTATAACGTATAAAGAAGAATGGAAAAAAATTGATGAATTAGAGCTAGCTAAATATAAAGATATGAAAGAAGTACATCTTTTGAGTAAATATATGCTGTATGAAGGATATTACAGTACTTACAGTGGAACAGTATTTATGGGTTTTTTCTTAGGCATAGCTTTCTTAGCGATGTTGGCAAGTTGTTTAATGTTTAAAATTCTTTCTGGTGCTTCAAAAGATATTATTCGCTATCAAATGCTTCGTAAAATTGGTGTACGTTATGAGCTATTAACGAAATCAATTTATAAAGAGTTATTTTTCATTTTCTTATTCCCAGCGATCGTAGGTATAACGCACGTATTAGTCGGAATGAACATGTTCTCGTTCTTAATAGATAATCCATATTTCCGTATTTGGCTGCCGATTATTATTTTCTTAGTCATTTATGTGTTTTATTATTTCATTACAGTTCAATTGTATAAAAAAATTGTTCTTCCGAAAGAAGTGTAGTGTGTAGTGAATAAGGGGGATGATGAATCGAGCTAAATTTAGGGGAATATTATATGGAATTTATAGTGATGAAGAAGTTATAAATTCAAAAAAGCAGCTTTTTTCATTATTTGTAATTAGGAAGCAACTTGTACTGTAGATAAGGAGAAACAAAATCCTCTATTTTTTCAGTATATAAAAGATAAAGAGGGAAAGGTATTATAACTTCTGTAGTAATCGTTCGCCGCTTTTCATGTCGCCTTTACACAACGGGCATTGTGGCTTATCTTCTAAAGAAAAGTTTTTACGCATCCATCCAAGGCAGTCGTCTGCTTCGCATTCCCACACAGCAATTGCTTCTGGTTCTTCTACAGGTTTATCATTTTTTCTCCAATACATGTGATCGCTTCTTTAATTTGAAAAGTTTTTCGGAAAAAACAAAAAAGGTTGTTAACGTTTTTTGTTAACAACCTTTTATTTATTCATTATACTGTATTTTTTAAAAAATGCGAAGGTTAGTAATTGTTAAAGTATAGCGAAATAGCGATTATACAAGCTCAGGATTATAAATCATCGTTGAACGCCTTAGTAATAATTCAATTTGACACGGTGTATGCCGTCAACCTTCTCCGCATGTTTCTACCTCTTTTTCTTCTCTTATTTCAATTAAGATAAGCCTAAAGAACTATAAAGGAAAATGAGTATACTATCAAAAAAAATTTTAAGAGAACTGAATTAAAATAGATTTAATATGAGTAATTGAGGAATATATCCATTAGTAGTTAGAGTTTCACATAGTTTATTTGTGCTAAAAGGCTTATCGGCAGTACTTCCGTATGAAATTGCAGTCCCGTTATTAATTAGTATTGGTCTGTATGGCACCATGTATATTGGCTATTATTTCTTAACGGTTCGTTCTTATTTTCGGATTGTTAAGGAATAAAAATAGTGATGAAATTTCTCGTGAAACGAAAGGAAACATAGTGGGAATTATGTTCTCTTTCGCTTTTTTATTAGTTAAAATGAAGTGTGTATGACAATGGTATTTAAATGGAGTGTTATAATTTGGGATTTTAATTATAGTAGGATGCCTATTAATAGGCATCATTTTGATTGGCCTAAGCATTTATAGATTTGTAAAAGAAATAAAAGAAAAAGATTCAAAGAAAGATAAATGGACAGTAGTGGCACAAAATATTCTAGAGCTATTTAGTGATCCGCTGCACGGAGCACCGTTCTACTTTTTAATTGGTGCGCTCTTTTTTGTAGTGGGGCTTTTATTTCTCTCTATGGGAATGGGCTGGGTTGAAATTAATTAGTTGGTACTAGAGAATTAATTATATAGTCGTAGCGTTAAGAAGGAGAGAGTAAATGCCAATTATAAGAGATATCCAATTAAGTTTTCTAAAAAGAAAAGAGAATATAAGTAGCCTAGAAGTATTACAATTAACATCCTCAAGCAATTATGAGGAAGAGATATCTTTTTTACAAGAAACGAGCTGTATTACTTCTTTATACGAGCGAGATATGCCAAAGCTAAGAACAGACTATGAAAAAGGTATTTTGATTTACTGTGTGGATGATATTTCATTATTAAATCAGTGGGAGAAGAAATATCGAATTTTCCCTGAATATATGAATGCTTTTGTAGAGTATGGGAGTGAAAAGGATTTTTCGTATTTATTAGAGCGAGAGAAAAAAGAATTAGCTCTTCGTATTGTACACTCTGAAATGAAGAATTTAGCTGTGAAATATGATTGGGATATAGAGGCGTTAGAAAAAGCATACAATCAGATACTGGATTTGGATTATAAAAATGAACTTGCATATATAAAGAAGAGTAGTCCAAATAAAAAATATGTATGTAGTATAATTTGTCAGCATGAAGTGGCTTATGCTGATATTTACTTAGAAATAAGGGAGTATAGAACTAGAAGGTTAATTAGAAAAGACAAACTTATTAGAGAAGAAGACATGTATAAAATGTTTAATCATGTTAGTGACGTGGCTTGGAAGTTAAACCATAAAGTGATGTTGATGAACGACAAAGGGAAAAATATATGGATGTTAACCTTTTTAGAGAAAAATGAGCCAGCTAATTTAGTTTGGAAGATTGAAAGAATTGAGGAAAGTTGATGAAAAAGAGCTTGAAACCATTCAAGCTCTTTTTCATTATTATTTATGTCTTAACATGCGTTCAACTTCATGTACACTTAATTTGCTTGCTTGAGAAATCGTTTCAAGAGGGATACCAAGTTCATACATACCTTTAATCATTTGTATTTTTCCTTGTTGAATCCCTTTTTCCATCCCCTTTTCTATGCCTCTTTTCATTCCTTCTTTCTCTGCGTGGGCAAATTTTGCAGCCTCATCCATTAAAACCTTTTCCCTCGCTTCATAGGCTTGGCGAAAAGAAGAATCTTGACTCATACGTTCCCATTTATTTATCGCTTTTTGTAAAATAGGATCTTGGTTCATAGCAATATCCTCCAATGTTTTAGTTAAGTGTTCATCCTCATTTGCTGAAAGTAATAAAAGCCAACGAACAAATGGATCTTTCCATGGATTTACTTTTTCTTCATGCCATTGTTCTGTTAACTTTGGGATTTCTACAATGTGAATTTCTATGTCATCACTTAGTAGTTTCTGTTGTTGTGTATTCCATAATGTGCCCATTGTATGAAATTCTTTGTGATCTAAAAACATTATGAAGTTCAATAAATTAATGGTGATGGTTTTACGAAGTGCACTGTATGGCATGCCTTTTTGTAATTGAGATGTGTATAATTTTCCCCAATAATATAAACTGCGTTTCATCATATCGTGATTATTATTGAGCTGTATTTCGACATTTACTTTTGTCCCTGTGTTTAACGTAGCTGAAATGTCTAGAATTGATAATTTATCATTTGCGTGTTCCCGGTGTAAATGCGGATCTTCTAGTTGTAGAGAAGCGATGGGTGATTCTAAAGAATCTTGTAACATGGCATTTAAAAATGCAATTAGAATATCTTCACTACCATTCGTACCAAACAATTGTTTAAATGCAAAATCAATGCGTAAATTAACTAACTGTTGGTTGAACACAGCTTTTCCTCTCCCTTGTATATCAGGTTGCCTCTTTCCCTCATTGTACCTAAAAAGAACTAGGTCATGCAAACAGACCCTTCTGCTATTTTGAAGCTATTAGATAGAAAGCAAAGTAACTATGAATTTCCTGCCTTTGATAATGAATATATGGATATTTCGCAAGTGAAATTTTCTCTTTTCTTTAAAGATACTAAGGATTGGTTAATGGTGTTTCAAATTGTCGGTGTAGGTTCATTAGGTGTATTTAATGATATTCAAGTATATGGCAATAGAATGAATCATTCAATTGGTGATGACGGTATTTTGCAAGTAAAAGATGGAGATTATGAATTATTTGATAATAAAGGTGAATTTATACCGGATATTCATAACGGTAGTTTCAAAATTCGCGATCATCATTTTGAATATCAATTTACAGAAGAAGATTATGCGAATAATGGAATAGAAGTGAAAACGAAAGAGTCTTATCCAACATATTTCCTGCGTATGCTTGCTACTAATGAAGAAGCTAGAAAGTTATTATGGTGGGATAAAGAAGAAATTTTAGAAGAGTTGGGTTTAAAAGGTGATTGGGAAGTAGCTTATGAAACGGAAGAGTGGCAACATGTTGAAGAAGAGAAAGTAAGTGAAAATGAATTCTTCCAATCAGTAGCTGCAGCGATAGAGAAGCAAGATTCAAGTGTTATTGTAGATAAGGATGCTAATACGCACTGGAAAAATTGGGTGGAGTTTGATTACGAAAATTTATATTAAAAATTAAAGAGTAGATCAAAATGCCTTGCTAATAAAAAAGACGAGCCAAAGTGTTGAAACTTTAGCTCGTCTTTTTGCATTACACAACCGCAGGATTATAAATCATCGTAAAGTGCCCTTGTAATAGTTCAATATGACAAGGTGTATGAAGCGGACTTTCTCCATCTGTATCTACTTCTTTTTCTTCTTCTGTTTCAATATGAATGGATTTTGCTTTTACGTGGAAGATATCATTTTCATTTGTGTCTTCAAATAATTTCTTTCCGATGTAATCTTTAAATGCTTGGATGCCTGTGGATTTTACGACGAAAATATCAAGTGTTCCGTCATCGCATTTCACGTTCGGAATAAAGGACGGGATACCACCAAGATATTCACCGTTTCCAACCATAACAAGGACAGCTTCGTCTTCATATACTTGTCCGTCGTAAGTAATTTTTACTGGGAATGTTTCAGCGTTTTTGACAGTTCGAATGGTACTTAAGTAGTAACCGATTTTACCAAGCTTTGCTTTCTCTTCTGCATCAATATTGTTTGATACTTCAGATACGAGTCCAATGCCCCAGAAGTTTAAGAAGTGTTGTCCGTTTGCTTTTGCGACATCAATTGGTTTTACATGTTCTTTTGTAATGAGTTTCGCTGCTTCTGCAATATTTTGCGGAACACCAAGTGTGCGAGAGAAGTCGTTGCAAGTTCCGCCTGGAATGATTGCAAGTGTAGGTCTAGTTTCAAGAGGGGCTAAGCCGTTTGTGCATTCAAATACAGTTCCATCACCACCAAAGACGATAATTAAATCTACTTTACTAGCAAACTCCTGACAATATTTTGTTGCATCACCTTGCTTTTTCGTATGAAGGATATGTAAGTCAGGAAAAGCTGCGGCAAGTGGTGGTACGATTTTCGTTAAGTTTGTATGTAAATCGCCTTGTCCAGCTTTTGGATTTACGATGAGGAGTACTTTTTTAAATTTTGTCTTTGTCATTCTTCATCTCTCCCTTTGTTTTTATAAATTACGGTAGAAATAAAACTTCCACCAATAATGCATGGAAGCTTATTTGATCCCGCTATTCGCGGGCCAATAATCATTGGGAATGGACAAAAATCCCAATGATTAAGGTTTCATTTTATTATATTATTCCGTTACAACTGAAGCGATAAATGGTAAGTTACGATATTTTTCTGCGCAGTCGATACCGTAGCCAACGATAAATTCGTCTGGAATTTGGAAGCCAACATACTCAGCTTTTAAGTCCACTTTACGGCGTTCAGGTTTATCAAGTAACGTACAGAACTTCAATGCTTTTGGTTTATGCATGAAGAAGTGATCTTTTAAGAAGTGAAGTGTTAAACCAGAATCGATAATGTCTTCTACGACAATTACGTTTTTTCCAGTAATGTTTACATCGATATCTTTTAATAGTTTTACTTTTCCAGTTGTTTCTGTTTGATTTCCGTAGCTAGATGCAGAGATAAAGTCGATAGTTACTTCGTTTTTAATATGACGAATTAAATCAGCAGCGAATACGAAAGATCCTTTTAATACAGCGATTACAACGATTTCTTCTCCTTCAAAATCACGTTCGATTTGAAGCGCTAGTTCTTTTACTTTTTCTTGTAATTGTTCTTCAGAAATTAAAGTGTCTTTTATTTCAATTTTCATTTGAATCCTCCTACAGTGTAAAACTTGTGAACATTTCGACTGTAAAGGATAGAAAGAAAAAAGTCAAAGAAGATATAAGGTTTTTACAGAAATCCCCACAAAATAGTCAGATGATATGATATACTGATAATATTAAGAAAACGCTTCCAAAAAGGGTGATTATGATGAAAAAGAAACAGTATACAAGTGTAACATTTATAAAAGCATTGCTTTTAACAATTGTTCTTGGTATGTTGGCTTACATAATTGATGTACCTGCAATTCGCATTTCACTAATTGGAATGACTTTAGTATTAGGCGCAATTTCCCACGGTATGATGTCGCAGCTGCAAGAGGCTAGACTTGATGATATGAAAGATTCTATAGATAAGAAATGAGAAACCTTCACGTATATAGAGTGAAGGTTTTTCGTTTCTTACAAAAATGTAAGGTGATTTGTAAGACAAATCGATAGTTGCATAGTAGTGTTTTGGATAAACTATAAGTGTAAGGTAAAAGGTAAGCATATTTTAGGTAAATTAAGTTTTAGGCACTCTATATGTGAAAAAGGAGTAGGAGGGCATGGAGAAACATTGGACGACCTTTTCTTTTTTAGCAACTAGTAACACCGTAATGCTAGCTGGAGAAATGGATTTTTTGCATACGTTTGATCGAGAAGACGATCATTCTTCTTCTAAATTTACAATGAAATGGAGTAAGTGGAGCGATAGTTGTAAATTGGAAGAAGAGGCCCCTAACGAAAGGCAAAAAATTATTTTAACAAATCCTATTAAAGCATGGGTCGTTCAATGTCGTAAGTGTAACGTCAAAAATCACTTCAAGAAAACTGAGCCGAGACAATTAGTTATCACTCCGGCCCTTCCTACTTCTCAATCACGCGAAAGTAACAAATAAATATCGAGACACATCGAAAGAAGCATCGTATTTATACGGTGCTTCTTTCCTGTCCATAAAAAGTCCCTTAGTGTATGAAAGATTTGTTATGATTATAAAGGAATCTTACATTTTGCATATGGTAGGAAATATGATGGAAGTAAAATTAGAAAAGGTGTGTATGATGAAAAAATATAGTGTAATTGCAGTAGCGAGTTTATTGGCAACAAATCTATTAACATTTCCTTCTAGTTCGCTAGCGGAAATTGAAAATAAAACAAGAAATAATATAGAAGCTTTACAGAGTATACATAGTGATAGACAAAGTGAATTGCAAAAACAATTGGAAGTTATACAAGAGCAACAAATGGAATTAGAAAAAAGAAAAGATATTTTGAAACAGCAGGCAGAGTTATTTATTAAGGTTGACGAATTAAAACGGAAAAAAGAAGAGTTACTAAAACAAGGTAGCGAAGATAAAGGACAATTAGAAGAAGTTCAGCAAAAATTAGATGAATTAAAGAAACAACAAGAAAAACTTGAAAAGAAGAATCCGTTAGAACTAAAAGAAAAGAAGATTGATGAAAAGAATAACCAAGAAGAAACAAACTCGAATGAATTAGAGGAACAAAAAAAGAAGGAAGAGCTTGAAGAGAAGGATCGATTAGAAGTAGACGAAAAGAATAAACAAGAAGGGACAAATCATGAATTAAAAGAGAAGCAAAAGAGAGAAGAATTAAAGAAACAGCAAGAAGAATTACGAATAAAGCAGCAACAATTGGAGAAGCAGCAAATAGAGTTAAAGCAGAAAGAAGAGCAGGAAAAACAAGAACTTGAATTAAAGCAAAAAGAAGAACAAACAAAACAAGAAATTGAATTAAAGCAAAAAGAAGAACAAACAAAACAAGAGCTTGAATTAAAGCAAAAAGAAGAACAAACAAAACAAGAAATTGAATTAAAGCAAAAAGAAGAACAAACAAAACAAGAAATTGAATTAAAGCAAAAAGAAGAGCAAGAAAAACAAGAGCTTGAATTAAAGCAAAAGGAAGAACAGGAAAAAAGAGAAGTAGAATTAAAGAGGGCAGTAAGTAATTTACAAGCAGCACCACAATCATTCCCTGATGTTCCAGGGTGGGCGGAAGAGTCTGTTACTTATTTAGTGAATAAAAAAGTAATTACAGGAATGCCGGATGGAACATTTTCACCGCATAGCGTATTAAGTAGGGCTGAAGCGGCTACAATTATGGCTAAAGTTTTAGGATTAGAAGTTAAAGAAGGAGACAAGCCGACCTTTATAGATTCGAAAGATAATTGGGCATCTTCTTACATTGCAGCGGTGGAAAAAGCAGGCGTTATTAAAGGTGAAGGAAACGGGAAATTTAATCCGTACGGTCAAATGACAAGAGCGGCAATGGCAACAATGCTTGTACAAGCATATCAATTAGATTCGAAAGTTAATGGAGAATTACCGACATTATTTAATGATGTGAAAGATCATTGGGGCGAGAAATTCATTAATATTTTAGTAGAATTAGGTATATCAAGTGGTATTGATGGAACACAGTGGCAACCTGATAAATCGATATCACGTGCTGAGGCAGCTCGACTTGTTGCGGTGACAGATCAATCTAAAGATAGCGAAGTAAAAGTGAAAAAGGTAAATATAACGAAAAATTTCTTTACTTATAATAGTCCATCATTATCATCAGGTATTTCAAATGAATATGCATCACAAGAAGTAAGGGTATATGAAGAAAGAGATGGTGGATGGATAAAAATTTATACGGATTTGGGTTTTAAGTGGGTGTGCTTAACTGAGAAGAAAGTAAAGATAACGAAAAACTTCGTTACATATAATGAATCGTCATTATCATCTGGTATTTCAGGCGAGTATACTCCGCAAGAAGTGACGGTTGTTGAAGAAAGAGAAGGCGATTGGATTAAAATTCGTACTAGTGTAGGCTATAAGTGGGTATGTCTAACTGAAAAGAAAGTACAGATTGATAGAGACTTTACTACTTATGATGCTCCGTCACGGTCTGCGAATGTTTTAGCGTATTATGGACCACAAACAGTAACTGTTGTAGAAGAAAGAGGAACGTGGCTTCGTATAAGTACATATGCAGGATACCAATGGTTGGACACGAAAAAGGAGACAAAGTATTTATCTAAAGTATTTTTCGCATATGACAGCCCTAGTTTTGTATCGCGCGTATCAGGGAAATATTCTCCGCAAACAGTAGAAGTGTATGGCGAAAGAGCAGGCGGTTGGATTCAAATACAAACTAATAATGGTTTGAAATGGGTGAATGAAGGCAATGTTAATCGTAGTCAAGTGATATTGAACGTACCATCAATTTACCAATTCCCAGAATTACACAATGGCTGTGAAGTAGTTTCTTTACAAATGCTTGTGGAACATCAAATTGGTCGTTCATTAAATAAAGTAGCATTTGCGTTTGAAATGCCTTTTGATCAAACAAAATTAAAGAACTATAAAACATCATCACAAATTTGGGGAGATCCAGATGTAGGGTTTGTAGGTGATGTGACAGGAAATACGCCAGGATATTCTATTAATCCAGAACCATTAAAAAGATTGTTAGATAAATATGCAAGAGGAACGAATTTAACAGGAAATGATTTCTCAGTCCTAGAAGATTATGTACGAAATGGGAAACCAGTTGTTACTTGGGTAACTGTAGCACTAAATAATCCAAGACCAATTACAACGTGGAAAACACCAGGCGGAAAAACAATTTATGGACGAATGAATACTCATGCGGTCGTTTTAACAGGTGTCGATGATAATTACGTGTATTATAATGATCCATTTTATGGAACGAAAAATGTGAAAGTGAGTAAGAGTTGGTTTGCAAGTATTTATAACCAAATGGGGAAGAAAGCTTTAAGTGTAGATTAAATAAAAAAGGTTATCCAAAAGATTATTTTTGGATAACCTTTTTTTATAATGAAATCTTTAAAAGAACTCCATTTCATCTGCATCTTATATTTACATCTCTTGTTTATTCTAGTAATACATCCGGTGCGACGTAATTTATTACTAGAATAAAGTATAAAAGGAGAGAAATAAAATGAAAAAAAAACTATTACCAATTTGTGCGATGGCACTTTTAACAGTAGGATATTCTTCAGTAGCAAGCGCTTCTACTGGAACATTAACAAAAGAAGAAACGGCGCAAGTACAGCAAGATGCAGCTAAAAAAGAAGAAGCAATTAAGGAACAGCAAAAAAATGATGTAGAGAAAAAGCAAGCGGCACAAGTACAAGAAAAAAGTGATATGGCTAAAAAAGAGGAAGCAATAAAAGCAGGGCAAAAGAATGATACAGCGAAAAAAGAAGTAACACCACAAGTTCAAGAAAAGGAAGCTCTTGCAAAAAAAGAAGAAGCAATTAAGGCCGGGCAAAAAAATGATGCAGTAAAAAAAGAAGCAGCAAAGCCAGTTGTACAAGGTGAAAAATTACCAAACACAGCATCAAACAATGTAGCAATGATGGCACTAAGCGCATGCCTTGTAGGGATAGGGACATTATTTGGTTTGAATCGTCGTAATAAAGTTAAGGCGTAAATAAAATATTTTTCTATAAAGAATGGGATAATTTCATATATTAAAAATGGTAGGTTATTCCTACCATTTTTTGCATGGAGGGATGGAACATGAAGTTACTCAATTATATCGGTATCATATTGATGGCCATAGGGCTATTCATGGGATCGTATTACGCTGTGGAATGGTATAAAGGAAAAAGCTCTGCTCGAGAATTAACGAAAGAAGAAATAAAGAGCTTTAAAAATATACAAGATAATCAACTTTCACATGAAACACCTGTAACTTCCCAAGTACCTTCTTCTCAAACCGAGCATAAAGAAGGAGAAAAGGTAGCAATGTTAAATATACCGAAAATAAAGAAGAAGTTTTCTATATATTGGGGAGCAAATGATGCAACATTGAAAAAAGGAGTCGGTATGTTTGTCAGTGATTTAACGACAACACCATCTGGAGGGGGACATACTGTACTGAGTGGGCATCGAGATACTGTATTTACAGATTTAGGAGAGTTAAAAGAAAAGGATAACCTTATTTTGGAGTATGATAATAAAATGTACACATACGAAATTCAAAAGACATGGATTACACATGCGGATGATCGCACTGTTATTGTAAAAAAAGAAGAGCCGACATTAACACTGACGACTTGCTATCCATTTGATTATATAGGGGATGCACCGGATCGATATATTATCGAGGCAAAGTTAATTACGAGCAATTCAAAATAAAATTATCAAGTACAAAATGCTAGCTACTTAAAATGAGAGGGGGAGACATAGATTATGTCAAAAAACATTTTAATTGTTGAAGATGAAGATATTTTACGCGAAATATTAAAGGATTACTTTTTGAGTGAACAATATAAAGTGCTTGAAGCGAGAGACGGGAAAGAGGCTTTAGTTTTATTTGAAGAAGAA
Organism: Bacillus sp. RC240; assembly: GCF_044907945.1. Taxonomy (NCBI): domain Bacteria; kingdom Bacillati; phylum Bacillota; class Bacilli; order Caryophanales; family Bacillaceae; genus Bacillus; species Bacillus sp. RC240. The sequence continues at coordinate 36,385 of NZ_JBIYCT010000013.1, read as the reverse complement.
GAGGTCGATTTAGTTATACTTGATATTATGTTACCAGAACTAGATGGATGGTCTGTTTGCCGAAGGATCCGTAAGACGTCCGGGGTCCCAATTATTATGCTGACGGCACGTGTAGATGAAGATGATACGTTACTTGGATTTGAGCTTGGGGCAGATGATTATGTTGCGAAACCGTATAGTCCGCCTATTTTATTAGCGAGAGCGAAACGATTATTAGAAAGTAGACAAGCATCAAAGAAACCTTTAGAAAATGAAGATGATACGTTATCAATTCATGGCATTCACGTCCATTTTCCGTCACGTACTGTTACTGTTGATGAGGCAGACATTACTTTAACACATACAGAATTTGAAATATTAGTGTATTTCATGAAAAACCAAGGAATTGTACTAACAAGAGAGCAATTAATTTCAAGAATTTGGGGATATGAGTTTGCTGGTGATGATCGAACGGTTAATAGCCATATTCGTAATTTACGAAATAAATTAGGAGAGAAATCAAAGCACATTACAACTGTAGTGCGAACCGGTTATAAATTCGAGGGGAACATATGAGAAATGGGATTGTACTTAAATTATTTACACTTACAACAGCCCTATGTATGTTGATTTTAGCGACGATATTTATTGGGCAAACAATATTTTTCAAACAATATTATGCGAACCGAAAAGTAGAAGATATTAAAGTGAATTTAAATTCCTTTGAGAAGAATTATTTGAATTATGCAGGAAGTGCAGAAGAAGTTCAGAAACTGGAGCAAGATTTTTTAAGAGAAAATAATACGTGGATTACGACGTTAGATCAGAATGGGAATTTAAAACATGTGGATGATTTTTATTTTGAAGTAACGATAGACCGTAGGCAACAAAAGAGCTTTGGACAACAAATATTCAAGATTCCCTTAGGTAATCTCGTCAATATAGAGGAGATTGATAATAAATTATCAGAGAAGTTTTTAGGACAAGAAATTTATTTTTCTGGAGTGAGAAAAGAAGAAAGTTTTATTCCATTCTCTTTCTCGTTAGGTAAACAAAATTTAAGTGGATCTAATAAACCGTTAGAAAAAGCATTTAATGAGAAAATGATTAAATTAGATCAGGAGAAAAAGAAAGCAGCTGAGGAACAAGTTGTTAAGGAAAAGAAGCCGGCCGTTCAGGAGCAAGCTGCTCAGGAATTAGATGCTTTCATAGTAGGACGTGTTACGAAAGTACAGTTCCCCGATGTAAAAGGTCCTGTGAATCCAATTTATAAAAATAGTTTATTCTTAGATAGCATAAAGGAATTTCAAACTGAGTTATTATTAAAAGAGAATAATCATATACAGTATTCAACACAAATAATGGACTATGAAAAAAATGATATAAAATATAAATTATTAATTAAACCAAAAAAAGAAAAAGACGGATCGGTAACATATATATATGCGATGGCTTCTTTACAGCCTGTAGATGAGGCTGTACAAATGGTGCAAGATTATTACATCTATATTGTAGCATTTGTAGTCGTTCTAATTTTTCTAGCTTCGTTTTATTACTCAAAACAAATTGCAAAACCGTTACTAAAAATAAATGATACAACGAAGAAAATAGCTCATTTGGATTTCACAGAAAAAATTCCGATTACTTCAAAAGATGAAATTGGTGATTTATCGCAAAATATTAATACATTATCTAATAAACTACATTCACATATTGGACAGTTAGAACAAGATATTGAAAAAGAAAGAAAGTTAGAAAACACAAGGAAAGAATTTATTGCGGGTGTATCGCATGAACTAAAAACGCCGCTGAGTATTATGAAAAGCTGTATTTCCATTTTAAAAGATGGGGTAGCTGAACATAAGAAAGACTACTATTTTCAGGCGATGGAAAAAGAAGTAGACAAGATGGATATACTAATTTTGGATATGCTTGAATTAGCTAAATTTGAGTCTGGCACATATAACATGAAGATGGATTCTTTCTATATAGATGGAGTGATTGAAGAAATATGTGAACAGCTTTCAGCGGAGATAGAGAAAAAAGAACTGAGTGTGCACAAACATATATGTCCAGCAGAAGTGATTGGGAATCAAAATAGAATTGAACAAGTAATTGTGAATTTTATTACGAATGCAATACGTTATACACCAGAAAAAGAAGATATTATTATTTCCACAATAGACGTGAAGGATCATATAAAAGTATGTATTGAAAATAAAGGTGCTCACATTGAAGAAGAACAATTAGATAAAATTTGGGATCGTTTTTATCGCGTGGATGCGGCAAGGAAACGTTCACAAGGTGGAACAGGGCTTGGCCTTGCGATTTCAAAAAATATTTTAGAACTGCACAATGCTGAATATGGGGTGAAGAATACCGAAGATGGTGTTTTATTTTACTTCTATTTACCGAAAAAAGCGTAGATAATACAATCTACGTTTTTTTAATTTAACTTCATATTATCTTTACCTAATCTTTATTTTTAAGAAGTATAATTTGGATAGAAAATGAGGTTATGTAAGGAGTAGATTAGCCGTGAATAGCGATTTACTAGGCGTGATGGTATTTATTTTTCTTTGTGCATTTATTGTATTTATTATTGATATTACTCATTGAGAGCTTTGATAAAAAAAGAGCGCTAATTAAGCGCCCTTTTTTTGTGTATTCATTTGATAAGCACCGATGCTTTTGAATAAGCGTGGTGAAGTTGTAAATAAAAGAATTAGTAATACAGTACATAGTATGAAAGAACCGATCATGGTACTGCCGTTTACAATTAATGAATATAGCACAGCTGATTGTCCTTTAGGTGCATATTGACCAAAGAAAATAATACCAGCAATAAAGTGACAGAAATAGCGTGCAAAGCTGCCGACAAATGTGGCAAGGATAATGTAAACGAGTGCTTTTTTTCCTTTGTTTTGTTTTGGTTTATCTTTGCGACTACCAAAACTTGAATGCTCTGCATTACTGTTGTCTGAGGCAAGTGCTTTTTGAATTGGACGATAGAATAAACCAGCAAAGCCGATAAAGGCAAAGGCAATGAAGTACTCAATGAATGCTTGAACTGGTGTTAGAATGTAAGCATCGCCTACGACAATTTGTAAAAGCCCCCAAATTAAGCCTCCTAAGAAAGCCCTTTTGAAGCCCCAGCGGTATGCGATAATAAAAATAGGAATCATAGCAAATGATATGGAACCGCCTGTTGGAAGTTTAATTGATAATGGTAGAATGTCGATAATCAAGGCGAAGGCTGCAAGAATTGCAGATTCGATCATCGCTTGTAAATTGGTGTTACGCATGTTGTCTCCCCCTAAATCCAAGTTTCACAAAAAAGAACATTATCATAGGAGGATACGAAATACGTAAATAAAAAAAGAGGTGTGTATTTCGGACGTTTGCACAATTCCTGCGTTAGCATTAACTAACAGGTTCAAAGGGTCGGAACGAATTGTTCCCTCTCAGCGGTAAGGCTCCCCCTGTGATAACGAGATTCTTTTGTTATTGTTTATTGTAAGTGAAATGGATGAGAATGGCAAACATACTTTGTATGACAATTATTGAAATATAATTGTATTGAAATGTTAATAAATATGAAGCAAAAAGATATAGTCCAAGTGAAATAGAGTATGATATAATTTTTTTGAAAATAATTATCATTCTCTTCTGAGGGGGAAGGTTATGAGCTTAGTAGATATTAAAATTGGCGAGAAAGTGTTAGTAAAAAGCATTCAGTCTTTAGATCAGTTATTAAAGCGTAGACTAGCTGCTTTCGGTCTCGCGGAAGGAAGCGAACTTCGCTTGAAACAGAAAGCGATGTTTAAAGGTCCTTGTACATTGGAGTGTCGTGGACAGTTAATTAGTATTCGTCATTGTGACGCGAAAATGATAAAGGTGGAATTAGCGTGAATAAGGTTGCTTTGCTAGGGAATCCGAATACAGGGAAAACATCATTATTTAATGCACTTACCGGTTCTTATGAATATGTAGGAAACTGGAGTGGTGTAACAGTAGAAAAGAAGGTTGGTAAATTAAAAGATAAGCAAGGAACATTAATTGATTTACCAGGCGTTTATGATTTGAATCCAGTTTCACGTGATGAAGGTGTCGTTACGAATTTTCTACTAACAGATGAATTTCATCATATGTTAAATATAGTGGATTCTTCTCAATTTGAGCGAAATATGCATTTAACATTGCAATTACTTGAATTTGGTAAGCCCGTTTCAATTGGTTTAAATATGATTGATGTGGCAAAGCAAAGAGGAATTGTTATTAATGTAAAACGGCTATCAGAAATATTAGGTGTAACAGTCGTTCCTGCCATCGCAAGAACCGGAAAAGGCTGTGAAGAATTACTTACTACTCTTCATGAAGAGAAACAAAAAGAGAAAAAGCCATTCATTATTTCATATGGTGTACAAATGGATGAAGGAATTGGAGAGGTAATCGCTCTTTTAGAGACAGCGAATTATGAGCATCCGAGATGGTTAGCCCTTCAATTTTTAAGCAATAACGAAGTAGTAGAAAAAGAAATGAAAGCATTACCAATTTATAAGGAACTTATAGCCATTCGATCTCGTTTAGATGGAAAACTTGATTGTACGTTGGAAGAGCACATTTATAAGACTCGTGAAGCGTATATTGAAAAGTTAAAAACAAATGTTATGCAACATGAGAAAGAAGGGAAAATTCCTTTTTCAGAAAAAATTGATAGGTTAATTACACATAAAATTTTAGGACTTCCAATCTTTTTAGCAGTCATGTTTTTTATTTTTCAGGTTACGTTTACGTGGATTGGTACACCTTTATCTGATATACTTGATGGATTTTTTGGCGGACAACTTACTGATTGGGTTACAGCTGGGCTCACAAGTGTTGGGGCTTCTGACTTTATTCAAGCACTCGTTACAGAAGGTATTATTGCTGGTGTTGGTGCGGTATTAGTATTCGTTCCACAAATCTTTGCACTATTCTTCTTCATTTCATTATTAGAAGACTCGGGATATATGGCACGAATTGCAGTTGTTATGGATAGAATTATGGAGTTTTTCGGTTTAAACGGAAAAGCATTTATTCCGATGATTATCGGCTTTGGATGTAACGTTCCAGGTATTATGGCAGCGAGAACGATTGAACAAGAAAAAGAAAGGTTACTTACAGTTCTTGTAACACCGTTTATGTCTTGTTCGGCACGTTTACCTGTATATGCACTATTTGCGGGAGTTTTCTTCCCTAATAGTCAGGCGACTGTTGTGTTCTCTTTATACATTGCAGGTATTGTTCTTGCATTACTCGTTACAAAAATTATGTCTCTTACTATTTTAAAAGCAGAAAAATCTATTTTTGTAATTGAACTACCACCTTACCGTGTGCCGCAAGCGAAAACGTTATGGCTGAGCACGTGGGAGAAAGGTAAAGGATTTGTTCGTAAAGCGGGTACATTCATCTTCGGTGGTTCTGTTGTCATTTGGTTATTAAACTATGCAGGTCCATCAGGATTTGGTGTTGATATGGGAGACAGTTTCTTAGCGATGATTGGTGGATTTATTGCACCACTTTTTGCACCGCTCGGTTTTGGAACGTGGCAAGCTGCGGCATCCCTTTTAACAGGATTTTTAGCGAAAGAAGTTGTCGTTTCTACGATGGCAATTATTTATGCGGTTAAAGAAGATGTGCTAGGAAATGTAATGGGAGCACATTATACTGCGCTATCAGCCTATGCATTTATGTTCTTTATTTTATTATATGTTCCGTGCTTAGCGACAGTAGCTGTTATTAAACGTGAAACTGGATCGATGAAATGGACAGTTTTCTCTGTCGTTTATCCGCTCGTTGTTGCTTATGTATTAACGCTCATTATATACCAAGTTGGGTCCTTACTCGGATTCTAGAAGGAGATGTATCGCGGTGATGGTCAATATTATAATTGGAGCTATCATTTTTGGTTATGCAGCATATACGTTAGTTAATTTTGTAAAGAGAAGTAAAAAGGGAAAATGCGCAGCATGCTCTTTAAGTAAGTCATGTCAGTCGCAAACTTGTAGTCCAGATATGGAGCAAATTGCTCATAAATAGAAAAAAGCTTTGCGAATTTCGCAAAGCTTTTTTGTTTACTTTTTAATTTTTACAAGCTGAGAAGCTTCTACTCCGTTGTAACCAGGGAATTCTTTACTAGGGTCTTTATCGAATTTTAATACACCAACAGATTTTTCATCACCTTTTACATTTCCATAAGTTGCATCGTCAACAATTGCGAACATGTCTGCATATGCACGGCCACTTCCGATAATTGTGTTGCCTTCGTATTTTAATTTTGCCCCATCAAGTGTAGCATTTTCTACTTTCTCTTTTGCAAATAACACGCCTTCTTCTGTTGTTACAGCTGGTAATTTATCAAGTGGTTTTGTATCATCGTTTTTATCAACTTTGCTAAGTAATTCTTTTTTCACCAGTTCTTCACCAGTTTTCTTATCCATTACAAGAACTTTTTTACCCTCTAATGTTGTCATTTTCATTTTATAGAAGTCTTTTTCTTTCACTTCTTTTTTATTTTTATCTGTAACTTGTTGAATTTGCTCATCTGTTCCGTATAGTACAAAGCCGTTCGCTTTTTCTCCTAATAAAGAACAACCTGATAATGCTCCGAATGAAATTGCTGCTGCTAATCCGATTCCTACTAATTTTTTCATGATGATTGCTCCTTTTATATGTTTTATAGTAAATACATTTTTTGTATTAGTCCTGAAATTATGAGAAGCTTGTTTGTTGCTTCTGGTATTAGTGTATAAGAAATATTGAAACGTAACTATCGAGTTAGCTTACAGTAACATTACAATAATGTAATTTAGTGAAAGTGCATAAAAATATGTCAATTCTGAAGAGGGTTAATGAGAATATATTAGGAATACAATGTTTTATCTAGAATGTCATATTATATTGGCTGTATTTTGGAAATAACATGTAAGGACATATTAGTTTTGTTATAATAAACACATAGGCTGTAAAAATGAATATTCTTTACTGTTAAGGGAGATTTTTCAGTTTTCCAAGTAGTGAATTTGAAATATGAGGTAAGTCATAGGAGGAATTAGAATGTCTGTATTTAAACGATTACGAGATTTAACAATGTCGAATGTATATTCATTAATTGAAAAAGCGGAAGATCCAGTTAAGATGACGGATCAATATTTACGCGATATGCAAGCGGATGTACAAGAAGCTGAGAAAAGTGTAGCAGCTCAAATTGCACTTGAGAAGAAATTCAAAATATTATTTGAAGAGCAAGAAGCACTTGTGAAAAAACGTGAAGAGCAAGCTCATATGGCTGTTCAAGCAAGCAATCTTGACCTTGCGCGTCGTGCTCTTGAAGAAAAACAAAATGCAGAGCAAAAGATGAATGAGTATAAAGCGAGCTATGAGCAAAACAAAGCAGCTGCTGATAACCTTCGTCTGAAGCTAGAAGAAATGCGTAAGCAATTAACAGAGCTGAAAAATAAACGTGAAACACTTGTTGCACGTGTAAATGCAGCGAAAGCACAAAAGAATATTAATCAGGCGATGTCTGGATTTGATTCAAATTCAGCAAAAGCTGGTTTAAGCCGTATGGAAGAGAAAGCACTTCAATTAGAGGCTGAAGCAGAAGCAAGCGGTGAAATTTACAAGAAAGAAAAGTCGTTAGATGATGAATTCGCAAGCTTAAACAAAAATTCTGTTGTTGACGATGAATTAGCTCGTATTATGAAGCAGTATGAGAAATAATATAGAATAGACAAAGAAACCGACATGTCTGAAGAGAATTCATGTCGGTTTTCTATTACTTTTTTAGAGGAGGTTTTGTAATGACGTGGATGAATGTTTTAGCTATGCTTGTATGGACTGGGGCGAGTGCAGTACTTTTATTTGCAATTATGTGGGTTGATTCGATTTTTACAAAATACAATGATTTAAAAGAAATGAAAAATGGAAATACAGCAGTGACAACGCGTTTCGTTATGAAATTATTCGCTCAAGGATACATTTTGTCACAATCGATTACGAAAGCGAATGACTTATGGCAAGCGCTTCTTGCCTCAGCAGTTTCATTCGTTATTTTATTAATTGTAGAAATGTTCATTGAGTTTGTGTTAAAGAAAATGTCTGGTTTAGATTTAGAAGAAGGAACGAAAGAAGGCAGCTTAGCACATGCGTTGTTAGCTGGTTCATTACATATCGTTGGTGCACTTATTTTAGGTGCTTGTTTATAAAGAGAAAAGGAGGGGTAGATTGTGAGTTTATTTAAACGTATTAAAAATATAATGAAGAGTCCGGAGCCGCCGAAGCCAGAAAAGAGTCTTTTAACGTTGGCTCCTGGCGATATGATTGAAGTCTCGTTAGTCATGTACGAATTAACTGGGAAAACGAGCATGCATTCTCGCAAGGAGATTATTTTAACTTTGCAGGATGGGAAAGATATTCGTTATTTGAAAATCGAAGACCGTGAAAATACGTATTACAAATTGTATACACCGATTGATGGTCGTTTAGATTCAATCGATGAAATTCCGACGACGATTGAAATGGATGATATAGAGTATCATATGGAAGAACAATATAATGGACGTGTTGTTGTTATGGGGAAAACACCATTCGCTGCTTCAGAAGAACAGTACGTATGGGAATTCCAATCTGATAACCGCAAATTATTACGTGTTGAATGGCAAAATGGTCGCACAATGATGTATGAGGGAGAAGTAATTATTCCTGCTGATGTACAAATCATAAGAGCAACATAAGGGGGGCGTAATCATGTCAAACCGATTGTTTACCATGATTAAATCGTTCGTGATCCCTATACTTGCTATCGTTACATTACTTGTTATTGCCGGTTATGCTTTATCGGGCTGTCAAAGTGGTCAGGCGAAGTCAATTCAGGACCGTTACCCACTAGAGTCTGTCGCAAAGGATGGTAAACAAGAATCTTACGTGTATAGGGCCGCCAATCGGTCAGTTCCTGAAGTTGCAAAGGAACTTATAGCTGAAAGGAAACCGAAGCAAGCATCTAAAGAAGACGAAAATCAAATGTTCCTCGTTTATTCTGATAAAATGTATAATTTACAAAAGGATAAAGAGAAACCATCTGATACGTTAATTGAAATAAGTAATGAAGAATTTGTCCGTCAAAATTACCAACCATCCTTCTTACAAGGATATATTATGGGGAGTATATTAAACGATATATTCGGTTCACGCAAATCATCATACGGTGATTATCGCGGATATAATGACAGACAAAATCATAAACCGGTTATCCCGGAAAGACCACCTACGAAAGAAGAAAAGAAAACCCCGCCTCCAATTACGAAGGAAGGGAAAGGATCTATTATTAAGCGAGGCGATAATGTAGATCCGAAATCATCTGTAGGTGATAAAGGAAGTATTACGGAAAAAGGAAGTAACAAGACGCCACCGCCTTCTACCGGAAGCAAAGGGAAAATTACGAAAAATCCGGGTGGTTCGAGTGGATCTGATGTGAAGCCGAAATCATCCATTAAAACCCCACCAAAGAATACGTCGCCCCCGAAAACAAGGGTTGGCGGTTCAGGGAAAATTATGAAGAGAAGATAGTATAGAGACCGAAAAGCGGAATTTGCTTTTCGGTCTTTTTATTATGGGAATTAATTCCTTGCAGCTGGTACAATTAATGAATAAGGAGGGAATATTATGACTATGTATAAAAGATTTAGTTTAATCATGTTCCTCGTATTATTCCTCAGTTTGTTTATTAGTACAACGATGAAATTTCACTTTGTAGTTGGTATTCTATGGATACTATGTACATGTACTCTCTTTCTATATGTTCCGCTTCGCTTTCAGCATGAAGTGCCCGCCTTTCAAAAGTACGTCGATTGGATTAAAAGCGGGGGAAGATGGGGGGAGTAAAATATATCAACGGTTTTTCGATTATATCTATCGTAGCTCAAAATATATCAACGATTCGAAAAGGAATATCGATTTACCAACTTCATAATAAAAAGAGGCTGCACCAATATTTTGGCACACCCTCTTTTTTCATAATGATTAATGAATATCACGTTTCTTAAAGTTACCGCCTTTTACTTCAGCTACGTCATAAACTGTAATAAAGGCATTAGGATCGATTTCATTAATCAGGTCCTTCATTTTACTTTCTTCTAAACGGTTAATTACACAAGAAATTTCTTTGAATTTCTCTCTTGAATAACCACCATATACTTCGTTATACGTTGCGCTTCGGCCTAAACGATCGCGAATTGTTTCTACCATTAATTCAGGCTCTTTCGTGATGATTTTAAATGTTTTCGAACCACTTAAACCAACTTCAACGATATGAATCACTTTCGAAGCGATAAAGTAAGCAATTGCCGAAAGGATAGCCCCTTGAAGACCAAATACTGTTGAAACAAAAATAAAGACAAACATATTTAAGAATAAAATAAGGTCACTTGTTCCAAAAGGTAACTTACGAGAAAGTAATACAGCTAGCATATCGATTCCATCTAATGCGCCGCCGTTACGTAAGGCTAGTCCCATACCGAAACCGATAATAATACCACCAACAACTGTAACGAGTAGTGTATCGCCTTCAATAATAGTTGGTATTCCGTGCATGACAACGGTACCTATTGCTAATGAAGCAATCCCGATGATGGAATAAATTGCAAAGCTTTTACCGATTTGTTTATATCCTAACCAAACGAAAGGAATGTTAATAACTGCGATTAGAGCTCCTAATGGCAATCCAAATAATCTTGAACTAACGATACTTAAACCAGTCACACCACCGTCGGATACGTTATTTGGAATTAAGACAGCTTCTAATCCGTACGCTGTGATAAATGCCCCAATAATAATCATCAAAGCTTTTGAAGCAATTTTCAGCTTATTGGGCTTACTCTTGATCATTTTTTTCATATAATTTCCTCGTTTCAAACTAGTTTCTTTTTCTTACATGTTTGCTAATCAGTTCGATTCATGCCTAACAACCATTTTAACATTATATTTGAAAAAATTCTCCTTTAATGGATGTATGCAGGGAATATTATCACCATAGTACCATTAAAATATTTTTGAAATTCGTATAAGAAATCCCACCCTTTTAAAGGATGGGATGTTGTTAAGAAAGTATAAAACTAACGACTGTTAGGAATAAAGCGAAACCTAAAATAGTTCCACATATTTTCATATGGCGCTTACGCCCCATAACGACAATTGCGACATATTCGCGAATCATTGCATTAGGCCAGTAATAAAAGGCTGTTTTTGATCCGATTCCTTGGCTATTAAGGCCAGCTTGTCTTGCATATATGCCAGCACGGAAAAGATGGAAATTATTCGTTGTAAAAATACTTTTATACTTACCTTCTGGTTTTAAAGAATCCATAATTTCTTTAGAGAACGACATGTTTTGATATGTGTTTACAGAACGATTTTCTTGTACCGTATATTCAAGCGGAATGCCTTTTTCAACAGCATAATTTTGCATCGCTTCTGCTTCCGGAAGACCTTCATCAGGCCCTTGCCCACCAGAGAAAATGATTGTTGGTGGTGTATTCACAGCGGCTTGCTTCCAATAAAAGTCGATTGATTTATTAATGCGACTTGCAAGTAAGGGTGGCACTTTGTCATTAATTAAGCCGCTACCAAGAACGATGATGAAATCTTGATTACGTCTCGGTCTATTGAATTGGTATAGAAAATAAGCGCTTAAGAAGTTAGATAAATGTATAAAGAAATACATAGTTACAAGAGAAATAGCAGCAAAAATAAATTGAAAATGCTCTGAGAATAAACTTGCTGGATTTATGATAGGGATTAGTATACAGAATAAAATCCCTAAAGCAGCAATTAAAGTTAAAGAGTTTGTAAAGCGTCTTCCTTCACGCCTCATCAAGATTCTCGCATTAAGAAATAGTCCAAACATTAGAGCAACGATGCCAAAAGGTATCATGAAAAGTAGAGCTAACATGGGTAGAATAACGATGAAATGTAAAGTGTTACTACCAGATGCAAACGAGGCGATTGCACAAAATAATAGAAATGAACAGAAAAAGGCATTAAATAAAAAGCCATTTATTATTTTTCGTGGATCTTTTAAGTAAGAGATAAGAAAAATAATAAACAATATAAGAGGAATGATTCCGAAAAACATAAATATAGTACACCTCAATTTGTATAATGTTTTATTGCATCCTTAATATTACATGATTTTGAAGATGTTGATAAAAAAATAACGATTTAGAATTTTCTCAACAATCGATATAGTTAAATATGGTAAAATGTATTCAAAGTGATATATTAAAAGTAAAATGGTTGAAGAGGCACTCTGTGGAGTGTCTTTTTCTTTTTGGTATGTAATTATGCATATTATGTTTATTTTCAAGGGAAGAGGATTAAAATATAAATTGTGGATACACGCTATAAAGCAGAATTTTATATTAATATTTACCTCTACTCTTTTTGTACCTAACAATCTTGTAACAATTCATGATTCTGTTTTCTAGTGTGTGTTTACAAAAAGCGGGATGGGGTATATATAAACAGGGGAAAGGACGTCTTCTTGAAAGGCGTCTTTTTGTTTCTTAGTATAGATAATTTCCACTATTAACGTAGTGCAAACTATCTATACTAAACATTAGCAATCTTCCGTATAAAGATTATCAATTTACTATATATTCCAGTGGTGTTAAGCTACATATGAAAGGCTTTCTTTTTCAAAATATTACCCCTAATAAATTTTGAAAGAGTCAACTGTCTCCAAAATTGCCATTTGTGCTTAGCAAAAAAAGAATCCTTCGGGGTTCTTTTTTTGTATTCGACAGAATATGACAAAATGAATTTATATAATTTGTTATATTGTTAAATAGTTATTATGGAAAAGAGAAGGAGACTTAAGTATGGGATTTAAAAAATTACTTTTAACAGGTGCAATTGTTGCAACTACAGCATTTACTTCAATCGGGACAGCGCAGGCAAGTACTCAGTTTAAAGATGTTCCAAACAATCATTGGGCTTATAAGGCAATTATGGATTTAGCAAATAAAAATATTGTTGCTGGATATGGAAATGGGATTTTTGGATTTGGTGATGATGTAACTCGTGAGCAAGTTGCAGCCCTTATGTTCCGTCAATTAAAGCCAGCAGTAAAAGAACAGTATAATAATCCTTATAAAGATGTTACTGATCGTTCGACTCAGTTTAAAAAAGAGATTCTTGCTTTAACAGAGATCGGTGTATTCGCTGGAGATGACACAGGGAACTTTAGGCCGAAAGATTCGTTAACTCGCGATGAAATGGCACAAATTTTAACAAAAGGGTTTCAATTGCAAATTAGAGGGGATCATAATTTCCCGGATGTAGATAGAAATGGATGGGCGAATCCTGCGATTACTGCAGTTAAATCAAATTATATTACAGCTGGAACTGGTGATGGTAAATTCGCACCTAGAATGCATGTAAGTCGTGAGCAATATGTTCAGTTCTTATATAACGCGACATTACCACTTGAAGAAAGACCAGGAGCAAGACAAGAACAACCACAACCAGAGGTGAAGCCGGAACAAAAGCCAGAACCAAAACGCTTTGCTAACTGTAAAGAAGCAAATGATGCTGGAGTTTACGATATTACAAGAGATAGTCCGTATTACGGTAAGCATTTAGATCGTGATGGCGATGGAATTGCTTGTGAGAGAAAGAAGAGCGGTAAATAAGAAAAAAGCACTCAGCCTGAGTGCTTTTTTCTTATTCACACATGCTATTTTTTTAGGCGATTCTCATAGAATGGGAGTAACGAAATGAAAGTAGGTGATAAAATGCCAGCTATTGTGGAAGGGGTTATTATTGAGAACTGTAATGGGACAATTAACTTAGGTGATAAATATAACGTACATCCAATTGAAAAAACGAAAGCTTATAATGGATCGGGATCTTCAAATACCGGATTAAATGTGAGGACATTCAGTGGTATTAGTACGGCAGATGTAACGGATAACGATGTGTATGACCAAGTAATTCAATCTACGTTATAATTTTTATATGTAAAATTGCATAAAATGATGTGCTTGCCCTGTGATACAATTTAGTTGTGAGCTGTTAGTGATTCTTCTTTATCATAGTTGTTAGATTAGAAATGTAACATCTTATCGAAAATCATACGTAAAATAAAAAAGACACTTCGCTCGAAGTGTCTTTTTTATTTTAGTGATATCCTTTAGCAGAGTCTTTATGAATTTTATTTTTAAATATGCTGTAGCTCCAAAGCTGATATCCAATAACGATTGGTACCATGACGATTGCAACGAAGAACATAATTTTTAAGTTTAATTGACTACCAGCTGCGTTGTATAACGTTGTACTATAAGCGTCGTTAATACGAGATGGTAACATTCTTGGGAACATACCTGCAAAACCAGTTGTCATAAACATTGCGATTGTTAAGCAAACGAATGTGAATGCAAGGCCGATTTTATGTTTGTACACCATAATAAGTGTGAGTACACTCATTAACATTGCAAGTACTGGAAGAATGAATAGTACAGGATATTCCGTGAAGTTTTGGAATAAATTTGTACGATTTGCAGTTGCGACATAGAAAATAGCTAAAATGATAGCAGCTGCCATTGAAAATGGTCTTGCGATTTTATAAGCACGATCAGATACTTCGCCAGTTGTTTTAATCATAATCCAAAGGGCACCAGATACGACGAATATAGCAGTGAAGAAAAGACCACCTAAAATACCATAATGGTTTAGTAAGCTAAGTAAAGTTCCTTCATAACCATCTTTTCCGATTTGCAGCCCGTAATACAGGTTAGCGAATGTAACGCCGAATAAGAAGGCGATTAGGAAACTACCAATTGTAAATGCCCATTTACAAGTTTTTTGCCAAATTGGTGAATCGTCTTTATGCATAAATTCAAGTCCAGCGGCACGAGCAAATAGTGCAAGTAATACTAAAAACAGTGGTGTATATAGGTAACTAAACATATTTGCATATGTGATTGGGAAGGCAGCAAATGTTGCACCACCAGCTGTAATTAACCATACTTCATTACCACCCCAGAATGGACCAATTGCTTCTTGTAATTGATTTCGTTCTTGTCGGTCTTTCGCAACGAATGGGAAAATCATCCCGTTACCGAGTGCGTAGCCATCAAGAATGAAGTAAACTGTCCAAATTACGCCCCATAAACCGAACCAGATAATTGCAAGCATATCATGAGACATGAGCTGTACCTCCTTCAGTAGCAGGCTCTTCTAATGCAGCAGGTCCTTTTTTCGCGAACTTTAGCATTAAGTATGCATCTGCGATTAAAAGTAATGTGTAGAACAAGATTAAACTAATTAAGGAGAACCAAATTTGTGGAACAGATATAGGTGATACAGATTCCGCTGTACGCATCAGTTTATATACTGTCCATGGTTGACGACCTACTTCGGCAACAATCCACCCAGCGTTAATTGCGATATATGGTAGTAAAACAGACCACATTGTGATTTTTAAATAACGTTTTGAGTTTTCTAGTTTTCCTTTTCGGTTTAAGTAGAAACCGTACCAAGTTAATGCCATAAAGAACATACCAAGTGCAACCATTAAGCGGAAGCTATAGTACACGAGGTTAACATTTGGACGTTCATCTTTCGGAATATCTTTTAAACCAACAATTTCGCCATCAAATGAGTTTGTGTAGAAGAAGCTTCCTAGTTTCGGAATAGTAAGGAATTCAAAGTTTTTTTCGTTTTTTACATCAGGAATTTGAACAATCGAGAATCCTTGTCCTTTTCCAGTTTCCCAAACTGCTTCCATCGCAGCTCCTTTTGCTGGTTGATATTTAGCAGCTGATACACCGGATTGATGGCCCATAAATGGTGTGATTGTTGCGGCGAATAAACCTAACATTAAACCAAATTTAAATGATTTTTTGAAGAATTCCACTTCGTTTTTACGTAGTAAGTGATATGCACTAATTGCCATAACGAAGAAAGCACCGACAATATAACAACCAATTACAGTATGGAAGAACATGTTCCAAGCGTATGGATTTGTAACAAGAGCCCAGAAGTCATTTAATTCAGCGCGGCCATTACGTACTACATAGCCAACGGGGTTTTGCATAAAGCCATTTGCAGTAATAATCCAAAGGGCAGAAATATTTGTTCCAAGTGCAACCATCCACATACAGAAAGCACGGAATTTTGGTGAGATTTTGTCTTTACCGAATAACCATATTCCCATGAAAGTAGATTCTAAGAAGAAGGCAACGAGTGCTTCGATTGCGAGAGGTGATCCGAAAATATCCCCCATATATTTGGAGTACTCAGACCAGTTTGTTCCAAATTGGAATTCCATCGTAATCCCAGTTATAATCCCCATTACGAAGTTAATTGTAAAAAGTTTTCCCCAGAAATTTGCCATTTTGCGGTATGTTGGATTCAATGTGCGGGCGTATTGAGTTTCCATACATGCTACTAAAATAACAAGTCCGATTGTCAAAGGTACAAATAAAAAGTGATAAAAAATAGTAATTGCAAATTGAAAACGACTTAGTAACAGAACGTCGGACATAATAAATATTCACTCCTTTTTTACATTATCTACAATCAGTTTATAGTGAAAAAACGTTTAAAGTATGTGAGACTTGTTACAAAGGTGTGTGTATATTTTGAAAGAAATATGTCGATTGTCTGAAAATATCCTATTTTTACTATAAAGCAATATCCTTTTTGAGTTTTTCAAATTTTGGTACACTACATATGTAATGTAAATGAGAGAAAAGAGGGTTCTTTACTATGAAGTCATTAGAAGAGATTTTACAATACAATGAAAAATTCGTTGAAGAGAAAAAATACGAAGAGTATGAAACAGGAAAATTTCCAAATAAAAAAATGGTAATTATCTCTTGTATGGATACTCGTCTTGTTGAATTATTACCGAAAGCAATGAATATGCGTAACGGTGATGTGAAAATTATTAAAGTAGCAGGCGCTGTTATTTCACATCCATTCGGAAGTATTATGCGTAGTATTTTAGTCGCTGTATATGAGCTTGGAGCTGATGAAGTATGTGTTGTCGGTCATCATGATTGTGGTATGGCAAAAATTCAAGCAAGCAGTACAATCGAAAAAATGAAAGAGCGCGGCGTAACAGAAGAGAAATTAGATACACTTCGTTATTCTGGAATCGATTTAGAAAGATTCTTACAAGGGTTCTCTAGTGTAGAAGAAAGTGTAGAACATAGTGTGTCAATACTCCGCAACCATCCGTTACTTCCGGAAGAAGTACCTGTTCACGGTCTTGTTATAGATCCTGACACAGGAAAATTAGATTTAGTTGTAAATGGTTACGACAATTAAGAATTTACTTTGTCATCCTTTTTATCTGGGACAGGATCAAATCCTCCTGGATGGAAAGGGTGACATTTTAATATACGCTTACATGTAAGCCAAAATCCTTTGAAGGCACCGTGTTTTTGAAACGCTTCTAATCCATAATGAGAGCAAGTCGGATGAAAGCGGCACGTTGGCGGTGTCATCGGAGAAATGAACTTTTGATAAAAGCGTATAATACCGATAAAAATCTGTTTCATAATGGTCTCCTTTTCAGCATAGTCTTAAAGTATTATAGCACGACAGTACATAATACTTTACTAATGTGCATTTCCGTTATATCATATTGGATATAACGGAATTAAATTAAAAGCGGGAGAGATGTTGTATGCCATCAGTAGAAAGCTTTGAATTAGATCATACGATTGTAAAGGCACCTTATGTAAGACATTGCGGAGTTCACAACGTAGGTAGCGACGGTATTGTAAATAAATTCGATATTCGTTTTTGCCAACCGAATAAACAAGCAATGAAACCAGATGTTATTCATACGTTAGAACATTTATTAGCATTTAATTTACGTAAATATATTGATCGTTATCCGCATTTTGATATTATCGATATTTCACCAATGGGTTGCCAAACAGGATATTATCTTGTAGTAAGCGGAACACCGACGGTTCGAGAAATCATTGATTTATTAGAACTAACATTAAAAGATGCGGTTCAAATTACAGAAATTCCAGCTGCAAATGAAACACAATGTGGCCAAGCGAAGCTTCACGACTTAGAAGGAGCACAACGCTTAATGAACTTCTGGCTAAGCCAAGATAAAGATGAACTTGAAAAAGTATTTGGATAAAGAAAAACTGCCTGTGAAAGGGCAGTTTTTTTATTTTGTTAAGAGAAAACTTGCTCTTCTTTTATGAAAGTATACTAGACACTCCAACATATAAAATAAAGACAGAACCGAGAAAATAAACAAATGCTTTTGCTTTTTGCTGCTCTTTTATTTCATCAATTCCAAAAAGGATAAACATAATACTTAAAAGGATAAATACGAATGGTAAAAGCATAGAGAGGTTTGCAAAGAGGCTAAGTAGAGCGAGAATGAGAGCGATAGTAGCTATTATAATTCGAAAGTTTTTTAACATGAAATCCTCCTTTAAATAGACAAATTAACGAAGTATTTCTGAGATACCTAGATATAAAACTGCTGCACCGACTAAAAAAGCGAACGTACTACTTACTTTTTTATGTTCCATTATTTCCTCTATACTTACAATGAAAGCCATACCGCCTAAAAAGATAAACATATAAGGCATAATTCCTATATTGCCAGCAATAAAACTATAGATTGCTATAGATAAAGCGATAAGTGAAAAAGTAATTCGAACTCCTTTTAACATAAAGGACCCTCCTTCTATTTTATGTAGGTAATGATGAGGACAATCCAAATGAAAGCTCCAGCAACAATGCAAATAAATCCGGTTCCTGAATCCTTCTTTTTTATTTGCTCAATTGCGATGAGAAACATTAAAGCGCCTAATAGAAATTGTGAAAGTGGTAGAAAGTTATTTTGACCTGTATAGAGCCCAATTGCCGACATAATTATCACAGTGAGTGCGATTGCGATGCGAAGTATACGAGGCATACTATGATTCCTCCTTATTATTTTTCGAGTAAGGGTTATCTTCGGGCTTATCAACAGAATGTTTATATGCGTAGCCTTTATTAATCGTCATGACGGAGAGTACTAATACGATCAGTACGATTATAATGCCGATAATTAATATTTTGAGCATGAAATCCCTCCTCTTCTTTATTTTACATAATTTTGTAATTGATGAAAACAATAGAAATTAAAAGGATGAAAGAAGGGTGTTACATGGAGAATAAAAAAACATATTATATATCAGTTGGGAATGGTCAAATTTCGCAAGTGAAGACGGCGGATACGTATAATTTTGAAATTTATGCAAATGACGAAGAGATTACGGAGTTAAGAGAGTATTTTGATCAAGCGTATGAAGAGGACTTAGGTTCGTATGTACGCTCCCACGTTCCATTCGTTGAGTATCATCACGATTCGAATAATGATCGATACGATGAACAACTACAAAAAGCATATAAAATGATTTATGATCTAGGGAATCATGAAACGAAAGAATTAGTCGCGCAAATGGGAATAATCAATGGATTGTAATTGGATAATATTATGCAGAAAAGCGAGAATATGCTACAATTTGTGGTAGGAAAAACTTGTAATCATCAATAGGGGAGTAATGGCATGTACAAATTTAAAGATTATTACCACAACACTGTACAATTATCGTTTGAACGTTACCCATTTTCTCCTGAGCCAAAGCATGTTTGGGTTGTATGCCGGTACGGGGATCAATGGTTATTAACGCATCATTTACGCCGTGGTCTTGAATTTCCAGGTGGTAAAGTAGAACTCGGGGAAACACCGGAAGAAGCGGCAGTTCGAGAAGTTCATGAGGAAACCGGCGGCATAGTTTCTGATTTAACTTACTTAGGGCAATACAAAGTATCCGGAAAAGACAAAATAATCATTAAAAACATTTATTTTGCAACAATTAGTGCGGTAGAGCAACATACGCATTACGAAGAAACGAAAGGGTCTGTGTTATTAAAAGACATTCCTGATAATATTAAAACTGATAGAAAATTTAGCTTTATTATGCGCGATGATGTATTAGCGCGTACGATGAAACATATAGAAGAAATCGGCTGTTTTACGAAGTAAAGTGGCCGGTTTCTTTTTTTGTGTTCAAAATAAATGTAAATATATCTTTACATTTATTTTGGGTATATTATACAATTTTGTAAAGGTGTATTTACGTTTTAGGAGGGGAAAAGATGGATAAAAGAAAAGAAACGACTGTTGCGGTTTCGATGGTTAAATTAAATTTCTATGCATTTCTTATAATATTTGTTTTGGCATTTGGAATTAGTTTTTTACATGCGCTTTTTTCAGGCGAGTTTCAAATTGAAATTACATTGCCGATTATGTTTCTTTTGATTATTGGAATGATTATTCTCGTTTGTATTCATGAGGCAATACATTTAATTGGATTTCGCTATATCGGAGGTGTTCCGTGGAGTGAACTAAAATGGGGCGTCAATTGGAAATTAGGTGCTGCATATGCTCATTCTAAACAGGTGATTACAGTAAAGCAAATGAAGACAGTGTTAATGCTTCCGTTTTTACCAACTGGAATTTTACCAATTGTATTGGGATTAGCTATGAATCTGGAGCCACTCTCATTTTTAGGGATTCTACTAACAGCAGGTTGTATCGGTGACATTGCTTTATATAAAAAAGTTTCAAAGTTTCCAGATGATGCGCTAGTTAAAGATCATCCGAGTAAACCGCAGTTTACAGTATATGAATAATAAAGGAAGAGGAGGCGTTTTTGAAAAATGGCCTCTTTTTGTTTGTCAGCTTTTGTCGATAAGCCGATGTTCCTTGGCGAATCGCTGATAAAGTGAAATTTCATTTACTATCGTCTTGTTTTTCTCTCCGCCCCTAAAAATGAAAGAACCTCCAACAAATCATCCACCACACGTGAATGTTCAAAGTCACCCCAAAATAAATCTCTCTTCCAAACGCCAAGAATCCCTACTTGTTCAGAACCAAGCACATCATTTTCTGGATGGTCTCCAACGTAAAGGCATTCTTCTGCTTTTACGTTTAGCTTTTGTAAAGCACGTTCGAAAATCTCAGGGTGAGGCTTTTTAATTCCTTCCGCTTCTGAAACAAGAATCGTGTTTGTATACGTATGTATGTTTAGTGCTCGAAGGTTGTTCATTTGAAAATCAGTAAAGCCGTTTGTAATAATACCGATTTTAATGTTTTGCTGAGTTAGTTGTTGAAGTAATTCATGCATGTTTGGGAAAGGAATACAATGATGTTGGAAGTTTGTAATGTAGTCGTGCAGCAGTTGCTCTTGCGTTAAAGTGGTAATGTTGCATTCGCAAAGGAGAGTGGAATATACCTTATCTTTCCATGTGTAACCATTATTGTCGAGTTCGAGAAAACGAGAGCAATACTCGAATTTTTCTATGTTTATCAAATGAAAGGCGAAGCGATTATATTGATCACGAATAAATTGCTCTAGAGATTGGCGACGATCTAATAGTGTTCCATCTAAGTCAAATAAGATTGCTCGAATCATGGGAAACCTCCATACAGTTTTTATAATTAATTATCGCATATTCGTTAAAAAATGATTATGATATTTTTGTAGAATGGAATAATGGAGGTGCGTATGAAGAAACTGTATGGCAAGTTAGTGTGTTTTATGATTTCAACGGGCTTAGTAGCTGGATGTGATATGTCGGAGCAAACTTCGAAAAGAGAGAAAAAAGATGTGTGCGAAACGACAGAAGAATGCACACAAATAGGTGATAAAACACTTCAAAAAGTATATAAAAAGATAGATGGACTTTCAGAACTTGAAGTACTAGAGGATTATGATTTAGAAGGACATTCAAGTAACGATATGAAAGAAGCAGAAATGAAAAAAAAGGATGATGAAAATTATTTCTTTTTAGCTTCTTATTATATTGATGGTGATGAAATTGTAGATCCTTATTTCGATAAATTAGATCGCAAACGATTGAATAAGGCTTTTGCGGAGGATAAGGACGCGAAAGAAGAAGTATTAAAGCAACGTCAAGATAGGGATTATCATGAATCGTTATGGGAGATGTATAGCACGCTTATTCCTGCTAAGTATCGCACTGACATAAAAGAGTTTGATATGGTAACAGATGGATACGATGGAATTGTGGCTCATGTTATGCCGAGTATGGAGTATCCGAAAGAGTGGACCATTAGTTTAGATACGCTTGATTCTGCAGTAAATATCGATCAAGTGATGAAAACATTAATACATGAGACGGCTCACGTATTGACACTGGGACATAAACAAATACCAGTAAATGAAAAGTACTTAAAGGCTTTTGAAGAAGATAAAGATATTTCATCATACCAAAATAAATGTAAATCTCTTTTCTTACAAGAAGGATGTGCGAAGGAGAGCTCTTATATAAATCAATTTTATAATTCTTTCTGGAAACCAATTGACCAGGAGTGGACAGAAAAGAAAGTGGAAGAAAGCGAAGAAGCTCAAATTGAATTTTTTAAGGAAAAGCATGGTGAGTTTGTTTCACTGTATGGAACGACAAATGTAGCGGAAGATATCGCGGATACATTTACAGCGTTTATTTTACAAGATTCAAAAAAGGTGAAAGAAGGAACAGAATTAAAATATAAAAAAATTGCCTTCTTCTATCAATTCCCCGAGCTTGTAAAAATGAGAGCGGAAGTGTTAGTGGGATTATATGATGTTTCGAAAACGATGGAACAACCAAGTGGACATTAATGCGAATTATGTGTTCGATATATTTTAGCCAAGGGAAAACGTGAAGAATTATAGTTCTTTGCGTTTCTTTACGTTTATAAAATTGAAAATTCTGTCTTTTTTTAAAAAAGAAGAAGGAACTGAATCATTAAAATAGAATTAGTATAAAAACGTCACAAATTAGACACAATTATAATGCGCATAGTATAGGGGCTATAAGTTTACTCTCGAGGAGGTAATGAAACGTATGAAAACGATTCTTGCTGTTGCTGGTCTCATTTGGGTAATGTCTCACGGTTTTCCGATTTTTGAAGGGGAGCAAATTCGTAGTGCATTAAATAAAGAGTTTAATGATTATCATATTATTGATCGAAAAGATAATGTCGTTACGGTGCGTGTGAAAGATTGTTTCCATACAGTTACGGTTGCTAATGGGAATGTTACAGATGATTCGAAAATGTGTGATAAAAGGTAGAAGAAAGAAGCTGACTCTAGCGTATCGCTCTAAGTCAGCTTTTTTTTCGTTTTCCAATAAGGAGTTTTTCAAATGCCTCGACAAATACATACATAAGAGTTGCGAGGACACAAGTGAGCAATACACTGAGTAAGACGAGTGTGAAGTTAAAGACTTGGAATCCGTAGCTAATTAAATAGCCAAGCCCTTGTTTAGAAACGAGGAGTTCCCCGAAAATAACACCGACCCATGATAAGCCAACATTCACTTTTAACGTTGAAATAATTGCAGGGAAAGATGAAGGGAGAATAACGTGCTTATAGCATTGCCATTTATCTGCGCCAAATGTGTCCATGACCTTAATATAGTTGGAATCGACTTCTTGAAATGCGCTGTAAATAACGAGAATGGTAATGATGATGGAGATGATTACCCCCATTGCGATAGAGGATGAAATATTTGGACCGAAAATAACAATGATGATTGGACCGAGTGCAACTTTTGGCATTGCATTTAGGACGACGAGATAAGGATCAAGTACGCGGGCCAAAAGTGGCATCCACCAAAGGAGAGTAGCAATAATAGCTCCGAGTATAGTTCCGAGAATGAAGCCTACTCCTGTTTCAAGTAATGTCGTCCATATGTGGACCCAAAGTGAACCGTCAATCCATTTCGTTAAAAAGAGATCCCAAATACTTGAAGGAGAGCTAAAGAGTAAAGGATCAATCCATTCTTTTTTACTAGCTATTTCCCATAGTGCAAAGAAAAGAACAAGAAGTACAAGTTGTAAAGAGCGAGCTAACCATGCATGTTGTCTTTCTTTTTTTCGAAACTGTTCATGTAGTTGTTTTATATTATCCAAGTCGTTCCAGCTCCTTCCATATTTCTTGGAAGAGGGATGGGAAGTCATGGTGGTGGCGTGCTTCTAACGGCGATAAGGAACGGATACTTTCTGGGACGATGAATGTTTTTGCAATTTTTCCAGGGTTCGCCTGCAGCAAATAAATACGATCACTCATCGCAATTGCTTCTTCAATATCATGTGTCACAAGTAGGGATGTTTTCTTATAGTTACGTAGTAATGTGAAGACGAGATCTTCTAGTTTTAATTTTGTTTGATAATCAAGAGCGGAAAATGGTTCATCTAACAATAAAATTTTTGGGTCGGTCGCTAATGTTCGAACGAGTGCAGCACGTTGGCGCATACCACCGGATAGTTCACGAGGGTATTGCTGTTCTATATCATATAGGCCGACTTGTTTTAAAAGCTTTAATGTATGTTCTTTCGTATTTTCATCATAAACCTTCCGAATATGAAGTCCGAGCATAATATTTTCTTCAATTGTTTTCCACGGAAACAAGTAATCTTGCTGGAGCATATAGCCCATAGAGGGGGTCTTAGTTGTAATCGGTTCACCATCTAAAAATACGATACCTTCAATTGGATCGAGTAGACCTGCGATGATGGAGAGGAGCGTTGTTTTTCCGCAACCACTTGGACCAAGGATTGAAATAAATTCGCCTTCTTCTACTTGCAAACTCATATCTTCAAGAATAAGTTTGGCATTTTCTTTTGCAAAAAAGCAGTGAGAAACGTTACGTATTTGTAAAAAGCTCATACACTTCGCCTCTATTTCTTAATAACGCTTTCGGCAATTTTTGTATTGACGAGCGCTTCATGTGGAACTTCTTTTTGTAATTCACCAGATTCTTTCATAATCGTTTGGAGTTGTTTCCATTCTGCATCATCTAATAATGGATTTGTCGCATAAGAATGTTGTTTTTTGTAGCGCTCAATTACTTTTACTGAAATGTCTTTTGAAGTGTCTTTAAATAGTGGTGAAACGGCATCGGCAATCTCTTCTGGACTATGTGTATCAACCCATTGCTGCGCTTTATATAGTGCGCGCGTGAATTTTTCTGCAGCAGCTTTATCTTTCTTTAAGAAACTTTCTTTTGCCATAAACGTTGTATAAGGAACAGTACCAGATTCAGCTCCGAAAGACGCGACGATATAACCTTTTCCTTCCTTTTCAAGTATACTTGCAGTCGGTTCAAAGAGCTGTACAAATTCTCCCGTACCAGATGCAAAGGCATTTGCAATATTAGCAAACTCGATATTTTGAATTAAGTTCGTATCTTTGCGAGGGTCAATGCCATTTTTCTTTAAAACGTATTCACCAACCATTTGCGGCATGCCGCCTTTACGCTGTCCTAAAAACGTAACGCCTTTTACGTCGTTCCAATTAAAAGAGTCTAATTTTTTACGGGAAACTAAAAATGTGCCATCTGTTTGTGTAAGCTGCGCAAAATTAATGACAGGATCTTTTGCTCCTTGTTGATGAACATAAATAGACGTTTCTGAACCAACGAGAGCAATATCAATTCCGCCAGATAAAAGGGTGGTCATCGTTTTATCTCCGCCAGCTGTTGTTTGTAAGTCAATATTTAAGCCTTCATCTTTAAAAAATCCTTTTTCAATTCCAACATATAATGGTGCGTAGAAAAGAGAGTGTGTAACTTCGCCAACGCGAATTTTTTGAGCTTGTTCTTTCGTACTTTCCTTTGTACTACTACAAGCAGCGAATGTGAAAACAGCTAGTAACATGATGCAAAAAACGGTTATTAATTTTTTCACTATATGACACCTCCTAGAAGTCAATCTACAAGCATAATATGTAGGTAAGTGCCCATATGTGAGTATATATAGCAGGAATTTTTTGGGTAGTAAAGAAGTACAAATATAAGGGGTGATAAAATGGATTACGAATACGATGATAGCGTACATTTACATCTTGATTATTTCGGAACTGAATGTGATATGGAATCGATTGCTTATAAGAGGAAGCATGAAGACGTGTGGGATGTGTATTTTAATTTTGGAGTATACGGTCTTCAGAAAGAGGAGATAGAGACAGGTCGGTTTATGGACGAATATGCTGGTTATTACGTTTTTTCTGTACATGCTCGTGATTTGAGCTGGGAATTTGGAAGTGCTCAGTTTGAAGAGTGGGTTTTGAAGAACCATATAGTAGAAAGAACGCTTCAAAAATAGGGAAGAATTTCGTGGTTGAATTTCTCATCTTATTGTTTATTTTTGTAGTCGGATCTCTTATTATGCAAGTGCTCATGTACCGATTTGCAAAGAAAAATATTCATAAATACAAAAGATTGAAATTGGTTCATATGTGGTTAGATATGACTATGAAAAAGGGTCCGAGATTAGATTTTTTTGATTTTATCTTTATAGTAATCGTGTGTATCATATGGAAACTATGGATGCTTCCTCTTGTATAGTAAACATGCTAATCATCGTATCCTAATAAATAACGAGAAGAACCTGTCACATGACAGGTTCTTCTCTATTTGGAGCATGTAGTGTTACATGGAAAATCCAATGTATACGACAAATTACGACAAGGGGATTCATACACATTTGTTATTCTATTAAAGGTCATTATTTGTAATGTATATATAGTCGGATTTTTTAATGTTAAAAAAATTATTATTATTTTTACTTACGGGCTTATGTGTAGTTGTTTTAACAGCTTGTAAAGATGAAGAGGAAAAGCTGAAAGCAGCGGAAGAACAGAAAATAGATGAGAAGAAAGTTGAAGAAGGTAAGAAGATAGAAGAGCAGCAAAAAGCAGAGGAAGAAAAACGTAAGCAAGAAGAGCAGCAAAAAGTAGAGGAAGAAAAACGTAAGCAAGAAGAGCAGCAAAAAGTAGAGGAAGAAAAACGTAAGCAGGAAGAGCAACAAAGAATAGAAGAAGAGAAGCATAAGCAAGAGGAACAAAGAAAGATACAAGAGCAACAGAAAGCACAGCAACAACAGTCTGCAAAACAAGAAAAAACAACACAAGCAACAGGTGGGAAACCGACAAGATCACAAATTTCGGTTGGTTCACATGTAGTTATTC
Organism: Bacillus sp. RC240; assembly: GCF_044907945.1. NCBI lineage: Bacteria > Bacillati > Bacillota > Bacilli > Caryophanales > Bacillaceae > Bacillus > Bacillus sp. RC240. Next base: position 9,293 of record NZ_JBIYCT010000013.1, on the reverse strand, counting down.
AATTGGATAAAGATTATAGTAAAACAGTGAGTGGTGTTGTGAAAGATATTTTAACAAACACAGAAACACACACGTACGGAATTAAAGTTCGATTACAAGATGGACAAATTGGCCGTGTTCAAAGTGTTGGGTAGTGAAAAAGAGATTTCCTTTCTTAGGAAATCTCTTTTTTCTATTCGGTATGTACAAGAGGTAACAGATGACATTATACGGAGGGTGTACATGAGAAGACGTTGTGTACATAATATGTTATGTTTATATAAGTAATATTTTATTACGGTGCGGGGTGAAATTAATAAACAGAAAAGAGGGAATGAATTGAGGTGTAATTTTTCATTTCATCAGCCAAGAAGAAGTATATTAATTTCAGCGATGTTAAGTGGCCTAGTAACCCTATATGTAATACCCACACTTTTCTTGATTTTAAAATATTTTAGTTTAGATACGATGAAAGATATGTTAAATCAAAAAATTGTCTTAAGTATAATGACAATTTTGATGTGGATTGTACTATTGTATGTTGCGCATTTGAATAAAGATATTGTTAATAAATTTAAACGGATTATTAGGATTTATATTAGAATGTTTTTAGTAGCGCATGTGGTTACTTTGCTTTTTATTTTTATGCAAAATAATATGAATCTCGTAAATACACTGAATTGGATTTACAATTATAACGCACAGTTTATATTTAGTTTAATTGTAATTTATGCGATATATGTTTTGGTGTATAACGTACTTGGGAAAGTTTTTTTGAGTACTATTTTGACAAGCATTTTGCTAATCATTTTGGCTATTGTAAATCACTTCAAAATTGTTTTTAGGGGAGACCCACTATATCCTTCTGATTTTACACAGATTGGACATATGCAATCTGTTATACCAATGGTGATGGATTATTTTAGTTGGGGTTATATTCTTCTCGTTATTGTAAGTGTTGTTGTCTGTATTTTGGCGGGTATGTATGTGAGGAAGTATATTCAAAATGTAAAAGTTCATGCAGGCGTACGAGTACTATTTATAATAGGATCCGTTTTTATTTTATATGTGTATGGTAATTTTACGAATACGTTTATGAATAAATGGTTTCAAAAGTCAGGTATAGAGTTCGTTTTGTGGAATCAAAATGAAAATTATGCTTCGAACGGTTTTGTGTTAGGCTTTATAAGTAATCTAGATACAACAGTTATTGAAAAGCCGAAAGAGTATTCAAAAGAAAGTATGCTTCAAATAGCAAACGATATAAAGAAACAATATAGTAGCAATATAGGGACGCAGAAGCAAAAAGAGAAACCGAATATTATTTTTGTAATGAGTGAATCGTTTTGGGATCCAACGAAGTTAACGAACCTGTCCTTTAGTGAAGATCCTTTACCGAATTTACATCATTATATAGAAAGTTTTCCGGGTGGACAAACTATTTCTCCTGCATTTGGAGGAAATACTGCAAACGTTGAATTTGAGGTATTAACGAGTTATTCAATGAGTTTGTTAAAACCAGGATCTATACCGTATCAGCAAGTTGTTACAAATAAGAAAGAAATTCCATCAATTCCTCGAGCTTTGAAAAAAGAAGGGTATTATACAAGTGCAATTCATTCGTTCGGTCGCTCATTCTTTAAACGGGATGACGTATATAAAGTGTTAGGGTTTGATAAGTTTAATGCACAAGATACGATGGAAAATGTAGAAGTTGATGGAGATTATATTAGCGATTTATCTATGAGTAAAGAGATAATAGCTGAATTAGAGAAGCAAAAGAAACCTACTTTTATTCATGCGGTTACAATGCAAAATCATTTTCCATTTACAGAAGGAAGATTTGGCGAAAATCAAATAGAGATTAGTGGTTTAGAGAATGAAGAATCGAAGGCTGAATTAGAGACTTATACAGAAGGTTTAAGACGTTCAGATGAAGCTCTTCAATATTTAATAGAGGAGCTAGATAATTTAGATAGACCTACATTATTAGTATTCTTTGGGGACCATCTCCCATCACTAGGAACAAATAAATCTCTTTATAAAGAGACTGGTTATATAACGAATGAAAAAACGCCAAGTGAACGATTAGCGATGGCGCAAACGCCGTTATTAATGTATGCAAATTTTGATATGCCAAATGACAATTTAGGTTTAGTAAGTCCAATCTATTTTTCAAATCTTGTCTTTGATTATGCTGGATTAAATAAGGTACCGTTCTATCAATTTTTATCGAAGTTATATGGAGAAATTCCCGTACTTCGTGATGAATTGAAGATAGGAAAAGACGGAGAAGCAATAAAAAGTTTAACAGAAAAACAAAAAGAAATGTTAAAGCAATATGAGTTTATTCAATATGACTTACTCATCGGAAAGCAATATAGTAAGGATATATTATTTAAATAGGCGACAAAAAAGAACTTGTATACGATACAAGTTCTTTTTTCATAGTATTTAACGGGATAACCAGACAAGCTAGGTTTAGGGAGTATTACTTGTACATTTAGTATAAATTAAAATAGAGTCGTTTTAATAATTGATTTGTGAGAAGTGTGTGAATTTTTCATCTAGTATATAATTGGACAATTTGTTTAATTTTAATAGAATCAGTTCCAGATTTGTTATTAATTTTTAGTTTGCAATTATTTGTTGTATGGATTTATAAACAGACAGGATATCGCTTCGTTACTATTTATGCGTTTAATGATGAACGTGCATATGTCTTACCGATTCTTTGTATGACGATTGTTCCAACTCTTCATTTTTTCCGCATTATCGTTTTATTTTTAATGGAAGAGAAGAATAAGCCATATGTGGAATTTGCTCGTGCAAAAGGTAGTTAAGAAAAAAGAATTTGCCGTAAGGGCAAATTCTTTTTTTACTGTAAAGGAACTATGAATTTAAAAATTTTATCAGTTCCTTATTTAATTCATCCGCTTGATCGATTGGAGAGCCGTGGCCACTATTTGTAAGAGGATATAGTTCAGAATTTTTAATTCGCTCTTTTGTTAGCTCAGCACTTTTATAAGGGATGAGTTGGTCGTGCACGCCGTGGAATATTTTTGTTGGAACGTTAATTTTACTTAAATCTTTCGTTACGTCTTCGTTCGCGGCTGCTTGCAAAATTTTGATGAGAGCGTATGAAGCGGATTGCATACCGAGATAAGAAAACCATTCTAGTGTAGCCGCTCCTAAGTTTCTATTAAAAAATGATAAAGATACATCACTTAGAAACTTAGGTAAATTTACATACATTTGATTAATAAGAGCATCTGCTTGTTCTTTCGGTACGCCGTAAGGGGATTCTTGGTTTTTCACGAAAGAAGGAGAGACAGCATCCACTAATGCAAGTTTGGAAATACGACGCCCATCATATCGTGACATATACCGAATAGAGAGAGCGCCACCGACTGAGAAGCCGACTAACGTAGCATTTTCTATTTGAAGTGCTTCTAATACAATTGCGATATCATCAGCTAAACGATCATAAGTGTAACCAGTCCATGGTTTATCAGACTGTCCGTTTCCTCGTATATCCATGGCGATGCAGCGGAAACCATGTTGTGGTAAGATATTAAATTGATATTGGTACATTTGATGATTTAAAGGCCAGCCATGAATGAAGAAGACAGGTTTACTTCCAGGGCCTGGGTTAATATCCTCAACAAAAATGTGTACATCTTTTTCAACTGTAACGAACATGATGTATCCTCCTCATGCATTTTAATAGGCTCTTTCCCAAAATCGCTGTTTTGTCATTGCCTGAATAAATTCATTTGCAAGTAAGGTAGGGTTTTGTTCTGTTATAACGCCAGGTTTTCCTTCGATGTTTAAAGATTGAACAATAGTAGTTCCATTTTGGAAAGCGCCAATTGGCTTAAAGTGATTATACGATTCTACGACGAATGAACTTGCCTTGTTAAGAAAATGATCATTAATATTTCCGCCAATAAGAAGTAGCCCATCATAAAGAAGTGGTGACCCTGTTAAGAAAGTATCATTCACTTCCCACTGTCCATTTTGAGAGCCTTGCACAAAACCTAATTGTTCGGAAATAATAACGGGCTGAAGACCGGCTTGTTTGAATTGATTTATAATATATTGTGCGTTTTGACCGTCATATCCGTTTGCGACAATGACGCCTACTCGTAATGTATTTGGGCTGAATGTTGTATGTTCCATACTTAGTGCTGGTGAGGATTTTGTAACATTTGATTCTTGAACATTTGGCACTGTTGCCCCGACTGCTTCAGCTACTAAAGTAGCTAATTCTGTACTTATATGACCAATCATACCTACGACTTGTTGGCGAACTGATTTACTTTTTACTTTTCCTAATTCAAAGGAAAAGGCCTGCATAATATGGATTTTTTCGACGTGGCTCATACTATTCCAAAATAAACGGGCTTGTGAGAAATGGTCTTTAAAACTAGCGGCTGTTTCTCTTGTTTTATGTCCAGAAACAGTAGAAGGATATGTAACGAAACCGCCTTTCGTACCAGGTACAGTAAAGGGAGAGTTATTAGCTAAAGAGTTATTATGGTAAGCGACTTTTCCTTTATCAATTATATATTTAGACGCACCATCTCTTTGATTGTTATGAAAAGGACATACTGGACGATTAATCGGTAACTCTTGATAGTTTGTACCGACGCGTGCTAATTGTGTATCTGTATAAGAAAATAGTCTACCTTGTAAGAGAGGATCATTTGTAAAATCGATACCGCGGACGATGCTTCCAGGGTGCAGTGCGACTTGTTCTGTTTCCGCAAATACGTTATCAACGTTCCGATTTAACGTCATTTTTCCGATGATTTTAACAGGGAAGTCTTCTTCCGGCCAAATTTTCGTTGCATCTAATATATCGAAATCGTATTTAAATTCGTCCTCTTCTTCTAAAATTTGCACGCCAAGTTCGTACTCAGGGTAGTTTCCAGCGTTAATATTTTCCCATAAATCACGGCGATGATAATCTGGATCAGCGCCGCCTAGTTTTTGAGCTTCATCCCAAATTAACGAGTGAACGCCAAGCTTTGGCTTCCAGTGGAATTTTACGAATCGTGACTTTCCATGTTTATTAACTAAACGAAATGTATGAACGCCGAACCCTTGCATCATTCGAAAACTTCTCGGAATTGCGCGATCCGACATAATCCACATCATCATCGCAGCTGATTCTTGATTATTGGCGATAAAGTCCCAAAAAGTATCGTGTGCTGTTTGTCCTTGGGGAATCTCATTATGTGGCTCTGGTTTAAGGGCATGAATAAGATCCGGAAATTTAATACCATCTTGAATGAAGAAAATCGGAATGTTATTACCCACTAAATCGAAATTTCCTTCCTCTGTATAAAACTTAACAGCGAATCCTCGTACATCTCGGTTCGTTTCATTTGCACCTTTTGATCCAGCAACTTCAGAAAAACGAATAAAAATAGGTGTCTTTTTAGATGGGTCTTGTAAAAAATGAGCCATTGTTAAGTCTTCTAAAGAATCATATAGCTCAAAAACACCATGTGCTCCGTAACCGCGGGCATGAACGACTCTTTCAGGAATTCGTTCACGGTCAAAATGAGCGAGCTTTTCTCGCATCAGGAAATCTTCTAAAAGTGTAGGACCACGATCGCCGGCGGTTAAAGAGTTTTCATCATTTGAAATTTTGACACCCGTATTCGTTGTCATCTCTTTTCCTTCATTGTTTTTCGTAAAGGATTGTAACTGTTCTATCTTCTTATTTTCACGACCGTCCATATAAAGCACCTCCCATATTATACGTATTATTGTTCATGGTTTTTATGCTTACATATGGTGTGGGGAAGTATATTATCTATGGATTTATTTTCCTCATTTGTTCAATTTATCTTTGTTTGTCTATGGAAATCATTTATTATAATAAATGGTATTCTTTTGAAGGGGTGTTGAAGTGGAAGAGAGTTTTCTATCAGCTAAAGAAGAAAAGAAAAACGCTAAGATTTTCTTATGGGTAATACATGTTATTTTAATTGTATACGAGGTTGCATACGCGATTATATTAGAAGATACAATGCCTTTAGGAAATTGGCATAAAGGGATATGGAAGCTTGCATATATTATGGCTATATTAGGTATTAGTGTTTACTTATTTGAGAGAGAAAAAGCATATTTAGTTAAATATACATATTTATTTGCATACATGATCGCAGAGACTTTTAATATTGGATGGTATGCTTTTCATAATACAATAGCATTTGATGAAGGGAATGTAATTGAATATATTTTCATTTTCTTCGTGCCGATCTTTTTGAGTAAAAGATATTTATTTGTCCTAGCGCCATTCCTTATAGGGAAATATATGATATACCTATTTGTATTTGGAGAACTTAACCTGTTTATGTCTCTTGTTATAAATATGGTGTTACTTTTCGTGTCATTTATTATTTTAAATCGATTTTTACAATATCTTTCAGCAGTAAAGGGACGTATTGCAGAGGCAAGTCAGTCACAAAAATTGGCGGTTATCGGAAAAATGGCAGCGACAGTCGGACATGAAATTAAAAACCCACTTGCTTCATTAAAAGGGTTTACACAATTACAAAAAGAGAAACACGAAAAAGATGCAACATATGAACAAATGATTCTCGAAATCGAAAATATGAATAATATGATTAGTGAATTAATGGAGGTTGCTACATGTAAACCTTCTTTTTATGAAAAACACATTGTAAGTGATGTTTTAGTACAAGCGGTAGAAAACATGCGCGGAAAAATGAACGAGTTAAATATAAATTACACCTTTAATGAAGAGCAAAATAGAAGTGAAATTGAATGTGATAAACGCAAATTAAAAGGAGTATTTTTGTATGTTATTAAAAATGCTTTAGAGGCAATGGAACATGGCGGAATATTAAAAATACAAGTTGAAAATAAAAAAAGAGATTATGTAATAGTAAGTATAGTAGATAGTGGTTTTGGGATAAAAAAGGATAATTTAGGACGAGTTAAGGATGCTTTTTATACAACGAAGCAAGATAGAATTGGATTAGGTCTTACGGTAGCAGAGCGAATTGTGACAGAGCATCTTGGAGAATTACACATTTCTAGTGAAGTAAAGAAAGGAACGAGAGTAGAAATACTGCTCCCGAAAAAATGTGAGCGCAATGTGACACAAGATTAAGAGGTGTTGTTAAAGGAGTTATCATATGGAAAAAGGCAATATATTTGAAAAAGAAGAGATAAAGGCATTAATAATATTTTTAAGCTTATTCTTCGTTATATTTTTTGCGTATGATTTTGCTGAAAAAGCTATTGTCCTTTTATCAGATAAAAATCAAAAACTAGCAGATGCTTTTGGAGAAGGATTAGGTTTATGGCTATATAGTTTGATGGTTGGATTATTCTTTATAGGACTTTATTTTATGAAATGGAAAAAGCCGTATATTGTGAAGTATATTATTTTAATTGGCTATAATATATTGGATTTTATTAATAACTTCATTATTTATTATGGAAGTGATGCGGAATTTGATGGCGGGAATATAGTAGAAGGATTCTTTATTTTATTTGCACCGATATTTGTGAATAAGAGGTACTTTTGGTTAGTTGCCGGAACTATTGTTGGAAAATATGCACTTATGGGATTCGTTGTTCAATCCTTTATTGTTCTTATCCCCATAGCATTGTATAGCATGTTTGTTATTATATGTTGGATTATATTTTTAAGATTCCAATCTTACGTTCGTACACTTGAAATGATGGATAAAGAAATACGAAATGTAGAAAAATTAGCAATGGTTGGGAAAATGGCGACAGTAATTGGCGATAAGATTAGAAGACCGTTAGAAAAATTGAAAAAACTTGTGAATAAGCAAGCGAAAAAATATCCAGAAGATAAAATTTATAGTGAAATTATGAGACAGGAAGTAGAGCGAATTCATACAATTGCTACAGAACTAAATGGGTTTGAGAAATCTAAATCGGTAGAATCTGAAACGCATAATATTAAAGAAATCATCTCTTATGTTATCAGGGTTATGGAAAAGCCAGCTTTAGAACAAGGGATAAAAATGCATGCTATTTATAGTAAAGATATACCTTCAATTACATGTGATGAAAAACGATTGAAACAAGTATTTTTTAATTTAATAAAAAATGCGATTGAAGCAATGTCAGTTGGCGGAACTATTACTGTAAAAGTTATAGTGGAAGATGTGATCATTGTTCAAATTATAGATGAGGGATGCGGCATTCCGAAAGATAAAATTCCGAAGCTAAATGAAGCCTTTTACACAACGAAAGAAACTGGAACAGGCTTAGGATTAGTAGTTACGGAAAAAATTATTAAAGATCACCACGGTAAATTGAACTTTGAAAGTGAAGTTGGAGTTGGAACGACTGTTGAGATTATGTTGCCGATTTAATGATAGTGTAAGAGATAAATAGAAAACATCACTTAATCAAAAGTGATGTTTTTTAATTTATCTTGCGTTAAGATCCAATTGGTTCAACCAATAATCAGTAGGGAAGGGATCCCCCTACTGATTAAAGCTTTTTCTATAGAGTACAGTTTAAATAGAGGTAATTAGAAAAATAGAGTATATAGCACTGTCAGTAATCCCAGGGCTAATATAAAGGCATAATGCGTCTCCTCTTGAAACTGGATTTCCAGTTGTTGTACTAGTCCAAATAACAGTGGCAGGTCCTGGTAAAGGGGTAGGGTCATACACTTGAACTAGCTGTGATCCAACGTCTGAAGGAGTAATAGTAAATGTGATTGTTCCAGTGATTTTAGCCGTAGTGGTAAAAGTAATAGTAGATATAACGTGATTAGAGGTAGGGGCGGAAAGGTTTGTTGGGACATTAGTGCAGATTTGAATTGTATAAACTTCTATAGGCAAATTATTTACATTTATAGATGCAGAAAAACCAGCTATATTTCCAGATCCAGCAATTACATAAGGAATAATATTGGAATCAACTGCTGGAGCACCTGCTATACGTTGAAACTCAGCGTTAGTTCCTTGGAAAAGGATGCTTTTTGCTGAACTGCTACCGGTGTGCCCAGTGATTCCGGTAGGTCCAGTAATACCAGTCGGTCCAATGCTGCCAGTAGGACCGGTGTTTCCGATGGAACCAGTAGAACCAGTAGGACCAGTAGCTCCAGTAGAACCGGTAGAACCAGTAGCTCCGGTAGAACCAATAGGTCCGATAGAACCAGTAGGACCAGTAGCTCCGGTAGAACCAGTAGAACCAGTAGAACCAGTAGAACCAGTAGAACCAGTAGAACCAGTAGAACCAGTAGAACCAGTAGAACCAGTAGAACCAGTAGAACCAGTAGA
>NZ_JBIYCT010000012.1:0-136953 GCF_044907945.1 Bacillus sp. RC240 | reverse complement strand
GAGGTATACCCAAGTTCGGCTGAAGGGATCGGTCTTGAAAACCGACAGGCGGCGAGAGTCGCGCGGGGGTTCGAATCCCTCTACCTCCTCCATTTATTTTTAAAACATAATATCGTCGCGGGGTGGAGCAGTACGGTAGCTCGTCGGGCTCATAATCCGAAGGTCGCAGGTTCAAATCCTGTCCCCGCAACCAATGGTCCCGTGGTGTAGTGGTTAACATGCCTGCCTGTCACGCAGGAGATCGCCGGTTCGACCCCGGTCGGGACCGCCATTTTATGTTGGCTCGGTAGCTCAGTCGGTAGAGCAGAGGACTGAAAATCCTCGTGTCGGCGGTTCGATTCCGTCCCGAGCCACCATTTTTTTGTTTTTTTTTTATGCCGGCTTAGCTCAATTGGTAGAGCAACTGACTTGTAATCAGTAGGTTGGGGGTTCAAGTCCTCTAGCCGGCACCATTTAGGGGCATAGTTTAAAGGTAGAACTGAGGTCTCCAAAACCTCCAGTGTGGGTTCAATTCCTACTGCCCCTGTAAAGTATATGGGCCTATAGCTCAGCTGGTTAGAGCGCACGCCTGATAAGCGTGAGGTCGATGGTTCGAGTCCATTTAGGCCCACCATATATATTCCGCAGTAGCTCAGTGGTAGAGCTATCGGCTGTTAACCGATCGGTCGTAGGTTCGAGTCCTACCTGCGGAGCCATGGCCCGTTGGTCAAGTGGTTAAGACACCGCCCTTTCACGGCGGTAACACGGGTTCGAATCCCGTACGGGTCATAAAAAAAGAGTCAGCATATTGCTGACTCTTTTTTATTATGTATAAGCCTCTTTTTATCACCTTATTTTCCCGAAATAAATAAAGGGATTTAGGAAAAGCTATGGTATGTATTAAAAGGAGGAGATGAAAAATGACGCAAGTTAGAGAACTTATGAGTACTCATATCGTACATTGTACACCATTAGACAATGTATATGAGGCAGCTGTAAAAATGAAGGAAGAATCGGTTGGATTGATTCCTGTTATTGAAAATAAACAAGTTGTTGGGCTTGTTACTGATCGAGACTTAGTTGTTCGTGGGATTGCTGAAAAACATCCTGGATCTAATCAAATTACAAATGTAATGACAACAAACATTGTTTCAGTTTCTCCAGATGATTCTATTGAAAAAGCTACAGAATTAATGGCACAATATCAAATTAGACGGTTACCGGTAGTTGAGAGCGGTCAACTTGTTGGGATGCTAGCACTAGGTGATTTAGCTATAAGAAAATCAGCAGATGATCAAGCAGGGTTTGCTTTAAGTGAAATCTCAGAGCATATGGAATAAATTATGTATAAAGATCAGATACATTATTCTAGTATATGCGGATTAAACTAATATGTTAGCGTGATGTATCTGAGACATTATATAATAAGTATAGAGTCAATATTTTTGACAGTTTTTTTAAATTTGTCATTCCTAATTTTTAATAAGAGAAAAAATGATATACTGAGAGATATAAGTATTATGATAGATTTTGAATATAACAATATTTATTGTTAATGATGTAATAATGAATTAATATTTCCTACGTAGATAAAGTGAAACTTTAATTATTGGGGGGTGTCCATCCCCCAATAATTATTAGTTGAACCAATCGGGCTTTTATAGGCAGTTTTATCTCCCACCTAACTTCCTCGTATTCGCAGAATTTTGAGGTGGGAGTCTTACTGCCCGCAAATAGCGGGATAAAAAGGGAAGGGGAATTATATGAGGGCTGTACAGGGCGATCCAAATTGGAATTTGGTTACAGATACATATATAGAACCAAATAATTTCGCTGAGTTATTTTCTTTGCTTGTACCTTGTCATCCAAAAGGTGAAGGGAAAGAGCGAACTATATTAGTATGGAAAGAAAAAGAATTTTATAAAGAAGAGAATTTAGCGCCATTTATCGTATATGGCATGAATAAAGTAAAGAATTTACCGCAGTTTCATAAAGATGAAATTCCAACTCTAGTACGTATTCTTCGTTTATGTCAAGAGATTGGTTGGTATGAAGAGGCAAATGCTTTTATGATAACCCAAGGGCTAGATGAATTTGTCCGAACTTCATTGGAGTATGAAACATGGGATCTTTTGACGAAAGCAGTTGCTTTAAACTATTTAATTATTAAATATCGTATTGGTGAATTAACAGCTGAGGATGTAGAAATTTGGGAGCGAGTTAAATTTAATGAGAAATGTATAACAGATTGCAAACATCTATTATCTCATAAAGAAGTATTGGAATTTACATTCTTTTATATGTGTAAGCGAGCTAAGCTACTGTCAAAAGAGCAATTAAATAGTGATATGATGAGTCTGGCAATGTATTGTAATACTTTTGTGTATGATTTATATACACATGACTTATTACGAAAGTATCGTAAGTGTACAGACTTCCTATCATATTATGGACCTAGTCAAGCAGTTTTAGCTTGTCAAAGAGCTGTACTTTCACAAATTTCCGATCGATTAGACCCTTTAAAGACAACTCATGTAGATGATTATTTATATGTGATGAAAGAAATGATGGAGCATATGACGATAGGGGTAATGGATCGGTATGGTCATTTTATTGGAAAGCTACTATCATATGTACCATTTTTCGAAATGATCCAAGTTCCACAGCATGCATATTATTGTGAAGAATTACTGTATATTTGTAAGGGAATTGAATACAAAGAAGAAATACTACGCAATTATATATTTATACAATTACATGATTGTTTACCATCATTCTTTAAACTATTTCTTAAAAATAAGCGTTATGCAACGATTCATGATATTCTTTTCTATTGGTGCGACGATGAACAAAGAATGAGCTTAGAGAAAAAATATAATCTTAGTTTTATTTATGAAAAATATGCTTGCGGATAAACCTTATTTTACATATTAAAAATTAATATAAATTAAAAAGGATCTCAAGTTTATGTGAGATCCTTTTTTGTTAGTAAAGCAAGGAGAAAGTAACTAAGATAAGAAATAACATTCCATAAAGGAGAAATTGTGCAGTATAACTTCTTTGTATACCAAAAAAAGTATTTATTTTTTCATATAAATTTAATATATATTTCATTGGATTATCTTTGAAAGATTGGTACACAGTGTCTCCTCTTTCTAAGCTTCTTGTTCATGTTTTTGGTTATTAGGAACATGAACGTATCTAGCTATGAATAATAAAACACCTATAAAGAATACAGGAAGTACGGTAGATAAATAAAAACCATTACTAATTATATTTGTTATAAGAGCACTTAAAAGAAAAATTACATTATAAATATGGGCAATTTTTTGTTTTAGCCGCATTTGTAATGCTTCCATAATGATTTCTAAAGCAACAAAAGCAATAATAATAGATAAAAATACAGTGTTCGTATTATAAATGATTAAACAACAGATTAAACCTAAAAAGGCCAGGTATTCAATAAAGAGAGGTATATTGCGTGGCATATAATTTACCTAACTAAATATGGCAGTGGGTTTACTGCATTTGTTTTTTCAAAATTCCATTCCCCATTATGTAATTCAAAATGGAGATGTTGCCCGTATGAATGACCTGTGTTTCCCATATGACCTACTAATTGTCCAGTTTGTACTTGATCACCAGCTTGTACAGTGCGATCCTTCATATGAGCATAAACTGTTGTATATAATTTCCCATTTATTTGATGGGCGATGAACACGACATTGCCGTAGCTAGCCGAATAATAAGATTTCACAACCTTACCTGCAGCAGCAGCTTGAATAGAGACATTTCCTTGTGCTGCTATATCTATACCATAATGCATTTGCTCCCAGCGCATATCAAAAGTGGAGCTGATTTTCCCTTGAGTAGGGAATTTGAAAACTGCTGGAATTGATGCAGGTGGAGCTGTTTTAGCGTGTGCTTGATTTTGCACTACATAGTGTTTTGCTACATATCCGTATCCTGTGCCAAAACGAATTTTATACCAAGTACCTACCGTTTCTACTACTTGTACTTGTGTACCATTTTGTAATGAGCCAAGTAGAGTGCCACTTGTGCTAGCATTGCTACGTACATTTAATTTTGGTGTTGCAACAGTATACGAAGGAGAACCTTGTACTGTTACACCTTTTACTAGAGGTGTGGACCCATTAGATACAAATGTTTTTTGTACGTAACCAATTTGACCGTTATGTAATATTTTGTACCAATCCCCTTGTTCACCTTGAATGGTAATGAATTGACCATTTGGTAATATATCTAGAATAGAAGACTCTGTATTAGGTTCAGAACGAACGTTTAATGCGTTTGCATTTACGATATATTGATCCTTTGATTGAACATTTTTTTTGAATAGAATTGCATCTTTTTTTATATAGCCTGTTTTGTTGTTAACAGATACTTTATACCAATCTTGAGTTGTCTCAAGAATAGTAACCGGGCTATTAAATCGAATGTTATCAATTATTGTACTGTCTGTATGGCTATTTTGATGTAGTGCAACGTTGTCAATTTTTACATATCCAGTTTTTACTGTAGATGGTTGCTTAGCAGCCGCTGTTTGTATATCGGATTCTCCCATAGAAGGAAGTAAAGAAGCAATTGCGATAGTAGTTGCTGTTAAAGCTGTAGCTTTATTCATGTAATAAAGACCTCCTCTAGTTGTATAGTTGTAATTTTATTATAGTATAAAGATATAATATATTGGTCGTATTCACATAAATGTAATATGAAATCAATAAAAATAATGTCAGAAGAGAGATTCGTATATAAATATTGTATATATCATTTGTGAGGTCGCATTTATATTTGTTTAACACGTTGAGAATTAATTCTCAATTAAGAAAATTAAAACAGTTGATGATGTCTTATGGCGATGTTATACTGACAGTGATAATTTTATAGTTTGCTAGGAGGGCTGGTGTTGCCAGCTGAGAGTAGGGCCGTAAGCCTTTGATCCTTTTTATTACCTGATCTAGATTATGCTAGCGTAGGGAAGCAATTCGGACATTAACAATGAGTCCCCGTTTCTTTGCGTATAGAAACGGGGCTTTTTTATTTAAAAATTTCATATTAACACCACTAGGGGTGCTTTTCGTGCTGAGAGAGGAATAATCCTTAACCCTTACAACACCTGATCTAGATAATACTAGCGAAGGGAAGTGGAACAACGAATAAATTATAATTTTATTTGCTGTAACCACTTCTTATATACAGAAGTGGTTTTTTTATTGAAATAAATAGATATATAGGAAGGGGAATTATTAATGAAATTTTGTGAAAGATTATTTAATACGGTGCAGCCTGTTTGGGAGAAAAGTCATAATCATCCGTTTGTAGTAGGTATGGGGGATGGTACGTTGGAAAAAGACAAATTCCAGTACTATATTATTCAAGATTATTTATATTTGTTAGATTATGCAAAGCTATATGCAATTGGGGTTGTAAAGGCAACGAATCCACAAGTTATGGCAAAATTTGCAGAGCAAATTGATGGGATTTTAAATGGAGAAATGACGATCCATAAACAGTATGCAAACAAACTTGGCATTACTGTAGAGGAGATAGAATCTGCGAAACCATCTGCTAAAAATTTAGCCTATACAAATTACATGATGTCTGTATCTCAAAATGGCACACTTGCAGAATTAATATCAGCTTTACTTCCATGTATGTGGAGTTATTGGGAGATTGGAAAGCGTTTAAATGATATTCCTGGAGCAAGAGATCATGAGTTCTTTGGAGAGTGGATTCAAGGATATAGTTCTGAAGAATACGGTAACCTTTGTATTTGGTTAATAGATTTATTAAATGAAATGGCAGTTGGAAAGTCAGAGAAAGAGCTAGACCGATTAGAGGAGATTTTCTTATATTCCAGCCGATTTGAATATTTATTCTGGGATATGGCTTATCGTAAGGAGATGTGGGGTTTTGAGGAGCAAGAACATACTACAGTTTCATAATGTTTCCTTTCATTATGATGAGAAACCAATCATCGATGAATTAAATGCTTCTATACAAGATAAAGAGTTTGTAAGTATTATCGGACCGAGTGGATGCGGGAAAAGTACTTTATTTCGTCTTATTATAGGCTTAGAAGAAGCAAGTACTGGACAGATAGAGCTGACAAAAACAAAGAGTCATCCTGTAGGGTATATGCCCCAAAAAGATATGCTCTTGCCGTGGAGGACGATTATTGAGAATGCTGCCCTGCCGCTAGAGTGCCAAGGTGTGCAGAAGAAAGAAGCGCAAGTAAAAGCGAAAGAACTGTTACATAAATTTGGTTTACAAGGGTACGAGAAAAAATATCCGAAAGATTTATCTGGTGGTATGAGGCAACGCGTATCTTTTATCCGAACTTTATTAACAGGCGGGGAGATATTATTGTTAGATGAACCTTTTAGTGCATTGGACGCTTTAACGAAGGCATCTTTGCAAGAATGGTTGTTTGAACAATGGAAAGAGTGGGAAAAAACAATTTTATTTATCACTCATGATGTTGAAGAAGCATTGTTTCTTTCTAATCGAATTTTGGTTGTAGAAAATCAACCGATAGCAACTTTAACTGAGCGAATTGTGCCGCTTGATCGTAACCGAACAAGAAAAGATTTATATAAGCCTGAAGTGTTAGCGCTTAAAGAAGAGCTCCTTAGTATGTTACAAAGGCAGGTACTTGTATGATGAATCGCTTAAAGGAGTTATTACCTGCCCTTATATTAAGTGGAATTTTACTTGCTCTATGGGAAGTAGGAGCAAGAATTGTAGATGAGATGTACATTTTGCCATCACCTTCTGCAATTGTAATGAAGATATGGGTACTGAAAGATATATTATTTACGGTTCATTTACCTGCAACGTTGTACGTCGTTTTAATAGGCGTTGTTATTTCTATCGTACTGGGCGTAGGGCTAGCAATGTTAATGAATACGAGTACGTGGATGGAAAGAGCATTTTATCCGTTATTAGTTGCTTCACAAACAATCCCGATTACTGCGCTTGCGCCGCTCTTCGTTTTATGGTTTGGATATACCATCTGGAGTAAGGTTGTTGTTACCGTTTTAATTACGTTTTTCCCAATTGCGGTCAATACGTATGATGGATTGCGCAGTACGAAAAAAGAATGGGAGGAGCTCTTAGTCACGTATGGTGCAACAAAAAAAGATGTTTTTCTAAAGCTAAAGCTGCCATCTGCTCTTCCTTACTTTTTCTCAGCGTTAAAAATTGCAGTTCCGCTTAGTGTGATCGGGGCAGCAATTGGAGAATGGCTCGGTGCACAAGCTGGGCTTGGATATTTCAGTAAAAGAATGATGACGCAGTTAGACGGAGCTGGTGTATTTGCACCAATTGTATTGTTATCATTATTAGCTATTTTCTTCGTCATACTTATTTCCACATTAGAAAAGAAATTCATTAGTTGGAGGAAACATTCATGAAATTATTAAAACGCATCTTTGTGTTTACATTATTAGTTGCAATGATTGCAGGATGTTCGAGTAACTCGGCATCAGATAAGAATAAATCAGAAAAAGAAATAACAGTAATGCTTGATTGGTACCCGAATGCGGTACATAGCTTTATTTATACGGCAATTGAAAAAGGATACTTTAAAGAAGAAGGAGTCAAGGTGAATATTAAATTCCCTTCTAATCCGACTGATCCATTAACGCTAGCGGCAGCAGGGAAAGTGACCGTTGGCTTGTATTATCAACCAGATGTTGTCATGGCAAAAGCAAATGAACAAATTCCAGTGAAATCAATTGGAGCTGTCGTACGTTCGCCGTTAAATCATGTTGTATCGCTGAAATCAGCAGGTATTAAGTCACCTAAAGACTTAGAAGGAAAAACAGTTGGATATTCTGGGACCCCTTTAAGTGAAGCATATTTAAAAACGATGGTAAAAGAAGATGGTGGTAATCCAGATACAGTAAAAGTAGTCGATGTTGGATTTGATTTAGTACCAGCGTTAATTACGAAAAAAGTGGATGCTGTAACAGGAGCATACATTAACCATGAAGTACCTGTTATGCGTCATGAGGGCCATGAACCAGCGTACTTTAATCCAGCTGATTACGGTGTGCCGAATTATCATGAGCTTGTGTTTGTAACAGGTGATAAAACTTTGAAAAAGGATAAAGAAGCATTACAGGCCTTTTTACGTGGTGCGAAAAAGGGATATGATTTCATGAAGAAAAATCCGGATGAAGCATTAAATATTTTATTAGATCATCAAGAAAAAGAAAACTTCCCACTTGTACCAGAAGTTGAAAAAGAAAGTATGAAAATTTTATTAGAGAAGATGGAAACGAAAGATGAGCCATTCTTATCGGATTCAAAAGAGTCATGGGAGAAACAAAATAAATGGTTGAAAGACAAAGGAATGGCGAAAGAAATTGTTCCAGCCGATGAATTATTCGAAAACATTTTAAAGTAGGCGAATGAATATGAAAAATGAGCTTCATGTAATCTCAAATGGCCATATGCCATTTGAAGAATTAGTGAATGTAGCGATGCAAATTGAGAGTGAGATTGATTATTTGCATATTCGTGAGCGTGAGAAGAGCACGAAGGAATTGTATGAAGGTGTGGAAAGTCTTTTGGGGAAAGGCTTTCCGGCATCGAAGATAGTGATAAATGATCGAATTGATATTGCTATTCTATTAAATATTCCGCGTGTGCAGCTAGGATATCGAAGCGCAGATGTAAGGTCGGTGAAAGAAAAGTTTTCTTATTTGCATGTTGGCTATTCAGTACATTCTTTAGATGAAGCGATAGTGGCATTTAAAAATGGAGCGGATTCACTCGTTTACGGTCATGTATTTCCAACGGCTTGTAAAAAGGATGTGCCAGCAAGAGGATTAGAAGAAATTGCTCATATGGCAAGATGCTTATCCATACCAATAACTGCAATTGGTGGGATTACCCCTGAAAATACAGGTGATGTTCTTGCAAATGGTGTAAGTGGCATTGCTGTTATGTCTGGGATTATAAGCAGTAGTAATCCGTATAGCAGGGCGAAATCTTATAAGGAATCAATAAGAAAGTGGGCGGAAAAACATGTGTAAGAAGTATGATGTAGCGATTATTGGCGGAGGTGTAATTGGTAGCTCAGTTGCACACTTTCTAGCAGAAAGAGGGCATAAAGTAGCGATTATAGAGAAACAAAGAATCGCATCTGAAGCTTCGAAAGCAGCTGCTGGTTTG
This sequence comes from Bacillus sp. RC240, assembly GCF_044907945.1. Taxonomy (NCBI): domain Bacteria; kingdom Bacillati; phylum Bacillota; class Bacilli; order Caryophanales; family Bacillaceae; genus Bacillus; species Bacillus sp. RC240. The sequence goes on along the minus strand of NZ_JBIYCT010000012.1, from coordinate 127,770 downwards.
CTCGGTGTTCAGGCAGAATGGGATGCATATGATCCGCTGTTTGAGCTTGCTAGAGAAAGCCGTGTTATATTTCCACAACTTGCAGAAGTTTTACGTGAAAAAACAGGCATCGATATTGGGTATGAAGAAAAGGGCATTTATCGCATCGCTCAAAATGAAGATGAGAAGAAAAGAATTCTTCATATTATGGATTGGCAACAGAAAACAGGTGAAGATTCCTATTTTCTAACGGGTGATCGTTTGCGAGAAAAAGAGCCGTTTCTATCCGAATCAATTATAGGAGCGGTATATTATCCGAAAGATGGTCACGTTATTGCGCCAGAGCTTACGAAAGCATTCGCACATTCTGCAGCAATTTCCGGAGCTGATATATATGAACAAACAGAAGTGTTTGATATTCGTATTGAAAATAATAAAGTGACTGGAATTGTGACAAGCGAAGGTGTAATCACATGTGAAAAGGTCGTTATCGCCGGAGGATCATGGAGTACGAAATTACTACATTATTTTCAGAGTGATTGGGGTACATATCCTGTTAAGGGGGAGGTTGTTGCAGTAAGAAGCAGGAAACCTCTGTTGAAAGCTCCTATTTTCCAGGAGAGGTTTTATATTACGCCGAAGCGCGGTGGCCGTTATGTGATTGGGGCAACGATGAAGCCTCATACATTTAATAAATCTGTACAACCAGAAAGTATTACTTCCATATTAGAGCGTGCCTACACAATATTGCCTGCTTTAAAAGAAGCAGAATGGGAAAGTACGTGGGCTGGGTTAAGACCGCAGTCTAATCATGAAGCTCCTTATATGGGAGAGCATGAAGAAATAAAAGGTTTATATGCTTGTACGGGCCATTATCGAAACGGCATTTTATTAAGTCCTGTTTCTGGTCAGTATATGGCTGATTTAATAGAAGGAAAGCAGGAGAATCACTTGCTAGATTCATTGCTTTCTAAAATGGTTTAGAAAGGGGATGGAAGTTTGAATTTAAAAATTAATGGTAACCAAATTGAAGTACCAGAGAGTGTAAAAACAGTAGCTGGGCTACTTACACATTTAGAGTTAGATAACAGAATTGTTGTAGTAGAACGTAATAAAGATATTTTACAAAAAGATGATCATAACGATACATCTGTTTTTGATGGGGACCAAATTGAGATTGTAACTTTCGTAGGAGGCGGTTGATTATGTTAAACATTGGACAATTTTCATTTCATTCTAGACTTTTATTAGGAACAGGGAAATTCCCTGATTTTGATGTGCAGCAAAAGGCAATTGATGTTTCTGAGGCTGAGATTTTAACATTCGCAGTACGTCGTATGGATATATTTGATGCAAAGCAGCCTAATTTATTAGAGAAACTTGATGTAAAAAAATATACGTTATTACCGAATACAGCTGGAGCAAAAAATGCTGAAGAAGCTGTTCGTATTGCAAAATTAGCAAAAGCTTCTGGACTTTGCGATATGATCAAAGTAGAAGTTATTGGTGATGATAGAACGTTATTACCTGATCCAGTAGAAACGTTAAAGGCATCTGAAATGTTACTAGAAGAAGGATTTATCGTACTTCCGTATACATCTGATGATGTTGTATTAGCACGTAAATTACAAGAATTAGGTGTGCATGCAATTATGCCAGGAGCATCACCAATCGGTTCAGGGCTTGGTATTGTAAATCCGTTAAATTTAAGCTTCATTATTGAACAAGCGACAGTACCAGTTATCGTTGACGCTGGTATCGGTAGCCCAGCTGATGCGGCATTTGCGATGGAATTAGGAGCGGATGGTGTGTTATTAAATACTGCAGTATCTGGAGCGAACGATCCTATTAAAATGGCATACGCAATGAAATTAAGTATTGAGGCAGGACGATTAGGGTTTGAAGCAGGTCGTATTGCACGCAAGCGCTGCGCGACAGCAAGTAGTCCTTTAGAAGGAATGAGCGTAGTTGAATAATCGATATTCTCGCCAAGAACTATTTTCTCCAATTGGGGAAGAAGGGCAACAAAAGCTAGGGGAAAAGCATGTACTTATTATCGGTGCGGGTGCATTAGGTAGTGCAAATGCAGAGATGTTTGTAAGGGCAGGCGTTGGTAAGGTAACAATTGTTGACCGCGATTATGTAGATTGGAGTAATTTACAAAGGCAGCAATTGTATGCAGAGCGTGATGTAGAGAATAACCTTCCGAAGGCTGTGGCGGCAAAAAAACGTCTAGAAGAGATTAATAGTGAAGTAAGAGTAGAAGCTCTCGTTCAAGATGTAACGGCTGAAGAATTAGAAGAACACGTTACAAATGTTGATGTAATCATCGATGCGACTGATAATTTCGAAACGCGTTTCATTGTGAATGATGTAGCGCAAAAATATTCTATTCCATGGGTTTACGGGGCATGTGTAGGAAGTTACGGTCTTTCTTATACTATTCTTCCAGGCAAAACGCCATGTTTATCTTGTTTATTACAATCGATTCCACTTGGCGGAGCGACATGTGATACAGCGGGGATTATATCACCTGCTGTATCTCTCGTCGTTTCTCATCAAGTAACGGAAACACTTAAACTGCTAGTAGAAGATTATGACTCGCTTCGAGATGGACTTGTGTCATTTGATGTATGGAAAAATGAGTATTCATGTATGAATGTGCAAAAGATTCGTAAACATAATTGTCTATCATGTGGTGAGCAAGCATTATATCCGTATTTAAATAAGGAAAATACTTCAAAAACAGCGGTGTTATGCGGGAGAAATACAGTTCAAATTAGACCACCTCATAAAGAGGAACTGGATTTTGAACAATATAAAAAATTGCTGAATGATCGTGTGAATGATTTAAATGTAAATCCATATTTATTATCATTTTCGGTTGAAGAAAAGAGATTAGTTGCTTTTAAAGATGGCCGTGTACTTGTACATGGAACGAAAGATATAAGCGAAGCGAAAACAATTTATCATCGCTATTTTGGGTAGAAAAGGATGAGTGGAATGAAAGTGAATAAAGCTTTAACAATTGCAGGGTCTGATAGCGGAGGCGGCGCTGGGATTCAGGCGGATTTAAAAACATTCCAAGAGCTTGGTGTGTATGGAATGACGGCTATTACGGCAATTACTGCTCAAAATACGCTTGGCGTTCAAGGGGTATATCCTGTTTCTTTAGAAGGAATTACGGAACAGCTGAATTCAATTGGTACGGATTTAACGCCAGATGCTGTAAAACTAGGAATGTTATTTAGCAGTGAAATTATTCAAATTGTTGCAGAACATATTAAAAAATTCGGCTGGAATAATATTGTGCTAGATCCTGTTATGATTGCAAAAGGCGGGGCATCATTATTACAACAAGAAGCAGTACAAGCATTAAAGGAATATTTATTACCAGTAGCAACTGTCGTAACACCAAATGTTCCGGAAGCAGAAGTGTTAACTGGGATGGAGATTCATAATGTTGAAGATAGTAAAGAAGCTGCGAAAGTATTACATGAATTAGGGGCTAAATATGTTCTTATGAAGGGCGGACATGCAGAATATCAAGGTAATGAAGTAATTGATTTACTCTTTGATGGAGAGCAGTTTATTGAATTTAGGAGCGAACGAATTCCTTCGAAGCAGACGCACGGAAGCGGATGTACATTTGCGTCTGCAGTTACAGCAGGACTTGCTAAAGAATATTCAATCGAAGAGGCAGTTCAAGAGGCAAAACGATTTATTAGTATAGCGATTGAAGAGCCGTTGAATATTGGAAGTGGTCATGGACCGACGAATCATTTTGCGTATAAAGTGAATAAGACACATGCATAAGTGAAAATTTAACCAGTGGGGCTATATCCTCACTGGTTATTAATGTTAATGATTAATAGAGATTTAATATATGTTAGCAAATGTGATTGGCTCTTCTTGTTTAAATGCGTCCTTTAGATGAGTAAAGTATATAAAAGGTGTGATGAGATTAATATTAAATATATAAAATAGGGAATCATAGCTTTCTTATTTTTACTTAAGTATTTACTATAAATTAATAACAAACAAGAAATTAAAAAAATGATTTCTAATGTAGTACGGAATTCAGTATAACTAGTAATAGTAACTAAAATCGCTAAAATTAATAGTAACGAATTACCTAGAATATTTATTATTTTAATAAAATTATTCTTTTTATCCTCGGTCATATAGCATCCTCGTTTCACGTTTAATTTTTAATCATTTCTTTATTTAGTATTATTACAATACGACTCATGAAAATTCCTATTGAATATAAATATTTATAATGTCTAGCAACAATGAAAAATCCACCTTAAGGATTTTTCATTGTTTACTTTTTCCAAATACAGGAGTAATATATCAGCCAGAATACATTTTTTGTAATACGCTGAGTCCAAATGTATGGAGCGGAGGAACCAATTTGTGCGTCGTCACTAGGGGTGAATCTTTCAATGTTGAAAGTAGGGCTACTCTCAAAGCCCGAATCCGACAGCTAACTTCGTAAGCGTCTTGAGAGAGGACGGTGCCATGATGGATACATCACTTCATCGGTCTGATTAGTATAGGAGAATATCAATATATGTTTGAGTTCTTTTATGCTAAGGAGGATGAGGTACATGGAACTAACACTTATTTGTGTTGGAGAAAAAAACAAGGTAAAGAGTTTAAGAGAGCTAGTAGCATTTCAGCATGAGTTAATTATTTTTACAGCCAATGAAGAGATAGCGGATGAAGTTAGAGAGTATGGGTTTGAATCAGCTTATAGCTGTAATAAGGAGAAGGATTTTACTAGTATTTGCACACGTATTAAGAAGGTGATTTTACTAGGGGATGAGCTTCCGATAGTTAGTTTCTTCACAGAACACATTCGTTTTTCTTTTCAAGCGCCTATTACTGTTGTTACAAAGAATAAACGCTATCCGGCCAGGCTCTATGAAACAATTGGAGCTAAATTTGTAGTGTTTACGAACTGTGATAATATTTCTTTTTTATTTTTTGAATAGGGCGGGGGAAATGAAGATGAAAGTGTTGTTACTAGGAGATATAGCGAATCGTTGGGCGATATCGGTAGAGAGAGTTCACGAATTGGTAGTGCTCGATCCTCTTTTTCCAGGGCCATATATTATATTACCATCAAAAGATGTTTTGTATTTAGAGGCGGATATTACCGAATATGAGCAGTTACATGCAGAATTATCACAAGTTTATATTCGAGGGAGAAATTTGCGTGCTTTTTTGCGTGGAGAATAAAGGTTGAATGAAAAAAGAGCGAATGCTGAGTGCAACAAGCTATGCACTTCATGTCATTCGCTCTTTTTATTTCATATTTAAAAGATCATTTCTATGAAAAAAAAAGAAAACACAAGAAAATAGATGAAAGAATATTAAAAATAAGCAATGTAAGCGTTTAAATGGCGGAATTTTTTCTTATTTTAAGTAATTTGCCTCTTTACAAGTTAAATTTAGAGGAGTATATTTACTCTCATAAATCATTCATGAAATTTCCAAAAAAAACCTAAAATCGCTGAGTTCCAGAAATGGAGCGGGGGAACCAATTTTGTGCATTGTCACTTGGGGTGAATCTTTCAATTTTGAAAGTAGGGCTACTCTTTAGGCCCGAATCCGACAGCTAACCTCGTAAGCGTTTAGAGAGGAGGTTTACTTTGTGTTGTTCGTTTCGAACACTAAGTAGAGCTTAGTGTTCTTTTTTTGATAACTAGATGGTAAAATTTAACAAAAAGTGAGGGGTAGTTATGTTAGATGTTGTAATGATCGGTATTTTTGTTGGGTTAGTCGCATCGATGGCAAGTCTTGCAAGTTGGTCAGATAAAGTTGTGAAAGAAGGGAAGCAATCATGATGATTGCCTTATCGGTTATTGTTGCAGCGATTACGGTGTACTTAGTGTACGCATTATTAAATCCAGAGAAGTTTTAATTAGGGGGAATCATTCATTATGATTTGGGTTGCAGTCGTTATTACAATGCTCTTGTTTATTTTAGTAGCAAAGCCAACGGGGATTTATTTAGAAAAAGCTTTTCAAGGTAGCAAAACGCTAGATAAAGTATTCGGGCCTTTTGAAAAACTTATTTTTAAAATTACGGGTGTAAAAGCATACAATCAAACGTGGAAACAGTACGCATTATCATTAGTTTTACTCAATGGATTTATGATTGTTGTCGTATATTTCATTTTCAGATTACAAGGCGTATTGCCATTAAATCCAGCGCATATTGAAGGGATGGAGCCTACGCTCGCTTTTAATACAGCAATTAGTTTTATGGCTGATACAAATTTACAGCATTATAGCGGTGAAAATGGTTTGTCTTATTTATCACAATTAATCGGGATTACATTTTTAATGTTTGCAGCACCAGCAACGACGTTAGCGCTCGTTATGGCATTTATAAGAGGGCTCGCTGGAAAAGAACTTGGTAACTTTTTCGTTGATTTTACGAGAGCTTTAACGAGAGTATTTCTTCCTATTGCGTTTGTTGCAGCGCTAATCTTTGTCGCACTTGGTGTACCACAAACGTTAGACGGGGCAGTTACAGCACAAACAATTGATGGGGCAAAACAAAGTATTTTACGTGGTCCAGTTGCATCATTCGTTTCCATTAAGGAACTTGGAAATAACGGCGGTGGATTTTTCGGGGCAAACTCTACACATCCTTTTGAAAATCCAGGGCAAATGAGTAATATTTTGCAAATGATGCTTATGATGTTATTGCCAACAGCACTTCCATTTACGTACGGACGAATGGTAGGAAATAAAAAACAAGGTCGCATCCTTTTCGTGTCACTATTCATGGTGTTTTTACTAGGATTTATAACGATTACGACATCTGAATTACATGGAAATCCAGTGTTAAATGGAATGGGTATCGAACATGTACAAGGAAGTACAGAAGGAAAAGAAGTCCGATTTGGAACAGTATTTTCTTCCCTTTATGCGACAGTAACGACAGCTGCGGAAACGGGGGCCGTTAATACGATGCATGATACGTTAACACCAATTGGTGGTCTAGTTCCACTCGTAAATATGATGTTAAATACAGTATACGGCGGTGTTGGAGCAGGTTTTGTGAACATTATTATGTATGCAATTATTGCAGTCTTTATATCTGGTTTAATGGTTGGACGGACACCGGAGTTTTTAGGTAAGAAAATTGAAGGTAAGGAAATGAAATTGATTGCGGTAACGATTTTATTTCATCCATTGCTTATTTTAGGGTTTTCAGCATTAGCTCTTTCAACAAGCTTAGGAACGGATGCAATTTCTCATTCAGGTTTCCACGGTTTAACGCAAGTTGTATATGAGTACACATCGTCAGCTGCGAATAACGGATCTGGATTTGAAGGTTTAGCAGACAATACACCGTTTTGGAATATTACGACTGGTTTAGTTATGTTTTTAGGACGCTATTTCAGTTTAATTACGATGCTAGCTGTTGCAGCTTCACTGAAAGAGAAGACGGTAGTACCAGAAACAGTCGGAACGTTCCGTACAGATAATGGTTTATTTGGAGGGATATTTATCGGAACAATTGTAATTGTTGGTGCGTTAACATTCTTCCCGATGTTAGTACTCGGCCCAATTGCAGAATTTCTTACATTGAAGTAATGGAGGGTAAATGATGAGACCGGTAGTAGTAAAAGAAAAACAAGTAGATCAGTCACAAATACATGCTGTAGAAGATGAGGTTAGACAAGCGAAAACGATGGATCGTGATATCGTGACACATGCGATGAAACAATCCTTTGCGAAATTGAATCCGAAAGTAATGATAAAGAATCCGATTATGTTCGTTGTGGAAATTGGATTTATCATTACGTTAATTTTATCCTTTCTTCCAAGTAGTTCTAGTAGTGTACCAGGGTGGTTTAATATAACAGTTTCTCTCATTCTATTATTTACAGTTTTATTTGCTAACTTTGCAGAAGCTTTAGCTGAAGGGCGTGGTAAAGCGCAAGCTGATTCTTTAAAACAATCGAAGAAAGATGTGTTTGCAAATGTTGTAAAAGAAAATGGAGACATTGTTCAAGTTTCAGCAACTGAGCTGAGAAAAGGTGACGTTGTTATTGTAAAACAAGGGGAAATGATTCCGAATGATGGTGAAGTAATTAAAGGATTAGCGTCTGTAGATGAATCAGCAATTACAGGGGAATCAGCTCCTGTTATAAAAGAAGCAGGTGGCGATTTTTGTTCAGTAACAGGCGGAACGATGGTCGTAAGTGACGAGATTACGATTGTGATTACGAGTAATCCTGGTGAATCATTTATTGATAAAATGATTTCTTTAGTAGAAGGAGCTGCTCGTCAAAAAACGCCGAATGAGATTGCTTTAAATACAGTATTAACGAGCTTAACTCTTATTTTCTTAATCGTTGTTGTGACGTTGCCGATTTTTACAAATTATTTAGGGTTTCAAATTGATACAGCTGTACTTGTTGCATTGTTAGTTTGTCTAATTCCAACGACAATTGGTGGGTTATTATCGGCAATTGGTATTGCTGGGATGGACCGCGTAACAAAGTTCAATGTATTAGCAATGTCAGGGAAAGCAGTAGAAGCTGCGGGTGATATTAATACAATTATTTTAGATAAAACAGGTACGATCACTTTCGGGAACCGGATGGCACATACACTACTCCCTGTAGGAAATGAAACGATTGAGCAAGTAGGAAAATGGGCTGCGATTAGCTCAGTTTTAGACGAAACACCAGAAGGTCGATCAGTTATAGAATATGTACAAACGAAATCTATATCATATAATAAAGAACTTGCAGAACAAGGTGAATTTGTTCCGTTTAAAGCAGAAACGAGAATGAGTGGTGTTGATTTACAGGATGGAACGAAAGTAAGAAAAGGTGCTGTTGGTGCCGTTATTGAATGGGTTCAATCAAAAGGCGGAACGATTCCGAAAGATGTGAATCAAAAAGCAGATTTAATTTCAAAAGAGGGTGGAACACCACTTGTAGTTGCAGTGGATGATCGTATTTACGGTTTAATTTATTTAAAGGATACAGTAAAACCTGGTATGCGTGAGCGTTTTGAACAATTGCGCCAAATGGGAATTAAAACGGTTATGTGTACAGGGGATAACCCATTAACAGCAGCAACAATTGCAAAAGAAGCAGGGGTAGATGAATTCGTTGCCGAGTGTAAACCAGAAGATAAAATTGCAGTTATTAAAGCAGAGCAAGATAAAGGTAAACTTGTAGCGATGACAGGTGATGGTACAAATGATGCCCCGGCATTAGCGCAAGCTGACGTTGGGTTAGCGATGAATAGTGGTACGACAGCTGCGAAAGAAGCAGCAAATATGATCGATTTAGATTCGAATCCAACTAAAATTATTGAGGTTGTAGGAATCGGTAAGCAATTGTTAATGACACGAGGTGCGTTAACGACGTTTAGTATTGCGAATGATATTGCAAAATATTTTGCAATCATTCCAGCAATGTTTACACTTGCGATTCCGCAAATGGAAGCATTAAACATTATGAAATTAACATCACCGCTTTCAGCAATCTTATCAGCATTAATATTTAATGCGGTTATTATTCCGTTACTTATTCCGCTAGCGATGAAAGGTATCGCATATAAACCAATGAGTTCTAATGCATTGCTTAGCAGAAACTTACTCATTTACGGGCTTGGCGGAGTGATCGTTCCATTCATTGGAATTAAAGTAATTGATATGATTGTCGGCTTGTTCATATAAGGAAGAGGGGAAAAAAGATGGCGGAAAAACAAAGTATACTTTCACCAATTATTCGTATTACTTTTACGTTCTTAGTCTTGTGCGGCCTTGTATACCCGCTTATTGTAACTGGTATTGCGCAAGCGGTAATGAAGGATAATGCGGATGGAAGTCTTATATATAATGATAAGGATGAAGTAGTTGGTTCAAAATTAATCGGTCAAAATTTCACAGATCCACGTTATTTTCATGGACGTGTTTCTAGTATAGAATATAAAGCAGAAGCATCTGGTTCAAATAACTATGCGCCGTCTGATCCAGATTTAGCAAAACGAGTTGAGAAAAGTATTGAAGACTGGAAGAAACAAAACCGGGCCGTTCCAGTTACAGAAGTACCGATAGATTTAGTGACGAATTCGGGTTCAGGGCTTGATCCTGACATTAGTCCAAAAGCGGCTTCTGTGCAGGTAGATCGCATCTCGAAATTAACGAATATTCCGAAAGAAAAGCTGAATCAACTGATTAAGGATCAAACGGAAGGTGCTGCACTCGGCTTGTTTGGAGAAGATCGCGTGAACGTCTTAAAGTTAAATTTAGAATTACAGAAATTAATGAAATAGTAACAGTGCTACCTCAATCTAACGGATTGAGGTAGTGTTGTTTCGAAAGAAAGGTTGTGAGTGTTTTGTATGCGGATGACTATAAACCGACGTTTCAAAGGCGAACACCAGAAGAGTATTTAGAATACATTAGTCAACAAAATCGAGGGAAGTTAAAGCTATATGTAGGAGCGGCTCCAGGAGTAGGGAAAAGTTATAAAATGCTATTTGATGCAAGAGAGATGAAAAAAGACGGTATTGACATTGTAGTTGGTTTAATTGAAACACACGGTAGAAAAGAGACGGAAGAAGCAATTGCTGATTTAGAAAAAGTTCCTTTAAAAGAAATAGATTATAAAGGGAAAGTATTTTATGAGCTTGATGTGGAAGGAATTATAAAGCGGGCACCACAAATTGTTGTTGTGGATGAACTTGCGCATAGTAATATTCCCGGGTCGAAAAATAAGAAACGTTACATGGATGTGCAGGAATTGTTAGATGCCGGTATATCTGTATTATCAGCATTTAATATTCAACATTTAGAAAGTGTTCATGACATTGTAGCTCAAATTACGAATGTAAAAGTAAGAGAGCGTATTCCAGATTTTATTTTGCAAAAAGCAAATGAAATTCAACTTGTTGATGCAACACCTGAGGTACTCCGGAAGAGATTAATCGATGGAAAGATATATAAGGAAGAAAAAATTCAACAAAGCTTACAAAACTTCTTTACGCTTAATAATTTAGGGGCACTAAGGGAATTGTCGCTTCGTGAAGTTGCAGATGATATGGATGAGAAAATTAGCCAAACAGTTATAGAACCAATTGGTGTGAAAGAAAAAATTCTCGTTTGTGTACAATACAGTTCAACAGCAGAGAAATTAATACGGAGAGGTTGGCGCATGGCTGATCGGCTAAATGCTGAATTGTATGTGTTAAACGTTGAAAGAGAAAATATAGATTCTATTTCAGCTGGCAAAAAGCAAACGATTGAAGAATGGAAATCGCTAACGAATCAATTTGATGCGAGCTTTGTATTAGAAGAAGCAAAGGGAAGAAAGCCCGCTGATGTTATTATTGAAGTTGCAAAAAGACTACAGGTGACACAAGTTTTACTCGGGCAATCGGCGAGAACACGGTGGGAAGAAATACGAAAAGGTTCTATTGTAAATGAAATTATGAGACAAACGAAGTATATTGATATTCATATCGTTGCTGATCAAAGAGCTTAAAATAGAGACCGGATTGTTGAGGAGTCTCTATTTTTCTTTTTTTCAAGCCTTTTGAATATAATTTCTAAAAGAACTCATATATAATAGAAAAAGATACTTAACATAGTGAATAATTAAAGAGTCGATATATATAAAGAGGAGAGAATAACATGCTTGAAAATACGGGGTTAGTATTAGAAGGCGGCGGTATGCGTGGTGTATATACGGGCGGGATATTAGAATATTTTATGGAACAAGATTTATATTTTCCATATGTAATTGGTGTATCAGCTGGTGCTTGTCATGCAGCGTCGTATCTTTCCAGACAAAGAAATAGAAATAAAACAGTAAATATTGATTATGCATCACATCCGCAGTATTTATCGTATAAAAACTTGTGGAAAAAACGTCAGCTATTTGATATGGAATTCATTTTTCATGAAATTCCAGAAAAGCATGTACCGTTTGATTTTGAAACATACTTTAATAGTCCAGAGCGTTTCCTTGTAGGAACAACTGATTGTGAAACAGGACAGTCTGTTTATTTTGAAAAAGAGGGAACGAATGATGATGCACTAAATTTATTGCAAGCATCTAGTTCATTACCTTTCATTGCACCGGCAGTAAACTACCGAGGTAAGCAATTGTTAGATGGCGGGATTTCAGATCCGATTCCAGTTCGTAAAGCACAGGAAGATGGATTTAAAAAATCAGTCGTTATTTTGACGAGAAATCATGGTTACGCGAAGAAAAAATCAAAATTTGGTTGGATTGCAGCAAAGGCTTATAAGAAGTATCCAAACCTTGTAAATACGATGCTGAATCGTTATGAAGTGTATAATGAAACACTTCACTACATTGAAAAAGAAGAGCAAGCTGGTAATTTATTTGTTATTCGCCCAGAAGTGCCGCTTCAAGTAGATCGTATGGAAAAGGATACGGCTAAATTACAAAGTTTATATGAGCAAGGCTATGAAGATGCAAAGAGACAATTTGCAGATTTACAGGCGTTTTTGCAAAAATAATAATTAGGCTGTGGAAAAGGAGTTCTCTGCAGCCTTTTTTATTATTGGTTTCAATACCGAATGTTGGTTATATACATTTTGGGATTATGGTATAATATGGATAAAAGTATGTAGAGAGGTGATACATATGGAAAATGTATATAAAGGGCTTAGACATACTGGATTTACAATGTTGCTTATTTTTGGTGGCGTATTTCTACTGCGCTGGTTCATTCATGATGAAATGTTATTAGATCAGCTTATTGGTTTTAGTATAGGAATGGTAATGGTTATTTCATCAGTGTTCATTCAAAAGTATAGTAAAGAATTGCAGGTAAATGAGAAATATTAAAGGTTTCTAACCTCTTTTAAGTAGTTTGGTCGTAGAGGAGGCTTTCATATGACTTTTTTATTTGCGGTATATTTTGTTTTTATTATGACATTGTTAATTACATTTCTTCTTTCTAAAAGATCATTTGAGAAGCCTTTTATTAAATATATACCAGCGTTCATATTGTTTATTTTGGCTTTCATTTCTTCTATTATTTTTATATTTAATAACGGAATGGGAGAGCTTATGATAGCAATCTTCTTAGGTGTTACAGCAATAGCGAACGGTCTTTTGCTTTTTGCGTTGAAAGTAGTTCGTGTGATTGTTGCAAAAGGAAAGTAGCGCATCGGAATTCGATGCGCTACTTTTTTATTTACGCTTCTTTTTAATAAATGAAAAGGCTAAAGCTGCAATTAAAATACTGCCTTTAATGATATCTTGCGCATAATAAGGAACGTTCATCATTGTAAGGCCGTTTAATATGATTCCAATTAATACGGAACCAAGAAATGTTCCGATGACATTTGGTTTCTTAGCACCGAACATTGCATAACCGATATAGGCAGCTGCAACTGCATCCATTAATAATGGGGCGCCAGCTGAAACTTGTCCTGTTCCAACGCGGCTACATAAAATAATACCGCCAATAGAGGCAAGTAAACCGCTAATCATATAAGCATATACACGGTAACGATCAGTAGGAATACCAGCTAGTCTAGCAGCTTCTCGATTCCCACCTGTCATATAAAAGAAACGACCGTACGTTGTTTTTTCTAAAAATACATATGCAATTAAAACGACGATAAGCATGATAATGACAGGGACTGGAATTCCTAACACAGAACCTTGACCGATAAATAAAAAGGATGGAATAAAATGTCCTTTGGCACCAGACATTCCTTCATAAATAGAAGATCCTTTTGAAAATGTTAAGTGTAGTCCATTCACGATATACATGATACTTAATGTAGCTAGTAAATCTGGTAGTTTAATTCGGATAACGAGTAGTGCATTTAATAATCCAACTAATAGTCCACAAAGAATAGGAATAAGGAGTGTGACTATTAGTTCTTGTCGATATAAAACGAGACAAGAAGCCGCGGTAATTGTGGCTAAACTAGCGGTAGAGCCGACTGATAAATCAAATCCATCTACAATTAATGTAAAGGTAACGCCAATTGCGAGTAACGTTACAATAGAAATAGAACGTAAAATATCACTAATATTGTTGTAGGTTAAAAAAGAATCGTTGGCGATAGAGAAAAAAATTGTAACACCTATAATGATAGCAATCGTGCTAAATTGATAAAAAAGATGGGTAGGTAAATATAGTTTCTTAGTTTTTGTTTTATGAACGAGATTCAATGGAATAACTCCCTTCAGATAAATGTAAAAGCTGTTCAGGAGATAGGTCATTCGGCAAGTACTCACCTACAAATTCGCCGTTTGCTAGTATGAGAATACGATCGGCGATATGTAGTGCTTCATCTTGTTCTCCTGTGAAGTAAATTACGGAATTTCCGTTTTCAGTAATGTTACGAATGAATTGAAAAATGTCTTGTTTTGCAGCTATGTCTACACCTTTAGTTGGCTCGTCCAAAAGAAATAGATTCGGTTTGAATCCATGCCACTTTGCAATGGAGACTTTTTGCTGGTTTCCACCGCTAAGTGAATGAATAAATGCTTTTGGGTCATTGGGTAAAATGCTGAAAGAAGAAATTGCTGTAGTAGCATTATTTACTTCGGTTTGCTTTCGTCTCCAACCTGATTGGTGTAAATTAGTGTGGCTTATAATATCTTCCGAAAGAAATACGCCTTGTTTTCTTCTTTCCTCTGGTACAAGTGCGATCTTTGCTTTAATCGCATCTCGCGGTGTTTTAATTGTTATTGTTTGACCATCTATTTCTGCGTGATAAGTATGACGAGTACCAAATAACGTTTCAGCAAGTGTTGTTTTGCCACTGCCAATTAATCCGTATATCACAACAGTTTCACCTTTCCGTACGGTGAGAGAAAGAGGAGAATGGTCTTTGTGTAATGGAAGTTCTTGTACTTTAAATAATTCTTCGTTCCCTCGTTTTGGTGCTGTATTAATAGGAAGTGTAAGTTGTTTTCCAGTCATCGCTTCCACAATTTGTTGATCTGTAACCTTTGTAATCGCTTCAGAAATTGCAACTTTACCGTTATGTAATACGGTTACATCATCCGCAAAATTTCGAATCTCTGATAAACGATGAGAAATTAAGATGATGCCAATTCCTTTCAATGTTAAATCTTTTAATAGTTGCCCGAAGGTTTCAACTTCTTTCGGTCCAAGAGAAGAAGTAGGCTCATCTAATAAAAGATAATTTGTATTGTTGGATAAAGCTCTTGCGATAAGAAGTAATTGTTTTTCATGTAATGAGCAGTTTGAAACATCTTCCGAAACATTTAAATCAGCCTGTACAGTTTGCAAATGTTGTTTAGCGAGTGAGACTAATTTTGACTTTGAAAATAGTACTTTATTTTGCATTGCTAAATGATCGATTAGTACATTTTCTAATACAGATAATCCAGGAATAAGTCCGTGATCCACTTCTTGTGTTACGAAAGAAATACCATGCTTTTTTGCATCGCGTGGTGAAGTAAAGGAAATAGACTGATTATCAATTTTTATATTCCCAGCAACTGGTTGAATTTCACCAGTTGCTATTTTTAGTAAAGTACTTTTTCCTGCACCATTCATTCCTAGTAAAGCGTGAACTTTTCCTTTTTGTATGTTAATAGAAACATTTTCTAGTACAGGGGTAGAGATGTGATAAGAATGTGTAATGTTTTGAAGAGAGAATGTCATCATTTTTTCTCCTTCTCTAATTTTTTCATCCAAGGTGAATATGCATCTTTCGAGTCTCCCCAACCGTTTATATGTTTTGATAATTGATCCATCGTTATATTTTCTTGTGGCAAACTATTTTTCTTTACTAAATAAGGTTCTAGTGAATAAATATCTGGCGTTTGTTCACCAGCGATTTTCTTGTATAAGAAACGCACTTGAACTTTACCGACTTCAGCTGGATCGGTTGCAGCCGTAGCAGTCCAAGGTGAATTTTCTTTTTGCATGAGTTGTAAGTCTTCATTACTTAAGTCAATGCTGTATACTTTTATATCTGTACGACCAGCTTGTTCGAGTGCTTTGACGGCCCCCTTAGCAAACTCATCCCACGAAGCGAAAATAGCTTGTAAATAACCTTTTTTCGGATATTTTTTTAGTAAAGCCTCTACTTGTGTTTGCGTATCAAGTGGTGTGTTATTACTAGCGGTACCAAAGCGTGCAACTTCTTTTATATTTGGATAACGTTTATAAAAAGCATCAATGATAACATTGCGACGTTCCATTGGAGCAAATCCGCCAACCCATACGACGGCGATATTCCCTTGTCCATTCAGATCTTCCGCTAACGTTTTTAATGATTTCCATGCAAGAGTATAGTCATCTTGATCAATAATCGTTACGCCTGGTAAGCGTAGGTCGTTATCAAATGCAACTACAGGAATATTCGCTTGTAATGCTTTTTCTACTCCGGGTTTTAGTGCTTCAGAGCGACCGTGATCAATTAAAATACCATCAACTTTTGAATTAATAGCAGTATCTAGATTTGCTGCCATTTTTGCTAAATCATTATCAGAATTGTAGACTTGCACACTGCCGCCGAATAGCTCGACTTGTTTTTTGACACCCTCAATATATTGAGAGGAAAAAGTTCCGATGGACATTTGCATAATTAATGCGATTTTTAATGGGTTTTTTACTTGGCTTGGAATTTCTGCTTGTAAATGATTTGCTGCTGTAGTAGCTTCTTTCTTCACCGTTTGTTGCTTTTGTGAAGAGATAGCATCTTGTTCATTTGTGCAAGCTGTTAATGCGAGTAAGAGAATAATGAGTACGGTGGAACATAATTTTTTCATAAAAAAATCCCTCCTAAATTAAGAAAAGAGAGGAGGGAGTGAAAATAAAAACGTCTTTTCATATAGAAAAGACGTCTTATCATATTACTCTTATCTTTCAACACAATGTGTTGTAAGAATTAGCACCGTGCCCATAAATGGGTCGGTTGCCGGGCTTCGTAGGGCTCATCCCTCCACCTGCTCTTGATAAGACATCGAATATTTAACTATTTCGAATTATTCCATAAGTGTATGCTGTTGTCAAATGTTTTTTTGTAAATAAAAAATCCCTCACAACGAGGGATTTTAATGTGGTAAGAAAACTAATTGATAAGCGAACAAGATCCCGAATAAATACACAAGTGGGTGAACAGCACGGAATTGTCCTTTTGCCACTTTCATAAGTGGGTATGAAATAAATCCAAGTGCAATACCTGTTGAGATACTTGATGTAAGTGGCATGCTTAAGATTACTAAAAATGCTGGGAATGCTTCATCGAATGTATCCCAATCGATGTGGCGAACTGAGCCCATCATAAGACTACCAACGATAATTAGTGATGGTGCTGTAATAGCTGAAACGCCAGAAACAGCGCTCACTAACGGTCCGAAGAATGCTGCTAATGCAAATAGAACAGCTACTGTAACAGTTGTTAAACCAGTACGACCACCAGCTGCAACACCAGCAGATGATTCAATGTAAGCTGTTGATGGTGTTGTTCCGAACATAGCTCCAATTGTTGCTGAGAATGAGTCAGATAGAAGAGCTCGTCCTGCTTTTGGAAGCTTTCCATCTTTCATAAATCCACCTTGTTGTGCAACGCCAAGTAGTGTACCTGTTGTATCGAATAGTGTAACAAGGAAGAATGAGAACACAACGCCGTATAATCCGTAGTTAATTACATCAGATACAGCAGTAATTGGATTTGAAACGATAATTCCTTCTGGTAATCCAGGCATTGATGTAACGCCGCTTGAGAATGTTAATTGACCTGTGAAGTAAGCGATAATACCAGTTAATAACATTCCGATAAATAGTGCCCCGTTTATATTTAAAGACATAAGGATAATTGTAATTCCAAGGCCAGCTAATGCTAGTAGAACTGGAGCAGAGTGAAGATCGCCAAGCCCAACTAAGTTTGCATCATTTTTTGTAACAATTCCCGTTAAGCGCAAACCGATAAAAGCAATAAAAAGACCGATACCAGCAGTAAGTGCATGTTTTAAGTTCTCAGGAATTACTTCCATTAATTTCGTACGGAAAGATGTGAATGATAACAAAATTAAAATCATACCTGCTACGAATACAGCAGAGAATGCAATTGCGAAAGTCATGCCTTCATGGGCTTTTACAACAGAATAAGAGAAGTAAGCATTTAATCCCATACCTGGTGCAATTGCGATTGGTAAATTAGTAAAGATCGCCATAAATAATGTTCCGACAACAGCAGCGATAATTGTAGCTGTAAATGCTTGTTCAAACGGAACACCTGCATCCCCAAGGATGACAGGGTTTACGACAATGATATATGCCATTGTTAAAAAGGTAATAATACCTGCCATAATTTCAGTTTTAATAGAAGTTTTATGTTTTGAAAGGTTAAACATATAAACATCCTTTCTTTTTACGAATAATTTTCACAACAGTTATATATAATATTCGTTTTTTAACTATTTTGCAATAGTTTTGCATAAAAACTTTAGAACAACTCATATTTTATGTCGTAAATTCGAATATTAATCGTAAAACTGTGTGTGAATTGCGGTTCTTTAATGTGTAAGTAGTTTTTTTTATTGTGCGCATTATAAGGGGAAAGGAGTTGAAGGAAGTTATGCCGCAGCAAAAAAACTTTTTAACAATGCCAGCACAACATCAAAATAAACAACCTGGTATTGAATCGTTAATGAATCCTCTTCCAAAGTTTGAAGATCCAAGTTATAAAGGAAGTGAAAAGTTAAAAGGAAAGAATGTATTAATTACAGGAGGAGATAGCGGGATTGGAAGAGCTGTTTCTATCGCTTTTGCAAAAGAGGGAGCAAATATTGCGATTGCTTATTTAGATGAGGACGAAGATGCAACTGAGACGAAACAACTTGTGGAAAAAGAAGGCGTGAATTGTGTATTATTGCCGGGAGATTTGAGTAATGAACAACATTGTAAAGAGATTGTAGAAGAGACCGCCCAGCAGCTAGGGGGGCTAAATGTTCTTGTGAATAACGTCGCACAGCAATATCCGCAGCAAGGACTAGAGTATATTACAGCGGAACAGCTAGAAAAAACGTTCCGTATTAATATTTTTTCTTATTTTCATGTTACAAAAGCAGCACTCTCTCATTTAAAGCAAGGGGATGTAATTATAAACACGGCATCTATCGTTGCGTATGAAGGAAATGAAACGTTGATCGACTATTCTGCAACGAAAGGAGCAATTGTCGCTTTTACAAGATCGTTATCTCAGTCGTTAGTACAAAAAGGAATTCGTGTAAATGGTGTTGCACCAGGCCCAATTTGGACACCGCTTATTCCATCCAGTTTTGATGAGAAAAAAGTATCACAGTTTGGGAGCAATGTTCCTATGCAAAGGCCTGGTCAGCCGTATGAATTAGCGCCTGCATATGTATATTTAGCGTCTAGTGATTCGGCATATGTAACGGGACAGATGATGCATGTAAATGGTGGAGTAATTGTGAATGGATAGTTTTCATTTATAAGAGCAAAGTAAAGCTAATTGCATTTATCCCGCATTAACGGGCAGTAAAATTCCACCTCAAAATTCAGGTGGAGCACAGAAGTTAGGTGGGAGATTAACTGCCCGTAAATGCCCGATTGGTGAAGGCTAATAATCAGTGGGGATGGACAAAACCCCCACTGATTAAAGTTTCACTTTATCCCGCTATTTGCGGGCAGTAAGATTCCTACCTCAAAATTCGGCGAATGCAAGGAAGTTAGGTGGGAGATACCTGCCCGTAAATGCCCGATTGGTGAAGGCTAATATTCAGTAGGGGATGGACAAACCCTCCCACCGAGTAAAGTTTCACTTTATTATGATGTTAGTGCTAGGGAGGATTTAGATGAAGAAAGTATGGTTTATCGTAATCCTATTTTTCTGCCTGCCAGCTAGCGTTTTTGCTAATACAGATCATTTAATATTAGTTAACCTTACGACGAATCAGCTGTCTTTTTTTGAAGAGGGAAACTATACTAGAACATTTCCGATAACGACAGGAAGAGATAGCACCCCGACGCCTGAAGGGAATTTTTGTATTATAACTAAATATAAAAATAAAGAATACCATCGTAAAAAAATAGCTGGAGGTGCTCCGAATAACCCTCTCGGTACGAGGTGGCTAGGTCTAGATAAAAAGGAATATGCAATTCACGGGACAAATCGGGAAGGAACAATTGGAAGCAGGGAGTCGAATGGTTGTATTCGCATGCACGATCGGGACATACAATGGTTATACGACCGGGTACAATTACAGACGAAAGTAATTATTTCTCGTTTTCATACGAGTCCCGAATATGAAGCATATAAGCTAGGTTATCGTGTTGTGAGCTGGAATGGTCGTAAAGTAGAAGAAGAACAAATTGGAATGCTTACGTTAGTAGATCGTGTAAATATATATTGGCAAGAACCAAATGGACAATTGACGAAAGTAAAAACAGTATTGCCAAATGAAAGATACACAGTGTATTCCAAACGAAAAGATGGAACCTATTATATAGGAAACAATTTGTATGTTGTAGATGAAACAGGAGAAAAAATTCGTTATGAACAATTACCTTATTCGATTTTAAGTAACCTATATAAACGGAAATATAATGTCCCGTAATAGCTACCGTAAATAGACGGTAGCTTATTTGTGATGAATTTTAGTTGTTTTTATTGATTTCATACCAATCGCGCGCCTGTAAATAGTGAGATGAAAAAATTGAAACAGCAACTATTATGTTTTGCTGAATATAATACAGTACAGACTGGGGGGCGGTCACATTATGAAAAGTGAATTTGCATTTAAAATTTTCTTAATCACGACTTGTTTATTTATCGTGTATTTATATGCGTTACTCGTCTTTTCCTTTTATGTTCCATATATTGATTTAATATTGTTCGTCGGATTTATTTGGGCATTTGTTAAAGCGAGGGAAGGGGAGAAGAGTGTATATCGACGCATTACTTTATGCGGGACGGTCCTTCTCGTTATTTTGTACTTTTTTATGATGCATGATGTTTG
Organism: Bacillus sp. RC240; assembly: GCF_044907945.1. Classification (NCBI taxonomy): domain Bacteria; kingdom Bacillati; phylum Bacillota; class Bacilli; order Caryophanales; family Bacillaceae; genus Bacillus; species Bacillus sp. RC240. Next base: position 106,784 of record NZ_JBIYCT010000012.1, on the reverse strand, counting down.
GAGAGGAATGTAAAAAAGCATACGACTAATCGTATGCTTTTACGTTTAATATTTCGGTTTAAATGTATGACAACACGTTTCTACACTCGTTGTTACAGAACTTTCAAGCGTCTCGTTTGTTAAAGTAGCGTTTGTATATGAACTGTTTTCAATTTGACCTGCTTCTTGTGCATCAGGTTGAACAACGATTGCACTTGCTTGACAAAGGTTACCTTGTCCCCAAAATGAGCAATTGGAAACAGAGCATTTCACTTCTGGCATAAAACCCCCTCCTTATACATTAGTGTGGGAGTTTACACGCATTTCATGTATAGAAGGAGTTTCCTTTTCTTATTATTTTTTCGTTTGCTCAAGCCACTCTTTTAATTTGTCTTCCGGTTGTTCGCCGCTAATACGGCTCACTTCTTTACCATCTTTAAAATGAATGATTGTTGGAGTTCCTTTAATTTTATATTCATCCCAAGGAGCATCTAATTTTTCAATATCCATAACTTTCATATCAACATTCAAGTCTTTAGCCATTGGTACTACGATAGGAGATAGCTTTTGACAATGAACGCAAGATGTTTGATAAAAGTATACTGTTTCTTCTTTTTTCTCTTTTAAATTCTTTTGGAGATCTGAAAGAGAGATTTTATTTGTATAGTAGTCAGGGCCATTTGTCTTACTATCAGTAGCATTATCAATTTTTTGGCTTGTTGAAGCATTTTTTTCTTCCATTTGTGTTACAGCGAAAATTGCTGCAAACAAGGCGATAATAATACCGCCAAATATAAGCATTTTTTTCATTCTTTCATCTCCTTATTTGTTTTTAATTACGATGAAGCTACAAACAGCGATTGTGATAAAGCCGATAAGTGCTAAAAACGGGATTGTCACAAAGCCGAACCAGTTTATGTATTCTCCCGTACAAGGTACGCGGCCGCAAGCTGCCCCAGCAGCTGAAAATGCTGCGATTTTTTGAATTGCATAGTGATATAAAGAAATACAAGCACCAATACTTGCGATTGGTAAAGAATAACTTGCAATGCGATAGTCTTTCTTTACTACAGCGATACCGAGCCATAAAACAAATGGATACATAAAAATACGTTGATACCAACAAAGGACACAAGGCTCAAATTTCATAATTTCGGAAAAGTATAGACTTCCTAATGTAGCAATAAACGAAGCTCCCCATGCAGCAAATAAAGCATACTCTTGCTTTTTTTCTCGTCCCATATTTTATACCTCACTTATAATAGTTACATACTAAATTATAGTATGAAGTGGTAGGGAAAAGAAAGAAAAAATATGTTTATCAATAAAAGTTTTATAAGGAGAAACTTTTATTGATATAAACATTTTAAAAAAGCGCTATTCTCATAAAGAGAATAGCGCTATATTTTACATTTGAATTTGCTCTACTTCTTCTACATGTGACTTTTGGGATGCGTGGTCAATATATTGAAATAGGAGCTGCAATTGTTTATCAACTTCTGGTAGTTCTTTACTGTATTGATAAGCGTGTAAAAAATGCTCAATACGCTTAGAAAATAATTGATCGTTCGTTTGAACCATGAGAACGAGTAATTTATCCCAATTACAGCAATACGTGTAATAGAGAGCTTTATCATAGTCGTTATATGTTTGCACTGTGTACCCTCCTTACCGAGGAGTTATATATAGTGTGTGACAAGTAAGGAGAAATACACTTGAAAGAATTTGTTAAGAAAAAAGGTGAATGAAAAGAGAAAAACGAGGGATTTCCTCGTTTTTATGCTTTTGGCATTGGCGTAGGTGTTGGCTTGCCATACCCTTCTTTGTATTTATTGTCGATATAGTTACGAATTTCGAGCGTTGATTTTCCTTTTTGTTTCATAGAAGCCGATTCAACCGCGATTTCTAGACAGTTGACACAAGTTGTTGCGTGGGAATCCCAAACAACTTCACCATTCTTTTTAATTTCACGAATAAAGCAGTTTTTATTGTTTTTATGTCCTACACTCTCACCGCAACCGCAGTAACATGGAATCCAATCTAATAGCTCTGCATTTTGTCCAGCGACAGTGTAGATATCTTTCATTTGCGGATCAAGCTTGTCTAGGAAGGTAGGGAGTGTGTCGACTCCTTTTGTCTTTTCTTGAATATCAGCTTGCTGAGTATGTGATGCGTGGTCATGCTCTTCTTTTGATTCAGAAGATTTTTTGTCATTTGTACTAGTACTCCCGCATCCAACAAGAATTAGGCTCAGTACTGCAAGTAAAGAAAATACATACTTTTTCATTCGCTTGTCCCCTTTACAAATGTATTAATCAAATTGTATCAAATATCATGGTGTGTCGGGTGAAGATTTTTTCGACTGATTTTTGAATCGCCATCGTAGTGAATGGAATAGAAATAAAATTGGGATATAAGCGTATACAATATATAAACCAGCTTGAGACAGTACTGTATTTAATGTATTGATACTTTCACGGTTTGTGAAAAATAAGGATGAAATAAATATAGCTGCAATAAAAAATGGAAGTGTAATTTTAAATGGTACGTGAAAAGACCTTTTACTAATGCAACAAGAAGACCAAATTGTTAAACAAAGATTAGGTAAAATAATAAGATACCACATGAAAATAATGATGTACTCAAACCTTTGGATAAAAGGAATCTTTATGATTTTTAGCATTGTTAATGTTGGCCAAATTGTATGATGTAGTTGTCCTTGGCTATAGTACATAAGGGAAACAATGGCTAGTATTACGTATAGAATTGTTGTAAAAGCAATACCACCGTGCGCCCATTTATTTAATGATTTTTCTTTTTTTATAAATGGATAAAAAACAAGAATTGCTTCAAATCCAAGAAATTCTAATGCAGATGATTTCGCTGCAGTTAGAATTTCTAAAGGTGAATGAGTTAGAATTGGGAGAATGTTACGGACATGCGCGTATTTCATTGGGAAAACTAAGAAAAATAGGACGAAAATCGGTATTACGACGCCCCAAAAACATATTCCTGTTACAGAGCGAAAACCACCTTTAATTACGTAGTAAGTCACAAGTAAAAATAATAAAGTTAATTTCCACGGTTTAATTGTAGGGAAGACCCAAACTTGAATGACTTCAATATATGTACGAAGGACAGTAAGGCAAAATAATAGAAGGTATGCAGCAAAGCATACGGACAAAAATGTTCCAATCCACTTTCCGAAACATGTCGTATGAATATTCATTAAATCATTATCTTTTTCTAACATTTTAAGCATGCAAAATAGCACGATATGAGTTGCAATGCCCGCAACAATAAGAGAAATCCAAGAATCATAACCGGCATATTGCGCAATAATCCTTTGGTATCCTAACACACCTACTCCAATTTGAAGGGAGTGTAATAGAAGAAATGTGAAATAAGGGGAAACAGTATGTGTTTTATCTTGTCCAGCCATTACAGCACCTCACTATTCTCCGATACCAGATTGCACGACATTGATTTGCACATGAACAGCAACGTCTACATTAGGGTACATTTCTTGAATTTGTTTTATAGTCCATTTTCTTGAATGACTACGAATTTCTTCTTGTATACCTATCGGATCGATTTCTTTTTCTTGGAATTGTTTTATTAATTCGTTTAAATGCTTCTCAAGCGTTTTTTCTACATGTTTTTTTACGTAAGTTATATTTTCGTGCTTTGCTAAATCGAGCCAGTCGGGAGCATTTTTTATAAGTCCGTTTAACTTTAAGTGGATGTTAACTTTCGGAATGTCACCGTTTTGGGAAAGAGAACAAAAACTTTTCCCGGATAAGTTTTGAGTAGCGATCAATCCTTTATGCTTACCTTGACGTATCGGAACTTCGTAACGACCATTTTTAGTTGGATTAATGAGTAGTTTTAATAAAAAAGATCCTTTTTTATCTGTGTACATAACCACTTTATCCTTTTTTAAAAAAGCAATTCCTTTAATGGAAGCAGACTTGTCTTCATCAACTTTAATATAAGGAAGAAATGGATCGCATCCAGATGAATAAAAGTTATATAAAAAAATATTTAAAGCTGTCCGAGGGATTGTCTCGGTTTCTATATTTTGCTCCAGTAAATCAGATAGATATAGCGATCCATTCGTTTTGACATGTTTAAGTAATTCTTCTGTTGAACCATCTACAAGCGCTAGTTGCACATCTCGGCCAATATTAGGATCACGTTGTAAGTTGTTAATAACATCCCCAATTCCACGTTCACCAAATGATTTTCCAAATAGGACAACACGCATTTGACCTACAGCGATCGTATGTGGTGATTTGGCGTTTAGAAGTGAAGAAATTGTTTCAATTGTATCTGCGGTAGTTGACTGAGTTTCTGGTTTTGATTGAACGCCTTTTGTGTAATCGGGATATAAGATTGTCCCGCGAAATTTTTTATCTTTCGTTATATCAAATCCACCTATATGAATCATTCGCTGTGTGTCTACTATATTCGGTTGTGTACAGCCGGATTGGAAAATTAAAATGATAATGGAAAAGCATAATAAAGTATTTTTCATTTCTCTTCACCATCATGTTTTTCTTTCGCTTTGTTTGGATCATAGCGCCATTTTTTTTTTGGTCTTAGAAAAGAGGCACGTCCTGCAGTTTGACTAAATGGCAAGCGAAAGAGACCTTCTGCCGTTCCTAAACCGCGAAATGGATATAGAGGTAATAGATAAGGTGATCCAAGTGATTTTAAGCGAATTAAATGAGCTAATATGAGTACGAATCCTACAATGAGACCTAAGCCCCCAAATGCACCAGCTAAAAGAATAAGTGGAAATCGTAGTATCCGGATAGTAGAAGACATTTTTACAGTTGGTGTTGTAAAAGAAGCGAGTGCTGATAAAGCAACTGCAATTAATAAAATGGTACTCGTTAAAGCAGCCTGAACAGATGCTTGGCCAATTACAATCCCGCCAACGATGCCGATTGTTTGTCCAACTTTTGTAGGTAATCGTGCTCCAGCTTCACGGAGCAATTCGATTGTGATTTCTAAAAAAAGTGCTTCTAAAATGGGCGGAAAGGGTACATTAGCTCTTGAAAAAATAATCGGACCTAGTAAATCCGCAGGAATCATTTGATAGTGATACGTTAATACAGCTGTATAAATAGCTGATGAAAATAGCGAGAATGCTGCTCCGAAAAAGCGAACCATTCGAAGAAATGAGCCTGCTATCCATGGTAAATAATAATCTTCTGGAGAGACGAAGAAATCGAGTAATGTCGCTGGTCCAGCTAATGCGTAAGGTGAACCGTCTGTTAAAATGACGACTCCTCCATTCAATAATGCATAAACGGAGCGATCTAAACGCTCTGTAGGGAGTAAAACAGGGAAGGGAGAGTTGCTGTTATCACTAATAAACTGTTCAATCATAGTTGCATCGAAAGGAACATCAAAGTCAATGTCTTGTAGGCGCTGCATCGCAGTATTAACGTGCTGCTCATTCGTAATATCTTCGATGTAAGCAACTACGACTTTTGTTTTTGATATAGAACCAACTATAACTTCTTTGAAAACTAATTGTTCTGTGACGATATTTCGCCGAAGTAAGTGTATATTTGTATCGATATTCTCAACAAATCCGACTTTTGGACCGATGACACTATATTCATTTTCAGTATCGTTATATAGCCGTGTACCTAAAACGGAACTTTCAGCACGAATAAGTGCATATTCTGCGATTTGAGAATCATTTTTTAGTTGTATAAGTACATACCCACTTAATAATTTTTCACGAATGTCATCAATAGTAGGGCCAGTGATAATCTCCTCAAGTGTGACGATATTTGCTATATCACTTATATTTTCAATGTGATCTAATTCTCTTTTAATAGGTGTTAAAATGAATCGATTAATGAGGAGTGATTCAGCTGTAGATTTATAATAAAACAAACACAATGTTCCATCGTCTACTACGTTATAAGACACGAAATCACTGGATTCTTTCATAGTGTGGATAAACTCCGGAATAGAACAGAGTGCTTTTTTCTTCTTTTTAGATGATACACGGAACATTTCCTCACCCCTTACACACATCATTTACTTGTGTTAGTTTTTGGGAAAGAAGGGAATTTATACTTGAAAATTGAAAGTTCATAAAGTGAAGGCTAATAATCTGGATTTTACGGGCAGCACGACTCCCACAAATAGCGGGATAAAGAAAAGGAAGAGTATTGAATATCTCTTCCTTTTTGACAGGCTAATTTGTTTTCTTTTCTTTAATAGACTTCACTAATTTAATCATTTCTGCCCGTATATCTTCTTTTTTAACATTTAATTTTTCCGCAATTTGTTTAATATCCATCCCATCTTTTTTCATTTTTAGTACATCGTCAAGAGGGGTATTACTTTTTTGAGAGATGATTGTTAACACGGTAAGTTGGCGTAAGCCGATGTTATATTCTTTCATTTTTTGTTTCAGTCCATCTGGTGTGGACTTTTGCATATTTGCTAATTTTTGCAGTAGTGCTTTTTTCGTTTCTTTATTCATATGATGCTTTTTCAATTTACTTGGGTCTACACCGAAATGCTCGGCTGTTTTCTCCCAAGATTTATTTTGCTTATAGTAAGCTAAAACGTCCTTAATTTCTTTTTTACTTATTCTTGCAATGTGGGCAGCTTTCCAAATTTCATGTTTATTATAGCCGAGTTTTTCGAGCGACTGCATTTCTTCTTCTGAAATAGGCTTATGATGGTGCATTGTTACTTCTTTTGGCGTGGCAGCGGAAGCAGGAAAGACAGATATCCCGCACAATAATGCTGCCATAGTCATACTTACTGCGATTTTCTTGTACATATAAACTCCTCCTAGATGGGTAATGTGGAAAACTTACACATATCATTTCCATAAAATGTGAAAAACTTGTGAACAAGTTAAGTTTTTTTATTCACAGTATAAAAAGAAGTTTTTCATGGTTTTCCAACATAAAACATTGATTAATAGTGAAAAACTAGGTTATAATCGAAATTGAAAATCAATATCAATGACGGATTTATACATATAGATAAAAATAAGGGAGAGAAAAATATGACTACATATACTTCCATCGCAAACGTTATTAAAGAAAGACGTTCTGTTCGTACATTTACAGATAAAGCAGTAGAAAAAGAGCTATTAATTGAACTATTAAACGACGCAACATGGGCACCGAATCATAAACACCGTGAACCATGGAATTGTAAATTATACATTGGAGAAGGCCGTCAGAAATTAGTGGACGCAGTACTAAACTCTTTCACAGAAGAAGAAAGAGCGAAACGCGGCAAGATTTTATCTGATCGTTTCTTAAGCACACCTGCACAAATCGTTGTTTACATTAATGAAGATCCGCGTCAAATTCAACGTGACGAAGATTACGCTGCAACATGTGCATTTATGCAAAACTTCCAATTACTTGCTTGGGAACGCGGCTTAGGGTGCGTTTGGAAATCAGGTGGATTAAACTACAATCCACTATTTATAGAAGGAATCGGTTTAACACGAGGCCAGCGCATCATTGGAATTCTTCATATCGGCTATTTCGATAAAGCACCAGAAGGAAAAGCTCGTACACCGATTACGGAGAAGATGGAGATCATTGAAGGTTAATTAGAAAGAGGCATTCTCGTTTTTTTAGAGGGTGTCTTTTTATTATGCAATCAATCCTCATGAAAGCTTGTTCCTCATCATACACTTTCTTAAGGGAAAGTGTAAGGAGGGAAAATAATGAGAGCAAGTGATGATAAAGCACTACAATATGCGATTGCTGAAATTACGGAAATTGCGACTGGATTTGGTCTTGATTTTTATCCGATGCGCTATGAAGTATGTCCAGCGGAAATTATCTATACATTTGGTGCATATGGGATGCCGACGAGGTTTTCGCATTGGAGTTTTGGAAAGCAATTTTTCAGAATGAAATTACAATACGATTTAGGACTTAGTAAAATTTATGAACTCGTTATTAACTCTAATCCATGTTACGCCTTTTTATTAGATACGAATTCTTTAATTCAAAATAAATTAATCGTGGCGCACGTTTTAGCACATTGTGATTTCTTCAAAAATAATATTCGTTTTTCTAATACGAAACGCGATATGGTGGAGAGTATGGCAGCGACAGCAGATCGTGTGAAGGCGTATGAACATAAGTATGGAAGAGAAGAGGTAGAAACATTTTTAGATGCCGTACTTGCCATTCAAGAACATATTGATCCATCGCTTATGCGTCCGAAACTTGCATGGAGTATTGAAGATTTAGAAGAGGATGTAGAAAAGAAAAAGATATCACAGTACGATGATTTATGGAATTTAGATGATCGAAACAAAAAGAGAGAACGACCTAATATGCATAAAAAGAAGAAAATCCCACCGCAGCCAGAAAAAGATTTACTCCTCTTTATTGAAGAATATAGCCGTGAGCTAGAAGAGTGGCAGCGCGACATATTAACGATGATGCGTGAAGAAATGTTATACTTCTGGCCACAGCTTGAAACGAAGATTATGAATGAAGGTTGGGCTTCCTTCTGGCATCAACGCATACTTCGTGAAATGGACTTAACATCTGGTGAAGCAATTGAATTTGCGAAATTAAATGCAGGTGTCGTACAGCCATCAAAAACAAGTATTAATCCATACTACCTCGGTATTAAAATGTTTGAAGATATTGAAGAGCGCTATAACAACCCGACAGAAGAAATGAAACGACGCGGTGTGAAACCTGGTTCTGGTCGTGACAAAATCTTTGAAGTACGGGAAATTGAATGGGATGTATCGTTCCTAAGAAACTATTTAAATAAAAAACTTGTAATGAGAGAAGATATGTACTTATTCCAGCGCCAAGGAAAAGAATATAAAGTAATTGATAAAGAATGGGAGCATGTACGCGATCAACTCGTAAATATGCGCACAAATGGAGGTTTCCCGTACTTAGTAGTAGAAGATGGAGACTACTTAAAGAATGGGGAATTGTACATTAAACATAGCTATGAAGGAATTGAGTTAGATTTAAAATACTTAGAAAAAGTATTACCGTATCTTCATCAGCTATGGGGAAGAACAGTGCATATGGAGTCGATGGTGGAGAGTAAGGGCGTTGTGTTTTCTTATGATGGGAAGATGGTGCATCGGAAGTATGTGTGATGAAAAGAACGGACATAGAATTTCTTGTCCGTTCTTTTTATTTTGAAAATGGTAAATATGCTATTCTTGAAGAAAGGGAGTTACATATAGAAATGGAGCGATTCAAGTGAGCAAAGTAGGGGTATGTCAGGTGGATATTACGCCGCCTTTAGGTATTGATTTTATTGGATACCATAGAGATACAGGAATTAATAATATTGAAGAGCACATTTACGGGACAATCTTTGTATTTGAAAAAGATGAAGTGAAGACTGTATTTATAAGTATTGATAACATTGGAATGTTAGTAGAAGATACGAATATTATTCGTGAACGAGTAGCTAGTGAGCTTCATGTACCATTTGAGCAAATAACTGTCGTTTATACACATACTCATTCTGGTCCGGAAACAGTCGGTGATCATCCTTTAATAAAGTCGTATAAAACGATTTTACTAAATAATGTAGTGCAGGGTGCTATTACTGCGAATAATAATATGCGGTCATGTGAAGTTGGGTGGGATGTTACGACAGGTGATATTGGAGTAAACCGAAGAGAGAGGACACCTGATGGAAAAGCAAAGATGGGCATAAATATAGAGGGTATTGTAGATAAAAGAATTGGTGTTTTAGCAATGAGAAATGCTGAGTCAAAGGAGTTAGCTGGGGTCATTGTATTTTGTACTGCTCATCCGAATGTTTTAAAAGGGGATAGCGATGTATTATCAGCAGATTATCCTGGAATGACGCGAGAGATTCTGGAGAAAATAGTAAACTGTCCTGTTATTATTGTTCAAGGTGCCACTGGAAATGTGAATGCGAAGTATCGTGGTTCACAGGAAGCATTAAAACAAATGGCTTACGTACTCAGTGGACATGTGTTAACGATATTACCAACAGTTACATATAGACCAATTGTAAAGCTAAGAACTATTTCGAGTACGATGCAAATGAAGTTAAAGGATATTCCAGAAATTGAAGAGATAAAAAGAATGGCCCAATTAGCTGAGAAGCAGTGGGGTGTGAATACTGACGAATGGCTTGCTATTGTTTTAGATAAGCATAGGAAAAACATTAGGCACTTAAGTATCGATTTAGAAATTCAATTGTTTCAAATTAATGATGGTATATTCTCTGGAATACCGATGGAACCTTTTTCAGAAACTGTTTTAGAAATGAAAGAGAGTCTTCAAAATGAACTAGCTTTCTTTGGTGGCTATACGAATGGATATATTGGTTACTTACCGACAAAAGAGGAGTATGCATATGGTGGGTATGAAGTGGAATTAAATCCTGTTGTGTATGGGCCGGTTACAAATTTGTTGATGCCGCCAGAGGAGAATACGGCAGAGCTGATCGTGCAGAGAGTTACGGAATTATATAATGTATAAAATATGGGTATCCCATATATTTAAAACAAAATTTAGAGGAATCAATGATTTTAATAAAGCTGTAAAAAACGAATCCACTTTGAAAAAGAATAATCAAAGTGGATTCGTTTTTTATATGGAGTTTTTGTTTACCAAACAGGTCGTATGCTCGATGATAATTTTCCTGTATTTTCTTTAGTAACGAATGTTGTTAAATCCTCTTTAAGCATTTGCATTCGTTCTGCACCTATGTTTGCAATCCATCGTTGTTCTATTTCAGCTACTATTTCTTCTTTTGCTTTCATTACTGCTAAACCACGCTCGGTTAAAACAATAATTTTACCTCTTTTATCAGTAGGATGCGTTTGGCGCGTGACATAACCACTGTTCTCAAGAGAATCTACCATTTTACTTATGGCTTGTTTTGAAACCCCTAAAGATTCAGCTAGTTCTATACCGGTTGCTCCATTAGGAAGGATGCGTTTGAACATAAAACCATGCGCTGGCCTAATATCTTCAAATCCCAATTCACTTAATTTGTCGTGTAGTTCAGTAATTAATGTACTGAAGGATAGTGATAAAAGTGAAGTAAGATCTAGTTCGTTAAGTGTTTGATGAGTCATGTATATAACCTCCTTGCTTATAGTCAATTAAATTGACTATAAGTAGAATCTATTGTACTATACAGGATATAGTCAATCAAATTGACTATATAATGGTAATAGAACAAATAATGATTTATCTAAATAAAATCAATGAATTATGGAGGTTTCACATGGTTAATATCGTTAAAATTAGAGGGAGTGTATTTGCACCGTATGCTTTGCTGAAACCTATTCAGGATCCTGCGATGGGAAGAGTGTTTGAATATGCCGGAGATGCACGTGAATTTACACCATACGCTGTGAACACAAAGCGTTCAAGATTAGAACAAGAAGTGGTTGTTGATTTTTATAAAAGAGAAATTTTCACATATGCAGATGCTTGTATCGTTACTGTGAAAATTACAAATCCAGATGGCTCAATTGAGTATCAAAAAGGAGAAACAAGTACAGAAAACATTGCATGTACAAATATTGTATGGAGTGAAGATGAAGTTTTATTTGAAATGAGAGCAAGTGCAAGTAATCCGTTAAACGCGGCAGCACCTGCAGCTGATTATTTTTTGACTATACGAGTTAATGATAGTGGTACTGTGCATGTTGAAGGTTTACATGATGGTTTTCCTTGCTATGAATTTTATAAACAAATCGACTTTGGTTCATTTGAATTAATATATACACATGATTTCAGGAAAACGGATGATACCCCAGCAGCACTAGCTGGAGAAATGGAATATAGCTTTAAAACGAAAATCTAGATATAAATATAGCGCTATTTTTTAGAAGGAAGTAGCAAACGTAAAAGAGAAAGCTATTGGTTCTAGGATTGAAATTGTGGTCTATTTTATTCAATAGTATGCAGTATATAAAATTAGAATTACAGGGGTGTTTCTTATGACGAATATCGTTAAAATTAGAGCCAGTGTATTTATTCCAATGTCTTGGACGGAACCGAGTAAGGATGTACAAACAGGAAGAGTAATCCAATTCGAAGGTGATTCACGTGAATTTACACCACATGCGGTAAATACTATGCGCTCTAGAGTTGAGCAAGAGGTAGTAGTAGATTTTTATAAAGAAGAAGTGTTTTCATATGCAAACACGGGTATTACGACAGAGAAGATTACAAATCCAGATGGTTCTGTGAATAAAAGAACAGGAAAAGCGAGTACTGAAAATATTGTGTGTACTCATATTGCATGGAATTCTGATGGTGTCCAATTCAAAATGAGTGCCAGTGCAAGTAATCCATTAAATATATATGCACCTCCTGTGGATTATTTATTAACTGTATGTGTTAAAAAGGATGGTAGTATCGATATTCAAGGAGAGCATGATGGATTCCCTTGTTATGAATTTTATAAACAAGTAGATTTTGGTTCATTTGAGCAAATTTATACACATGATTTTAGAGAAACTGGTGATACAGCTGAAGCTTTAGGTGGAGAGATGGATTATAGTTTTACAAAGAGATTATAGGAGGTAGGATAATAAAACGGTTGATTCTTTCTTTCGTAAATGAAATGAATTTTTTGTAGTAGATATATTGTATTAGTCATAGTATCCCCCGCCGAGTATTAGCCATCACCAATTGGGCATTTACGGGAAGTTGATCTCCCACCTAACTCCTTTTCTTTACAGCCGAATCCTTGGAAGAACTAAGCTTTTTTAACTCAAAGTAAAGAATGTAAATAATTTCATTGTTTTGTTAAGTCAATGTAATTAATAATGATAATCATTATTAATTACATTGACTTTTAAGAAAAGAAAAATTAGAATTTATAAAGGGGATCCTCAATTGTTCGCTATCATTTATATAGGAGGTAAGTTAAAGTGTATAGCTTTATTTCTATAAGATGTAGATTGGCTCTTTACAGTTTTGGTGTTCTCTTTATCTTTTTTTATATGGTATTTTGGGTGAATCAGAAGGTATATGCAGAAGATGTACCTTGGACATCAGTTTCGAATGAGGGAGAAAGAGTACTTTTTCAAGAACAATCTTTGTATAGTAATGATCTAAGAGGAGAAGATCTTGTTTCGCCTTCGTTTGAAGGGCGTAAACATGGTAGGGAAGATTGGGGATATTTATTGGAAAATACTAAGTTAAATTATTCACCTAATATTCTTACCTATTCTGTTATAGGAATAGATGATCGAATACGGGTCAATGATACAACTTCATATCCGTATAGCGCTATAGTCCATGTAGCAACTCAGTATAATAATGGAGAAATTTATGGGTGTACAGGAGCACTAATTAGTAAAGATACAGTGCTTACAGCTGGACATTGTATTTACAATAAAGAAATTGGTGGATGGGCGACAAATGTTATTGTAACTCCAGGTCGTAATGGAGGACAAGCACCGTATTTACCTTTTAAAGGAACAAAACTTTACTCAGTAAGTGGATGGACTGATAATGGAAATTCAGATTATGATTATGGAACGATTAAATTAAATGGGTCTCCCGGAGATTATACAGGGTGGTTGGGATATAGAACTACCTATGTAGATTCACCAAAAGGTTTACTTGCGGTGATTCCGGGATATCCAGCTGATAAAGTAGGAAATGAACGTTACACAATGTGGAGAGACTATGGTCCAATTGAAGGTGTTAATCCTAGAATTTTAACATATAGGATTGATACTTATGAGGGGCAAAGTGGATCACCTGTATACCATTATTTTGATACGGGTGTCAGAATAATAGCCATTCATACAAGAGGAAATAAAAATATGAATTCTGGAAATCGGATAACAGACGATGTTTTTAATAATATTAAAAAATGGTCTGAATAAATATAGTAAGTATATTGGGATTTTGTTTTGTATATTGGTCATAATCTTGATGTCTAGTTGTATAGCAAATAATGAGGAGAATGCTAGTAAGGTTGGTAATCCTATAACTTTCTATGTTCAGAATAAAGAGAAACAACCGATAAAAGATTTTGAAATTATGCTTATAAAAGATGAATCACCTGGGCCTAGCAAAGAAATCGTAATTTCGATAGGGAAGACTAATCAAGAAGGAAAATTCATTTGGAAGACTCCCAGAAAAGGGAAGTATATAATTTTACTGCCGAATAATGAGAAAAAGGCGATTGTGATTAATGATAGAAATATAGCTGAATTAATAACGATTAACGTAAATTAATGAATAAGGATAGGCCGAAACCCGCCATATGGTTGATTCGGTCTATTTTTATCTGGTTAGAAAGTATAAATTATAGGCTTAAAATTAAAAACTTTACAATATACCCTAAAGGGTATATGATATTATACAAAGTTACAAAGTAATGTATAATATAGTTATAATTACGGAGGTGGTCTACAGTGGAATATAATCAAGATATGAAAAATAGATTGAAACGTATTGAAGGTCAAGTTCGTGGTGTGCTTCGCATGATGGAAGAGGGAAAAGATTGCCGAGATGTTATTACACAGTTAACTGCATCCCGTTCTGCACTTGATCGTACAATTGGACTCGTTGTTGGAACAAATTTAGAGCAATGTTTACGTGAGCAGTTTGAGACAGGTAATGGCTCAAATGAAGAGTTAATCAAAGAAGCTGTTCAATTACTTGTAAAAAGCAGATAATCTGTCAAACGTATGTGTTGACAGATTTTCAAAAACATTTCATTATACCCATACAGGTATACGTATAATAATTAGGGAGGAAATGATTATGAGTATAAAAGTTGATACGAGTTTAGACTGTAAAGGCTTGGCTTGCCCGATGCCAATTGTGAAGACAAAAAAGGCGATGGAAGGATTGGCATCAGGGCAAGTTATTGAAATAGAGGCGACAGATAAAGGTTCTACGCTAGATATTCAAAGTTGGTCAAATAAAGTAGGGCATCAATATATTGGAACGAAACAAGAGGGAGATATATTAAAGCATTATGTAAGAAAAGCACACGAACATGAAGTAAATGAAGTTGTGAAGTATCCTCATACAATTACGAATGCGGAATTGCAAGATCTATTATTAAGTGGTGAAGAGTGTACTGTATTAGATGTTCGTGAAGCGGCGGAATTTGCCTTTGGTCATATTCCATCTGCCATTTTGGTTCCATTAGGTGAAATAGATAGTGCTAGGTTAGATCATGTGAAGTCAATTTATGTTGTTTGCCGAACTGGTAACCGTAGTGATATAGCGTGCCAAATGTTGAAAGAGAAAGGTTATTCAAATGTGAAGAATGTCATTCCAGATATGTTAGAGTGGCAAGGGAATGTGGGGAAATAAAATTTTTTAAATAAAAACATACCTATGGGGGTAATTGGATGAGTGTTAAGATATTACAAGCAAAAGAGGTCGCCGAGAAAGTTTTATTCGGAGAGTTGTTTATTTTAGACGTTCGGAATGAAACGGACTATGAAGATTGGAAAATTGAAGGGAAACAAGTTTCTTCTATAAATAAACCGTATTTTGACTTATTAGATGGTGTAGATCATATTGTAGATGAATTGCCGAGGGAGAAAGAAATTTTAGTCGTATGTGCGAAAGAAGGTTCTTCGCAGTTTGTCGCAGAGCAATTGTTACATGCCGGATTCAATGATGTTTATTATTTAGCTGGTGGTATGAAAGCTTGGAGTGAATATGTAAAGCCGTTAAAAGTAGGAGATGTACAGGGCGGAGGAAGTGTATATCAATTTAACCGTCTTGGAAAAGGCTGTTTATCTTATATGATCGTCTCAAACGGTGAAGCAGCAGTTATTGATGCAGTCAGAACGGTTGAAGCATATGAAGATTTTGCGGAAGAGTATGGTGTTACTATTACGAATGTCATGGATACACATTTACATGCAGACCATATTTCTGGAGGACGTAGGTTAGCTGAAAAAGTAGGTGGTACGTATTGGTTACCTCCAAAAGATGCGGAGGAAGTCGTTTTCTCATATAAACCGCTTGTTGAAGGATCTGTTATTACGGTGGGGGGTACCAAAATTGAAATTGACGCATTATACTCACCGGGGCATACGATTGGAAGTACATCATTTATTGTAGATGATTCCTATTTATTATCAGGCGATATTTTATTTGTAGATTCAATCGGGCGTCCAGATCTTGCTGGGAAGGCTGAAGATTGGGTGAGTGATTTACGAAATACGTTATATAAACTTTATAAGGAACTGTCTCAAGATTTAATTGTTTTACCGGCTCATTATTCAAAAATAAGTGAAATGGACGACAGAGGCATTGTGAGTGCGCATTTACAAGATTTATTTAAGGAGAATGTAGGGTTAAATATTGTTGATGAGGGAGAGTTTCGTAAAACTGTGACAGAGAACTTACCGCCTCAGCCGAATGCTTATGAAGAAATTCGTCAAACGAATATGGGTAAGATTTATCCGAGTGTGGAAGAAGAGCGTGAAATGGAGATTGGCCCAAATCGTTGTGCAGTTCATGATTCATTATAAAATAACAAACTGGAGGAATAGATGATGAATGTAAAACAAGTATTAGATGCGAAGGGTTTAGCATGTCCAATGCCGATTGTAAGAACGAAGAGAGCGATGGATGCTTTACAATCTGGAGAAGTGTTAGAAGTACATGTAACGGATAAAGGATCAGTAAAAGATATTCCAGCATGGTCAAAAACAGGCGGTCATGAAATAGTAAAGCATAATATAGAAGACGATGTGCTGAAGTTTTGGATTAAGAAGGCGTAGTGAAGAACTAGTTTTGTAAAGGCGGAGAGGTTGTTTTTATGAATACAATATTAAGTACGCTTTTCATTGTAATTGCTGCATGGCTTGTTATTTCACGTTTTTTACCGGTGAAAGGTGTTCAAAATATAAATGGAAAAGAATTAAAGAGTATAGTGGGGAAAAAGGGAAAACAATTTATCGATGTTCGTACAGCTGGAGAATATAGAGGAAATCATATGAAAGGATTTCAGAATATCCCACTAAATGAGTTAGCTAGTAAAGTAAATCAGTTAGATAAAAATAAGGAAGTAATTGTTATTTGTCAGAGTGGGATGAGAAGTAAGCAAGCAGCAAAAGTATTAAAGAAATTAGGATTTCAGCGCATTATAAATGTTTCAGGCGGTATGAACGTTTTGTAAGGGGAAAAGTAGCATTAGGTGTAGCTAGATGATTTGAGCCTTTTTACAAATTTTAAAATACCCCTATAGGTAATTAGGAGGAGAACAACATGGAACAACAGAAGAAAACGACGATTGTTTTATTTAGTGGAGATTATGATAAGGCGATGGCAGCTTATATTATTGCAAATGGTTCAGCGGCGTACGATCATGAAGTGACTATTTTTCATACTTTCTGGGGTTTAAATGCTCTTAGGAAAGATGAGCATGTGAAAGTAAAGAAAACATTTATAGAGAAAGTGTTTGGAAAAATGATGCCGCGCGGCGCTGATAAGATGGGATTATCAAAAATGAATTTTGCCGGTATGGGACCAAAGATGATTAAAGGTATTATGAAAAAACATAATGCGATGCCTTTACCAGATTTAATCGATTTGGCGAAAGAACAGGGAATTAAACTTGTAGCTTGTCAAATGACAGTAGATTTATTAGGGTTAAAAGAGGAAGAGATTATGGATGGGGTAGAGTTTGCAGGAGTAGGAGCTTATTTAGCAGATGCTTCGGATGGGAATGTGAATTTATTTATTTAAATCACCTTCTTTTTAGAAGGCGGGGGATACAATATGAGTTTAACAGTACTACTTTTTATTATTGGGTTTATAGGCTCGTTTATTTCAGGAATGGTTGGGATTGGCGGTGCAATTATTAATTATCCGATGATCTTATACATTCCAGTATTGCTAGGATTTGCTGGATATACATCACATGAAGTGAGTGGTATTACAGCGATTCAAGTGTTTTTTGCAACTTTTGCAGGCGCGTGGGCGTACAGGAAAAGTAACGATATGGATAAAACTTTAGTTGTGTATATGGGAGCTAGTATATTAATAGGAAGCTTTGTAGGTAGCTTTAGTGCGAATCTATTAAATGAGCATGCTGTAAACGTTGTTTACACATTACTAGCTACTATTGCGGCTATTATGATGTTTATACCGAAGCGAAGCAATCGTAAGAGGACAGAAGGAATTACGTACAATAAGTGGCTCGCTAGTTTGCTAGCGTTTATTGTAGGAAGTGTTTCCGGCATTATTGGGGCTGGTGGTGCATTTCTTTTAGTACCGATTATGCTAGTTGTTTTAAAACTACCGATACGTACAACAATAGCAACATCTATCGCTATTACTTTTATTTCCTCGATAGGAATTACTACTGGGAAAGTGATTACTGGACAAATAGTTGTTATTCCGGCTCTTATCGTTGCGATAGCAAGTTTATTTGCCGCTCCTCTTGGAGTGAGAGTAGGGAAGAGAGTGAATCAAAAAGTTTTGCAATACGTATTGTCTACTTTAATTGTAGGAACCGCGATAAAGATGTGGGTTGATATGATATCGAAATAAAAAGATGGTGCTCTTGTAGCACCATCTTTTTATTTACGCCCAAATAACTTTCATTAAGTTCTTATATTCATCGTTTGCCAGTTTATATAGCATTCTCGTATGTTCAAAGACAAGTGCGGGATTAAAGTTTGGTTCTGAGAATGCAAGAGATGTTGAAATATCAATTGCATTTTGTTTGTTTAGCGTGAATTTTGCAAATCGATAAGATGTGTTTAATTCATTGATGACATGTAAAATATCATTTGTTGATGTTGAATCAGGTACAAGAGCAACATTGAAGCAGTATATATCCACAGCAGGATGTTCGCTTTGGAAAGCAGCGATAAGTTGAATTTTTGCGCCAGCTTCTGTTTCTAATCCTACTGAAAAATGTACCGAACCATCATTTTCATCTATATTTTCTTCCATGTATATATCGTTTGATTTTAAGTACTCTTTAAAATCTGAAATGTTATGTTTTACTGCAGCTTTCATATGCGTGGGCCCCCTGATAATTGGAATAGATTACTACTATTTATTATAATTTAAAAATATTAAAAAAGATAGTTGGAAAGTTCTGATTTTTTATTTTGAAAGCATTAAAAAGAAGCAGTGCTCTACCTCCATAGAGCACTGCTTCACTTTATTCATTGTCATTAGACGATGTTTCTGTATCTTCACTGTTATTCTTATTTTGAGTTTCATCGTTACTTGATTCGCGTTCACTCGTATTTTCAGACGTAGATGCTTTTGTTTTCTCTGAGCTTGTTTTTTTCGAATCAGAATCAGATTTTGTATAGGCAGGTAGTCCAAGGTGACTACGAAGTTCGTTTGTAACATTAGCTAATTCTTTTTTATCTGGATTGTAGTAGTAAGTTCGACCACCACCAGCTGACTTACTACATGTATCATCACCTTTTGCCATGTAACAATCTTCACCTTGAAGTTGTAATTTCTCAATTTCCGAATCCGATCCATATTTATAGAATGAAAGCATGTCATCGAATGTTAAGTTTGTAACGAATTGTCCGTTAATATCATCAATGATGTTTCCAACTTTTGTTACGGATCCAGCGCTTGTTAGTTTCTTTAAAATTGATTCAATAACAAGTTGCTGACGTTGTCCACGCATCGCATCACTATCAATGTGCCTTGTTCTAGCAAGAGCAAGAGCTTCTTCACTATTTAACTTTTGAACACCTTTTTTCAGGTGAATTGCTTCGGCGTTATCATTACTATCTTGTTCAGTAAACTCAACTGGTACGTCAACTTCAATGCCGCCTAAATCATCAACGATTTTCATGAATGATTTAAAGTTGAATTTTACAAAGTAATCGACGGGAACATTCATTAATTTTTCAACTGCATCAATACTAGCTTGTGGTCCACCATCTTTTCCGTTTTTAGTAGAACCGAATGCATGAGCGTGTGTAATTTTATCTTTTTTCTTTTCTACTGGAATATAAGTATACGTGTCACGTGGAATACTTAATAGCTTTACAGTTTTGCTATCTTTATTAAACGTTGCAAGTAATAGTGCATCCGTTCTTATAGCTTCACCATATTCTTTCCCACGGACATCGCTTTCATCAACACCCATTATTAAGACAGAGACGTTATTTGTAATAGGTTTTACAGCTTTAGCACGTAAATCAGACTTATCACCGCGTGCTAAATCGTGAGCGGCGTTTCGAACAGCAGAAGATGCTTTATTTACTAAAAACCATGTATAACCGCCACCTATTATTAAAACTAATAGAATAACGCTTATAATAATTTTTGTTTTTTTCTTACTATTTTTCGGTTTAGTTCGTGTATTTTCTTGTAAAGATGGGTTTTGCTCCATTTCTTGTACTCCTTCATTTGGATTGAAATACGACACTCATATCCACTTATTATAATGAAATTTAGCGAAAAAAAACATTACAAATCATTTACATTTCGTAAAAATTCAATTTATTTATAAAAAGTTAGATTTTCTATATTTTATTTTTGAGATGTAGAATAAGTATAAGTTGTTTTAGTAGAAATGAAAATATGTAATGTGAGAAAGTGATAGAGAAGTAAGATTTGTTGAAATATAGCCAAGAAGATGTGATTAGCTGTATATGTACTTCTTATATAATAAAGAAGGATTTTACGGATGAAGGAGAGAGCGTAATGAATTATACACCATTCCGAGCAATTGTCGTGAAAGAAAAGGAAAATAATCAATTTGAAAGAAAGCTTGTTGAGAGAGAAGTAAATGGTTTACCTGAAGGAGACGTATTAATACGTGTTCATTATTCTTCATTAAATTATAAAGATGCCCTTTCAGCTACTGGTAATAAAGGTGTAACGAGAACATATCCTCATACACCTGGCATAGATGCAGCAGGGGAGGTAGTTAGTAGTGAAAATAACGCCTTTCAGGAAGGCGATCAAGTTATTGTAACTGGATATGATTTAGGTATGAATACTTCTGGTGGTTTCGGAGAATATATTCGCGTGCCATCATCTTGGGTTGTTCCTTTACCGAAAGAAATGTCTTTGAAGGAAAGTATGATGTACGGGACAGCCGGTTTTACAGCTGCCTTATCGGTATATAAGCTCATTAGAGCGGGAATTACGCCTAGTATGGGAGATGTTTTAGTAACGGGTGCTACGGGCGGAGTAGGCAGTGTAGCAGTTAGTATTTTAGGGAAGCTAGGATATAGCGTAGTAGGGGCAACAGGGAAAATGGAAGAGAAAGAGATGCTGCTACGTTTAGGTGCAAGAAAGATGATTCGCCGCGAGGAGTTGAGTGATGAATCAGGAAGACCGATGCTTAAAGGAATATACGCTGGGGTTGTCGATACCGTAGGCGGAAGCATGTTAGAAAGTTCTTTAAAGGTAGTTAAGTATGGAGGCTGTGTAACAACGTGTGGGAACGTAGCAGGGCACGAATTAAATACAACTGTATACCCATTCATATTACGAGGGATTAGCCTTTTAGGAATAGATTCAGTTCAATGTCCAGTAGATATGAGAAGAGAAGTGTGGGCATTGCTAGCAGGTGAGTGGAAAAATTCAGAGCTATTATCTTATACAGAAGAATGTACATTAAAAGAATTAGATGAGAAGTTTACACTTATACTGCAAGGAAAGTTAAAAGGAAGAACGGTTGTAAAGATGAAATGAAAAAAGAGACGCTTACATTAGCGTCTCTTTTTCTAATTATAATGATTGTTTTACTGCTAGTTTACCTTGCTCGCCTAAAACACCATCAGCAATATTTACAGCGTGATCACCGATACGCTCTAAGTTACTTACCATATCAACGAAGATGATACTTGCATCACCTGAACAGCTACGTTCGTTCAGACGTAATACGTGACGTTTACGTAGAACACGTTCCATTTGGTCAATTTTACGTTCTTTTGCAATAACCGTTTGTGCTAGTTCAGTATCGAAGTTTGTTAAAGCATTGATTGCATCTTGTAATGTTGAAATTGTTAATTCAAGCATTTCATTTAATTCAGCTAGTGCTTCATCTGATAGTGAAACGCGGTTTGAAATTTGGAAATCTACAAGTTCTACAAGGTTTTCTACATGATCACCGACACGTTCAATATCTCCAACAACACCTGCTAAAACTGAATGTTTTTCAGAGTCTGTAGGTGAAAGTGGTTTTTCTGATAGTAAAACTAAATACTCGATAATTTTTTTATCTAAATTGTTAATAGCTCCTTCTAATTGAGTAGCCATGTTAGCGTGTTTTTTGTCTTGTGTATTTAAAAAATGATTAGCTTCTTTTAGTCCATCTAATGAAAACTCAGCCATACGAATAATTTCTTTTTGAGCTTCTGTTAAAGCAATCGCTGGAGATTGCTCAATAAAGATTGGATTTAAATGCTGTGGTTTGAAGTTAATAGATGCATCTTCACCACGAATAAGTTTTGTTACAATCCATGCTAATACTGCAATGAATGGGAACTGAATGATTGTATTCGTTACGTTAAACGTCCCGTGTGCAAATGCAATTGTCATTTCTGGATTTAAGTTTAATGACGTTTGGAAATATTGAATTAAACTTGTAAATGGTATTAATATAATCGTAAAGATAATGGTACCGATAATATTAAAGATAACGTGAACTAATGCTGCACGTCTTGCTGCAATTGAAGTACCGATTGCTGCTAATACGGCTGTAATTGTCGTACCGATGTTATCACCGAACAATACAGGAAGAGCAGCTTGTAAATCAATAGCACCTTGACCGAATAGTTCTTGTAAAATACCGATTGTCGCACTTGAACTTTGTACAATTAAAGTGAAGACTGTACCAACAACAATTCCTAAAATTGGATTATCACTCATGCTAACCATTAATTCTTGGAATGACTCTAAAGAACGAAGAGGCTTCATACCTGCGCTCATTAATTCTAAACCGAAGAATAACATACCAAACCCAAATACGACTTGACCTAAAGACTGTACTTTTTTATTTTTAAAGAAGAATAGTAAGATTGCTCCAACTGCCATAACTGGGAGAGCGTATTCTCCGATTTTAATCCCGATAATAAATGCAGTAACTGTCGTTCCGATGTTCGCACCCATAATAACACCGATTGCTTGTCTTAATGTCATAAATCCAGCACTTACAAGTCCGACTGTTAAAGCGGTTGTTCCTGAACTTGATTGAATTAATACTGTAACTAACATACCTGCTAGTACACCCATAAGAGGGTTTGTTGTAAAACGATCTAGAATATCGCGAAGACGATCTCCAGCTGCTTGTTGCAGTCCATCGCCCATGTATTTAATCCCGAATAAGAAAATACCTAATCCACCAATGAACTGGAAGATCATATCTTGAATATTGTATTCCACGCATTCCACTCCTTAAATTTCATGTACGATGTAATTATTAACTAAACCTTGAGGCACTGTAAACGGTTTATCAGTAAAATTTACACTAAATTTACAAAGGGATAAAAAGTTTACAAATCTTTAAAGAAACACCTGGTTTTAATTGGTTTTCAACTTTTGTAAATGGTATTTTTGTAAAGGAGTCACACTTTTTAGAATAATATTTTTCGATTACATATGAAAAAAAGCGTCTGCGAGTTCATCGTATATTTTTTGATGAAAGTTAAAAAAATATGTAGGGAAATGCCTGTAGTTTTATACCATCGAAAAATGGGGAATGTTTAACGTGTATTGATTAGTATGAGGTTATTGTGGGATGAAAAAAGCCACTGAATTATCCAGCAGCTTTTTCTGTATTTTTATCTCTATGCTTTTGTTTTCTTATACTTGTAATATAAATGAACAAGAAAGCAATAAGTAATAAAGAGGAATATCGATATACAGTTGCATAGTTGGTAAAGTGTGCAATGAATCCAAAAATAATCGCTCCAGCACCAATTCCAAGATCAAATGCTGAGAAGAATGTTGCTGTTGCTACTCCTCTCCGGTGCGGTGCTACTCGGTCAATCATCCATGCTTGTAGTGCCGGTTGAATTGCTCCGAAACCACTGCCGTAGCACGCTGCGGCAATAATTAAACTCGGAATTGTAGTTGTATACGACAGCAAGATAATACCTGTAAACGTAATAATAACTCCTGGAATGATGACGAATGTATGGCCTTTCGTATCATATAATCTTCCAGAAAACGGACGAGTTACAGCGATTGCAAGTGCGTTAAATAAAAAGAAGAGACTGATATCAGCAATCCCGACTTCTGTAGCAAATAATGTGATAAAGCTCCCAATTCCCCCGTACATTAATGTAATACATAATATTAATAATGAAGGAAGTAAAGCTTTACGCTCAATAAATCCATCGAGAAAGGTACCAGATGTTTGCTGTGGTGGTTGCGGCGATTTTTTGATTTGAAGTAGTTTCGTTAATATTAATGAAACTATTGTGCATGAAAGTGCACATAAAAAAAGAATCGTGAAGTTATATGCTTGCATAAGCCAAAGTCCAATAAGCGGACCGAGCGCCATGGCAATAGTTCCAGAAAGACCGAAGTATCCCATGCCTTCACCGCGGCGAGCTTGCGGAATTAAATCTGAAACGACAGTTCCGTATGTAGTCGTTGTAATACCAAAACCAGCTCCGTGTAAAATTCGAACGGCAAGCAATAGGAAAACGGTTGAAGCGAAAAGGTAACTGCCCATAGCGAGTAAACAAATAGCGGTACCGATCATTAAAATGATTTTTTTGTTGAATTTCTGCAAGGCATTTCCAGTTAGCGGCCTAATAAAAAGTGCTGCAACGGTAAACATGCCGACAACGAATCCGATATTTGAACTTGTGCCTCCAATTTCTTTCACATAAACAGGTAAAGTTGGAATTAACATTTGAAATCCTAAAAACATACATAAGTTTGCTAGAATTAGCGCAATAAACTCTTTTGTCCATAACGGTTCTCGTTTTACGAGTACTGCCTCTCCCATATATTCATCCCCTATATAAAAGTTTTCCCGCGTTAACGGGCAGTAAGACTCTCACCTCAAAATTTGGTTGGAGCAAAGAAGTTAGGTGGGAGCCATGCTGTCCGTAAACGCCCGATTGGTGAAGGCTAATAATCAGTGGGGGATGAACAAAACCCCGCACTGATTAAAGTTTCACTTTATCTCTGTTCTTTCGAGTATATGTATTGGTCAACATAACAGTCAAGGAAGGTGTCTTGAAAGCGGATAACAATTTTTTAGGTGAAAAACTGACAAATTTGTGGAAAGACTACACAACTATGAAAAAAAGATGTAAAGTATAGATGTATAGACTAGTAGTTGTTATGAATGATAGAAATTGTTTTTTCTTTAAAGAAAGCGGATTCAAATTGTAGTGGAAGAAAAGGGGATACATACTTTTTCGCTACGTATATTTGAAAAGGTTTACAATATGATGAAGAAAGAGGCGTGTACATATGAGACGATTAGGTATTTCTATTTATCCAGAACATTCGACAGTAGAGAAAGATAAAGAGTATGTAACATTAGCGAGTAAATACGGATTTACACGTGTATTCACATGTTTATTATCTGTAGATGGCGAAAAAGAGAAAATTATAGAAGAGTTTAAAGAAACGATCTCTCATGCAAATGCATTAGGGTTCCAAGTATTAGTTGATATTAGTCCGTCTGTCTTTACACAATTAGGTATTTCATATAATGATTTATCGTTCTTCCATGAGTTAGGAGCGTACGGTATCCGTTTAGATGTTGGATTTTCTGGTTTAGAAGAATCGATTATGACTTACAATCCATACGGCTTAAAAATTGAAATTAATATGAGTAACGGTACGAAATATGTAGATAACATTATGAGCCATAGACCAAATCGTGAAAATTTAATTGGTTGCCATAATTTTTATCCACATCGTTATTCAGGATTATCATACGATCATTTCATTAAATGCTCGAAACAATTTAAAGATTACGGTATGAGAACGGCTGCTTTTATTTCATCATTTGATGCAACATACGGACCTTGGCCAGTAACAGAAGGGTTATGTACGTTAGAGCAGCATCGCGAATTACCGATGACAACACAGGCGAAGCATTTGTTTGCAACAGAATTAATTGATGATGTTATTATTGCGAATGCTTATGCTTCAGAAGAAGAATTACAAGCACTAGGTGCGTTAAATAAAGAGAAACAAACATTTGATATAGAACTATACGATACAACAACAGATTTAGAAAGAATTATCGTATTAGAAGAACCTCATTTTTATCGCGGGGATGTATCTGAATATATGATTCGTTCTACACAAAGTCGTGTGAAATATAAAAAAGAAGAGTTTAAACCGCATAATACGCGTGAAATTAAGCGTGGCGATCTTTTAATTGATAATGAGAAATATGGCCAATATAAAGGTGAATTGCAAATTGCTTTAAAAGATATGGTGAATACAGGAAAAACAAATGTAGTCGGCCGAATTATAGAGGAAGAAATCTTCTTATTAGATTATTTACAAGCTTGGGATAAGTTTGGATTTACGCTAAAGAAATAATGAACGCGGGATAAAAGGGAAAAAACTACTGATTTCAGTGGCTTTTTCCCTTTTATATAAAGAGCGAGAGGAAGAGCTATGACAAAAGTGCATCAGCGATTAATTTCCATTTTAGAGGAGTTTTTAGAAGAGAAATCGATGCTAAATCGAGCTTTTTTAGCGAGCCGTTTACACGTATCAACGAAGACGATTCAAAAGGATATAAAATTATTAAATGATATATTGGAAGAACACGGAGCGAAAATTGAATCACAAAGAGGGAATGGGTACGAACTAGAAATTATACAAACTAAGAAGTTTGAAGATTTTTGCGTAAATGTATTTCAAAAACAGACAGAAAAGATTCCAACTTCTTATGAAGAAAGAGTAGCTTATATTTTACACCGTATTTTAACGACAGATGGGTATGTGAAGCTTTCACAGCTAGCGGAAGAGATTTATGTGAGTAAATCTACTGTAAATTTAATTATGAAAGATGTTACAGATATTTGTAGTCGCTATGAGTTACAAATTGAAAAAAGACCATATTATGGTATACGTATTGTAGGAGAAGAATTTAATATTCGTTCTTGTTTATCACAATATGGTTTGCCGCGTTATGACCATACTCCGTTTCATGAGAACTATGAGCAGACGGACACATATTTATCGTTACCCCATATTTCTCTCATCCGCTCAGTTATACTAAAGTATATCGAGGGAGGAACGATATATTTATCAGATATAGAAATTGATAATTTATCAATTCATATTGCGATTGCTTTAAAGAGATGCAGGGATGATCATTACATTCAAGCACTGCATGTAGAGGAATCTGAACTTATAATAAAGAAAGAATATAAAATTGCGAAACAGATTTTAGGGAATTTAGGGGAAGAGCTAAAACTTCAATTTCCAGAAGAAGAAATTTTATATGTGACGATGCATTTATTAAGTACTGCTGTTACAGCGAGAGATCGCTATGAAAATGTGGAAGAGCTATTAGGGAAAGACGTATATGCATTCATGCAGCATATTCTTTTCAAAGTAGCGGAAGAACGGAATCTTACTTTTTATTACGATGAAGAATTATTATTTGGTTTTGGTGTTCATTTAAAAACGTTATTAAATCGTTTGAAATATAAGTTAAATACGCGAAATCCTCTTTTGGCAGAAGTGAAAAAAAATTATCCATATGCTTTTGAAATTGCAGTTCTCGTTGGAGATATAATTGGTGAATATACGGATGAATCCATTCCAGAGAGTGAGATTGGTTATATTGCCATTCACTTTGGTGGGGCGATGAGCCGCTTGCAGGAAAATAATCAAAAAAAAAGATGTTTATTAGTTTGTGCAACTGGTCAAGGGAGTGCACAACTACTGAAATATAAAATTCTATCACATTTCCGAGATAAACTAGAGATTGTAGGTATTACAGGGTACTATCAATTGAAAGTGGAAGATCTTTATAAAGATAAAATAGATTGTATTATTAGTACGATTTATATACCGAGTGGTTTGCCTGTTCCGGTTATAAAGGTAAACTCAATATTTGATGATAAAGAGATTAAATCAATTGGTAAGCAGTTATTTACACATGTGAATGATAGTATCCAGCAATATATTAAGGAAGATTTGATCTTCTTAAATCGTAGTGCTTCTACGAAAGAAGAGGTTATCCAGTTTTTATGTGAGAAAGCTGCTGAGAAAAACTATGTATCCGCAAACTTTTATGCTTCTATTATGGAGAGAGAGAACACATCTCCTACAGCGGTTGGAAACTTAGTGGCAATTCCGCATCCGATGCAATTATTAAGCGATACGACATTTTTGATGTTTTGTACACTCGATAAGGCGATTGACTGGGGAGATAAAAAAGTACAAGTTATTATTATATTTAGTGTGAAGCGCAATAATAATGAAGATTTACAAAAGCTTTATGATTTTTTATTTGATATTATGTCTAGTCAAACTATAATAGAAAAATTGCATCAGGCTCAAGCTGTTGATGATTTTCAAGAAATCTTACTATCATTATGAAAAAGTATATTAAAACTTCCGTTACACAACGGAAGTTTTTTATGTTTAATTGTATGCGTTTTCATAATAAGATAAAAATATAGAAAAAACATAACTTGGGGGAATTTTAAATGACTGATATGCAAACTCCATTTGCGTTAATTTTACATGGTGGCAACGCGAGAAGCGCGGCGCTTGAAGCAATTGCTTTTGCAAGACAAGGAGATTTTGAGAATGCGAGTGAAAAGATGACACTTGCTAGTGAGGAAATATCATCCGCTCATCGTATTCAAACGGATTTAATTCAAGAAGAAGCAAGAGGAAATCATGCAGAAATAAGTTTATTATTAGTGCATGCACAAGATCATTTAATGAATGCCATTACAGTGAAAGAACTTGCTGAAGAATTTATTACTCTTCATAAACGAGTGGAAGAGAAAGTGACAGTATAAGATGTACATTTTATTATGTTGCGCGGCAGGTATGTCAACGAGTATGGTTGTAAGAAAAATGCAAGAAGAGGCAAAGAAACAAGGGAAGGATTATAAAATTAAAGCAGTTGATTCAGAACTTGTGAAACTGGAAATAAAAAATGCTGATGTTGTTTTAATTGGACCACAGGTGAAGTATTTGTTTCCAGCAGTAGAGTTTCTTGCGAAATCATACGATATACCAGTTGCAATTATAGAACAACGAGATTATGGCATGTGTGATGGTTTGAAAGTACTTAAGCAAGCTGAACAATTAGTTTTAGCGTAATTATATTTTTTTAAATATAAACATTATAATGTTATAACTTTTAAATTTCGCCACATTGAACATAGGGAGGGTTATCGATGAATGGTTTTATGAGTTTTATGGAACAGAAGATTATGCCGACAACGCAAAAAATTGCGGGGCAACGACATTTATTAGCAATTCGAAATGGAGTTATTTCTACATTACCGTTAACGATTGTCGGGTCATTTTTCGTTATCTTTTTAAACTTACCAATTGATGCATATATGGAGTGGATTGCACCGTTTCGCCATATTTTAGATATTCCATTCCGATTTACAGTAGGATTAATGGCATTATACGCAGCGTTTGGGGTAGGGGCTTCACTCGCGAACTTTTATCAGCTCAATCAATTAAGTGCAGGATTATTATCTGTACTCGCCTTTTTACTAGCATCAGTTGAACCAATTCAAATAACAAAAGCTGTACCAGGTGTTATTGATGCAGGTAGATATATTTCAGTAGGAACATTAAGTGCAACTTCTTTATTCGGAGCAATTGTTACAGCATTAATTGCAGTAGAAATTTATCACTTTATGATTAAGCATAATATTTCGATTAAATTACCAGATAGTGTACCACCAGCAGTTGCAAACTCGTTTGCAGCATTAATTCCAACTTTAGTAGTTATTCTTTTATTCTGGGGTATTCGTTACGGTTTGAAATTTGATGTAAACACAACAATCACATATTTAATCGCACCATTAAAATCAGTATTAGTAGGAAATAATTTATTCGGTGGTTTATTAACAGTATTCCTAATTGTATTCTTCTGGTCGTTCGGTATACATGGCCCAGCGATTTTAGGACCAATCATTCGTCCGATGTGGGATTCAGCAATTCTTGAAAATATGGAAGTATTTACGGCTACAGGAAATGCACATCAGTTACCAAACTTATTTACAGAGCAATTTATTCAATGGTTCGTATGGATCGGTGGATCAGGCTCAACGTTAGCTTTAGTTATTATGTTTATGTTCTCTAAATCTAAGTTCTTAAAAGAGTTAGGTAGATTATCATTCGTACCAGGATTATTCAATATTAACGAGCCAATTATTTTCGGGGCACCAATTGTAATGAATCCAATCTTAATTATTCCGTTCGTTATTACACCGTTAGTTACAACGACGGTATCATATTTCGCAGTTGTTTCAGGTATGATTCCGCTCATGATGGCGAAGCTGCCATTTACGATGTTAGCGCCAATTGCAGCGATTATTAGTACGGACTGGACAATTATGGCCGGTGTACTTGTACTTGTTAACTTTGTTATCTCATTCGTTATTTACTATCCATTCTTCAAAATGTATGAGAAACAACAATTAGCAGGAGAGGAGAAAACAGAATGCTCGGAGCAATTATCATCTTAATTACATTCGTGGCGGGGCAGTGTATTGCACATTATTCAAAGTGGATACAAAGTAAATCGCTATTAGTTTTACTACTTGTGTCGATATTATTTATTGGATGTTCAATGGGAGCTTATGTGGCATTTAGTTTAGAATCACCGTACTTTATCATCGTACCAACGATTTTATGTGCAACATGTTTATCTGCAAAATATAGATTTACGAGCATGGCATTAATACAACGTGTGAAGGAGATGCAAAAGCATGGAGCGTAAATTAGGAATTTCACTTTATCCAGAGCATTCAACGAAAGAACAAGATATGGCATACATTTCGGCAGCGGCACGCCACGGTTTTTCAAGAATATTCACATGTTTACTGTCTGTTAATCGTCCAAAAGAGGAAATTGTAGCTGAATTTAAAGAAATTATTGGGCATGCAAAAGAGTATAATATGGAAGTTATTTTAGATGTAGCTCCGGCTGTATTCGATCAACTTGGTATTAGTTATAGTGATCTATCATTCTTTGCAGAGTTAGGTGCAGATGGAATTCGTTTAGATGTAGGGTTTGACGGGTTAACAGAAGCGAAAATGACTAATAATCCATATGGCTTAAAAATTGAGCTGAATGTAAGTAATGATATTGCCTATTTAGAAAATATCCTTTCGCATCAAGCGAATAAATCAGCTTTAATTGGTTGTCACAATTTTTATCCGCAAAAATTTACTGGTCTTCCGTATGATTATTTCATTCGCTGTAGTGAACGCTTTAAAAAGCATGGTATTCGCACGGCAGCATTTATTACGTCACATGCAGCTGAAATTGGTCCATGGGATATTAATGACGGATTATGTACGTTAGAACAACATCGTAACTTACCAATTGAAGTACAAGCGAAACATTTATGGGCAACAGGGCTTATTGATGATGTTATTATCGGAAATGCTTATGCGAGTGAAGAAGAGTTAGAGAAACTAGGAAACTTAAATCGTTACATGTTACAGCTAAAGGTACAATTTGTAGACGAAGCGACTGAAGTAGAGAAGAGAGCGACACTGCAAGAATTACACGTAAGACGCGGTGACATAACAGAGTATATGGTACGTTCTACAGAAGTGCGTAAAAAGTACAAAGACTATGATTTCCCAGTGCGCGAAAGTGTACGACAGAAAAGAGGGCAAGTTGTAATTGGTAATAACCTATTCGGAAAGTATAAAGGTGAACTACAAATCATCTTGAAAGAAATGCCGATAGATGAACGGAAAAATATTGTCGGTACAATTGCGGAAGAAGAACTGTTTTTACTAGATTATGTTGGGGCTTGGACACAGTTTACTTGTGTGGAATAGGGAAGGGAGGAGAGGATGCTATGGCATCCTCTTTTTTCTGTTGAAATAGTAATCTATCGTATATAGAATGCAAAGAGATAGATTTAATTTGGACGGGAGAGAAGGAGATGGAAGAGTATATAGATGATTTATTAAGGCGAATGGCCGATGAAGAGACAGATATATGGCATCGTGCATATGATGAAGCAAAAGAGCTATATGACCTATTAACTTTTCCTTATTTACAGGAGAAGTTAATAAAAGCAAAAAAGATATCTATGAAGAAAGATATTTATTATTTAATGACGAAACTCGCTATAAATACGAAAGAAATCTGTATTGCTGATTACCTTATAGATCGTTTGGAATATGAAGAGAGCCCGACTCTGTTAAGTGAATTACTTAGTAATATTTATCCGTTACCAGAAGTAAGTAGTACAAATAAAATTATTCCTTATATTTATCATAAAAACGATAGTGTTCGTTTTTGGGCAGTTTCTTCCTTAAAGTTATATAAATCGTTAGAAGCGGAACGTGCGTTGCT
Organism: Bacillus sp. RC240; assembly: GCF_044907945.1. Taxonomy (NCBI): domain Bacteria; kingdom Bacillati; phylum Bacillota; class Bacilli; order Caryophanales; family Bacillaceae; genus Bacillus; species Bacillus sp. RC240. Next base: position 74,298 of record NZ_JBIYCT010000012.1, on the reverse strand, counting down.
AAAGTTGCTGGATACTGAAGAAAATAAAGATGAGATTACAAATATTTGTTATACGTTGCTTGAGATTGGAACAAATCAATCGATTCTTCCATTAACAAAGCTTTTATATAGGGATAGTGCTTATGTTCGTTCAACCGTTATTGAAGTGTTAGCAAAAATAGGGGGAGCGGACTTACAAATAGTTTATATTGAAGCTTTAAAGGATAGAAATATAATGGTGAAATACGAGGCTGTTCGAGCTCTTTATGCATATGGAGACGAAAGGACGATTAAGCCAATTTGTGAACGTGTGAATAAGATTGTTTCTAGAAGACGTAAAAATGAAGTAGTACCTACCGATGAATCAGAGATTGTTATTGCTCTTCGTTTCTTACATAAGTTTGCTGATCATGAAGAAGTTTTAAAGACGTTTGATAAAGTATATAAAAAACGGGGGAGCTTGTTTATGTCAGAGAGAAAATGGCTTCGGGATAATATTAGTTACTTTCAAGAGAAAGAAAGAATGTAAGAATCATTAAAAAAGAGTTAGCCTCAATAATGAGACTAACTCTTTTTTTATAATTAGTTTAAAATTTTCACTGTAACTGTTTGGCGTCCCCAGTTACTTGATGTACCTTTATCTGGCATTAAAACATCAATTTTATTTCCTTTAATAGCTCCACCAGTATCACCAGCGATTGCTACTCCGTAACCTTCAACCCATACTTTTGAACCTAATGGAATTACACTTGGATCAACTGCAATTAGTTTCATGTTTGGATTAGCTGTTAAGTTATGGCCCATAGCTGATTTTACTTGATCTCCGGCTTTGTAACCATTTTCAAGTGGATCTGCTGTGTAAGCTGTTGCTACAACTCTTAATTCACGAGAAGAAGATGGTGCACTTGTTTCAGTTTCTTTCGCAACAGGTTGTTGTGTAGCTGGTTTTTGAGCTTTAGCCGCTTCACGAGCTTTAGCTGCCTCTTGAGCCTTAGCTGCCTCACGAGCTTCAGCTGCCTCTTGAGCTTTAGCTGCTTCACGAGCTTCAGCCGCCTCTTGAGCCTTAGCTGCTTGAGCTTCAGCTGCTTCACGAGCTTTAGCTGCCTCTTGAGCTTTAGCTGCTGCTTGAGCTTCAGCCACTTCTTGAGCTTTAGCTGCTTCACGAGCTTTAGCCACTTCTTGAGCTTTAGCTGCTGCTTGAGCTTCAGCCGCTTCTTGAGCTTTAGCTGCCTCTTGAGCTTTAGCTACTTCCCCGGCTTTAGCTGTTGCTTGAGCTTCAGCTGCCTCTTGAGCTTTAACTACTTCACGAGCTTTAGCCGCTTCTTGAGCTTTAGTTTTTGCTTGAGCTTCAGCTGCCTCTTGAGCTTTAACTGCTTCACGAACTTTAGCTGTATCTTGAACGTTAGTTACTTTTTCAGCTTTAACTACTGGCTGAACTTTAACTGGTGCTTTTCCTGTTAAGTAAGGAATGTGTACATAAGCTGTTTGGCCGTTATATTCAAATTGGATCCAATCATTTTGTACTTGGTGTGTTGTTTCGATTACATCATCTTTTTTCAATTTACCAAGAATCGCTGAATCTGTATTCGCTCCAGCACGTACGTTTAATACGTTTGCTGTTACGTAGTAAGTATCTTTTGTGTAGTCAGCGCTTATGAAAGCCTCTTTACCACTATTTAATTTAACTTTTGACCAGCCGTTTTCTGTATGTAAAACGTTAACTTTATATCCATCTAATAACTTTCCGACAACTTGTGATTCAGTAGTTGGGTTTTCTCGTACATTTAGTACATCAGTCGTTACGATTGTTTCTGCTTTAGCAGATGTTGTGAAAATCCCAAGACCAAAAACCGCTGCTGTTGCTATACCCATAAATTTTTTCATAATAGCCTCCATTGCATTTGTTTTCGTTGACCTCATTATAGCAACCATTATTTTCTTATTTGCGGAAAACACAAAACTACAAAGCATTCGTAACGAGGCATTAATATTCTGTAATAATTCCATTAATATCCTGATAGCGTTTTCTTTGCGTTTTTTAGGGGATTAGAACATAAGAATCATAAAATCAATACAATTTTAATTGCTAATAGATTAAAATTGTATCGGTTGTGTTACGAGAATGTTTCTGTAACGTTACAAAAAAGGGGTATTTAACTATTTGAATCGTAATGTAGTTATGAAAATATAATCTTCTTGTGTGTGAAGTCGTATATATAGGGGTGATTTTAATGAAATAGAGATATAATTGTTACAAAACAAGTTGTAGTATGGAAAAAATTACGCCTTGAATTTGTGTTATTACATAGTATTTTTGCAATAATAGGATTGCAGGATAGTTGTAATGTGAAATGGAAGCTGCAAGGATAAAAAGGTAATCGCAACATGAAACATATATAATAGAAGAAACATGATTTAAAGGGACGATATTGTTATGAATTAGTTCGCGAATTGCTTCAGAGTTATATAGTAGAAGTTAGAGACGCAGATTTTTAATAAAACAGCGATAAAATTGAATTTGCCTTCAACAAAATAAAAAACGTAGGAGTGTAAACTCCTACGTTTTTTATTTACTCATATCGTAAACATTCAATTGGATCAAGTTTAGCAGCTTTGTTTGCTGGTAGTAAACCGAATGCAATACCGATTAGCATTGAGATACCTACTGAAAGAAGTCCAAGTTCTTTTGAGATAACGAGTGGCCATCCGGCAAAGATTGAGACGATCCAAGCGAAGAAAATACCGAGCATGAATCCGATGAAACCACCGAGTCCTGTTAAAATACAAGATTCAATTAAGAATTGTGTTAATACTTTACCGCGCGTTGCACCAAGTGCTTTACGAATACCGATCTCACGTGTACGTTCTGTTACAGATACAAGCATGATGTTCATTACACCGATACCACCAACAAGTAAGGAGATAGCGGCAATGCCACCGAATACCATTTTCATCATACCGATGGATTCGTCTAATTGCTTCGTAAATTCACCTAAGTCCTGTGCTTCGAATTTGTGCTCGAATTTAGGAGCTTTCATGTCGTTTAAAACAGAAACAGCTTGTTTTTCTACACTTTTGCGTTCTGTTGGAGAGGTCATTGTTAATTTTACAGAGTCATACTCATTTACTCCTGAAATGACAGGCGCGTTTTCAAGAGATGTATAACCTTCAGGCATAGCCATTCCAAATTCGTTTTTCGTTTCGTATACACCGACTATTTTATACGGCTTTCCTTTTACATCTGTGTATAGATTTGATTCCCAACCACTAAATAATTTGTTGAAAGCTTCTTCATTTAATATAACAGCAGGAATTGCTTGGTTTAATTCGCTGTCGTTTAATTCACGACCGTGAACTAATTTTATTTTCGAATCTGTCATAAAGGCGCCTGTTCCACCTTTTAAATCAAGAGAGACATCTTTTGAACCAGAAGATGCTTTTACTTTCATACTTACATCTGGATAAACATCTTTAACGCCTGGTACAGTTTGAAGACGTTTTAGCATATCAGGTGTGATTTTGGCACTATCAGTTCCATAATCAGGGTTGTTGTAGTAAATCGTTACTTCAGTATCTTTTCCTTGGCCTAACTCTTTTTTAAACTTTGCATTTGTACCATCACCCATTGAAATGATAGTAATAATGGCGCTAATACCGATAATAATACCTAGCATTGTTAATATAGAACGCATTTTATGAGCAAAGATAGAGGAAAGGGCCATGCGTATATTTTCACTCGTGTTCAAAATTAACCTCTCCAATCTTGGACGATATTTCCGTCACGAATTACAATTTGACGTGCGGCCGCTTCCCCAATTTCACGATCGTGGGTAATCATAATGATTGTTGAGCCTTGTTTGTTTAATTCGTAAAAGAGATCCATAATTTGTGTACTTGTTTTCGTATCAAGTGCACCCGTCGGTTCATCTGCTAAGAGAAATTTCGGGTTATTTACGATTGCACGTGCGACTGCGACACGCTGCTTTTGTCCACCTGACAATTCATTTGGTAAGTGAGTAGCACGATCAGCTAAACTGACTTTTGTTAAAGCTGCTAATGAGCGCTCACGTCTTTCTTTTTTATCGACTCCAGCGTAAATAAGAGGTAGTTCTACATTTTGAAGTGCTGTAAGTCTCGGTAATAACATAAAGTTTTGGAATATGAATCCGATCTCTTTATTACGAACATGTGCAAGTTCTGTTTCAGACATGTTTGAAATGTTTTGACCAGCTAGTTCGTACGCACCTGTCGTTGGCTTATCTAAGCAACCGATAATGTTCATTAATGTTGATTTACCAGAACCAGATGGTCCCATAATAGAAGTGAATTCTCCTTGGTTTAGTGTTACATCAATTCCGTGTAATATTTGAACGGACTCTGCACCATTTTGGAAAGATTTCGTGATGCCTTTTAAGTTAATCATTGAGTGACAACCTCCATACCGTCTTTTAAGTCTTTTTCAGGTTTAGAGATAATTTCCTCTCCTTTTTTCACTCCAGAAACTTTTGCTTCGCTATCTGTCTCGAATTCAACAGTAACTGCTTGTTCTTTCGCTTTACCGTCTTTTACAACGAAGACAACATTTTTGTCACCTTTTTTCACAATGCTGCTTTTCGGAACAATCGTACCAGTTGCTTCGCCAGATTTACTCGTTACGTAAACATGGAAGCCGTTTTGTAATTCTTCACTATTATCTAATGTGACAGTGAATTGATAATTAGAAACAGTTTTGTTTTCGTCCATGCTCTTTAATGGTGTAGAACCGATTTCTGTTACTTTTCCTGTCCAAGTCTTACCAGCGACAGTTTTTGATGAAACAGTTACTTCTTGCCCAACTTTCATACTAGCAAGTTCATATTCAGAAAGTTGACCTTTTACTTTAAATTGACCAGCGTGACGAAGTGTAATGCCACTCATACCTGTTTTTTCATCAGCAGTTTTTACGATATCATCAATTACACCGTCGGCTGGACTCGTTACAGAAAGTGTGTTTACTTTCTCTTTTGCTACTTTAATCATTTCATCAGCTTTTTCTACTTCAAACTTCTTCATTTCAAGTTGTGATTCTAATTGCCCAACTTCAATTTCGGATGCTTTTAATGCTTCAGCGGGAAGGCCTGCATTTTTATCTTTTTGTAATTTTTGTTTCGCTGCATCAATTTGTTTTTGGAACAATGTTACTTCTTTTTGTGCGATTTTCTTTTGCATTTCTGCTTCCGTTACACCTTGTTTAGCAGTAGGGTCATTATATTTAAACAGAAGCTGACCTTTTTTCACTTCATCACCTTTTTTAACAGCTAATTCATACGTACCTTTTGTTGGATCGAATGAAATTGTTTCAATACCATTTGGAATAACTTCGCCGCCAAATTTTTGTGCATTTTCAATTTGTTTTTCCGTAATTTTATAACCGCTATATGCCATTGCTACTTCTGAACCACCGCCAGCAAATGCAAAATATGATCCAGCTGCAATTCCGATCGCTACTACACTAGTAATTAACACTTTATTTTTCTTCTTCATCTATTTATCACCTTTTCGTTCGTTTTAGTATCTACATTAAGTATAGAAGAGGTGAAGAATCTGACAAATCGTTTTAGCTTACAATAACCTTACAGTTTTGTAAGGTATCGATATGTAAATGTAATGTAGAGGTTGTACATGGTTTAAGCAGATGAATTGACTCGTTGTTTCTTTCTAACAATAATATTGTATGAAGGAGAGGAGGAAGGAAGATGGAAGCTTATTTTAGTGCGCATCCATTAAAACCATTTATTCCATACTCAAGGCAACACGTCCTTATATTATTTATTATGTTGGTGGGGATATTTTTTCTGTATCAATACCAAGATATATTACGGCAAAGTGAGTGGAATATAGCGGTTCGATATGCGATTGCATTTTTATTTATTGGGAGTGAAATTGGGCTCCATATGTGGGAATGGAAATCGGGGATTTTTGAACTAGGCACTTCATTACCATTCGAGTTATGTACGATTAGTTTATTGTTAGCATCGATTATGATTGTAACGAAAAGTTATCGCATATATGAGATTGTATTTTTTACAGGAATTATCGGTGCATCACAAGCTATTTTAACGCCGAACGTGCAATATGCTTTTCCGCATTTTCGCTTTATAGAATTCTTCGTTGCACATGTATTACTCATTTGGGCACCACTCTTTATGACGTGGGTAGAAGGATATAGACCGACCTTGCAATCAATTAAGCGTACGATGATATTTTTAAACATAATAATTCCAATCGTTTCTTTTGTGAACTACAAAACAGGTGGCAATTATATGTTTTTAGCTCGTAAGCCAGAAACTGCTTCATTACTCGATATGTTAGGGCCACACCCTTACTATATTATTTCATTAGAAATAGCTGCACTTATTGGATGTTTTATTTTGTATATGCCGTTTGCGAAAAGAGAAGGGCATGCGCATAAAGAATCACTAGAATCATAACCTAGTGATTTTTTTATGTATAAATATTTACAATTCAGAAAATTAAGAATAAAATTAAAAGGGAAATTATATAGAGAGAGAAGGGAAAACGTGGTCAAAAAAGTTTTTCTGAATGGGATGGAAGTGACGGTTCAATTTATTATTTCGATTTTGGGTATTATTTGTTTAGGGGCATTACCGAAATTATTTTACGGATTTGAGTTGCATGCATCAAAGTACATACAGAGTTTAAAAGAAGTGTTTGTGAACTTAATGGATATCTCCAATTTTCAATATGTGAGAGGTAAATTTTTATTTCCGCAGTTGTTCGTCCATTATAAAGAAACGATTGTGATTTTTTTGGCGGCTTTTTTCATTTCATTATTTGTAGCATTTTGTATTGTTTATGTCATTATGAATAGTTCACCGCGTATACAGCATCGCATTAAATCATTTCTCATCTTCCTAGAATCTATTCCAGACATTCTACTTATTTTAGTATCACAAATTTTAGTTATATGGTTTTTTAAAAGAACAGGCTTTTTACCTTTTCAAATTGCGTCAATTGGAGGCGAGTCGATTAGAGGATTGCCGATATTTTGTTTGAGTATACCGACTACGATTCTGTTTGTAAAAATGTTAGTGCTTCGTTTTGAAAATGAGCTAGAAAAAGATTATGTACTATTTGCTAAGGCGAAAGGGCTGAATCGTTTTCATATTTTAAATCGTCATGTTTTACGAAATGTGTTGCTTAGTACACTTTTCTTTGCGAAAACGAATATCTTTTTTATGTTATCTAATTTATATATTATAGAATGGATTTTTAATACGGGTGGTATTTTTATGTTTTTGAAATCGTATGAGAGTATTAGGGTTGAGGTTTTCATCGTTAGTGTGCTGCTTATTTATATTCCGATTTTTATTTTGTTTAAATTGTTTCATTATCTCATTCCAGCTGCGATGAAGGAGAGACTATAATATGTGGACGTATATAAAACGCGATAAAAGATTTTGGATAAGCATTGGGTTTCTTCTCATATTAGTTCTTTTGAGCATCGGAAATACGATATGGAATGATGGACATATTAGACAAGTTACATTGCAATATGATGCGGATGAAAATCCACAAGTGCCACCGTTTTCACCTTCATTACAATTTTTACTTGGGACAGACCGGAAAGGATACGACCTGTTACATTTAGTCATTGAAGGTGCGAAGTGGACGATTGGTATATCTATTTTAATTGCGGCACTTAGAATGGTGATAGGTGTGTTTTTTGGTGTTGTGCTTGGAACATATGTAAAAAGAGGGTTTTCAAAAATCGAGGCTTTTTTTGATAGTTTTACAGTTATTCCAACAGTTATGATTGCGTATTTTTTTCTTCACCTTGCAAATGCATTTGGGAGTGGGGAGGAAACAACAACCTTTTTTGAAAGAGCTTCGTTTCAAGTTTTATTACTTGTAATGCTTGTGATGCCAGTTATTGCACTGTATGTTGCGAAGGAAGTACGTAAATTGAGAACCGAAGAATTTATTGAAGCTGCGTGTATATTGGGTGGATCGAGAAGGCACATTGTTATAAAGCATATTTTCCCGCATCTCTATATGACGTTTATACTTGTATTTTTTCAGCAGTTTACGCAAACTCTTACTATTTTACTGCACTTAGGATTACTGGAAATATTCTTTGGTGGAACAGTTCAGTTTTTAGGACCGATAGAAGAAATAGAATCTTACACGCATGAATGGTCAGGTTTAATTGGAGTCTATTTTAGATCATTAACAGTGAATCCGTGGATTCCGCTCGTTCCCATCACATTTTTTGGACTTACTATTTTTTCAGGAAATATGATTGTAAAAAGTATAGAAGAGGCGATGATGAAAGTAAGGTTAGGAGGAGTGAGAATGAAGACAGATGTAGAAAAGGAACAACCTGCTGTGCAGTCAAAAGAAGAGCTGTTTACGTTTAAGCATACGATTTGAAAATAAAGAAGAAGCAAGCATAATCAATGCTTGCTTCTTTTCTTTATTTTGTAGAAACTTCACCTGCAGCTTCTGTTTGTGGAGTACAGTATCCGATTATACCACCGATTATTGCTGGAACGATCCAGCCGATTCCTAAGTTATAAAAAGGAATTGTGTGTACGATATTAGCGATAAAACTTGGTATCATTCCCACATTATCAAGTGCATGAATACAGCTAATAATGAATGCTGCGATCATCGCTCCGATATAGACAGAAGGTTTACGTTTCGTATATTTATCGATAAATGATACGAAAATTAAAATGATTGTAATTGGATATAAAATAATCAATACGGGTAATGTAATTTTGATTAATAAACTTAATCCTAAGTTTGAAATAACGAAGCTAAAAATACAAACGTATAGTACAAGCTTCTTATATGAAACATTTGTTAATACTGTTGTGAAATAGTTGGCGAATGCACTTACAACACCGATTGCAGTCGTTAAACAAGCAAAGATAATTGCGATACTTAATAAAACATTACCGCTTGTCCCAAAAAATTGATACATAATAGTTGCTAATAGTTGACCGCCATTTTCAAATTGTCCTAAGTTTCCGTTTGAAGCGCCGATATAACCTAGTAAGAAGTAAACAATTGTTAAGAAAAGAGCCGCAATGCTTCCGCAAATAATTGTATATTTCGCAATGGATTTCTTATCTTGTATCCCGTTTTGACGAATTGCATTTACAACAATCGTTGATAATACGAGTGCTCCGATTGCATCTAATGTTAAAAAGCCTTCAAGAAATCCTTTGAAAAATGGAATTTCTTTATAGTCACCAACAGGTTCTGCAAATGATCCTGGTGAAAGAATCGCTTTTGTTGCCATAATTGCAATAATTCCAAGCAAAATTGGCGTTAATATTTTTCCGATATGATCTACTAATTTGGATGGATTTAACGATAAGAAGTAGACGACTATAAAGAAAATCGCACTAAAAACTAACATAGAGTACCATTGATCTGGGAAAAGTGGTGCAATCCCAATTTCATAAGATACAGTTCCAGTTCGTGGAATAACAAATAGTGGGCCGATGGAAAGATAAATAATGATAGCGAATACTGCTGCGAATTTTGGGTGAACACGGCTCGCTAAAGTATTAAAACTACCACCAGCAAGGGCAACAGCGACGATAGCTAGTAAAGATAAACCGACATCTGTAATAATAAATCCTGTAATGGAAACCCACATATTTTCTCCGGAAGAAAGACCGAGAAGAGGCGGGAAAATCATATTACCAGCACCGAAGAAAACTGCGAATAGTAATAAACTAATCGAAAGTATTTGCGCTGGTTTTAAAGTTGTACGCATATAAAGAAAAGCCTCCTAATGAGCGTTTTTTTGTCGAAAATTCAAATAATTTGTCGATTGACTGTTATTATTTTAAAGGTCTGATGACTAGAAAGCAAGAGGGAATTTTAAAAATATTTTAAAATAATGCGTAAAATTGAATAAATATACTATTTATATGTTAATGCAGGAAGAATTTCACTTTTAACGTAAAAAAACACATATCGCTAGGATATGTGTATTAAAAATAAATTTGCCTATCACGTTCTTCTTTTAAAATTTCTACAGCCTCTCGGAAACGTTGAGAATGGACAATTTCTCGTTCGCGTAAAAAGCGTAAGCTATCATTTATATCGGGATCGTCTGATAAATCAATTAGCCATTGATAAGTCGCTCGTGCTTTTTCTTCAGCTGCAATATCCTCGTATAAATCTGCGATAGGATCTCCTTTCGCTTGAATGTAAGTGGCAGTAAAAGGAACACCACCTGCATTATGGTAAAACAAGGCGCTATCATGATTCGCATAATGCGCGTCTAATCCGGCAGCTTTCATTTGTTCAGGTGTTGCATCTTTTGTTAATTTATAAATCATTGTAGCAATCATTTCTAAATGTGCGAACTCTTCTGTACCAATATCGGTTAGTAAGCCAACGACTTTATCAGGAATTGTATAACGTTGATTTAAGTAGCGAAGAGCAGCAGCCAGTTCGCCGTCCGCACCGCCATATTGTTCAACTAATAATTTGGCGAGTGCTGGATTACAAGTACTCACTTTAACTGGATATTGTAATTTTTTTTCATAAATCCACATAGTTTCTCTCCTTTATCCCGCTATTTGCTGCCCGTAAACTCCACTTGATTAAAGTTTCATTTTATATTTGCCATGGCCACGGTCCTTGGCTCCATTGCCATGGAGCGTTAGAATAACTATTTCCGAACTGCTGAAGTGGCCCGTATTTTTCTTCAATTTTTTGTTGTAATACTCTTCGTTTATAGGAGAAATCATTGAATTGATTTATAGCTGCAGTATCGTCGGGGTGCGTATCTAAATAGAGGGTAAGTTCAACTAATACAAAGTCTAGTTCTTGTAGTTCTTCAATCCATTTGTAATATTCATCAGGCAATGTTTGTGTCACGTTTTTATTCACCGTCCTTTTTTGTGAGGATTTTCATAAAAATCATAAAAAGCAGGCCATAAAGTCCCTTTTCTTAAAGCTTCGTTTGGTGGGAATTGGGGTAAGTTAGGTGGTTGAAAGCCCATAAATAGGTGTGGGGGAGTTGAGTAGTATTTCTTTCCAATTGGAGGGCAAGGATCATTTGGACCGTGATAAGGTATGTAAGATTTCATGAATTTATCCATGTTACACGCCTCCTTTATAAATGAAATATTCATCACTATGTATTGTATTCGTACATAATTGCAAATTATGACTCATATAGAAAACTAAAAGGGGCAGGGGGAGTGCGGATGGAAAGTGTTACAACATGTATTGTCTTAGAATCTAAAAACTTAAAGGAAACATTATATTTTTATGAAGGAATTTTAGGGTTTAAACCGAGCGAGGAGAGGCCACAAATACGTGTAACAGGTGTGTGGTATGATATTGGTTTAACGAGAATTTGTTTTGTTGTAAACAGGGGACTGGGAGAGTATAGAGAAACTGTAACCTCATCAGTGAAGGAACTATTGTTAAAAACTACAAATATCGAGCGGTTAAAGAAAAAGTTAGCGTTTTATCAAATATCATTTGTAGAAGAACGATGTGGGGAAGAAGTTAAAATAATATTTCTTGATCCAGATGGTTATACACTCCAATTTACTTCAATAGAGAGCGTGAAAGAGAGCTTTTTGCAATGTAATAATCTGAATGGTGAATGAAAAAAATATTGACAAGCTTAGGTAAATATTTTAATGTGATTGTATAAAACTGTGTATATAAAGGGGAGTAACTTATTACAGTAAAGTCGTCATTACAGGGAGAAACCCTCGGCTTTATTGGCAACGTTTCGTTGTTAGTGAGACCTTTACCAGCAATGGTAAAGGCCCCTTATTGTCTTTTTTAGGACCCTTACCATATTTGGTAGGGTCCTTTTTGTATACAAAGAGAGGAGAAATAAAAATGAAAAAACTTATTAGTAGATTAAGAGTTGTATTTCATGTTCGTCGTTTCGTTCCATTCCTATTTGACTTTTTTACTTCAAAAGAGGTTTCAATAAAGAAGAAAATTTTATCTGTTGCTTTTTTAGTTGGGTATGTTGCGATGCCGCTTGATTTAATTCCAGACTTCCTGCCGTTTATCGGTATTTTAGATGATATTGGAATTGTGTTGTTCATTTTGAACCGAATTGTAAAGATGGCGCCAGTTCAATTACAAGAAAAGCATAACGTAAACGTAGGATAGGAGTTGAAAATATGGAGCAAATTATTTTAGATATAATCGAGTTTTTAAAGCAGTTTTCTTATTTTGGAGTTGTGTTAGCATTAACGTTTGAATTTATTCCAGCAGAAGTAGTTTTGCCCATGGTTGGGTATTGGGTATATGAGGGAGATATGAATTTTTGGCTAGCTGTATTAGCTGGAACGCTTGGCGGAACGACAGGACCTTTAACGTTATATGCGCTCGGGTATTACGGTGGTCGTCCTCTATTAATAAAATACGGGAAATACTTCTTCATTAAAGAAGAACAAATTCAAAAAGCAGATGATTTCTTTGAAAAATATGGACCGGTTGTAGCATTTGTTGGACGCTTTGTGCCAGGAGTTCGAACGCTTATTTCCGTTCCATGTGGTATGGCGAAAATGAACATATGGAAATTTAGCATATATACATTTGTAGCAATGTTCCCATTAACGACTTTGTATATTTATTTTGGAATGAAATTAGGTCCGCATTGGGAAAAAGCAGCGGGTGTTGTTGGACAATATATGCTACCGATATTAGCCGTCGTTCTTATTATTGTAGGTGGTATTTTAATCTATAAATTTATGAAAAAACGAAACAGATCGGAATCTATCTAGTCATTGGTAATGGAATTTGCATATTTTTTGAAAATAGATGAATAGTACAGGCAAAAGACTCTGAGGGACATACACATATAGGGAATATAAAAGAGAGAGGGGAAACAACTATGTCTTGTGAGTGCTCAGGGTCAGCATTAACTTGCTGTCCAGATAAAAATTTTGTACAAGATAAAGTGTGTAGTCCATGGTCAGGAACTGTAGTTGCTACTGCAATTACAAATGTGCTGTATAACAACAATATTAATCAAAATATGATTGGAACAGGGTTCGTTAGGTATGACGTCGGGCCAGGTCCAATCACGCTTACAGTTTTGGATGCAACAGGAGCTACACTTGATACACAAACATTAAATCCTGGAACGAGTATAGCTTTTACGTACCGTCGTTTCCAGACAATTGAAGTAACTTTACCTGCTGGAACAGCTGGAACATATCAAGGAGAGTTTTGTATAACAACACGTTATCCACTTTCATAATAGAAAAGGAGAGGACTAAGATGTGCAATTCTAACTTATCATGCTGTTCCAGTAAAACACTTGTTCAAGATCAGGTGTGTATAGATTGGGCTGCTACTGGTGCGGTCACTGAAACGGTATATACGAATAATATTACACAAGACCTGTACGCATCTGGATATATAAAATATGATGTGGGTGTAAATCCAGTTACAGTAAACTTTCTAGTAGGAGCGACAGTAGTTAATACAATTACTGTACAACCACAAAGTAGTGGATCGTTTACAGTAAGGTATTTTACTACAATTCAAATTGTAACAACAGGGACGGCAACGAGCCAAGGGCAATTATGCCTTACAGTGCGTTATCCGATTTCATAAGGAAAAGCATACCGTAATGGTATGCTTTTTTGTATAGTTTGTAAGTTAGGGTGGTAAAGAATTTTATAAGCAAAATGAGAATTGGCAACAATATTTTCCCTCTATATATTGAATTGGGTTATTTGGAATATTAATGATTGTCACAGATTGTAATGATTGACCTGTATATGACATTGTGTTGCCAGGATAGACAGTAAAAGTATTTGTCACCTGCCCAATAATTTGAACGGTAACCCCTCCGGTACTACTAGTGCTATTATACACAGAAATGGTACCTGATATTTTAAGTAAACCATCTCCTTCCCATAAAACTAATGTGGAATTTTCAGAAGGTGGAGGGATTTCTTTTGTTATAAAAAAATTACCAGCAAATTCATTCGTGACTAGTTCACAGCTTGGTGGTTTAGGTGGATCGTAGGGAGGGCAGATGATAGATAAAGGGGCATAGCAGCCGATATTTTTTTTACAAGCCATTAATAGTTCCTCCCTTCATAGTTTCTTTTTATTACTATTAAATGTTGTAAAACGATAGTTGTGTTAATAAAGGGGCGAAAAATTTCACGAAAGATGTTTAATAGGCTTACAGCTAGTAATAAGTTATGAGAGTCTGTAAGACAAAAGGTGGTTGTATAAGATAATACAAGTAATGTGGGATGTTACACAAAATTGACTGTATATTTACAAAAATTAAATAAATTTCATTCTTAATTCAAACTAAGTTAATATGCATTCGATACAATAACCATTGTAAATAGTTTATTATATGAGGAGGATTTACGTGGAAAGAACTGCTTTAAGAAAAGTAAAAGGACTTATTGGATTATTGATGGTTTTTGTATTAGCATTCGTGTCATTTCCGTGGAGTGCGTCGGTTAAAGCGGAAGAGAAAAAGCAAGAAAAGGCACCAAGTGAGAAGAAGCTTGTTTTTCCAGTTGTAAGTGATGTGCATATTAAAGATAGTGGAACAGATGATACGTTCCGCTGGAAAAGAGCGATTGAGCAATTTAATACGCTTGCACCAAAGCAAGATGCGTTTGTCATTGTAGGTGATTTTACTGATTCGGGTTCAGTAAAGCAATATGATCGTTTTATGCAAGTGTATAACGAAAATGCAAATAAAGATGCGGTACGAATGAATTCTCTAGGTAATCATGATTATTGGAACGGCTTATCTGTAGAGGGAGCACAGAAGCGTTTCTTAGAAAAGACAGGAATGGAATCGATTTATTATCATAATGTAGTAAAAGGGTATCACTTTATCGTAATGTCACCAGAGGATGGAACAACGCATGGCTATTATTCGGACAAGCAAATTAATTGGTTAAAAGAAGAAATGGCAAAGGCACAAAAAGATGATCCAGAAAAACCGATTTTTGTGTTTTTACATCAACATATTAAAGATACAGTGTACGGTAGCCAAGAATGGGGAACGAAAGATAGTGCAAAAATTAATGCGGTATTAAAAGAATACCCACAAGTAATTACGTTTTCAGGTCATTCACATTATCCGTTAGATGATCCAAGATCGATTCATCAAAAAGACTTTACGTCTGTTGGAACATCTTCTGTAAGCTATATGGAAGTTGAAGGTGGTAAAGTACAAGGGAATATCCCGCCAGGAGCTAGTACATTAAGCCAAGGTTTATTAGTAGAGGTAGATGACAAAGAGGTAACGATTAATCGCCGTGATTTCCATACAAACTCTTGGACAGGTGAGCCTTGGAAAATTAAATTACCAACGAAAAAAGAAGGATTCAACTATGTAGAAGATCGTGATAAAGAAAAGCCATACTTTGCGAAGGATGCAAAGCTTGCTGTATCAAATGTAACGGAAAATGCGGCAACAGTAACATTCCCGCAAGCATTGGACAACCTTCTTGTTCATTCTTATCGCTTGCAAGCAAAGGATAAACAAACAGGTGAGATTAAAAATAAGCTATTAGCGTTCTCTGAATTTTATCGTGATCCAGTGCCAAAAGAACTTACATTTACGCTTGCTGGATTAGATGGCGGGAAATCATATACACTTGAAGTGGTTGCAATTGATTCGTTTGGCAATGAAAGTGAGCAACCATTAACTGCAGAAATCACAACGAAAAAAGATAATATTGATCCGAATGTGAAAGTACCAAAGGCAGACGTTTTTGATGTGAATTTCTTAGATGGTACATTTAAAGATAACTCACCGTTTGGGACGAAAGGTGATGTGAAAGGGAATGTATTTATTGAATATGATAAAGCTCTGAAAATAAATGTAATGAAATTAAATGGAAAAGCAAATACATTTGGGTACCTTCCATTTTCAGCAGCACAAAAAGAAAAAGTAGCGAATACGTTTACGTTAGAAACTGTATTTTCGATGAATGAAATTCGTGGACAAGGAATTTTACAAAATACAGAGAGTGGCGGAATTGGTTTTGAATCTACAGGAAATGGATATGTAGAACTATGGGCTCATATTGGTGGCAGTTATAAACGTGTAGGCGTTCAATTAGCAGCAAACAAAACGTATCATTTAACAGGAACGTATAACGGTAGTGAAGTAGCAATTTATGTAGATGGTAAAAAAGTAAATAGTCAACCAGCTCAAGGGAAAGTATATCACCCGAACGTGCCATTTGCACTTGGTGCAGACCCAGATAGTAACGGAAATGGTGGTATTCCGTTAAATGGACAAATTGCGCTTGCAAAATTATATAGTAAAGCGTTGAGCTCTTCAGAAGTATTAGCAGCATATAACGAGTTTTCTAATCGTACAAAATTAGAGCAAGTAAATGCGTTATATGAAGAGATTGCGAAAGTGAAAGAAGTATTGGCAGGTACTTATGAATTTGGTGAAAAACCAGGTCAGTATTCACAAGCAGCTTTTAACGAATTACAAAGAAGTTATGACAATGCAAAGAAAGTGTTTGAGAATATAGCAAGTACAGGAGAACAAATTGTTCAAACGTATAATGAATTAAAAACAGCAAACCAAACATTTGTACAATCAAAGGTAGCAGAAGAACAGCCAAAAACACCGAAAGAAAAATTACAAGTGAATATTGAATCTGCAAAAGCTTTAGTAAAGAAAGCGCAAGATGGAAATGTAACAGACGGTTCTGTTAAATCATTAAGTCAAAAAATCACAGTTGCGGAAGCTGTGTTAAAAGATAAAAATGTAAAAGATGAGTATGTGGAATCAATGAATCGTACGCTAGAGCACGCTATTTCACTTGTTGAAAAAAGCATCAACAAATAAGGTGTAAGAAAAAGAAGCTTATCATGATAGGCTTTTTTTTTGTTATACTAAAAGTAGTATAGAAAAAGGGAGCGAATAATTTGGAAGAGAAAAAGCTAAAAAGAATTCTTGAATATGTATGGATCGCCGTTGTGCTCCTTGTAGGATATTATTTATTAAAAGATAAAAGTATATGGATTCTATTTTTAATGACATTTTTATTAGCGGGATTAGGAACGCTATTTATTAACTTTTTCTTTGATAGTGTAAACGCGTGGAGAAAGAAAAAGAAAGAGACGAAGTAAGGGAGAATAAAGTGAAACTTTAATCAGTGGGAGTCTTACTGCCCGGCAAATAGCGGGATAAGTATACAAAAGTTGATCGGTATATTTTTCGTTTTACAATCGTTAATGAAAATAGCTCGCCTTTATTATAGGCGAGCTATTTTTTTATACTTCTTTTTTCTCATCATTTGTTTTTTTAGTAGCTAAATGACTATGTTTTCTAGAGTAGAAGAAGTATACGCATAAACCGACTATAAGCCAAAATGAAAAGCTGATCCATGTCGTTTTGGACAAATTAGTCATTAAATATAAACAACAAAGAATAGCGACAACCGGTAGTACAGGTACGAGTGGTGTGCGGAAGCCTCGTTTTAAATCAGGATGAGTTTTCCGTAAAATAAGTACAGCAAAGCAAACGAATGTGAAGGCTGTTAACGTACCGATGTTTACTAAATTCGCTAATAAATGTAGGTCTAAAAGTCCTGCTAATAAAGCTGCAAATACTCCAGTAATCCATGTGTTTAATAAAGGGATTTTTACTTTTTTATTTACGCGTGATAAAGCTTTTGGGAGTAAGCCGTCTCGGCTCATTGCATAAGAAACACGAACTTGTCCATACATAACGACTAAAAGAACGGTTGTCATTCCTGTCATCGCACCAACTGCAAGTAGCCCCGCAATAGTATCTTCACCAACGAAATGTAGTGCAAATGCAACTGGATCAGAAACGTCTAATTGCGTATAAGGAACCATGCCTGTTAAAACGAAAGATACGATCATGTATAAAACTGTACAAATAAGAAGGGAACCTATAATGCCAATTGGTAAATCACGCTGCGGTTTTTTCGTTTCTTCTGCCGCGGTTGCGATTGCATCAAAACCTAAAAAGGCGAAGAAGACAGTCGCAGCTCCGGTAATAATACCGTCGTACCCGAATGGAATGAACGGTGTCCAATTTTCAGGCTTTACATATTTTGCGCCTGCTACGATAAAGGCGATAATAACTGCTAATTTGATAAGGACCATAACATTATTAATGCGTGCGCTTTCGCGTATACCAAAACTTAAAAGCCCAGTAATGAGAAGTAAAATACAAACAGCTGGTAAATCAATGAGACCACCTTTTCCTGTACCAGGGGCCGAGGAAATAATGGTGGGAAGGTGTATATTGAACCCTTGAAGCAATGATTGTAAGTATCCAGACCAGCCAACAGCTACCGCTGCAACAGCGAGTAAATATTCGAGCATTAAACACCAACCAACGATAAAGGCGACGACTTCCCCGACTGTCATGTATGCGTAAGTATACACACTTCCTGAGACAGGAATAGAAGAAGCAAATTCGGCATAACAAAAGGCTACACAAGCACAAGTAAATGCAGCAATAAGGAATGATAGCATAATACCAGGGCCAGAATGTTTTGCCGCTACGATACCTGTTAATACAAAAATCCCTGTCCCAATTACGGCGCCGATTCCTAAAAACGTTAAATCAAGTGCCGTTAATGTTCGATCTAGCTGTCTTGGTGATTCAGTACTAAGTGCTTTTTTTCGTAATAATGACTTCACTTTGAACTCTCCTCCTTTAGTTTTCATTTCCATAACTGCGAATATAGTACGAGCCCATTGGAAAAGAGTATGTAAGTGAATGAAAATACAGTTATGGTATGTAGTTTTTTAAAATTTCTGGGTTAATCTTATTATAATTCAGAATATTTTGTCAAATAAAATTTTAACAAATAAAAAGCCGGTTGTAAGGAGAAACTATGTGCAGAAATAGATGCAGGTTAACAATCAGTAGAGATGAAGAATAATCCACTGATTAAAGTTTTACTTTATTATAGTAGGAGAAGATGTTATGTTATTTTATTTTGAACTTGTCGTCATTTTACTTTGTACGAAATTAGCTGGTGATATTAGCGTTAGACTTGGCCAGCCTTCTGTACTCGGTAAATTAATCGTTGGTATTATTATCGGTCCGGCTTTGCTAGGTATTATTAATAGTTCAGAACTTATTGATGAGCTTAGCGAAATTGGTGTTTTGCTACTTATGTTTATGGCGGGACTTGAAACAGATTTAGAAGAGTTGAATCGGAATTTAAAATCTGCATTCGCAGTAGCGATGGGAGGAATTATTTTCCCATTCCTTGGTGGGTATTTAGCGGGGCTTGCTTTTGGAATGTTACAGTCGCATGCGATCTTTTTAGGGTTATTACTTTGTGCCACATCGGTTAGTATTTCTGTTCAAACGCTAAGAGATTTAGGGAAAATGAATACGAGAGAAAGTACGACGATTTTAGGTGCAGCTGTATTTGATGATGTAATTGTCGTTATTTTATTAGCGTTTGTCATGAGTTTTTTAGGCACACAAGATGTAAATGTAACGCTTGTCATTGCAAAGAAAATCATCTTTTTTGTAAGTATTGTTTTCATCGCTTGGAAAGTTGTTCCGTGGATTATGAAAATGCTCGTACCACTTCGCGTAACAGAAGCATTAATTAGTGCAGCTCTTATTATTTGTTTCTCTTTTTCGTATTACAGTGAAATGATGGGGATTGCAGGTATTATTGGAGCATTCGCAGCTGGAATTGCCATTTCTCAAACAGAGTATAAGCATGAAGTGGAACATAAAATTGAACCAATTGCTTATGCAATATTTGTTCCAGTGTTCTTCGTAAGTATCGGAATGGAAATTACATTTCAAGGTATCGGAAGCCAGCTTTGGTTCATTATCATCATGACTCTTATTGCGATATTCACAAAGTTAATCGGATCAGGTTTAGGCGCAAGACTGACAGGATTCAACCTTCAATCTTCTATTAGTATCGGTGCGGGAATGGTTTCGCGCGGAGAAGTGGCGCTTATCATCGCAGCAAATGGACTTGCGGCGAATTTGTTAGCGAAAGAAAATTTCACAGCGATTGTCATTGTTGTTATATTGACGACAATTATTACGCCGCCGCTTTTGAAGAAGTATTTTGTATAGAGAGGAAGGGCTTATCTGATGTAGGTAAGCTTTTTTTTTATTGCAAAATGCAGTGGTCATGTAGCATGAATGGATTGTAATTATGATAAAATCTATGTATGTGATATGACAAGGAGAGGGAAGTGTGAAGATTACAAAGGGGAAAGTTATAGGTGTAATCATACTTATTGCACTATGTATACCATTTACTGCATGGAAAGAGTCAAAAGTGGAAAATTTTCCAGTTTCTATTTTTTCTTCCTATGTAGAAGACGAAAATCCGAAAGACTATAAGTACACTGCTTTTGTACCTGACTTTGCAATTTGGATACATGGATGGGAAAAACAGCGATCTGAAGGTGAAATAACGTCATATAAAAAAGGGGATCGAACTGTAATTGTTCACCATCCACCTGGCAATGATGGTTTTTATCTATATGATACAAATGATATTAGAGAATATACGCAACCATAAGAAGTGGAGGTTAAATAGTGAAAGCTTCAACATTACTATTTAAAATTGAAAGTAATATGGATCAATTTTCACCAGCCGAAAAGAAGGTTGCCATGTACATAATGGAGAATGCAGAAATTGTTCCGAACTTAACGACGAAAGAAGTGTCAACGAATGCAGGCGCAAGTGAGGCAAGTGTTGTTCGCTTTTGTAAGTCGATTGGGATTGGGAGCTTTAAATCATTTAAAATCGCGCTCGTTCGTGAATTAACGATTGCTGATTATAATATTAATGATTTTTCAGTGATGAATACGGAAGATGGACCGTACGACTTGTTTAATAAAGTTACATATGTGAATAAAGCTGCAATTGAGGCGAGCGTTACTGCGATAGATAAAAAGGAACTTGAGAAAGCTGCAGATCGTATTGTAAATGCGGATAAAATTATATTTTACGGAGTAGGCGGATCGGCTACTCCGGCGATGGACGGGGCTTATAAATTTACAAGGCTCGGATTTACAGCGATGATGCTATCTGATTTTCATATGATGTTGCCACTCGTCACGAATTTAAAAGAGGGAGATATATTTGTGGCGATTTCAACTTCTGGGCGGACGAAAGATGTGCTCGAAATGGCGCAATATGCGAAGAAGCGAGGGGCTACAGTTATTGCGATTACGAAGCTAGACCAATCATCTCCGTTATATAAAGCGGCAGACATTCGCCTTTGTATGCCAGATGTAGAGCAAGACCATCGCATTGCGAGTATTGCTTCGAGAATGACGCAACTGAATATGATTGATGCTTTATATGTGATTACTTTCAATCGAATTGGTAATAAAGTATTAGATCAATTTATGGAGACGAGAGAAGAAGCATTACGGTTACGGAAATTGAAGTAGAAGAAAAGATGGGGAGACTCATCTTTTTTATTATCTTTGACACAAATATGTCATGTTGTGAAATTTTATTTCATAAAATAAGAAAGAGTTATTGATTTTTAGTTTCTTAAAGTTATAATAAAAGTGTGAAATATAATTTCGAAGAGGGTGGCAATATGTTAGAGAATTTATCGACAGAACACCGTAATGAGAAAACGATGAATCTAGATGAGATGAGTATAAAAGAAGTGTTACAAAGTATGAATGAAGAAGATCGAACTGTTGCGTTAGCAGTTGAAAATGAAATAGAAGAAATTGAAAAGGTTGTACAAATTGTTACTAAGTCTTTTGAAGAAGAAGGCCGTTTAATTTATATTGGGGCTGGTACGAGTGGCCGTTTAGGCATTTTAGACGCAGTAGAATGTCCCCCGACATTTGGAACAGATGATAACATGGTTCAAGGATTTATAGCAGGTGGATTGAAAGCGTTTACTAAGGCGGTGGAAGGTGCCGAAGATCGTGAAGAGTTAGCAAAAGAAGATTTAAAAAGTATTGGATTAAACGAGAAAGATACGGTTATTGGAATTGCAGCAAGTGGTAGAACACCCTATGTAATTGGCGGATTGAAATATGCAAGTAGCGTGGGAGCAAGTACAGCTAGTATTTCCTGTAATAAAAATGCTGAAATAAGTAAATATGCAAAACTAAATGTGGAAGTGGAAACAGGCGCAGAAATATTAACAGGCTCAACACGGTTGAAGGCTGGCACAGCGCAAAAGTTAGTACTCAATATGATTTCTACAGCGTCTATGATTGGTGTAGGGAAAGTATATAAAAACTTAATGGTAGATGTTCAATCTACAAATGAAAAATTGGTAGAACGCTCAAAACGAATTATTGTTGAAGCGACAGGCGCTAGTTATGAAGTAGCTACAGAGTGTTATGAGAAAGCAGATCGAAATGTGAAAGCTGCAATCGTTATGATATTACTACAGTGTGAATATGGGGAAGCACTAGAAAAATTAAAAGGTGCGAAAGGATTTGTGAAGAAAGCACTTTAAACTTTGGGGAGGGGGATTCTATTATGAAGAAAGAAGAGAGAATGGCCAAAGAAATTTCAGAGCAGCTTGGGGGAGTAAAAAATATTCGTGGCATTGCTCATTGTATGACGAGGTTACGATTAACGCTTCATGATGAAAGTAAAGTGAACATGGACCTTTTAAAAAAGGTTGAAGGTGTTATGGGAGTGATTGAAGATGAAACACTTCAAGTTGTTGTTGGGCCAGGGACAGTAAATAAAGTAGCAGCTGAGATGGAAGATTTAACGGGACTGCGAATTGGTGAGGTGGCAGATCACCACCTTGAAGATCTTGGGCAAGAGATGAAGTCAGAGATTAAGAAGAAAAATAATACACCAGTGAAAAACTTTTTAAGAAAAATAGGAAGTATTTTCATTCCGCTAATTCCGGGACTTGTTGCGTCAGGAATTATAAATGGGGTTGCTAACTTTGCGAAAAACGCAGGTGCTGACCCGAATGCAACGTGGCTACAAATGCTACTACTTATTGGCGGCGGTATCTTTACATTCTTAGGAATTTTAGTCGGTTGGAATACAGCGAAAGAATTTGGCGGGACACCAGTTCTTGGGGCAATTGCAGGTATTTTAATTTTCAACCCAGCGATGGCGAATGTAAAATTATTTGGTGAAGCGCTCGTACCCGGACGGGGCGGATTATTTGCAGTTATTTTTGCAGCATGGCTTATGGTTGTAGTTGAGAGACGAGTGCGAAAAGCTGTGCCAAATGCAGTTGATATTATTGTGACACCACTCATTACTGTATTAGCTGTAAGTATAGTAACGATGTTAGCGATTCAGCCAGTAGCAGGCTTCTTATCTGATGGTATTACAAGCGGTATTAATGCAATTTTAAATGTTGGCGGAGCATTTGCTGGAGCTGTGCTTGCCGGAACATTTTTACCTCTCGTAATGGTCGGATTACATCACGGTTTAACACCGATTCATATGGAATTTATTAATCAAACGCACGTAACGCCTTTATTACCAGTATTAGCAATGGCTGGCGCTGGGCAAGTAGGAGCAGCAATTGCGATTTATGTGAAAACAAAAAATAAACGCCTTCGTAATGTGATTAAAGGTGGATTACCAGTAGGATTTTTAGGAATTGGCGAACCGCTATTATACGGGGTTACATTGCCACTTGGGAAACCGTTTATTACTGCTTGTTTAGGAGCGGCTGTCGGTGGTGCATTCCAAGCTGTTATGAAAACGGCTTCACTCGGAATAGGTGTATCAGGATTATCATTAATTCCGTTAATTGCTGATAATAAATATTTATTATATTTCCTTGGATTAGTAGTGGCATATATTTTCGGATTCATCTTTACGTACTTCTTCGGCTTTAAAGAAGAAATGGCAGAAAACATATAGAGAAAGGGATTCCTTTCTCTTTTTTTTATATTAATAGAAGGAGAGATTTATATGATAGGAGTTTCAATTTATCTTTCAAAAGAGCGAGTAGAGAAACAAGAAGCATGGTTAAAACTAGCAAAAGAAAACGGATTTTCATCTGTTTTTACATCTCTTCACATTCCAGAAGATGATCCGAATACGTATAAGGAGTTAATTCAAATACTTGGGAAACAAGCTCTCGAAAATGAAATGGAATTAATGGTCGATGTCTCTCCAAAATCGTTAAACCATTTAGGCATAACGTATGAAAATGTGGAAGAATTATTAGAGTGGGGCATTACTGGTTTACGAATGGATTACGGAATTATGTCAAAAGAAATTGCGAGTGTATCGCGTAGGATGAAGGTAGCGTTAAACGCGAGTACGATTACAGAATCATTTTGGAAAGAGTTACTTGCGGAAAATATACGAGTAGATCGAGTAGAAGCGTGGCATAATTTTTATCCACGTCCAGAAACAGGACTAGCAAAGTCGTTTTTGCAAAAACAAAATAAATATTTACATGAGTGCGGAATAAAAACGATGGCGTTTATTCCGGGAGATGGTGAAAAACGCGGTCCGTTATATGAGGGCTTACCAACTTTAGAAAAGCACCGCAGTATGCGCCCGCTTCAAGCATATTTAGAACTTGTGCAAGATTGTGCTGTTGATAAAGTTTTAATTGGCGATATAAGCGGGAGTTTAGAAAGTGTACAAGAAATAGCAAGTGCGAGTGGTGGGATTATTCCGGTGCGGTATCAATCGTTTATAAATGATAGCGACACAGTGCAACTGATAGAACGAGTGCATACGAACCGGCTTGATCCGGCTCGTGACGTAATTCGCTCTGTAGAATCAAGAGAAGAAAATAAAGTTGCATTACAACCGATAAATACAATTTCAAGAAAACGAGGCAGTATTACAATTGATAATGAATTGTACGGTAGATATGCTGGTGAAATGCAAATAGTTATAAATGATTTACCTGAAGATAGGAAAGTGAATGTTGTTGGAATGGTGATGGAAGAAGATGTGTCTTTATTGTCTTATATAGGTGCTGGGAAAAATTTTCAACTTTTTTCTAAGTAATAGAGCGAAAGCTTGAATTAGCACTATTTTATAAAAAACATTATCTGCAAAAAGGATAATGTTTTTGGGTTTCTTTAAAAAAGTATTTGACGAATGAAAAGAAATACCGTATTGTTTTGTCTTGTGAATAAATGTTCACCATAACAAAACAAAAAAGGAGAGTTCAGAATGAATCAATATATTGGGAATTTAATTATTCGTATCGTATTAGGAGTTACTTTTTTTGCACACGGTTTAGCAAAGTTTCAATCAGGTATAGATAACGTAGCAGGATGGTTTACAAGCATCGGTTTACCAGGTGGTCTTGCATACGGCGTAGCAACAGTTGAATTAGTTGGTGGTATATTATTGATTATCGGTTTAGGCGTGAGGTATGTAGGATTGTTATTCGCTCTTATTTTGGCTGGAGCTATCGTAAAGGTAAATGGAGCAGCAGGCTTATTAGGAGATGGAAAGAATCCGGGATATGAATTAGATCTTGCATTATTATCAATGGGTGCGTATTTATTCGTTGTAAAAGCAGAAGGATATGTAGATCGTTTTTTAAAAGAGAAAGTAATGAAAACGAAGTAAATTTCATTTTTTAAGTGTTGACTTGACGACTTGGTGTAACTATAATGATTACAACAAGTCGATTAGTAATAAAATGATTCGTATATTTTTTTATTCTAGTTGTAACTAGTTTAGTTACAACTAGAATAAAGCTTAAAGAATAAAGGAATATAAAAGAGTAAATAAAAAGTGGAGGAAATAACATGTCAAAATTACATTTAGAGGTTTTTACAGGATCTGAGCAAGCATTTCAAGTTACATCCACAATTGTATACGGAGAAAAAGATGCAATTCTTATCGATGCACAATTTTTATTAAGTGATGCGCACCGTTTAGCAGCTCAAATTATTGAAACAGGAAAGAATTTAACTCATATTTATGTGACTCATTTCCATCCAGATCACTATTTTGGATTAAATGTATTACATGAAGCATTTCCAGAAGCGAAGATTGTTGCGTTACGGAATACTGTTGAAGATATTCGTAATACATTTGAGAAGAAAGTGGAACAGTGGAAACCATCTATTGGGCATAATGTTCCTCATCAACCAATTGTTCCAGATGAATTAACAGAAGAGAAATTGATTTTAGAGGGAAATGATTTAATCATTAAAGGTGGTTTGCAAGGTGATACACCGAATAATAGTTATGTATGGATTCCATCATTAAAAGCCGTTGTTACAGGCGATATCGTTTATAACAATACTTTCGTATGGACGTTAGAAACAGATGCTGAAGCTCGTCATAAATGGTTAGAAACATTAAGTGAACTTGAAAATCTTCATCCTGAAATTGTTGTAGCGGGTCATCGTGATTATGACGTACCAAATACAGCAGACGCGATTAAACATACTCGTAAATATTTAGTTGCATTTGATGAAGTTCTTGCAGGAAATCCTTCAAGTGAAGAAATTCAAACGGCAATAAAGGAACGATTCCCGCGCGTTAAAGCGTTAGAAATTGGACTTATTTTAGCGGCAAACGCGTTTGGGGCGAAAAAATAATGAAGCAAAAAACAAATTTAGAAATTATTCAAAGCACGTATGAAGGATCAGCTTCTTCGAATGCAAAACATTTAGCAGAAGCATTTTCTGAAAAAGTGGAATGGACAGAGGCAGAAGGTTTTCCGTACGGCGGAACGTATATAGGTACAGAAGCTATAATGGAAAATGTATTTAGTCGTTTAGGATCGGAATGGGATGATTATAAAGCGAGTGTAAAGACGTACCATGAAGTAAACGGAAAAGATGTGATTATTGCTGAAGGTGTTTATTCAGGAGTTTATAAAGAGACGGGAAAATCATTTGAGGCGGAATTTGTTCATGTATGGCAGCTTGAAAATGGAAAAATCGTGAAATTTAAGCAATATGTGGACAGTTACATTGTACGAGAAGCGATGAAGGCTTAAAATGAAATAAGGAAACAAATGGAATCGACTATGTGCAGGCGATTCCATTTGTTTATGTAATTATTAGGGGGAATGGGGAGTACATAATATGAAAAAATGGATAATAGGGGCAATTACAATGATTGTAATTGCGATAGGAGCTGTATTCGGTGTTACTAAACTTCTTAATTATATAGAGGAAGAGGAGAAGAGTCTTAAAACACAAAAAGTGATGAGCCAACAGGACAAGAAAGTTGCGGAAGAGAAGCCACAATTTAGTGAAGATGAAATTATTTCTACAATGCATAGGATGGTACATCAAAAAGTGAAATCATCTGATAAATGGGGATTTATCGAAATGACAAATAAGGAAATTCGTAGTGAGAAGAACGCAGTAGAAAGCAGTACAAATTTTAAATATAAAGCAAAGCTACTTTCTACTTTGGAGCGTTGGGAGAAAGGAGACTTTTCACAAACGGTTGAGGATCATAACTTTTTGTGGGAAATTCAAGGTGGTGATACCGGAAAGGCAACAGAACGTTTATCGCCAGAAGAAGAAAAGCAGTATGTGAAAGAAATGAAAGGTAAATAAAAACATCGCCACTTTGGTGGCGATGTTTTTGATTAAGAATGTTTTCGCATTAAAGCTCTAGTTGGCTGAACAGCAACGGTTTTGAAATGAGAAAATAAATAACACCCTGTCACGACGATGATTGTACCGAAAATTTGAATCCATGTTAATTCTTCTCCAAGGAAAAGGAATGCTAAAATAGCTGTGAAAATTGGATTGAAATTTAGAAAAATCCCCGATGTAGTAGCGCCTAATTTCTGTACACCAATATTCCAAAACACCATACAAAGTACTGTTGAAATGAGTCCTGTATATAAAAGTGATGTTATGAAGGAAGAATTAATATTGGAAACAGTGAAGTTGCCTATGTTAAATGGAAGCAATAAAATGACGCCGAAAATACCAGAATATAACGTCGCCATTAGCGGTGTAACTATTTTTGTCGCCCATTTACTACAAACAGAATAAATACCCCAAATACATACTGCCGCCATCATCCATAAATCTCCGCTATTAAAATGTAGTGAAAATAAAAGAGCGAAATTTCCTTTTAAAAGGACGAGCATAACCCCGAAAAATGAAAGAATCATAGAAAGAATTTGAAGTGTATTTACTTTTTCTTTTAGAAATAGCACAGAAAATAATGCAATTGAAATAGCGTTCAATGTAGAAATAAGACCTACATTCGTTGCGGATGTTTTTTCTAGTGCTAAAAATTGAAAAATGTTAAAAAGAACGACTCCTGAAATTCCCATAAGTATTAACGGAAGTATTGCAGAGCGTGGTGGAATGATTTTCTTCTCTTTAAACCATACCATTGGTAATAAACAAATGATCGCAATTAGCCATCTTAAACTTGTCAGTGTCATCGGAGATGCATGATCGACGAGTGATTTCCCAACGACGAAATTTCCTCCCCATAATAAGCTTGTTAATAATAGTAAAAAGACATAAAAATAAGGCATGCTAAAAACCCCTTTGTTGAAATAAGAATGAACTGTAAATAATTTTAGCATTTTTCTTTATTATCTAATATATTCTTTTGTATAATGGTGAAAACTCGATAAAATGTTTCGTTAGAAATCTTATTTGCAGAAAAACATTCAGTTTTATATAAGTTATGAGATGTTTCTTCGAATAATCGTCGGTAAGAAAAAAGGGGGAATTTTGATGGAGTCATCTGTTATTAAAGTGCTTGATGATTTGGATGTGAAAATTTTAGATATATTGCAGAAAGAATCACAAGTAAGTAATGCAGAGCTTGCACGCCGTGTTAATTTATCTCCAGCTGCGATGCATGCACGAATAAAAAGGTTAGATGGGGAAGGTTTTATTGATAAGCAAGTAGCAATTTTAAATCAAGAAAAGCTTGGATTTGATTTATTATGTTTCATTTTTATGAGTACGAATATTCATCAGTATGAAAAGCTGGAAGTGTTAGAACGAGAATTAGAATCTATGCCTGAAGTGTTAGAATGTCACTGTTTAACAGGAGAGTATGATTATTTATTAAAAGTTGCGAATCGTGATCGTAAAGAACTGGAGCATTTTATTAGAAAGCTGAATAAGCTTGGTATTACACGTATACAGACGAGTTTAGCACTTCGTGAAATTAAATATTCAACGGTATTACCGATACGAAATGAGGAACCGAGCATCGATTAAGTTGCTTGGTTTTTTGTTTGTGTAAAGTGAAACTTTAATCAGTGGGGGTTTTGTTCATCCACCACTGATTATTAGCCTTCACCAATCGGGCGTTTAGGGGTAGCCCGACTCCCACCTATCTTCTTTGCTTCAGCCGAATTTTGAGGTGGGAGTCTTACTGCCCGTTAATGCGGGATAAAATTCAGAAAAGTAATTGACGGAGAGAAAAGAGAGATGTATTATTATATGAAATTATGAATTAAAATTCATATAATGTTATAAATATTAACACTGGGGGCAAGGGGATATAATATGAAAATCTTTAATGCGGTTACAAGTGATGTGAAAGAAATTTATAATCTCATTGAAATGTATGCAAAAGAAGGAGTTGTTTTGCCGCGTTCTCTTTTGTCTCTCTATCAATATTTACAATGTTTATATGTTATGAAAGAAGGGGAGGAAGTCGTTGGAGTTGCTGGTTTGCATGTGTTAGGAGAGGATCTCGCAGAAGTACGATCGTTAGTAGTTTCGCATACATATGCAGGAAAAGGGATAGGGCGTAAGTTAGTGAATCATGTAATGAATGAGGCGGCGAAGATAAAAGTGAACGGGGTAATTTCTTTAACATATGAAACAGAATTTTTTCAAAAGTGCGGGTTTGATTTTATGAATAGAGAAGCATTGCCAGAAAAAGTGTGGATTGATTGTAGACATTGTCCAAAAGTTGATTATTGTGATGAGGTGGCGATGATACGGTATGTGGGGTGAAATTTTTAGAGAGAAAAAAGGCCCACTATTATTTAAGAAATAGTGGGTATCTATATTTTGATCAGAAATGAGATGTTGTTAAGAATTTGAATTCGTTTGTCTCATTGCAAAATTAAAAATGGGATTTTTAAGCTCATAGTTATAAGTAGAACCATCGACCAGCCCTACAACTTTATCGCTATCATAAAGGTCGAGCATAAATTGTGCCATTTGTTTTGCCGTGTGGAATTTCGGTACAACACCATCATATTGGAACTCATCAATATTAAATGAACGTTTCGCAAATTCTGTTTCAGTTGCACCAGGAGCTAAAACTTTTGCTTGTAATTTTGCACCTTGTTCTTTCAGTTCGTGAGATAGTCCTTCTGTAAATGCACTTACATAAAATTTCGTAGCGCAATACGTAACAGCATTGGCAACAATCGTGTATCCACCGCCTGATGAAACGTTAATAAGCTGTGTTCCTTCGGTCATTGAATAATCTCGAACGAAAAGGGAAGATAGTATTGTTAGTGCTTCTATATTTACATGCAACATCGTTTCTATCTTGTTTAAATTTTGTTCAGCAATTGAGGCGAAATTACCAAAACCTGCGTTGTTAATCCACGTTTCAATTTGAAAAGTTTGTAGGCTTTCATAAAGTTTATAAACATTTTCAGTGACGGATAAATCAGTTCTTCGAATGACAACATCCAACTCTGGATGCATTTCGTTAATTTTTAATTTTAATCCGTCTAATTCTTCTTGTCTTCGAGCTACAAGTATTAAATTTTTTCCGCGAGATGCAAAGGCTAAAGCAGATTCATAGCCAATTCCTGAACTAGCACCAGTAATAACAGTATATTTCATATAAAAGCCTCCTAAATTCAAATTAATTTATCATGGTTAGATTGTATTTGTTAGAGTATACTCTAAGTCAAATGTTTTTTATAATTTGGATAAGGCAGTAAAATATATGAGAGTAAATGGCGTGCGGAGGGAGAATGGTTATGTACACAATTAGCGAGGTAGCTAAATTATTAGGAGTGAGCACACATACATTACGTTATTATGAAAAGGAGAACATATTAATTGCAAATCGCGATGCAAATGGGAATAGATTGTATGAAGAGTCACATATAAAGTGGTTGCAGTTTGTAATGAAATTAAAACAAACACAAATGCCGATAGCGAAAATAAGAGAATATGCTAGATTATATTTAGAAGGGGAGCATACAACCGAAGCTCGTTTACAACTGTTAGAAAATCATAAAAAATCTATTCGAACTCAAAGAGAAAACTTAGAAATTACAGAGAAGATGCTCGAAAATAAAATTATTGCATACAAAGACTCGTTGAAAAGTAAATAGCGTACAAAATATTTCGTTCTTTGTTGCATGTTGAAAAGGGAGTACAGGTCTTTGTTTTGGAATTTATCTATGAGTATTTTATTATAATGTACCGATAAATTAAAAAAGAGCAGTTAGCTAAAAGCAACTGCTCGATTCAAAGGGATCTCCAAGGGGGGAATGGAGAAAATATTATGTTACTACCATTATTCACAGATTATTAAGAAATATTCATGTGGATTTAAGAAATTTAAAATATTTTTGGTTAATAGAATCCGGGTGTTGACACTTTATCAATTGGTCATGTAGAATGTTTATGAATGACATTCAGTCATTTCTTCTGTGGAAGGGTGTAGATAAGCAACTTTTATATGTAGTTAACTTAATAACGGAGCAAATATAAGGATAAATGAGGATGATATTGGTTTTTTAAATAGTAGTTAGAGTGAGATTATATTTTTTAAATTAAAAATGACTGACGGTCAGTCAGTGAATAATAGAAGGTGAGAGATATGAAAAATAAAGCTTGGTTATATGTCATATTAACATGTATTTTTGAAGTCTTTTGGGTGTTTGGTTTTAATACAGCTCATACTTGGTGGCATTGGGTCATTATTGTAGGAGTTATCGCTGTTGATTTTTACTTCCTATCGAAAGCGTGCGAACATCTTGCAACAGGGACTGTATATGCTGTGTTTGCCGGAGCTGGTACGGTAGGTACTTTCTTAATGGATGTATTCCTTTTCGGCGGCAGTTTCAGTGTAGGAAAACTATTCTTTATCGTGATGGTCGTAGCGGGCGTTATCGGTTTAAAATTGGCTGATAATAAAGAAGAAACCGCGGAAGAAACTATGGAAGGAGCTGCTTAAAAATGGGTTGGATTTTCGTATTTTGTGCTGCAATTAGTGAAATAGTCGGTGTGATAGGCCTTAAAATGTATAGTAAAGATAAGAAGTTAGCAAATGGAGCGATTTATATAGGTGGATTTGCAACTTCCTTCGCATTTTTATACACATCTTTCTTGTTCTTACAAGTAAGTGTGGCTTATGCGGTTTGGATTGGCATTGGAACAGCAGGCGCAGTTTTATTAAATATGTTTCTGTTTGGTGAATCGAAAAGTAAGGCACGTTTGATTAGTGTAGCTCTTATCGTATGTGGAGTTACGGGATTAAAGGCTCTTTCATAAGAAAATGATATTAAAGTTGAATCTCCTAACGATTTGTTGGGAGATTTTTATTATGAAAAGTGCACTATAATTGACAGTACAGCTAGTTATTTTATAAAATGAGTGACAGTCATTCAATACGCGTGTGAAAGGGTTTAGATGATGAATAAAAAAGAAAAAATTGTCTATGCAGCTATTGAAGTATTTCAGGAAAAGGGCGTTGAAAAAACGAAGATTTCTGATATCGTGAAATTGGCTGGCATTGCGCAAGGAACGTTCTATTTATATTTTCCTTCTAAGTTATCTGTTATGCCTGCAATAGCAGAAGTGATGGTTGAGAAGATGATACTTGCAGTGAAAGAAAAAGTACAGAACGATTCACCTTTTTCAAGTAAGGTTGAGCAAGTAATAGATGCAGTGTTTAACTTTATAGCTGAATATCGTGAAATACAAGCTTTAATGTATGCGGGTCTTGCATCTACTGAACATATAAAAGAATGGGAAGCTGTGTATGAGCCTCTTTATATATGGCTAAGTGACTTTTTAAGTGAGGCAAAAGAATCAGGTGAAATTCGTGATTCGGTTCACGCAGAGCGAACAGCGAAGTTATTTATCGCTCTTGTTGAATCAGCAGCGGAACAAGTTTATTTATATGATCATAAAGATGATGAGCAAGTCGAGCTACAAAAGGCAGAAGTACTAGATTTTTTAACACATGCACTACATATAAAGAAGTAGTAAGATGAACCTGTCTGAAAAGGTAGGTTCATTTCTGCGGGAAACTGAATGATAGTCATTCACCCTGTGTTTATGTATGTGTGGAAGGATAGAGTGAAATTCTAATGAGTGGGGACATCTTTACTCAGTATGAGCCCACAAATAGCAGGATAAAGAAAAAGCTTCTTGGGCATTATTTTTGAGAGGAACTACGGGAAGAGGTGTTAAAAATTGAAGAAACCGATAAAAGAACAAAAGATGGTATTGATCATTCTTTTGAGTAATATATTTATCGCTTTTTTAGGGATTGGATTAATCATTCCGGTTATGCCGTCCTTTATGAATGATATGAATTTAACAGGAAAGACGATGGGTTATCTCGTTGCAGTGTTTGCGATGGCGCAGCTTATTACTTCACCTATTACGGGTCGTTGGGTCGACATTTACGGTAGGAAGAAAATGATAATCATTGGATTATTTATTTTTGGTGTTTCAGAGCTTCTTTTTGGATTAGGTACAGATGTGTGGATGCTTTATGCAGCGAGGGTGTTAGGCGGAATTAGTGCTGCGTTTATTATGCCGGGTGTTACGGCATATGTTGCTGATATTACTTCTATTCAAGAACGTCCAAAGGCGATGGGCTATCTTTCAGCCGCTATTAGTACCGGATTTATTATAGGGCCTGGAATTGGCGGGTTTATTGCAGAATACGGTATACGTGTGCCGTTCTTTGTGGCAGCAGTGATTGCTTTTGTCGCATGTGTAATTTCCATCTTTATTTTGAAAGAGCCGTTAACGAAAGAAGAGCTTGCAGAGATTTCTGCTAATACGAAAGAATCAAGCTTTATCGGGGATTTAAAGAAATCATTAAATCCAATGTATGCAATCGCATTTATTATTGTATTTGTACTCGCATTCGGTTTATCAGCATATGAAACTGTTTTTAGTTTGTTTTCTGATCATAAATTTGGTTTTACACCGAAAGATATTGCTGCAATTATTACGATTAGCTCCATCTTTGGGGTAGTTGTGCAAGTATTTATGTTTGGCAAATTGGTTGACATGTTCGGTGAGAAAGTATTAATTCAAATATGTTTAATTGTAGGTGCAGTATTAGCATTCGTCTCAACTGTAGTCTTTAATTATTGGATTGTACTTCTCGTTACTTGTTTTATTTTCTTAGCATTTGATTTACTTCGTCCAGCTTTAACGACGTTTTTATCAAAAGCAGCTGGAAAAGAGCAAGGATTCGTTGCTGGTATGAACTCAACGTATACGAGTTTAGGAAATATCGCAGGACCAGCGATGGGCGGAATATTATTTGATATAAACATTAATTATCCATATGCATTTTCAGGTGTTGTTTTAATCGTTGGTCTCGGCATTACATTTATGTGGAGAGAGAAACAGCTAGCTCAAAGTTTTGCGAAGTAATGTAGTGAATAACGAAAAGCCTCTTACTATTTTTATGGTAAGGGGCTTTTCGTTTATAAACTTAATCCAAACCGCTTTAATTCAATAAATATCCCCTCTAATTGCTTTCCTTTATCCGTTAACGTGTACTCTACGCGAGGCGGAACTTCTGGGTATACTTTTCGCGTTATAATCCCTTGTGTTTCCAATTCTTTTAGGCGAAGCGATAAAGTTTTCGGACTAATCCCGTCCATTGATTTTTGTAAATCACTAAATCGTAAAGTTCCTTCGATAAGAAGGTCACGAATGATTAAAAACGTCCATTTTGTACTAATTACGTCAAGCGTTTTAGCGATAGGACAAGGTATACCAGGTAAACCTTTCGTTAATACAACTGGATCTATATTGCTCATGGAAATAGCCTCCATAAAATTTTTTTGAATGAATTTGCCTTATCGTATCACAAAACTATCTTTTTGGTAACTATATGAAAAAAATATCACTACTTCCATAAAGGAAGTTAGTGCATATACAATAGCAATACGAAATACAAAGGGTTTGTATGAGGAGGAGGTGATTTCCATGGGTATGAAAAAGTTGTTTATGTTTCTTAGTTTTTTTGTCATTTGTATTGTGCTTGTAGCATGTAGTGGTGAGCAAAAAACTGAAATTCAGTTATTAAAGGAAATGCCGAAGCCAAAAGCAATGACAATTGATTCTTCATTAAGTAAAAAGGAAGCGACAGAAATCGTGCATGCAGCTCAGCGTTTTTATGCATTTTGGGATACAGGTAAAGAGGAGCTTATTCCGCAGACGGTTACTGAAAATTTTTTCGATAACACACTGCCGAAAGGTCGACCACAAGGCACTGAAGGATTAAAGCTTGCGGCGCAAAACTTTCGTAAAGTCGTTCCAAATATACATTGCGAGATTGAAGATTTATTAGTGGTTGGTGATAAAGTAACAGCTCGTCTTTCTTTTACAGGAACTCATAATGATAAGAAAATCAATTTTTTTGCAATTGATATTTTGCATGTGAAAGACGGAAAGGTAACGGAAGATTGGCATTTAGAAGATAATCTTACGCTGAAACAACAACTTGGGTTAATAGCTGAAGAGTAAAATAAGGGAGAGAAAAGTTATGAAAAATATATTCATTATAAATGGGCATGAAAAATACGGTTCAAAGGAAGGTCGATTAAATAAAACGCTAGCTGATTGCATGATAAGTTTACTAAGTGAAAATCATCATGTGAAAACAACAACGATTCAAGATGGATACAGTATTAAGGAAGAGCAAGAAAAGTTTTTATGGGCTGATGTTGTAATTTATCAAACACCTATTTACTGGTTTAGTGTACCGGGATTATTTAAAACATATATGGATGAAGTGTATGAATACGGTTTGTTCTTTAAAGGTGCAGATGAATACGGAACAGGTGGTTTATTAAAAGAGAAGCAGTATATGTTTTCTACAACTTGGAACGCACCTGAAAAAGCATTCGGAGATAAGACGAAGTTCTTTGAAGGAGAAAGTTTAGAATCAGCACTTAGTCATTTACATCGTGTGCAGAAGTTTCTTGGCATGAGTCCGTTAAAGAGTTTTGCTTGTTATGATGTGGTGAAAAATCCGGATATTGAGCAATATTTATTGAACTTGAGAGATCACTTAGATAGAGTAATTAAATAATAGTTTGTATCTGTATGTGAAGAAGGTACTACTAAGGATGTAGTACCTTCTCTTTCATGAAATACGTTGAAAATCTTTACTCATACAGGACGGTTTTAGTTTTTTTGATTTGATTAAATGTTTAATATCAGAGATGTTATCGTATGAAAGTTGAGTATGATAATAGTTAATGTACTCAAGTAATGCAAAAATATAAATAAATAGAGTGAATGATACCCCGCCTAAAGGTAAGTGGGGATACCAAATTACAAA
This sequence comes from Bacillus sp. RC240, assembly GCF_044907945.1. NCBI lineage: Bacteria > Bacillati > Bacillota > Bacilli > Caryophanales > Bacillaceae > Bacillus > Bacillus sp. RC240. Next base: position 37,840 of record NZ_JBIYCT010000012.1, on the reverse strand, counting down.
ATCAATAGTAAACGTAATAAATCCCGTGACAATCAATGCTATATTTATCTTTTTAAGTACTTTTAAATATTGAATCATCCTAATAGGTGTAATAGATGTTTTCTCTTTTTTTAGTCGTTTCCGCTTTACGTACCAGTAAATTGCTCCTTGTAATAAGATAAACTCTAAAAGAAGAAATGAGATCCAAAAAGAAAATAGGGAATATAAATGTAACGTAGGATAAGCATAATTAAGTAAGTAACTTGTGAAAATAAAAGTAATGACTGAAAATAACTCACCTGTGTATAGATAGGAAAGTCTTTTTTCTAGGTTGCGTTTCATGGTTCTTCTCCTTTTATAAAAACTCATATTTTAATACGTGGATGGCTGTATCCATAACTTCGCAAAATTCGCCCAACCGAATGAATCAATTGTTACGTTTTTTAAAGAAGAAGGGTATGTTTTTCTTTTTAAAACGTGATAGTTAAATAAAATGATATTTTCAGCTTGTAAAAACTCTTCAATCTCATACATGAGCTTATACCGTTTTTCTTTATTGTCTTCTAATAAAAAGGTATCAAGTAAACAATTAATTTGTTTTGCATAGTGTGGGTCCATGAATCGATTTACGAAGCAACTTTTATTTTTAAATACATTTAAAAATGCAATTTCATGATCGGTAGCAAATACTTCCCCCATGAAAATAATATCCGCATGTTTATCAATAGAACGATCCATATAATCTGAAACGAGAAATGGGTGAAGTTCTACGTGTACTCCTAATTGTTCGCAGCGTTCTTTTAGGAAATGTGCATCATTTGCACTATCTTTAAATGCGAAGAAATAAATATGTATCGTTTCGCCATTATAGGTGCTCTTTTTTAAATAATCTTTCGCTTTTTCTAAAGAGTAGGACCTGTTAGGAACTTGGCGGCTTCTTTCAGGAAAAAAGCTTGATGCAGCAATTGTTCGTCTGCCCTCTATGTTACGAAGTATCGTTTCAACGTCATATAGTTCTCTCCAAGCTTTTCGAAAGTGAATGTCGTGATGAGGACCAGGTTTTGTAAAGTTGAAGCTAGCATAAATACAACCTATTTCTTCTATTTGTATATCATGCCTTTCGTTTTCCTCTTCATTTGGTAGTTCATAATCAGCATCTATTTGCAAATGATCAGGAATACCCCAAAATTCAATACGGTCTAATAACGCACGCTCTTTAAAATAATGGGTGAACGCTTCGAGTACGATATTGTCTTCAGAGTAATGAGTAAGTTTAAAAGGTCCAGTACCTATGTAGTGATGATTTTGAATAACTGCATCATGCGGTAAAATTGCGAGTTGCATGGAACTCACATAACGTAAGAAAAAAACGTTAGGTTTTGCTAAATGAAATCGTATTTGCAGTGGTGATGGTGTTTCAATTTGAACAATTTCTTCTGTTAACCATTCGAAAGGAGATTGAACTTGTTTTAGTCTTTCAAATGAAAATTGTACATCTTTAGAAGTTAAAACTGTTTCGTTATGAAAATGTATATCCTTTCGTAAATAAAAGGTCCACGTAAGCCCGTCTGAACTTAATTCCCACGTATGTGCAATGTGTGGTTCCATTTTTTCAGTAACATCATTATAAACGACTAACGTATCAAAAATTTGACTCGTAAGATGGCTCTCCGTAGTTACAGCCACAAAAGCCGGATCTAATGGGAATATCTTTCTTGATATAGGAATCTTCAATATGTCGTACATATCATTTGAAGGTTTGTATCCAAAATGATGATGTAGTTTATTTTCTATCTTTTTTTGAAGTGCAAGGGGTAGAGGTTCTTTTAAAAGAAGAAAAACATCCTTTAACTTTTCTTGCGCTAACAGTTCATCTGTATAGGATTCAATTGCTTCTAGGAAACTATGTGTAAATAAAATTTCCGTTTTATTTCCGCGACCACGTCCTGGAGTCCAGTGAATTAATTGTTCCTCGCTCATTTTCTTTAATAAAATTTTTACGTTTTTCGTACTGCAATATAAAACATCCGCTAATTCTTGTAAGCTATTTCGTATATGTTGTTGATCTTGTGCATGTAGCCTTAGTCTAATGTAATAGTCCATAATTTTCATATGTACACTTCCTTCTATAATAAAGTGAAACTTTAATCAGTGGGGCATCCCCCACTGATTATTAGCCTTCACCAATCGGGCTTTTACGGGCAGTTGATCCCCGCCTAACTTCTTTGCTTTCGCTGAATTTTGAGGTGGGGGTCTTACTGCCCGTTAATGTTTGATAAAAGGGGAAACTCTTTAGAATATTCTAACCTTTTTCTTCCTCTTTTTCAAAGTAAAATGAATAAGCATAAGGAGGGGGAACCGATGGGATTCTGGAGTATGCATCGAAATATAAAAATTAGAATTATAACATCATTTTTAACACGAGCGGTATCAACGATGATTTTTCCGTTTATGGCAATTTATTTTTCAATAAAGTTAGGTAGTGCGATGGCTGGTGCTTTACTACTAATTAATGTAATAGCTTCATTAGTAATTGGTTTATACGGTGGATATATTGGAGATCGACTCGGTCGTAAAAAAGTAATGATTATCGGCCAAAGTATACAAGTCGTTTCCATTGCTTGTATGGGAATTGCGAACTCAGATTATGTAGATTCACCGTGGTTAACATTTTTATTTATGCTAGTGAACAGCTTAGGATCTGGACTTATGAACCCAGCGACCGAAGCGATGTTAATCGATGTGAGTACACCTGAAAATCGAAAGATCATGTACAGCATTAACTACTGGGCTATTAACTTGTCAATTGCGATTGGAGCAATATTTGGCGGGTTACTATTTGAAAACTATAGATTACAATTGTTTATCGTATTAACGGTTGTTGCAATCATTACTTTATATGTGATGGCTGTATATATGGAAGAAGTGTATGTAGCACGAAAAACAGTGGAGAAGAAAAATGTATTAAAAGATATGGCAGATAGTTATAAAGTCGTGATGAAAGACCGAACGTTTTTAATTTTTTGTGCAGCAAGTATATGTACATTATCTTTAGAGTTTCAAATTAATAATTATTTAGGGATACGTTTACAGAAGGAATTTGAAACGGTGCACTTTTTCTTCGGGAATGGTTTTACATTCGATTTAACAGGTATTCGAATGCTCAGCTGGATATCGGCAGAGAATACAATTTTAGTTGTGTTATGTACAGCGCTTCTTATTAAAATGTTGAAGAGCTTCAACGATTTAAAGATTTTATATGTAGGCTTATTCATTTATACAATTGGATTTACCATACTCGGAACGAGCAATAGTTTATGGATTTTATTAATTGCAGGGCTTTTCCAAACTGTAGGAGAGATGATGTATGTGCCAGTTCGTCAATCTATTATGGCAGATATGGTGCCGAATGAGGCAAGAGGCTCTTATATGGCGATTAACGGAATGGTCTTTCAAGTTGCGAAAATGAATGGTGCATTAGGTGTTATGCTAGGCTCATTTATTGCATCTTGGGGCATGAGTGCTCTGTACTTTATTGTTGGTATGAGCAGTATTTTATTATTTATGAAGGCGATAGGGAAAGAAAAGTATGAGGATGAAAGGGAGGTTTCTCAGATTGGATAAAACTATATAAAAAGCGAGCCAGTTATATACTGGGACTCGCTTTTTATATAATTTTTAAAACGGATCAACTTCAGCTAAGTCAGGGTTGGCATTCGGACTTGTTAATAAGGTTTTCAGTTCACCCACTTCTGAGAGAGCGACGAGAATATAACCACTAATGAGGACGATGAGTCCGATGACTCGTAATGTTTGCAATTTAATGTCACGGCTATTTTTTTCTGAGTTGTTTTGGGGCGTTGCAGGCGGATTGTTGTTCATAATAGGTCTCCTATCTTTTTTATTTATATGTGTAAAATCATTATTTAACTTATGGATAGGAATTGTATAGTCATTTTCACTATATGAGAACTGCCTATGAAAAGTGATTAGAAATTTTGGGACGAGAAAAGAGGCTGTGATGTGCAGCCTCTTTTTCGTTAAAATGCGGAAATTCGTTTCTTCGTTTTTGGTACAATAATAAATTTGATCCAGAGTAACCCGATAACCATAATGATAAGGCTATGTAAAAATTGTACTGTAGCAATGAGTATAACACTTGAAAATACAATGAGTTGAATACTTAGTAATGTGAAAATTAAGCTGAGAAATTGATTCATTCTTTTTTCAGTAGCAATCGGATATAATGCTACAATAATATTTCCTGAAAAATATTTCCACAGAGAACGAAGTTGCATAGAGATCATGTATAGGACGATGTAAGCAGTAGCACCTTTTACGTATATATTCGGAACGAAATATAGGATGAAAGCACCGATTACCCCCAAGCGAATATATATACCGAAATAATCATTACCACGTAAAAATGCAAGTGTGTATAAATAGAAGAAAGTAGCTCGTTTTTTATGTAGTAAAGGTTCGATCCAATTTGTAAGCCATTTTCTGCCGTTTACTTGTTTTTTTAGCTGCGGAACATCGGTAAAGATGCTAGCGAATTGATAAAAGCGTATGTCCATTTTTTCTTCTTGCTCAATTATGTATTCCCACGGTATTCGCTTTGTGGGCTGTTTCTTCGTATATAGAAGTAAGAAAGCGAGAAGTAAGAGTAATCCACCTAATACAATTACATTTGCAGTATAAAATAGCATGTAAATGATCAGGGCGTTACAAGCAATACGAATGATAAACCATATGTTTTTTTCATAACTATCACGCCACATCCAATGTATGTATATGTTCCAGCCTTTTAAAATCATTAAAACGATAAAGATTGTATATAAAAAAGGTACGGTTAATTGTAATGATTGCAGTGCAAGTGGTACGAGAATAAGGAACGTAAATAATAATGGGAAGAGCTGAATGATGTAATTATATAGAAGAGATTTTTTAAAATAAGAAGTTAATTTCTCTTCTAGTGCTAGTAAATAGACAGCATCGGGCTTTTGAATAAATGTACGTATTGGGCATCTCGTTATAATCGCTGTTAAGACGATTGTAATAAGCAATAGAGATATTCCTTTAGAAGGATCCGTTTTAAGAAACTTAGCGTAATAATATGCACCTACACATGAGACGAAGATGAAGCTATATAGTAAACCGTTAATCATACGTGCAAAGTATGTGATGGCATTTTGAATATGTTGTTGAAAGCGAGAGCTCCATAGTGATTCGATTGACATGTTTTTCACCTCTTTTTTCTATTATATATGTTTTATAAAGTAAAAAACGAGCAAATTGCGTTACGCAACTTGCTCGTTTTTCTTTTCTTTATTTTTTTTCTGATCACGATTCATTAATGGATAGAAGGCAAAGCCAATCCCGAATAAACCAATTCCGAGAAGGAATGTTTTTATATCGGACGCGCCTGTTTTAATAACCCATAACGCATAGCAAATTGCAATAACTGCGACCACACCATCTATAATTCTTGCCCGTAACTCATTTTTATAAGTTTCACCAGTTGCGACCAGTTTTAACTGGAATATTGGTGAAACGAGATATGGAATGAGGTAGGCTAAAGTTGATACTGTAATAACGAATGTATAAGCTTCCGCAATGGTTCCAGATAGTGTTGAGAATAAGAACACTTGTGACATAATGTTTGTTAATCGTAATGAGTAAATTGGACTTCCTTTTTTATTTGTTTTTGTAAAGAAGGAAGGGAAGAAACCTTCTTTTGCAGCTTGGTAAGGTACTTCTGAGCTTAATAAAATCCAGCCTAATATTGAACCGAATAGGGAAGTAAGAGCAAGTAATGCCATAAGTTTCCCGCCACCATGACCCATTGCAGCGTTTAATGCATCTGCTAATGGACGTTCAGAAGCTTGTAATTTATCAACGTGAAGCACACCCATTGTTAAAATTGTAATTCCTAAATAAATTGCAACCGTTATTAATAAACCGGCAACAGTCGCACGTTTTACCGTTTTTGGAGAGGTAGCTCGGTTTGATAAAAGAACGGCTGATTCAATCCCGATAAATGCCCAAAGCGTTGTAAGAGCCGCTAAATTTACTTGTGAAAGGAGGCCATGTGATACGCCTTCTTTATCGATCATTGGTGTGTACCATTGTCCAAATTTTGAAGCTTCGAACGCAAATAACGTAACGACGATGAATAGAAGGAATCCAGTTACTTTCGTTGTTGTTGCTAAGAAGTTTAGCTTCCCAGCTCCGCTTACACCGTTTGTTAAAATTAAATGTGTTCCCCAAAGTAAGATGGAACAAATAGTAAATGTAATTAGTTTTCCAACTTCTATATTGAAAGAGCCGATTGAAAACAATAGTCGTGTATCTTTCATAATCGGGAAGAAGAGCGATAAATATCCCGCGAAAGATGTAATGATGGCAACGTTACTTGCCCAGTTTGCAACCCAATATCCCCATACCATACTGAAACCAGCCATTTTCTTTCTTTTTGGTGTTGAGAATAAAGCATATGCATGACTTTGTGGTCCTGTTGTTAAATCAGGACGACGAATTGCTAAATTACCGAAAACAAGAGCTAGCATTAAAACACCAAACCCTGTTGTTAACCAAGCTAAAGTGACACCGAGTGGGCTTGCTGTTTGTGCCAACGTACTTGGCACCATGAAAATACCAGCGCCAACCATGTTACCGACAACGAAAGCTGTTAGTACCCAAAAGCCCCATTTTTTTTGTTGCATAGAAAATACCTCCAAAGTTAGTATAACCAAGTCAAGCGAGGAGATATGTATGTCTTCCACGATAGGGAAGAGAAGGTCCAAACAAAACAAAAAAAGCACGTAATCTGCCGCTACATGCTTTCTATCTTATAAGAAACCCACGACATACCTCTCGATAGCTCTCCACAAACGAAACGTTTGTGACAGTTCTGCACTTATTAAATGCAGACCCAGCAAGCGTGCATGGTGGACACGTCTTACTTCGGCAACCATTCCTTTCTCATTCCTTCATCAATGCCACTACATCTCCTGAAATGATACTTTTAATGATTGCAACCTCTACCTCACCGAGATACGAATGAGGATTTATGTATTAAATTAACATGTTTAAGAGTAACAAATGTATTTTTATACGTCAATGGATATAGTAATAATCAGATTATAGAGAAGAATTTGTTATTAGGTCCCGGAGGATTTTAACTAAAAAGCAGCTGACCTAAATATTAGATCAGCTGCTACATATAAGATTAAACTAAGTTTAATACAGTTACTTTTTGACGAGTCATAGACTCAAGGCTCTTACGAATACCTTGTGCGCCCATACCTGAACCTTTTACACCGATGAATGGGAAGTGGTCAGGGCCGCGCTCTGTGCGTCCGTTAATTTGAACAGAACCAGTGTCGATTTTGTTAGCAATTGCAAATGCTTTGTTAATGTCTTTTGTGAAGACACTTGCTTGCAGACCGAACTCTGATTTGTTAGCAATTTCAATCGCTTGTTCGTCAGAAGAAACACGGATGATTGGAAGGATTGGGCCAAATGGCTCTTCCCAAGCAACTTTCATTTCTTCTGTTACGTTGTCGATTAATGTTGGATAAATTAGGTTACGCTCACGTTTGTTACCGATAACGATTGTTGCACCTTTTTCAGCAGCATCGTCAATTAAACCTTGAACGAAGTCAGCAGATTTGTCGTCGATTAATGGAACGATTGTGCTGTTTTGTTCTGGAGATCCAACTGATAGTTCAGCTACTTGCTCTTTTAATAAGCCAGCTAGTTCGTCTGCTACATTTTCATGTACAAGTACACGCTTAATAGCTGTACAACGTTGACCTGAGTAAGAGAATGCACCGCTTACGATATGCTTTGCAGCTTCTTGTAAGTCTGCATCTTCACAAACGATACCAGGATCTTTACCACCAAGTTCTAATACAAGTGGAATCATCGCAGCTTTTTTCGCTAAATGTTTACCTGTATTTGTACCACCTGTGAACGATACCATATTTACGCCAGGATGTTCTACTAAGTAGTCACCAATTACAGAACCGCGTCCTGTAGCTACATTTACAAGACCTTTTGGAAGGCCAGCTTTATGAAGTGCTTCAACCATTTTAACACCGCTAATTGCACCTTGAGTTGCTGGTTTGAAGATAACAGCGTTACCCATAATAAGTGCTGGTGCAAGTTTTGCAGCAGATAAGTTTACTGGGTAGTTAAATGGTGCAATTGCTAATACAACACCAAGTGGTGCGCGCTGAATAATCGCAAGTTTAGATTTAGATCCACCAGGGAAGCTATCACCCATCATGCTTTCACCGTGCATGTGAAGTGCTTCGTCAACTGTGTAACGAATTAAGTCAGCTGTACGAACGACTTCTTTTTGCGCATCTTTATAGCCTTTACCGACTTCTTTCATAATGATATCGGCAATTTCATCTTGCATATTTACGAGCTCATCAGCCCATTTATATAAATATTTTGCGCGATCTTGTAGAGAAGCTTCAGCCCATGATTTTTGAGCTTCTTTTGCAGATGCAATTGCTTCATCTACTTCTCCTTGAGTAATTGCTTGTACTTGCCCAATTACTTCGTGTAAGTATGGAGATGGAATGTCGATTGTTTGACCTGAAGAGCTTTCTCTCCATTCTCCGTTTAAATAAAATTTGTACGTATTGCTAGTTGTCATGATTAGTCCTCCTAAAATAGCAACTTGTAAGAGTGAGTATAAGGTGATTGTAGGTGGTTTGATAATATTTTTCAAATGAAATGTTTGTGAAAACGATTTCTTACTATTTTTTTATTTTGTATGCCCTTTCTTACAGAAGATTCTCTTATTTCAAGCTGAATTATAAGCAGAATGCATCACTTTTATTTTTTGTGATAAAAGATTATTTTATTCTAAAGCGAAAAAAATAATTGACAGAATACTCAATAAAGTTGTAAGATTATAAATGGAAAATAAATGAAGGGGGTGTGCGTAATGATTGTAATCGTAAATGTAATGGGCTTAGCTCTGTTAAATGGCGGAAAACATTCATATCATTACGCAACCCGTGCGGATATATAGGACCTTTTTGTCTTATGAGAAGCGTACGTTGCGTATATCGTAACGTACGCTTTTATGCATTCTATTGCATATCGTCAAAGCGGCGGTATGCTTTTTTTTGTTTATTTTCCTTGTTACTATAAAAAATCAGAATTTGGAAGGTGGAAAAATGTGATGAAATTGTATGGCTTACGAAATGTAAATGTGATGGGTTTGGATAGCGGGTAAAGAAATGTGAATCAAACGGGAACGAGAAAGGGGAGGTTATATTGTTTTCAGTATTACTAAAGTTAAGCTGGTTTTTTAGGGAGCATTGGAAAAGGTATAGTATCGCAATTGGGGTACTTTTAATTGTAAACGTGATAGAGGTAATTCCTCCGAAAGTGTTAGGAATTACCATTGATAACATTAAAACAGGGGCCTTAACGAATGAGGCAATTATGCAATATATTTTTATTTTACTTGGGGTAACGATTGGTGGGTATGTGCTTACTTTCATTTGGCAGCACCAACTATTTGGCGGTGCGTTCGTACTTGAGAAAACGATGCGTTCAAAATTTATGGGGCATTTACTTAAGATGACACCGACGTTTTATCAAAAAAATCGTACTGGCGATTTAATGGCGAGAGCGACAAATGATTTAAAAGCAATCTCCATGACAGCTGGTTTTGGTATATTAACGCTCGTTGATTCTAGTCTATATATGCTTACAATCGTTTGTATGATGGGCTTTTCAATTAGTTGGCAGTTAACATTTGCTGCGCTTATACCACTTCCGATTATGGCGTATGCGATGAATAGATACGGAAAGAAGTTGCATGAAAGATTTACAGTCGCGCAAGATGCATTCGGGGATATGAACGATAAAGTACTTGAATCAATTGCGGGTGTACGCGTTATTCGTGCGTATGTACAGGAGAAAGCTGATCAAGAAAGGTTTCATCAGTTAGGAGATGACGTATACGAGAAAAATATGAGAGTAGCAAGAATCGATGCATTATTCCAGCCGACTGTGAAAATGCTCGTCGGTCTTAGTTATTTAATTGGTTTAGTGTACGGTGCATATCTCGTATTCCAATCAAAGGTGACACTTGGCGAGCTCGTTTCTTTTAACGTCTATTTAGGGATGATGATTTGGCCGATGTTTGCAATTGGTGAATTGATTAATGTTATGCAAAGAGGAAATGCGTCGCTCGACCGTGTAAATGAAACGTTAGCTTATGAACCAGATGTAAAGAGTCCGAAAGATCCAAAGGTTGTACAAGAGCCAGATTACATTCAATTTGATAACGTTACTTTTTCATATCCTTCATCAATTGAAACAAATTTAAAAAATGTTTCGTTCTCATTAAAACAAGGAGAGACACTTGGAGTTGTTGGGAAAACAGGAAGCGGGAAAACGACGCTCGTTCGTCAGTTTCTTCGTCAATATCCACTTGGAGAAGGGGATATTGCGGTTTCTGATGTGAAGCTAGATAAAATTACGAATGATAACGTACTTGGCTGGATTGGGTATGTACCTCAGGAACACATTTTGTTCTCAAAAACAGCGAAGGAAAATATTTTATTCGGAAATAGAGAAGCGACTGAAGAAGAACTTGAAAAAGCGATTGAAATAGCTGCGTTTAAAAAGGATTTAGAGTTTTTACCGGAAGGTTTAGAAACGCTCGTTGGAGAGAAAGGTGTTTCTTTATCAGGTGGGCAAAAGCAAAGGATTTCGATTGCGAGGGCTGTTATTCAAAATCCGGAAATTTTAATTTTGGACGATTCTTTATCAGCTGTTGATGCTCGTACTGAAGCGGCAATTATTGAAAACATACGAACAGAAAGAAGCGGGAAGACGACGATTATAACAACGCATCGTTTGTCAGCAGTGCAGCATGCTGATTGGATTCTCGTTATGGATAACGGTGAGGTTATTGAAGAAGGTTCGCATGAAGCGCTCGTTCGAAATGGGGGCTGGTATGCAGAGCAGTTCGAAAGACAACAAGGTGAAAGTGAAAGTACGGATAGTGGGGTGAAAATATGAGTGTTTCAAAACGATTGTTTCAATACGCGATGAAAGTAAAAGGGCCGATTTTTGCAGCGATGGCGATGCTATTTGTTTTCGTTATTGCAGAACTCGCGGGTCCTTTCGTCGCAAAAACGATGATCGATGAGCATATCGTTGGAATAGAGAGACCCTGGTATGAAACAGAAAAGAGTGAGGATGCTGTTTCATATAATGGCGCCTTTTATAAGCGAAGTGATCGCTTTGAACAAGGTGAGCAAAAAGGGAAAGAAGTCCGAGTGATTCAAGTTGGTTTTCAGTACTATTTTGTACCGAATAAAATAACGCTTGAAGGAACTCGTTCTGTTAAGGGTGATGTGCTTACAGTACAAAGTGGTAAGGCAGTGCAAGTGTATAAATCGAAAGCCTTAACGAAAGAAGAAGTATTTGCGTTTTATAAACCAGAAATAAATAGGTTATTACTACTTGGCGGTGGATATTTCGCTTTATTAGTAATCGTATCATTATTTGCATACGGAAAGCAGTTCTTCTTACAGAAGGCGGCAAATAAAATTATTCAAATTATGAGGGAAGACGTCTTTTCCCATATTCAAACGTTGCCAATTCGTTATTTTGACCATTTACCAGCAGGGAAAATTGTATCGCGTGTAACGAATGATACAGAAGCGATTCGTGATTTATATGTAACAGTGCTTGCGACATTCGTCTCTAGTATCATCTATATTATCGGGATTTTCGCTGCGCTATTTTTACTTGATGTAAAACTGGCGGCACTATGCTTACTCATCATCCCAATTTTAATTGTTTGGGCGATTATGTATAGAAAGTATGCGTCTGTATACAATCATAAAATGCGTTCGCGTTTATCGGATATTAACGGAACAGTGAATGAATCAATTCAAGGGATGCCAATTATTCAAGCATTTCGTCAAGAACATGAAACGAAGAAGGAATTTGAAGAGTTAAATGGTGATTATTTTAAATATCAAAATAAAATTTTAAATTTAAATGCAGCAACTTCGCATAATTTAGTGTCTGTATTAAGAAACATCGCTTTTACAGGTGTAATTTGGTATTTTGGTGGTGCTTCATTAAGTGCTTCTGGCCTCCTTTCTCTAGGGATACTGTATGCTTTCGTCGATTATTTAACGAGATTGTTCTCGCCAATTACGAACATGGTGAACCAACTTGCTAACTTAGAGCAATCGCGTGTTGCATCAGAGCGCGTCTTTGAATTGCTAGAGGAAAAGGGAGAGGCAGTAGAAGAAGAACGTATGCCTCGCTTAACCGGAAATGTGAAATTCGATAATGTTTCGTTTTCTTACAATGGAAAAGATGAAGTATTAAAAAATATTTCTTTCGAAGCGAAACAAGGGGAGACAGTGGCACTTGTCGGTCATACTGGATCAGGAAAAAGTTCCATTATGAATGTGCTCTTTCAGTTTTATGAATTTCAAAAAGGGAAGCTTACGATTGATGGTCACGATGTAACAGAGATGCCGAAACAAGCAACACGTGAACATATGGGAATTGTATTGCAAGATCCGTTTTTATTTAGCGGGACAGTGGCATCCAATGTAAGCTTAGAAAATGAAAAAATTTCAAAAGATCGCATCGTAAAGGCGTTACGTGATGTTGGTGCGGAAAGGTTTGCGAACAATATAGATGAAAAAATTACGGAGAAAGGAAGTACACTTTCAACCGGAGAACGTCAGCTTATATCGTTTGCTAGGGCACTTGCTTTTGATCCTGCTATTTTAATTTTAGATGAAGCGACTTCCAGTATTGATACAGAAACAGAAGCGATGATTCAACAAGCGCTAGAAGTTGTGAAGAAAGGACGAACGACGTTTATTATCGCTCATCGTCTTTCAACAATTAAGAGCGCTGATCAAATTATTGTGCTTGATAGAGGAACGATTTTGGAAAAAGGTTCCCATGATGAATTAATGAAAAAGCGCGGGCGTTATTACGATATGTATAAAACGCAAATGGAAGGAAACCAGAGTGCTTAATTTTTAGAAGAACTTGCGATTTTCGCAAGTTCTTTTTTGATCGGATTGTCCGCTTAGAAGTTAATATATTTCACCGGCTGAAAAACTTATAAATAAGTAGGTATTGTTTTACCTTTTTCTTTATAAATGCTATATTAAAAAATGTTACTTATTTTTTGTATGTAGCGCTATTTTTCCATTTTGTTTGATTATGAAGAAAAAGGTTAAACTAAATAAGAACATTTTCATTGAAAAATTGTTCGAAATTGCATACAATCAATATAGTTTTTAAATTCCTATCAGAATACTTGGAGGACTACTATCATGAAAAAATTATTTTCAGTGCTTGCAGTAACTACATTAGCGATTGGGATTGTAGCGGGCTGCGGTAAAGAAGAGAAAAAAGATACAGCTAATCAAGATGCATTACAGAAGATAAAACAAAGCGGTGAGCTTGTAATTGGTACAGAAGGTACATATCCACCATTTACGTTCCACGATACAAACGATAAATTAACTGGGTTTGACGTTGAATTAGCAGAAGAAGTTGCAAAACGTTTAGGTGTAAAGCCTGTATTTAAAGAAACACAATGGGATAGCTTACTTGCAGGAATAGATGCAAAACGTTTCGACATGGTTGCGAACGAAGTTGGTATTCGTGAAGATCGCCAAAAGAAATATGACTTCTCTAGTCCATATATTTCTTCTTCAGCAGCATTAGTTATTGCGAAAGATAAAGATAAACCTGCTACATTTGCTGACGTAAAAGGATTAAAAGCAGCACAATCTTTAACAAGTAACTACGCAGATATTGCTAAGAAAAATGGTGCGGAAATCACAGGTGTAGAAGGATTTAGCCAAGCAGCAGAATTATTAAGTTCTGGCCGCGTTGATTTCACAATCAATGATAAATTATCAGTGTTAAACTATTTAGAAACGAAAAAAGATGCAAAAATTAAAATTGTAGATACAGAAAAAGAAGCGTCACAAAGTGGATTCTTATTCCGTAAAGGTAGCGACAAACTTGTACAAGAAGTAAATAAAGCGTTAGAAGATATGAAAAAAGATGGTACGTACGATAAAATAACGAAAAAATGGTTCGGTGAAAATGTATCTAAGTAGCGCATTGATGTCAGATCGATTGTCTACTTGGATAGATATTATGCAGACTTCCTTCGCGCCTATGCTGAAGGAAGCTGTCTTTACGACAATTCCGTTAACGCTTATTACATTTATTATCGGTATTATACTTGCGACGTTAACAGCGCTCGCACGTATTTCAGGTAGTCGTATTTTACAATGGATTGCTCGTGTCTATGTATCTATCATTCGCGGAACGCCACTTCTTGTACAGTTATTTATTATTTTCTATGGTCTTCCAACTCTTAATATTGAAGTTGAGCCATATACAGCAGCAGTTATTGGATTTTCATTAAATGTAGGTGCATATGCATCTGAAATTATTCGTGCTTCTATCCTTTCAATCCCGAAAGGACAGTGGGAAGCAGCTTACACAATTGGGATGACATACCCGCAAGCATTAAAACGTGTTATTTTACCACAAGCAACACGCGTATCAATTCCGCCGCTTTCGAATACATTTATTAGTTTAGTGAAGGATACGTCATTAGCGTCGTTAATTTTAGTAACAGAAATGTTCCGAAAAGCGCAGGAAATTGCGGCAATGAACTATGAGTTTTTAATTGTTTATTTTGAAGCAGGTCTAATTTATTGGGTAATTTGCTTCTTATTATCTATCGTGCAACAAATATTAGAAAAACGTTCAGAACGTTATACTCTAAAATAACCCTTTCATAAAAGGAGTTTTTGTTTTTATGATTTCAATTCAACATTTACAAAAAAGTTTCGGAGATAATACCGTATTAAAACATATAGACTTATCAGTTGAGAAGGGCGAAGTGGTTGTTATTATCGGGCCATCTGGATCTGGTAAAACGACATTCTTGCGTTGTCTCAACGTGTTAGAAACGCCGAACGCTGGTAACATTCGCATCGGCAATAAAGAGCTCGATTTCTCTCAAAAAGTATCGAAGAAAGATATTGTAAATCTTCGTACGCAAACAGGTATGGTATTCCAGCACCATAATCTATTTCCTCATTTAACAGCAATTCACAATGTAATGGAAGGGCTCGTTACAGTGAAAAAGATGGGGAAAGAAGAAGCGAAGAAAAAAGCAAACTATTTCCTTGAAAAAGTTGGTCTTGCGGATAAAGTAGACTTATATCCGTTCCAATTATCAGGTGGACAACAACAGCGCGTTGGAATCGCTCGTGCGCTTGCGATGGAGCCGGAAGTTTTACTATTTGATGAGCCAACGTCAGCACTTGATCCTGAGCTAGTTCAAGAAGTTTTAAAGGTTATGAAAGAACTTGCTAAAGAAGGAATGACGATGGTCATTGTAACGCATGAAATGCGCTTTGCTCATCAAATTGCGAACCGTGTTATTTTCATGGATGGCGGTGTCGTTGTCGAACAAGGTACACCGGAAGATGTATTTACAAATCCAAAAGAAGAACGAACGAAGAAGTTTTTACAAATGTTGCAGTAAATTAAGGAAGGTCTCAGGGCATATGCCCTGAGACCTTTTTGCCATATATATTTATTTTTGGAATCCGCCAAGACTTTGCTCAGCCATTGCAACTAAACGTTTTGTAATTTCTCCACCAACAGAACCGTTAGCGCGAGCCGTAGAATCTGCTCCTAATTGTACACCAAATTCTTGAGCGATTTCGTACTTCATTTGATCGATTGCTGCTGTTGCACCTGGTACTACTAATTGATTGTAAGAACTTTGGTTTGCCATAGGAATATATCCTCCTTAGAGTTATAAAAATTTTTTTGGTTGGACTAGCTGGATTTGAACCAGATTATCGCCCCGTTTGGCGCTAATCCATCGGTAATTAAGTTTGTACTCATAGTATGGATGTTACCTAGAAAGATATACAAAAAAATAATTTGTAAATTTTGTAAAAAATATTTCGTCATTTCGTAAATTATGAAATAAGAGTAATCGTTGTATTTTTAAGAAAGAAGGCTAAACTAAGAGCGAAATCATATGCGTTTTTTTCTTTGTATAACCAGCTTGGCTTACTTAGCTTATGATTTGTTAAAGTGAGACAAATTCCAGTTTAGTAAAATGAAATTTAAATCGGGAGCAACTACATAGTTCTGTTTTAACCCAGGGTGGGGCAGAAAAAGGAACTGACCGCGTCTGTGCACGGCTAGATGCTCTCTTCAATCTAAAAAAAGGGCTTTTTAATTGTTTTTAAACGATAACGTATGGAGGAATCATGATGGGGATTTGCCCGCTTTGCAACGCGCTAGAATCACAAACATATTCTTGTCAAAATTGCCAAGGTATACTCCAAGATTATGGGAAAACTGTAGATTACATAGATGATTACAGTGCATATATGGATCAAGAATTATTAAGTGCAGTAGACGGTTTAACACATAATAATTCACAGGAGTATTGCAATCATGTTTTTTATTGCGGAGTATGTAATGTGGAAACTGAAGTTGTAGTGAAGCTCGTTTAAATAAAAAACTTCCACCTTATGAAGGAGGTGGAAGTTTTTGTTTTTGTATTTGTGAGTTAATCATAGGGGAAGGGATGTTTTCGGTATGTGACGAAGGATCTGATTTTATTTGCGACATTTTTTCTTTCGTGTCGCGCAAAGAGTGTTCAGTTAAATAGATGGCATATTCATAAAATAATTGGCGCGTAAGTTCACTTTGTTCTTTTAACTTTTCATCTTGGAATACAGTTCGCCCCGGTTTAGAATTTGCTTCAAATAGCCACGGGTTTTCCGTGGTGTCTAAACCAATGTCAAAACCAATTTCTCCAATGTTCCCAGTTACTTGCCCATCAAGTGCATAACTGATTTGTAAGGCTGTTTGTTTTAGTTTATTTTCAATTTGAACTTGCTTTGTTGAATCAGGAAATAGTTCCTGAAGTAATTTCGTATCACCGCCGCTATTTACATGAGTTGTTAAGCTACCTTTGCCGGCGATTTTTGCGACGATTGCACTGACTACCCAATTACCAAAATGGTTTTTATTTGTATGAATGCGAAAATCGACGGGTTGCCCTTCGAATCGGAGCAGTGAGATACCTTGTTGTACGATAAACTTTTTTAAATCATGTCCTTTTAACACATGGTTAAGAAGGGCTTCTAATGATTGATACTTTCTTAGTTTGTTTTGTTCATTTTCACGATAACGACAATAGTAGCAATTATCAGTTTGAGAATAGAGTATTTGATGAATATTTCTTCCGAAGCTACCGTGTATTGGTTTCATATAAATGTACTTATACGTACCGAGAAGTCGTTCTACTTGTTCAAAATGTTGAAATACTTCTGTATTTGGTAAGAATGGTTTAATTGAATCTTCTTTCATTAAAAGTTGATGCACTTCCCATTTATTGAAAAATCCCGGATTAAACCACGGAATCGCATAGTCGCTTTCTAAACGTTTTTTTGCTCTTACGATAGGTTTGTAATTTTCTGCTTGCCGATTTGGTAAACGGTCGTAAATGACATTTGGTAAAGGGACTTTGTTTTTTACCCATTTTCCTTCTTGAAAGAAGTACCCTTCAATTGTTTCCTCTTCCCAGTTTATATGTTGAAGGCCAAAGACAAATACAAATGGCTGTAATGTGAATGGTGGTGTTAATAACTCACTGAGAGAGATGGAACGACTTCCTAAAGGAGAATTAGAATCATCGTTAAAGCCAGTTGTGAAAATCCCGATTAATGGGCCGAAAACAATGGTTTGATTGTGTAAGAAGGCATGGATTGTCGTCGAATGCGGTAGTAAAAGATCGGCTGCAATCTGTTCGCCAATAATAATTTCTCGCGTGAATGAATAATGAATTTTAATATTCTCACATGTAATATAACGTAAGCCAAAGAAAAAGGATGTAATTGGTGGTGTAATAGAAAAAACGTAAGGTAAAGTAATACTATTTGGATGCTCATCTGAAATACTTAATGTATATATGTGCTCTTTCAACGGGGATTTCCTCCTTTCGTTATGGTGTAAATCGGCTAAACTTTAATGGACCATGAAAAATTTGTTCAGCCAGTTCGTCGTTGTACCTAGTATAAACTTCGTAAGAAGGCATCGTATTGACGTACATAAGCCAAATGGCACCTTTTTGATCCATAATGGTAGAAAGCTCTAGTTCAAATAATGAAGAATAGGACTGATCGAGTGTTTTAAAAACTTCGGTTACAACATCATGTAAAGCATCTTTTAATAATTGGACGCCAGTTGGAGAAAGTAAATATTTAATTTTAGAAAATGGATGTAACATAGAACGTTCTGTTGCTGAAAGTAAAAATTGTGCTGGGAATGAAGATTTTTGTATAAATTGACCGAGCACTTTCCAATTCTGTTCTTTATTTTTTTGCATAATGGTTCGAATAT
This sequence comes from Bacillus sp. RC240, assembly GCF_044907945.1. Lineage (NCBI taxonomy): Bacteria > Bacillati > Bacillota > Bacilli > Caryophanales > Bacillaceae > Bacillus > Bacillus sp. RC240. The sequence goes on along the minus strand of NZ_JBIYCT010000012.1, from coordinate 19,369 downwards.
GAATCGGATATGATAGTTGATTTGGAGGTTGTAACATTGGATGAATCATATAACGGAATGAGTGTATGTTCGATTTGCACCATGATATAAATTCATCTGTTCGTTTGAATTGAGTAGAAGTATGATGTTGTTCATTTATTGTCTCGATATGAAATGTTTTATTTTTGTAAGTGGCCCGATATAAATTTTCATTGGAGTGTATATTGATTGGTCTTATAATAATATCTCTTGTTTCTAGTAGTAATTTAAAAATTCCTTGTACTGTTCCTTTTATTATTTTTGGTACGTAAGGGGAAAGACGTTTATTAGTAAGAAAAAGATTGTGCAAATCGCTTGGGTTAATAAGTGTGTTGTTTAAAAAAGTAGTGGAAGAACGTTTGTGTAATGAATGAATAATCGCATTTGCTTGTTGGAATTCCTCATCCTCTTTGAAATGACAACGATCATATATATATGAAGGAATGGGAAAGGTTTGATCTATCCAATTTCCTGTATCTGTATCGTAAATAAGACCAGAAACAAGATCTGTCTTTGAATCAATGCTAAACGGTGTGAATTGGGCAACGACGTTATGATAAAGACGAGCTCGCTTAGCGATTTCGGTGTAATACGTTTGCTCGTGATGGAGCCCGGAAGTTAAAAGACCAAGAACCAACGAAATCACTCCTTTAGTAATAAGATGTTTGCATTATAGGCGAAGCTATATATTGCAAATACGTTTTTATACCATTATACTTTTGTCCGTATGATGATATGCTATAGTTTTGGAGAAGTGAAAGGTTGATTGTGATGAATATATGGTTAAATATGTTAATAACGACAGGGCTCGGGGCAATTATTGGAGGATACACAAATCATTTAGCGATAAAAATGTTATTTCGTCCTCATCGTCCGATTTATATTGGAAAGTTTCAAGTTCCATTTACGCCAGGGTTAATTCCGAAGCGCCGCGATGAGCTTGCTGTTCAATTAGGTAAAATGGTTGTAGACCATTTGTTAACACCAGAAGGAATCGGAAAAAAACTAACAAATAAAGAGTTTCAAACCAGTTTAATTCGCTGGACACAAGTGGAAGTTGATAAAGTAATTACAAATGAACAGTCGTTACGGGATATGTTAGAAAAATGGAATTTAGAACATGTAGAAGAAGAGGCGATCGGGAAAATCGAACATGTTATTACAGAAAAAATTCATGCATTTTTAGCAGAGTACTATACATATACATGGGAACAGGCGTTACCTCATTCTGTTCATGAAAAAGTAGAGAATGCGATTCCGAATGTAGCATCTTTTATTTTAAAAAGAGGAATTAGCTTTTTGGAAAGTGAAGAAGGAAAGGAACGCCTTTCAAAAATGATTGATGACTTTTTCGCTTCTCGCGGGACGATGCTTAACTTAGTTGGTATGTTTTTAGGGAGTGTAAGTTTAGTTGATCGCGTGCAGCCGGAAGTCATTAAGTTTTTAGGACAAGATGGAACAGAGCGTCTGTTAACTGATGTACTGCAAAAAGAGTGGGAAAAGTTAAAAGGAAGAGACGTAAAAGAATTAGAAATGTTCGTAGAGAAAGAAATGATTGTGAACTCCATATTGTCGGCAGTTAAAGTAGAGGAAACAGTGAGTAGATTTTTAAATCAGTCTGTTCAGCAAGTATGTGAGCCAGTTCGAGAAACAATCGTTGAAAAAGTCGTCCCTAGCGTAGTAGAGAAAGGCTTGAAGTGGGGGACAGAAAATGTGGGAAGTATATTGGGAAATCTACAGCTTGCGGAAATTGTCCAGCAGGAAGTATCTACATTTTCAACAGAGAGACTAGAAGATCTCGTATTGTCCATTACAAAAAATGAGTTAAAAATGATTACATATTTAGGGGCGTTATTAGGGGGGACAATTGGATTTATTCAAGGCTTGTTACTCTTGTTCCTTAAGTAATAAAGATGGGTGTATAGAAATAAAAGTGAAATTTCTTCCCATCTCATGCATAGTTTGATATGGTAAGAAGAGGTGCGTATGTAAATGCACTTAAAAGGCAGTGTGAGCGAAAAGCGCTAGCCTTCTAAAGGAGGAAAAATAAAATGACAAAAAACATTCATGATGTTGCATATGAATTACAAAAAACAATCGCTGAAAACGAAGATTTCCAAACATTAAAAGCAAGCTACGCAGCAGTACAAGGAGATGCAGAGTCAAAGAACTTATTCGAAGAGTTCCGTACAATGCAACTTGGCCTACAACAAAAAATGATGCAAGGCCAAGAAATCACTGAAGAAGATAACCAAAAAGCACAAGAAGTTGTAACTCGCATTCAACAAGATGCAAAAATCACAAAGTTAATGGAAACTGAGCAACGTTTAAACATCGTTATCACTGACGTTAACAAAATCATCATGAAGCCACTTGAAGAATTATATAGCGCGCAACAACAAGCGTAATAGTGGAAGACGCCCCTTGGATGGGGCGTCTTTTTTATTTAGGGAATTTGATAGTTATTCCACAAAAAATCCCCTTCAAAATAGTCATTCTTTAGTGACTATTTTGAAGGGGATATGTGATACAACCTTTAATTTTTTTTATTACTGTTGATTGAAGTTTTAATATTTTTTTCGTTCAAAAAGTTTTCAATTTCTTTTTGCTTTCTTCCATTAGCTTTAGTGAAATGTTTTGAAAAAGAAAAATCTATATCTGGTAAGCTACTATTTTGCATAAATTTATCAGTTTTCTGTTTTAGTTCTAATATAAGTGCCGTAGATGATGAAATAAATTCATAGATTTCATTTGAAGGTTTTTTATAATCATCAGGGATCGTATTATTATTAATAAAATCGTGGAAATTTGTATCATTTTGTTTCGCTAAATCTATTAGTTTTTGTAATTTTTCTCGATCGGATTCAGTAAAATTCTTATCAGAAATTGTTGAAACAAGTGGAATGATGTTTTCAGATAATTCCCAACTATAATCTATATAATTTTTTATACTTTGTTTCATTTCATCTTCATTAATAGTTTCATTCTTTTTTTGAGAGCTGAATATATGTTCTGGAATTTTAATAGTAACATCTTTAATAGATTGTGCATTGTCTAATTTATCATATCGTGTATCATTTGCTTCATTAGATTGGTTACTGTTTGAACAAGCTGATAGAAATAAAATTGTAAGTAACATGAGTGGATATAAAATATACTTTTTCATATTAATCTCCTTTTACATTCATTATTATCTTTGTAAAATAGCTACATTCCATTTCAAATATTTTACTAAAAGTGCGTATATATGTTTTATCATTTGGTAAGATATTACGGATATGAGTAAGCCGATGCAAAAAGCGATGAACACATTATAAACATCGGAATAACTGATTTGATGAAAACCGTTAAAAAATCCTAACCCTATTAATAAAATAGGTGAAATGATTAATAATGGAGTGGCAATTATAAGTGCTAGAAGAACCGGTAATAAAAAGAGTAGTACGAAAAAGGCGATAATGATAAAGGCAAAGTTTAAAACACTTAAGCTCATAACAGAAAATAGTGCGGTTATCATATTTTTGAAGCTTCGTTTATTGTCAGCGTTGTTTATTGCATATGAAACATTAAGTTCTTTAGCAATAGTTTTAGGGTCTCCTAGTTTTCTAGAAATTTCTTCTTCAGATTTCCCATCCTGTTTAGCACTGATAAAATGAGTTTCATACTCTGAAATAATATCTTTCTTTTCTGCATTAGGCATATTCCGCAAGGAAGAACTAAGTTGTTCCAAAAATTCACTTTTGTTCATAACAATCACTTTCCTTTATAAAATGATGAATTACAGCTGAGAATCCTATCTTTTGAAAAGGGGGATACGAATTACAAGGTGCGTTCCAATTATTAGGTATTCCAATATTTACAAATATATCATTTAGTAGTGTTCTTTGCAAGGTACTATAATCTTATTAATACTGTGATTAGATGGAATTTTTTCGTGCATTTTTAGAGGAGATATAAAAATATTATTTTAGGATAAACAAAGGGTTGTAAGCGTATTCCTTAGAGGTTGTCAAAAAACTGTCAAATTCATATTGTTGGAAAAATAATGCATTTGTAATATAATGATAAACAATACTTCACCACATTAATTAACTAGGTGAAATTAAAAATCTTTATTACACACATTATGAAATAAAGGAATGATTAGTTTGAGTACAGGTGTAAAAGCAAACGACGTGAAAACAAAAACAAGAGGAGCAGATCTTGTTGTTGATTGTTTAATTAAACAAGGTGTTACACATGTTTTCGGTATTCCAGGAGCGAAGATTGATTCTGTATTTGATGTACTGCAAGAAAGAGGACCAGAGTTAATTGTTTGTCGTCATGAACAAAACGCAGCATTTATGGCAGCTGCTATTGGTAGATTAACAGGGAAACCGGGTGTGTGTCTTGTAACTTCAGGACCAGGGACATCAAATTTAGCGACAGGTCTTGTTACTGCGAATGCGGAGAGTGATCCCGTTGTTGCTTTAGCTGGTGCAGTTCCGCGTACAGATCGATTAAAACGTACGCATCAATCTATGGATAATGCTGCATTATTCGAACCAATCACAAAATATAGCGTAGAAGTCGAGCATCCTGATAATGTGCCAGAAGCACTTACTAATGCATTTCGAAGTGCTACTTCTACAAATCCAGGAGCAACACTTGTAAGTCTTCCGCAAGACGTTATGACTGCGGAAACGACAGTAGAGTCTATTGGTGCGCTTTCTAAGCCACAGCTTGGAATCGCTCCCACAAATCATATTGAATACGTAGTAGAAAAAATAAAATCAGCAAAATTACCAGTAATTTTACTCGGTATGAGAGCAAGCACCAATGAAGTGACGAAAGCAGTTCGTGAGTTAATTGCGGATACAGAACTTCCTGTTGTTGAAACGTATCAAGCAGCTGGTGCAATTTCACGTGAGTTAGAAGATCATTTCTTTGGCCGCGTTGGATTATTCCGTAACCAACCAGGTGATATTTTACTAGAAGAAGCGGATTTTGTTTTATCTATCGGCTATGACCCAATTGAGTACGATCCGAAATTCTGGAATAAACTTGGCGACAGAACGATTATCCATCTTGATGACCACCAAGCAGATATCGACCATGATTACCAACCAGAGCGTGAATTAATTGGTGATATCGCTTTAACTGTAAATAGCATTGCGGAGAAATTACCGAAGCTTGTATTAAATACGAAATCAGAAGCAGTTTTAGAGCGATTACGCGCGAAATTATCAGAGCAAGCAGAAGTTCCAAATCGTGCTTCAGAAGGTGTTACGCATCCACTTCAAGTCATTCGTACACTTCGTTCTTTAATTAGTGACGATACAACCGTTACATGTGACATCGGTTCCCATTCTATTTGGATGGCAAGATGTTTCCGTTCTTATGAACCACGTAGACTATTATTTAGTAACGGTATGCAAACGTTAGGTGTTGCACTTCCTTGGGCAATTGCTGCTACTTTAGTAGAACCGGGTAAAAAAGTAGTCTCAGTGTCAGGTGACGGTGGTTTCTTATTCTCAGCGATGGAATTAGAAACAGCGGTACGTTTAAATGCTCCGGTTGTCCATCTCGTATGGAGAGACGGTACGTACGATATGGTTGCGTTCCAACAAATGATGAAATACGGCAGAACATCAGCTACAGAGTTTGGCGATGTCGATCTTGTGAAATATGCGGAAAGTTTCGGGGCGTTAGGTCTTCGTGTCAATACACCAGACGAATTAGAAGGTGTATTGAGAGAAGCGTTAGAAGCAGAAGGCCCTGTCATTGTTGATATTCCAATCGATTACCGTGACAACATTAAATTAAGCGAAAAACTATTACCAAACCAATTAAACTAATGGGGGCATGAGTGAGATGACTGTTGCGCAATTAATTGATATTGATGCAAAAAGAACGAAAACGAATAATGAAGTATATCAAACATCTACAATGCTTGCGCTATTAGATGGTATATATGATGGTGTGATTAGCTTTGAGGAATTGAAGGAACGTGGTGATTTCGGCATCGGCACATTTGATCAATTAGATGGTGAAATGATCGCGTTTGATAACGAATTTTACCATTTACGTTCAGACGGCTCCGCAGAAAAAGTAGAGCCAGAGGAAACAACACCGTTTGCGACTGTAACGTTTTTTGAAAAAGAAATGAGTTATACGGTAGAGCATCCGATGAATCGTGAAGAAGTGGAAGCGTTATTACATGAATTAATGCCAAGTAAAAACTTATTTTATGCGATTCGAATGGATGGTACGTTCCGTGAAGTAAGAACGAGAACTGTTCCAAGACAAGAAAAACCGTATACGCCGCTCGTTGAAGTGACGAAATCACAACCGATCTTTTCATTTAAAGATACAGAAGGTACGCTAGCTGGATTTTGGACACCAGATTACGCGCAAGGTATTGGTGTAGCTGGTTTCCACTTACATTACATTGATAATGAAAGAAGCGGTGGCGGACATGTTTTCGACTATGTTGTAGAAAACTGTACGATCCAAATTTGTCAAAAAGCTCATATGCATTTAGCACTTCCTGAAACAGCTGATTTTATGGCGGCGGAATTATCAAGAGAAAACTTAGAGAATGATATTGCGGCCGCGGAAGGTGCGAAGTAAAAAGGAATCGAAATTATGTATTCTCTATATAAAGAACCGAAGTCTTGTTCAGGCTTCGGTTTTTTTCATTGATTTGCAATCTTCGAGTGAAATTCCCCTATCCAATTTCACTGCACCGCCTCATTATGTTTCTTTTGTAAAATGAAAACTCAATTTTGAAGCAAAAGAAATATAAATTTCTCTCCAAACATATACATCAAAAGGATAGGGGGGATATGATGGAAAACTCCATTACTATTAGTTTATGCATGATTGTAAAAGATGAAGAACAAACTATATCAAAATGCTTAGAATCGGTTAAAAGTGTTGTGGATGAAATTATTATTGTAGATACAGGTTCAACAGATGGTACAAAAGAAATTGTGAAGAAGTACGACGCGAAAGTTTATGATTTTCAATGGATTGAAGATTTTTCAGCGGCACGAAATTTTGCGTTTTCTAAAGCTACAAAAGAATATATTCTTTGGCTAGACGCAGATGACATAATAGATACGGAAGATATAAAGAAATTGTTGCAGTTAAAACATACGTTAGATCGTAGTACGGATGCAGTATCTATGAAATATTATTTAACTTTTGATATAGAAGGAAATCCAACACATTCTTTAAGGAGATATCGATTAGTCAACAGAAGTAAAAATTTTCAATGGTATGGATTTGTTCATGAATATTTAGAGGTGTATGGAAATCTTATAAATAGTGACGTAGGGGTAAGTCATAAAAAAGAAAAAGCATATACTAATCGTAATTTGAAAATATATGAAAAACATCTTGAGAGTGGAAAAGAGTTTAGCCCCCGCGATGTGTACTATTATGCAAATGAATGTAAGGATCACAGATTATTTGATAAGGCTGTTAAGGGGTATTCTAGGTTTTTAGATGAAGAAAAGGGTTGGGTTGAAGATAACATTCAAGCTTGTTTAAAAAGAGCCGAATGTTATTTAGAATTGGGGGACTTAAAAAAATCTATACAGTCTTGTTTGCAATCATTTACGTATGACACGCCTAGAGGAGAACTTTGTTGCCACTTAGGACGTGTATTTTTGCAACAAGGGGAATATTCTAAAGCGATATATTGGTACCATGCAGCAATTGACGGGCCCAGGCCAAAGGATTCTCCGTTTGTCCGAGAAGAGTGTCATACATGGTTGCCGCATATTCAACTATGTATTTGTTATGATCGAATAAAAGAATATGAAAAGGCAATTTATCATAACGAACAAGCTGCACAGTTCATACCTAATAATCCAAGCATTGAATATAATAGAAAATATTTTGATAGTTTATCGGAAAAATAATATTTAATAATACTAGATAATCATTTTGGCTGCTGAGAGGAGTTTGATTCATGCTCACAAGTATAATTATATTGACTCATAATCAATTACAATATACAAAAGAATGCATCCAAAGTATTAGAACTTATACAGTGGAACAAGAGTATGAGTTAATAGTTGTGGACAACGCGTCAACAGATGGTACTGTAGAATGGTTACAAAAACAATCGGATATTATGCTAGTGGAAAATGCGGAGAATATGGGTTTTCCAAAGGGATGCAATCAGGGAATTAAAGAGGCAAAAGGTGACAATATTCTATTATTGAATAATGATGTGGTCGTAACTGAAAATTGGCTAAGCAACTTAATTCGGTGTTTATATGAAAGTAAGGATGCTGGAGCGGTAGGGCCCGTAACTAATAATGCCGCTTACTATACTGCTATACAAACTTTTTATAAAGATATTGAAGGAATGCAGAAGTTTGCAACTTTATATAATCAAAGTGATAAAGATAAATGGGAAGAACGTATGAAATTAATCGGATTCTGTATGCTTATAAAAAAATCAGTGTTAGATGAAGTTGGATTATTAGATGAACGATTTACACCGGGGAATTATGAAGATGATGATTTGTCACTAAGAATGTTTGAAAAAGGTTATAAATTGTATTTATGTAAAGATACATTTATTCATCACTACGGAAGTGTCTCATGGAAAGAAGATAGTATGAAATTTTCTGTAGTTTTACATGCAAATAATATAAAATTGTATGAAAAATGGGGATTTTATGGTGAAAGTTTATACATTCATTATGATTTACTAGCAATTGTAGATCGATTTGCGCCTGATCAAGTGAATATTCTTCATATAGGAGCTGGATGTGGTGCAACTTTATTAGAAATGAAAAGGCGTTACCCGGCAGTTTCCATATTTGGAGCAGAAATTAATGAAAAAGCAGCAGCTCTTGCAAATAGGGTAGCTCCTACAACTTCTGCTGAGTATGACAAGTTACATGAGGTATTTACAGATGAAAAATTCCAGTACATTTTGTTATCACATCCTATTGAGCCAGCGAAATTACCGCAGGTCATACAATCTATGTCACAACTTTTAACGCCAACAGGAACTTTCATTATGTCGAAATTCAATTTAGATAATTATTATGCATTAAAAAAATAATGCTTTTAAGATTTTCTCTTTGGAGATGAGCTGTATTTGGCAATGTTGGAGGAACAACGGTTTCTTTTATAGAAACAAAACCGAAATCCGAGCCCGGATTTCGGCTTTTCGACGTGTGATGAATTACGAAAAAAGAGCTATCCTATAAGTTGGTTTCACTGACTTATAGGATAGCTTCTTTATTTTGAAACAAACGGATGCTTTTCATAATAAAACCGCCATGGATAGTGAACGGCTTCTTCTGCATAATCAATGTTAATACGAGGACCAGCTAGTATGTTATGTGTGGATGATAAATGGTCTTCTTCAGGAACTAATTCAATATGTAACGTATCACTTTGAAGTGATACGCCGCGCTCTTCTAAAGTGATTCCGAGCGCGCGGCATAGTTTTCCGGGGCCATTTGTTAAGTTTTTATACTGAGCTTTCGTAATGTCAATTTTGTTGTAGCGCGCTAGTTTCATGTCTTCGATTCCATCTACAGGTTCAAGAGCACGAATGAGAACTCCTTGCGGGGTACCGATTGGTGCTGTAATTACGTTAAAGCAATGATACATGCCGTAAATTAAATATACGTAAGCATGTCCTGGTGCGCCGAACATTACTTCTGTTCGATTAGTCCGTCTGCCTCCGTAACTATGAGCGGCCTTATCATCTGGACCTTTGTATGCTTCTACTTCTACAATAATTCCGCTCCGCTTTATGCCGTCTACAATATGAACGAGTTTATGTCCGAGTAACTTCTTTGCGACCACTAACGTATCGCCTTCATAAAAAGAAGGTGGTGCCTGCATTGTACTATCTCCTTTGCCAGTTGTATATGTATATAGTAAACCAAATTTTCAGTAGTAATTCTAACTCGTTCTATTTACTACATTTATTTCATAAATTATGGATAGAGTACAACAGCGAAGAGGGGGAGTGCGACATGATTTATCGCTTACTAGCTCTTAATATAGATGGGACACTACTATACAACAACGGAAAAATCGCAAAAGGGTTACGGGAGACAATTGACTTTGTGAAAAGAAAAGATGTATACGTTACATTGTTTACGAATCGTAATTTTCAATCTGCTCATAAAATAGCGAAGGCGTTAAAATTAGATTCTATATTAGTTACACATGGTGGTGCTTTCGTTTCAGCAACGTTAGATAAGCCGTTCGCTCAAAGGAGATTATCTGAAGAGAAAACCTTTAATATCGTGCAAGTGTTAGAGCATTTTGATTGTAATGTTCGCATTTCTCATGAACGATATTCAATTGGGAATCGTGAGAGAAATACACCAAACTTAATTGCGCGTACTGTATTATCAAGCGCAGATCCATTATTTTATCCGGTTCAATTTGTAGATTCGCTAGGGGATGCACTGCGTGATCATCCAGTAGCTGCGCCAAAAATTGATATTGTTTTCCATACGAAAGGTGAAAAAGAAAGAGGGATGAATACGTTAAAAAAGGCATTTCAAGATGTAGAGTACGTCGAGTGTGATGAAAGACATATAGAAATTCTCCCTCAAAATGTATCAAAACTACGTGGTTTACAATTACTTGGGGAGCATTTAAATATTAACCTTAGTGAAATGGTTGCGATTGGAGATAGCGTAGAAGACTTAGAGGTAATTGAAAATGTTGGGCTTGGGGTAGCGATGGGGAACGCTCCTGTAGAATTAAAGAAAGCCGCAGACTGGATTACACGTTCTAATACTGAGAACGGCGTAGAGTATATGATTAAAGAGCATTTTCGTAAGCAATTCCCACTTCCATTTTTAAAGAATCATAAACATACACCGAAACGATGAAAAAAGAAACGTAGCATTTTCGCTACGTTTCTTTTCTTTTTTTATGCTTCGATTACTTTCAGCATTCTATTTAAAAATGCCGCAGCTTCACCACGTGTTGCTGTGCCTTTTGGTACAAACTCGTTTCGCTCGTTACCTTTTACAATTCCATATGCATAAACGTTTTGTAATGCTTTTTTATCGTATGCTAAGTCCTGGTCAGTGAATGGTAATTTCACTTCTTTTGTATAAATCCAGTAGTAATCTAGTGCACGGTCAATCATAATAACAGCTTCATCACGTGTTATTGTAGCATTTGGATCAAATTTATTATTCCCACGACCATTAATTATACCTGCGCTAGCGGCACGGTTAATGCCATCTACTAAAGACGGATGTGCTTCGTTTAAGTCCGTAAATTTAGAATTTCCACCAGGTAATTTTAAAGAGCGCGACATTAAACTTGCAAACTCCGCACGTGTTACAAGACGATTTGGCCAATAAGAACCATTACCGTCACCGAACATAATTTTTTTCGCTGCTAGTTGGCGAATGTCTTGTTCATACCAGTCACCTGTAATGTCGTCTTTTTCATGCGTAACTTCTTCAGGGATATCTTCTTTATTTGTATGATGTTCATTATAGTAAGCGTTTGTTCCCTTTAAGAAAGCATCCCATTGTCCGCGTTGAATCATAAATGCAGGACAGTTTTTTCCGCTCCAAAATTGGTGCTTTTGAACGTGATCTAGTGAGATATTTAGTTCATTCATTAAATAAGCAGCTAATTTCCGGGCGTTTTCTACTGCTTTAGCATAATCGCCATCGCTGTTTACGGCAATTTCAATTCCAATAGATTCATAATTTCCAGTTTTATCTCCAGCATGCCATCCAACTTCATTTAATGGAAGGTGCTGATAAATTTCTTTATCATCTACTGTAAAGTGCCAAGATGCTGAGCGGTCCGTATTTCCGCGTGCTTGGTTATCTAAGTACTTTGCGTGGTTTAAAGCGTTAGCACCTTTACTAGTATTAGCAGTTTCATGAATTGTAATGTATTTTGGATCCATTGCGTATCCAGGTCGAATGTTTTCATTCCCTTTTGGAACAATCATTTCTTTAAATGTCGTACCATAAATATCACTTGTATATAAATTTGTGGGAGTTCTATATAGATTTTTATTTTCCGTTGAACCCTTATTTTCGAATAATGATGCTTTCGTACCTTCAAATGTAGCTGAAGGTGCGTAAATCCATTTTGATGTTTCGTTTAATTGAATTTTAAACCAATTCCCAGACTGTTCGGTAGGAGTGAGTGCTTGTGGTTGTACTTTGTTCTCTTCTTTAAATGATTCGAAAGGAAGTGAATATGTAAAAGTCTCTTCCTTTATAATTAATTTTTTGTTAGAGAGTTTATGAATCTCTTGTACTTCTAAACTATTATCATCATTATTGATCCAGCCAGAACTAGATGCAGTTTGTACATAATATGCATTATCTTTTTTCTTTGTCGCCTTTACGACTTGTTCGGTAACTTCAATATTTGTTTTGTTCTGTAAATTATTCGAGTCATATAGTGGAAGTTTTTTTGATAAATGGAGAAGATATTCACCATTTATTTCAAGGTGATTCTCTTCATCATGTCGATGTTTTTTTGCATGTTCTTCAATGCTTTTTAAAGCTTGTTCATCAGTAGATAATTCCGTGGTTTTCTCTACATTTTCTGCGAATGAATAAGTAGGTGCTACAAAAGTTTGTAGTGCAAGAGAGAGTGCTAAAATGTTGTAAAACTTTTTTTTCATAGTTGTTTTAACACGTTAGGTTTTTAATCTCGTGTTAACAGGCCTCCTTTATATGTATTTAAACTAGTAGTTAGTACTAATACGTTTTAGATTGTAACAAGGGCATATTATAATGTCTATACAACTAGGGGGTGTTTATGAAAAATCAATATTCAGTATGTTGTAAATGTAATATGGAAATAAGGTAAAACCTTCTGTATTGACCTTCAAACGCCCTTCAAGTAAACTAAAGAGAGTTTGCAAATGAAAAGGTGATAATGTTGTTAATTTCAATTAAAACGTTACAAGATGATCGTTTTTTACGTCCGCTACAAAATATTGGCGGTTTATTTTTTGAAGAGAGCACGATAGGGTTTGAGAAAGAAGAAGCAAATCTTATCGTTGATATACAGATAGAAGGTAATGTGACAGCATCGGCTCGTTTAACAGATGTTGCAACCGGAAATGTATATGAAGAAACATTCGCAAAAGATTTATCTGCTTTCACAGAAGAAAAAGAACGTATGAAGCAAGTGAAACATGTTGTTTCTTACGTATATCTTTCTGTACTTCAACAGCTAACTGGACTTGAACAGAGCTGGGGAATATTAACTGGGGTACGCCCAACGAAACTTCTTCACAAGCTGCTTCAAAATGGTATGTCAAAAGAAGAAGCGCATAAAGAACTTCGTGAAAGTTATTTAATTCATGAAGAGAAAATTGAACTTCTTCAGCGTATTGTTGATTGCCAATTAGCGGTTGTTCCGGATTTATACCGTTTGAAAGAAGAAGTAAGTATTTACATCGGTATTCCGTTTTGTCCTACAAAATGTGCGTACTGTACGTTCCCGGCTTATGCAATTAACGGACGCCAAGGATCAGTTGATTCGTTCTTAGGCGGGTTACATTATGAAGTTCGTGAAATTGGTAAGTTTTTAAAAGAAAAAGGTGTTACAGTTACGACGATTTATTACGGCGGCGGTACACCGACGAGTATTACAGCAGAAGAGATGGATATGTTGTATGAAGAAATGTACCAAGCTTTCCCTGATGTGAAAGATGTACGTGAAGTAACAGTTGAGGCAGGTCGCCCAGATACAATCACACCAGCAAAGCTAGAAGTGTTAAATAAATGGAACATTGACCGTATTAGTATTAATCCGCAGTCATACCATCAAGAGACACTAAAGGCAATTGGACGTCATCACACTGTAGAAGAAACGATTGAGAAGTATCATTTAGCACGTGAAATGGGAATGAACAATATTAATATGGATTTAATTATTGGTCTTCCTGGTGAAGGATTAGACATCTTCAAGCATACGTTAGATGAAACAGAAAAGTTAATGCCAGAATCGTTAACAGTTCATACGTTATCATTTAAACGTGCTTCTGAAATGACGCAAAACAAACGTAAATATAAAGTAGCAGGTCGCGAAGAAATTACTGCGATGATGCATGAGGCGGAAGAGTGGACGAAGAACCATAATTACGTACCATACTATTTATATCGTCAAAAAAATATTTTAGGTAACTTAGAAAACGTTGGGTATGCAATACCGACGCAAGAAAGTATCTACAATATTGTTATTATGGAAGAAGTACAATCGATTATCGGACTTGGTTGCGGGGCATCAAGTAAATTTGTTCACCCACAAACAGGAGCAATTACACACTTTGCGAATCCGAAAGATCCAAAATCATATAACGATGGCTTCGTGAAATATACAGAAGATAAACTGAAAATTTTAGAAGAGCTATTCGTGTAAGAAGAAGGGGGTTGTTCCGATTTGGAACAGCCTCTTTTTATATTGTCAGTTTTTGTCGGTAAGTCGATATATTCGAAAAATAGCTGATATAAATTTGGTTGCGTTCGATATATTCAAAAAATCGCCGATATAATTTCATTTACCATCAAACGGTCCATTTGTAAAACTATGTCGATAATAATCAGAAAAATTAGTCATATTATTAGAGGACAATGTCTACTTATAGACGAAATGATAGATTTATGAAAGAGAAAAGGGGGAAATTGTTGGCATGTACATGACGATAGGGAGAATTTTTGATTTGACAGTTGGCAAATATCCGAATAAAGAGGCGTTAGTAGAACCGGAAAAAAATATTCGTTGGACATATAAACAGTGGGATGAGCAAATAAATAAAACGGCGCAAGCTCTATTGAAAGAAGGAGTAAGAAAGGGAGATTGTGTATCTGTTTACCTATATAACTGTCGTGAATTTGTAAACGTTTACTTAGCCTGTGCGAAAATTGGCGCGATCTTCAATCCAATTAATTTCCGCTTAAAAGCAAAAGAACTATCGTATATCCTCCAAGATGCAGCCTCGAAAGTAGTTGTCTTTGAAAAAGCAGTCGAATCAACAGTTGCTATGATTGAACGAGATTTTCCAAATTCGTCTTTTTGGTACGTGGAAGACGATGCACCTTCCTATGCTAGTTCTTACCATGAAAAAGTAAATGAAGCATCAGCTGAAAAAGTAGATATTGTAGTCGATGAAATGGATTTTTGTTCTATGCTTTATACGAGCGGAACGACTGGTCATCCGAAAGGCGTACTACATCGTCATCGTGATATGGCTGAGCATAGTATGATTTGTACGTATTTCATAAAATATAACAGGGATAGCGCCGGGCTTGTGGTAGCACCTTTATATCATTGCGGCGAGTTAAATGCTGGAATCATACCGCGCATTCAAGTTGGCGGAAAGAATGTTATTTTACATCATTTTGATACGGATAGAGTATTACATACCATTCAAGAAGAGAAGATTACGACGTTTTTTGCAGCACCGACGATGTGGAATATGTTACTGCAAAAAGATCTAACTAAGTATGATTTAACTTCAATGAAAATCGGTGTATACGGTGGAGCTGCAATGGCACCGGCGCTAGTGAAGGAATGTAAAGAGCGCCTTTATATTGATCTTGTTCAAATTTACGGAATGACAGAAATGGGACCAGTTGTTGCGTTTCTCGTAGAAGAAGATCAAATTACGAAAGCAGGTTCAGCAGGAACACCGTGCTTTAGCCATGAAATTCGAATTGTGAAACCGAACGAAGATGGACCAGCAGAGCCAGATGATACGTTGCCTCCTTATGAAGTAGGGGAAATTATTTTGCGCGGTCCAACTATGATGGCTGGATATCATAATCGAGAAGAAGCAAATGCAAAATCGATGTATAAAGGCTGGTATCATTCTGGTGATTTAGGCTACTTCGATAAAGACGGCTATTTATTCGTTGCAGACCGCGTTGATGATATGGTAATTAGCGGTGGCGTAAATATTTATCCTCGCGAAATTGAAGATTTTCTTCATAGTCACCCTGGTGTATTAGATGTTGCAGTACTTGGTGAGCCAGATGAACTATGGGGAGAGCGTGTCGTTGCGGTTGTTGTAAAGAAAGATAAAAATATTTCAGAAGCTGATTTAGAAATGTATTGCAAAGAAAGTGATGAATTAGCCGACTATAAACGTCCGCGTCATTACTTATTTGTAGATGAACTTCCTCGTAATGCGAGCGGGAAGTTGCAAAAATTTGTGCTGAGAGAGTCGTTAAAAGGCGCAAAACAATAGAGAGTAGAGCAGTTGTCTATACGAATAAAGCTATCTTTTTTTATAAGAAAAGATAGCTTTATTTTTTTGAAAACGATTGAAAAAATGGTGTGTATCTTCTATTTAAACTCTCCTTTATTATTATATAAAAATATCTTTTAAGGGATTACATTTTGCTTATAAATGTATGAAATCCGCTTTAAATAAGGGTTTTGTGAACTTTTTAGGTGGATTTTATAGATGTTAAAATAATAAATTTAGTAAGAGTGGAATAAATTTATTAGAGGAGAATTATCGCTGAAAGATAAAGAAAGTCAGTCATCAGATGACCATATGGATAAAGTGGTCATTTAGTATATTTTGGTAGCATGAATATAATAACAAATTAATATGTAAATGAACAGTCTTGTAATGTGTTTTTATTAGGAATAGTATTTATTGTTGGCTGCCCGAAAAAAGTAGGAATGAACATAATATAGTGAATGAATTGTATTGTTTATTACTTTATGTTGTAGAACTAACGATGGTTTGATGCTGCAAATAATCTTTAGTCTGTACCCCCTTAGTTTAAGGGGTATTTTGGGTGGAATGGATCTCACGGTTAAAAAGATTAACAATTAATATTGGAGGTTTTATGAGTACATATTTAAAAAGAATATCTGTGATTTGTTTTATTTTTACTGTTATTATTGGGCAAGTTTTTACACCTATCATAGGGCATGCTCAAGAATTAAACACAACAGGGTTTGTTGATAGTTTTGCAATCGAAAAAACAACATTAAATTATGGGGAACAGACTAGCATACGTGTAAACTTTAGTGAAAAACCTGGAAAAGAGATGAAATCTGGTGATACATTAACGTTAGCACTTCCTCCAGAATTAAAGGGTTTTAGTGGAACGATTCCATTAAAGGATGAGTCAGGACGTGTTTTTGGTACGTGTCAAATCAATGCAAATAATGTAGTTTGTACATTTAATGATACAGTAGAGAAGCTTGAGAATATTAGAGGGAACTTTAATTTCACTGTTCAAGGTACGAATGTAGAAGCGGGAACAACGAAAGATGTCCAAACGAATTTAGGGACAGATTTAGAAAAACAAACGGTTAGCATTACTCATTCAAAAGGGGACGGGAAAGAACCGGGAATCTTTTTCTATAAATCTGGTGATATTCAGCCAGATAAAAGTAATGAAGTACGTTGGTTTTTAAATATAAATTTAAAGAAACAATATTTACATGACAACATCGTTTTAAAAGATACGTTACAAGAAGGACAAACGCTAAATAAAGATAGCTTTACCATTACTATTAATAATAAAGAATATTTGTCTCTTAAACAATTTCAAGACCGAGGTTATGGATACATTAAGCTTACTAGTGATAACTCATTTGAAGTTGTAATTTATAGGCATATGGCGAACGCTACGTCGTTCACCATTTTCTATACATCAACTATTACTGATAGCGGGAAAAAGTTGAAACATCTACAGAATGACTACAAGCTTGACTATCAAATTTTATATGAGAAGCCTACTTCTGAATCAAATAGTGTAAAGGTTAAAAATATATCATTCGGTGGCGAGGCTGAAGGGGATTTACCTGCGAAAGGAACGCTGCAAATTGTTAAGCATATTGAAGGAAACGAAGGGAAAGTTATCCCAGGTGTTTCTTTTAAATTGTACACAGAGTCAGGTCAGCAAATCGGTGATTCTTATACAACAAACCAAGACGGAGTAGTTGAGGCATCAAACCTTACTCCAGGTAATTATTATGTACAAGAAGTTTCCGCTCCGAACTACGTAGAGTTTGATCCGAAAGCAAAAATTCCTTTTACAATTAAGATGGATGCTGTAAACGGAATAAAACTTATGATTTCAAATAAGTTAAAAACTACATCAGTTACGGGAACGAAAACGTGGGAAGGCGACAAAGTAAACGATCGCCCAGATACAATTAAAGTAGATTTATTGCAAGATGGTAAAATAATTGCAACGAAAGAAGTTACTGCAGCAAATGGTTGGAAATATGAGTTTGAAAAGTTACCTGCAGTTAATAATGAAGGAAAAGCTCATAAGTACGAAGTGAAAGAACAACTAGTATCAGGATATCAATCGAAAGTTAAAGGATATGATATTACAAATATAAAGATACAGGAAGCAATAGAAGTAGAAGAGCCAAATAAAGAAGAAACAACAGAAGAGATGGAAGACCCATCAAAACCGGAAGAACCAAAGGTGACAGAAGAACCGAATGTACTAGAGAAACCAGAGGTAACAGACAAACCGGAAATCTGGGTAAAACCAGAAGAAGAACAAATAGAAGAAGAAACAACAGAAGAGATGGAAGATCCATCGAAACCGGAAGAACCGAAGGTGACAGAAGAACCGAATGTACTAGAGAAACCAGAGGTAACAGACAAACCGGAAATCTGGGTAAAACCAGAAGAAGAAAATAAAGAAGAAACAACAGAAGAGTTAAAAGAAGAAAAACCGGAAGAGCCAAAGGTGACAGAAGAACCGAATGTGTTAGAGAAGCCAGAGGTAACAGAAAAACCGGAAATCTGGGTAACGCCAGAGGTAGAGCCAAATAAAGAAGAAACAACAGAAGAGATGGAAGACCCATCAAAACCGGAAGAGCCAAAGGTGACAGAAGAGCCGAATGTGCTTGAGAAACCAGAGGTAACAGAAAAACCGCAAGTAGAGGTAACACCAATTGAAGAAGAAACAACAGAAGAAACAACAGAAGAAATGGAAGAGCCAGTAAAACCGGAAGAACCAAAGGTGACAGAAGAACCGAATGTGTTAGAGAAACCAGAGGTAACAGAGAAACCGGAAATCTTGGTAACACCGATTGAAGAAGAAAATAAAGAAGAAACAACAGAAGAAATGGAAGAGCCAGTAAAACCGGAAACACCAAAGGTGACAGAGGAACCGAATGTGTTAGAGAAACCAGAGGTAACAGAGAAACCGGAAATTTTGGTAACACCGATTGAAGAAGAAAATAAAGAAGAAACAACAGAAGAAATGGAAGAGCCAGTAAAACCGGAAACGCCAAAGGTGACAGAGGAACCGAATGTGTTAGAGAAACCAGAGGTAACAGAGAAACCGGAAATTTTGGTAACACCGATTGAAGAAGAAAATAAAGA
>NZ_JBIYCT010000011.1:0-139553 GCF_044907945.1 Bacillus sp. RC240 | reverse complement strand
CCACCAGAAGGTCCTGTTGCTCCGGTTATTCCGGTTTGCCCCGTAGGTCCTGGGGGTCCACCAGAAGGTCCTGTTGCTCCGGTTATTCCGGTCGGTCCCGTAGGTCCTGGAGGTCCACCAGAAGGTCCTGTTGCCCCGGTTATTCCGGTTTGCCCAGTAGATCCTGTCGCTCCAGTTATTCCAGTAGGCCCTATTTGAGGCAAAGGAAAGGCACATGGAATGGGTATGTGACAATTCTTTTTAAATTCACTCATTTTTACACCTCCCTTATAAATTAACTGCCAATTTATATTTATACTTTAACAACTTATGAGTAAACAGACACAGCGGTGTAAGGAAAAAACCTATAATAATTACATAAAAGGTTTTAAGAGCAAGCCTCTATTTCACATTCCATACCAAAAAGAGCACCATATATAAGTGCTCTTCGGACCAAAATTCTTAATGTAAAAGAGTACGTGATACCATATGTAATTTTTTCATGGGGCGTGAAGTATTTGAACGAAATCGCTATTTTAATTTCAAACAAAAGAGCAGCTAGCAAAAGCTACCTGCCCCGTTTTGAAGGAGAAATCAATTGTTGCAAATTGGTGTATTTAAAGTTTGGGCAAAATTTGGAGATTTATTCAGTCAAAATTAAAAAGAGCACCTTCAAGTAGTGCTCTTAGTAGGTTAGGTCCCTCAGAGAGTAGTGTGGCACACATGATGATATATGGGGATTATTCATGGAGGTGCAAATATGTAATAAAAACTACATGGGGCACAACAAAGCAGCTAGCTCAATTAACTAACTACTTGTTGTACAAAAGAAATTAGGCCCTACAAGTAATGATGTGTAACTTTAAGTTACAGTTATAGTATAAGCAGAATTAAAAATATTATGTGGAAGTGAAAATGAGCTTAAATTATAGAGCAAAGGGGAGTTTAGTAATGGATATGAGGTCGATAGGTACATTTATTGTGATCCTAGCATTACTCGGACAGGCTTTTGTATATAAAACAGGATTCCCTGTACTCATGCTAACGCTCATATGTAGTTTTGGTATAGGCGTTTTGCATACGAAGACGGTAAAAAGAGCAGCTAGCAAAAGCTAACTGCTTAATACAGAGAAGAGAAGAACTACAGGGACAGTTAAATGAGTTCTGGCTTATTGCCTGTGTATAGCATTTGCGAATTATTAAATTTTATTCAGGAGGAATGGATTTGAAAAGATATCGCGTTGAATTTAATGAAACTAAATCTTATGAAGCATTTGTGGAAGCACCTGATCTAGATAAAGCAATTGATAAAGTACGTAATGGTCTTGTGGAGGATGAAGAACTAATTGAAAAAGATATAATTATAGATGAGATGTACTTACAGAATAAGAGCAGCTAGCAAAAGCTAACTGCTCAGTCTTGAAGAAAATCTAAATGGTTACAGTACATTAAAGATGGATTATCTATAGTATGGACGGGGATATTGAGTTTTATTCAGAGGGGAGAAGGAAGTGAATAAATTTAAACTGTCCCAACTTGATTTTGGTCTGCAACATCAGCATCAAATGTGTTTGTTGCGCTAACACCGCTAAAGGTATTGACAACAAAACCAACATTTGACGCCCCTGAACCATTATAAGATTTTGTATTCTCTTTTGGAGAAACATTATAAAAATCGCCTAAGTTGAAAGAACCAGCACTATTTTGTACGACAAGGTTTGCTACAACTGAGGGCATAGTACTCACCTGCTTTCCTAAAAAGTATTTAAATTAGCATATGATGTAATGGTGTAATCGTCTAGAGGTTCATTTTGATCTAAGAATTCGAAGTTATTACTCGTGAAAATTTTAATAGAATAGTTATTTAGCAATAAATAAAAAGAGCACATTTCTATATGCACTCTTAGTAAGGTAGGTGAATGTCTCATGAGATAAAAAAATCTAAAAAATTGTAATCAGATTTTCATGAGTAAATTTTTAATATTGTATTCGTTACTTGGAATTATTGAGCCTGTCATTAAAGAAAAGAGGAATGGATATGAAAAGATATCGTGTTGAGTTTACTGAAACTAAATCCTATAAAGCATTTGTGGAAGCATCTGATTTTGATAAGGCGATTGATAAAGTTCGTGATAGTCTTGTGGAGGATGAATAGTTAATTGAAAAACATGTAATTATAGATGGGATGTACTTACAGAAAAAAGCAGCTAGTAAAAACTAACTGCTCCAAACAGGGATGTAACTCTAGATGTATGTATAGTATTGACGAAACATTGAGTTTTATTCAGGAGGGAGAGAAGTAGGCCATTAACAAGAAGATGCTCCAATACATATCTTGCAAGTAGTAAATTAATGACGGGGTAGATTGAGAATGGATGATCCGATTAAGGAGATAGTTGGCGCATGGTTTGTTGCATTAGGGACAATTATTGCTGCGATTGGGAGTACACCTTTAAAAAGATTGAACAGCGAATTAAGAAAAGATTTGAGCGTATGGGGGAATGTATTACAGGCAACGGGGAATGGTCTGGAAGCTGATGGACAAGGAGAAATATCCCTTGAATTGATTGGGAACGAAATCCAATCAATTGGTAATGTAACGGTTCTAACAGGACTCATTATAGAATTTGAAGATGAAACAAAAAAAAAATTAGTGATTGCAGGAAATTGGATACAAGCATTAGGTGGTGTTACATCAATAGGTGGGGAAATAGAGGATAGTTCCAATATGGATGAATCGTATATCATTATCGGGAATGTGTTACAAGCGACTGGTAATTCATTACAGGCAATAGGTGGAATAGATGAATTGAAAGCTAGTCGGGATAAAGTGGAGGGAATTTCGGAAGACGATGAGGAGGATGGGCAGCTTATAGTGATTACGGGGAGTTGGGTCCAAGCGGTCGGTTCAGTAGTTTCATTAATCGGTCAAATAAGAGAAGAAAGCCAAGAGATAGAAGAAAGTATTTCATAGAGGACTTAATAAAATAATCCTTTTCTAATAACAAAGTTACTAAAATATGAGAAAATGATATAATAATACCAATTAAATATTTAGTCCTACTGGAAGAACCAGCGGACATCAAACCATAAAGAGCATAAGCGATAGTGCTCTATGGTTTGGTGTCCGCTTTTTGTTTTTTTATTAATAAAATAGATAAGGAGTGTTTTTATATATGACGTAATTAACTTTCTTACCTAAAATTGATCGTAAAGCAACACAAGTTCGTTTAGAAGAGATTCTTGAAAATGTTCGTATTTATAGAAAATTTGGGATGATTAGAAATGAGATGAAGGTCACAGCTTCTTGCGAGGTAAGATATCATGGCCCAACAAACATGGCAAGCCAGCTGAAGATGTTGCTTTAGCAAATGTTGCAATGAGTGAAAGAGAATTAAAATTACAACGTTTATCTTTTCAAATTGATAAAATATTAAGTCGATTTAGCAAAAATCAACGAGATATCATTGTAAAACGATATTTGGAAGATGAGGAAGTCTTTGATTATATGGTTTATAACGATATTGGTATGAGTGAACGTACATATAGAAGAAATAAATCTAATGCTTTTTATAAATTAGCATTTGCTCTTAGATTAGAAGTTTATGAGACTGAAGAATCTGGAGGTAATGAATAATGAATTTTGTTCAGCCGATACGTGATCCAGAGCGAATACAACAGCTAAAAGAGTATTTTAAGGAAAAGAGCTTACGTAATTACATTCTCTTCATTATGGGTATTAATACAGGTCTCAGAATCTCAGATATTTTGAAATTGAAGGTAGGGGATGTTAAAGGCAGCTATATATCTATGCGGGAAAAGAAAACAGGGAAACAGAAACGAATACAAATTACTGCAGCGCTGAAAAGAGAACTTAAATGGTTTATTGTAGAAAGAGAAGACAATGAGTATTTATTGCAAAGCAGACAAGGTAAGAATCGTCCAATTGGTCGTAGCATGGCATATAAGATATTAAGCGGAGCAGCGGCAGAGTTTGGGTTAGATGAAATAGGAACACATACGTTAAGAAAAACATACGGGTATCACATGTACATGCAAACGAAAAACATAGCATTACTTATGGAGATATTCAATCACTCTTCAGAGAAGGTCACGTTACGTTATATAGGTGTAAACCAAGATGCAATGGATAAAGCAATGACTAGGTTTAAAATCTAATCACTGCTTATTTCTTTTTAAATCTAGGGGTATTGCAGCATTTTGGAAAAAACTCACGCTAAAAGTATGCAAGATTTTATACAGTTCTAGTAACAAACAAGAACCCTAAAACCGCGCTAGGATAGGAATGTATAAAAAAGTGCATAGATCCATAGAACAAAAAAAGAAGGTTCCTTGGTGAGAGTACGGTTTCCTCTCTTTTCCTTGCTACCGATAATGATACGTTATGTTAACTAGACGTGTATGAGATATACAATCAAACAAAATTATTTTCCATTTTCATTCTTATTTTGAAATAGATGCACAATCAAAAGTCCACCAGCAAATAAGATTGGAAATCCTACGACTATATATAATCCGTTTTTTTGGTATTCCTAATATAATTGCAAAATAACAAAATCAAAAAAAGACCCTACAAGAGGGTCTTTCATCAGCTAATATTAAGCTTTTTGAACATTAGTAGCTTGTGGGCCACGTTGTCCTTGTTCTACTTCAAACGTTACACTTTGTCCTTCGTCTAAAGATTTGAAACCGTCGATTTGGATAGCTGAGAAATGTACGAATACGTCTTCTCCACCTTCACGCTCGATGAATCCAAAACCTTTGTCTGCATTAAACCATTTTACTTTACCTTGTTCCATAATTGTTGCCTCCTAGTGTGGATACCCACACATATGTTACTACCCTTGCCCAAATACCTTAGACGAAAAACAAAATTTATTCTTAATCTCAAATCGAACAAAAATAGGTCTTTCTTAAATTAACATACTTTCTAAAAAACAGCAAATTTCAAAAATAATTCCTTATTGTAATTAGCTACTAATAGTGATTACTGGAGAAAAAGTCACTATGATAGTCATCACAGCAAGAAGTTGCCAAAGGATCTCGACAATATCATTGGTTTGATTCTTTTCAGACATTCAACAACTGATAAAATTAGCTATTTTCGAGTTAAATTTTACTTCTGATAACGATAATTATGTAAATAAGCTGTCCATATGGACAGCTTATTGTATTTTTGGCTTAGCGTGGTTTTTTTCCGAAATGCTGGTGGTATCCCTATACAGTTACTCATAATTTTTGTACTGTGTAACTCAAAAGAGAAAGTTAAATGAAATCAATGGTACCAAGAGATTTCACGATAGGGTCAGTTACACACAATATAAGATATGGGTAAGTCAATTATTTGTATGTTAAGATTATGCTATAAAAAAAGAAAGTAGTGATTGTGATGAGTGAAAGATGTCCGGTTTGTCAAAACTCTATTGTGGAACAACAATTAGTGGGAGTGGGAGGAGGACGTGTAGAGCAATATAAATGTGAGAATTGTGGTACATTTTCCATGGCTGAAGAAGCGAGATTTGAATTAAATGTAGAGCAGAAGAGAAAACTTTCTGCAATTTTAAGAAAGAGAACCATTAGAGGGATGGGGAAAATAATGATTTTTCTTAATCGACCAGATAAAAATCTTTCAGAATTTCCGTATCCTATTTATCTTTTAGAGGATCTATTAAGTGAATATCCAGATAGTGCTTCTGATAGGTTGGATGAGTCATTAATAAACTTAGCTAAATTGTCCAAATTTCCAGGTGACCCAGTATATATTCGTGAATCAGATAAATCTATATTTTTTGTACAGAGTATTCACTTGTTGGAAATGAAATATATAGCGAACCAACTATTTCAGGACGAACTGATTGAGATATCTAAGCTATCGGCAGCAGATTTCCCTGCACATATTACAGTTACAGCGAAAGGGTGGAATCGCATTGCAGAATTAGAAAAAGGAAGAGAAGCGGATACTAAGCAGGTTTTTGTCGCGATGTCGTTTAGTCCAAAAATGGATAGTCCATATAAGAATGCAATCACAAAAGCTATAAAAGAGGCAGGATACCAGCCTATCAGAATTGATGAAGCGGAACATAATAATGATATAACTGATGAAATAATAGTCAAAATAAGACAAAGTAAATTTGTAATTGCAGATTTTACCGGACACAGAGGTGGAGTTTATTTCGAAGCTGGTTATGCGGTGGGACTAGGTAAGACTGTTATATGGACATGTAAAGATGACGATTTTAAAGATATTAATTTTGATACTAGACAATTTAGTCATATTAAGTGGTCAACAGAAAACGAATTATACCAAAAATTATTAAACAGAATTAAAGCAACAATTAATTAAAAACATGGCAGAGTCGTGACCGCTTTTTGGCAGTAAATGTGCCGGTTGTTTTGGAGTTAACGTGATATATTTGTATTGTGAGAAGTGGCGGAAAACACAACTCACAAAGATTCCTTTATATTTTGTCTAAACGATCTATAATGATGCAGATAAAATCCGAAACCAGCAGATGGTAGTGATTGAATGATACCGTTATTAAGGAGAGCTTTTGCTCTTCTTTCAGTTACTTAATAGTGTTGTATGTGCAGGTTAATGTAACGACATTAGGTAGCTGAAAGAAGATTAAAACTTCATTTACCGTAATTGAAGTGTAAATAAATAATTGATCTTAAAGCATCCATTCGGGTGCTTTTTATTATTTATATGGGAGGCGAAAAGAGATGCTATTTTTCAAAAGAAAGAAAAAGAAGAAGGCAGTTACTCAAAGTAATGTAAAAAGAAATAATGAAAGTACAAATAATGATTTGTTAATCCACACGACAACATCAAGTGTAGTAAATTCTAGTTCAGATTATGGTGACTATGATAATAGTCATTCATCTTCATCGTATCATTCAGGAAGTTCATTTGATAGTTCGTCAAGTTGTAATTAATTAAGTAGCTGAATAGCTGCTTTTTTTTATAAAAATATTTCTGATATTGCATATTCCTTTATAGTAATATTGTATTAAAAAAAGGATGTATGAATTTTGGGGATATACTTAATTGGTTTAGGGATTTTTGTTATTTGTTTGACCTTGATTTATGAAATAAGGGAAGTAGAAGGTGGGAGTTTGAAAGAAAAGGTTGGCTTAGCTTTAGAACATCTTGTCGATTTTATTTCTTTAGATTTTAATGTTCCGCAACTTTTCATATTGTTAGGGTTAGGCTGTATCGTATTTGGTATTGTTATTATGTAGAAAAAAGTGAGTGGAGAGCATCTAATTAGGATGCTTTTTTATTTTGGAGGAGGATGAATGATGGATCTAACTAAATTAACCAAACAAGAACAAGCGATTGTAATTGGTACATTAATTCCATTCCTTGGACAAGACCTTGTAAACGAACGTATCGATAAACAGAAGTTAGAAAGTGCAATCCCAGTCTTTAATGCAATGGAAGACAACACAACGCCAAAGCAAAGAAGAGAAGCAATGATTAGTTTGCTAGATAAAACAATTGATGAATTCCTGAAGAGGAAGGAGTGAGGAGAATTGGACAGCGTTTTAAACAGTAAGATTGCTGTGCTTGGTCTTATACCTATTGATAAGAAAGCATACATCAAATACCTTAAGCCACATGAGAAAGCGTACAAGAAGGCTGGGATTGATGTTAATCGATTCAAGTATTACAAACTGTATGGCGAGAACCACATGCTTTATTCTGTAGAATATCTGGAACAAACATCAATAAAAGATTTATTGGGAAGAGATAAAGGTAATCAAGAACGTTGGGTAAAGGACGATGAATGAATACAAAACAAAACAACAGAAGCGTAAGTTCTACGACAGTGGTGAGTGGAAGAGTATACGCGAACAAGTAAAGAAGCGAGACAACAACGAGTGCCAGGAATGTAAACGTAATGGTCGAGTACAAACAGACACGAACGAATACAGCGAGAGTGCGAAGCGTAAGAAGATACAGTTAGTTGTCCATCATATAAAAGAACTGGAACATCATCCAGCACTTGCATTAGAAATAGATAACCTTGAAACAATCTGTGTGGATTGCCACAATAAAGAACACGGTAGAACATTCAAAAAGAAAATCAACAAATGGGAAAACGATGAAAAGTGGTAAAAACGATTCAGAAACAGTACCCCCCCTTAAAAAAATTCATCAAAAAATGCTCTAAGGGGCACCAGAGGAGGGGGGTTAACTGTCAGATTTTTTTCGAAATTACGCACGTAAGGGGGGGTGGGTAGATGGCTGTTAGTATTGTAAGGTTAAAGGAACAGCTTATGAATAATATTGATACGACAGATTTGGTTGAAGTTGAAAAGGTAGAACGCTATATTGATCTAGTTAAAGCATTTCGAAAAATTAATAAAACGATAACTAAAGAAGGGGAATCTGTAACAATTAAAAATGGAACTCAAGTTTTCGTTAAGGCCCACCCTCTTATAAGTGAGAGGAATAAAATTAACAGTTCTTTAATTGCATTAGGGAGAGATATAAAGTTTGTTGTTAAGAATACTATCCCTAATACAGGTTATAACAAAAGTGATCTTACATGATTAAGCAAAAGTATGTGGAAGAATATATTGAACTTTATCGAAGTGGGAAAGTAAAGTTCAATAAAGAAAGAGAACTGTTAATTGAATATCTAGAAAAACATGTTTTAAACAGAGACGATTTGTATTTTGATGATGAAATGATTGAGGATTGTATCAATTTCGGTGAGAAGTGGTATTTTCCGTTGCAGCCATTTCAAAAATTCTTAATAGCATTCGTCTTTTTATTTTATAAGAAAAATGGGCGTGTATTTTATCGTAAATTCCTATGGATGTTAGGACGTGGCGGCGGTAAAAACGGTCTGATTTCTGTTATTATTCACTTTTTAATTAGTGAATTACATGGCATTCCAGAGTATAACATTTCAGTTGTAGCGAATAGTGAAGAACAAGCAAAAACAAGCCCTGACGAAGTTCATAAATGTGTGAAGAAGAATGAGGTCTTGAAAAGAGCCTTTAAAACAACGTTAACTCAAACAGTTTCAAAGGCTACTGAAAGTGTACTGAAGTTTAGAACTTCAAATGGAGATACAAAAGATGGTTTGCGTGATGGTGCGGTTGTATTTGATGAAATACATCAATACGAAAGCAATAAAGATGTCCGTGTTCATATCAGTGGTTTAGGGAAAAAGAAAAACCCACGTGAATTTTACATTGGTACAGATGGATATGTTCGTGACGGTTTCTTAGATAAGCAAAAAGAAAAGGCAATGAAGGTATTAAACGGCGAAGCACGTCCGAATGCTGTCTTTCCTTTTATTTGTAAATTGAATGACGAAACTGAAGTAGATGATCTTGATAATTGGGAGCTTGCGAATCCCATGTTATCTAAGCCTTTAAGTGAGTATGCTGAAGGGTTACTTGAAACAATTAAGGAAGAATATGAAGATTTAGAAGACGATCCTAGTAATAGAGAAGAGTTCATGACAAAGCGTATGAACTTACCTGTTACTAATTTAGAACGCTCTGTTGCAAAATGGTCAGAAATTCTTGCTACAGATCGACCGTTTCCAAATTTACATGGCCAAGAATGTATTGGATCGTTAGACTTTGCAAGCATTCGAGATTTCGCGGCATGTGGTCTTTTATTTAGACAAACTGGAGAGTATCTTTTCAAAACACATTCCTTTGTACGAAAAGAATTTGTTGATATTTATTATGGATATTCCAAAAAAGCAGGCGAGTTCAAAAAACAGAAGTTTGCGCCAATAAAAGAATGGGAAGAGCAAGGTTTACTAACTGTTGTGGACGAGCCGACCATCAATCCTCAACACATCGTTAATTGGTTTGTAAAAATGCGTGAACAATATGGTATTAAGAAAATTATAGCTGATAACTTCCGGATGGAAGCAATCAGACCTTTATTAGTTGCGGAAGGATTCGAAATAGAAGTTATAAGAAATCCTAAAGCAATTCATAGTTTATTAGCACCACGGATTGAAATGGCATTTGCAAATCAGCAGATTATTTTCGGCGATAACCCTCTTATGCGTTGGTACACGCAAAACGTATTGGTTGTTATCAAAGGTGACGGAAATAAAATATATGAAAAGAAAGAACCGGTGCGAAGAAAAACTGACGGATTCCAAAGTTTTGTTCATGCTCTTTATCGAGCAGATGAAATACAAGAAGCAACCGACTTCATACTAAGCGATATAAAATTCTAAAAAAGGGGGTGATAATCATTGGTTGGTTAGGTTCTGTATTTAAAAGAAATAAAGAGCTGGAATTTATGCTTGATCTGGACTTAATTGCTGATACAGCAAACAGGCTTCATATGAAACGATTAGCACTTGATACATGCGTATCTTTTCTAGGAAGAACGATTAGTCAATCTGAATTCAGAGTAAGAAACGGTAAAGCATTTGAAAAGAATGAGCTATATTATCGATTAAACGTTAGACCGAACAAAAACATGACAGCAAGCACTTTCTGGGAAAGATTTATTCGTAAACTTATTTATGATAATGAATGCTTAGTCATACAAGCTGATGATGGTGATTTACTTATTGCCGATGGATTTCGACATAATGAGTATGCTGTGTTTGAAGATACTTTTACCGATGTAATAGTAAAAGATTACACGTTTAAGAGAAATTTTAAACAAAGCGAAGTAATTCACTTAAAGTATCGGAACGATAAATTATCTCCACTTATTGATGGATTATTTGCAGATTATGGGGATTTATTCGGCAGAATATTAAACTCTCAAAAACGTAAAAATCAAGTTCGTGGAACAGTTGATATGGATATGATTGGTGCTAAAACAGAAGAACAAATAGCAAAGTTACAAGAGTTTATAGATAACATGTATAAGTCAATTGGTTCGAAAGATATAGCTATTGTTCCACAGCAAAAAGGTATTAATTATAACGAGATATACAACGGTGTTGCAAATGGTCCAAGTGTGGAAGAAATCAATAAAGTAACAAATGGTTTCTTAAATCAAGTAGCTATGGCACTTGGTATTCCTACAGCTTTGATATATGGAGAAATGGCTGATGTAGAAAAGCAAACGAAAAATTATATGCTTTTCACAGTAAGACCATTATTAAAAAAACTATCTGATGAAGCGAATGTTAAATTCTTTGAAATGAATGAATATCTTTCAGGACAAAAGATTATAGTTAAGGCTGTTTCTTATCAGAGTATATTTGACCTTGCAACAAGTATTGATAAGCTTATTTCTTCAAGTGCATTTACAGGAAATGAGATTCGTTCAGAAGTAGATTATGAAGATTCTGATGATCCAAACTTAAATATCCATCATATTACGAAGAACTATAAGAAATTAAATGAATCTGAAGGAGGTGAGAAATGATGGAACATTTGAACATGAATAAGCTTTTAAATTTAAAACGAGATATTCGCTTTGAAGCTAAAGGTGAGAATGAGTATAAATTAACTGTATATGGGTCAATCGGTGGATGGTTTAGTGAAAATAATGATGAAGCTGTAAGAAGAAAAATTCAAGATGTTAAAGCAGAAAAAATTCACGTTCATATTAATTCGGGTGGAGGTTCCGCATTTGATGGTGTAGCAATTTGTAATCAGTTAAAGCAGCATAATGCAGAAATTATAGTTCATATTGATGGTTGGGCAGCTAGTGCCGCATCAGTAATTGCAATGGCAGGAGACAGAATTATTATGCCTAGTAATACTATGATGATGATTCACCAAGCAAGTACCTTTGAATATGGAAATGCAGATCTTTTTGAAAAAACAGCACGAGATTTACGAAAGATTGATTCAGCTTTAGCAGGATCTTATAAGAAACGTTTTGTTGGAACAGATGAAGAATTAAAACAACTTTTAAAAGACGAAACTTGGCTAACAGCAGAGGAAGCAGTAGCTCTTGGTTTAGCTGATGAAATTGCTGATGAAATTGAAATTGATGATACACAAGAAGATGAAGAAGTGGAAGTTGTAGAAAATTTTAAAGAAGATTTAGTAGCTAAATACACGAAACAACCAAATAATCAAAATCCAAAAGAGCCTATTCAAAAGCCTGTTAATACAAAACAGAATTTGAGTACGCTCTTTTTAAATTTAGGAGGAAAATAAAATATGGTTATTAAGTTTAATAATTTCGAAGAGAAAAAACTAGCTTTTGCAAAAGCGACACAGGAAGGAACTCCAGAAGAACAAACAGCAGCATTAAATTCTATGATTGGAGCACTTGCTACAGATGTACGAGCAGATATTTTAAATCAAGTGAATGAATCAATGGTAGACCGTTCTATTATGCAATCTCGCGGTGCTAATGTACTAACAAGTGAAGAAATGAAGTTCTTTAATGCCGTTGTTGAAGATGGTGGTTTTAAATCTACTGAAACTTTACCTAAAACAACACAAGAGAGAATTTTTGATGATTTAGTTCAAGGTCATCCGTTGCTAGAGCATATCGGTTTAGAGAATTTAGGAGCCGTGACAGAATTTATTTATGGAGATCCAGAGGGTGCAGCTGTATGGGGACCTTTATTTGGTGATATTAAAGGGCAATTAAATGCCACATTCCGAAAAGAATCTATTACTCAACTGAAATTAACGGCATTTATTCCATTAGCGAATGATATGTTGAAGCTTGGTCCAGTATGGGTGGAACGATATGTTCGTACTATGATTACAGAAGCGATGTCAGTAGGTTTAGAACGTGGTTTTGTAGTAGGGACAGGTAAAGAAGAACCTATTGGCTTATTAAAGGATCCTAGCGGAAGTGTAGTGAATGGAGTATATCCAGATAAAAAACCAGCAGGAACTTTAACGTTTGAACCTGGTCGTAAAACAATTAATGAATTAAAAGGCGTGGTTAAATTATTGGCTAAAAAATTAAATCCTGATGGTAAAACAGATGCAGATAGACCTAAAAATATTGCTGGGAAAGTAGTTATGGTAACAAACCCATTCGATACTTTTGACATTCAAGCAAATGCTACAATTCAAAATGCGGCAGGTGTATATGTAACGAGCTTACCTTTTAATCCAATCCCAACAGAATCTGTATTTGTACCTCAAGGACAAGTGGTGTTCTTTGTTAAAGGGGAGTACATTGCAGCGATGGGTGGAACAGAGCCAATCAAGAAGTATGAAGAAACATTAGCTTTAGAAGATGCAACACTTTATATCGCCAAACAACATGCTACAGGTAAACCAAAGGATAAATACACTTCACAAGTTTATACATTGAAACTTGGAGAAGTAACGCCACCGACACAAGGATGATGTGAATGGATACAGTAATTTCGGATGCAACAATACAGGAGTTTAAAGAGAGGATGCACTTAGGTGATGAGGAAGATGATAACCTAAAACGCATTCTTTCTACGTCTAACAAGGCATTACTTAGGGTTTGTGGGAATTATGATTTAAATAAAGACGAGGAGTTCAAAGAATTAGTCTTTGAACGCTCTCGTTATGTTTATAACGATGCATTAGAGTATTTTGACAAGAATTTTTTAAGTCAGATTAATAGTTTGGGCATCGATAAAGCATTAGAAGAAATTAAATTGGACGGTGATTAATATGCGTCCTTTTCAGTACAAGAAACCACTGAATACAGGTGATTGTAGAAATCGAATTATTATTGAGCAACCTGAAGTAATAAAAGATGATTTGAATCAAGAAGTTGAAACAGGTAATTGGCAAGAAGTAAAAAAAGCGTGGGCAATGATAAAAACGGTAAAAGGTTCGGAGTACATTGAAGCTTCGGCTTCACAGTCTACACGAATTTATCGGTTTGTAATTCCTTATACAACAGGTATTACAGAATTAATGCGAATTAATATGAAAGGTCGTATCTTTGATATCATCGAGCCACCAATGAATGATGATGAAATGTATCAAACATTGACCATTATCGCAAAGGAGCATACTTAATATGAATGATTTTGCGAGCGAGATTGCTAGGGAATTACAAAGATATGCAAATGTTGTGGAAGAAGAATTAATGGTAGCTCAAGAGGAAGTAGCTGATGTTGTTGTCGATAAATTAAAGCAAAGTAGCCCTAAAAAAACAGGTGGTTATCGTAAAGGGTGGCGCAAGAAGAAAGATGGCAAATCTATTGTCGTCCACAATTCAAAAGGGCAATTAACACATCTTTTAGAATACGGACATGCCAAAGTTGGTGGTGGTCGAGTTCCAGCAAGAGTGCATATTCGTCCAGTTGAAGAGTATGTAATTAATGAATTACCAAGACGGATTGAAAGGGCGCTTGAATAATGACATTAGGTGAATTAACAAAAATCCTTGAAGCTACAGGTTATCCTGTGGCTTATTCGCAGTTCACAGCAACGCCAGGTAATCCAGTGCCCAGACCACCATATCTTTGTTTTCTTGTGGATGGATCAGCAAATTTAATGGCAGATAACAAGGTCTATCACAAGATAAACGATTTAAATATTGAGCTTTACACAACTAGAAAGGATTTAGTTGCAGAAGCCAAACTTGAAAAAGTCCTAGACGATCATGAAATACCTTATGATTCGCCATTCGAAGGGATTATTGAAACAGAAAAAATATATCAAAAATTTTATGAAACGAGGTTGATATAAATGAACAAAGTTACTTTTGGTTTAAAAAATGTTCATTATGCATTATTAGATATAACAAATGGTGCGGTTAAATTTGGAGTTCCGATTCCAATGCCAGGCGGCGTTGAATTAACGACCGAGCCTAAAGGTGAATTAACGGAGTTTTATGCGGACGACATGGTTTACTACTCTTCCGATAATAACCAAGGTTACGACGGTACATTAGTGATCGCTAATATCCCAGAACAGTTTGCAATTGATGCATTAGGAGAACAGTTAGATGAAACTGATGGAGTATTAAATGAGGTAGCGAATGCAAAAAGAAAACAGTTTGCATTGTTATTTGAATTTGATGGGGATGAAAAAGCTGTTCGACATGTAATGTACAATTGCACAGCAAGTCGTCCTACAGTTGCATCTAAAACAAAAACATCATCAGCAGAGCCAAATACAAATGAATTAAAGTTTGTTTCTAGTCCGATTCATATTAAGGGGAAACCATTAGTTAAAACCAAAACAGCTTCTAAAACAACAGCAGCTATTTATGATGGTTGGTACACAGCGGTATATACAAAAAAATAATAGTGTAAGGGGAAAACTTAGATGGAAAAGACAATTACAATAGATGGTAAACAAGTCAGATTAAAAGCTACAGCAGCAACAGTTAAACGATATAAAGCACAATTCAGACGTAATTTATTTGCAGATTTGATGGGGTTAGGAGCAATTAACGCTTTAACTTCACCAGATGGGTCAGAACAATCTATTGATGTATCTAATTTAGATTTAAGTAACATAGATTTCGAGCTTATTTATGACTTAACTTGGTTATACGCTAAAACGGCTGATCCAAGTATTTCTGATCCTATGACGTGGTTGGATGGATTTGAAGAATTCCCTATTGAAGAAATTATGCCGGAAATTATGGAATTAGTTCAAGTCACTATGGGAGCAAAAAAAAAATAAAGAAAAATAATGGAGAGCAAGGGACATTCAGTGATGAAGAATTAACCACTGATTTGTTCCTTGCTCTTTGTTATGAAGCTAAATTAACGAGTTGGGATTTAGAAGATATGACTATTGGTGATTGTTTTGATTATATTGCTGAATTCACTGAAATGAAGAACCCAGATAAAGAAAAAACTCGTAAAGCGAATCAAAGTGATATGGACAGTTTCTAAGAAAGGGGTGAGAAAATGGCAGGAAGAATTAAAGGGATTACGATTGAAATTGGTGGAGAAACTACTGGTCTTCAAAATGCTTTAAAAGATGTTAATAAACATAGTAATGATCTAGCTAAAGAGCTTAAAGATGTAGAAAGGCTGTTAAAATTCAATCCTGGTAATGTGGAAGCCTTAGCACAAAAACAACAGTTACTTACACAACAGATTGAAAATACAACACAAAAGCTAGATAAATTAAAGGCAGCGGAACAACAAGTTCAAGCTCAATTTCAAAACGGTAAAATTTCTGAAGAACAATATCGTGCGTTCAGGCGTGAGATTGAATTTACAGAAGGGTCTCTTAATGGTCTGAAAAATAAGCTTGGAAACATGAAAGCCGAGCAGGAAAGTGTAGCTAGTTCCACAAGACAATTAGAAACGTTATTCAGAGCTACAGGGAAAAGCGTTGATGATTTTGCAGGAGCCTTAGGAAATCGTCTTGTGAATGCAATTAGAAACGGAACGGCTACAAGTAAGCAGTTAGAGCAAGCAATTGGAATTATCGGAAAAGAAGCATTAGGCGCAGGGACAGATATTGATAAATTACAACGCGCGCTAAGATCTGTGGATGCAGGTAATTCGATACGACAGGTACAAAATGAATTAAGGGATTTACAACAAGAAGCTGGGAGAACAGAAAAAAAGTTTGAAGGCTTAAAAATAGGATTAGAAAATGTTATTGGCGGATTGGCAGCAGGTGGCGGAATTGCAACGGCTGTTGAAAAAGCAATGGATATGTCAAAGTTGAAAACTAAAATCGATATATCTTTTGATGTCCCTGAATCCTCAAAAAAATCAGTAGAAGAAGCAATAAGAGGCGTAACCGCTTATGGAGTGGATGCTGAAGAATCACTTGCAGGTGTACGCAGGCAATGGGCTTTAAATAAAGATATCAGTGATGAAGCGAATGCATCTATCGTTAAAGGAGCAGCAACAATTGCGCAATCCTATGAAGGAATAGATTTTACTGAATTAATTCAAGAAACATACGAAATAGGAAATGAATTAGGTATATCTCAAGAGAGTGCTCTTGGTATGGCTGATTCTTTATTAAAAATGGGATTTCCGCCAGAACAGCTAGACATCATTGCTGAATATGGTGGTCAGTTAACTCGCGCTGGTTTTAAGGCTGAAGAAGTACAAGCTATTATGGAAGCTGGCGTCGAAACTGGTAGTTGGAATATTGATAATTTATTAGATGGATTGAAAGAAGGGCGCATTCAATTAGCTGAGTTTGCTCAAGGGGCAGATAAAGCTTTAAAAGAGGCGCTTGATGGTTCAGGTATTGCAACTGAACAAATCGAGAAATGGGGGCAAGCTGTCGCTAAGGGCGGAAGTGACGGTTCGAAAGCTATGGTGGAAGTAGCTAAAGCGATAGAAGGAATAGAAGATCCAGTTAAGAGAAATGAAGTTGGAGTGAAAGTGTTCGCAACGATGTTCGAAGATCAAGGACAAAATATAACGAATACTTTAATAGGCGCTTCCGAAAAAACAGTAGACTTTCAAAAGAATTTCGAAAAATTAACGGATTCTACGAAGAAATTAGATGCGAACCCAGCAGTTAAATTTCAAAAAGCAATGCAAGATTTACAAGTTGCACTTAAACCAGTTCTTAGTGTTATAGCTGACGTTGTTGCCAAAATAGCTGATTGGATTTCTAATAATCCTAAATTAGCCGCTACATTGGCAGCTATCGCAGTTGCTATTGGAGTAATTGCAGGGGCATTTATGGCTTTAGCACCAATAGTTGTCGTCATATCCAGTATAGGGTTGGGCATGATGGGATGGATAGCAGGAATTGCCGCAATTATAGCAGCTGTGGTTGCCTTAGGTATTACTATATATCAAAATTTTGATTCTATAAAACAATGGACGATAGACGCCTTTAATTCTATAGGTGAATATTTATCGAACTTGTGGAGTGGAATAGTTGAAACATCGTCAGCATGGCTATCTTCTCTTGTAGAATCAGTTTCTAGTTGGTGGTCCTCTTTAGTAGAATCAACGACAACATGGTTATCATCAATGGTCGAAACGGCATCAACTTATTGGTCCTCTTTGGTAGAGACGGCATCTTCATGGCTATCTTCTTTAGTGGATACAGCAACCGGATGGTGGTCTTCACTTGTCGAATCAGCATCGACTTGGTTATCTTCGCTTGTTGAAACAGCATCTAGCTGTTGGGCATCTCTAGTAGAAACGGCGACAAGTTGGTTATCATCTTTAGTTGAAACTGTATCGAGTTGGTTCTCTTCCATGGTCGAAACAGCATCGCAATTCTTTATGCAATTGTTCCAAAAATGGCAAGAAATTTGGACTTCTATACTTACATTTTTAGATCCAATTATTTCGTTAATTTCAACCTTACTTCAAGCAGGGTGGTTGTTGATACAAGCTGGAGCGCAAATTGCGTGGGCAGCTATATCTCAATATATTATTCAACCAATTCAAGAAGCTTATGATTGGATGACTCAAAAAATTGGCGAATTAGTTAACTGGCTAAGTCAACAATGGGAGATTACGAAGTTAGCGGCACAAGTTGGCTGGTCTTTATTTAAACAATATATCATTCAACCAGTCCAAGAAACTTGGAGTCTAGTGAAAGAGAAATTCAGTGATTTGGTTTCTTGGCTCAGTTCACAATGGGAACTTACGAAATTAGCCGCTCAAATTGGTTGGTCTTTATTTAAGCAATATATTATCCAACCGGTTCAGGAAACTTGGAATTTGGTGAAAACAAAAATTGGCGATTTGGTCTCATGGTTAAGTCAGCAGTGGGAATTAGCAAAATCTTATACATTAGCAGGTTGGAATTTAATAAAACAGTATGTGATCCAACCGGTCCAAGAATTGTGGAGTTTGACGAAACAAAAACTTTCAGATTTAGCTAACTGGATATTAGGAAATTGGGAATCTATAAAATCTTATACACTCGCAGCTTGGAATTTAGTGAAGCAATACGTAATTAATCCGGTCACTGAAACGTATAATCAAGCCAAACAAAAATTCACTGATTTATATAATTTAGCACGCGAGAAATTTGATTCCGTGAAGAATGCCGCACAAGAAAAATTTGAAGCGGCAAAAAGATTTATTATGGATCCAATAAGAGATGCAGTTGATGGGGTAAAGGGGTTCATTGATAAAATCAAAGGATTCTTTGATAATTTGAAGTTAAAAATTCCTAAACCTGAAATGCCTAAAATGCCGCACTTTAGTTTAGAAACTAGTACGAAAAATGTACTGGGTAAAGACGTTACTTATCCATCAGGAATTAATATTGATTGGCGCGCTAAAGGAGGTATTTTCACTAAACCAACTATATTTGGTATGAATGGTGGAAACTTGCAAGGTGCTGGTGAAGCTGGGGATGAAGCGGTTTTACCTTTAAACAAAAAGACACTTGGAGCTATTGGCGCTGGAATCGTAGCAGCGATGCCGCAAGAACAATCCTTTGGTATTCCTGGAAATGTAACTCAGTTAATGGGCGATATGAGCCGTATGATGGCCAGCTCTATGAGCCAGTTATCAGGATTAAAGTCCGTCATGAGTGGTGTGTATGGAAGTATGTCGAATAGCAGACAAGCTATGACAAATAGCGTATCAAATCAAGTGATAAATTATTCGTCTGGATTATCTGGTGGTGGAACCATTCCAATGCTTGGTGGTGATTTAGTTGTTGAAGTTCCTGTTGTTTTAGAGGGACGAGATGTGGCACGTGGTACGTATCGATATACAAAAGAATATCAAGATCGAGAAGAACAAAGAAACTCAGCCTTTTAGGTTTGGGTTTCTCTTATTTTATAAAGAAATGAGGTGTCAACATGAGTTCTTTTACATTTAATTCCGAAAGGAAAGACTTTATTCAAATCGAAAAAGGATGGAAAAGACCGACTTGGGCGCCATTAAAAAGGAATTTTCTAAGAGTTCCAGGATATCCAGGCGCAAGACTTTTAGACACACAAACAGAAATGCGTGTTTTATCTATTCCTGTAGGAATTATTGTTCCTGATGACGGAAACTTAGAGTTATTAAAAGAAGAAATAGCAAGTTGGTTAATTACAGATCAACCAGTAGAGCTTATTTTCGATGTAGAACCAAATAGAACATATTTAGCAGTTGTAGATGATAGCTTTGATCCAGATGAGTTTGTCACACTTGGAATAGGAACACTTAAATTTATTTGCCCAATGCCTTATAAATTAGGACCCACTCAAACAGTAGGTTTTCAAACGGGTGCGCTTGGTTTAACAACGAATGTTCAAAACAAAGGAACTGTTCATTCTAATCCTATTATTGAGATTGACATTACGAAACCAAACACTTTTTTAGATGTATGGTTCGGTGGGATATCTTTAAATGATCGAGATTATTTTCGTATCGGAATGCCACTAAAAACTGTGGAAAAACCTGTAGAAAGGAATCAACGTATATTATGGGATGAAATGGCTACCACTGTAGGGTGGAGTAAAGTAGGTGCAATGGAAGATGGTGAGCCAGTCGGTGAAATGAAATCAGATAATATCAATTTTATTGTTCTGATTTCGGTACTGGAACAGGTAAAGGATGGCATGGTGCAGCTGTTAAAAAGAGTATACCTGGTGGTCCAGTACAAGATTTTATTATGCAAGCCTACGTTACTTGTAAGAGTAAGAGAATCAATGAAATGGGACGAGTTGAGATAGCAATACTCGATGAAAATAGTAAGGTACTTTCAAAAATTGCTATGAACGATCTCTATTGGCAAGCCGAACAAAATTTTGGAACGATGGTTATTGGATACGATAACAAGCCAGGGAAAACAGGGCTGATTTATGAGAGCGGTGATTATCCAAATACATGGAATCAATATTTTGGTCGATTGTGGATAGCTAGAACAGGGAATGTATGGGAAGCGTATATTTCAAAATTTCTTCCTGGGACAGGAAAAGATGATTCAGAACGTTTTGCACGGTGGACAGATGAAAATAACTATCACATGGAAAAAGCAGCACAAATCCAGATTAGTATTATGCAATGGCAAGATGTACCGCCAGTAGAAGCGATGTCCGTTAGTGATTTAAAGTTTTGGAAAGTGAATTTAAATACAAAAAACACACCGCCTTATATAGTAGATGTCGGCGATAAAGTTGTGATTGATACAGAAAATAGTCATGTAACGATTGAAGGGAAGGATGCGATTAATATTAAAGACATTTTCAGTAATTTTCCTGTCATTAATAAAGGTACTAATATACTAGAAATCATGCCTTCTGATATCGGAACAGCCAGGGTTAAATATAGGGAGCGATTTAAATGAGAACACCAAGTGGAGTCTTGCATATTATTGATTTTAAAACTAGTCAAATCGTTTCGGCTATACAACCAAAAGATTATTGGGATGACAAACGTCATTGGGAAATCAAGAATAATATCGATACTTTGGAGTTTAAAGTATTTGATAACACGAAATATGCAGCCACACTTATGCAACAAAACCTAGTATTAAAAGAAGTAAGGGATGGGCGTATTGTTCCGTATGTAATCACTGAAGTAGAAAAAGATCCTAACGATAGATCAGTAATTACTTATGCATCAGGTGCATGGATTAATCTTGCTAAAGATGACTATATTCGTCCACAGAAAATTGAAGGTAAGACAGTAAATGGATTTATGGATATTGCTCTTGTAGGTACAAAATGGAAGCGTGGTAAAACGGAGTACGCTGGATTTCATTCTATGACTATTGACGAATTTATAGATCCATTGAGTTTCTTAAAAAAGATTGCTTCCCTATTTGAACTAGAAATTATATACCGTGTTGAAGTGGTTGGTTCTCAAATTGTAGGTTGGTATGTAGATATGGTAAAAAAAAGAGGAAGAGAAACAGGTAAGGAAGTCTCGTTAGGTAAAGATTTAGTTGGAATTAAACGTATTGAAAACTCACAAAACATTTGTACAGCTTTAATTGGCTTTCTCAAAAAAGAAGGTGGAGAAGTTCTCACTATCGCAGATATAAACAAAGGTATGCCATATATTGTGGATAGCGATGCTTTTCAACGTTGGAATGAAAAAGGTAAACATAAATTTGGATTTTACACTCCAGAAACAGAAGAAGATATAACACCAGAACGATTGTTGACTCTTATGAAAACGGAGTTAGCAAAACGTGTGAATACTTCTGTTTCTTATGATGTTCAAGCACAAAGTATAGGGCGTGTATTTGGACTGGCTCATGAGTTAATCAATGAGGGAGACTCAATTCGAATTAAAGATACTGGATTCACGCCTAAGCTTTATTTAGAAGCGAGAACAATTGCTGGTGATGAATCACATAAAAATCCATTGCAAGATAAATATGTGTATGGTGATTACCGTGAGATTACAGATCCAAATGAAGAACTACGAAAGATTTACAATCGCATTCTTAGTTCATTAGGTAATAAGCAAGAAATGATAGATCAGCTAGATAAATTAGTGAAAGAAGCTAACGAAACCGCTGGTAATGCACAAAAAGAATCAGAAGCAGCCAAAACACTTGCTGAAAAGGTTCAAGAGAATCTTAAAAATAATACCGTTGAAATTATAGAAGCTAAGAATCCGCCGAAAACAGGATTAAAGCCCTATAAAACACTTTGGCGTGATATTAGCAATGGAAAGCCTGGTATTTTAAAAGTATGGACAGGTACAGCTTGGGAATCTGTTGTACCAGATGTAGAGTCTGTCAAAAAAGAAACATTAGAGCAGGTTAATAAAGATATTGAGTCCACAAAAACAGAGTTGAATAAAAAAGTTCAAGAAGCACAAAATCAAGCAACAGGACAAGTCAATGAAGTGAAGGAAAGCTTACAGGGCGTTAGTCGTACGATTTCAGATGTACAAAATAAACAAGGTGAAATTGATAAGAAGGTAACTAAGTTTGAACAGGATTCTAACGGATTTAAACAATCTATTGAATCGTTAACTAAAAAAGATAGTGAAATCAGTAATAAATTAAATACAGTTGAATCCACTGTAGAAGGTACAAAAAAGACAATCTCTGAAGTACAGTCAACAACAAATGATCTAAAAACAACAACAACCGAAATTAAAGAGCAAGCAGGAAAGATAAGTGAAAAGCTGGGTAGTGTGGAACAAAAGGCAAATAACCTTAATGAAAGTCTCATTCAAAAAACAACCGAGATTGAAAAAGGTGTGGAGGGTGTTAAAAGCACTGTATCAAGTATTCAAAACAGTCAAACAGGATTTGAAAAGCGTATGTCTAACGTGGAACAAACGGCAAGCGGATTATCTTCCACAGTTAGTGATTTAAACAATGTAGTATCAGATCAAGGTAAGAAACTTACTGATGCAAATACAAAACTTGAACAACAGGCAACAGCAATTAACGCAAAGGTTGAGTTGAAACAAGTAGAGGATTATGTTGCTGGCTTTAAAATTCCTGATTTGAAGAATGTGGTTAATCAAAATAAAGAAGATTTATTATCCGAATTAGCGAACAAGCTTGCAACTGAGCAATTTAATCAAAAGATGACTATGATCGATAACCGTTTTAGTGTTAATGAGAAAGGTATCGATTTAGCAGCAAAAAAGACAGAAGTATATACAAGAACGCAAGCAGATGGAGAGTTTGCTAAGGATTCTTATGTAAGAGATATGGAATCACGCCTTGAGCTAACAGAAAAAGGCGTTAGTATATCTGTAAAAGAAAACGATGTAATCGCAGCATTCAATATGAGTAAAGAGAATATTACATTGAATGCGAACAAGATTAACTTAAAAGGATTTATTACAGCAGATCATATTAGAGGGCAAGTTTTAGAAGGGGTGACCTTAAAGACTACAGGAGGTTCCGAACAAAGATTTATACAAATTAATAAACAAAACATACGTCTATATGATAAAAATGAAATACGTGGATTTTTAGGATTTTATGATAGATCAACAGACGGAGGACTCCAACCAACTTTTATTTTAGGGCGAGACAGTGCGCAGGGGTCAATGAACGGTTCATTTGCACTTACACAAGTAACTCCAAGGGTAAATGGAGTAGATGATTTTGACACATCATATGCAACTCTAGGTATGGTTGCATACTATAACCCTACTACAAATGAATTTTCTAGAAGCTCACAAATTACATTCTATCGTGATGGTGGGCATATGAATATAAGTGCTGATGGAAGGCTTAATTTCCAGTCTAAAAATGATGTTTATATAGGAACAGAAGGTATTGCTGGAACTTATGGTGGTCGTGTGTATGTAAATGCGACTAGTTATGCATGGATTAAGGCTAGCAAAGAAGTATATATCGAATCTGGTAATGGTAACTGGACTTTTTCAAAAACCAACAAACCAAGTGAGCAAAATGCACCTGGTATAAAAGACGATGATATGAATGCTGATTTTAGACTTGCTTATGTTCTAATGAGGTCTTCTCACGCCTCTGGTTATCAAGGGAGCCTTCAAATTAAAAGTGTTAATGGTAATGAATTTAGGGATTTAGAAGCTCGATATATTAAGGCTGTATCCTTACAACAGACATCTACGAGAAAGATTAAAACAGCTATTAAGGATATTGAAATTAATTCACTTGATAAGTTTATGGGACTTAAAGTGCAACAGTATTATTTTAAGTCTGATATGGATAGATTGTATGAGATGAGGGAGAACAGAAAGGAAAGAGATCCATTACCTACTGTTAAAGATATCCCTCTACAATATGGGTTTATAGCAGAGGATTCTGATGATGTATTTACTACAGTAGAAAAGGAAGCTATTAATCTATATCCTGTAGTTTCTCTTGCAATCGATGCAACACAAAAAATATATATTGAACTTAAAGAAGAGAATAAACAACTCAAAGAGCGAGTAGCAACACTTGAAAATGACGTATCAGAAATGAAAGCATTACTTCAAAAATTAATTAGTTAAAACCAAGGGAGCAGCAAACGCTGGTCTTTTTTATTTTGCATAAAGGAGTGATTTTATGACATTCAAAACACGAGAACTTACTGTAGATTTAGTAGATGAGATATCCACAAAAGAAATACGTTTTTCACAAGGCGATAAAAATTCCGCTAAATTAGTATTAAATATAACAAATCAAGGAGAGGAATTAGATTTAAGCAAAGCAATAGCGGTTCGAATCACTTTTAGAAAGCCAGACGGTACAACAGTGTTTCAGGAAGATTTGCAACCGGTTAATGCGATGAAAGGGAAATATCAGATTATCTTAAAAACACAAACTCTGGCAGCAGCAGGGAATGTGTATGGGCAAGTTCGAATTTTTGAAAAGGACCAGGAATTAGATGCAGAACCGTTTGGATTTACTGTTAAACAATCATATTCAGGTAATGGTGCTGTTGAATCTACAAACGAATTTACAATTATCCAAAAAGCGATTGAAGCAGGGGAGAAACTTAAAGGAGTAGATATTGACGGTATTATTGCAGCTGGAGCTAAGGCAGATGCAGCGTTACCAAAAGCAGGCGGAACGATGACAGGTAAGCTAAGATTGAAACATGTCACAGGCGATGCTCAAAGAATAGAGTTTCAAGGAAAGACTACTGCAGATAATGCAGAACCAAA
The DNA here is from genome assembly GCF_044907945.1 of Bacillus sp. RC240. Taxonomy (NCBI): domain Bacteria; kingdom Bacillati; phylum Bacillota; class Bacilli; order Caryophanales; family Bacillaceae; genus Bacillus; species Bacillus sp. RC240. The sequence continues at coordinate 114,174 of NZ_JBIYCT010000011.1, read as the reverse complement.
AATAGATATTGCTTCGGACGGTGAAACTTATATCGGAGCATATTACCGCCCGACAGGTAGAAGAATATGGAGATACACGTCAGCAGATGATACATTTACAGTTGATGCAGCTAATACGAACCTGTTAAAGAAAACAGGCGACACTATGACTGGTGAGTTGACAATGGCCGTTGATAAAAATATTAGTTTTAAAACGGGTGATTATGAGTTTAAACATAGAGCGCAAGCAGGTAATACCAAACTAATCATGCAAAGCGTACATCCTACTGAAGGTAATAAATTCGTATGGGAGTATCGAGGGGATAATAATACATTTACAATGAACGCAGATACGAACCTTGTAAAGAGTACAGGGGGTTATTTGACAGGCAGTCTTTACATGGATGTGTCAACAAGCAACAGATCATATGGGTGGAAAAGAGCTGACGGAAAGTTGCACTACTTTTACGGCGGTGCTGATGTTATTGCTTTATTCTCTGAAGCGAGCAATAAAACCGCATGGCAATACAACCCGTCAACAGATACATTTATTGTTAATTCTAACTTTAAAACAGCAAAAGATGGACGAGCTAATTTAACATTGACAGCTGATGCTGAATTGATTTCAGCTAACGGTGTAATAGCAGACAGACGAGGTAATACTGTCACACTACGAGCGCCTATTAGAAGGAAGGCAGGGGTAGCTAGCACTACAACCCTGTTAGTGATGCCAGCTGATATGCGTCCATTGATTACTATACAACAAGGTGTTATCTCTACTGACGGTTCTTCAGCGATCTTTACTATACAGGCTGATGGGTCTGTCTCTATCCAAGATATAGGTACACCTGTAGCAGGAAAGAATTTCTTTGTAACTTGTACTTATGTAGTAGATTAATAAGGAGGATAAATCATGGCTAAATATTACGGTTATTGTTATGACAAAGATGGAAAGTTCACGGAAATGATTCCCTTAAATGAGAAACCGATTTTTGAGAAACAAACATTTTGCCGAGAAGAAACAAAGGAAATTGTCACAGAAGAAAAACTTTGTGAACTTCACCAATCTATTGAAGATGGTACTTATGTACCAGATCCAGAGAGTGTGGAAGAACCAATCAGTAAATACGAATGCCCTGATTGTGTAATGGCAAATGTGGATTATGAAACTATTAAAGTACCATATGAAGAAGATGTAATTGTGGGTTATGAACCAGATATCCCAGCAAATTGTACTTTAGAGGTTTGCCCAGGCTTAATTTACGCTCCGATATTCAAGGATGGTAAATGGGTTAAAACAGTTGAGCCGAAGCCTGAAGAACCACAACCAGAGGAACCATCGGAGTTAGAAAAACTTAAAAAGCAGTTGGAACTAATGCAGCAAGCAATGGATGAAATGATTATAAATAATCCGGGACAAGAGGAATTTAAAGAGTTAATTGAGAAGCAAGAATTGATTCAAAAGGCTGTAGATGAGTTAATCATTACTAGTATTCAATAAAAAGGAGTGTATGCAAAATGGCAGAATACATGGCGCAACGAGTAATTGATGAAGTTTTTACTTATGCATATATCATTGTAAAAATGAAGGCGTACAAAGGGCGCATTGATAAATACTTAACTGACAATGGAAGAACAGATTTAATTACGGATAGCGCACAATAGTGGGCTTTTTATTTTGTACAAAATAAGGCTTATATAACAAAAGGGGGACATAACTGTCTCTCTTTTTATTTTGAAACGAGGTGGTCAAAGTGGAACAAAAGGAGTACGAACGCATTACAAAACTCGAAGTAAAGATTGAATCAATGAATGAAACTATGATGCGAATTGAAAAAAACTTAGAAAAAAATCACAACAACTACATGATTCGTACAGAAGTAATCGAGATGTTTAAACTTCGTGATCGTGAAATTGATGATTTAAAACAAGAACAAGAAAAAAATGATGCTAACAAAAAAGCTCATATATCCATGTGGATTTCAGGACTGTCATTGGCGGTCCTGTTTTTATTTAACATCTTAAATTTCATGAAATGAAAGGAGGTGAGAGTATGAAAAATTTAGATGCAGCTTCAATTAGTCGCTACGTTATATTAGTAATTGCTGTGATTAATAGTGTCTTAAATCTTGTGGGATACCAAACGATTGATGACAAAATCACAAATGATTTAGTGGCTGTAATTACAGGTGCTTTCACTTTATATATGGCTTGGAAGAACAACTATTTGAGCAACAAAGGGTTACAACAAAAAGATGTATTAGAAAAAAATAACTTACACTAAAAGGAGATGTTCAGTAATGGGTCACATTGTAGATATTTCAAAATGGAATGGTAATATTAATTGGGATGTAGCAGCAGCGCAGTTAGATTTAGTAATTGCTAGGGTGCAAGATGGGTCAAATGTTGTAGATCATATGTATCAAAGTTATGTGAGTGAAATGAAAAAACGTGGTGTCCCTTTTGGTAACTATGCGTTTTGTCGTTTCGTTTCTGAAAATGATGCAAGAGTTGAAGCGAGGGACTTCTGGAACCGCGGTGATAAGAATGCATTATTCTGGGTAGCTGATGTGGAAGTGAAGACAATGGGCAATATGTTATCTGGAACATTAGCTTTCATCGATGAATACGCCGATTAGGTGCTAAAAAAGTTGGTTTGTATGTTGGCCATCATACATATAAAGAGTTCCAAGCGGATAAAGTAAATGCTGATTTCGTATGGATTCCAAGATATGGTGGTAATAGACCAGTTTACCCTTGTGATATTTGGCAATACACTGAAACGGGAAATGTTCCTGGTATCGGTAAGTGTGATTTAAATGAATTAATTGGTAATAAGTCTTTATCTTGGTTTACAGGATTAGAGGAAACATTTGCAACTAGTCAATATGATTCAAGTTGGTTTACAAAACAAGACGGTGTATTAAAATTAAACACATCTATTAAACTTCGTACCGAACCATCCACTGATGCTCCTGTTATTGCTACATTGAATGCAGGTGATGAAGTAAAGTATGATGCGTTTGGTTATGAAAAAGATGGATATGTTTGGTTACGTCAAAAACGTTCAGATGGTTATGGTTATATTGCAAGTGGTGAGACTAGTGATGGAAAACGTGTTAGTAGTTGGGGTTCGTTTAAATAAAATAAGAAGATACCGCCCTTAATTGGGCGGCTTTTTTGTTTATATACTATTAGAATTTACTTTTAGATAATGCCTTTAATATAGGTTTAAAGATTTTACTTAATATACGAAATCCGTTAAATATAGAGCGCACAACTTTCATAAAGTTAACACACCTACTTTCACACTTTATAAATCAGATATTTTTCTAACTTCTTTTTCCTTCGCTTTAAATTCCTTTTTATATTGCTTGAAATCTTGTTTATCCACTTTGAATTTTTCGCCAGTAGCAACATTCTTCACTAAGTATGTTTTAGTTATTGAGAAATAATAAATTAAAAATAATATACAAGATATTGAAAAAGTGGGGATGCCTAAGATTAATGCAATAATAAACAACGTTATATCTAATCCCGTAAACATGCGTTGCAAGACAATCCTCTTTCCAGCAGCAGCTTCTGGTTGCTGTAATCGTTGCATACGTTGTAAGGATGCGACTGTATCATAACTCATGAAATAACCACCTTGTTATATCGTTAGCTTACTTGATTAATATTCTTTGTCCACTTTTCGTAACTCTGACTGTGTAAGTCCATATGTCTCTGTTGTACAACCTGCTAACAACATAACAGGTAATGCTAAAGCTAACATTTTACGTTTTATTGTCACATAACCCTTTGAATACTTAGTTTTGTGCGTCTTTTATTTCATTTAACGTTAAAGCCATTGTATCTAAATACTCCATCATAGCATCTAAGTTTGCTTGGGCTTTTTCAGTATCATTTTCATTAAAAGCGATAAACGCTTGGTCTACTACCTGTTTGATTATTTTTGCATCGTCTCTTAACTGCACTTTGAAGTAATCGTAATCCTTAGGAGGTTCTATACTTGCTAACCTATCCATTCTTCCGCTGACTACACTTAATTGTCCCTTTAACTCTGATTTATTTGTTTGCATCGTTTTGTCTTTTTCAAGTAGTGATTTACTAGATTTTACTGCTGTTACTAACTCCTTAGAAGTCTCCTCTACCTCTTCTTGATACTGTTCCAAAGGTGAATAGTGTCTAGACTCGTTATTTAACTTCTTATCTATATACGCTCGTTCTTCAGCTAGTGTTCTACCTCCTCCAATTACAGCTTCTTTTACTACTTCTTTGTTAGGTTCTTCTACCTTGTTTGATTTATCATCACTTGCTCGTTCTTCAGCTAATGTTCTATTTGCCTTTTCTTCTTCACTTGCTACCTTTTTAGTTTCTTCTTTAACTTCTTCTTTGACCTTTTTATCTTTATCTTTCATTTCTGACTCTGTTTCTTTTAGTGCTTTATCTAGTTCTTCATCCACAGTCTTCATGAAATCTTCTTCTCGTAGCTTTACTGTCTCCGATTCCTTCTTATCCTTTGACTCTGCATCTTTTAGGTTGTCAGTCTTTTTATAATCTTCAACTTTTACATTATCAGTTTTCTTCTCTTCAGCATTATCTTTAGAACATCCTACTCCTGCTACTAATATAAGCGGAAATGCTAAATATATTAGTTTCTTTGCTTTCATAATTCAAACCCCTTTAATATTAATAGTGTTATTATTTAGTTCAAACATACAAGTAGAGCCTTTTATTTCTTTGGTGTATAGTTAATTGATCCGTCTGTTGTACTTGATGTACCTTTTCCAAATGAATTATGATCCTGCTTAATAACATCTTGTTTGTTCTTAATTGCTTCTTTCAATGCATTAGGATCCTTATCGTTCATATCGGCAAAGAACGGTTGCCATGTATACATACCGCTATCTATCCCATCTAATGCATCTTCTACTTCGTCTTTTACTTTCTTTTTATCATTTCTAGGGTCTTCATACTTCTTAAAAGCTTTCTCTACCTTAGGTAAATAGTCTCTTATATCTTCTATACCTTCTTTGATAATGTATTCATAGTCTGTATACTTTTTAGGTACTTCAACTCTTTCTAAACTATCTAATTGACTATAAATTTTTATAATAGTGTCCTTCGGTTCACCTTCATAGCTAGCTATTGAGAATGCATCAGACTCTTTCTTTAACGTTCTTATTGAATATTTAAGGTCTATTAATAAATCGAACATATAGTCAGGGAATTCTGTGGAAGATATAGGTATCGTATGCTTTTTATTAGTCTTATCATTACCTGACCTAGTTTCTTTCGCACTAGAATTTTCTTTTTCCTTATCTACCTCTGTCTGGCTTTCTGATTTCTTGTCAGACTTTTTCCCACTTCTTTGTTCTTCTTCATACTCCAATTTTGCTAATGCACCTCTGAGTTGCCTTTCTATTTCTTCGTCTTTATAATGCATTCTTTTCATATCTTCTATCATTTTATCTGCTTTAAACTCTTTGTCTACTTTTCGAAATTCTGCTTGTGTAAGTCCATATGTCTCTGTTGTACAAGCTGATAATAACATGATAGGTAAAGCTAACGTTACAAGTCTCTTTGCTTTCATTTTCTTATTACCCCTTATTGTGTTGTATGATTGTATGTAGTACTAAAAGTTACTTTATTTCTTTGCATGTGCCTCTATTTGCTTATCAAGTGCTTTAGCGTAAGCATCTTTGGTTTCTTGATTTAACTCATAAATTGCTTTATCCCACTGTTCACCATCTACACCTGACATATGTGGAGTGCTTTTTAGTAAGGCTTCTTGAATCTTCTGTTCATCTTCCTTATTAGCGTCTTTCAGTATCTTTGTTCCTTTTCTTGCGTCTTCTACCCCTTCTTGTACAAGTTTATGTATGTCATTATACTTATCAGGTACTTCTATGTTTTCCATACGGTCTAAGGCTTCGTCCATAGAATCTACTGTTTTTAGTACATCTTCATAGTTCTTCTTATCATTCATCGCCTTACCTGTTTTTAGTAACAGTGTATCCTTTTGGGTTTGAAACTCTAACAGTTGCTCACAAATATAATAAGGATACTCTTTTTCGGATATTACTGTTTTCGAAATGGCTTTACTAGTTTTCTCAGTCTTAGGAGTAGAATTTTTATCTCCTATCCCGCAACCGAACAATAATAGAACTGGAACTGTTAATGCTATGAGTTTCGTTGCTTTCATTATGTATTCCCCTTTTAGAAAGTATTGTAATTAATTAACATATTGTACCATAACATAAATTATAAATATTGGATATACAAATTTTCTATCTTTACCGTGGAATTCATTTATTGTATTAATGAAGAATACGATATACATGCTTGGAAATGAAAATAAATCTACAGACTGTGAAATGGACATATAATAGAAGAAAAAATATAATATACGATTCTCTTTCTTGGCAGAGTATGTAGATACAGGTGAGGAATTTACAATTGATGAGAAGGTAAATGTGGATGGTTCACTACGATTTAAGATACACAATAGCAAAGGGGAAACATATTATATAACGATAAATGAAACTTATGTATGGTAACTGTATATATTACTACAATACAGTATACTCATAGGAGGTAGGTATGTGTTTGATAAAAATGAAATAAAAAAAACAAATGAGGTACTTCAAGCTAATGCATTAGATCCAAATATAATTGGCCCTACACTTCCCCCTATTCCACCATTTACTTTACCAACAGGTCCAACAGGTCCAACGGGTCCAACAGGTCCAACAGGTCCAACAAGTCCAACAGGTCCAACAGGTCCAACAGGTCCAACAGGTCCAACGGGTCCAACAAGTCCAACAGGTCCAACAGGTCCAACAGGTCCAACAGGTCCAACAGGTCCAACAGGTCTAACAGGTCCAACGGGTCCAACAGGTCCAACGGGTCTAACAGGTTCAACAGGCCCAACGGGAGCAACTGAAGGCTGTCTTTGTGATTGCTGTGTTTTCCCTATGCAGGAGGTGTTACGACAACTTGTCGGGCAGACTGTGATTCTTGCCACTATTGCAGACGCACCAAACGTAGCCCCTCTTTTCTTTTTATTCAATATTACTTCTGTGAATGATTTTTTAGTTACAGTTACAGATCCAGTTAGCAACGCAACCTTCGTGGTTAATATTTCTGATGTAATAGGGGTAGGGTTTTCACTAACAGTACCACCTCTAACATTACTTCCACCTGCCGATTTAGGGTGCGAATGCGATTGTCGTGAACGACCAATTAGAGAATTACTAGATACACTGATTGGTTCTACAGTGAATCTTTTAGTTAGTAATGGCTCTATGGCAACAGGTTTTAATGTGGAACAAACAGCTCTTGGTATAGTGATAGGTACTTTGCCAATACCTATAAATCCACCTCCACCTACACTCTTTAGATTCGCTATTTCAACTTGTAAAATTACAGCTGTGGATATAACTCCTACTCCTACGGCGACATAGTTCATTTCTTTTAAGTGGTCCAGTTGCAATTTTTCTAAACTTGAGGAAAAATATATAATAGAAGAAAAATGAAAAATTTATTAGCTTTGTTATCACCCTGTTGGTAACAACCTAATGCGCCTAATGGCTACAAAAGACATCTACTTCGTACCATTCGGCCAAGATGCACCAGAGAAAAAACCGAACTCAATGGTAGCTCGTATGGAGTTACTTGAAGATACAGTATTAGAAGCGCTACAAGGAAAACAATTACAACCTGTTGTTGTAGAAAAATTCAGATATATGAATTAAAAAACGAAAAAAACGTACAATTTTTGTTGAAACCATCATTCTTACTGTAGAATATGATAAAATTAACGTTATTAAGATTAGAGGGGGCATTGTAAGCTCCTTCTAATTCTAAGTTATAGAAGGATTGGTATCTAGAAAGGGGCATAGTGATGGAAAAGCAAAAAACTTTTCATGTCGCTGTAGTTGGAGCAACCGGCGCAGTTGGTGAACAAATGTTAAATACTTTAGAGAAACGAGAATTTCCAATTGGGAAGTTAACGTTACTTTCATCTAAACGATCTGCAGGTAAGAAACTTGTATTTAAAGGCGAAGAATTTACAGTTCAAGAGGCAACTCCTGAAAGTTTTGAAGGAGTAGATATTGCACTATTTAGTGCAGGTGGATCTGTATCGAAACAATTAGCGCCAGAAGCAGCAAAGCGCGGTGCAATTGTTGTTGATAATACAAGTGCATTCCGTATGACAGAAAACGTGCCACTTGTTGTACCTGAAGTAAATGAAAATGATTTAAAAGAACATAATGGTATTATTGCAAATCCAAACTGTTCTACAATTCAAATGGTAGTAGCTCTTGAGCCAGTTCGCCAGCAATATGGTTTAAAACGAGTAATCGTTTCCACATATCAAGCTGTATCAGGTGCTGGTGCGGCAGCTATTGAAGAACTTCATGAACAATCACAAGCAATCTTAAATGGCGAAGAAGTAAAGGCGAATGTTTTACCTGTATCAGGTGACGAAAAGCATTTCCAAATCGCTTTTAATGCTATTCCACAGATTGATAAATTCCAAGATAATGGATTTACATTTGAAGAAATGAAAATGATTAATGAAACGAAAAAAATTATGCATATGCCTGAATTAGAAGTAGCTGCGACATGTGTACGTCTACCAGTTGTATCGGGTCATTCCGAGTCTGTGTACATTGAAGTAGATAAAGAAGGCGTAACAGTAGAAGAAATGAAAAACTTACTTGCAAATGCAGAAGGTATTGTACTGCAAGATAATCCAGCAGAGCAGTTATATCCAATGCCAGCTACTGCAGTAGGTAAAAATGAAGTATTCGTTGGAAGAATCCGTAAAGATTTAAATAATGATAAAGGATTCCACCTTTGGGTCGTATCTGATAACTTATTAAAAGGCGCTGCATGGAATTCTGTTCAAATTGCAGAGCGCTTAGTAAAATTACAATTAGTGTAAACGGCTAAGAGAAGGTGCAAAATATGAAAATTATTGTTCAAAAATTTGGTGGTACATCAGTACGTGATGACAATGGGCGCAAGCATGCGCTTCACCATATAAAAAAATCGTTAGCTGCTGGTTATAAAGTAGTTACTGTCGTATCAGCAATGGGCCGTAAAGGTGAACCGTATGCAACTGATACGTTATTAAGTCTTGTAAATCAAGAGGAATCTAATATTTCTAAACGTGAGCAAGATTTATTATTATCATGCGGAGAATTAATCTCAGCAATTGTTTTCTCTAACATGTTGAATGAGAATGGTATAAAAGCAGCAGCATTAAATGGTGCGCAAGCTGGTTTTGTAACGAATAATGACTTTACGAATGCTAAGATTATTGAAATGAATTGCGATCGTATACATGAAGAGTTACAAAATGTAGATGTTATCGTCGTGACGGGATTCCAAGGTCAAACGAAAAATGGAGATACGACAACACTTGGACGCGGAGGTAGTGATACCTCAGCTTCAGCATTAGGTGTTGCGCTTCATGCTGAATATATCGATATCTTCACAGATGTTGAAGGTGTTATGACTGCGGATCCTCGTATCGTAAAAGATGCACGTCATCTTCAAACTGTAACATATAACGAGATTTGTAACATGGCTTATCAGGGTGCGAAGGTTGTTCATCCGCGTGCGGTTGAAATTGCGATGCATGCAAAAGTACCACTTCGTGTACGTTCTACGTATTCGGATAGTGAAGGTACGCTTATTGCGGCATATGATGGTGCTACAAAAGGGCAGGATGTAGAAGAACGTCCTGTTACAGGGATTGCCCATGTGTCAAACGTAACGCAAATTAAGGTGCTTGCAAAAGAAACTGCATATGATTTACAACAACACGTGTTTAAAGAAATGGCTAATGAAGGGATTAGTGTGGACTTAATTAACATTTCTCCTACCGGTGTAGCTTACACAGTAAAGGATAGTGTATCAGCGCGTGCAGTTGAGGTTTTAAAGCAACTTGGATATGATCCAGTTGTGACAGAGCATTGTGCGAAGGTTTCTATCGTTGGTGCTGGAATGGCAGGTATTCCAGGGGTTACAGCGAAAATTGTCACAGCTTTAGCGGAAAAAGGTATTCAAATTCTGCAATCAGCAGATAGTCATACGACAATTTGGGTTCTTGTAAAAGAAGCCGATTTAGTGGAGGCTGTGAATGCATTACATAGTGCATTTGAGCTTTCAAAAGAAAAGCAACTGGAACAATAAGGAGTGAGATCATGATAGATTTTGGGACAATTGCAACCGCGATGGTAACACCGTTTGATAAAAATGGTAATATCGATTTTGCAAAGACAACGAAATTGGTAAATTATTTAATTGATAACGGTACAACAGCAATCGTGGTAGGAGGGACGACTGGAGAATCTCCTACATTAACATCAGAAGAAAAAGTAGCGTTATATCGCCATGTCGTATCTGTTGTCGATAAAAGGGTGCCCGTCATCGCTGGAACAGGTAGCAATAATACGCATGCTTCTGTTGATTTAACAAAAAAGGCAACTGAAGTTGGTGTTGATGCAGTTATGCTAGTGGCACCGTATTATAATAAACCGAGTCAAGAAGGGATGTACCAGCACTTTAAAACAATCGCTGAAAGCACTCCGCTTCCGGTAATGCTATATAATGTTCCAGGACGATCTATTGTACAAATCTCCGTTGATACAGTTGTTCGTTTATCAGAAATCGAAAACATTGTTGCGATTAAAGATGCAGGCGGCGATGTATTAACAATGACAGAAATCATTGAAAAAACAGCGGACGACTTTGCAGTATACAGCGGTGATGATGGTTTAACATTACCAGCTATGGCAATTGGAGCAAAAGGTATTGTTTCTGTAGCATCTCATGTTATCGGGAATGAAATGCAAGAAATGATTGCTGCATTCCAAGCTGGAGAGTTCAAAAAAGCGCAGAAATTACATCAATTACTAGTAAAAGTAACGGATGCACTATTTATGGCGCCGAGCCCAACACCAGTAAAAACAGCATTACAAATGGTGGGATTAGATGTAGGTTCTGTACGTTTGCCACTTCTTCCATTAACGGAAGAAGAAAGAATAACGTTACAATCCGTAATGCAATCTATTCCTCGTTAATAAAAATGACCTAGTGTGAAACTAGGTCATTTTTATTTTGACTAACTATATGTAAGTGATGAAAATTAGCTATAGTTAATAGGCTGTAATAAGAAGGGGATGGCAGGGGGGAGAATTAGTAAGAAACTGATTACAGAGATAAGATTTTTTTAGTGAATATCGTTTCATGTTTATGTAAAGAATTTACATGAATATTTTTCCATCAAACTCTTATTACGTAGGGAAAATAGTAAAACCGATATGAATTTTGCCCTCTTAAATTATAATCTCATTTTAGTGTCTTCTCTTGTCTTTCGCATAATTTAACTTGTGTTCTATTTCTTGTATCAGTTATAATATGGCTAAGTAGCTTAGTACGGGTATGCTTAGCAAAATTGGTAAAAATTACGATTTAATGAAATTTTCATATCATATCGAATAAGATATTTGATTTATATAATGAAAGAGAGGTGAAACCTGGTTTAAAAAATTAACAAGGACATGATATCGCATAACGGTAAGGACATTCGTCTTGGACGGTGAATATATGGTGGTTGTAGAGTTTCCCCTGGTGTCTCTGCAATTTTAGTGAAATCAGTGTTTGCAAGATTTTTAAACCAGGCAACAACATGAAGAGAAAAGAGAATGAGTCTGTTAAAGTATTTGCTCTTGGCGGAGTAGGTGAAATCGGTAAAAACATGTACTGTGTTGAAATTGATTCTGAAATCTTTATTGTAGATGCAGGATTGATGTTCCCGGGAGATGAAATGTTTGGGATTGATATTGTTATTCCTGACATTACATATTTAGTAGAAAATCAAGAGCGAGTAAAAGGACTATTTATTACCCATGGTCATGAAGATCATATTGGTGGAATTGTTTATGTGCTTCGTAAATTATCTATTCCAGTATATGCGACGAAATTAACGGTAGGACTTATACAAGAAAAGCTTGGCGAAGCAGGAATGTTAGGCCGTGTAGACTTAAAAACAATTGACTCGAATTCAACAGTAGAGTTTAATTCAACAACTGTGTCATTCTTTGGAACGACACATAGTATTCCGGATTCTGTGGGTGTTTGTTTCCATACATCAAAAGGTGCTGTAGTATATACAGGAGACTTTAAATTTGATCAAACTCCAATCGGAAATAGTGGAGCAGATCTTGGGAAAATGGCGCAAATTGGAAATGAAGGCGTACTTTGCTTGTTATCTGATAGTACAAACGCTGAACGTCCTGGTTATACAGGTTCGGAAAAAGAAGTTGGTATAGAGATTTCTAAAGTATTCTATAGTTCAGAAGGGCGTATTATTGTTGCTTCATTTGCCTCCAATGTACATCGTATTCAACAAGTGTTTGATGCAGCTGCTGAAACTGGAAGGAAAGTAGCGGTAGTAGGACGTAGCATGGTGAAAGTGGTAGATATTGCAAGACGTCTTGGTTATTTAGATGTTCCAGAAGGTATGGTTATTTCATTACAAGAAATAGACAATTTCCCGGAAAAAAAGGTAGCTATCTTAACGACTGGTAGTCAAGGGGAACCGATGGCAGCCCTTTCTAGAATGGCGAAGCAAGCTCATAAACAAATTTCAATTCGTAAAGGTGATACTGTTATTATTGCAGCTTCTCCAATTCCAGGGAATGAAATATCTGTATCAAAAATTATTGACTTGTTATTTAGATCTGGTGCTGAGGTTATTTATTACGGTGAAAGAAAAGTTCACGTTTCAGGTCATGGTAGCCAAGAAGAATTAAAGCTGATGATAAATTTAATGAAGCCGAAGTATTTTGTACCCGTACATGGTGAGTTCCGTATGCAAAAAGCACATGCGTATTTAGCGGAAGATGTAGGTATTAAGAGAGAAAATATCTTTATCGTAGAAAAAGGCGATGTAATTGCTTTTGGTGACGATGAAGCAAAATTAGCTGGTAAAGTGCAAGCTGGTAATGTTTTAATTGATGGATTAGGTGTAGGTGACGTCGGTAACATCGTTCTTCGAGATAGAAAGATGTTATCTCAAGATGGAATTTTAGTTGTTGTTGTAACACTAGGTAAGGATGAAAAGAAAATAATCTCTGGTCCAGAAATTATTTCACGCGGCTTTGTATATGTTCGTGAATCAGAAGCATTAATCGAACGATCCACAGATATTGTACGTATGATTGTTGAACAATCAATTAAAGAATATACAATTGAATGGTCTATGTTGAAACAAAATATTCGTGAATTATTAGGGCAGTTCTTGTACGAAGAAACGAAGAGAAAGCCAATGATTTTACCGATTATTATGGAAGTATAAAGAAGGTCACCTTTACAGGTGATCTTTTTCTTTTTTAACCCTATCGAATGAAATTCATAACTTAAGAAATAATAGTTATATACGAGTGAAAGGGGATGCAATATGACAGAACGTGATCGTTATACAAATGAAGAAAAAGAAGCTGAGCCGAAAGAAGTTCCAAAAGAGGCTTCTATAGTGGAGAAAATTCAGCAACTTGGACAGACAAATGTACCACAAATGAATGAATCGCGTATTCATTGCTTAACAATTGTTGGGCAGGTGGAAGGTCATATTCAGTTGCCACCACAAAATAAAACAACAAAATATGAACACATCATTCCGCAAATTGTCGCGATTGAACAAAATCCAAAAATTGAAGGCTTACTGTTAATATTAAATACAGTTGGGGGTGACGTTGAAGCTGGATTAGCGATTTCTGAAATGGTGGCTTCGCTTTCAAAGCCAACTGTATCTCTTGTTTTAGGAGGAGGGCATTCAATCGGTGTACCGATTGCGGTCTCAACTGATTATTCATTTATTGCCGAAACAGCGACGATGACAATTCATCCGATTCGTTTAACAGGTCTTGTTATAGGTGTGCCACAAACATTTGAGTATTTGGATAAAATGCAAGAAAGAGTCATTCGATTTGTGACAAAGCATTCGAAAGTAACGGAAGATCGTTTTAAAGAGCTTATGTTTGCAAAAGGGAATTTGACGCGAGATATTGGGACGAATGTAATAGGTGGAGATGCAGTGAAGTATGGTCTTATAGATGGTGTCGGTGGTATTGGTAGCGCACTTCGAAAATTAAACGAATTAATTGATGAACACAAGGATAATAGTACAGAAGGGACAATGCTACAATGATTTTATATACAATTATGCCAGAGCAACTTGTGTATCCGGCCGATTATTCACAATGCGAAAGCCAAAAAGTTGTGAATATAAATGGCGTGGAATTAGTGGTTTCTGAGGAGGATAATCAATGTTACTCTATTGTACGTGTATTAAGTACGAATCCGTCTCACTACCTAGAGTTTGAGCCTGGACAGAAAATTACCTTTTAGCAAAAAGAAGGATTTTGTTTAGGAGCTATGGTATAATATAAAAAACAAGACGGTTGAGCAGCCATGAGTAGGCTGCTTTCTTCTGTTTATTTAACATTTTACAAGAAGTGTAAAAATAGAAGATATAAAGACCTGAAAAATAGAGAGAAAGACATGTAAGTAGAGCTTTTTTATAAGAAAGTTGTATTTAATTTTTAGAACACGAGGTGAAGAAATGGCAAAACAAAAGCAAAGAGGGACGAAGGCTAAGGCAAGACGTACGATAAAGCCAACTTTGTATTATGAAATCGTCGGGTTGACTCTTTTTGCACTTTCGATTATTACGATTTTACAGCTAGGTGTTGTAGGGAAATCGTTTGTGTTATTTTTTCGCTTCTTCTTTGGTGAGTGGTACATAATTGGTGTATTAGGTGTAATAGCTTTATCTGTTGCGTTTGTAATAAAGCGGGGATGGCCCAACCTTTTAAATAAACGGCTAATAGGTGTTTATTTAATTGTACTAGCAATATTAATGTTTAGTCATATTACATTATTTAACCTGCTTACGAAAGATGGAGCTGTGCAAAATACTTCTGTAATTGTTAGTACAAAAGATTACTTCTTCCTTGAAATGAAAAAGGGCCCGGATAGTGTTCATTTAGGTGGTGGTATGTTCGGTGCACTGATGTTCGCAACGTGCTACTTCTTATTTGACGAAGTAGGGGCATATATCATTGGAATTATTTTAGTTATTCTTGGAATACTGTGTATAACAAATAAACATATTGGAGAAGTACTTGCTCCGGTAGGGAGAATTCTTAGAAGTCAGTTTCAAGTCATGCAAGGGGATTATAAAGATTGGAAATCTCAAAGGGTCGCCGAGCAAACTGAAAAGAAAAAAACAACAAGAAGCAAGAGGCGTGAACGTGTTGCTGAACAAGAAGAAGCTATTGAGCCAGTAGAAGAAATAGAAGTTGGTCCACCAATTATTTCGAATTTTACTGAGAATTATCCAGTACGTGAAGAGACGGAAAAGCAGATAGAAGAAAATGATTTAATCACTCCTCCGTTTATTGAAGAGGCAGTTCCGCCTGCGTCAGAAGAACAACCTCACAAGAAACGAGGAGAAAAAATCGTTGAATCGCTAGAAGGTGAAACGAAAGCACCTCCTATGCAATTTTCTAATGTGGAAAATAAAGATTATAAGCTTCCTTCGCTTGATATATTAAAGTTTCCCCAAAATAAGCAAGTTACAAATGAAAATGCGGAAATTTATGAAAATGCTCGTAAATTGGAACGTACATTCCAAAGTTTTGGTGTGAAAGCGAAAGTAACAAAAGTACATAGAGGTCCTGCAGTTACGAAATATGAAGTGTATCCTGATATGGGAGTAAAGGTAAGTAAAATTGTTAGTTTAAGTGATGATTTAGCGCTTGCTTTAGCAGCGAAAGACATTCGTATTGAAGCACCTATTCCCGGGAAATCAGCTGTAGGGATTGAGGTTCCGAATTCAGAAGTTTCTATGGTAACGCTGAGAGAAGTTCTTGATTCAAAGGCGAATAACCACCCAGAAGAGAAGTTATTAATCGGTCTTGGACGTGATGTTACAGGAGAGGCTGTATTGGCACGTTTAAATAAAATGCCCCATTTATTAGTAGCTGGTGCGACTGGTAGTGGAAAGAGTGTATGTATTAATGGAATTATTGTAAGTATTTTAATGCGTGCAAAACCGCATGAAGTAAAATTAATGATGATTGATCCGAAAATGGTAGAGTTAAATGTATATAACGGTGTTCCGCACTTATTAACACCAGTCGTAACTGATCCGAAAAAAGCATCACAGGCTTTGAAGAAAGTTGTGAGTGAAATGGAGCGTCGTTATGAACTATTCGCGCATAGCGGTACGCGTAACATTGAAGGATATAATGATTATATTAAAGAACATAATAGCCAATCGGAAGCGAAACAACCTGAATTACCATATATTGTAGTAATTGTGGACGAGTTAGCTGATTTAATGATGGTTGCTTCTTCGGATGTAGAAGATGCGATTATGCGTTTAGCGCAAATGGCACGTGCTGCTGGTATTCATTTAATTATTGCGACTCAGCGCCCGTCAGTTGATGTTATCACAGGTGTTATTAAAGCGAATATTCCATCGCGTATTGCATTTGCTGTATCTTCCCAAATAGATTCTCGAACGATTCTTGACGGTGGTGGTGCAGAAAAGTTGCTAGGTCGTGGAGATATGTTATTCATACCAATTGGTGCATCGAAACCTGTTCGTGTACAAGGGGCGTTTTTATCAGATGATGAAGTTGAGAGAGTCGTAGAATCTGTTATTGCGCAGCAAAAAGCGCAATATCAAGAGGATATGATTCCACAAGATGTTCCTGAAACAAAGCAGGAAGTAGAAGATGAATTATATGATGAAGCGGTTCAGCTTGTAGTAGAAATGCAAACAGCATCTGTTTCTATGTTACAACGTAGATTTAGAGTAGGATATACGCGAGCAGCTCGTTTAATTGATGCCATGGAAATGAATGGTGTAGTAGGTCCTTATGAAGGTAGTAAACCAAGGGGAGTACTCATTAAAGATGTACAAGAAAAAAGTTCTTAAAAAAAGCCTAATTGTTTTACAATTAGGCTTTTTTATATGCTGTTTTTGTTATATACTATATTCAACAGGAAAGAAAGTGCTTACATAACAGGGAGCTCTTTAGAATACGAATGCTTATCGTTTTGGTTTTCAAAACGTTCGATATTTAATGTAGAAAAATGTTGAATTCTGTTGACACATATGGGAGCAAGTGGTAAGATTACTTCGAAAAGAATCACTGCCTCATATAATCTTGGAGATAAGGTCCATAAGTTTCTACCTGGCAACCATGAATTGCTAGACTATGAGGGGAAAAGTGTGTAACAAAGGATGTAAGGAATCTTTGTGCCGAACTTTTTCTCTATATGAGAAATGTTTATGGTACAAAGTTTTTTTTATGGGATAAAGTGTGAAAATTTCATCTTGAAAAATTATTAATATTTATTCGATAATTACGCTTATTTTTAGTATTTAGTAATTTATACTATGTTGTAAGTTGAAAAAAGAGAAAAGAAGTCTTACATCAGAGGTCGAATAATTGAAATGCGGGGGAGTCTTATGTCAGTAAAATCCGATAGTCGTCACCTATATTTGCGGGTGATTGATCACATCAAAGGAAAAATTAAAGATGGGGCTTATAAAGAAAAACAAAAGTTACCTTCAGAGTTTGATCTAGCGAAAGAACTTGGTGTAAGTAGGGCAACTTTAAGGGAAGCACTACGTATTTTAGAAGAAGAAAATGTTGTTATTCGTAGACATGGTGTAGGGACATTTGTAAATGCGAAGCCGTTATTTTCTTCTGGAATAGAGCAACTTTCTAGTATTACAGATATGATTTCTAGTGTGGGGAAAACACCAGGAACAATCTTTTTATCATCATCTACAACAACTTTAACAGAAGAAGAAAAAGAGAAATTTAATTGTGAAGATGCTTTTAGCGCAGTAATGATTGAACGTGTTCGTACAGCGGATGGGGAACCAGTTGTATATTGCATTGATAAACTGGCAAAAGAGATATTACCAGATTTATCGGGATACAATGAGGAATCGCTGCTTACAGTAATACATAATAATACGCACAAGCGTATCACATACGCAGTTGCTCACATTGAACCGATTGGTTATCACCCGAAAATTTCACCGATTTTAGAATGTGAACCTGAAACGGCACTGCTAGTTTTAAAACAAATGCACTATGATCAAAATGATGAGCCAATCTTATATTCTATTAATTACTTTAGAGCTGATAAGTTTAGCTTCCACGTATTAAGAAAACGTATGTAGGGAAGTTCCTTTTTAGGGAGGTGACAGCAAGAAGTAAGGGACAGCAGCGTATGAATCATTAGACAAAACATTTCAGGAGGGGTTTCTAGTATGAAGAAAAAAACAGGTCTTTTATTATCGTTAACGTTAGCAGCAAGTACAGTGTTAGGTGCATGTGGTAACTCGGATAAAGCGGATAGTGACAAAAAAGGGGATAAAGAGTTTAAGGTTGGTATGGTTACAGATGTTGGGGGCGTTGATGACAAATCATTTAACCAATCAGCTTGGGAAGGTTTAACGAAATTTGGTAAAGACAACGATTTAAAGAAAAATGAAGGATATCGTTACCTTCAATCAAGTAAAGATGCTGATTACATTCCAAATTTAACGAAATTTGCGAAAGATAATTATAACACAACATTTGGTATTGGATACTTAATGGAGAAATCAATTGAAAAGGTGGCTGAACAGTATCCAAAAGAGCAATTTGCGATTGTAGATACAGTTGTAAAGAAGCCGAACGTAACAAGTATTACATTTAAAGACCATGAAGGTTCATTCCTAGTTGGAGCTGTAGCAGCGATGACAACAAAATCAAATAAAGTTGGTTTTGTTGGTGGTGTGAAGAGCCCGTTAATTACAAAATTCGAATCAGGTTTTAAAGCTGGTGCAAAAGCAGTAAATCCAAATATCGAAATTGTATCACAATATGCTGATGCATTTGATAAGCCAGAAAAAGGATCTGTATTAGCTTCAGCAATGTACGGTCAAGGCGTTGACGTAATTTACCATGCTTCAGGTGCAACTGGTAACGGTGTATTCACAGAAGCGAAAAACCGTAAGAAAAAAGGTGAAAATGTTTGGGTAATCGGTGTTGACCGTGACCAAAATCAAGAAGGCATGCCTGAAAACGTAACTTTAACTTCAATGGTAAAACGTGTTGATGTTGCAGTAGCAAAAGTAGCGCAAGAAGCGAAAGATGGTAAGTTAAAAGGCGGTAAAGTAGAAGAGTTCGGCTTAAAAGATGATGGCGTTGGTATTGCGAAAACAACTGATAATGTGAAAAAAGTAAACCCAGAAATTTTAACAAAAATAGAAGAGTTTGAGAAGAAAATCACTGCTGGTGAAATTAAAGTACCTGCGACTGATGATGAATATAAAGCATACGAAGCTGCTCTAAAGAAATAATGATAGAGCAATAGCAAAGGTTAGTTCTTAGAACTAACCTTTGCATATATAAAAATACTTTTAATAGAGTGTAATTAGGGAGTGTTCCCTGCTAGAAGGAGGAACAAAATGGAATACGTAATTGAGATGAACAATATTACAAAAGTATTCCCAGGCATTGTAGCGAATGATGATATTACGCTGCAAGTAAAACAGGGAGAGATACACGCTTTACTTGGAGAAAATGGTGCAGGGAAATCAACGTTGATGAATGTACTGTTCGGTTTGTATCAACCAGAACAGGGCGAAATTAAAATTAAAGGAAACCCTGTAAAAATTACAAATCCGAATATTGCAAATGACCTTGGAATTGGGATGGTCCATCAGCACTTTATGCTTGTTCATAATTTTACAGTTACAGAGAATATCATTCTTGGAAATGAGCCGAAGAGAAAAGGGAAAATAGCTGTTGAAGAGGCTGCAAAAGAAATTAAACAATTATCTGAACAGTACGGTTTAGCTGTTGATCCAAATGCAAAGATTGAAGATATTTCGGTTGGGATGCAGCAAAGGGTTGAAATATTAAAGACGCTTTATCGTGGTGCGGAGATTTTAATATTCGATGAACCGACTGCAGTGTTAACTCCTCAAGAAATTCATGAGTTGATTCAAATTATGAAAAAGCTTGTGCAAGAAGGGAAATCTATCATTCTTATTACACATAAATTAAAAGAAATTATGGAAGTTTGCGATCGTTGCACAATTATTCGTAAAGGTAAAGGAATTGGTACAGTTGACGTTGCGGAAATGGATGAACATAAACTTGCAGAATTAATGGTCGGACGTCAAGTGAATTTTAAAACAGAAAAAATAGGGGCCAAACCGAAAGAAGAGGTTCTGTCTGTTGCGAATCTTGTCGTTCATGATGCACGCCAATTACCTGCTGTAAAAGGCCTTGACTTAACTGTTCGTGCAGGAGAAATCGTTGGTATTGCAGGGATTGATGGAAATGGTCAAAGTGAATTAATAGAGGCGATTACTGGTTTACGAAAAGTTGAGTCAGGTTCTATTGCAATTAAAGGAAAAGGAATAACGAATTGGCCTGTTCGAAGAATTACAGAGGAAGGAATAGGTCATATTCCAGAAGACCGTCATAAACACGGGCTAGTTCTTGATTTTTCTGTTAAAGACAATATAGTTTTGCAAACATACTATAAAAATCCATTTTCAAAGAAGGGGATTTTAAACTTTAGCAAAATCACAGAGAAAGCAAAGGCGCTTATTGAACAGTTTGATGTACGTACACCTAGTGAACAAACATTAGCGCGTGCTCTATCAGGTGGAAATCAGCAGAAAGCTATCATTGCACGTGAAGTAGATCGTAATCCAGATTTATTAATTGCAGCACAACCAACACGTGGTTTAGATGTAGGTGCAATTGAATTTATTCATAAAAAATTAATCGAGCAGAGAGATAACGGGAAAGCGGTATTACTTCTATCGTTAGAACTGGATGAAATTTTAAATGTAAGTGATCGAGTTGCTGTTATATATGAAGGGAAAATTGTAGCAATTGTCGATGCGAAAGAAACAAATGAACAACAGCTTGGTTTGTTGATGGCTGGCGGAACGGAGAAAGAGAAGGTGAATACAAATGGCTAAAAAATTTTTAACGGAGCGAACAATTAACATTTTAGTTCCTGTATTATCCGTTATTTTTGGTTTACTTGTTGGTGCCATTGTAATGTTAGTTAGTGGATATGATCCAATTGTTGGGTATGCAGCGCTTTGGGAAGGAATGGTTGGAAATCCGCAGGCTATCGGTGAGACGCTACGTACGATGATTCCACTCGTGTTAGCTGGTCTGTCTGTTGCATTTGCGTTTCGTACAGGTCTCTTTAACATTGGGGTAGAAGGACAATTATTAGTTGGATGGCTTGCCGCTGTCTGGTTTGGATATGCAGTATCGTTACCAGCATTTTTGCATATTCCGTTATCTATTTTAGTAGCCGCGATTGCCGGTGGTTTATGGGGATTTATACCTGGATATTTAAAAGGAAAGCTTAAAGTAAATGAAGTAATTGTCACAATTATGATGAACTACATTGCACTTTATGTTACGTATGATCTTATTAAACGTTTTATACATGAAGGTAATGAGAAATCTTATGATGTACAAGCGAGTGCTTCATTAGCTTCTGATTGGCTATCTTCATTGACAGATGGATCTCGTTTGCACTGGGGAATTGTTGTAGCTATTTTAATTGCTATTGTAATGTGGTTCGTATTAGATAGAACTACGTTAGGATATGAGTTAAAATCGGTTGGTTTTAACCAAAATGCATCGCAATATGCAGGGATGAAAGTCTCTCGTAATGTTGTATTATCAATGACAATTGCTGGCGCTTTTGCTGGAATTGGTGGGGCAATGGAAGGTCTAGGAACATTCCAAAGTATGACGGCAATGACATCGTTTACTGGTATTGGATTCGATGGGATTGCGGTAGCTCTTCTTGGAGGAAATAATCCGTTTGGTATATTATTATCGGCTTTACTGTTCGGTGGTTTGAAAAGTGCAGCCCCGCAAATGAATTTTGAAGCAGATGTACCTTCTGAGTTAATTAATGTTATTATCGCATGTATTATTTTCTTTGTTGCTTGCAGTTATGTTTTACGCTGGGCACTTACACGCATGAGCAAGGAGGGGAAATAAATGAGCTTTATAGATATTTTAGCCATTCTTGTGACTGGTACGTTATATACGGCAGCGCCACTTATTTTTACGGCGTTAGGTGGAGTGTTCAGTGAACGTTCTGGGGTTGTAAATATAGCCTTAGAAGGTTTAATGTTATTTGGTGCATTTACTGGTATCGTTACAACGTTATTAATGGGTGATACGTGGGGAGCAATGACTCCTTGGATTGCACTATTATTTGCAGCTATTGGTAGTGGATTATTTGCACTTCTTCACGCAGTAGCGTCCATTACATTCCGCGCGGATCAAGTAGTAAGCGGGGTAGCGATTAACTTTTTGGCGCTCGGTTTAACAGTATTTGCGATTAAGAAAATCTTTGGTAAAGGACAGACTGATTTTATTCAATACCGAATTGAAAAAATCGATGTTCCAGGACTTTCGGATATTCCGGTAATCGGGAAAATCTTTTTCTCAAATGTACCGTTAACATCGTATATTGCCATTATTTTAGCATTTGTTGTTTGGTACATTATTTATAAAACACCGTTCGGTCTTCGTCTTCGTGCTGTTGGTGAACATCCAATGGCAGCAGATACGATGGGAATTAATGTATATAAAATGCGTTATATTGCAGTTTGTATATCTGGAATGTTTGCAGGAGTGGGTGGTGCGGTCTTCGCAATGTCGATTTCTGGTAACTTCTCAGGTGCTACAATTACTGGACAAGGTTTCTTGGCACTAGCAGCTATGATCTTTGGTAAATGGAATCCACTTGGTGCTCTTGGAGCAGCGCTGTTCTTCGGATTTGCTCAATCACTTGGGATAACAGGTGGTACAATTCCTATATTAAAAGAAATTCCAAGTGTATTCTTAACGATATTACCGTATGTATTTACAATATTAGCACTCGTTGGTTTTGTAGGCCGATCTGAAGCTCCGAAAGCATTAGGAACGCCTTATGAAAAAGGAAAACGATGAGTATTTAGAAAGTATAAAAAAAGCTCGCACATTAGTGCGGGCTTTTTTACATAGAATATATTTAATACGGAATTTTACTATGTTCCTTACATATTAAAGTTTTTAGAAAGACTCAAATGTAAGCATAATAAGGAAGAAAAGTTGATTTTTTATTTCTAAAAACTGTATATTGAAGAGGAATATTCCTACATACGTAAAGGAGGGCTATTAATGAAACTAATGGAACAGCAACTGCATGAATTAGGTGGCTTGCGAGTACATATTATTCCGACTGATAAATTTAAAACAAATACCTTTGTATTTCGTTTTAAAGCACCTTTAAATGAGGAGACGGTGACAGAGCGTGCCCTATTGCCGTATGTATTGCAAAGTGCGACAGAAAAACTGCCTTCTGTAATTCGTCTTCGTCAATATTTAGAAGAATTATATGGATCTTCTTTAGCGGTAGATGTAAGTAAAAAAGGGGAAGACCATATCATCTCTATTTATGTAGACATTGCAAATGAAACATATTTACGCGATGCACCACCGTTATTTGAAAAAGCACTTTCTATGTTATCTGATATTGTTTTACATCCAGCAACAGAAGGGGACGGTTTTCTATCTTCTATTGTAGAAAGTGAGAAACGAGCACTCTTGCAACGAATTGAAGCTACTTATGATGATAAAATGCGTTATGCAAACGAGCGTTTAATTGCAGAAATGTGCAAAGTAGAACCATATCGCTTAAGTGCAAATGGAAAAAAAGAAAGTGTTGCTTCTATTACAAATGAAAGTTTGTATCAATATTATCAAAAAGTGTTAGCTGAAGATGAAATGGATTTATATATAATTGGTGACATTTCAGAAGATGCTGTGGAGCTTGTAAATAAGTATTTTTCGATTTCACCTCGCGCTATGAAAGAGAGAAATGTACTTCTTCATAAACGAAATAATGAAGAAAAAGAAATTGTTGAAAAACAAGAACTAAAGCAAAGTAAATTAAATATCGGCTATCGCACATTCATTACGTATAAAGATGAAGATTATTTTGCATTACAATTGTTTAACGGATTATTTGGAGGGTTTTCTCATTCGAAGTTATTCGTAAATGTCCGTGAAAAAAATAGTTTAGCGTACTATGCAGCATCGAGATTTGAAAGTCATAAAGGTTTGCTCTTCGTTATGTCTGGAATTGAAGCGAAGAACTTTGAAAAAGCTGTTGAAATTATTAAAGAACAAATGAAAGCAATGCAAAACGGTGATTTTTCAGAGGAAGAGATTAAGCAAACGAAAAGTGTAATTCAAAATCAAATCTTAGAGGCAATTGATACACCACGTGGTTTTGTTGAAATGCTTTATCACGGGGTGATTTCAGAGCGTACGCGTCCAGTTGAAGAATGGCTAACGGGCATAGAAAGCGTGACGAAAGAAGAGATTGTGAAAGTTGCTAATAATATTGAACTAGATACAATTTACTTTTTACATGGAACGGAGGGAGAATAAATGGAGAAAATTGTGTATGAGCAATTAAAAGAGACGCTATATTATGAAAAACTTCCGAATGGATTAGACGTATATATCTTACCGAAACAAGGCTTCAACAAAACATTTGCAACATTTACGACGAAGTACGGTTCTGTTGATAATACATTTGTACCGCTTGGAAAAGAAGACATGACTCGTGTACCAGATGGAATTGCTCATTTCCTTGAGCATAAATTGTTTGAAAAAGAGGACCATGACGCGTTTCAATTGTTTAGTAAACAAGGTGCTTCAGCGAACGCTTTTACATCTTTTACAAGAACCGCTTATCTCTTTTCCTGTACATCAAATGTAGAGAGAAATTTAAATACGTTGTTAGACTTTGTACAAGAACCGTATTTCTCTGAAAAAACGGTTGAAAAAGAAAAAGGTATTATCGGTCAAGAAATTCAAATGTACCAAGATAACCCAGACTGGCGTTTATACTTTGGGTTAATCGATAGTTTGTTTGTGAAACATCCAATTAAAATTGATATTGCAGGGACGATTGAGTCTATTAGTAAAATTACAAAAGACCTACTGTATGAATGTTATGAGACTTTTTACCATCCGAGCAACATGTTATTATTTGTTGTGGGAGCGATTGATCCTGAAAAAACAATGGATTTAGTTCGTGAAAATCAAGCGAAAAAAGATTACGAAAATCAACCAGAAATCGTTCGCTCTTTTGAAGAGGAACCAGAAGAAGTAAATGAAAAGAAAAAGATTATTTCAATGCCTGTTCAAACTCCAAAATGTTTAGTTGGTATTAAGGCAACGAATTTAAAAGAAAAAGGGCAAGCTCTGTTAAAACAAGAAATTGCACTTACATTACTTTTAGATTATTTATTTGGAAAAGGGTCAGTTCATTACGAATCTTTATATAATGAAGGTCTTATTGATGATTCGTTCTCGTATGACTATACAGAAGAAAATAACTTCGGTTTTGCAATGGTTGGTGGAGATACGAAGCACCCTGATGAATTGGCAGAGCGATTAAAAGGTATTTTACTACAAACGAATTATGATCAGTTAGATGAGACTGCGCTGGAACGGGTGAAGAAAAAGAAAATTGGTGGATTTTTACGATCGTTGAATTCACCTGAATATATTGCAAATCAGTTTACACGATATGCGTTTAATGAATCTAGTTTATTTGATGCTCTTACAGTGTTAGAAGGATTAACTGTTCAAGACTTACAACAAGCAGCAAAAACATTATTAATTGAAGAGAAAATGAGTGTCTGCCAAGTGTTACCAAAAAAATGAAGTAATATGTGAATAAAAAACGCAGTATCTATATCCCTCATCTAACGTTTGGTTATTGCCAAATGGTAAGATGAGGGTATTATTTATTTATACATAAAAAGATAAGAGAGGGAATTTATGAAAAAGTATGCATTAGTAACTGGAGGAAGCGGAGGGATTGGCTCTGCTATTTCGAAGCAGTTAATCGAGGATGGTTATACAGTCTATATTCATTACAATAAAAGCGAAGAGAAGATAAGGGGGTTACAAAAGGAGTTTGATGCAGTGATTCCTGTGCAAGCAAATTTAGCTTCTATCGATGGAGCAGAGAAATTGTGGGGACAAATCGAACATCCTATTGATGTTATTGTATACGCAGCTGGAAAGAGTATATTTGGATTAGTAACAGATGTTACTAATGAAGAATTAGATTATATGGTGGAGCTTCAAGTGAAGAGTGTATATAGACTTTTATCGATGGCGCTTCCACCGATGATCGGGCGGAGAAGGGGTAATGTTGTTGTTATTTCATCCATTTGGGGGCAAATAGGAGCGTCTTGTGAGGTGCTGTACTCAATGGTGAAAGGTGCACAAAATTCATATGTGAAGGCTTTAGCGAAAGAAGTTTCTCTAAGTGGATTGCGCGTTAATGCGGTAGCGCCAGGTGCAATCGAAACAGAAATGTTAAATGTATTTTCAGAAGATGATAAAAATGAAATTGCTGAAGATATTCCATTAGGTAGAATAGGACTACCCGAAGAGGTAGCAAAAACAGTCTCCTTCCTCGTTTCGCCAGGAGCTTCTTATATTACGGGGCAAATTATCGGAGTGAATGGCGGTTGGCATTGCTAAAAAATTCTTACATAAAAAACAAGAAATTGTACAAATTAAGCATGATTCTATTACTAAAATAGTGAGGTGCTTAAACATGTCAGTGTTAGATAATTTTGATCAGTGGAAGAGCTTTTTAGGAGAACGTTTAGAACAAGCGGGGGGAAAAGGGCTTGATGGTGGTGCCGTATCAGATATGGCATTTCGTGTTGGTGATTATTTAGCAAATGAAGTAGAAGCGCGCAACGATCAAGAAAAATTATTGTCTGAGCTTTGGAAAGTTGCTGATGAACAAGAGCAACATACAATTGCAAATTTAATGGTGAAGTTTGTACAACATAAGTAAAAGTAGAGAGGAGAAGCTCCTCTCTACTTTTTTTGTATAGTAATTAGGAGGAATAGATTATACATTTAGCTTCCCTATTAAGATGAAATCATATAATATAGTACGTAGGTGTAAAGTAAGCGTAGGGGAGTGATCTTGGATGATTGAATGGTATTTTGAATATGAAATACATAAAAACCGACCTGGCTTACTTGGTGACGTTTCTTCGTTAATCGGTATGCTTGGCATCAATATTGTCACAATTAATGGTGTAGATAATGCACGACGTGGACTTTTGCTTATGTGTGATAATCAAGAACAAATCTCTAGACTTGAATCAATTTTAAATACGATGGATAATATAACGGTAACGAAATATCGTCCGCCAAAGCTTAGAGATAAGCTAGCAGTTAGACATGGTAGGTACATACAACGAGATGCAGATGATAAGAAAACATTTCGATTTGTGCGTGATGAATTAGGATTGCTTGTAGACTTTATGGCGGAGATAATGAAAAAAGAAGGTCATAAATTAATTGGGATACGAGGAATGCCTCGTGTCGGAAAAACAGAATCTATTGTTGCCGCAAGTGTTTGTGCAAATAAGAGATGGTTATTCGTATCATCTACTCTCATTAAGCAAACTGTTCGTAGCCAATTGATTGAAGATGAGTATAGCGACGATAATATTTTCATACTAGATGGAATTGTGTCGACAAAACGTGCAAATGAAAGACACTGGCAGCTCGTTCGTGAAATCATGAGATTGCCTGCAACGAAAGTTGTGGAACATCCGGATGTGTTTGTGAGTCAGTCAGAATACACATTGGATGATTTTGATTATATTATCGAATTGCGTAACGATTATGATGAAGAAATTCAATATAATTTAGTAGATGAAATTGAGCAAGGTACGCAAAACAATTTCTCTATGTTCGACTTTTAAAGAAATATTGAGGTGTTAGTAGTGACGGAATTAGGACAAAAGCTGACAGAAGCAAGAGAAGCGAAAGGCTTATCTATTGATCAGCTGCATGAGATTACAAAAATTCAAAAACGCCATTTAGTAGCGATTGAAGAAGGCAATTATGATGTGTTGCCAGGAGCTTTTTATGCGCGTGCATTCATTAAACAATATGCAGATGCTGTTGGATTAAATGGAGAGGAACTGCTTGTAGAATATCAGAGTACGATACCACAGTCTGAAAAACGTGAAGTTCCACAAGTATCAACTGGACAAAAAACACAAGAAACAATGCAAAAATCTTCATCATGGCCAATTGCGGATCATATGCCCAAAATTTTGATTGCATTGTTAGTAATCGCATTTGGAGTGGTAGTCTGGTTTGTTATTCAAGCGTTAACTGGAAAAGATGATAGGCAAGTTCCAAATGCTCAAAGTGAGAAAATTGAGGTTCAAAAAGCAAAAAATTCTCCGCTAGATACAAAGAAAGATGAAGCGAAAGCGGAAGAACCAAAGAAAGAAGAACCAAAAAAAGAAGAGCCAAAGAAAGAGGAACAACCAGCACAACCAACTGGACAGCAAGAGATAAAAGTAGTTGGAACAACTGGTAAGGTATCTACTTTGGAAATTCATAATAATAAAACATTAGAACTGGAAATATCGGGTAAAGGTGCGAGTTATGTAGATGTTAAAGATGATGCTGGGAACGAAATTCTAAACACTACAGTACAAGGTGGCCAAATAGAAAAACGTGATTTATCAACAGTAAAAGAAGTGCGACTTAATATTGGAAATGCAACGAATGTTGAAGTTAAACTGAATGGTCAAGTGGTTGCTTTCCCATTGGATCCAGCAAAAGAACTTCACCAAAGATTGGTGATAAAAAACCAAGGGATAGGGCAAGCTGCGCAATAACAGTCATCGCTTCGATGACTTTTTTCAATGAACAAATGTTTTTGACATGATGGAGGAATAGCTGTGAATTTACCAAATAAAATTACAATATCTAGAATCTTCTTAATTCCAATTTTTATGGTAATTATGTTAGCGCCCTTTGAGTGGGGCTCATTTATAATTGGTGATGTAGAGTTACCAATTCAACATTTAGTAGGGGCACTTATCTTTATTATTGCTTCGGCTACAGATTGGATTGATGGACATTATGCAAGAAAGTATAATCTTGTAACGAATTTAGGGAAATTCCTTGACCCGTTAGCAGATAAATTACTTGTTTCGGCAGCACTTATCACATTGGTAGAAATGCAATATGTACCTGCTTGGATCGTTATTGTAATTATAAGCCGTGAGTTTGCAGTAACAGGTTTACGCCTTGTACTTGCTGGGACAGGGGAAGTAGTTGCAGCAAATCAGCTAGGGAAAATTAAGACATGGACACAAATTATTGCGATTGCAGCATACTTATTACATGATGTACCGTTAAATTTACTTCATATTCCAGTTGCAGATATTTTCATATGGATTGCATTATTCTTTACCGTTATTTCAGGATGGGATTATTTCTGGAAAAATAAAGATGCTTTTGTAAACTCAAAATAGAAGTTTATGGGGGAATTGGGATGAATGCTGAAATTATTGCGGTTGGAACGGAATTATTACTTGGACAAATTGCAAATACAAATGCCCAGTTTTTATCTGAAAAGTTAGCTTCAATCGGAATTAACGTGTACTACCATACTGTTGTTGGGGATAATAACAAGCGATTACAGAAGGCAATTGAATTGGCTGAAGAACGAGCTGATATGCTCATTTTCACAGGTGGATTAGGACCGACAAAAGATGATTTAACGAAAGAGACAATAGCGTCTAGTTTAGATGAAGAGCTTGTGTATGATGAAAAGGCATTAACATCGATAAGCGATTATTTTAAGCGTACAGGCCGTGAATTTACGGAGAATAATAAAAAGCAGGCACTCGTTTTAAATGGATCGACTGTATTTGCAAATGATCACGGTATGGCGCCTGGTATGGGGTTAAATAAGAACGGAAAAGTTTATATTTTATTACCAGGACCACCAAAAGAAATGAAGCCGATGTATATAAGTTACGTAGAGCCTTTTTTATGTAAGTTTACAACGGGGGAAAATATTTATTCTCGTGTTCTTCGTTTTTTTGGTATTGGTGAATCTCAATTAGAGGTGAAAGTTCAAGATTTAATTGATGGTCAAACGAACCCAACCATTGCACCACTCGCAAATGATGGAGAAGTGACATTACGTTTAACTGCCAAACATCAAAATGCTGATGAGGCGGAGAAACTGATTCAGCATGTGGAAGATTTGATTTTAGAAAGAGTAGGAGAGTTTTTCTACGGATATGACCAAGATTTCCTTCATTACAAGGCAATAAGGCTATTGAAGGAAAAAGGGTTAACTTTAGCGTGTGCAGAAAGTTTAACAGGTGGTCTTTTTGGAAATCAAGTAACAGAAAATGCTGGTGTTTCGTCTGTATTTAAAGGCGGTGTCATTTGTTATCAAAATGATGTGAAGCAACATGTTTTACATGTGCCTGAAGAAGTGTTGCGTACTGATGGTGCAGTTAGTAAAGAATGTGCTCGTTATCTTGCTGAAAATGTTAAGGGATTATTAAAAGCAGATATCGGAATTAGTTTCACTGGGGTAGCAGGACCGGATGCTTCAGAGCATAAAGAACCAGGAACAGTATTTATTGGATTGGTGATTAAAGATGAACCAGCTGTAGTCTTCTCACTTAATTTAAGTGGAAGTCGTCAACAAATTAGAGAACGCTCTACAAAATATGGATTTTATCATTTATTTAAAAAGCTAGAAGAGATATAAATTTCTTCTAGTTTTTTTTGTTGGAAAACCTAGTTTTATTCGATAAAAAATAAAAAAACGAATAAATGTTCGATTTTTGTTGGCAAATTGAATTGAAAATAGGTATAATAAGATTAGCAATTTAGTTAAGGAGGAATTTTGAATGAGCGATCGTCAAGCGGCATTAGATATGGCGTTAAAACAAATAGAGAAGCAATTCGGTAAAGGTTCAATTATGAAATTAGGAGAACAAGCGGAGCGTAGAATTTCTACAATTTCAAGTGGTTCTTTAGCACTTGATGTGGCACTAGGGGTAGGCGGATACCCACGTGGCCGTGTTATTGAAATTTATGGACCTGAAAGTTCAGGTAAAACAACAGTTTCATTACACGCAATCGCGGAAGTACAGCGTCAAGGTGGACAAGCAGCGTTCATTGATGCGGAGCATGCAATGGATCCTGTATATGCACAAAAATTAGGTGTTAACATAGATGAATTACTATTATCACAGCCTGATACAGGAGAGCAAGGACTAGAAATCGCAGAAGCACTTGTACGAAGTGGAGCGGTTGATATTATCGTAATTGACTCTGTGGCAGCTCTTGTACCGAAAGCTGAGATCGAAGGGGACATGGGTGACTCTCACGTTGGTTTACAAGCACGTTTAATGTCACAAGCACTTCGTAAACTTTCAGGTGCAATCAACAAATCAAAAACAATCGCAATCTTTATCAACCAAATTCGTGAAAAAGTTGGGGTTATGTTCGGGAACCCAGAAACAACTCCAGGTGGTCGTGCGTTGAAATTCTATTCAACTGTCCGTCTTGAAGTACGTCGTGCTGAGCAGTTAAAGCAAGGTAACGATATTGTTGGTAATAAAACGAAAGTAAAAGTAGTTAAAAATAAAGTAGCACCGCCATTCCGTGTTGCTGAAGTTGATATTATGTACGGAGAAGGTATTTCAAGAGAAGGTGAAATCTTAGATATGGCTTCTGAACTTGATATCGTTCAAAAGAGCGGTGCTTGGTACTCTTATAATGAAGAACGCTTAGGACAAGGACGTGAAAATTCGAAGCAATTCTTAAAAGAGAATACGGATTTAAGAGAGGAAATTGCCTTCTTTGTTCGTGAACATCACGGAATTGGTGAAAACTCTGGTGTTGAAGACACGGAAGATTCAACTCGTCAAGATTAAAAAATAAAAGACACGGGACCGTGTCTTTTATTTTTTAATCCACTATGAAAGCGTTATATATAGCTGGAGATAAAATATTTATTCTATCCAAAAGGCTATGTGTAAAGGGGAATATTCATATATTTTAAGTGAATGAATTGGGATTTTCTAAGGTTTTCCAGGATAATATGCTGTCTGTTTTTTTAATCCATATAAGATTCAGGGCTGAAGGTAAAGAAAGTAAAAGTAGACAACGCTTGACAATGAAAATTGCGATAGATACAATGAGAATGTATATTTTTTCTTATATACGATATACTCTTCTCAAGAAGAGAAGTAATATTCGGAGTAAGACTTAAATCTTGCCGAAATAATAATATGACATTTTAATTGTGAAATGAAGAAAGTCCCTTAAAAAAGCGGGACGACGGTCTTTGCTGTACGTTGTAATTCAATGTACATGCCGACAGTCTTTTTTCATTCATAGCAAGGGGAGGTGAAATCATGAGTAGTACAGTTTGGATACTCATCTCCATTTTGCTTGCAACAGTCGGTGCAGTTGTTGGCTTTTTTGTTCGAAAGTCTATTGCTGAAGCGAAGATTAATGGTGCAGCTAATGAAGCAAAACGTATTCTAGACGAAGCGAATCGTGATGCTGAAGCACTTAAGAAAGAAGCGCTTTTAGAAGCAAAGGATGAAATTCATACACTTCGTACAGAAGCTGAATTAGAAATTCGTGACCGTAGAAGCGAATTACAAAAACAAGAAAATCGTTTAATGCAAAAAGAAGAGAACCTTGATCGTAAAGACGAAACGCTCGATAAGCGCGAGCAACAGTTAGAAAAGAAAGAGGAATCTCTTGTAGCGAAACAACAACAGATTGAAGAGTTGGAAAGCAAAGTGGGAGAGTTAGTTCAAAAGCAACAAACAGAATTAGAGCGCATTTCCAATCTGACCCGCGAACAAGCGAAAGCAATTATTCTTGGTAAAGTGGAAAGTGAAGTTTCTCATGAAATTGCCGTTATGGTAAAAGAAAGTGAAGTTCGCGCGAAAGAAGAAGCGGATAAGAAGGCAAAAGAGATTTTATCTCTTGCAATGCAAAGATGTGCAGCTGATCATGTTGCTGAAACAACCGTTTCGGTTGTAAATCTTCCAAATGACGAAATGAAGGGACGTATTATCGGACGTGAAGGTCGTAACATTCGTACGTTAGAAACGTTAACAGGTATTGACCTTATTATCGATGATACACCAGAAGCGGTAATTCTATCTGGATTTGACCCGATTCGTCGTGAAACAGCTCGTATCGCTCTTGATAAACTAGTACAGGACGGACGTATTCACCCAGCGCGTATTGAAGAGATGGTCGAAAAATCAAGACGTGAAGTGGACGAGTATATTCGTGAAGTCGGAGAGCAAACAACGTTTGAAGTGGGTGTTCATGGCTTACATCCAGATTTAATTAAAATTTTAGGTCGTTTAAAATACCGTACAAGTTACGGGCAAAACGTCTTAAAACACTCTATGGAAGTTGCATACTTAACTGGACTTATGGCAGCGGAGCTTGGTGAGGATGAAAAACTAGCAAGACGTGCTGGTCTATTACATGATATCGGAAAAGCAATCGATCATGAAGTAGAAGGTAGCCACGTTGAAATTGGTGTTGAACTCGCAACGAAATATAAAGAGCATCCTGTTGTAATAAACAGTATCGCATCTCACCATGGTGACACAGAACCAACTTCTATCATTGCAGTTCTAGTTGCTGCAGCAGATGCATTATCAGCTGCAAGACCGGGAGCTCGTAGTGAAACGCTTGAGAATTACATTCGTCGTCTTGAAAAGTTAGAAGAAATTTCAGAGTCTTATGAAGGCGTAGAAAAATCTTTCGCAATTCAAGCAGGACGTGAAGTTCGTATTCTGGTAAAACCAGATACAATTGATGATTTAGAAGCTCATCGTTTAGCTCGTGATATTCGAAAACGTATTGAAAATGAACTGGATTATCCAGGACATATTAAAGTAACTGTTATTCGTGAAACACGTGCAGTGGAATACGCAAAATAAAGTGGTGAAACACCACTTTATTTTTTTGTGTTGGAATTGGGTAAAATAAAGAAAATTATTTATCCCGCGTTAACGGGCAGTAAAACTCCCACCTCAAAATTCGGCTTGAGCAAAGAAATTAGGTGGGGGATAAACTGCCCGTAAACGCCCGATTGGTGAAGGCTAATAATCAGTGGGGGATGAACAAAACCCCCACTGATTATAGTTTCACTTTATGAGCAGTATGCAAGTGAAAGAAACTTATAATAGATAAATTGTAACTGTTGTAAGGAAATAGCTTTAAGTTATAGTATGGTAATAAAAAATGTAGTACATAGAAAGGGTAAGACATATGAGAATATTATTTGTTGGGGATGTAGTAGGATCTCCTGGTAGAGACATGATTCAACAGTACGTACCGGCATTAAAGAAGAAATATACACCGACAGTAACAATTATTAATGGAGAAAATGCTGCGGGTGGACGTGGAATTACGGAAAAAATATATCGAAACTTTTTAGAGTGCGGGGCACAAGCGGTTACGCTTGGAAACCACGCTTGGGATAACCGTGAAGTATTTGAATTTATCGATGATGCAAAATATCTTGCAAGACCAGCTAACTTCCCAGAAGGAACGCCGGGTAAAGGGCTTATCTTTGTAAATTGTAATGGAACAGAAGTTGCAGTTATTAACTTACAAGGACGTACTTTCCTTCCTCCAATTGATTGTCCATTCCGTAAAGTGGATGAGTTAATCAGTATTGCAAAAAAACGTACAAACATTATCTTTGTTGATTTTCATGCTGAAACAACAAGTGAGAAGCAGGCGTTAGGTTGGTATGTAGACGGTCGTGCTACAGCGGTAGTAGGTACACATACACACGTTCCTACAGCTGATAATCGTATTTTATCAAGCGGAACAGCTTATATTACAGATGTTGGTATGACAGGCCCATATGATGGGATTTTAGGTATGGATCGCGAAGCGGTATTGAAGAAGTTTTTAACGAACTTACCAGTGCGTTTTGAAGTGACGAATGGTAGAACACAATTAAGTGCAGTGTTAATTGATGTGGATCCTAATACAGGGAAAGCGAAGAAAATTGAGCGCATTTTAATTAATGATGACCAGCCATTTTTTGACTGATTTTTAACGAAAAGTTAGAGGATTCGTTATATTTTAATTTTTTAGAAAAATTACAGAAATTTAGCAGGAATACGTGCCATTCCTCGTGAATATAAGTTAAAGTGAAATAATTGCTATTACTTTTTATAGAAACGAGGAGGAAACGCGGAATGGAAATATTAAAAGTTAAAGCAACGTCGGTCCCTAATTCTGTAGCTGGTGCACTTGCAGGTGTTATTCGCGAACGCGGAACAGCAGAAATTCAAGCTATTGGTGCAGGTGCATTGAACCAAGCGGTAAAGGCAGTAGCAATTGCAAGAGGATTTGTAGCGCCTAGCGGTTTGGACTTGATTTGTATCCCAGCGTTTACAGATATTATGATTGATGGTGAAGAGCGTACAGCGATAAAATTAATTGTAGAACCTCGTTAAGTTGAAACAACCTGTTTGCATGTATGCAAACAGGTTGTTTTTGTAATGGAGGAATGAAAATGAAAATTTTTGATGCGCATTGCGATGTACTCTTTCAGTTATGGAGTGCAAAGGGAAAAAAAGACTTTCAAAACGATTCACAATTACATATTACATTTGAACAATTAATGAAAAGAAAAGGAAGTATACAATGCTTTGCTATATATATACCAGAAACAGTAGCGTATGAAAAGCGTTTTGAAGTTGCGCTGCAAATGATAGATATTTTTCATAATGAAATTCTATCGCTACCAGGAATGAAGTTTATTCAGACAAAAAACGATATTAACATGCTAAAACAAGACGAGATTGGAGCATTATTAACATTAGAAGGATGCGAAGCAATTGGAAAAGAAGCGATGAAATTACGTTTGTTTTATCGCTTAGGTGTACGTTCCTTTGGATTGACATGGAACTATGCCAATCTGTTAGCTGATGGAGCGCTAGAGG
The DNA here is from genome assembly GCF_044907945.1 of Bacillus sp. RC240. Taxonomy (NCBI): domain Bacteria; kingdom Bacillati; phylum Bacillota; class Bacilli; order Caryophanales; family Bacillaceae; genus Bacillus; species Bacillus sp. RC240. Next base: position 78,149 of record NZ_JBIYCT010000011.1, on the reverse strand, counting down.
CACGTGGAGCAGGTTTAACTACATTTGGTAGACAAGTTGTACAAGAACTTAATACGTTACATTTATGGACCGATGTGTCTCACTTAAATGAAAGAAGCTTTTGGGATGTTATTGAAATTGCTAAAAACCCAATTGCATCTCATTCAAACTGTTATCAACTTTGTGGGCATCCACGCAATTTAACCGATGAACAAATAAGAGCCCTTATAAAGAAAAATAGCATTATTGGTATTACTTTCGTACCGCAGTTTTTAACGAATGAAAGACAAGCGAATATAGCAGATATATTAAGGCATGTGGAATATATTTGTTCATTAGGTGGAGAAAAAAATATAGGATTCGGTTCTGATTTTGATGGGATTTTAGAAACTGTTGTAGGTGTAGAAGTATATAGGGATTATGAAAATATAATGAATCAACTGTGTAAAAAGTATAATGAATCAACTGTAGAGCGATTTTTATATAAAAATTTTGTTGACTGTATAACGTTCTAAAGAATGCGTTTTAAAAATTCGGAAAAATTAAAATAAATTCACTTGAATTTATTGATTTTTTTAAGACCTAATACTAGAATGGTAAACGAAATAGCATTATACTAAAGATTCAGGGAAAACAGAAGAGGCATAATTTGCGTCCATTGTAGTTTATTTGCATAAAAAATGCTAAACTAATACTGTAAAAAAATACACTACAATGAATGCAGCCAAAAGGGGTGTAGGAGATGATTAGTCAACTTTCATGGAAAGTTGGAGGCCAACAAGGTGAAGGAATTGAAAGTACAGGGGAAATCTTCTGTATTGCATTAAACCGATTAGGGTATTACCTATACGGTTACCGCCACTTCTCATCACGTATTAAAGGCGGCCATACAAATAATAAAATTCGTGTAAGTACAACAGAAGTACGCGCGATCTCAGATGATTTAGATATTTTAATTGCTTTTGATCAAGAAACAATTGATTTTAACTTCCACGAACTACGTCCGGGCGGAATTGTAGTTGCGGATGCGAAATTTAATCCGACAATACCTGATAATACAGATGTAAATCTATATGTGATACCGTTTACAGATATCGCTTCAGAATTAGGCACATCTTTAATGAAAAATATGGTTGCTGTTGGGGCATCTAGTGCGGTATTAGGATTAGACGAAACAGCTTATTTAGAGGTTGTTGAAGAAATCTTTGGTCGTAAAGGAGAGCAAGTCGTTCAAAAGAATATGGAAGCAATTAAACGCGGCTCTCAATACATGAAAGAATTGCTTGGTGAGAAAGTAAACATGATGCAGCTTGAAAAAGCTGATGGTCAGAAACGCATGTTTATGATTGGAAACGACGCAATCGCATTTGGTGCGGTAGCTGGTGGTGCTCGCTTTATGTCTGCATATCCAATCACACCTGCATCTGAAATTATGGAATATTTAATTAAAAAGTTACCAAAAGTCGGCGGAACAGTAATCCAAACTGAGGATGAAATCGCAGCTTGTACAATGGCGATCGGTGCAAACTACGCTGGTGTTCGTACATTAACAGCATCTGCTGGTCCTGGTCTTTCTTTAATGATGGAAGCAATTGGTTTAGCAGGTATTACTGAAACACCGCTAGTTATCATTGATACACAACGCGGTGGCCCAAGTACGGGCTTACCAACAAAACAAGAGCAGTCTGACTTAATGGCTATGATTTACGGAACGCATGGTGAAATTCCAAAAATCGTAATGGCGCCAAGTACAGTTGAAGAAGCTTTCTATGATATTGTAGAAGCGTTTAACTTAGCAGAAGAATATCAAGTGCCTGTTATTTTCTTAACAGATTTACAGCTTTCTTTAGGAAAGCAAACAGTAGAACCACTTAAGTTAGATAAAGTGGAAATTCGTCGTGGTAAGCTTGATTTAGAAGTAGAATTACCAGAACGTGAAAATAAAGCATACTTCAAGCGTTATGAAGTAACAGAAGATGGGATTTCACCACGTGTTTTACCTGGTATGAAAAATGGTATTCACCATGTTACAGGTGTAGAACATGATGAAACGGGTAAACCATCTGAATCAGCGTTAAATCGTAAAGATCAAATGGACAAACGTTTCCGTAAAATGGCGAATTTACAGTTTAATACCCCTATTTACAAAAATGCTAAGCATGATGACGCAGACGTATTGTTAGTAGGCTTTAACTCAACTCGTGGTGCGATCGAAGAGGCAATGCAGCGTTTAGAACAAGAAGGAATGAAAGTAAACCATGCCCATGTACGTTTAATTCATCCGTTCCCAACAGCTGAAATCGATCCACTTGTGAAAAAAGCGAAGCGTGTTGTAGTAGTAGAAAACAATGCAACTGGTCAGCTTGCTAACATTATGAAAATGAATCTTGGCAATGGTGAGAAAATTTCTAGTCTTTTAAAATACGATGGAAATCCATTCTTGCCGAAAGAGATTTACAACGAATGTAAAAAAGGGGTTGTATTAAATGGCAACATTTAAGGACTTTCGTAACAGTGTAAAACCAAACTGGTGCCCAGGTTGCGGAGACTTCTCGGTGCAGGCTGCGATTCAGCGTGCGGCAGCTAACGTTGGTTTAAATCCAGATGAGCTAGCTGTTATTTCTGGTATCGGCTGTTCCGGTCGTATTTCAGGGTATATTAATTCATATGGTTTGCATAGTATTCACGGACGTGCTCTTCCGATTGCACAAGGTGTGAAAATGGCAAATCGTGATTTAACAGTTATTGCATCCGGTGGTGACGGTGATGGTTTTGCGATTGGTATGGGACATACAATCCATTCTATTCGTCGTAACATTGATATTACGTACATCGTAATGGATAACCAAATTTACGGATTAACAAAAGGTCAAACTTCACCACGTAGTGAAGCTGGATTTAAAACGAAAAGTACACCACAAGGTTCAATTGAACCATCACTAAATGTTATGGAAATGGCTTTAACAGCTGGTGCGACATTTGTGGCGCAAAGCTTTTCAAGTGATTTAAAAGAATTAACGCAAATTATTGAAGCTGGTATTAATCATAAAGGCTTTTCATTAATTAATGTATTTAGTCCATGTGTTACTTACAATAAAGTAAATACTTATGATTGGTTTAAAGAGAATTTAACGAAACTAAGTACAGTAGAAGGATACGATCCATCTAACCGCATGATGGCTATGCAAACATTAATGGAAAAGAACGGGTTAGTAACAGGTTTAATTTATCAAAATACAAAGCAGCCCTCTTACCAAGAGCTTGTAAAAGACTATAGTGAAAAACCTTTAGTGCAAGCTGATTTGAATATGGATCAGAAAATGTTTGATGAGCTTGTTGCTGAATTTATGTAATGATCGGAGAGAAGGTTGCCACTTGGTAACCTTCTTTTTGAGTGAATAAAAATAATTAATAGATTTGTTTACTTAGAAAATTCTGAATGATAAAATAATATATAAATCGTTGTATAAAAATAGCATGTTCATTAACTGTGAAATGAAATATAGGATAAGAAGCCTTCTTCGTTAAAGTTGGCTAAAGGCTCTATACTATGATAATGTGTATAGGGATAAAGCAATATGCTTTTGGGTAGGACAAGATGAAATAATAAAAAGGGAATGTCTATTTGTGTGGGGAAGACTTCATTCTTACGGATGATTAGATCGATTACTCAAGTTTCAAAGGGCAAGTTATCTCTCATGCTATCTAACATCATTGAGATGGGTCTAAGCGCATTAAAATGGACTACAGAGTGTGTGTATAGTTAAGGGTGAAAGGAGATTACCGATGAACGAGCAACAACGATTAGCAAGTCGACAAGCAAATTCCTCTACGAAAAAAGAAGAGAAAGATTATAGTAAATACTTTGAAAGTGTATACCAACCACCTTCCTTGAAATTGGCGAAAAAGCGTGGGAAAGAAGAAGTTAAAATTGAAAGAGATTTTGGCCTACCTGAAGAGTTTCGCGATTTTGGCGCAGGAAGAAAGTTTTACATTCGTACATATGGCTGTCAAATGAATGAGCATGATACAGAAGTAATGGCTGGGATTTTTACAACACTTGGATATGAGCCAACCTTTTCAACTGAAGAGGCAGATGTAATTTTATTAAATACTTGTGCAATTCGTGAAAATGCTGAAAATAAAGTGTTCGGTGAACTTGGTCATTTAAAATCATTAAAGCGAAGAAATCCGGATCTTATAATTGGTGTATGTGGTTGTATGTCTCAAGAGGAATCTGTTGTAAATAAAATTATGCAAAAAAATCAGCATGTAGATATGGTGTTTGGTACACACAATATTCATAGATTACCGTATATCTTAAAGGACGCAATGTTCTCAAAAGAGACGGTAGTTGAAGTTTGGTCAAAAGAAGGGGATGTAATTGAAAACCTTCCGAAAGTACGTCGTGGTGATATTAAAGCTTGGGTAAATATTATGTATGGCTGTGATAAGTTTTGTACATATTGTATTGTACCGTATACACGCGGAAAAGAGCGCAGTAGACGTCCAGAAGATATTATTAAAGAAATTCGCCATTTAGCTGCGAACGGTTATAAAGAAATTACGTTACTTGGACAAAACGTAAACGCATACGGTAAAGACTTTGAAGATATACAATATGGTCTTGGCGATTTAATGGATGAACTTCGTAAAATCGATATCGCGCGTATTCGTTTTACAACAAGCCATCCACGTGATTTTGACAATCATTTAATTGATGTTCTTGGAAAAGGTGGTAACCTAGTAGAACATATCCACTTACCAGTTCAATCTGGTAGTACAGATATGCTTAAAATTATGGCGCGTAAATATTCGCGAGAACACTATTTAGAGCTTGTACGAAAAATTAAAGAAACAATTCCAAATGCAGTACTAACGACTGATATTATCGTTGGTTTCCCAAATGAAACGGACGAACAGTTTGAAGAGACGATGTCGTTATATCGTGAAGTAGGATTTGATACGGCATTTACATTTATTTATTCTCCGCGTGAAGGTACACCAGCTGCAAAAATGCAGGATAATGTTCCGATGGAAGTGAAGAAAGAGCGATTACAACGCTTAAATACACTAGTGAATGAATATGCAGTTAATAAGAATAAGCGTTATATAGGTCAAGTTGTAGAAGTATTAGTTGAGGGAGAAAGTAAGAATAATCCTGAAGTACTTGCGGGATATACACGTACGAATAAACTTGTAAACTTTGTTGCTTCAAAATCTTTAATTGGTCAGCTTGTGAAAGTAAAAATAACGGAAGCAAAAACTTGGTCTCTTAACGGGGAATTGGTTAAGGAGCCGATTGAGGTGAAATAATAGATGAAAGTATATACGAAAGATGAAATTGTTGAGCAAGCGAAAGAATTAGCGAAAATGATCTCTGAAACAGAAGAAGTCGATTTCTTTAAGCGAGCAGAAGCACAAATTCATAAAAATGAAAATGTAAAGCGAGCAATTGATGAAATAAAAGCTTTGCAAAAACAAGCAGTAAACTTGCAACATTATGGGAAATGGGAAGCTTTGAAAAAAGTAGAAGCTGAAATTGATGCACTTCAAGATAAGTTAGATAATATCCCAGTTGTACAGGAGTTTAAATCTTCACAAACGTATGTAAATGACTTACTACAGCTAGTTGCTAGTACCATTTCTAACAATGTAACAGATGAAATATTAGTTTCAACTGGCGGCGATGTGTTGAAGGGTGAAACTGGTGCAGCAGTAGAAAGTAAAAAAGGAAATTGTGGTTGTTAAAGAGATGTCTTATTGACATCTCTTTTTTTTTGTGGGTTATATCGGAAATTCTTCTCAAAAAAAAGAATGACACATTCCGCTATTGTCACGCATATGATTAAGTGAATAGTGATTGAGGAGGGTTACGAATGTCCGAATTTAGAGAGATTATTACAAAAGCAGTGGTTGGAAAAGGACGTAAGTATACAAAGTCAACGCATACATGTGAATCGAATAATGAGCCAACAAGTATTTTAGGGTGCTGGGTAATTAACCATTCGTACGAAGCGAGAAAGAATGGAAAACATGTGGAAATTGAAGGTTTCTATGATGTAAACACTTGGTATTCATTTGATGGAAACACAAAGACTGAAGTTGTAACAGAACGTGTTAACTACAATGATGAAGTAAGTATTGGGTATCGTGATAAAAACTTCTCTGGTGACGATTTAGAAATTATCGCTCGTGTAATTCAGCCGCCAAATTGTTTAGAAGCTCTTGTATCGCCAAATGGTAATAAAATTGTTGTGACGGTAGAACGTGAATTTGTAACAGAAGTAGTTGGGGAAACGAAAATTTGTGTAAGTGTAAATCCTGAAGGTTGCGTAGAATCAGACGAGGATTTCCAAGTCGATGATGATGAGTTTGAAGAATTAGATCCGAACTTTATCGTCGATGCAGAAGAAGAGTAAGAGAAAGCTAGGGAGAAGTTCTTCCTAGCTTTTTACAGTACATAAGTGGTTCTGCATGAACATGATTCCTTATGAAATGTGCTATAATGAGGAGAGACTCCTGGAATAGGAGATATGGATGTCCGTGAAGTGTGACATATATGAATATAGATTATTATGTAAGAATTATGGAGGAAAGACATGACGCAATATACGCCTATGATACAGCAATACTTAAAGGTTAAGGCAGACTATCAAGATGCCTTTTTATTTTTCCGATTAGGTGATTTTTATGAAATGTTCTTTGAAGATGCGGTTAAAGCAGCTCATGAACTTGAAATTACATTAACGAGCCGAGATGGTGGTAGTAGTGAACGTATACCGATGTGTGGTGTACCACATCATGCAGCTAAAAATTATATTGAACAACTTGTTGAAAAAGGATATAAAGTAGCTGTTTGTGAGCAAGTGGAAGACCCAAAAACAGCTAAAGGTGTAGTACGTCGTGAAGTAGTACAACTAATTACGCCAGGAACGATGATGGAAGGGCGTACAATAGACGAGAAGGAGAATAACTTCTTAGCAGCATTAACACATTTCGAAGATGGATCTTATGCGCTAGCTTGTAATGACTTAACGACTGGACAAAATACAGTGACGTTATTAACTGGTTCAGTAGAAGATATTTTATTAGAAGTGTATGCGACTGGTTCAAAAGAAATTGTTGTAGATTCTACATTTTCAAAAGATGAATTAAATAAGTTAACTGAAACATTAAAAATGACGATTTCGTATGAAGATGCAACAACTATTCCAGAAGGATTAGAACATCTTGTGAAAAGTGTTTCCCAAGCAAAATTAATTAAAGCAATTGGACGCTTATTTAACTATGTGATAAGAACACAAAAACGTTCATTAGATCACTTGCAACCAGTAGAAATTTATTACACGAATCAATTTATGAAAATTGATGTGCATTCAAAACGTAATTTAGAGTTAACAGAGACTCTTCGCACGAAGGAAAAGACAGGCTCATTATTATGGCTATTAGACAAAACAAAAACGGCTATGGGTGGGCGTATGTTAAAACAGTGGATGGAACGTCCGCTTATCCAGAAAGAAAAAGTTGAAGAGCGTTTAGAAATGGTTGAAACGTTTGTAAATGATTACTTCTTACGTGAAGATTTAAAAGAAAAGTTAAAAGAAGTATATGATTTAGAGCGTTTAGCAGGGAAAGTTGCATTTGGTAATGTAAATGCACGGGACTTATTACAATTAAGACGTTCTTTACTGCAAGTACCAGCTATTTTAGAAGCGATTAGTCTTTTAGATAATGCTTATGCAGCAAGGTTAATTCAAGGTGCAGATCCATGTGAGAGCTTAACTGAATTACTAGGAAGAAGTATTCAAGAAAACCCACCGCTTTCTATTAAAGATGGAGATATTATTAAAGATGGCTATAATGATAAGCTTGATCAATATCGTTACGTTAGTAAAAACGGAAAAACGTGGATTGCTGAGCTTGAAAAACGAGAGCGTGATATTACAGGGGTTAAATCATTAAAAATTGGGTACAACCGTATTTTCGGCTACTATATTGAAGTGACGAAGGCTAATCTTGCAGCACTTCCAGAAGGGCGCTATGAGCGTAAACAAACACTTGCAAATGCAGAGCGTTTCATAACAGATGAGCTAAAAGAAAAAGAAACATTAATCTTAGAAGCAGAAGAGAAAATTGTACAATTAGAATACGATTTATTTACAGCACTTCGCGAAGAAGTAAAAGTATTCATTCCGAAATTACAGCATTTAGCGAAAGTAATTAGTGAACTAGACGTACTGCAAAGCTTTGCGACAGTTAGTGAAGAAGAGCAGTTTGTAAAACCTGTTTTAACAAATAAGCGCGAAATCTTTATTAAAGATGGTCGTCATCCTGTCGTTGAAAAAGTATTGAACGGGAAATTGTATGTACCGAATGATTGTATTATGCCGGAGAAGATGGATGTCTTTTTAATTACAGGACCGAACATGTCTGGTAAAAGTACGTATATGAGACAATTAGCACTTGTTACTGTTATGTCACAAATTGGTTGTTTTGTACCAGCGACAGAAGCAGTATTACCTGTCTTCGATCAAATCTTTACGAGAATTGGTGCAGCGGATGATTTAATCTCAGGTCAAAGTACATTTATGGTTGAAATGTTAGAAGCGAAAAATGCAATTGCAAATGCATCAGAGAGAAGTTTAATTTTATTCGATGAAATTGGACGCGGTACATCCACGTATGATGGTATGGCACTTGCGCAAGCAATCATTGAACATATTCATGACCAAATTGGTGCGAAAACATTATTCTCTACACATTATCATGAATTAACAGTGTTAGAAGAAAGTTTAGACCAACTAAAGAATGTACATGTTTCAGCAATTGAAGAGAATGGAAAAGTAGTTTTCCTTCATAAAATTCAAGATGGAGCGGCTGATAAAAGTTACGGAATTCACGTTGCTCAACTTGCCGAGCTTCCAGAGAGCTTAATCGCTCGCGCGAAAGAAGTGTTAGCACAACTAGAAGGACAGGAAGAAATTGTTATTCCGAAACGAGTAGAAGTGAAAGTGCCAGAAGTCGCTCCAGAACCAGTTGTTGTAAAAGAAGAACCAGCAGAAATACAAGAAAAGAAAGAAGAGACTGAAGAAGATTCACAACTATCTTTCTTTGGAGGAGAACAGTCTTCGAAAAATCAAGACAAGCCTGTGCTAAATCCAAAAGAAACGGCAGTACTTGCACAAATTAAAAAGATTGATTTACTCGATATGACGCCTTTAGAAGCGATGAATGAACTGTATCGTTTACAGAAAAAGTTAAAGAAAGGATGAGTAAGTAGATGGGGAAAATTCGCAAACTCGATGATCAACTCTCTAACTTAATTGCGGCAGGGGAAGTAGTAGAGCGCCCGGCCTCAGTTGTAAAAGAACTCGTGGAAAATTCCATCGATGCGAATAGTACATCTATTGAAATCCACTTAGAAGAAGCTGGATTATCGAAGATTCGCATCATCGATAATGGAGATGGTATTGCTGAAGAAGATTGTATCGTTGCATTTGAACGACACGCAACGAGTAAAATTAAAGATGAAAATGATTTATTTCGTATAAGAACGCTCGGTTTCCGCGGAGAGGCCCTGCCGAGTATTGCCTCAGTGAGTGAATTAGAATTAATTACGAGCACAGGTGATGCGCCTGGTACACACCTTAGTATTAAAGGTGGAGACATTATAAAACAAGAGAAAACGGCAAGCCGAAAAGGAACAGATATTACTGTACAAAACTTATTTTTTAATACACCAGCGCGTCTTAAATATATGAAAACTATTCATACAGAGCTTGGGAACATTACAGATATCGTGTATCGTATTGCAATGTCTCATCCAGAAGTATCGTTAAAACTGTTTCATAATGAAAAGAAATTGCTTCATACATCAGGGAATGGTGATGTAAGACAAGTACTTGCATCGATTTACAGCATTCAAGTTGCGAAGAAGCTTATTCCGATTGAAGCTGAATCTCTAGACTTTACAATTAAAGGATATGTAACATTACCAGAAGTAACGAGAGCGTCGCGTAACTATATGTCAACGATTGTAAATGGCCGTTACGTTCGAAATTTCGTATTAATGAAAGCCATTCAGCAAGGATATCATACGTTATTGCCAATCGGACGATACCCAATCGGTTTCTTATCAATTGAAATGGATCCAATGCTTGTTGATGTCAACGTACATCCAGCAAAATTAGAAGTACGCTTTAGTAAAGAACAAGAATTGCTAAAGCTTATCGAAGAAACATTGCAAGCTGCATTCAAAAAAATACAACTCATTCCAGATGCTGGTGTAACAACGAGGAAAAAAGAAAAAGATGAAAGTGTGCAAGAACAGTTCAAGTTTGAGCATACAAAACCGAGAGAATCATCTATGCCTAACATCGTTTTACCAACAGGAATGGATGAGAAACAAGAAGAAACAACGACTGTAAAACAACCAGCACAACTGTGGCAACCGCCGAAGCAAGAATGGCAACCACCACAGTCACTAGTAAGAGAAGAGCAAAGCTGGCAGCCATCCTCTAAGCCGGTAATAGAACAAACGGTTCGAGAGGAAAAGGAATGGACTAGCAACGATGACGATTTTGAATTAGAGGAATTGGAAGAAGAAGTTCACGAAATAAAAGAGATTGAAATGAACGGTAACGATTTACCACCACTTTATCCAATTGGACAGATGCACGGAACATATATTTTCGCTCAAAATGATAACGGGCTATATATGATTGATCAGCATGCTGCGCAGGAGCGCATCAATTATGAATATTTCCGTGATAAAGTGGGACGAGTTACGCAAGAAGTACAAGAATTACTTGTACCGTACCGCATAGATTTATCTCTTACCGAATTTTTACGTGTCGAAGAGCAGTTAGAAGAACTAAAAAAAGTCGGACTATTTTTAGAGCAGTTTGGCCATCAATCCTTTATCGTTCGTTCGCATCCAACGTGGTTCCCGAAAGGACAAGAAACAGAAATCATTGATGAGATGATGGAGCAAGTCGTCAAACTAAAAAAAGTTGATATTAAAAAATTACGTGAAGAAGCAGCTATTATGATGAGCTGTAAAGCATCGATTAAAGCAAATCAATATTTAACGAACGATCAAATATTCGCTTTACTTGAAGAACTTCGTACAACAACAAACCCATATACATGTCCGCATGGAAGACCGATTCTGGTGCATCATTCTACTTATGAGTTGGAGAAGATGTTTAAGAGGGTTATGTAGGTATACTGTCCATAGAGAAAAAATGGTTCCTGGTTATTTTAATAAAATATAGAGAGAAATAAAAAGGAGCGATAGTAACAAGTCGCTCCTTTTTTAACATTCATTTATAAACTAGAAATAACCTACTTGTAATGTATATGTGCTTTCTCATTTTTTTTGTAAGGAAAGGGGTTTTTAATTTACAGATTTATCAGAATTATGTAAAGTGTATATAAAACCATAAAATGGGGTGTTCTTTATGTGTACTAGTTTGACATTACAGACAAAAAACGGTCAGCATCTTTTTGCAAGAACGATGGACTTCACATTAGATTTGAATCAAGAAGTAATAATCATTCCTCGGCATTACCAGTGGAATAATATAACTGGTGAAATCATCAATACGAAACATGCTACGGTCGGAATGGGAATTAATCATCAAGGAAGGATTATTATGGCGGACGGAGTAAATGAAGCAGGTATGACATGTGCAACACTCTATTTTCCAGGATTCGCTACTTATAGTCAAAGCATAGATGACAACAAAACGAATTTGGCTCCATTTGATTTTGTGACTTGGAGTCTCACACAATTCAATTCTGTCAAAGAGTTAAAGAAGTCTGTAGATAGCATTACCTTTTTGGATATACCATTACCGGATTTAGGACTTACGCCACCACTACATTGGATTTTAGCGGATAAATGGGGAGATTGTATTGTACTGGAGCCGACAAATGAAGGATTAAAAATGTATGACAACCCACTAGGAGTGATGACGAATAGTCCGGAGTTTAATTGGCATTTACAAAATTTAAGACAATATATTGGCCTTAAAGCGCAGCCATTCGCGCCAACAGAGTGGAGTGATTTACCATTAAGTGCTTTTGGGCAAGGCTCAGGCTCAATGGGACTTCCTGGGGATTTCACCCCGCCATCAAGGTTTGTGCGGGCAGCATATGGCAAACAAAATATTCAAGATATAGATAGCGAAGAAGAGGGAGTATCGGCCCTTTTTCATATCTTATCAAATTGCGAGGTTCCTAAAGGTGGAGTAATAACAGAAGAAGGTACATTAGATAATACCATATATACAAGCGTAATGTGTATGGAGTCCGGAACATATTATTACCATACCTACGATTGTAGACAGATTATAGCCATTCATTTATTTCATGAAAATTTAGATACAGATGAGATTAAAGCCTATTCGTTCCAACGAAAACAAAAAATATTTTATGAAAACTAAGTAGCTTTGAAACAACGCTTAGTAAATTTTTAAATATATATAATAGAGCAATAATGACCTATAAAAAGTAGGAATCGGAAGGGATATAATTGATAATCTAATAAGTAACCCGAATAAATATCCCTTAAGAAAAAATAGACGCAAAATATTCAAGGTATTATATAAATTCAATACAACGACTTCTAGAAGGGGCATTAAAGTGCTATTATGCAAAGTAAACATGAGCGTACTCCATTTATAAATAGCAACGAACAAAAAAGGTATGGAAAAAATCCATACCTTATATTTATAATTCAAGTTCTTCCATTATCTATGTATAAAAAAAGCGCTGTATATCAGCACTTTTTAAAAGTACATGAGTTGTATAAGAAAGATTTATACATTAATAAAAACATAACTATGCAAGGTCTAATATAGATTCTTATTTGGCACATTGTTACAAGGATTTATGCGATTATTTATTTTTATTATTATTAATTTTTTCAGTATATAAAACCTGCTCTTTATAATGCTTTTTAATTGGGAAGTTATGTGTACCAGAGCCGTTTTTGAAAGTTTTATTGATGGGGTTTTTTAGAGGGACTGTTGTAGTTTCAGTAAATTCGTATGGGTAATTTATTTTAGATTTATCTTCAAACATGAAAATGCCTCCTTTTTAGGATTTCCTGAATTCTTTACTATAACATGATATGCATATAGATTTTTTTTGGACTAGTTATTTATATAGGTTAATGGAATTTAATTACGTAACTACTGAAATATTTCAAAGGAAAACAATGTGAGAAATATATTATAATGATTTCTTTTATTTATTAGCGAAGGGAATCTTGCATATATATTCGTTATAGATTGTTTTTATAATGTAATATATATATAGTTTTCCTGATAATATAATGTGGAATATTATAGTGTTATTAGGTTATTAGGAACATTTAATGTTGTTTCACAACTGAAAGGGAATTGAAAAAAAACTGAAACTTTTCTCATAAAAATTCAATCTTACTTGAAAAATGAAAGGAAAATGAAATTTTTCAAAAGGAATTCTTTGTTAAGATAAAAAGCATACATACAAAAAAGTATTGACATATCTCAAAAAATGTATTTTGAGATATAGTGGGGGAAAAGATGAGATTAGAAAAACAATTAATAAAAAAGATGTATTATGAAACATTCCTAATGGAGAATGAAACACACCCACCTCTTCAAGTACTTGGAGAAGCTTATGTAAACGAAGAAAAAAATGAGATTTCTGATGGATCTTATATTCGTTTTGCACAAGGTGAATTTTATTATCACCATCAAGATTTTGAAGCAGCTATTTTTAAATGGGAGAAAGTTAGTAATGAATTAGCGCCATGGGCACAAAAAAATATTGCGGATGCTTACTTCGAACTTAATAGATTATCAGTTGCTGAAAATGTGTATACTTCCATTACTACTGATAACAAAATACTTATGACCGAAATTGTACTGCAATTACTGTCTCTTTACATCGAGCAAAATAATTTTGATTCAGCTTTCGCTGTTATAAAAGAAGCGGTTTCTTTAAATCCCGATTATCCAAACGTCACAACAATTGCCCGTTCCTTTTATGAAGAACAGCAAGATTTTGATAGTGCAATAGAGCTTGCTGTGAACGAGTTAATTCGAACAGAATCTTATCCGTGGTTTGAGGTCCTAAAAGAATACATCGATAAAGGATTTACTAAAAATATTTCACCAGACTATTTTTATAAAGTATTAGTTACATTAAATAATGTAGATCAAGTACAATTTACGCAAATTGTTTCATCACTTTGGCACAGCTATAAAGATGAACAAAATTACTTATTATGGCTCAACACAATAAATGAATTTTTCATACATATCGAAATACATTCGTCCGATATATGGGACGAAATTTCTTCTCTTTACGAAGAAACATACTTTGAATTAATTCAAGGTCAATATATGCTTAGACAACTACACGATATCATTCCAAATCTGTTAACAAATTGGTTAAAGGTAGTCAATCCCTCTCATGCTGTATTTCCATCTGCAGCAGTATTGGCATGGGATGAGATTTTTCCTTCTAAAATAGATTCAGCGGATATAAAAGATGCGGAAAACCTACTTTCATATTCTATTAATCATGTGAATGGCTTAGAGTATAGTTTACATCTTTTTGAATCTATTACACACTGGGCACAAGAACATAATTTAGAAATGGGTCACCGATTTAGCTGGTTAGTTGGTGAGCTTGCAGATTTAAGAACAAATCGCCTATTAGTAACTGGAACTTCAGGAAACGGAAAAGCGTCGTTTATTAACTCTATTTTAGGAGAAAATATATTAGAAAACTCAATCTCAAATGTAGTTGTTTTTAAAAATGACACTTATACAGAAATTAACGCTATAACAGATTCGGAAATTACAACAACTGAGAATTTCTCTGATTTCCATAACATGATGGCAGTACACCGTCAAACATATAGAGATAGAGCATGTGTTGAATTTAAGTTACCATGCAGATTTTTAAGTAAAAACAAACTTACATGCGTTGTTACACCTAGCTTTAATAGGAACAATGATGCGAGAGATGAGGTGTTTGAATATTTAAATTCTGTAGATGAATTATTATTCGTATTGAATGCGGATTCACCTTTTACTGACAAAGAACGTGACATTCTATTAAGTATCCAAGAACATACACCACATCTACAAGTTCATTTTTTATTAAATAAAATTGATAACATTTACAATGAAGCAGAAGCAAAAAGAGTTATACAAGATACGCAAGTGAGAATTAACACATATTTCCCTAATGCAAGAGTTTTCCCTTATTCTTCGTTATATACAAATAGTAAACAACTAAACGATTTAACTGAGTTTATTCATTTTAACTTTAACTATAAAAATATCGATGCAGAACGTACTGAAAAGCTATTGTTTTTCATTCGAAAAACAATTACATATCTTTTGGATAAACGCGTCGAGAGGGAAAAAGATCTAGTGGATTCTATTAATTCGAATGAAGATATGTTAGTTAAACTTAATGGTTGTATTAATAACCTTACTGCTTTTGAGAAGGAAAAAATTCATTTAATTACAGAATCATATCGTACGATGAAAAGCGAAATTACTAATGATCTTAAAGAACATATTCCGAAACTATTGCAGAGTTGTTCCGATTTAATTAGTGAAGAAAGCGACTTTAGTCACATTGATATTGAACTAAACACAGCGATGAATGGAAGAGTGCAACAATATCTAGAACAAACTGTATTACCTAATCTTGCTCGCTCTATGCAAAATTGGATTGCGACCTCTAATAATGAGCTCCTTCAAAGTCAATTGTACTTAAAAGAAACCAGTGAAGGACTTAATTCTTTATTTGGAGAAAATCGAATACAGTTAGAATGTGACTTTAAAGTAATTGATGACTGGCGCAGAGATACTGATAGAATGACAACTAGAATACAAATGGAAGAAGTAAATATTTTACGCCGATTTACACCAGCGCAATTTTTACTGAAAAGTGCCGGTAAATTATTTGGAGTTCTTCCTAAAAATAAAGCTATGCTATATAACAAATACAAACAGTATTTAGAAAATGAAGATTATACCGATGTAACGACTTCTATTATGAAGAAGTTTTTCTTGCAATTTGAGCTGTTTGAAAACACACAAGAGCGGGATATTAATATGTTCTTTAGAAATCCATTTGGTGCGTTGGAACAAGCTATAGAAAACACTCATTTAGAAATAAAAGAAAAACAAGATAAATTGCATAAAATGAAATCAAACCCTGAAGTTTACCATGATCCTATAAAGCTCTTTGAATTGAGATTACGTCAATGTGAAGTAATCTTGAATATAGGTGAGGATAATTCCTATACAGATGTAACTTTAGAAACAAGCGTAGAATAAAAGTAAAATATATCAGATTTTTTATATAAAATTGCACCATGTGTTATAAGAAAGTAAAAAGGGAGCAACTTTTAATAAGTTGCTCCTTTGCCATATAGATTATTTTTCAGTTTCTTTAATTTTAGTTTTTACTTCTCCAGTTTTAATTTTATTACTTTCTGAGAAACGTAATAAATCGCCTTCAATAATTTTGTCAGACATTCGTAATTCATTTTGTGCACGGTTAATCATTTCTTGAGCTTCTTTTTTTGGTAAATCTACAACCTCACCTGTTTCTCGATTATAAAAAGTATGATTTGTATATGCATACTGGTCTGTAATAAAGCTACCATCACGTAAAACAACAAAACCGGTATATTCATCTGAAAACATATCATGGCCAAAACGGATATCGTTAGTAGTATCAATCCCTAATAAATTTAGAATGGTAGGTTTCATATCGATTTGTCCCGTAGGCTTTGAAATAGTTTGACCTTCTGTTTGGCCAGGGATATGAATATATAAAGGTGTGCGTTGTAAATTTAAAGTATCAAATTCTGTTATTTGATCTTTTTCTAAAAACTGTGCCATTGCGCGATTATGTTTTTCAGAAATGCCGTAATGATCACCGTATAACACAATAATAGAATCATCATACATTCC
The DNA here is from genome assembly GCF_044907945.1 of Bacillus sp. RC240. Lineage (NCBI taxonomy): Bacteria > Bacillati > Bacillota > Bacilli > Caryophanales > Bacillaceae > Bacillus > Bacillus sp. RC240. The sequence continues at coordinate 61,167 of NZ_JBIYCT010000011.1, read as the reverse complement.
CTCGGCTTTTAAACGTTCAATAAATTTTTTAATTGATTTGTCTAAGTAACGTGCTGTTACGATGTAACGATCAAATACGCCATTACCAGAGTTGTATGGTTCAATGAATTTTGTATCTTCATCATACGTAAATGGATAATGGTTTGTTAAAGTAAGGAAACGAGCGTAAAATGGTTGATCAACAGTTTTTAATATATCTACTGATTGATCAAAGTATTCGATATCTTTTAATCCCCAATTTAAATTTGTTTCGGGCGTAATTTTGTAATCAAGTTCATTATAGTAACGATCATAACCAAGAGCGGAGTACATAATATTACGATTCCAGAATGTTGCGTTATTCGCATGGAATACAGAAGTGAAATAGCCTTGCTGACGTAAAATTTCTGGAGTCGCAGTATAATCGTTGTTACCGTGCGTGAAGAATACAGCACCTCGATTTAATGGATACAACGATGTATCTATTAGAAATTCAGAATCCGATGTTTTTCCTTGACCAGTTTGGTGGAAAAAGTTATCGAAATAATAGCTTTCATTTATGAATTCATTTAAGAATGGCGTAACTTCTTGACCGTTAACTGATGCACCTATTAAAAAGGTTTGCAAAGATTCAAGAGTAACGACAATTACGTTTTTTCCTTTCGCTGCACCAAACATATTAGGATTTGGTTCACTTTGGTTTGATTTTACGTAGTTTTCAGTTTCTTGTAATTTACTACTATCTGCAAGTGCCTTTTGGGATCCAGCCTTTACTTGTAGTGTTAAATCATATACTTGATGAGTGTATAGTCCTAAATTTTTCACAAGCATTACGCGGTCGAAGGATCTCGTTAATAATTCAGGTCGTTCTTTTTCTGCAAGCTGTAGATTTGCAAAAAATACACCAATTGTTAAAAGAAAATATAATAAGCGTGAAGAATGAGTTACACGTTCTGTTTTAAAGACTATTGCTTTCTTTTTTAATAAAATAAAGAAGAAAATAATGTCTACGAATGCGAGTATAGTTTTGTAGTTCAATATTTCTATAATACTGCCGCCTAATTGGCCGAAGTTTGATGTTTGTCCAAGTACTGGTAACGTAACGAAATCATTATAAAAATCATAGAACATTACATTCCCAACAAGTACGATTGTTAATAAGAGATTAATACATAGCGCTATATAATTTCTCTTTTCACCGGTTGCAAATAATGCTAATCCAACAAATGCTAACGATGCAGCGAGAGGGCTAATAAACAAAATAAGTTCTTGTGTAGAAGACTCAATTTTTAAATCAAAACTGAATCGCGTAATAAGATATGTTTTTAACCATACTGCTAAAGCAATTATTATAACAAAGCTTATATTTTGCAGTTGTAAATTTATTTTATTTTTCATTTTTACACCTTCTTTATAGAATTTATTTAACTAATGTTATATATTATATTTTTATAACTATTAGAGTGTGGTGAACCATTTAGATTATATTTTTCTAAAGGTAATAATTTGAAGTATTCATATACATATAATGGAGAATTTTAAAGCGAAGTAACATAAATCTAATTTTTTTAGAAACGGAGCAGAAAAAGTCATAGTTGTAGTAAAAAATACTTATAGACATCCTAACATATTAAACACTACGGCGATGTTACAAAATATCGAACAAATGAAAGTGAAAATGAATAGATGATTTTTAAACTATTGACATTTAACCAGTTTAAATTTTCAGAAAAGAAAGCTTGAAGAAAACGGTTATATTAATTAGTAGAAAACTACATTCTATATAGAATGTAGTTTTTCATGTGTGTTCAATATATCCCGTAAAATCCTGATTCTTTGTGGCTTAATCATCAGCGGGGGAGGGATAATAATTTCGTTAAAGCTATTATTAGATAAGTAAAGTGTTGGTGAAACTTAAAACATTTGACTGGTATCTTAATTAAAAAGTTTAAATACCTGATAAATATTTTCCAACATACAGACCACTTGCAGCTGCTTGAGATAATGAATGAGTGACGCCTGAACAATCTCCAATTAAAAATAGCCCATTCATACTTGTTTCAAAATGGTTATTGATTTTTATTGTAGGAGCGTAGAACTTTCCATCAATTCCATATAATAAAGTATCTTTATCGATAGGTTCTTGGATAAATTGTTCTAAACGTAATAAAAATTTTTTGAGTCCTTCAATATATAATGGAGGAATTTCTTCATTCAAATCTCCATAATCTCCGTGTAGTGTAGGCTGTATACGATTACGTTTCATGTTGTTCTCCGCTGTAGGTTGTTTCTTTATTAAGTCCTCTAAACGCTGTATAACAATCCGATTTCGTCCTTGGTTAATGCTTTTAATAATTGAACTTGCGTATACATTTGCTTCTTTGAGAGTTGGAAAATAGCGCGGGATAAATAAAGTGAAATTTAAGTTAGAAGTGCCAGTTCCTTGCTCTCGAAAATTTTGACCGTCAGGCATAACTAAACCTTCTTCATACTTTCGAATAATGCGTCCTTTTGGATTCATACAGTAAGTAGTAGCCGTGAAATGTTCATGCTGATAAGAAAGTTTCGTCTCAAATGTATCTTTTAATATAGAACGTAATTGATGTTCTTTCATCTCTACCCTAATACCTAAATCTATACGGGTTTGCTCCTGTGCAATTTCAAGGGAAGAGCACATTTCTTTTAACCAATCCGTTCCAGAACGCCCAGTTGCAAATACTAATTGCTTAGAATGGACAGTTCCTTGATTTGTAGATATTTTAAAATGGTCTTGCTGCTTAACGACATGTTGTACATCTATATGAAATCGGATATTTATTTTCGTAAGTAAAAATTCGTAGAGCTGCTGAAAAATGTTACTTGAAAGTGTAGTACCAAGATGCCTTACTTCTGTTGTTAGCATTTGTAAACCACAAGCTTCAGCTCTCTTAGTGAGATTTAGATTTTCTGTAGAATATTTTGAAACGGAACTTCCACCAAACTGACATAGAATTTCATCTACTTCAGCCATGAGTTGTATAAAAGCTTTTTTACCTACTTTTTGCTCAAGTTCGCCACCAAATCCATTTGTATAATTAAATTTCCCTTCAGACTTTCCTAAACCACCAAATCCGAAATATTTATCACATGTAGTACAATTACACACTTTTCCTTGGTCTAAAGGACAATGGCGATCTTTTAGCGCTTTACCTTTATCAAGAATTAAAATCTTTTTGTTACTTTGGGCTAATGAATAAGCCATAAAGATGCTACTTACTCCAGCTCCGATAATTGTAACATCATACATATTCTTTCACCTGCTAACGAATAGTTTGTTTTTTATTTTCTTAGTGTATAACACTTTTATGAAGTTAAGAAATAGCTTTTATTAATAAAGAGGGAGTTTTTGAACTTGATGCTTTTTTAATTTCTCCGAGTGGTGGAGTAAATACAAATGTTTTTATTTGAAAGAAGAAATAGATTTAAATGATCACTATGTCATATGATTAATAAAATCTTACATATAAAAAAACAGACCTTTTAAGTGAAGAGGTCTGCTAATCATTGGAAATAGTTGTTAAGTGCATAAATTTGAAGAGAATTATAGTTTTATTTAGCGAAGACGTGGTTACCGATTACCGCTACTGTTTGACGTGTCGTAATCCATTTGTTTGTTGAAGTTTTTGGATTATAAAAATAAAGCCAATCAGAATTTATTCCATTTGTAGAGATAGCCTCTTCTACTGCCATTTTTGCTTCTGCGCTTGCAGGCTGATTAATTCTACCATCAGTAACAGGAGTAAATGCATATCCGCGTTTAATAGGTTCATAAATAACACCTGTTATTGTATTTGGAAAACCATTTGCATTTACACGATTCAAGATAACTTTCGCCACCGCTACTTTTCCTTTATATGATTCGCCACCTGCCTCAGCAGTAACTAAGCGTGCCATTAAGTCTTTTTCTTTTTCTGAAATACTTGAATTGATTTTTAAATGTTGTCCTGTATAAAGCTTGTTTCCGACTGTATTGTTAATTTGTTTTATAGATTGAACGGTAACATTGTAACGCTTTGCTATAATTTCTAATGAATCTCCCGGCTGTACTTGATAAATAATTTGTCCAGAGATGTTCTTAGGTTTGTCGTTTTGATGAACAGTGACCTCATTTGATTTCATGGATCCTGGAATATGTAACTGTTCACCAATAAAAGTTTGATCTTTTCCTTTATTATTTGCTTGTTTAATAGATTGTATTGAAACTCCATATTGTTTACTGATACCCCAAAGTGTATCATTCTTTTTTACTGTATGAATGGTGGAAGCCTCAGCTACACCTTGATTACATACGAATGTAATTGCTGCCGCAGATAAAGGAATTATATGTTTTATTTTTAATAATTTCATTGTAAATCCTCCCAATAAAAAATTAAGTTTTAACTGTTGAGTAATGTAGTTCAGAGTATATAAGGTATGTATTTATATTTTAATATAAGTATATTAGCACGTATAGAATAAATAATCATTATAAGTTTTTTATTTATATCATGTAGGACCCAAATATGAAATATTGCATATGAAAGCCCATTGAAGTTCGAGTTGTTGCTTACTATAATTTATCTAGTGAAAAGGGATATTAAATTTTTTTAATGCATTGAGATGAGAATATGTGGATGTTTTTAAATTTTACTTCTATGCAATATTCCATATTTATGAAACATTATTTATTAAGTAGCTTATATTATATTCAATAAGTTTGATATAAAACAGAAAAAGAGAGGGATAAAAATGAGCAATAAGAAGTTTATTTTGAAATTATTCATATGTAGTACTATACTTAGCACATTTGTATTTGCTTTCAATGATAAGCAAGCAGTTGCTGCTAGCGCTGGTAATGGGCTTGAAAACTGGTCAAAATGGATGCAACCTATACCCGATAACGTACCGTTAGCACGGATTTCAATTCCAGGAACACATGATAGTGGAACGTTCAAGTTGCAAAATCCGATAAAGCAAGTATGGGGAATGACGCAAGAATATAATTTTCGTTACCAAATGGATCACGGAGCTAGAATTTTTGATATTAGAGGGCGTTTAACAGATGATAATACGATAGTTCTTCATCATGGGCCATTATATCTTTATGTAACATTGCATGAATTTATAAATGAAGCGAAACAATTTTTAAAAGATAATCCAAGTGAAACGATTATTATGTCTTTAAAAAAAGAGTATGAGGATATGAAAGGGGCAGAAGATTCATTTAGTAGTACGTTTGAAAAAAAATATTTTCCTGATCCTATCTTTTTAAAAACAGAAGGGAATATAAGACTTGGAGATGCTCGAGGAAAAATTGTGCTACTAGAAAGATACAGTGGTAGTAATGAATCTGGAGGATATAATAATTTTTATTGGCCAGATAATGAGACGTTTACGACAACTGTAAATCAAAGTGTAAATGTAACAGTACAAGATAAATATAAAGTGAGTTATGATGAGAAAGTAAAATCTATTAAAGATACGATAAATGAAACGATTAACAACAGTGAAGATTGTAATCATCTATATATTAATTTTACAAGCTTGTCTTCTGGTGGTACAGCATGGAATAGTCCATATTATTATGCGTCCTACATAAATCCTGAAATTGCAAACTATATGAAGCAAAAGAATCCTACGAGAGTGGGCTGGGTAATTCAAGATTATATAAATGAAAAATGGTCCCCAATACTTTATGAAGAAGTTATAAGAGCGAATAAGTCACTTGTAAAAGAGTAAAGATTGTCATAGTAAGAAGCGATGAAATACATCGCTTCTTTTTTGTTTTCTAAAAATTAACATCAAATATAGCTTTACATATCGTACGTTCATGATAGAAAAAAATCGAAACTTAAGCTATAATTACTACATATAAAATTTGTACCTATAAATTTTATATGTAGTAATGAATTTGATTTGTTGTAATGAAACGGAGGTATATACTATGAAGTTTCCACATGATTTTTTATTCGGAGCTGCTTCAGCTTCTTATCAAGTAGAAGGTGCATGGAATGAGGATGGAAAAGGTGTTACGAATTGGGATGAGTTTTCAAAAATTCCTGGCAAAACATACGATGGAACAAATGGTGATATAGCGGTTGATCATTATCATCGATATAAGGAAGATGTTCGTTTAATGGCTGAGATGGGATTGGAATCGTATCGTTTTTCGATTTCTTGGGCGAGAATATTGCCGACTGGAGATGGAGAGGTAAATGAAAAAGGAATTGAATTTTATAACAATTTAATTGATGAATGTTTAAAGTACGGGATTGTACCGTTTGCCACTTTATATCATTGGGATCTACCATTACCGTTAGAAAAAGATGGTGGGTGGACGAATAAACGAACAGCAGAGGCTTTTGTAAAGTATGCAGAAATTTGCTTTAAGGCATTTGGTGATAGAGTGAAACATTGGATTACTTTCAATGAAACAGTAATGTTTTGTGGATTAGGCTATTTAAAAGGTGCACATCCACCAGGAATACAAAATGATGTTCCAAAGTATTTTCAAGCGACTCATTATGTATTTTATGCGCATGCGAAAACAGTTGCGGTGTACAAGCAGCTGAAACAGTATGGGGAGATTGGGATTACACATGTTTTCTTACCTGCTTATAGTGTGGATGATCAAAAAGAAAATATACTAGCAGCAACTCATGCGAATGAATATGAAACGTATTGGTACTACGATCCAGTTTTAAAAGGTGAGTATCCGTCTTATGTTGTACAACAATTAAAGGAAAATGGGTGGACTCCTAATTGGACGGTTGAAGAATTAGAAATCATTAAACAAAATGCCGAAAAAAATGATTTTATCGGCTTGAATTATTATCAGCCAATACGAGTAGAAAGATATGATATGGATATAAAGAGCGAGGAGCATTCTCGAGAAAACTCAACACTTGCTCCAGGTAATCCTTCTTTTGATGGTTTTTATCGAACAGTAAAAATGGATGATAAAACATATACCAAATGGGGTTGGGAAATATCTCCCGAAGGTTTCTTAGATGGATTGCATATGTTGAAAGCGCGTTACGGTGACATAAAGATGTATGTAACGGAAAATGGACTTGGTGATGAAGATCCAATCATTGACGGAGAAATTGTAGATGTTCCGCGAATTAAATTTATTGAAGAGCATTTAAAAGTAATGAAGCGTGCAATTCAAGAGGGAATTAATTTAAAAGGTTATTATGCATGGTCAGTTATTGATTTGTTAAGTTGGTTAAATGGATATAAAAAGCAATATGGCTTTATTTTTGTCGATCATAATGATAACTTAAAACGTAAGAAGAAACTTTCGTTTCATTGGTATAAACATGTGATCGAAACGAGAGGAGAAGAGTTATAACAGATAAAAGAGTATTTTAGGAGAAAGTGTATGAGTGCAAAGTATAAACAAATTGCAGATGTGTTAGAGCAAAACATTCGAGATGGGCTTTTTAATGAAACGAAAAAATTACCTACAGAAGAAGCGTTGATGAATCGATTTGAAGTAAGCCGTAATACGATACGTAAAGTAATTAGTCAACTTGTGAATAGAGGTTATATTTTTCAAGTGCAAGGTAGTGGTATGTTTTTACGTGAAACTTCTGTAACAGATTACATTAATTTAGGAAGTTTACGTGGATTAACGAAAAATCTCGTTTCACAAAATATTGAAACGAAAGTGCTAGAGATTGAAGTAATAGAGGCAAATGAAGAGATAGTAGAACGGATGCAATGTGAGATTGGAACTAGGCTATATTTTTTGAAGCGCTTAAGAATTGTAGATGGTAAACCATTCTCTATTGAAGTAAGTTATTTCAAAAAAGATATCATCCCATATTTGAATGAAGAAATAGCATTAAGTTCTGTATACAGTTATTTCATTGAGGATTTACGATTAAATATTGGCTTTGCCGATAAAGTTATTAGTTGTGAAAAAATAAATAAAGAAAATGCAAAGCTTTTAGAACTAAATGAAGGTGATCCAGCGCTTCTTATTGAAAATACAGTTTATCTTGTAAATGGAACAATTTTCGAGCTATCTCAATCAATGTTTCATTATGAAAAGACTAAACTTTTAAATCGGATTAATTTTAATTGAAAATGAATATAAGTAGCCTTGTAAAAAAGCAACTGGTCCTAAGTGAGCAGTTGCTTTTTATTTTTAAAGTGGATGAGCAAAAAAACACAAAAGTGGTTGGTCCGTTTTTTATAAACTTCTATTATGATAAGAGAAGAAAGGTAGTATTTTATTCATGCTTTAAAATAGACTGGCCTTAGAGAGGTGGAAGACAATGAGTTTTGCGATTTCACTAGTTGTTATTATTGTAGTTGTATCACTGTTTGGGACCGTACTAGTCGCACGAAATGTAGAGGAGAATTACGGTAAGTCTACAAAGAGGAATGTGAAAAACTTATCCGCTATCTATATCATTCTTCTTTTAGTGCTTCTTGTAGGAGTTACTTGGTATGCGGTCGTTATTTTATAAAGTTTGTATATGATGAAGGAGTTAATATATTGATGAAAAATGAGCGCCACGTTTTAGTTGTTTTCCCGCATCCGGATGATGAGTCGTATTGCGTGGCTGGAACAATTTTGGCTTATACTGAGCAGAAAGTCCCTCTTACTTATGTTTGCCTAACGTTAGGTGAAATGGGGAGAGCGATGGGAAATCCTCCTTTTGCAACACGTGAATCCTTATATGCTATAAGAGAGAAAGAACTAAAGAGCGCTACTAATATTTTAGGGATTAAAGATTTACGTATGATGGGATATCGTGATAAAACGCTTGAATTTGAAACTCCTGGAGAATTAAGAAGTGTAATACAAAAATATGTGGAAGAATTGAATCCTTCGTTAGTCATTTCTTTTTATCCGGGATATGCAGTGCATCCAGATCATGATGCAACAGGAGAAGCGGTAGCCAGGGCGTTAGCTAATATTCCGGAAAATAAAAGGCCAACATTTTATGCTGTAGCTTTTTCAAATAATCATGAAGCAGAAATAGGACCTCCAAGTTTTAAAAATGAAGTAAAAGAATATGTTCCAAAAAAGCTCGAGGCATTGCAAGCACATGCATCACAATTTGCGACTAAGGTAACGGAACTGAAAAGAGAGTATGAAGATGGTGTTCCAGAAACAGTTGAGTGGTTAGAAAGAGAACCGTTTTGGATATATTCATTCAAAGATAAAAATATGTGATGCTACATCTGAAGGTGATGAATATGTATTTTGAATATAAGAATCGAAAGGTTTTTTACAATATAGAAGGATCGGGGCCTGTCATATTGTTTTTACACGGTCTTGGAGGAAATTCGAATAATTGGTTATATCAAAGAAAATACTTCAAGAAGACATGGACCGTAATCTCACTCGATTTACCTGGGCATGGGAAATCCGAAGGGATGGAAATTAGTTTTAAAGAATATTCAAATGTTTTATATGAGTTATGTAATCATTTAAAGCTAAAATCAGTAACAATTTGTGGTCTTTCAAAAGGAGCTAGAGTGGGTATCGATTTTGCTATTCAATATCCACGTTTTGTTTCTAGCTTAATTGTTGTAAATGCATTTCCCTATTTAGAACAGGCAGATCGTAAAGAACGACTTGAAGTATATGATTTACTTAGCTTACAGGATAAAGGGAAAACTTGGGCGGATACGTTATTGAGAGCAATGGGAGTAGAAGATAATGATGCAATTGTCCGAGGATTTCATCAATCCCTACAAACGATTCATCCGATTCATATTCAAAGGTTATTTGCTGAATTAGTTGATTACGATCAAAGACCATACCTGTCTAACATTGCATGTCCTGCATTAATAATACGAGGAGAGAATGATTATTTTGTTCCGGAAAAGTATGTGAGAGAATTTGAAAAACACCTGAGAAACGTGACTTTCGTTGAGTTGAAAAATAGTGGGCACTTACCTTATTTAGAACAGCCTACTAGCTTTAATGTGACGGTAGAGGCATTTTTAAATCATGCGCTTGATTAATACCATTTTTACAGTGAATACTGTTATTAATGAGTTCAGGACACCAGCTTGGAGAGGAGGGAACTAAATGGAATGGCAACCGAATCGTGAAGATAAGATACCAGTTTATAAACAAATTGCTGATTACATTGAAAGAGGCATTTCTACCGGTGAATTCCCTTCTGATAGAAAATTACCTTCCGAGCGTATGTTAGCACAGAATTTACAAGTGAACCGGAGTACGGTCGTAGCTGCTTATGAAGAATTGAAATCACTTGGGGTAGTAGAACGGAAAAAAGGAAGCGGCACCCGGGTGAATACAGATATATGGGGTGTGTCACATAAACGAATACCGAACTGGGGTAGGTACGTTGAGGATGGATCATTCTTACCTAATGTACCACTTGTTCAGCAAATTCGAACGGAAACACAAAAAGATGATTTAATCAATTTAGCGAGTGGTGAATTGTCATCAGATTTAATTCCGAGTGATAGATTTCGAACAATTTTGTCGGAGAAAACATTTATGGGAAATCTCGGTTATGACCATCCGCTTGGAAATGAAATGTTGCGAAAAACCATTGCGGCACATGTCGAGCAATATAAACAAATAGAAGCAGATTCAAGCTCTATTCTTATTACATCTGGAGCTCAGCAAGCACTTAATCTTATCGTTCAATGTTTGTTAAAGCCTGGAGATGCGATTGCAATTGAGGATCCCTCCTATTGTTATTCACTTCCGATGTTTAAATCAGCAGGTTTAAAAATATTCCGTTTACCAGTTGATCAGCATGGTATGAATCCAGATGACTTAATCGATTTGCACAAAAAGCATCGCATTCGTATGGTGTTTTTAAATCCGGATTATCAAAATCCAACTGGAACGGTACTTTCATTGGCAAGACGTAAAAAGGTTTTAGAACTATCTTCTGAATTTGGTATACCGATTGTAGAAGATGATCCGTATAGTTTGACTTCTTTTAATGGAGAAGTGAATCCAACATTGAAATCGATGGATCAAAATGGGAATGTTCTTTATGTGAGCTCATTATCAAAAATTGTTGCATCAGGATTACGTATTGGTTGGGTAATTGGCCCCACGCGCGTAATTGAGAGATTGGCAGATGCGAAGCAGCAAGTTGATTTCGGTCATAGTGTATTTACACAGTGGGTAGCGAACCAATTTTTAGAATCTGAGGATTTTCATACGCATATTACGATGCTTCGTGGACAACTGAAACAAAGAAGAGATGAGTTAATTAGAAAGCTTGAAGAAATATTAGGGGACCAGATTGAATTTTTTGTTCCTGAGGGCGGAATACATTTATGGTGCAAAGTGCAAGGAACGTTTGATGAATATCATTTACTAGGTGAATCTATACAAAATGGTGTAGCATTTGTCCCAGGAAGCGTCCTAGGTTCGAAAAGTGAATATATCCGATTTACTTTTGGCAGAGCGAATGTAGAACAAATTCAGCTTGGAGTTACAAGGTTTGCGGAAACATTAAATGAGATTTCATAATAGTGAAGCGTAATATGGAAATGAGGGAAAGAAATGAAGTACGTGACGCTTTTACTTCAAGTAGGCGTGCTATATGTGTTTAGCTTAGCTGGTACGTGGATTCAAGGAGTATTCCATCTATCTATGCCAGGAAGTTTAATAGGGATGTTAATATTGTTCCTACTCCTTTCTACTCGTATTTTGCCATTAAAGTGGTTTGAGGTAGGTGCAGAAAAGTTAATAGTATTTTTACCCTTATTTCTAATTCCTTCGACAACAGGATTAATGGAATATGGATCTTTTCTTTTAAGTAAGGGGAGTATTATATTCCTTTTAGTAGTTGCAAGTACGGTAGTAACATTGATTGTTTCAGGGTATGTAAGTCAATTATTAGTAACATCAAAAAAATAAAATCGACAAGGTGCGCTATTCAAATGGTCTTAATTTTTATTACTGTAGTAATTTATTTATTGGCGACAAAGCTATATAAAAAATTTGCGTTTCCATTTACGTTACCGGTATTAACAGTTACAGCAATTATGATTTGTTTATTTTTGATATTTGGTATTTCTCATCATGAGTATAAGGAAAATGGGGGAGACATTCTTTCAGGCTTTTTGAGTCCTGCAATTGTAGCGTTAGCCATACCTCTATTTAAAGAGCGAAAGATACTTATGAAAAACTTTTTAGCGATACTAATCGGCGTAGTGATAGGTATAGTGGCTTTAACGAGTATGAATGTAGTGATTGGTGGAATTTTAAATATAGATAAGGAACTTATATTAACAACTTTACCACAATTAGCGACAATGCCCATTGCCATTTCAGTAGCGGATCAAATTGGTGGCATTCCATCTATGACCTCTAGTTTTGTAGTTGTTGCAGGAATAACAGGTGCTATTATCGGACCGACAGTACTTAAGTTTTTCCGTATAACAAGTACGATTGGAAAAGGAGTGGGGATGGGCTGCGCATCACATATTATTGGTGTGAGCCGTCTAGTGAAAGAAGGAGAGAAAGAGGCAACTATCGGTTCGGTAACGATGATTGTAACAGGGATACTTATTAGTATATTAGTACCTTATGGAGTGAAATTTTTGTTTTGAAAATTAATGAATCGTAATAAGGAGTATAACACTACTCATTTTAGAGCGTAATGGAGATGATGAAAATGACAACATGGTTTATAGTTACATTATGTATTTTTGGTGCTCTTAAAGTACTAGTTTCTAGTATGCCAACTTCTGTTGTAGAATCAATTATTAGTAGATTTGAGTTACACCAAAAACTTGATGAGGAAAATACTACTGTAACGGTAGATGGGGAAAGTATAGAAGGAGAAATGAAACTTCAAGTTATTCATGAATTTAACGAGGCTTTATTTTTAGATAAACATTATTTTCCGCCGCAAGGGAATGGTACACCGATAGTCATTGAGACGAAGAAAGGAAAAAGAGAGATTAGATTTTCTATATATAGCTACGAGGAACACGTTGATGTAGTAAAGCAATATAAGAAGAAAGTAGTTGCATATCGTTTGCGATCAAAAAGCCTTCAAAGTCGTTCAGTAGCAGTAACTGAAGATTATGCTTAAGGAGAGACCGTTATTATAACGGTCTCTTTATTATAGGTAGGGTCTATATAATTATTAAACTTTTATTCATATCGTAGTCCATTTGAAAGTTCTTCAATAGCTTTCCAATCATCAACAATAATTTGCTTATTATTTTTATGAATTATATTGTTAGTTATTAGTTTTTCAATGACTCGATTAAGATGACGGGTAGTTGTCCCGACTAATGAGGCAATTTCATGATGATCTTTAGTATGAATTTCTCGCCCAAATAAATTAGAAGGATTTCGGGCTGTACATAAATAACTAGCAAAGCGTGTCTCCACAGAAGCCAGTAAATTGATACGTGAAGCTGTTGTGCAAGTTTGAAGCTTATAAGTGACATGATGAATTAGCTCTTGAAGAAAGACTACATCGTGTAATAAGTAACTTGTTACATAATTTTTATCGATAAAAAGAAAATCAGACTGTTGTTCGGAAGTTACATGAGATTGTATGTCTACGGATTGAATTAATTCAATATCCCCCATGATAGAAACTGCAGAACAAAATCGTAGTAATAATGCTTTACCTGTAATTACACTTGAAGTTATTTTTGTACGTCCTGACATTTGAATATAAAGGCCGTCGATAGCTGCACCTTCTTGTAATATAGTTTCTTTTGCTGCGTATCTGCGAATCTCAAATGGATGATTGAATTGTTGGAATAGCTTCTTTATGTACTCATTATTTAAGTAGCTTAATAATAAGGTATTATCTGCAATCTTTTGCATAATGTTTCTCCTTTTGGGACATCTGTCCTGTTTATTATAAAATAATTCATATACATTAAAAAGAAAGGAGTGATGTATATGAAATTTATTTTTGATATTGATGGTACTATTTGTTTTAAAGGAAACGCAGTAACGAAAGAGATTATTCAAGCGCTAGACGTTTGTCATAGTATAGGGCATGAGATTATATTTGCATCTGCTAGACCAATTAGAGATTTATTACCTGTTCTACCAACTCATATGCATCATTATTCAATGATTGGTGGAAATGGTGCTTTTATCGCAAAGGATAGAGAAATTGTTGAAGTTATACGTTTTGACATTGAAACAGTAAGTGCTATGCGTTCAATCATAGAAAAGTATAGTCTTTCATATTTGGTAGATAGTCAATGGAATTATGCTTATACAGGAAGTGAGAGTCACCCTATCTACAAAAACATAGACCCTAATCAGTTGGCTATTAATATGAATATTGATGAAATTGGTGAAGTAGTAAAAGTGGTTTTATTTCCTGATAATATAAAAAAAGAATTAATCATAAATGCGTTGGAAGAACTTCCTATAAGAATATATGAGCACGATAAAGAGGGGGTTATTGATATAAGTCCGCCACATATTGATAAATGGGAAGGTTTAAAACGATTAGGTATAAAAGAGGGAGAATTCGTAGTGTTTGGTAATGATTCGAACGACTTATCAATGTTTATACATGCTAAGGAAAGTATTTGTGTTGGGAGTCATGAAGTATTAATAAAACATGCGTCTATATGTTTAAAGATTGACGAGCAAAGTATTGTTGATAAAATTATTGAGTTAGCAGAGTCATATGCATAAAAATGTGTATGTGAAACATAATAAAAGCGGGTACTAAAAAGATTGTTAGCCTTTTAGTACCCGCTTTTATTAATAATTGACTGATAGACTTTCCATATGAAAAATAAAAATAACATATATCCAAACAAAGAATAACTATGCTGCCAATCCGTACTATGTACAAATAAGCCTAGCCTCTCAGCAACTTGTTCAAAAATACTAGCACAAAGCCCTATTAAAATAATAAATAGAGTTCTAGAAACTGCAGATAATGTTTTTGAAATTTGTATGAAAATGATTGTTAAAATTGGTAGCACAAACAACGTAAAGCCTATGTTAACTGAAAATATAGATGAGAAAGGTCTAACTGGAAAGGAATATATTTGTGTATGCACAAAGAAAGCATCTAAGCAAGTTCCAATAATAGAAGAAAGTAAGACTGTAACTAATAATGCTAAAAAATCATTCTTCTTCTCGAAGGAGGACATTTTTCTTTGCGAGAATTGCGAGTTCAATTTTTTCGAGTGTTTTGCAGTAGTCTTCTGTAATTTGTCCATTTATATTTTCCTCCTTATCAACTAAATAATTTACAACTTGCCAATCGTTAAACCAATCTTCATTTTCAACTTCTTCATGTTTCATATCCCGCCATGCATAGATGAGTGCAGGGCTGTATATACGATACGCGTCACTACGTAACTGGCATTTCTTTATCCGGCGTTTATAAAACTCACGCGAAAAAGATTCATTTACACTAGAAAATAAATGAGGCCAGTAATCTTTTCTTGAGCCTGTATGTGGATGGTGATCGACCCAGTTTATTATTTGAGATAAAATATGTGTATCCCGAAATAACAATGAATACAACCGTTTTCCAAGTGAAATTCGTTCATGCAAAGAGGTGAAATGTTTCATTGTATCACCAAATAGTAATACTTTTTGCTTTTTATCATTTTCGTAAAATGGGAAAAGGATATGATTAAACTGAAAAAAATCAAAGAGTTTAAATCCAATACTATTTAATACAGTCTTTTTAAAGTGTACATTTTGAATAACTCTTTTTTCTAAGTAGCTTTGTTCATTAATAATAGTTGCAATTGCTAACGTTTTTTTGTTACCTGTTTTCCAAAAATCGTTCCACATCGTTTCCATAAATGTAGAAACATTTAGGTGAGGGAGGAGGTGAAATAGCCTTTGCGATCTTTTTACACTTTGTTCATATAGCAAAAATTGAGGATATATATCTTGGAAAATAAGCCAATTTCCCCTTTCTAAAAAAGAAAAAAATGTAATTTGATCTTTCTCTGATAAAATTCTCGTATATAAATCTCCCTTTAAATCGGTCATATTCCAGCCACCGTTACGTGATACGATATGCCCAAGTAGTGCCCAATGTATTTCTGGATATTGAATGTAAAATTGGTAGTATGCACGTGTTCTTGTGACGTTATTTTTATTTAGTTCTTTTGTCTGAGCTTTAATTTTATCGATGATAAGTTGCTCTTCTTTCGTTAATTTACACATTGTATCAGAATGGATGAGGTTGCTTTTTTGTATTAACTCATTTTTCACGTCGAATAGGGAGAGAGGGAGTACTTTGGAAGGTTCGTTATTTGTGTTGCTTGAATTGCTTCGGTACATTCCATTACCTCCCTTTGCCATGAGTTTAAATGTGGTATTGGTTATGGATCATTCCATTTATCCCGCTATTAACGAGCAGTAAGACTCCCATCTCAAAAGTCGGCTAAAGCAAAGAAGTTAGGTGAGGGTGGGGCTGCTCGTAAAAGCCCGATTGATTCAACTAATAATCAGTGGGGGATGGACAAAATCCTCACTAATTAAAGTTTCACTTTATTTTATTACGAGTATAAGAAATAAATGAGCGGTGTTTTTTAAACCAGTAATATAGTTATCATTCAAACAGTATAAAGAAAATCTAATTGCTAAGAAGTGAAATGAAAAACAGAAACTATTAAAAAATAGTTTCTGTTTTTTTATTTTGTCAATTAAATGTAACAAACGACGATTATGATTTGAATCAATTGAAAATAATTCAATAACCTTAATAAATACAATTTGAATTGAAATGTATGGTAGGAGGAAAAGGAATGCGTAATAAAATAATTTTAATTACTGGTGGTACAGGTTCGTGGGGACATGAACTTATAAAACAACTATTAGAAAAATCACCGAAAGAAATTAGAGTTTTTTCAAGGAATGAAACGGTTCAGTTTGAAATGCAGCAACAGTTTATAAATGAAGAGAGATTAAAATTTATTATTGGAGATATTCGTGATAAAGAGCAACTAGTATATGCTTGCCAAGGTGTACATTATGTATTTCATCTTGCAGCTTTAAAGCATGTTCCAGTATGTGAATATTATCCTTATGAAGCTATAAAAACAAATATACATGGTACGCAAAATGTAATTGAAGCATCTATCCAGAATCAAGTTGAGAAAGTTATATATGTTTCAACTGATAAAGCGGCCGATCCATCAAATACGTATGGAATGACAAAAGCAATTGGTGAAAAATTAATGGTTCATGCGAATGTGCAAACGAAGAAAACAAAATTCATTTGTGTTCGTGGCGGAAATGTTTTAGGAACGAGTGGAAGTGTGGTACCGCTTTTTAAAAAGCAAATTAAGCAATCTTCAAAAGTAGGGATTACCGATGCAAATATGACTAGATTTTTCTTAACCATTGAAGATGCTGTTGGATTGTTATTTAAAGCAGCATCTGAAGGAAGAGGAGGAGAAATCTTTGTTATGAAAATGCCAGCATGTAAAATAACGGATTTAGCGAAAGTATTGATTGAAGATTCGAAAAAAGAAAACGTGAAGATAAAAGAGGTAGGAATAAGACCTGGTGAAAAATTAAGTGAAATGCTTTTATCTGAGGTAGAGAGTAAAACAAGTATTAGTTTTGATCAAAATTATTTTGTGGTACTACCGACTATTCCTATAGAAGGACTTCAAGAATATTATGCTAGTTATCCGCTTGTGGATGTGAATAGTTTTAGTTCTCAACAAGACTTACTTACAAAATATGAGGTGAAACAAATGCTAGAAAAAGGAGGGTTTTTACGATGAAAAAAAATGCGAGCCTTTTAATAACTGGTGCAAATGGCTTCACAGGACGTCATGCTTACCAATATTTTTTAGAGCAGGGCTTTCATGTAATTCCTATGTTTCAAAATCGTTCACATAGAGAAAAAATCGAAAATGGTATTACTTGTGATTTAACAAATAAGAGTGAAGTAATGAAGGTAATTAAACAAATAAAACCAGACTATGTATTGCATTTAGCAGGAAGAAACTCAGTTAATGAGTCTTGGACAGCTTCTCTGGAATATATAGAGATTAACGTAATAGGGACTTTATATTTATTAGAAGCCATTAAGCAGGAAGCCTCGCATTGTAAAACATTAGTTATAGGATCTGCATTGCAAGCAGATAGTATGAAAAACATAAAAGTTTCAAATCCATATAGTTTAAGTAAAACTATGCAAGTCATTATTGCAGAGGCTTGGGGCGGATTAATGGATTCAAATATTATCATTGCAAAGCCTTCAAATTTAATTGGTCCAGGAGTATCGAATGGTGTTTGTTCAATTCTCGCAAAAAAAATGATAGATATAGAATCGGGTAGAAGTAAAGCGATTATTGAAGTAAACAGTTTGAAAGATAGTAGGGACTTTCTAGATGTACGTGATGCAATTAAAGCGTATCATGTGTTATTACGTGATGGTATAAATGGAAAACAATATAATATTGGATCAGGAGTAAAACGCTCTTTATTAGATGTATTGGAGCAATTTAAAGGATTAACACAGCTGAATTTTACTATAAAAGAAAAAGAGAATAGTGGGAGCAGCTCAAATGAAAATTTATTATTAGAGGATATAAAAAAATTAGGATGGATCCCAGAAATTCAATTTCAGCAATCATTAAAAGATGTACTTGAATATGCGAAGTGTAGTGAAATCTGCATTCAATAAAAATATAAAAGGATATAACAAATATATGAATTGTTATGAAGCGATAGATAATCAAAGTACGCTATTTCTTTCGATTGTTGATACGTTGGATTGGAAAGATGAAGAAGCGCATGTGTTGCACCTCTATGAGGCAATAAATCAATATCGAGCGTATGTGGAAGAAAAAAAGGTTGATCGAATAAAGCCAGCACTAGAGACTAGAACTAGGCATGTGATTCAAGTTTTTGCTCAGTATGAGTGTAGTGAGTATGGAAATGATTTTTATGAACTCATCAAAGATCTCTTACAAGATATAGGACTTGAGTTAAAGATTAATATAAAGCTAGATTTTTAATGATAAAGGTGGATATAAGTTATGAATAAAAAGATTCTCTTTACTGGGGGCGGTACAGCCGGACACGTAATGATTAATATGGTATTGATTCCTAAATTTATAGAAAAAGGATGGGGAGTTGAGTATATTGGATCTCAAAATGGAATTGAAAAATTATTAGTCCAAAATGTTAAGTATAATAGTATTTCAACCGGGAAGCTTAGGAGATATTGGGATTGGGAGAACTTTAAAGATCCTTTTAAAATTATAAACGGTTGTTTACAAAGTTATAAATTAATTAAGAAAATGAAGCCTGACGTTATCTTTTCGGCAGGAGGATTTGTTTCAGTTCCTGTAGTTATAGGGGCATGGTTAAATCGTATACCTATAATAATACGTGAACCAGATAGTACGTTAGGGTTGGCAAATAAAATAGCATTACCTTTTTCTAAAAAACTATGCACAACATTTCCTCAAACAGGGGGTAATGTAAGTACTGAGAAGAAGGTTTATGTAGGGCCAATTGTAAGGGAAGAAATTGAGAGAGGTAACGTATTACGAGGAAGAAGCTATTGTAAATTTCAGCAAGATAAACCGGTATTGTTAATAATGGGTGGGAGTCAAGGTGCTAAGTGGATAAATGATATGGTAAGGAAAAGTTTAGATACA
Organism: Bacillus sp. RC240; assembly: GCF_044907945.1. Classification (NCBI taxonomy): domain Bacteria; kingdom Bacillati; phylum Bacillota; class Bacilli; order Caryophanales; family Bacillaceae; genus Bacillus; species Bacillus sp. RC240. The sequence continues at coordinate 41,556 of NZ_JBIYCT010000011.1, read as the reverse complement.
TTATTATTAAATTTTAATATTGTTCATATGTGTGGTAAAGGGAAGGTGGATCCTTCTATCGGAATGGAAGGTTATATGCAATTTGAATATATAGGGGAAGAGTTGCCACATATACTGAATATGGCAAGTGTTGTAGTTTCCAGGGCTGGTTCTACTGCTATTTCTGAATTGTTATTTTTGAAGAAACCGATGTTGCTTATTCCGTTAACTAATGGTTCCAGTAGAGGGGATCAAGTTTTAAATGCTGACCATTTTGCACGACAAGGATATGCGGAAGTTTTACTTCAAGATAGAGTAAACAGTAGTACATTTACACATGCAGTAAATAAGTTGTATACAAATAAGGAGAGATATATTCAAAACATGAATGGATATAAGAAAACAAATGATGAGGGGATTCATCAATTAATAGATATAATAAATGAAGTGGTGAAGTAATAGAAATTTAAATAGAAATACAAAAGGAAAGAAGGTATCTTCTTTCCTTTTTACTATAGTTGCTCAAATTCATTATTACTTATACCGATTAGCTATGTACTATTGGTGAATACCGATTTCTAATAGCTCAGTAAATGCATTAGTATGAATAGGTTTACTGTAATAGTAACCTTGAATAAACTGACATTTATTTTTTTGAAGGAAATTTACGTGTTCTTTCGTTTCTACGCCTTCAGCAATGACAGACATTCCTAATGTATTTGCTAATGTGATGATTGTTTTAATGATTTCCATTCCATCTTCACACGTTTCAGACATTGTAATAAATTCTCTTGGGATTTTTAACGTATCGATTGGATATAAAGGTAAGTAGGCTAGGGAAGAATAGCCTGTACCAAAGTCGTCGATTGAAATGTGAATCCCTAAACTTTTTAGTGTACGCAGTTTTATCAATGTTTCTCTCTCATCCATCATTGCAATTCGTTCTGTTAATTCTAGATCAAGGGAACTTGCTGGTAAGCCTGTAGTTGCTAAAGTAGAAGAAATAGATTTTACAAAGCCGTCTTGTTCAAATTCTTTAGCAGATAAATTTACCCCTATTTTTAAATGCGAATATCCGAGTGCGTGCCAACGTTTCATTTGCTCACAAGCCTGCTGTAATGTCCATTTTCCTATTGGAATAATTTGTAGTGTTTCTTCTGCAATCGGAATAAACTCGTATGGAGAAATAATACCTAATTCAGGATGATTCCACCTGATTAAAGCTTCTGCACCGATAATTTTATTAGATTCACTATCAACTTGAGGTTGATACAAAAGGAACAATTCTTCATTTTGTATTGCGTTTGGTAAATCTTTTTCTAATCGTAATCGTCTTTCGATTTTTTTAGCGATTACATCGTCATAAATAGAGACAGAGTTGAGCTCTTTTGCCTTTGCATCATACATTGCAACATTAGCGTTTTTCAGAAGTGTAGCGGTATCGATTCCGGAATGTGGATAAATGGAGATACCGATACTCAGTGATAAAGTTAATTTATGCTCATGTATGACAAACGGCTTTTCCGTGCTTTCAAATAATTGGTTACATAACTCGAATAAGGAATCTTCGTCAGTATAGTTTTCAATTAAGATTGTAAACTCATCACCACCGATTCTTGACAGATGAGTATGTGATGGAAGACATGATTGGAAACGTTTTGCTACTTCTTCTAATATGTAATCACCTGACGAATGTCCAAGTGTATCGTTAATTACTTTAAAGCGATCTAAATCTAAATATAATAATGCAAACTCACTTTGTGTTGTTTTAGCATTTTTTATAAATTTTCTTAGCTTTCTATGGAAAAAGGATCGATTCCCAATTTTCGTTACAGTATCGTGGAATGCTAAATATTTTATTTCTTCTTGTTGTTTTTTTAGTGCGGTAATATCCTTTACCATAATATAGCTTCCTGAAATTTGTCCATCTATCATAATAGGAACGATGGTAACGTATAAAAAATAAGTAAAGCCATCTTTATATTGAGAACTAAGTTGTAAGGATGCTGATTCTTGTTGTTTAACTTTTTCTAATGCAGATATCAGTTTATGTTTATCTGCATCTAAAATAATAGAAAAACATGTCTCACCAAGTAACTCGTTCGTTGGTGCTCCAAGTAGTATACTTCCTGCTTTATTTACATTTAAGAATATTCCATTTAAATCAATCGTAAAAATGGGATCAGGATGATATTCATATAATGATTTGAATTTTTGTTGTTTCTGAGATAGGGCCTCTGATTTATGGACTAAATCAGAGGTTCTTAAAGTAACTTTTTCTTCTAGTTGAGCATTAAATACTTGTAAACGTTTTGTTAGGGTGTCGTTTTGCATACGCACAATAGAATGGCGAATAAGTACGAAAACAAAAGCGATACAATTTCCTGTAATGAGAGTTGAAGATGATGTTTGTTCTTTTAACGTAAACCCGATTAGTATTGCAACAGCAAGATAGGGAAATACGACTAAAACTTTCTTTCCTAGTATAGGGTTTACAATGAAATAATTTTTATGGCTATTATCATCTTCTGAAATAGACCCAGCTATTGCGATAAGCAATATAGGTATTCTATATAAAAGACGTAAAAATGTTATAGTGTCAGTTGATAAATGGGTATTTAAGTAAAAATAAATATAGTTAAAAGTTGCAGAACTAATTAATACAAAAATAAAGATATAAATTTTCCGCTTGGACTTAAAAATTGTTGGGCGGAAAAAGAGACTAACACCTAGTAGAAGAAATAATAGATCTGCAATTGGATATAGAAATGAAAGGAAAATATCTGCGAGTGAAAGTGAGAATATATTTAAATTTGGCTGATTAAATAAATACCATTCTAATGTGAATATGGAAGTAAGTACTATACATATATCACAAATAAAGAAAGCTTTTTCCCATTTATTGCATTCTTTTAAGACCTTATAGCAAAAAGCGATAAGGCAGAAGAATAGAAAAAACATGTAAAATACATCAGAAATAGTAAAATGATGTATTGGAAGTTCGAAAAAGGTATCTTGATACGTATATACTACTTTTCCTAATAAAAAACTACCAATTGCAATTGTAATACATATCCAAAAAGGATTTGAACTAACTTTTTTAGAGTATATAGAGTAAATTAGCGATATAAATGTAATGACTTCAACGATGAGTGAAGCGAAGCGTACATTGAAATTTGAAAAATTAGTAGGGAATAGAAAGAAAAACATAAAATAGATTGAATAGCATATTAATGTTGTGATTAATATACATAGCTGTAAATTTTTATTTAATTTCAAAAAAATCACCTTCTTTAAGTATGTACTATATTCGTAATATCTATACATAATAATATTACTTAAGGATTGTATCAGATTTCCTTATAAAAAGCATGCTTATAAGGAAAAAATGAAGAATGTAATACTTCTTAAAATTGAAAAAGTATTGAGTTCAATGATTTTTCAATTTATAAGGAATGCAGATAGAATTTGTATATTTAGTCATCCTTTAGATTTTAAAGGTTTTTTAGTGATTTGCAAGCGGAGATGTAAAATTGCATATAAAGTGATGGGAACTTCTCTCTAGATGAGGGGAGTTTTTCGTTATTAAAGTGTATTAAGTAAGACCTTTGTATGTACCTATTCTCATACTAATGAGGGATTAAAGAAACGTGTTGATTATATACAATAATATGTAATACAGTAATTGATTTTTAATATGGAGGGAAAATCACGATGAAATGGGTGAAGTTTAGAATAGCACGTCCAACTGATAAATTTGAAGAGGTTATTGCATTCTATGAAGAGGGATTAGGTTTAAAACGTATAGGTGAGTTTTATGATCATGATGGTTATGATGGAGTCATGTTTGGTCTACCGGATGAAGAATATCATTTAGAATTTACAAGACATATAGATGGAAGCCCATGTCCAGCCCCAACAAAAGATAATTTACTTGTGTTTTATATAAGAGAATATAATGAAATAGAAAAAGTGAGTAAAAGGCTGCATGCAATGGGATACGATGAAGTAGAACCAGAAAATCCATATTGGAAAGAAAAGGGGATTACTATAGAGGACCCAGATGGTTGGAGAATTGTATTGATGCAAATAGAAGAATGAGGCTAGAGAAATTTCGAATTTTGATAGAGTTAGTGGATTATTGTTAGTATGTCCTGTTGTTGTAGCGCAACGAGAAAAAAGGCTTCTCCCAGATAAACAGGTAATTGTAAGAGAGGAAGAATTTTTAAATACGCTTACTTCAACCGAAAGGGAAGAATTTTGTGAGTTAGCAGTGGTTGCGAATGAGTATACATATAAGCGTTTCAAAGAAGAAATTAAGCCAGGGCTAGATATTGCTAATGATGGGTTTATTGAAAGATTACAAAAGAATTACTCTCTTACTTTGGACTTCCAGCATAAAAAATATGAGAAACCCGTTCTTTTATTAGCTGGAAGACAAGATACATCGGTAGGTTATCAAGATATTGTAGGAATCATTGAAGATTACCCAAGAGCGACATTAGCGGTATTAGATATGGCGGGACATAATTTACAAATCGAACAGCCTGAATTATTTGAGAGTTTAGTTTCGGAGTGGGTTAGACGAACTGCTCAGCAGAGTTCATAAAAAAGAATAAATTAATATTTTGATTGTATTCAAGTTTTGATACAGAAAAGATTAAAGTAAGTAATTAACTTATAAAAATTTTCAAGGAGGAATTATGAATACATATATCTATATGGTTAGGCATGGTGAATCACCAAAATTAGAAGGAGATGAAAGAACACGTGGATTAACTGAGAAGGGAATTTTAGATGCTCATAGAGTAACTGAGATATTAGAAACAGAGGGAATTGATACTTTCATTTCAAGTCCGTATAAGAGGGCTATGTTAACGATAGAAAGGTCAGCTAATTACCATGAAAAAGAAATAGTAGTATATGAAAATCTCAAAGAGTGTAGGTTTTTAAGTGAGGATAAGATTATATCAGATAAGGAAGTGTATCCACTCGTAAAGAAGATGTTCTCTAATCCAGATTTCACACTAACTGGAGGAGAATCGTATGTGGATTGTCAGAGAAGAGTAGTGAAAATATTAAAAGAAATATTAATGGATTTTCAAGGACATAAAATTGTAGTTGGTACACATGGGCTTGTAATGACACTAATGATGAACTATTTTGATAACCAATATGGGCTTGAATTTTTAATGAATACATCAAAACCAGACGTATATAAGCTAGAATTTAAAGACGAGCAATTAATAAATGTAGAGAGATTATGGAGAGAAGAATGAAATGGAGTATATGGAGTGTGTTTTAAAAGTTACTTTTGAAACACACTTTTTTTTGAAGAGAAAGCATCTTTATCAACTATTTTTAGAATGTTAAATCAATAAGTAATTATTCAGTTTTTGAATAGTTTATTGAGAAATTGGTTTAGGGAAACAACTTTAAATGTGACAAAACTCCAAACGCTGGATTTATATTCAATAGGAGAAAAAGATGTAGAATTTTGTCTTGTTGTACGTGTTTACTTTTCATTTCGTTACATATAGGCTTTGTGGTGTAGGGGGGAGAAATCGCCTTTACACTAAAATTATAAGGGGGTCATTGTGATGAAAAAAATGAAAAAATTTGCAGGAGTAGCTCTAGCGGGTTCAATTGGATTAAGTGGACTACTATTTTTAGAACCAAGTGTAAGTACTGCAGAAACACCACAAGCGAAAGAGGAGAAGTTCAATACTATTAATGTAGCGATGAATCAAAGTGAATCTTATTTATTGAGTGGTAGAAGTATTGATATTCTTTCAGGAGATAAAGAAGCGGTACAACTAAGTAATTATACAGTTCAGTTCAATAAACCAGGTAAGTATGTTATTAGAGTAAATGGTTGTATTTATAATGATGTATATACTTTTATTGTGAATGAGTAGTATATGCTTTTGATGTTTAATTAAATATATATTATCGGATGAAAAAAGAAACACCCTATTTGCGGTGGGAATCGTAAATAGGGTGAATTATTTGTAAGAAAGTTAATGAAAAGAGTAATTGGTATTAAGTTATGTTTTATATATTTTCATTAATTCGCTCTTTGTTTTTGTTATGTAAAATATGTAAGAGTGCTTGAAATACCTTAAATGAATGCTGGAATATTGGACTTTGAATAAAAGTGTATAGAAAAGTTACGATAAAAATAGGACCTCCTAGCATGTATCCAATGACTAGTACAAAGCATTCTACAATGATTCGAGCACGACTAATAGATAACCCAGTTTTGTCAGAAATAGTAAGCATGAATCCATCGCGAGGTCCAGCGCCAATCCCAGCCGCAACGTACATACCGCCCCCAATTCCTGTAATTGCAATACCAGAAAATAAAATGAGTAAGTTTATCCATAAATAATCACTAGCGTTTGGAAGGATGTTTGATCGTAAGAAAAAGTCCATAATAGGACCGATAAGTAGTGCATTTAAAAATGTACCTACGTTTATATATTTTGGATCTACTAATAAAGAGATAAGAACGAGGCATAACCCACATATGACACTCCAAGTACCAAGTGTCCATCCGAATCGTTCATAGAGAGCCATATTTAATACTTCCCAAGGGTGTAAACCGAGGAATTTAACTTTGACTGCGAGAGCATTTCCAAGTCCAAAAAAAATTAATCCTAGGAAAAAAAGAAAATAGCGAAAGAGAGTTAGCCTCATCTTTAAAACCTCCCAATATATAATGATGTATATTACATGTTTGAATTTAAATGTACAAATGTTATGTCTTTTTATGATTTATTAAAAATGTAAATGGATATATATTTTCACAGTCAAAAAAGTTAAAATATTTCGTTATAAGGATTATAATAGAGAAAGAAATATAAAAGGAGTGAACGAATTTGAAACAAGAACTTATTGAAAGATTTACGAGATATGTGAAGATTGATACACAATCAAATGAAGAAAGTCATACAGTACCAACAACACCAGGACAAATTGAGTTTGGTAAGTTATTAGTGGAAGAGTTAAAAGAGATTGGATTATCAGAAGTGACGATGGATGATAATGGTTACGTAATGGCAACACTGCCTGCTAATACAGATAAGGATGTTCCTGTAATCGGCTTTTTAGCTCATTTAGACACAGCAACAGATTTCACGGGGAAAAACGTAAAACCACAAATTTATGAAAATTTTGATGGAAAAGCAATTACGTTAAATGAAGAGTTAAATGTTGTGTTAACACCTGAACAGTTCCCAGAATTGCCATCATATAAAGGCCATACAATCATTACAACTGATGGTACAACACTTCTAGGAGCTGATGATAAAGCTGGTCTAACAGAAATCATGGTAGCAATGAACTATTTAATACATAATCCGCAAATTAAACATGGGAAAATAAGAGTAGCATTCACACCAGATGAAGAGATTGGCCGTGGACCATCGCATTTTGATGTAGAAGAGTTTGGTGCATCCTTTGCCTATACGATGGACGGAGGTCCATTAGGTGGTTTAGAATATGAAAGTTTTAACGCTGCAAGCGCTAAGTTAACCTTTAAAGGGACAAATACACATCCTGGAACAGCGAAAAACAAAATGCGCAACGCAAGTAAACTTGCTATGGAATTTGATAGATACTTGCCAGTAGAAGAGGCACCAGAATATACAGAGGGATATGAAGGGTTTTATCATTTACTTTCTTTAAATGGTGATGTTGAGCAAAGTAAAGCTTACTATATTATTCGAGATTTTGAACGTAATCATTTTGAAGCGCGTAAAAATACCATTAAAGATATTGTGAAAAACATGCAAGAGAAGTACGGCGAAGAGGCAATCGTTTTAGAGATGAATGATCAATATTATAATATGCTTGAAAAAATTGAACCGGTGAGAGAAATTGTTGATATTGCTTATGAGGCAATGAAAAGTTTAAATATTGAACCAAATATTCATCCGATTCGCGGCGGGACAGATGGATCTCAATTATCATATATGGGATTACCAACACCAAACATTTTTACTGGCGGTGAAAACTACCATGGTAAATTTGAATATGTTTCGGTAGATACTATGGAAAAAGCTGTTCAAGTTATTGTAGAAATCGCAAGACGCTTTGAAGAACAAGCTTAAAAAGAGAACCAAGTAGTAATGAAGTGCTACTTGGTTCTTTTCTATAGTAAAACATACAAAGTGAAACTTGTTACAAGACGTTTGTAAAAGGGGGAAATGTTATGAGTGAAAATCAGTATCATGGTTATATAGGGACATATACAAAAGCAGAGAGTAAGGGGATTTATAAATTTATACTTGATACGAACATCGGAGAACTTAAAGGGATTGAATTAGCAGCTCATATAGGAAGTCCGACATATGTAACGATTAGTCATAACAACGAGTACCTTTATTCTGTTGCGAAAGATAATGGGTTAGGTGGAATTGCTAGTTTTTCCATTCATAATAAATCCGGTAATCTAAATTCGATTAACATGCAAGTTTTAGAAGGGGTATCGCCGTGCTATGTAAGTGTGAATCGGGAGAATAGTATAGTAGTAGCAGCGAATTATCATAAAGGAACAGTTGAATCTTATATAGTGAAAAAGGGTAGTGGAAGTATAAATACTGCTACGACAATTGTAGAACATAAAGGTTCAGGACTGAATAAGGAAAGACAAGAAAAGGCGCATGCTCATTATGCGAATTTTACTCCTGATGAAAAATATGTAGTAGCAGTTGATTTAGGAATAGACAAGGTGATTACATATAAAGAAAGTGACGGAGGATTAATGGAAGCTGCTTGTTTATCTGTTAAACCTGGTAGCGGTCCGAGACATCTTGTATTCCATCCCAATAAACATCTTGCATACGTTATGACGGAACTAAGTTCAGAGATTATTGTACTGCAATATGATGCACATAGTGGTAGTTTTAAAGAAAAACAATATATCTCTACATTACCTGAAGATTATAGTGAAGAAAGTTATGGAAGTGCAATTTATATCTCTTCAGATGGCAAATTTGTTTACGCAGCAAATAGAGGGCATAATAGTATCGCAGTTTTCCGAGTAAATGAGCATAATGGAGAGCTAACTTTTATTGAAACAGTATCGACAGAAGGAGATTGGCCACGGGACTTTTCTTTAGATCCGACAGAAAGATTTTTAATTGCTGCGAATGAAAAATCTAATACATTGACTTTATTCTCTAGAAATGAATTAACGGGGAAATTAGTGCTCTTACAGGATGGAATAAGTGCGCCAGAACCGGTATGTGTGAAGTTTTTGCATGTGAAAAAGTAGATAGGAGAACATTTATGAATTTCAAAGATTATAAGGTCTGTCATATATATGGACAACAAATGTGGCATGATCAAGCTATTATTATTGGAAATAAAGAAGGGTTAGAGCAATTAAGGGATATGATTGATTTGGCAATAAATGAAAATCAAAGTGAAGAAGTTTTCTTTCCAGTTGATTTCGAAGGATATACTTTAAAAGTCATGTGTGTAGAAGACGATGAGAAGTTAGAACACTTATCTTTACCATATCATGATGAAAACTATTATACAAAAAGCGATGATGAAATATCACCTGAAAATATATTAAAAAAAAGCACTTAAAAATGCTTTTTTTTAATATAGCACCCGCCACAAATAAAAAGTCGCGTAAGACTCCCAATTTGTCCAATTTGATGCAAATTCTTTTATTTCATTTTTAGTCGGTTTCTTTTCGGAACCTGTTATAAATTTAATTGCATTATGCAAACCAACATCATCAATTGGAAAAGCTGAAGGGAATCGTAAACAACGCATCAAAACATAGTGAGCTGTCCATGGCCCTATACCGCGAATGCTAGTTAATTGTTTTTCAGCTTGCTTCACATCTTGTATTTGTAATAGAGATTCTTTTGATAATTTACCTTCTGTAATGAGCTGCGCGACGTCAATTAAGTATTCGCACTTTCTTGTAGTCATTTTTAATGTTGCGAGATCTTCTACATCTAAATTTGCTATTACTTCAGGTGATGGGAATATCCAATGTTTTCTACCGTTCCAATCTACATAATCACCAAAATTTTCGACTAATCTTCTTTTTAGAGTATAGGCATATGTGAGGTTGATTTGTTGACCTAGAATCCCCCAGCATAGTGCTTCAAATAAATCCGGAATTCCCAAAGTACGAAGACCGTAAAATTCTTTAATGGGTTTTTGAAGGAGTGGGTCGTGTTTAGCTAATTTATAGAAGGGAGCTAAATCAGTAGTTAAATCAAACCACTCTTTTACATAGTTAGATACGGCATCGTGTGCCCATTTTTCAGAGACATATGATTCTCCTAAAAAACGTATTTGAATATTACTATCGGCATTCAAACCAATTTCAATTAATGGATTTATGTTTTGAACAGGAATGACTTTATAGATTTTATTGTTTTCAATATGAAACATACATTCATTTTTAGAACGCGATAGATAGCGTAAGTTTTCTTGAAAACTAAATTCTTTTGGAACGACTAAAGACAATATTTCATTACAATCCTCTGTCATATTTACTCCTCCCGAAGCGCTTCTAATTTGAGCAATTCTTTTTTCATTTCTAAACCACCTCTAAAACCGGTAAGTTTACCATTTTTCCCAATAACGCGGTGACAAGGAATAGTGATAAGCAGAGGATTTGCCCCAACGGCAGTCCCAACTGCACGTACAGCGTTAGGTTTTTGAATTCTTTCCGCAATCTCTGAATAAGAATGTGTCTCCCCATAAGGAATTTCACGTATCGTATTCCAAACAGCTAATTGAAATGCAGTTCCGTAAACATCGATAGGAATTGTAAAGGTTTCTAGTTTGGTTTCCAAATACTCGATAAGTTCTTTTGTGTATGTTTGCAGATAATCTGGATTTTGGATGAATGTATGTTGTGGCAGTTTTTTGCTAGCCCACGTATTTAGTTCTTCAAAAGTTTCATTTTGCGATCCGATGAAGCATAATCCATTTGAAGTAGCTGCAATATGCATACGCCAATGTTTATGAATAAGCAATGTCCAATATATAGTTTTATTTTCATATGGTTTCATTATTTCATACCTCTTTTATTCCGTTCTTTTTTCGATATTCAGTAGGGGTAAATCCTGTCTTCTTTTTAAATAAAGTCGCGAAATACTCCGGATTTTCTATCCCGACATCAGTACTAATTTCCATAATGGATTGATTTGTATGTGAAAGGTATTCTGTCGCTTTTTTAATTCTGAATTGCTGTATATATTCTATTGGACTAATCCCTACAATTTTCTTGAAAGTGCGTTGTAGATGATAAGGGCTACCATGGCATATTTCTGCGAGTAAGTCGAGGGTTAACACGTCACAATAATGTTTTTGGATATATTCTTTAATTTGCTCTACCCATTCTTCATTAGGTAAAGTTAGCCCGTTTGGTTTACAACGTTTACACGGACGAAAATTTTCATGTAATGCTTGCTCTGCCTTAAGAAAAATACGTACATTGTTTTTATTCGGTATTCTCGATTTACATGATGGTCGGCAAAAAATACCGGTTGATTTTACAGCGTAAAAGAATTTGTCATCATATGTGGAGTCATTATGAATAATTGCTTGCCAATACTCATTTGTTACTGTGAACTCTTCATTATGCACAGAACATCACCTCTGGCATTAGTATAACCTGAATAAAGTACGTATGTACGCATTTATGAATGTAAGAGCAAGATTACAAAGATGAAACTATGATAGGGTATCTATTTTGTGTTAGCATGAAAATTGAAAATGCACATCAAGAGGAGGAACATAGATGAAGTTGATTTCATGGAATGTAAATGGTTTGCGAGCAGTTATTGCAAAAGGTGGATTTTTAGAATATCTTGAGGAATCAAAAGCTGATATATTTTGTTTACAAGAGATTAAATTACAAGATGGGCAAATTGATTTAAATCCAGAGGGATACTATACATACTGGAATTATGCTGTGAAAAAAGGCTACTCAGGAACGGCTATTTTCACGAAAAAAGAACCGCTTTCTGTTACATACGGTTTAGGGATTGAAGAGCATGATCAAGAAGGACGAGTTATTACGTTAGAATTCGAAGATTTTTATATGATAACGTTATATACACCAAACTCCAAACGTGGATTAGAACGCTTAGATTACAGAATGAAATGGGAAGATGATTTCAGGGCCTATATTAAACGATTAAATGAAAAGAAATCAGTTGTTTTTTGCGGAGATTTAAACGTCGCACATAAAGAAATAGATTTAAAAAATCCAAAAAGTAACCGTAAAAACCCTGGATTCTCTGATGAGGAGAGGGAGAAGTTTACACGTACTTTAGAAGAAGGATTTGTTGATACGTATCGCTACCTTTATCCTGATCAGGAAGGAGCATATTCGTGGTGGTCGTATCGTATGGGAGCGAGAGCAAAAAATATTGGATGGCGTTTAGATTATTTTGTTGTCTCGGAAAGAATGAAAGACAAAATAACAGAGGCGAAAATTAACAGTGAAATAATGGGATCAGACCATTGTCCAGTTGAATTACATATAGATTTCTAAAAAAAGAAGTATCTTCCTGAAAAAAGGAGATACTTCTTTTTTGTTCAGTTTGTTAAAATTTTTCAAATCATTCTTGAAATAATCTGATATTAAATATATACTTAATAACGATAATCATTATCACTGTTAGTGATTATCGTGGGATGAGGGTTGTAAAGAATTTAATACTAGGGGAAGTGAACGAGAATGGCTCTCCATTTTACGTAGATTTATTAATGATGTGAAATATAGATGAGGATTATGTTTCATATAATTAAGTTTCATTGTTGAAATAATATATTTGAAGATTTCGAGAGGAGATATATAAAGATGAACAAGAAGTTATTTACATTAGGGATGGTTACAGTTTTAAGTGTTGGTTTAGCAGCATGTAATAGTGCAGACAAAACTTCTGGGGAACAAAAACAACAGACAAAGGCTACGGAAACGAAAAAAGACGAAAAGCGAAAGATTACATATTTAGGTAAAGAATATACAGTACCAGCAAAAGTAGATAAAATTGCGACAGCTAGTTTAGAGTCAATGGAAGATGCGGCAGTACTTGGAATTAAACCGGTAGGTGCAATTACGGTTGGTGGGAAATTACCAGGGAACGTTGCAAAAGATTTAGAAGGTGCGAAATCTGTCGGTGAGAAAATGGAACCCAACTTTGAAACATTACTTCAATTAAAACCTGATGTTATTACATCAAGTACGAAATTCCCAGCAGAAGCGGCTGAGAAATTTACGAAGGTAGCTCCAACAATCCCAATATCACATGTTTCTACAGATTGGGAAGAAAACTTAAAATTAATGGGAGAACTATCTGGTAAAAAAGACAAAGCAGAAAAAATTATTAAGGATTATAAAGCAGACGCTGAAAAAGCGAAAGCAAAAATTGGAGATAAGTTAAAAGATAAAAAGGTACTTGTAATAAGATTAAGAGCGAATACATTATTCGTTTATCCAGAAGGAGTATACTTCAACCCTGTAATTTATAAAGACCTTGGATTAACTGCTCCAGAACAACTTAAAAATGTAAAAGCGCAAGAGAAACTCTCTTTAGAACAACTGGCTCAAATAAATCCAGATTACGTATTTTTACAATATGAAGCAAGTGAAAATAATAAACCAAAAGTACTAGAAGAAATAGAAAGTAATCCAATTTGGCAAAGTGTAAATGCTGTAAAAGAGAAGAAAGTATTTGTAAATACTGTAGATCCTATTGCACAAGGTGGTACTGCTTGGAGTAAAACAGTATTTTTAAAAGAAGCAGTGAAAAATTTGACTAAATAATAAAATTAGTAAGGTGCGTTGAATGATATGCGGAAAATAAATTCACTTCCAATGATAATTTTATGCTTAGCACCCATATGTATTTTACTTACTGTTATTTTATCTATCTTATATGGGACAAAAAATATCGATTTTGAAACGACGTGGAATGCATTGTTTCATTTTGATTCGAGTAATGTAAATCATAATATTATTGTTACATCTCGTTTACCAAGGGTAATTGGAGCTCTTTTAGTTGGAGCTTTTCTAGCCATATCAGGAGCACTTATGCAGGGGATGACAAGGAATTATCTTGCATCCCCTTCTATTATGGGTGTGACGGATGGTTCTGCTTTTGTTATTACAATGTGTATGGTATTCCTTCCGGGAATGTCTTCAGTCAACATGATTTTATGTTCTATGCTGGGTTCAGCATTAGGCGCGGGGATTGTTTTTGGATTTGGTTCACTGCTTAGAAACGGATTGTCACCTGTAAGATTAGCAATTATAGGAACCGTGATAGGGACATTTTTAAGTAGTCTTTCTGCCGCAATTGCTTCTTATTTTCAAGTCTCTCAAAATATTAGTTTTTGGTACAATGCGAAATTAGATCAAGTAGATCCCAATATACTTAAATTAGCAATTCCTTTTGGTATAGTTGGTATTATTTTAGCACTTCTTATTTCAAAATCTATTACAATCCTTTCATTGGGAGAAGAAGTGTCTATTAATTTAGGACAGCGTACGAAAATTATAAAAATGACTGCAATTTTATCTGTTGTATTTCTGACTGGCACAGCAGTTGCTTTAGTAGGGAAAATAGGTTTTGTAGGACTAATTATTCCTCATATTACCCGCTTTTTAATCGGTGTAGATTATAAATGGATTGTGCCTTGTGCTGGAGTAATTGGTGGTGTGTTTCTTGCTTTATGTGATGTGTTAAGCAGATTTGTAAACTATCCATTTGAAACACCAATAGGCGTTGTTACGTCTCTAATTGGAATTCCTTTCTTCCTTTATTTAATTCGTACAAGAGGGGGAGAGAGACATGCTTAAAGGCTCAAGTCAGCGTTTTGTAATGACTATGGGTACTATTATACTTTTAATTTTATGTACCATTTATATTAGCTTAACGAATGGTACATTTGATATTACAATTATGGACGTCTTTCGAACAATTTTTCGGATTGATCCAGTCCCGGAACATGATTTAGTTATATTTGATTTTAGACTGCCGCGAATCATAATTGCTGGCCTAGTAGGATTAGGTCTAGGGATAGCTGGCGCTGTTATTCAAGGGATTACGAGAAATGGTTTAGCAGATCCGGGTATTTTAGGAGTAAATGCTGGTGCAGGAACTGCAATCGTAATTTTTATGTTCTTTTTCCAAGGACAAATAAAGAGTACGGATTGGATTTCTATAATGATGATGCCGATGTTTGGCTTAGTTGGAGGGTTAGGCGCGGCTATATTAATTTATATATTTTCTTGGCGAAATGGAAAGTTAGATTCACAGCGTCTGTTACTAACAGGGATCGCAATAGGGTCAGGTTTCGGAGCGTTTTCTATGTATTTATCATTGAAAATGAAAGCAACTGACTTTGAAATGGCAGCTGTCTGGGTTTCAGGTAGCATATATAATGCAAACTGGAAATACATTATTGCAATGTTGCCGTGGCTTATTATATTAATTCCAATTATAAAAAAGAAAGCTTATTTGCTAGATTTATTTCAATTGGAAGAAACGAGTATTACAAGTCTAGGTGTTTCAGTAGAAAGAGAGAAGTCTATTCTATTATTAAGCAGTATTGGACTTGTAAGTGCATGTGTTGCTGTTTCAGGAAGTATTGGATTTATTGGTCTAATGGCGCCACATATAGCCAAAAGACTTGTTGGCATTCAACATAAATATGTAATTCCTACATGCGGAGTAATTGGGATGCTACTTGTAATTGCTTCAGATTTTATCGCAAAAACAATTTTTATGCCTGCAGAATTGCCTGTAGGGATTGTTATTGCTATTGTCGGTGTACCGTATTTCTTATATTTACTTTATAAGGCGAAAGCGTAAGAGGAGGAAATACAAGTGAATATTTTAAGTGCAAAAAACTTGGAAGCAAATTATGAAAAACTTACAGTGTTTCGCGATTTAAATGTGGAAATACAAAAGGGAAAAGTAACGACAATTATAGGTCCAAATGGATGCGGAAAATCGACATTATTAAAAACGATGGGAAGAATTTTAAAACAAAAAAGCGGTAAAGTATATTTACAAGGACAAGATTTAAATACGATTTCAACGAAAGAAATCGCGAAACAGTTAGCTTTGCTTCCGCAAAATCCGATTGCCCCGGGAGAGATTAAGGTAGAAGAGTTGGTTTCTTATGGGCGTTATCCACATCGTAATAACGTGAATAAGTTAACTTCAAAAGATAAAGAAATGATTGATTGGGCATTAGATATTACCAAAACATCAGCGTTTCGAACGAGACAAATTGCGAATTTATCAGGTGGACAAAGACAAAAAGTATGGCTAGCAATGGCCTTAGCGCAAGAGACGGAAGTTTTATTATTAGATGAGCCAACGACATACCTTGATATGTCACACCAATTAGATGTACTGCAAATCGTTGAGAAACTGAATAAAGAACATAATTGTACGGTCGTAATGGTATTACATGATATTAACCACGCAGCTAGATTTTCAGATAAAATTATCGCAATGAAAGAAGGAAACATTATTACAACTGGTAGTCCTATAGAAATTATTACAAACGAGGTGCTAAAAGAGGTATTTCATATCGATGCGCGTGTCATGATAGATCCATATAACGGAGCTCCCGTTTGCTTCGGTTATGATAGTGTATTTCAAGAGGAAAAAGTAGAGATGTATGTAACGAGTTAAGGGGGGATGTGCATAATGAATACTGCTATTGAAAAACAACAAATTATTGTATCTAATACCGAACAGTGGAAAATGTATTCGACATTAGAGAATCGTGAGTATCAAATTCATATTTCAAAACCGAAGCAGCCAGCACCGGATTCTGGTTATCCTATTATATATGTATTAGATGGGAACGCCTTTTTCCAAACGTTCCATGAAGCTATTAAAATACAATCGGTAAGAGCAGAAAAAACAGGTGTGTCACCAGCAATTATAGTAGGTATTGGTTATCCAATTGAAGGCGCATTTTCAGGAGAAGAAAGATGTTATGATCTTACACCTGTCGTAATTTCAAAAGATGCCCCGTTAAAACCGGACGGTAAACCGTGGCCTAAAACAGGGGGAGCACATAACTTCTTTACTTTTATTGAAGAAGAATTGAAACCACAAATTGAAAAGGAATTTGAGATTGATAAAGGAAAGCAAACGTTATTTGGACATTCTTTAGGTGGTCTATTTGCTTTACATATACTATTCGCAAGCGTAAATGCCTTTCAAAATTATTTTATAAGTAGTCCATCTATTTGGTGGAATAACCAATCCGTGCTTGAAAAAGAAAAGAATCTTATAAATGAATTAAACAATGCTAAGGTTGAAACGGGAGTATTCCTTACAGTTGGGTCATTGGAACGAGAGCATATGGTTGTAGGTGCAAACGAATTATCAGAGCGCCTTCTCCAAGTAAAACACGATCAGTTTAGATTTATGTTTTATGAAGCTGAAGGGGAGAATCATGCATCTGTTGTGCCGACATCTTTAAGTAAAGGGTTAAGATTTATTAGTCAGTTGTAGAATAATCGATAATAGCACAAAAAGAATCCCATAGTATGTGGGATTCTTTTTGTTGTATAAACATATTTAAGGTATAAACGATAAACATTCAAATAAACATTTGAATGTTTATCGTTTATAAGGTATACTACATACATAATCAAATATGTATTTGAATAAGAGGTGTTACATATGAAGGAAGAACATTGTGAACTTTGTTATCATGATGAGCAAAAAGTAAAACATGCAAGTGATATGTTAGAGAAAGAAAATATAAGTAGTGTAGCGAAAATGTTTAAGGCACTTGCAGATGAAACACGTTTGAAAATTGCTTATGCGTTGTATACGGAAAAAGAGCTTTGCGTACGTGATGTCGCAAGTATTATTCATAGTAGTATTGCAACAGCTTCACATCACTTAAGGCTATTACAAACGATAGGATTAGCGAAAAAGCGTAAAGAGGGGAAACTTGTTTTTTATTCATTAGATGATTCTCACGTAAATGGATTAATTGAATTAGCGTTTAGTCATAGTAGTGAACTGAATAAGAAAGAACTTGATATGTAATCATGCATTTTCATAAAGATACTTCTTTATGAAAATGCAACTTTAAAAGGAGAGGAGATAATAAGTATGGTAAAGCTAGTTTTAATACGGCACGGACAAAGTGAATGGAATGTTGAAAATCGGTTTACAGGTTGGACGGATGTTGATTTATCCAATAAAGGTTTGGAAGAAGCAAGAGAAGCCGGAGTAATGCTGAAAGCTAATGGTTTCTCATTTGATATAGCATATACATCTGTTTTGAGAAGAGCGATGCGTACTTTATGGATTACTCTCGAAGAAATGGATTTGATGTGGATACCTGTTCATAAAACATGGAAATTAAATGAGCGTCATTACGGTGCGCTTCAAGGATTAAACAAGGAAGAAACAGCGAGAAAATATGGTGATGAACAAGTAACTTTATGGAGACGTTCAACAAATGTACGCCCACCATCACTTACAAAAGATGACAAAAGATATGAAGCGGCACATCTGAAATATAGAGATTTAAAAGATCATGAGTTTCCTCTTACAGAAGATCTAGAAGATACAGAGAAACGAGTTGTTTCATATTGGGATGAAGAGATAGCTCCTAATGTAAAAGCTGGTAAACAAGTAATTATTGCAGCACATGGAAATACAATACGTGCTTTAGTAAAACATTTAGATCAAATTTCAGATGAAGATATAGAGAATGTAAACATTCCAACAGGAACACCATTGGTTTATGAATTGGATAACGATTTAAAACCGATAGACCATTATTATTTGAATAGGGAAATTTGTATAAAATAAACACTTTAATATACCCTACCGATGTATTGTATATTTATAATGGAGGTGATTTATATTGTTACATTATACGGTCGTAAATAAAAAGAATTGTGAGTCATGTGGATTATGTACTTCTATAGCACCTGATATATATCAATTAGATGGAAGAGGGAAATCATTTAGTGCATTAGATAATAATCAAGGAATAATGGGAATCCCAAAAACTTTCTTGAAAGCAATGTTGGCGGCAAGTGACGGCTGTCCAACAAGTTCGATTCAGGTAAGAAAAGAGCCATTTATAAATAAGTGAAAATTCAATAGAGGAATTATTAAAGACAAAACAAAATTAAAAGGAGGAATTTATATGGGACATCATCAAGGTCACCAACATCATGGACATACTCACGGGCATTCGCATGGACATCATCATTTTGAGGAGAGCAGGAAAGGGAATAGAAAAGGGTTAATTACAGCTTTAGTAATTACAGCAACTATTATGTTCCTTGAATTTTTTGGAGGACTAGTTACAAATAGTTTGGCCTTATTATCTGATTCAGGACATATGTTAAGTGATACAAGTTCATTATTATTAAGTTTAATTGCAATAGGACTTGCAGCTAGAACGGTTACTTCTACAAAAACATATGGATATTATCGTTTTGAAATATTAGCAGCATTAATTAATGGAATTACATTATTTGTTGTAGCAGGGCTTATCGTATGGGAAGCAATTGGTCGTTTTTTTGAACCACCAACTGTAGCAAGTGGTCCAATGATGTTAATCGCATCAATTGGTTTACTAGCGAATTTAATTAGTGCATGGGCTCTTATGAGACAAGGTGATGTGAAAAATAACGTCAATTTACGTAGCGCATATTTACATGTTCTTGGAGATGCTTTAGGTTCAGTTGGTGCGTTAGTAGCTGGTGCACTTATGTCTTTATTTTCATGGTATATTGCAGATCCAATTATCTCAGTAATTGTAGCGCTATTAATTTTAAAGAGTGCATGGGGAGTAACAAAACATTCCATTCATATACTTATGGAGGGTACACCTGTTTCAATTAAGATAGAACAAGTTAAGCAAGCTATTAAAGAAGTAGAGGGTGTACGTGATATACACGATCTCCACATTTGGACAATTACATCAGGATTAGATGCATTAAGTGTCCATGTAATGATTGATAAAAAACAGGACGATCAAGAAGTGCTTCAAAATATTATTACTATGTTAAAACAGGAGTTCCATATTGAACACGCTACAATTCAAATTGAAACGCTTAAGATTAAGCATAGTGAAATGGTCATTTAATAAAATTGAACAAAAAGGCTATGGAGGAAATTCTCCATAGCCTTTTTGTTCACATAAGTAGAATTGTCCTTTTTGAACGTTTTGTTTCAACTTTTCGTCTAAAGAGACAAAAAGTTGTCACAATTCCGTCACAATTAGCATAAACATAAAATAGACGAAATGAACTTACTTCCAAAAGGGCTTGGTTAATTCAATTTATGATTAGTAAAGCTGAAAAAGCGCGGATTTAAAGTTCACTATATTCTCAAGGAGGTAGATCGTATGAAAACTATTCTTGCTATCGCTGGGCTTATTTGGGTTTTATCACATGGCATTCCAATTTATGAAGGAGAACAAATTCGCAGTGCTCTGAATAAAAATTTTAATGAATATCATATCATTGATCGGCAAGATAATGTTGTGACAGTTCGTGTAAATGACTGTTTTCATACGGTAACCGTTGAAGGAACTTCAGTAGTGAATGATACAAAAGTATGTGACCAGCAATAATTATATATAGGAAGAAAAAGTCTCAATTTACACGTGTGAAAATTGAGACTTTTACATTTGTGGATGAATAATAAGCGGGGATGGACAATCCCCGCTTATTATTGTTTTTTTGAAAAAAAGAAAGGGTATCATATTAATTGAGACTGAGAAGCTAATGATGTGTTAAGAATAATCATAAAGCGAAAATATACTCATATGGGGTATCCTACATAGATATTTGATGATATAATTGGTATACTCATAAAAGCAATTGTTTTATTGGATGAAGAGAAACTTTAAGAAGGTGATAATATGGATCATAAGGACCATGAATCAGTAACACATAGATCAGAAAAAGAAAAAGAACAAATTATAAATAGATTAAAGAGAATTGAAGGCCAAGTCCGTGGTATTCAAAATATGATTGAAAATGATCGTTATTGCGTGGATATTTTAGTTCAAATTTCTGCGATTAATGCAGCGATGAAAAAAGTAGGAATGGGTGTCTTAAAAAATCATACGAGTCATTGTGTTTCAGGAGCTATTAAAAATGGTAATGGTGACGAAGCAATTGAAGAATTAATGACAGTATTTGAACGTTTTTCAAAAGCATAAAAGCCAAGCTAGTATTTGACTAGCTTGGCTTTTGTTTATATAGGAGAAGATATATAAATTCATAATTGGAGCAAAAAAATAAAGATTTTAGAAAAGAATTAAAATCATGATACAAAACCATTGATTACCTTAGGGGGGTATGGTAAGATGTAGTTGTGATTAACAAACAATGAAGAAACAAGAGGAGGATTTTAAATGGAACAGTTAACATTACAAGTTGAAGGTATGTCTTGTGGACATTGTGTAAATTCTATCGAAGGCAGCGTGAAAGAACTAAACGGTGTTGAACAAGTGAAAGTTCAATTATCAGAAGGAACTGTTGAAGTTACTATCGACTCATCAGTTGTAACGTTAAAAGATATCGTTGCTGTAATTGAAGATCAAGGATACGATGTTCAATAATTATTTTTAGATACGGAAATAAATCGTACTTTAAACGAAGTACGATTTATTTTGCTAATAATTATACCTTATAAGGGTATATAGAGGTGAGAGACATGAATGAACAAAAAGAGGCCAATCTTCAAATATCAGGAATGACATGTGCAGCATGTGCAAATAGAATTGAAAAAGGTCTTAAAAAAGTAGAAGGTGTTCAAGATGCAAATGTAAATTTTGCACTTGAAAAAACAAAAATTATATACGATCCAACTAAAACTAATCCGCAACAATTTAAAGAAAAAGTTGAATCGTTAGGATATGGAATTGTAAGTGATAAAGCTGAGTTTACTGTTTCGGGAATGACATGTGCAGCATGTGCGAATAGAGTAGAAAAACGTTTGAATAAGCTAGAAGGTGTGAATAAAGCAACAGTAAATTTTGCTTTAGAATCGGCTACAGTTGACTTTAATCCTGATGAAATTAATGTAAATGAAATGAAGAGCGCGATTACAAAGTTAGGATATAAATTAGAAGTAAAATCAGATGAGCAAGATTCATCAACAGATCACCGCTTAAAAGAAATTGAGCGACAAAAGAAGAAGTTTATTTTTTCGTTTATTTTATCATTTCCGTTATTGTGGGCAATGGTGAGTCATTTTTCATTTACATCTTTTATTTATTTACCTGATATGCTTATGAACTCTTGGGTGCAGCTAGCTCTTGCAACTCCAGTTCAGTTTATCATTGGTGGGCAGTTTTATGTTGGAGCTTATAAAGCGTTACGTAATAAAAGCGCCAATATGGATGTTCTCGTTGCACTTGGAACGTCTGCAGCATATTTCTACAGTGTGTATTTAAGTATTAGGTCGATTGGTTCTTCGGAACATATGACAGACTTGTATTTTGAAACGAGTGCAGTACTTATTACATTAATTATTTTAGGTAAATTATTTGAGGCGAAAGCAAAAGGACGCTCGTCAGAAGCAATTAAAAAATTAATGGGACTACAGGCGAAAACCGCTACTGTTGTACGAGATGGAACAGAAATAAAAATTTTAATCGAAGAAGTGGTAGCCGGTGATATCGTTTATGTGAAACCAGGGGAAAAAATCCCGGTAGACGGGGAAATTGTAGAAGGAAAGTCAGCAATAGATGAATCGATGTTAACAGGCGAGAGTATTCCGGTTGATAAAACAATTGGAGATGTAGTAATCGGTTCTACAATGAATAAAAATGGATTTTTAAAAGTTAAGGCAACTAAAGTAGGAAGAGACACTGCATTAGCTCAAATTATTAAAGTAGTGGAAGAGGCTCAAGGGTCGAAAGCTCCTATTCAAAGGGTAGCTGATCAAATTTCGGGTATTTTCGTACCTGTTGTAGTTGTGATTGCTATTATCACATTTGCGGTGTGGATGATATTTGTTACGCCTGGTGATTTTGGTGGAGCACTTGAGAAAATGATAGCAGTACTTGTTATCGCTTGTCCATGTGCATTAGGTCTTGCGACACCTACATCTATTATGGCGGGATCAGGAAGATCAGCTGAATACGGTATTTTATTTAAAGGCGGAGAGCATTTAGAAGCGACGCACCGATTAGATACAGTTATTCTAGATAAAACAGGTACTGTGACAAATGGGAAGCCTGTGTTAACAGATGTAATTGTAGCAGATGGATTCCATGAAGAAGAAATACTACGTTTAGTAGGTGCGGCAGAAAAAAATTCTGAACATCCACTTGCAGAAGCGATTGTAGAAGGAATTAAAGAAAAGAAAATTGATATCCCAAGTTCAGAAACGTTTGAAGCAATTCCGGGATTCGGTATCGAATCAGTTGTAGAAGGGAAACAATTATTAATTGGTACACGTCGATTAATGAAGAAATTCGATATTGGTATTGAAGAAGTTTCTAAATCGATGGAAGAGCTAGAACGAGAAGGAAAAACAGCAATGCTTATTGCGATCAATAAAGAATATGCTGGTATAGTCGCCGTTGCAGATACTGTAAAAGATACTTCAAAAGCAGCTATCGCAAGACTTAAGAAAATGGGTCTAGACGTTGTTATGATTACAGGAGATAATACACAAACTGCTCAGGCAATCGCTAAGCAAGTTGGTATTGATCACGTAATTGCAGAAGTATTACCAGAAGGAAAAGCAGAAGAAGTGAAGAAACTTCAAGCTAGTGGTAAGAAAGTGGCTATGGTTGGAGATGGAATTAATGATGCTCCTGCTCTTGCTACAGCGGACATTGGAATGGCAATTGGAACAGGAACAGATGTAGCGATGGAAGCAGCGGATATTACGTTAATCCGTGGTGATTTAAATAGTATTGCTGATGCAATTTTCATGAGTAAAATGACGATTAGAAATATTAAGCAAAATCTATTCTGGGCGTTAGCTTATAACGGCCTAGGAATTCCGATTGCGGCGCTCGGTTTCTTAGCTCCTTGGGTTGCAGGTGCAGCGATGGCGTTTAGTTCTGTATCAGTCGTATTAAATGCATTAAGATTGCAAAGAGTTAAATTGAAATCTTAAACACTTTCAGCTATAAAGCGAATTTAATATGCTTTGTTAACAATAAACAATACTTTGTATAAGTATTGTTTATTGTTCGCTTAGAAGGAAAAGTCGAAATAATTTAGAAAGAGCAGAAGTAGAATCATATATAGTGGAAGAAACTGTTTCGAAAATAAACACGAAATAATTATCCGGATAACCGAAATAAAAGAGTTAGTTTGATAAGGAGTTTTACATATGTTTAAAGATATTAAAATTAGAACATTCCAGAAGGAGGATTTAGAGCAAGTATTACAATTGTTCTATGAAACGGTTCATACGGTGAATGCAAAAGATTATAACGAGTTGCAGCTACAGGCGTGGGCCCCAGAGCGACTAGATAGAGAGAGATGGCTACAGTCTTTAGAAAAGAATATTTGTTACGTTGCTGATTATAAAGGTGTGATAGTGGGATTTGGGGATTATAATGATGATCATTACGTAGATCGCTTATTTACGCATAAAGATTATCAAGGAAAAAGGATAGCATCATACATACTACAGAAGTTAGAAAAAGAAGCAGTGAACTTGCAGCATAGGGATATATATACAGAGGCGAGTATTACAGCAAAACCTTTCTTTGAAAGCAAAGGTTTTATTTGCATAAAGGAACAAAATAAGCAGCATAATGGTCAAATTTTTATTAATTATGTCATGAAAAAAATAGCCTTCTCATAAATGAGAAGGCTATTTTTCATTATTTTACAGCTTCTTTTAGTTCTTTACCAGCTTTAAAAGCAGGTACTTTAGAAGCTGCGATTTGCATTTCTTCACCCGTTTGTGGGTTACGGCCTGTACGAGCAGCTCTTTCACGAACTTCGAATGTACCGAATCCGATAAGTTGTACTTTTTCGCCAGCAGCTAAAGAGTTAGTGATTGATTCTACTACAGTTTGTAAAACTACAGTAGCTTCTTTTTGAGAAATCTCAGCGTTTTGTGCTACGTTTTTGATTAATTCTGTTTTATTCATGTTTTCACCTCATATGTAAATAATGCTATTTAAGTTGTTATTATAACGTATAAAACATTCGAGAACAAGTGTACGCACATATATTCGTAAAAAAAATGAAATTTGTAATATTTTTTAGGACCAATTTATAGACATTCAATTTAAGCGGATACAGATTTTTTCTTTAATGCAGTTTGCTCTTTATTGGAAGGTAGTTTCTTATTATAAGATATGAAATAAGGTAATGCTACAAATAACATACCCCCTACTAAGTTTCCGAAGAAAACAAAAATGAAGTTTGGAAAATATTCAACCCAAGTTAAATGACCAGAAAAAATTGCAGCTGGGATGACAAACATATTGGCTACAACGTGTTGAAATCCAATCGCAACAAAAGTCATAACAGGGAACCAAATACCGACAATCTTTCCGATAAATTCTTTACTTCCCATACTGAGCCAAACAGTTAAACAAACGAGCCAATTACACCCGATTGCAGAAATGAAGGCTTGCAGTGGTGTATCTTGTAGTTTAGCTTGTGCAATAGAAACTGTTTTTGCTAAAAAAGCTCCCTCCGTTAAGCCGACGATATGACCAAAAAAATAAGCGACGAATATAGCACCTATGAAGTTGCTAAACGTAACAATAACTAAATTTCGTATGAAGTGAAATAAGTCGATTTTTTTGTGAAGCCATGCCATTGAAACGGTCATCATGTTGCCAGTTACTAATTCACCGCCTGCAAGGATAACGAGTATAAGACCGATAGGGAATACGGCAGCACCTAAAAAGCTAGTAAATGATCCCCAAGATTTTGGCATTGTTCCGATAACATGGATATCAAGTAAATATCCTAATGCTATGAAAGCACCACCAAAAAAACCGAGAATTAGCATAGGGAGCAATGATAAATGAGCTTTTTTTCTTCCAGAATTAGCAGCAAGTTCCGTAATTTCTTCTGGTGTAAATACAGACATGAATAACCTCTCCTTAATAGAATGATGGAATGAATAGAAGAAACATTTTAAAGAATCTATGTATGATAAAAATATGATATGATTTCTGTATAAATTTGTCAAAGTGAGTGGGGCTGAAATTGGATATAACGAACATTGTTCATGTTGTCACATTAATGTAACAATAAGGATTTAAAGTGATTTTAGAGGTGAAAACATGAATACGCATCATGTAAAAAAAGAACGAAAAAAATCAATCGTAAAGATATTTATTATTAGTTTCATAAGTATATTAATGATACCAGTAAGTTTGTATTTCTATGCGACTGAAATAGAAAGAAGACTAGTAACAGTTACGTGGAATGAAATAGAAGCTCCTACAATTCCTAAAGAGTTTAATAATAAAAAAATATTGCAGTTCTCAGATTTACATTTAGGACCAGATTTTACATTGAAACAACTAGAAAATTTGGTGGAGAAGATGAATGAATTACATCCAGATATAGTAGTTTTTACAGGAGATTTAATAGATAAGTTTGGATCCTATAGTGCGGAAAGAGAAGAAGCAAAGGTTATTTTGCAGAAAATTAAAGCTCCCCTAGGAAAATATGCTGTGTTTGGGAATCATGATAGAGGTGGGGGCGGTAGTTTATTTTACAAAAAGTATATGGAGGAAGCTGGTTTTTCTGTGTTAGTAAATGAAGTGCAGAAAATTAAAGGGGAAAACGGCAAGTATATTACAATATCAGGTTTGGATGATTTTTTATTAGGGAAGCCACAAATAGACTCGACTTTAAAAAACTTAAGACAACAAGATTTCAATATGCTATTAATGCATGAGCCGGATGTTGTAGATAAAGTATCTCGTTATCCAGTCGATTTTCAAATGTCAGGACATAGTCACGGAGGACAAGTTCAAATTCCTTTTGTAGGTCCTTTAATTACTACAAAACTAGCTGAGAGTCATGTTGAAGGTATGTATGAATTAGAAGGGAAGAGTAAGCTGTTACATTTATACGTAAATCGTGGTATTGGGACAACCCGAATGCCTGTTAGATTTTTGAGTGTACCGGAACTTTCACTATTTGTATTGAAGCAAAGTAGTGACTGAAGTAGAACGTTTAATATTTTGAAGAATTAAGAGTACTTTTAAAGAAAGTTCTCTTTTTTTATTGATTAAATACAGAATATTATGTATTTTTTATTTAAACTGTTAAAAAGAAAGGGGAATTTCTATGATAGAAACATGGCATAAAGAATTGGAAAGTTTATATAATCAAATGGTTTCGTGGCGAAGAGATTTTCATCAATACCCAGAGCTATCGTTTCAAGAAATAGAAACACCGAAAAAAATAGCTGAAATTTTAAAAAGTTTTCATATTGATGTGAAAACAGATGTCGGGGGAAGAGGGGTAATCGGCGTAATTGAAGGTGGAATACCTGGGAAGACGATGGCGCTACGTGCTGATTTTGATGCACTACCTATTCAAGATGAAAAGAAAGTTTCATATAAATCAAAGGTTCCTGGTGTAATGCACGCTTGTGGCCATGATGGACATACAGCAACACTTTTAGGAGTTGCAAAAATATTAAGTGATAACAGAGACCAACTTTCAGGAAAAATAGTCCTTATTCATCAACATGCAGAAGAGAAAGAGCCTGGCGGAGCAATTGCCATGATTGAGGATGGTTGTTTAGAAGGAGTAGATGTTGTTTTTGGTACACATTTATCTTCTCAGATGCCTTTAGGAATTGTTGGAACGAAAGCTGGAGCAATGATGGCGGCAGCTGATACTTTTGAAGTGAAGATTCAAGGGCGAGGTGGTCACGGCGGTATGCCACATCATACTGTAGATGCTATTATCGTTGCAACACAAGTTATTAATCAGTTGCAACTTTTAGTGAGTAGAAAAGTCGATCCACTTCAATCAGCAGTTTTAACAGTTGGTACATTCCATGCCGGGCAAGCCGATAATATTATTGCGGATACTGCTACGTTTACAGGAACCATTCGAACGTTAGATCCTGAAGTGAGAGAATATATGGAGAAGGAATTTAGACGAGTTGTTGAGGGGATTTGTCAGTCCCTTCATGCTGAAGTTAATATTCAATATAAACGAGGCTATCCAATATTAATAAATCATGTAGCTGAAACACGTCATTTTATGACGGTTGCGGAACACGATCTTGGCAAAGAAAGGGTCATGGAAGTACCACCTATTATGGGCGGAGAAGATTTTGCATACTACTTAGAACATGTTCCAGGAGCATTTTTCTTCACAGGTGCCGGTAATGAAGAAATAGGGGCAACATATCCACACCATCATCCTCAATTCGATTTTGATGAACGTGCGATGTTGGTTGGTGGGAAGTTGCTTTTAAGTCTTGTGAATAGTTATTCAAGAGATGGAAAAGAATTTCTTCATCATGTAGAAGTGAAAAAGTAATTTACATAAATAAAAAACAACAATAGGTCATATAAAACCTATTGTTGTTTTTTATTATTTTTGCAAGGAAAGACTATCAAAATATGTTCTATAGTTATTAGAGAATTCAAAGTTGTTTTTTGCATCCCAATTAATAGACCAAGACATTAGGCCACGGAATGCAGGATAGCCACTCTGATTTGAAAGTTTATACTTTCCTCCGAAAGGAATTCCTTTAATGATATAATCTAAAGCTTTTTTCATTTCAGTTGGAGAAATATATCCGCCACTTGGAGCGGCCGCTGGTGCTGCAGGAAGTCCAATCATGACTTGATCCGAACGAAGGGGCGGGAAAATGTTATTTGCATTACCACCTACAGGAAAACCATGTAAGAGCATATCTGCCATAGCGACTTCGTAGTCTGCAGTACCTTGATTGTAGTTATTACCGTCCATTCCAATCCCGCTACCAGCGTTGTAGTGTTGAACGTGAATGTATGTTAGTTTGTCTTTCACTCCGTAAATAATCGGTAAATATGCACCCCAGATGCTTCCATATGCGCTATAGCCGCCTTGAACATAAGCTGTTTCAGGAGCCATGCTTAATAGGAAATCTGGACCGTAATGGTCTGAAATCGTTCGAATTGCTGAGATAAGATTCACGATTTGAGGAGTTGTTGGGTTTTTAAAATTAGTGTCATTACCGTTTAAGTAAATACCTGATTCAAGGTCAATATCTATTCCATCAAAACCGTATTTATCGATTAGAGATTGTATGGAATTAATAAAACGTTGTTTAGCAGCATTGTCAGGAAGTAAAACGACCCCATTTTGTCCACCTATTGAAAGAACTACTTTTTTTCCTTTACTTTTTAAATAGGAAATATCAGATTTGAATTCTGCATCTGTACCATACACAGGGGAAAATTCAACAGTGGAACGATCACCACCAGTTTCACCGAAAGATACATTTATTACATCCCATTTTGGTGAAATATCTTTTAATTTAATAATGCCAGTACCGTTATCAAAGTTATGCCAATATCCAACGAGTAATTTTGACCCTAAATTGTTTGCTGCTTGTGCTTGAAAGGGAGCTAGCGGTAGCAGTAAGAAAATTACTAAAGTACAACAAATGAATTTAAACTTGTTTAACATATCAACACTCCTATACAAAAAGTTGTCTAGATGTATAATCTTGTTTATTTAATGATATCTGAAAATTCATTCTTTTGTAAGGTGACTATAATTTTCTCAACAATTGTGTATGGGAAATTATTAAACCTAATGAAATAATTTTTGAAGGAGGTCGAATTACGATTGTTAAATTCAGAATATTTTGATATATTTTAAAGTATAGGATAAGATTTTTCGCATAATACTCTTACATAAATTTCAAAATTAAGTTTGGAAGGGGATGTACAAGAGTTGGATAAAAATCTTAAGAAAGACCTCAAAATACGCCACATTACAATGATTTCCATTGGTGGCGTAATAGGAGCTGGTTTGTTTGTTGGAAGTGGTGCGGTTGTGCATTCAGCAGGTCCAGGTTCTATCGTTTCATATGCATTAGCAGGACTTCTAGTTATTTTCGTTATGAGAATGCTAGGAGAAATGGCAGCTATTAATCCGACAAGTGGTTCATTTGCAACATATGCAAGAGAGGCAATTGGTCCATGGGCAGGTTATACAATTGGGTGGCTATATTGGTTTTTCTGGGTAATTGTTATTGCAATAGAAGCTACAGCAGGTGCTGGTATTATTCAATACTGGATTCCAGAAATCCCACTCTGGTTATTAAGCTTAATATTAACGATTTTATTAACGTTGACGAATGTTTTCTCGGTGAAATCATTTGGAGAATTTGAATATTGGTTTTCATTTATTAAAGTAATAAGTATTGTTTTGTTCCTTTGTCTTGGACTAGCTGTTATTTTAGGATTTGTACCAGGAACGGAAGCGCCTGGCACTTCGAATCTGGTAGGTCAAGGAGGATTTATGCCAAATGGTATAAGTTCGGTGTTACTTGGAATCACCGTCGTTATATTTTCATTTATGGGATCAGAGATTGTTGCAGTAGCGGCTGGTGAATCTGCCGAACCTGTAAAAGCAGTAAAAACAGCAACAAATAGTGTGATTTGGCGTATTCTCGTATTTTTTATTGGATCTATCGCTGTAGTTGTTACACTTCTTCCATGGAACTCAGCAAACATATTAAAAAGTCCGTTTGTAGCGGTACTTGAACATATAGGAATACCAGCGGCAGCACAAATTATGAATTTTATCGTTTTAACAGCTGTACTTTCTTGCTTGAATTCAGGTTTATATACAAACTCAAGAATGCTTTTTTCGATGGCAGAAAGAGGAGATGCTCCAAAGGCATTTTTAAAATTGAACAGTAGTGGTGTTCCAGTTCGGGCAGTTTTATTTGGAACGTTCTTTGCTTATATTGGAGTTGTTTTTAGTTACATATCTCCAGATAAAGTCTTTTTATTTTTAGTGAATGCATCTGGTGGGATTGCGTTACTAGTTTATCTCGTTATAGCAGTTTCACATTTAAAGATACGTAAAAAAATGGGGAAAGTAGAACAACAAAATTTGAAAGTGAAAATGTGGCTTTTCCCGTATGTAACGTATGTTACAATTGCCGCTATTATAGCAGTTTTAGTTGCAATGGTTGCAATTGAATCTTTGCGTTCACAAGCACTTTTAACGATGCTTGTTACTGTTCTTATTATAGTTTCTTATTTTATTTTTAATAGAAATAAAAATAGTTCGGTTTTGAATCCTAAAAGTGAGGATAAAGAGCCCGTTCAATTCTAATTTATTGTTTTGGAAGAGAGTTACACCCAATCATTGCTATAAAAGAATCATATATAATCATAGAAACAAGTAATTACTATTGTCATAGTGAATATAAACTTTTTTCTTGACTTTTTATACGAAGGCGAGCAAAATGGTAAAAAAGGAAGGGGGGATGATGATGGAAGAGTACGTATTGGAGCTGTATAACTTTTTATATACGACAGAATGGCAAGATATTGTTTCGTTTCTAGGAATAGTATTTTGTATGAAAATTGTAATTGTATATATGGAAGAGCAAGGTATGTTCTATTCCTTCTCATCTCCGTTCGATGTGCAGCGCGAGCCGTTGCTGAACTATGCCAAGGTAAATTACGAACAATTTCCTTTTGTGATTTTCTTTATGATTCGATTTATAACAGCAATTGTAAAGAAGAAGGAAAGTGACGATGAAGAGTGCCACTCAACTTGTAATATAGCTAACGTTTTTTAAGCTAAATACAAGGAGGAGATTTATATGTGGTTTCGATTTCTTATGATTGGTTTCTTTTCATTAACAGCAATTTCATTAATGGGATATCAAGTGTCTGAAATATATCAAGCGTATAGCAATACGTTTTTTAACAAAAACTAATTCCATTGCTATTTAAATAATAAAGCGATAAAATCCTTCTTAAGAAGTTTTATTAAGAAGGATTTTTTTCTTTGCTCTGTCTTACTGTGTCAAACTATTGTCACATTTACACTGTGAATAATATGTTAAAATAGTGAGGTTACGTATACATATTTGAAGGAAGAGGAGTGACCATTTTGGTGGATCAATCAACTAATCAGAAAAGCTATGCTCCTATTGTGATAACGCTTTCTGTACTTGTAAATGCGATTATTTTATTTTTGTTCTTTGGACCTGTTGGCTATGAAGGAGAAGTACATTTTGATGTAACAATTTTACCAATGTTAAATGCAATCTTTAATAGTTTTACGTTTGTATTTTTATTAGCAGCATTATTCTCTATTATTAAAAAGAATGTAAAAATGCATCGTGGATTTATTCTTGCAGCATTTACAACGACTTTACTATTTTGTGTTTCATATTTATCGTATCATTACTTGGCGCCAGCAACACATTTTGGCGGAGAAGGATTCATTAAATATGTGTATTTCATCATTTTAATTACACATATTATCCTTGCAGCAATTATTGTACCACTTGCATTGTTTGCACTTGTATTTGGTTTTACAAATCAATTAACACGTCATCGTAAAATTGTACGTTGGACGATGCCAATTTGGTTATATGTAAGTTTATCTGGGGTTATTGTTTACTTAATGATCTCGCCTTATTATCAATAAAAAATCTCAGCCTTTAAGGCTGGGATTTTTTTGTTAAGCAAATTTGTTTGTGAAATTAAAAAAGTGTGGTATACAAAAGTATAGTTGCTTTTCATATGGAAGGGATGGTAAAGGTATATGCAAAATTTTGTATTTCGTAATCCAACAAAACTTATTTTTGGTAAAGGACAATTAGAGCAGTTAAAAACTGAGATTCCACAGTTCGGTAAGAAAGTTCTTCTCGTATATGGAGGAGGAAGTATTAAAAGAAACGGTATTTATGATAATGTAATTTCTATTTTAAAGGATATAAATGCGGAAGTGTTTGAATTGACAGGTGTTGAACCGAATCCTCGTTTATCAACTGTAAAGAAAGGGATTCAAATTTGTAAAGACAATGGAGTCGAATTTATTTTAGCAGTTGGTGGAGGAAGTGTAATCGACTGTACGAAAGCGATTGCAGCTGGTAGTAAGTATGATGGAGATGTGTGGGATATTGTAACGAAAAAAGCATTTGCTAGCGAGGCGTTACCATTTGGTACTGTGCTTACGCTTGCAGCAACAGGATCTGAAATGAATGCAGGATCTGTAATTACAAACTGGGAAACGAATGAAAAGTACGGCTGGGGCAGTCCAGTTACATTCCCTCAGTTTTCAATTTTAGATCCACTACATACTTCGTCTGTGCCGAGAGATCAAACGATTTATGGTATGGTCGATATTATGTCGCACGTATTAGAGCAATATTTCCATCACGGCATGAATACAGAATTACAAGATCGTTATTGTGAATCTGTTTTAAGAACAGTAATTGAAACAGCTCCTAAGCTTTTAAGTGATCTAGAAAATTATGAGCATAGGGAAACAATTTTATATTGCGGTACTATGGCGTTAAACGGCATTTTAGCGATGGGAGTAAAAGGAGACTGGGCAACTCATAATATTGAGCATGCAGTTTCTGCTGTTCATGACATACCGCATGGGGGCGGACTCGCGATTCTATTCCCAAATTGGATGAAGCATGTTATAGATGAAAACGTGAGTCGCTTTAAACAGTTCGCTATTCGTGTATTCGATGTAGAAACAGATGGGAAGACAGATAAAGAGGTTG
Organism: Bacillus sp. RC240; assembly: GCF_044907945.1. Classification (NCBI taxonomy): domain Bacteria; kingdom Bacillati; phylum Bacillota; class Bacilli; order Caryophanales; family Bacillaceae; genus Bacillus; species Bacillus sp. RC240. Next base: position 7,834 of record NZ_JBIYCT010000011.1, on the reverse strand, counting down.
CATTAGAGGGAATTGAGGTGTTACGTCAATTTTGGACTTCAATTGAAGCTCCAGTAACATTAGCTGATTACGCTATTAGAGAAAGTGAAATTGACTTAATGGCGGATAAAGCGATGGCTTATGGTGAATTCGGTAACTTTAAAAAATTAAATAAAGACGATGTTTTAAGTATATATAAAGCTTCTTTATAAGTGAATCGAAAAAAGAAACCCATTTGATATAACAATCAAATGGGTTTCTTTTTTGTTGTCTATAACCGTTTGTGACTGGTTTTGATTATTTATGAATGTTTATGGTTGATTTTTGTGATCGTTTTCATTATACTGTAATCAAAGAAGAGGTGAAGAAAATGTTAACTCCTGAACGTCATCAAATGATATTGCAACTTGTAAAAGAGCAGAAGGTTGTTAAATTACAGCAATTAGTGGAAAGAACAGAAAGCTCTGAATCAACAATTCGTCGTGATTTAGCGCAATTGGAAAAGCAAAGGTTATTAAAAAGAGTTCATGGTGGTGCCTCTGTTTTAACAGGAAAAGGACAAGAGCCAACGATGGTTGAAAAATCATCCAAAAACATTCAAATAAAACAACAAATTGCCAAGTATGCGGCTAGTATTGTTGAACAAGGGGATTGCGTTTATTTAGATGCAGGAAGTACAACATTTGAAATGATTCCATTTTTAATAAACAAAGATGTTACTGTCGTAACGAATGGACTTATGCATATTGAAGCTTTAGTTGAAAATAATATTCGTGCGTATTTACTAGGCGGGATGATGAAGAGTAGGACGAAAGCTTTAATTGGTGCTATGGCACAGGAAAGTATGCAGAAGTATCGCTTCGATAAATCTTTTTTAGGAGCGAATGGTGTACACGAACAGCTTGGTTTTACAACACCAGATCCAGAAGAAGCGCTCTTGAAGCAACTGGCATTAACATTAGCAAATGAAGGATATTTCTTAATTGATGAAAGTAAGTTTTCAGAAGTTGCATTTGCAAAAATTGCAAATGTTGAAGATGCAAGTATTATTACAAACCATTTAGAAATTGATTTAGAAAAATATAGAAGACAAACAAATGTGATTGAGGCTGATAAACAATGATCTATACAGTTACTTTAAACCCATCTATTGATTATGTAGTACAAGTTAATTCTTTCGATTTAGGAACAGTAAATCGAGCAGAGAAAGATATGAAGTTTCCTGGAGGGAAAGGGATTAATGTTTCTCGCGTTCTTCATCGTTTAGGTGTCGAAAATGTAGCGCTTGGATTTACGGGTGGATTTACCGGTCAATTTATTAAAGGTGTATTACATGATGAAGGTGTAACAACAAACTTCGTCCAAGTAGGTGGAGATTCTCGAATTAATGTGAAAATAAAAGGGCAAGAAGAAACGGAGTTAAATGGACAGGGTCCTATTGTGACAAATGAGCAATTTGAACAATTGATGAAAAAAATCGAAAGTATGCAATCTGGAGATTGTGTTGTACTAGCTGGAAGTGTACCAGCTTCTATTCCAAATACCTTTTATGAATCAATCGCAGCGTTTGGAGCCGAAAAAGGTATTCGTGTAGTAGTAGATGCAAGTGGTAGTGCACTGCAGCATGTAATTAAAAATAAACCGTTTTTAATAAAGCCAAATCATCATGAACTTGGTGAGTTATTCGGAGTGGAGCTTTCAACCGTAGAAGACATATTACCGTATGGAAGAAAATTAATCGAACAAGGTGTAGAGCACGTTATCGTATCAATGGCAGGAGATGGAGCTTTATTATTTACGGCAGAAGGTATATATGAAGCAACTGTTCCGAAAGGTGTTGTAATTAATTCGGTTGGGGCCGGAGATTCTCTCGTTGCAGGGTTTGTAGGTAAATACGAACAGACAAAGGATATTGAAAAGGCATTTCAATATGGTGTTGCAACAGGAAGTGCAACAGCATTCTCGGCGGATTTATGTACAAAGGAAAAGGTAGAAGAATTATTGTCGCAAGTAATTGTAGCTAAGCGATAGGGGGAAGCAATATATGAAAATTACAGAACTATTAAAAAGGGATACAGTCATTATGAATATGACAGCTTCAAATAAAGAAGCTGTCATAGATGAATTAGTTGAAAAATTAAACGGGGCAAATCGTTTAAATAGTAAAGCTGAATTTAAAGAAGCTATTCTAAAGCGGGAGTCACAAAGCACAACTGGAATTGGTGAAGGTATTGCTATACCTCATGCGAAGACGAATGCCGTTAAACAACCATCGATTTGTTTCGGTAGAAGTGTAAGCGGTATCAACTATGAGTCGCTTGATGGACAGCCTGCACATCTGTTTTTTATGATTGCTGCGAGTGAAGGGGCGAATAATACTCATTTAGAAACGTTATCTCGTCTCTCTACGTTATTGATGGATGAAGGGTTCCGCAAGCAATTATTAGAAGCAAAGGATGAGGATGAACTTCTCCGTTTATTTGATGAAAAAGAGAATGAAAAAGAAGACGAAGAAGTTGAAGTAGCAAAGCCGGAAGGGAATGAGCCATACGTATTAGCTGTTACAGCTTGTCCGACTGGTATCGCTCACACATATATGGCTGCGGATAGTTTAAAAGCAAAAGCGGCAGAGTTAGGGATTGCGATTAAAGTTGAAACGAATGGATCAACAGGTGTAAAGAACGGTTTAACGAAAGAGGATATTGAACGCGCAACAGCGATTATCGTTGCGGCAGATAAACAGGTAGAAATGAACCGTTTCGCTGGGAAGTATGTCATTCAAGTGCCAGTAGCTGATGGTATTAGAAAAACTGAAGTCCTTCTTAATAGAGCTGTAAAACAAGATGCACCAATCTTTAAAGGTGTCAAAGAGAATGGGAAGGCAGAAAATGTAGAGAAAGAAAAAGGGCTAGGAATTTATAAGCATTTAATGAGCGGTGTAAGTAATATGCTTCCGTTCGTTGTTGGTGGCGGAATTTTAATTGCATTAGCATTTATGTTCGGTGGAATTAAGGCGGAAGGTCCTATTGCTGAAATATTAATGAATATTGGCGGTGGAGAAAAAGGAGCCTTTTTATTCCTTGTACCAATCTTAGCTGGATTTATTGCGAGTTCTATTGCTGATCGACCTGGTTTTATGCCTGGCGTTGTCGGTGGTTTTTTAGCAGCACAAGCGAATGCGGGATTTTTAGGTGGATTAATTGCTGGTTTCTTAGCTGGATATGTTGTTTTAGGATTGAAAAGATTATTTTCAGGATTACCAGTACAGTTAGAAGGAATTAAACCTGTTTTGTTATATCCAGTCTTTGGATTGTTGATTACAGGAGTTGTTATGCAAAAAGTAGTAAATCCGCCTGTTGTAGCATTAAATGAAATGTTAACAGGATGGTTAAATGGTTTGAGTGGTACGAATGCTATATTATTAGGACTTATTTTAGGTGGTATGATGGCAATTGATATGGGTGGTCCAATTAATAAAGCGGCATTTACATTTGGTATTGCTGCAATAGAAGCACAGAATTTTGGAGTGCACTCAGCAGTTATGGCTGGTGGTATGGTACCGCCACTTGCGATTGCATTCGCAACCACATTCTTTAAAACAAAATTTACAGAAGCAGAACGTAAATCTGGTTTAACAAATTATATTATGGGAGCATCGTTTATTACAGAAGGTGCGATTCCATTTGCAGCTGCCGATCCGGTTCGAGTAATAGTAAGTTGTGTTGTTGGTTCAAGTATCGCGGGTGCCTTATCTATGTTATTCCAAATTACATTGCCGGCACCGCATGGTGGATTGTTTGTTATCGCATTAGTGAATAAACCGTTGCTATACATTTTCTCTATATTAATTGGGACGATTGTTTCAGCTATTATGATAGGTGTTTGGAAGAAGAAAGTTAAATAAAAGATAAAAAGGGACAGCTAATAGGAGTTGTTCCTTTTTCGTTACAAAAAGTAATTTAATAATTGGATTATGATGGATTTTGGTAAAAGATGTAATGAAAAGTGATTTTTTTGTAACAAAAAAGTAATACTGTAATTTTTTCTGGAAAAAAATTCTTATGCTAATTTGTGAGAAATATATGAAAACTATTGCTAATTTTGGTAGAAATACAATTCTTTAATATGGAAATTTATGTTACAAATCATTAATCGTTTATTACGAATGCTTTGTAATTGTGTGATTTTCGAAATTCTACAAAAAACTGTTGCTATAATGAGAACACGAAAACAAAGCAAATGGAGGCTATTCATGAAAAAATTATTAGGTATAGCAACAGCAGCAGTTTTTGGTCTTGGGATTTTTGCAGGTTCTGCTAAAGCGGAAACGATTGTAACAACAGATGTATTAAACGTTAGAGAAAACCCAACTGTAGAATCAAAACTTGTAGGTAAAATGTTAAGTGGAAATAAATTAGATGTTATAAATACAGAAAACGGATGGTCCAAAATTAAATTAGATGGTAAAGAAGCTTTTGTAAGTGCCGAGTTTACGAAAAGTTCTTATTATGTAACAGCAAACGTATTAAACATTCGTGCTGGAGCGAATACTGATTCAGAAATTCTTGGCACGCTTAAAAAAGATGACTTGATTGAAACGACAAATCAAGTACAAAACGAATGGTTACAATTCGAATATGGCGGGAAAGCGGCGTATGTTCACATACCATTTTTAACAGGTACAGCACCTGTTATTGAAAGAAAAGAAGTTCCAGCTCAAGATGAAGCGCCAACTAAGGTGAAAACGGCGGTTAAAAATGATACATCAGTTAAGGAGAAAGCGCCGGCTAAAAATGATACGGCAGTTAATGGAAAAGAATCAGTTAAAAGTGGAGCATCAAGTAAACCAGTAGCGCAAGCGAATCCGGCAACTAAGCCAGTGGCGAAATCTACTGAAACAAGTGAACCTGCTGGTCGTGAAATAACAGTAGAAGCGACAGCTTACACAGCTCACCCGAGTGAAAATGGCACATATGGTGGTCGTGTGTTAACAGCGATGGGGCATGATTTAACAGCGAATCCAAATATGAAAGTTATTGCTGTTGATCCGAAAGTAATTCCTCTCGGATCAAAAGTGTGGGTGGAAGGATATGGAGAAGCGATTGCTGGAGATACTGGTGGCGCGATTAAAGGAAACCGTATTGATGTTTTAGTTGGTTCAGATAGCACTGCTGATAGTTGGGGTCGTAAATCCGTTAAAGTGAAAGTTATAAAATAATTTATTAAAATAAAAAACGGCTGCTTGAAAATGTCTAAGCGGCCGCTTTTTTTTATAAGAATTATTGAAAAGGGTAAATTGTTTTACCTGTAATAATTTTATACGCGGTGCAAAATTGAGTTTGCATATACTCTGTATTTTTATTTTCTGGATGTAACGTTGTTTCTTGAATAGTAGAATGAAAGGAACGTAGTAAACAATTTAGTGCGAAGTATAATTCTTCTTGTGAACAATTTTGTTCTTTTATAGCAGTAGCTAAAATAAGGTCTTTTATTAATAATGGAAAATCGATAGTCGCTTGTTTCATAGTCATTGCACCCTCTCCGAGCTATTTTTTATCATGTATATGCAGAATTGGACAAGCTATGCTCTTTTTTTGTGTAATTTCATGTACTAGATTCAAAGAACTTGCAATCATGCCGTTAAAATTGGTAAGATTGGGTATAATCAATAGATGGAGTATATTACATAAAGAGAGTTGAATGATATGGGAGAAGTGCAACGTGAAAAAGTTGCTGTCATCATTGGGCCAACTGCTGTCGGAAAGACGAAATTAAGTATCGATCTTGCAAAAGCGTTGAATGGTGAGATTATTAGTGGTGATTCCATGCAAATTTATCGTACGATGGATATCGGGACTGCAAAGGTGACGATAGATGAGATGGACGGAATTCCGCATTATATGATTGATATAAAAGATCCGGAAGATTCATTTTCTGTGGCGGAATTTCAAGAACGTGTCCGTAAGTGCATTCGAGAAATTACAGAGCGCGGGAAATTACCAATTATTGTTGGTGGAACCGGTCTCTATATACAATCTGTTTTATTCGATTACCAGTTTACAGATGAGGCTGGGGATGCTACATACCGAGAACAGATGGAAAAGTTAGCATTAGAACACGGTGTGGAATATGTACATAAAAAGTTACAAGAAGTAGATCCAGAAAGTGCGGAGCGTATTCATGCCAATAATGTAAGGCGTGTTATTCGGGCGTTAGAAATTTTTCACACGACGGGTGAAAAAATGAGTAACCAGCTCGAAAAACAAGAAAATGAGTTACTGTACGATGTTTCATTAATTGGCTTGACAATGGATCGAGAAATGCTATACGATCGCATTAACTTACGTGTTAACCTAATGATTGAACAAGGTTTATTAGAAGAAGTAAAAGGTTTACATGAAAGAGGAGTGCGAGATTGTCAATCTATTCAAGCGATTGGTTATAAAGAGATATATGATTATTTTGAGAATCGTGTATCTTTAGAAGAAGCGGTATCACAATTAAAGACGAATTCACGCCGTTATGCAAAACGTCAATTAACGTGGTTCCGTAATAAGATGGATGTCGCGTGGTTCGATGTTACTGATGGTGAAAAAACGTCAGAAATTTTACGATACATAGAAGGAAAGCTACAACTAAAGTCGAATAATAGTAAGTAGAGAAAAAGAGGAGGATTCGACATGAAGCAATCAATCAATATTCAAGATCAGTTTTTAAATCAACTCCGTAAAGAGAATACGTTCGTTACGCTGTACTTATTAAATGGTTTCCAGCTTCGTGGATTAATTAAAGGATTTGATAATTTTACAGTCCTGCTGGAAACAGAAGGTAAGCAACAGCTTATTTATAAACATGCAATTTCTACATTTGTACCACAAAAAAATGTTTCAATTGAATTAGAGTAGTAATGAATTATTGTACATAACAAAAAAAGAGCGAGTTTCTCGCTCTTTTTTTTATTTGTCATAAACAATAAATGGTGAAATTTAAGCGATTCTAAATACAGTAAGTCGGATGTTAGTGTTGCCTGTTTCGGGAATTGTAATTTCGCTAAGGGTAGATTTGACAGAAATATTTGTGCTAGCTGCTAATGTTTCAATTGTAGTAAATGAAAGGGAGTCGCCTATTAGATTTGAAGAGAAGTTGTCAGTTGCGACTGCTCCATTTATTGAAATTCCTATTCCGAGCGGAGCACATCCTGGTGCAGTTGTAGAGATGGATACGCTAATTACATAAATACCAGCGTTGATAACAGTAACTGTATCTGTGCCGTTGAAGATAATATTGTTTGCGTTAAATACTGTATTAAAAATGAAGTTGTTAAATTGGAGTGCAGTTTGTTGAATGTTGTTTGTTACAACGATTGTTGCTACTGGGAAGCTAGGTCCAGTAGGTCCGGTAACTCCTATACCAGTAGCACCCGTTGGTCCTTGAAGACCTTGAGGTCCAGTAGCACCCGTGTTACCTTGAACGCCTTGAGGTCCAGTAGCACCCGTGTTACCTTGAACGCCTTGAGGTCCAGTAGCACCCGTGTTACCTTGAAGACCTTGAGGTCCAGTAGCACCAGTGTTACCTTGAAGACCTTGAGGTCCAGTAGCACCCGTGTTACCTTGAAGACCTTGAGGTCCGGTAGCACCCGTGTTACCTTGAGGTCCAGGAGGCCCACCAGAAGGTCCAGTAGGTCCGGTAACTCCTATACCAGTAGCACCCGTGTTACCTTGAACGCCTTGAGGTCCAGTAGCACCCGTGTTACCTTGCGCACCTTGAGGTCCTTGAGGTCCAGTAGCACCCGTGTTACCTTGCGTACCTTGAGGTCCAGTAGCACCCGTGTTACCTTGCGCACCTTGAGGTCCAG
>NZ_JBIYCT010000010.1:0-158802 GCF_044907945.1 Bacillus sp. RC240 | reverse complement strand
CCCGCAACCAAATGGTCCCGTGGTGTAGTGGTTAACATGCCTGCCTGTCACGCAGGAGATCGCCGGTTCGACCCCGGTCGGGACCGCCATTTTAATAAGGCTCGGTAGCTCAGTCGGTAGAGCAGAGGACTGAAAATCCTCGTGTCGGCGGTTCGATTCCGTCCCGAGCCACCATTTTAATAAAATATGCCGGCTTAGCTCAATTGGTAGAGCAACTGACTTGTAATCAGTAGGTTGGGGGTTCAAGTCCTCTAGCCGGCACCATGTAAGTTTCGGAGGGGTAGCGAAGTGGCTAAACGCGGCGGACTGTAAATCCGCTCCTTCGGGTTCGGCAGTTCGAATCTGCCCCCCTCCACCATTTTACATAGGGGCATAGTTTAAAGGTAGAACTGAGGTCTCCAAAACCTCCAGTGTGGGTTCAATTCCTACTGCCCCTGCCAAATATATAAACACAACATGGCGGTTGTGGCGAAGTGGTTAACGCACCGGATTGTGGCTCCGGCATTCGTGGGTTCAATTCCCATCAGTCGCCCCATTTTTATTTTTAAAAATTACAAATAAATTAATGGATACTTACATATAATTAAGTAAAACTTCGGTGGGCTATAGCCAAGCGGTAAGGCAACGGACTTTGACTCCGTCATGCGCTGGTTCGAATCCAGCTAGCCCAGCCATTTTTGCGGAAGTAGTTCAGTGGTAGAATACAACCTTGCCAAGGTTGGGGTCGCGGGTTCGAATCCCGTCTTCCGCTCCATTTTAACTTCATATGGCGGCATAGCCAAGTGGTAAGGCAGAGGTCTGCAAAACCTTTACCACCGGTTCAAATCCGGTTGCCGCCTTTCTTTTATGCCGATGTGGCGGAATTGGCAGACGCGCACGACTCAAAATCGTGTTCCTTCGGGAGTGTCGGTTCGACCCCGACCATCGGTATCACGAACGGCGTAACATCAAGGCTCTACACTAATTGTGTAGAGTTTTTTTGTGTTTTCTTCACACTACAAAATAAGCACTAATAGTGCGTTGGGGTAGTGTGCGGTGAGTAAGTGACGAACTTTAGATACAGTTGGAAGAAACTATGAGTAGTAAAAGGATAAAACCGAAAGTTCGGTTTTATCCTTTTATAAAATTTCAGTAGAATATTACATATACAAGAATTTTTTCGAGCACTCTAGAGAGAATCTCTCCACCCTGGTGACATGAAGTTAAATCCGATACCACCAGTTGAAATTACCACATTATCAGCTGGTAATTTCGTAATTTCGAAAAACTTCTTTTCAAACTCTTCTCTGCTGTACTTGTACATAGTTGAGTGACACGACCATATTTGCGTTGAAGTACTCAACCAGTCCCCTAATTCCTTTAATTTAGGGAACGACTCAAATTGAATTGGACCATCCAATTTTATGAATCTCACTTGATAGATAGTTGGGTTTAGCTTTTCTCCTATCCTATCCCTTTAAGACCATGTGCTTTTTTCTCATTTGAATGTGTCATAATTCTCCCCCATCTTTTCTTCAAATTTTTTCCTATTTTAATTATACAGCAATAGAAAGTAATTATGGTAATATTATGGAATTAATAGAGGAATGAAAAGGAATAGCTTTAGTTTAATAATGAATAGTTCATAACATACTACATAACAAATCTTTAAAAGGACATGGCAGCTTTGCCCTGTTTCTTATTGTTTAGCGAGAAATAATAAAATAAATCATCACAGTAATAAATGAAATATGATAAATTTAATCAAGGGAGAGAAATGAAAGTAAAAGGTGTCAGTTATTTAATATGATTCCATTTTGGCTCCGTTTCATTTTAATTTATCATGTTTAAAGAAGCTCAAAATTTTTAAAATGCTTTAAAATAAAGGATTTTAAGGGTAGCACTCTATATAAATGTCACCTAAAAAGACCCTAACAGAAATGTTAGGTTTTTTTTTGTTAAATTATGCTATGTGATTCTAAAATTCGTAATAAACTTAGGAATTCATGTATAATATAACTTGTTGAAAGAACAAAATGATAATGATTTATATTATGTCTGTAATATGAATCAAAAATGAACTTTTTATATTTCTTTTAAAAATGTGTTGAATACACATTATATTTCATATTAATATTTTTATGTAGATTTAAAATGGGAAAGAGAGTGGAAAGTATGGGCCGTAAATGGAACAATATTAAAGAAAAAAAAGCATCAAAAGATGCAAATACAAGCCGTATATACGCGAAATTTGGACGTGAAATTTATGTGGCAGCAAAACAAGGCGAGCCAGATCCAGAATCAAACCAAACGTTAAGAGTTGTATTAGAACGTGCGAAAACATACAACGTGCCAAGAACAATTATTGACCGTGCGATTGAAAAGGCAAAAGGCGGTTCAGAAGAAAACTATGACGAGCTTCGTTATGAAGGCTTTGGACCAAACGGATCTATGGTAATTGTAGATACACTGACAAATAACGTAAACCGTACTGCAGCAGATGTACGAGCTGCATTTAGCAAAAACAGTGGTAACATGGGTGTAAACGGTTCTGTCGCTTACATGTTTGATGCGACAGCTGTTATCGGTCTTGAAGGTAAAACATTAGATGAAGTTCTTGAAATCTTAATGGAAGCAGATGTAGATGCACGTGACATTCTAGAAGAAGAAGATTCTGTTATCGTTTATGCTGAACCTGATCAGTTCCATTCAGTACAATCTGCACTTAAAGGTGCTGGTGTTGAAGAATTTACAGTTGCAGAATTAACAATGCTTGCACAAAGTGATGTAGAACTTCCTGAAGATGCTCAAGTACAATTTGAAAAAATGGTTGATGCATTAGAAGATTTAGAAGATGTACAGCAAGTTTACCACAACGTAGACTTAGGGGAATAATAAAGTGAAACTTTAATCAGTGGGGGTTTTGTTCATCCCCACTGATTATTAGCCCTCACCAATCGGGCGTTTACAGGCAGCCCGACTCCCACCTAACTTCTTTGCTCCAGCTGAATTTTGAGGTGGGATTTTTACTGCCCATAAATAGCGGGATATAAGACAGAAGGCCCTTTCCTTTAACGGACAGGGTCTTTTTTATGGATTTAATTCAGGTGGTAAAGTATTAAAGGTATTTTGTAGCTGCTAGGGAATATGGTTATAGGTTTGTATTTTAAATAATCGTATTTCTAGGAGGTATTTCTGTGGAGCATAAAACACCAAAGCATATTGTTGCCGTAGCAGGTTATTTAACAAATGAAAAGAATGAGGTGCTTTTAACGAAAGTGCACTGGCGAGCTGATACGTGGGAAATGCCTGGAGGACAGGTAGAAGAAGGGGAAGCGCTCGATCAAGCTGTTTGCAGAGAAATAATGGAGGAAACAGGATTAACTGTGAAGCCTATCGGAGTTACAGGGATTTATTATAATGCTTCTATGCATATTGTAGCTGTTGTTTTTAAAGTAGCATATGTTAGTGGTGAAATAAAAATTCAACCTGAAGAAATACAAGAGGCTAAATTTGTTGCTTTAAACGAAGAGAACATTGATGAGTATATAACGCGTCCTCATATGAAATCAAGGACACTTGATGCGATGAAAGCAATGCATTTTATTCCATACGAAACATGGGAAGTTCAGCCATATAATCTTATAGGAAGGTTGTAAAGAAAAGGTTAGTTATTTGAGGACAGCTCAAATTGCTAACCTTTTCTTTATGTATACTGTTTCAGAAAAAGGTCACAATAATAAAGTGTAGGCTAATAATTGGTGGAGGAAGCAGGACTACCACCTAATTTCCTAGCTTTAGCCAAGTTTTGAGGGAGAAGACTTACTGCTCACAAATAGCGAGATTAGTATTGATTTACGGAACATTTGTTCTGTATAATGGTGATATATCGTATATAATTAGATTGCTAGATGTTTAAAAGTATAAATGTATAAACTGATATAATAAAAGAATAAAGTGAAATTAAGGAGAGACCTACTGCCTATAAATAGTGTGATAAACAAATGTATATTCAACATTTCATATGAATAGTAGATAAAAAGGGACTGTGATACAATACATTTTTACACCTTACAATGTTGTAAGGTAGGTGTAAGAGAAATCGATGGGATATTCTTTTATAACAAGGTATTCTTAAATTAAGAGTTATATGCTGTGTGGAAAAGAGGTGTTCGAGATGAAAGAACGAGTATTATCTAGAGTGAATTATCATCAAAAAGTTGCATTAAATCCATTAACTAAATTTCTTTATAAAGCCATTATATTATTATTATTGTTAAGTTTTGCATTATTATTCGCTGGAAATGTAATGATTGAGCGAAGTGATATTAGTAAATTACATGTACCCGCTAAGTTAGAGGTGCCAGAATCATTAACAAACGCATTTATTGCGACGGAAGATAAAAGGTTTTATCATCATAACGGTTTAGACTATATAGCGATTATCAGGGCGTCTATTGAAAATATAAAAGCTGGTGGTGTTGTGCAAGGAGGAAGCACGATTACACAGCAGTTATCTAAAAATGCTTTCTTATCTAATGAACGTACATTTTCCCGTAAGTGGAAAGAAATTTTTTATACGAAAAAGATTGAACGTACATTCACAAAGGATGAGATATTAAAATTGTATGTAAGTAATATTTACTACGGAGAAGGCGCATGGGGGATTGAAAAAGCAGCAAACCTTTACTTCGGTAAAAAAGTGGATCAATTAACACTGGCTGAAAGTGCAATGATGGCTGCTATAGTAAAAGCACCGGCTTATTACTCACCTGCACAAAATTATGATAAAGCAGTTGAGAGACGGAATGTAGTTTTAAGGCTAATGGAGAAAGAAGGGTATATAAATCATGATGAATATGTGCAAGCAGTTAGTGAGAAATTAGTAATTCGCCATGATATAAAAACAGAGCAATCCATGTTAAAAAATGCCCGTGAAAAAGCAGTAAGTTAAAAGAAGTTCCTACATAGGAGCTTCTTTTTTTAATAATTTGTGACAAAAGGCGACACAATATTGTCACAAACGTTGTATTTTTGTAATTTATGTGAGCGTGTTCATTGCGTGACCTATGTAAGTATTGATATTATGTGTATTGTGTACAATGATGTATACAGAATATGAAATTAAAGAGGAATGTATATGAAATCATCAAACAAACTCATGGCTCTTGGTATAGTTTTTTCTATCGCAGTATTGATTGTAATCGGGACGATTGTGTATAGCATCATAAATGACAAGAAAGATAAAGGGAATGAGATGTTTGCTTATTCTACGCAACAATCTTTAGGGAAAGATGATGCTCCAGTTAAGGTAGTTGAATTTGGAGACTTTAAATGTCCAGCTTGTCGTACTTGGGATGTAACAGTATTACCACGATTAAAAGAAGAGTATATTGATAAAGGTAAAGTGCAGTTATATTTTATTAACTTCCCGTTTATCGGAAAAGACTCTGATTTAGGTGCAGCTGCCGGTGAAGCAATTTATAAACAAGATCAAGATTCATTCTGGATTTTCTATGATGAGATTTATCAAAATCAAAAGAAAGATACGGAAGAATGGATTACAGAAGAATTACTTCTTAATATTGTGAAAGAAAAGCTTCCGAAAATTAATGTAGAACAGTTTAAAAAAGATTTACACAGTAAAGAAATGAAAGACAAAGTACGTAAAGATTCAGATCGTGCTCAAAAATTAAAAGTTCAAGGTGCTCCTTCAGTATATATAAATGGGAATCTTGCAAACCCTGATTTCGATAGTATGAAGAAGGCGATTGATAAAGAATTGAAAAAGTGATGAGGTATCTCATCACTTTTTCGACTTTTTTCGATAAATTTCTTGCTTCGATTTTTTTTACATGCTATACTACTTTACATAAGTTATTTCAATATCTTATATTTTTTTCATATTTGCGGGTGTAGTTTAGTGGTAAAACAAGAGCCTTCCAAGCTCTGGTCGAGAGTTCGATTCTCTTCACCCGCTCCAAATTTTATTTAATGTTTTTCTAATAAATTGTGATCAACGCAGTGTTTCGTTTCTAAGATAAACGAAGCATTGCGTTTTTTAATGTTTGAAAATCATAATTGTATGCGAAAATAGAAGTGAAGAATATTATTCCAAAAGTGAATTGATAACCAATTTAGTCGTTACATAAGGGATGAATTCATCGGTGGAGGCGATTGAAAATGGACTTTGAACAATTAAAGCAAGATGTAATTGCGTATAGTAAAACGATTGGTATAGATAAAATAGGTTTTGCCAGTGCTTCACCATTTGAGGAATTAAAGCAGCGTCTAATCCAGCAACAACAATTGAATTATCAGTCTGGATTCGAAGAGCCTGATATAGAGAAGAGAACGAATCCACAGCTATTGTTACCTGGTGCGAAATCAATTATTGCGATTGCTTTAGCATACCCTTCAAAATTAAAAAATGCACCATTAAGTAAACGAGGGGAACGACGTGGGATTTTTTGCCGTGCTTCTTGGGGCCAAGATTATCACCTTGTTCTACGAGATCGTTTGCAAAAGTTAGAGGCGTATTTAATCGAAAAGCTGCCGGATATAGAAGTGAAATCAATGGTTGATACAGGGGAGCTAAGTGATCGAGCTGTTTCAGAGCGTGCCGGTATTGGATGGAGTGGTAAGAACTGCGCTATTATTACGCCGGAATTTGGTTCGTATGTATACTTAGGAGAAATGATTACGAATGTTCCATTCCCTCCTGATCGGCCAATAGAAGATCAATGTGGAAGTTGTACGAGATGTATTGATATTTGTCCTACAGGTGCTTTAGTACAAGGGGGGCAGTTGGACTCGAAGAAATGTATTGCATTTTTAACACAGACAAAAGGGTTTCTGCCTGAAGAATATCGCGATAAAATAGGAAACCGTATATATGGATGTGATACGTGTCAGACTGTTTGTCCGAAAAATAAAGGAATGGATTTTCATAACCATCCTGAAATGGAGCCTGACCCTGAGTTAGTTAAACCGTTATTAACACCACTTTTAACAATTAGTAATCGTGATTTTAAAGAGAAGTATGGAATTATGTCTGGTTCATGGAGAGGTAAAAAACCATTGCAACGAAATGCTATTTTAGCACTTGCACATTTTAAAGAAACAGCAGCAATTCCTGATTTAATCGGTGTTATGAAAGATGATCCAAGACCAGTACTTCGAGGAACAGCAGCATGGGCACTTGGGAAAATTGGTGGAGATGGAGTAGGAGAAGCGATTGAAAAAGCGATGGAACGTGAGAAAGATGAAGAGGTTCTTCATGAAATGAATCGTGGACTTGAATTGTTAGCACAGAAAAAAGAGTAGATAATATCTCCCTTTTTCATATTGTAATATGGGAGGGAGACGAAATGGTTGTAAAAGCGAATATTGAAAAGCAAGTGCAACAGTTTTTAGCATATATAACAGAGAAACGAACAGATGTAGATGGTATTGCAGTAGATTTGTTACAAATGGTACAGAGAAAGAAACAATTGTTTCAAAAGCGTAGTGCACATATAGTGAAAGCAACTGCAGATATTTCTTTCATTAGACAATTAAATAGTAATGAGCATCAAGAAATTGATTATCAAATACACTTGAAATATTTAATTAAGCATAAAGAATTATTTTATATCGAAGAGGAACAATTAAAACGACGAGTTTATTTAAAAAATAGTTGTATAATAGATGATTATGCTCTTGAAGTGTCAGAAGAAATAGGAATAGGTGAAACGTTAGAACGGGAAGTCACGAAAGAAAAATACGGTTCATATCAATATAATCGTTTAGAGGCAGTGAAATATGCAGAGCGTTGGTGGGATGATCGTAATTCTGCATACCGTAATTTTCCGGATAATTGTACAAATTTCATTTCACAATGTCTGCACACTGGAGAAGTACCAATGAATGGACATCCTAACATTCGTAAAGGGTGGTGGCAAAGGGGAAACCAGTGGAGTTGGAGCTGGGCTGTAGCACACTCTTTTTATTGGTATTTGTCAGGTGCTACAACAGGGCTTCGAGCAGAAGCAGTAGAAAGGCCAGAAGACCTTATTCTTGGCGATGTAATTGCGTATGATTTTGAGGATGATGGTAGGTGGAATCATACGACAATTGTAGTAGCAAAAGACGCAGATGGTATGCCGCTTGTAAATGCACATTCAGCGAATAGCCGCAGGCGTTATTGGAACTATGAAGATTCTAGTAAATATACACCACAAATGAAATATAAATTCTTTCATATTATTAATGGGTAGAGATTTTTCGTTCAAGTGGTATAATACGTAGTAGATAAAAAATAGAGGTGAATATCGCGTGGGAGTACATGTTGTTTTATATCAACCAGAAATTCCAGCAAATACAGGAAATATTGCACGTACTTGTGCAGCAACTGGAACAGAATTGCATTTGATTAGACCGCTTGGATTTTCAACGGATGACAAAATGTTAAAGCGTGCAGGATTAGATTATTGGCAGCACGTAAAAGTTACGTATTATGATTCAATCGAAGAATTTTATGAGAAAAATAAAGATGGTGAATTCTTTTATTTAACAAAGTATGGCGAGAAAGCTCATACAGCATTTGATTATAGCAAACGTGAGAAGGATTACTATTTCGTATTTGGAAGAGAAACAAATGGATTACCAGCTAATGTAATTGAAGAAAACTTCGATCATTGTTTACGTATTCCAATGACGGATAAAGTACGTTCGTTAAATTTATCTAATACAGCAGCAATTTTAATTTATGAAGCGTTCCGTCAACAAAATTATCCAGGATTAGATTTAGAAATCGTTTATTAAAAGTCGCCATTTGGCGGCTTTTTTATTTTTTAAAAAAATATGTAATCATACATTTTAAAAAAGGTACATATTCATATAGAATGAGATATATGAATAAAAATAGATAAGACGGGTTGAGATAAATATGAAGGAACAATATAATAATCAAAATACCTTTTTAAGTATGATAGATATGGATTTAGTAAGACAGGGATTGTTACATGCTATTCAAGATTTAGTGTTTATTGTGAAAGTTATTGATGATGAAACTTTTAAATATATTTATGTGAATAAAATAGGAATGGATCACGCCAGGCTAGGGAAAGAATGTTATGGAAAAACTTTTGCAGAAGTATTACCAGAAGATACGGCAAGGTTATTGCAAGGACAATATGAAAAAGTAATGAGAGAAGCGAGAGCAAATACATTTTGTGATGTAATTAGTTTGCCAACTGGTGATATACATTATGAATCTTTACTTAATCCAGTATGCGATGTAAATGGAACATGTCAGTTTATTATTTGTATTACTAGAGATATTACAGCACAGGTTAAGAAAAAAGTGGAAATAGAAGAAAAACAAATGTTATTTAAGTCATTACTAGAATATAATAATGATTCCATTATATCTGTAGATTCTATTGGAAGAATTACATATGCAAATCCAGCAACTTATGAAATTTTTGGGTATCGATATGAAGAGTTAAAGGACCAATTTATTTTTCAGTTTATAAATAAAGAATATGAAAAAACTTTTCAAATTATATTTAAAAATGCTTTACAGGGAAGAGCAAAACAAATTGTTGCAAAGAAATACATTCATAAAGAAGGATATGAACTTTATATTTCCGTGAGGACAATCCCCATTATTGTGAATAGTGAAATCGTCGGGGTGTACATTGTTACGAGGGATGTTACGAGGCAAGTATTAAATGAGATGAAAACAGAATATTTGGCTTATTTCGATCAGTTAACAGGGTTAATGAATAGAATATCATGTACAAATAAGCTAAATGAATTTTTAGCTGAGAATAAAGAATTCGCATTGGTTTTTATAGATTTGGATGAATTTCACCTTATTAATGATACATTTGGTCATAAAGAAGGGGATCAAGTCTTAAAAAAAGTTACTGAATGCTTACGAGACCTAAAAATAGAAGATATGCATTTATTTAGAGAACATGATGATCAATTTGTTATGTTAATAGAAAATATAACGAGAGAATGCGTAGAGGAAGTTGCACAAACAATATTAAAAAAAATTAGTGAGCATTTTGTAATAGAGGAAGAGGATGTTTATTTAAGTGCATCAATTGGTATTGTAATGGCCCCAATTGATGGAGTGGATGAAAAAATGCTTTTCCAAAGAGTCGACGCAGCTTTGGAAAAAGCAAAGGAAAAAGGAAAAGGATATTATCATTTTTATTGTAGTGGATTAAATTGTGAACGTGAACAAAGGTTTATAATAGAGAATCAGTTACATCGTGCTATAGAGAAAAATGAATTTTTCTTATATTATCAACCTCAAATTAATATTGAAACGGGAAAGATAGCCAGTATGGAAGCATTAATAAGGTGGGAGAATAAGGAGCTAGGATTTGTCTCGCCAAATCAATTTATCCCACTTGCTGAAAGAACTGGATTTATTATTAAACTTGATGAATGGGTAGTACATCAAGTTTGTGAACAGATACGTGAATGGTTAAATAAAGGGTATGAAGTTGTACCAATTGCAGTTAATATTTCAGCTAGACATTTTCGTTCTATTACATTAATAGAGATGATTACACGTGCTTTAAATAAGTACAACGTCCCCCCTCATTTATTAGCAATAGAAGTTACAGAAGGGGCTCTTATACATAAAGATTTATCGAAAAGAGTGTTAATGCAGTTAAAAGAACAAAATTTAAAGATTCATTTAGATGACTTTGGAACGGGATATTCATCTTTAAGTTATTTAAAAACATATCCGATTGATACGTTGAAAATTGATCGTTCTTTTATGGAAGGTATATATAAAGATGAAAGAGACACGAATATTACGGCTGCAATTATTCATTTAGCACATACTCTAGGGTTAAATGTAATTGCAGAAGGAGTAGAAAAAGCGGAACAAATACAATTTTTAAAGGAAAAGAATGTGAAACTCGTACAAGGTTATTTTTATAATCGTCCTTTATCGATATACGATGTGGAAAATATTTATTTTAAATAGTGTATAAAAAATAAGAAAAAAAGTGATGTGCTTTTCAGCACATCACTTTTTATGTGTACCTGGTTTATCGTTATAACCAGATGTGAAAATAGCTGTAAGAAATGTGAGCGATACACCTAAAATTAATAATAACTTCATACTAATTTCCTCCTTACTTTTTCGGTTTACGAATCCTATTTGTGAATCGAAATGTATGTAAGGTTCCTAGAAGAAAAGAATTTATTTACAATGAATAGCAGCGTGAAAACTTTAATACCTTTATTATACAGAATTTTCTTTGAATTTTGGAGAGAATTTTATAGCGCTATTATATATTTCGTTTTGATTTAAAGAATGTTTAAGGACATCCTAGCATACCTTTTATAATAATCCGATTGAACAAGGAGATGGGGGAGGAGCTATAATGGATATTTTAAAGAAAATTGAACAATATCGGGAAGCAGAAGAACGTTTACAATGGGAAGGTACGTTTGCGGAGTATTTGGAGCTTGTGAAAGAAAGACCATGGGTGGCTCAAACAGCACACTCTCGCATTTACAATATGATAAAAGATGCTGGAATTGAAGAAGTTGATGGTAGAAGAAAATATAACTTCTTTAGTAATCAGCTATTTGGATTAGAGGATGCTTTAGAACGCCTTGTGGAAGAATATTTTCATCCATCTGCAAAACGATTAGATGTTAGGAAACGTATTTTGTTATTAATGGGGCCTGTTAGTGGGGGGAAATCAACATTAGTTACGATGTTGAAACGAGGATTAGAAACATATTCACGAACAGATCGTGGAGCGATTTTTGCAATAAAAGGATGCCCAATGCATGAAGATCCACTTCATTTAATTCCACAGCATTTACGGAATGATTTCTTTGATGAATATGGAGTAAGGATTGAAGGGAATTTATCACCATTAAATGTTATGCGTTTAGAGCAAGAATATGGATCAAGAATTGAGGATGTAGTTGTAGAGCGTATTTTCTTCTCTGAAGATCGCCGTACAGGAATTGGTACATTTAGTCCTTCTGATCCAAAATCACAAGATATTGCCGATTTAACAGGTAGTCTAGACTTTTCTACAATTGCAGAATACGGTTCGGAATCAGATCCTCGTGCATATCGATTTGATGGAGAATTAAATAAGGCGAACCGCGGCATGATGGAATTCCAAGAGATGTTAAAATGTGATGAGAAATTTTTATGGCATTTACTATCGCTTACACAAGAAGGGAATTTTAAAGCAGGAAGATTTGCGCTTATTTCAGCAGATGAATTAATTGTAGCGCATACAAATGAAACAGAGTATCGTTCCTTCATAGCAAATAAGAAAAATGAAGCATTGCATTCACGAATTATTGTAATGCCGGTTCCATATAATTTACGGGTTAGTGAAGAAGAACATATTTATGAAAAAATGATTCGTGAAAGTGATGTGTCCAATGTTCATATTGCACCGCATACACTTCGCGTTGCAGCAATGTTCACTATTTTAACTCGTTTAAAAGACCCAAAGCGTCCAGATATTGATTTAATTAAAAAGATGCGTTTATATGATGGAGAAACGGTAGAAGGATATAATACGATTGATGTAGAGGAACTGCAACGCGAATATCAAGATGAAGGTATGAAGGGGATTGACCCTCGTTATGTCATTAACCGAATTTCTTCTACAATTATTCGAAAAGAGGTACCATCTATTAATGCACTAGATGTACTGAGATCGTTAAAAGACGGATTGGATCAGCACCCGTCAATTAGTAGTGAGGACCGAGAGCGCTATATGAATTTCATCTCATTAGCGAGAAAAGAATACGATGAAATTGCTAAGAAAGAAGTACAAAAAGCATTTGTTTATTCATACGAAGAATCAGCTAAGACACTTATGGATAATTACTTAGATAACGTCGAAGCATACTGCAATAAATCAAAATTACGTGATCCGTTAACGGGCGAAGAAATGAGCCCAGATGAAAAACTTATGCGTTCGATTGAAGAGCAAATTGGAATTTCAGAAAATGCTAAAAAGGCATTCCGTGAAGAAATTTTAATTCGCATTTCTGCTTATGCACGTAAAGGGAAACGCTTTGATTATAATTCACATGAACGTCTTCGTGAAGCGATTCAGAAAAAATTATTTGCCGATTTAAAAGATATAGTGAAAATTACAACATCAACGAAAACACCAGACGAAAATCAGCTTAAGAAAATCAATGATGTTGTTGCACGCTTAATTGATGAGCATGGCTATAATTCTTCATCTGCGAATGAATTGTTACGATATGTAGGTAGTTTGTTAAATCGATAGTTTGATAACAAAACGCTGTCTCTTATTCTTGGGACGGCGTTTTGTTATCTATTGATATTTGTAAAAAGTGTCATAGCTTGTCCGAATATAATAAATTAAGATGCGATTTTATGAATTTCTTGTCAATTATTTTTACAATATGCATATGATAGAGTAACCAACCATTCATACAAAAAAGCCAACACAATACAATATGTTGCAAAACGAAAATGTGTGCAACAATGCATTGTGTTTCTTTCTTATCAACGGCTGAATGTTTCTTTCTATTATGTGAGTGGCAAAATTTTGTTTAGGATGCTCGGAGTATTGTATGAAAAACGCTATATATGTTTATGGGATGATTTTCGATGAACAGTTATTTTTCAAATATTCTAGTTACGCACACTAGAAAACAAAATTATAGATTGCTGTTCATAGAGGAAGACAATTACAGTAAGGAGGGAAAGGAATGAGCGAAGAAAACCAACCAAATTACACGATTTCACAGGAAAACTGGTCCCTCCATCGCAAAGGATATGACGACCAACAACGCCATCAAGAAAAAGTGCAGGAGGCAATCAAAAATAATTTACCAGACCTTGTAACAGAAGAAAGTATAGTTATGTCTAATGGCAAGGATGTTGTGAAAATACCGATTCGTTCTTTAGATGAATATAAGATTAGATACAATTATGATAAAAACAAACACGTTGGGCAAGGAAACGGTGACAGCAAAGTTGGTGATGTTGTTGCAAGAGATGGATCAGGTGGTCAAAAGCAGAAGGGACCAGGAAAAGGGCAAGGGGCAGGAGATGCAGCTGGAGAAGATTATTATGAAGCAGAAGTCTCAATTTTAGAATTAGAGCAAGCGTTTTTCAAAGAATTAGAGTTGCCGAATTTAAAGAGGAAAGAAATGGATGAAAACAGGATTGAGCACATTGAATTTAATGATATCAGAAAAACAGGATTATGGGGAAACATTGATAAAAAACGGACGATGATATCAGCATATAAACGAAATGCGATGCGTGGTAAAGCATCCTTCCACCCGATTCACCAAGAAGATTTAAAGTTCCGTACTTGGAATGAGGTGTTAAAGCCAGATTCGAAAGCGGTTGTATTAGCGATGATGGATACGAGTGGATCGATGGGAATATGGGAGAAGTATATGGCACGTAGCTTCTTTTTCTGGATGACAAGATTTTTACGCACAAAGTATGAAACCGTAGACATTGAGTTTATTGCTCACCATACGGAAGCGAAGGTCGTCACAGAAGAAGAGTTTTTCTCAAAAGGGGAAAGTGGTGGAACAATCTGTTCTTCTGTATACAAAAAAGCACTTGAGCTAATCGATAATAAATATTCACCAGACCGCTATAATATTTATCCATTCCATTTTTCAGACGGTGATAATTTAACTTCGGATAATGCTAGATGCGTAAAGCTTGTGGAAGAGTTGATGAAGAAGTGTAATATGTTTGGGTATGGGGAAGTGAATCAGTACAACCGCCACAGTACGCTTATGTCAGCATATAAAAATATTAAAGACGAGAATTTCAGATATTATATTTTAAAGCAAAAAGCAGATGTATTTCATGCGATGAAGAGCTTTTTTAAAGAAGAATCAGGAGAAAAAATGGCATAACCCCTTGTAAAGGGGTTATTTTTTTGTAAACTTTTTATTTTTTTAGTTGACAACGATAATGAAAATCATTATCGTTTATTCGAGAAATGATTACATTTTGATTTATATATTTTGGAGGAGATGTAAAGTTGGAAAGAAATAAAAGAAAACATATAAATGCGATGATTATCACTGCGGCGTTATCGCTTCCATTTGCTACGTATTCAACGCCTGCTTTAGCAGCTGTAGCAATTGAGGCTAATAAAACGGGATATGCTTTAGAAGATGGTACATATGATGCTGTTATTAAAGCGTATAAAGATAAAACGAATGAAGAATCTATGGCAGCTGTTTATATAAAAAATCTGAAATTAACAATTGAGAATGGAAAGAAAATTGTAACGGCAACGTTAAGTGATAGTGATTTCTTCCAATACTTGAAAACAGAGGATATTGATACTCCTGGTGTATTCCATGATGTAAAAGTCATATCAGAGGATAAAAAGAAAAATGGGACGAAGGTTATTCAATTTGAAGTTGGAGAATTAGGAAAAAGATATAATATGCAAATGCATATTTATATTCCGACGATGGCTTATGACAATAAGTATCAAGTACAGTTTGAAGTAAATGCATTAAATTTAGAAAACAATGTTCCAGAAGAACAAAAGGAAAATAAAGAGGATAAAGTGGATCAACAAGATGAAAGTGCAAATGTAATAGTTGATAAGAAATTACAACAGCATATTAATAAATATAATTTAGAGAGAAAAAATATAAATGAACCTATAACGAAGGAAGATTTATTACAAATTAAAACATTATCCATATACTCAGGTGAGGGGATAAATGAAATAGCTGGTTTAGAATATATGACAAACTTAGAGAAGTTGACATTAAGAGAGTCTAATGTAACAGACATATCTGTTATCTCGGGATTGAGACATTTGAAATATTTAGATTTATCCTCTAATCCAATTGAAAGCATTCAACCCGTTTCTAAGCTAGAGAATCTTGACATGCTCTTTTTAAGAGATAACAAAATTGCAGATCTTACACCGTTAAGTCAAATGAAAAAGATTAAAATATTAGATTTAATTGGTAATAATATAAAGGATCTTACACCATTATTTACAGTGTTATCGTTAGAAGAAGTATACTTAGCAAATAATCAAGTTAGTAATCTTTCGGGTATTGAGAAGTTAAAGAATGTGAATCTATTATGGATAGGAAATAATAAAATTAGTGATGTTGAGCCTATTAGTAAAATGAGTAATCTTATTGAACTAGAAATTGCTGATAGTGAAATAAAAGATATATCATCATTATCTAAATTAGTAAAAATACAAGTATTGAATTTAGAAGAGAATTATATCTCTGATATATCGCCACTGAGTAATTTAACAAATTTACATGAGATAAATCTTGGAGCGAATGAAATTTCTGACATAAAGTCTGTTGAGGAATTGGGTAAGCGAACTTCAATAGATATTCAAAGACAAAAAATCTTTTTAGATGAAGCAAGCGTAGATGAAGAAATAAAAATTCCAGTATACAATTTTAAAGGAGAGCCACTTCAAAATATTAAATTGAAAAGTGAGGGGGCTACGCTGAGTAACGGATTTATAAAATGGAATAGTCCTGGAGAAAAAATATATGAATTTAAACTAGATACGAATCCTGCTGAAAGTAAAATAAGATTTAATGGGACGGTTATACAAAGTATAGTTGAAAAACAAACAGAAAGTAAAAATGTAATTCTTGATAAAAATTTACAACAACATATTAATAAAAAGAATTTTGGTAGAGAGAATCTAAATGCCCCTATAACAAAAGAAGATTTATTACAGATTAAAACATTAGAGATACCTAAAGAAAAAGGAAAAGAGATAAAAAATCTAACTGGTTTAGAATACATGACGAACTTAGAAAACCTCACTTTAGAAGGAGTAGGGTTGAAAAATATTGAGTTCATTTCAAACTTGAAACAATTGAAAGACGTGAATGTATCTCATAATAAAATTGAAGATATAACGCCGTTATCTTCACTGGAAAATTTACAGTGGTTAAACCTTGCGGATAATCATATTAAAGATGTATCAGTTCTTGGTTCAATGTTAGACCTACTCAGTTTAAAATTAGCTGGAAATGAGATTCGTGATGTAAGGCCGTTAATACAATTAGGTCAATGGTTTTCAATTGATGCCGGAAGACAAAAAATCATTTTAAATGAAGCGAAAGTAAATGAAGAAATTCAAGTTCCGGTATATGACTTAGAAGGAGAAACTATTGAGAATATTAAACTAACAAGTGAGGGTGGAACGTTTAATAACGGAGTAATGAAATGGAGTACTCCAGGTGAAAAGGTATATAAATTTGATTTAGATTCGGATGAAACTAGTATAAGCTTTAATGGAACAGTTATCCAGAATATAGTTGAAAAAGAAGAAGTGACAGAACCAACAAAAGAAGTTGAAGAAATAAAAGAAGAAGTAAAAGAGCCGGTAAAAGAAATTGAAGAAACAAAAGAAGAAGTAAAAGAGCCGGCGAAAGAAGTTGCAGGTACAAAAGAAGAAGTGAAAGAACCGGCGAAAGAAGTTGCAGGTACAAAAGAAGAGGTAAAAGAATCAGCAACTGGATTGGATCAAGAGCCAAAAGGGAATAATCAAGTTGGTCCAGTAAAAGTGGTAGGACAAGAGAGTGCGAAAGAAAAAGATTCAAATAAACAACATGCTAATAAGCAAGAGGAAAATCAGAAGTCTTTAGCAGAAACTGGTGGTCAAGCTAACACACCGACCTTACTTTCTGGATTAGCACTTGTTCTTTCAGCATTAAGTATGTTTGTATTTAGAAAGAGATTATTTAAGAAATAAATAACGTTTTATCTTATTATTATATAAAATGATTATATAAGTTTTTGAGAAGCCCTTATTATAGCAATTTCATGTTGAAATATGCTTATGATAAGGGCTTTTTGAATAGGGGAAGGATATTAATACGAGGATGTTTCGATTTCTTAAATAATGGAGCAACTGTAGCGGAAACTGTAAGTCCCTTTCGTTCACTATATGTTCAAAATGTATGAAGAAATAATATGAAATATTGCATTTTATATCATTTCATCTAGATAATATGTTAATTTCTTGAATGGAATATATAAATAGGGGGCAATAATATGAACAAGCAATCAAAGATCAATAAAGTGTTGCTTAGTATTAGTACAATGGCGCTATCGCTCGGAGCAATTCAAACGAATGTATCAGCAGAAGAAAAGGTACCGTATAATGTATTGCATTCGAAACCAGTTGGAATTGAAAAACCAGTAGATGAGATCGGACACGCTTCTAAAGCCGAGGAAACATTATCATTTCAAGAACGTTTAAAAGTAGGAGATTTTTCACAGCGACCAGCATCTATTACGAAGAAATTGGCAGTAAAGCAAGCTAAAGAAAGCTATTCAATGGCTGATTTAAACAAAATGAATGATCAAGAATTAATTGAAACGTTAGGCAGTATTAAGTGGCACCAAATTACAGACTTATTCCAGTTTAATGAAGATGCAAAAGCCTTTTATAAAGATAACGGAAAAATGCAAGTAATTATAGACGAATTAGCTCATAGAGGTAGTACATTTACGAAAGATGATTCAAAAGGAATTCAAACGTTTACTGAAGTGTTACGTTCAGCTTTTTATCTTGCATTTTATAATAATGAATTAAGCGACTTAAATGAAAGAAGCTTCCAGGACAAATGTTTACCAGCGTTAAAAGCTATTGCGAAAAATCCCAACTTTAAGCTTGGAACAAATGAGCAAGATACAGTCGTATCTGCATACGGAAAATTAATTAGTAATGCATCAAGTGATGTTGAAACGGTGCAATACGCATCGAATATTTTAAAACAATATAATGATAATTTTAATGCATATGTAGACGATCGTATGAAAGGACAAGCTGTATACGATATGATGCAAGGCATTGATTATGATATACAGTCTTACTTAAATGAGGCTCGTAAAGAAGCGAATGAAACGATGTGGTATGGAAAAGTAGATGGGTTTATTAATGAAATAAATCGTATTGCTCTTCTAAATGAAGTAACGCCAGAAAATAAATGGCTCGTTAATAATGGAATTTATTTTGCTAGTCGTTTAGGTAAGTTTCATAGTAATCCAAATAAAGGATTAGAGGTTGTTACACAGGCAATGCATATGTACCCGCGTTTAAGTGAGCCGTATTTTGTTGCAGTAGAACAAATTACAACAAACTATAATGGGAAAGATTATAGCGGGAATACGGTAGATTTAGAGAAGATACGTAAAGAAGGAAAAGAGCAATACTTACCAAAAACGTATACATTCGATGATGGATCTATTGTATTTAAAACTGGGGATAAAGTGTCAGAAGAAAAAATCAAGAGATTATATTGGGCTGCGAAGGAAGTAAAAGCGCAATATCACCGTGTGATCGGAAATGACAAAGCTTTAGAACAAGGTAATGCAGACGACGTATTAACGATAGTAATCTATAATACTCCAGACGAATACCAGTTAAATAGACAATTGTATGGATATGAAACAAACAACGGTGGAATTTATATTGAAGAGACAGGGGCATTCTTTACATATGAGCGTACGCCAGAGCAAAGTATTTATAGTTTAGAAGAGTTATTCCGTCATGAGTTTACTCATTATCTTCAAGGGAGATATGAAGTTCCCGGTTTATTTGGAAGAGGAGATATGTATCAAAATGAAAGATTAACTTGGTTCCAAGAAGGGAATGCAGAATTTTTCGCAGGATCTACTCGTACAAATAACGTTGTACCAAGAAAGAGCATCATTAGTGGATTATCATCTGATCCTGCAAGTCGTTATACAGCAGAGCGTACACTATTTGCTAAATATGGTTCTTGGGATTTCTATAACTACTCGTTCGCATTGCAGTCTTACTTATATACTCATCAATTTGAAACGTTTGATAAAATTCAAGATTTAATTCGTGCGAATGATGTGGGAAATTATGATACGTATCGTGAGACTTTAAGTAAAGATTCTAAGTTAAATAAAGAGTATCAAGAGTATATGCAGCAGTTAATTGATAATCAAGATAAGTACAATGTGCCGGAAGTAGCAGATGATTATTTAGCTGAACATGCACCAAAAGCACTAACAGAAGTGAAGAAAGAAATTAGTGAAACGTTGTCTATGAAAGATACAAAAATGACAAAGCATACATCTCAATTCTTTAATACATTTACATTAGAAGGCACATTTACAGGTAGTGTAACAAAAGGTGAGTCAGAAGACTGGAAAGCAATGAGTAAAAGAGTAAATGAGGCTTTAGAACAATTGACGCAAAAAGAATGGAGTGGCTACAAAACGGTTACAGCATATTTCGTCAATTACCGTGTGAATAGCTCTAATCAATTTGAATATGATGTAGTCTTCCACGGTATCGCAAAAGATGACGGAGAAAATAAAGCTCCGACGGTTAATGTAAACGGACCTTATAACGGGCTTGTAAAAGAAGGAATTCAATTCAAAAGTGATGGGTCAAACGATGAAGATGGAAAAATCGTTTCTTATTTATGGGACTTCGGGGATGGAAGTACAAGTACAGAAGTTAATCCAGTACATGCATATGAAAGAGAAGGAACTTATAAAGTAGCGTTAAGAGTAAAAGATGATAAAGGTAAAGAGAGCAGAAATGAAACAACTGTTACGATTAAAGATGGGAGTTTAACAGAATCTGAACCAAATAATCGTTCAGAGGAAGCAAATCGTATTGGGTTAAACACTACTATAAAAGGTAGCCTTATCGGTGGGGATCATACCGATGTTTATACATTTAATGTCGCATCAGCGAAAGATATCGATATTTCTGTTTTAAATGAGTATGGAATCGGGATGACATGGGTACTTCACCATGAATCAGATATGCAAAATTACGCAGCTTATGGTCAAGCTAATGGAAATCATATAGAAGCAAAATTTAATGCAAAACCAGGTAAGTATTACTTGTATGTATATAAATATGATAATGGCGATGGAACGTACGCATTATCAGTAAAATAAGTGCTTTTCCAATGTATGTTTAACTTTACTTTTTGTGGAAAACAGTATATTATATAGATATACAATATATCGGTTATTTACTAGGAGGAGCCTGTCACAATAGGTTTCTCCTGTTCTTTTTTAGAGACCTGTCTTACAGGTTTTTCTTTAAAAATTAAATAACTGAAAATTAAGATTAATAATTTTTGAAAGAGGTGGGGCATACACATAACAAAAAAGGGATTGTTTAAGAAAGGGGGATAAGAAATGGTCTTGTTTGGTTATCCACTTGAAACAATTTATTTATACGGATTTATAATTGCAACTATACTTACTGTCATTTATATCTTCTTTGGAGATATATTTGAATCAATATTTAGCTTTGGTGGAGGATCTGTATCCGTTGTAACGTTGCTACTTAGTTTTTTCGCCATGTTATGTGGACTTAGTTATATAGGAGAATATTTATATTCTTATAATAGTCTCGTTATTTTCGGGTCCTCATTTGCTATATCTTTTATCGGTGTTTTCATAATGAAAATACTAATTTTAAAACCAATTGCAGAAGCGGAACAAAATACTGTGCAACGTATGGATGAATTCATTGGTTGCAAGGGGGAAGTCATTACGACAATTCCTACAGAAGGATTTGGAGAAGTATTAATCTCATCCCAATTTGGAAGTAATGCAATACCAGCGAAAACAATTGGAAAAAAAGATATTTCACAAGGAACCGAGGTCATTATTGAAGGAGTTCAAGATGGTGTTTTACTTGTACAAAACATCGCTTATTCTTTAAAGAAACCAAAATTATAAGGGGGAATTTATATGACGATTCCATTAATTATCGGTGGAGTTTTACTCGCAATTTTACTTTTACTCATTTTAGTATTTATTACGAAGTATCGTACAGTTGGCCCGGACGAAGCATTAATTGTAACAGGGAACTGGCTTGGTGGTGGAAAGAATGTCGTTACCACTGATGATGGAAAGAAGATTAAGATTATCCGCGGTGGTGGTACTTTCGTTGTTCCAATTATGCAACGGGCAGAACTTCTTAGCTTATTAAACTACAAATTAGAAGTTGGAACACGTGATACCTATACGAAACAAGGTGTACCGATTACAGTAAACGGTGTTTCTATTATTAAAGTAGGATCGACAATTGAAGAAGTTTCTACAGCAGCTGAACAATATTTAGGAAAAGAAACGGAAGAGTTAAAAGTAGAAGCAAAAGAAGTTTTAGAAGGGCATCTACGTGCTATTTTATCTTCTATGACAGTAGAAGATGCTTATAGTAATAGAGAGCAATTCGCACAAAAGGTGCATGAAGTGGCTTCTACTGATTTGAAGAAGATGGGACTTCGCATCGTTTCCTTTACAATTAAAGAAATAATGGATAAAAACGGTTACTTAGATGCACTTGGTCAGCCGCAAATTGCAATGGTTAAGCGTGATGCAACAGTTGCGAATGCAGAGCGTGAAAAAGAGGCACGAATTGAAAAAGCTCGTGCTGAGAAAGAAGCAAAAGAAGCAGAATATCAACGTGATGCACAAATCGCTGAAGCTGAAAAACATAAGGAATTAAAAGTACAATCTTATAAGAGGGACCAAGAACAAGCTCGTGCAGATGCAGATCTTTCTTACGAATTACAACAAGCGAAAGCACAACAAGGTGTTACAGAAGAGCAAATGCGAGTTAAAATCATTGAGCGTGAAAAGCAAATTGAGTTAGAAGAAAAAGAGATTGCGCGTCGTGAAAAGCAATACGATGCAGAAGTAAAGAAAAAGGCAGATGCAGATCGCTATGCTGTTGAACAATCAGCTGAAGCGGAAAAAGTAAAACAAATGAAAAAAGCAGATGCGGATCAATATAAAATTGAAGCAGAAGCAAGAGCACGTGCAGAAGAAGTTCGTGTAGAAGGTTTAGCAAAAGCAGAAATTGAAAAAGCACAAGGTCAGGCAAAGGCAGAAGTACAAAAGGCGCAAGGTACAGCGGAAGCAGATGTTATTAGGTTAAAAGGTTTAGCAGAAGCAGAAGCGAAACAAAAAATTGCAGAAGCATTTGAATTATATGGGCAAGCCGCGATTATGGATATGGTTCTTAAAATGCTTCCAAGTTATGCGAAAGAAATTGCGAGTCCGCTTAGCAACATTGATAAAATTACAGTCGTTGATACAGGCGGTGGTGGAAAGAATAGCGGTGCCGGAAAAGTTGCAGGGTATGCGACTGATTTAATGGCAACAATGCAGGAAACACTAAAAGCTTCTTCTGGTATTGATTTAAAAGAATTACTAGAAGGATTCGCTGGAAAAGGTGCCGTGCAGCAAATATCAAACGATAAACCTGTTGTATCTGTAGTAGAAGATGGGAAAAAAGAAATAGAAAAAGATAAAAAATAGTAAGGTGGAAAGAACCTCTAGTAAATGGGATACTAGAGGTTCTTTCGTGAAATGTAATATTTAGAATAATATACATTTTTATATATTGTTTTAATTATTTAAATTCTATAGAATGAAAAAGGTATGTAACAATACTTTAAATGTAGAGAAAGATGAGGGAAAAAAGAAAGAGGGTCTCATCAATGCATTTAAATCGTATGATTTGTATAAAGAGATTAAATGTAAAATGATTGCATTTAAAACGGTATGGAGGGGTAGGAATATGTTCCAAGGAAAATTAAGGAGTAGAAGCTTAAAAATAAAATTACTTGTATCATTTATTATTATTTTAATTCTTCCAAGTATTGTAATTGGTTGGACGTCTTATCAGCAGGCGAAGAAAAATTTTAATGAGACAATTTTGCAATCAGCAAAAGATAACGTGAAGGTTTTAAATAATGTAATTAATAAAGAGTTAGATAGTAAGAAAGTAGACGCAGCATATTTTACAAAATTATTCACTGGAGCGAGTTATCAAGCAGATCAGCTTCAAAACGTGCAAAATAAATTAGAAGAATATAATAAATTACATCCAGAAATGGAAGCAATATATACTGGATCTAGTAATGGGCAATTTATTCAATCACCGGCAATTCAAATGCCAGAAGGGTATAATCCGGCAGAAAGAGATTGGTATAAAGAGGCAGTGAAAAAAAGTGGAGAAGTAATTATTACGGCTCCATATAAATCAAAAACGACAGGAAATATTGTTGTTACAATAGCAAAACAAAATGAGGATAAAAGTGGTGTTCTCGGTATTGATTTAATTATAAATGATATTGTAAATACTTCGAAAATGGTTAATATCGGTAAAGAAGGGTATGTTGCAATTTTTGATCAGGATAAAAATGTAGTAGCACATCCAATGCTGAAGCCAGGGGAAAAGGTAGAAGAGAAACTTGAAAAGGAACTGTATAAACAAGAAACAGGTGATTTTCAATTTTCATTAGATGGCGAGGATCGCAATATCACTTTTAAAACAAATAAGCAAACCGGATGGAAAATAGCAGGAATTATGCCTTCAAAAGAAATAATTGAAGCGGCTGAACCTATTTTCTATAAAACATTAACTGTTATTGGTATCTCATTAATAATTGGTGGGATTGTAATTTACTTCATAATCGCATCTATTATTAAACCGTTAAAACAACTTGTTATATCAGCGAGGAAAATTAGCGAAGGTGACTTAACGGAGTCAATTACTGTTCGTTCAAGAGATGAAATTGGTCAGTTAGGTGAAAGCTTTAATGAGATGGCGGCATCATTACATGATGTAATTTCAAATATTAATACTTCAGCTGGTCATGTAGCAGCTTCTTCGGAAGAATTAACAGCTAGTATGAAGCAAGCAAGTGAAGCGACGGAACAAATTACAAGGGCGATGGAACAAGTATCGAGTGGGGCAGAAATACAAACGCGGGAAGTTGAAGAAGGAGCGACTTTGTTAGAAGAAGTTACAGAAGGAATTCAGCGTGTTGCGGATAGCTCTTCATTAGTGTCCACAGCATCTATGTATACGAAGCAAAAAGCTGAAGATGGTGGAAAGTTAGTTGAACAAACTGTGAATCAAATGCAATTAATTCATGAGTCTGTGTCACAGTCAGACGAAGTCATTTCTTTATTAGATGATAAGTCGAAGCAAATTGGAGCTATTCTAGAAGTGATTCAACATATTGCACAGCAGACAAACTTATTAGCATTAAATGCTGCAATTGAGGCTGCAAGAGCTGGAGAGCAAGGAAGAGGTTTTGCAATTGTAGCAGATGAAGTACGTAAACTAGCGGAACAATCGGGACAGTCTTCTACGGAAATTGGAAAGTTAGTGAAAGAGATACAATTTGATATAAAAGAAACTGTAAGTTCTATGAATCAAGTTGGGACAGAGGTACAATCAGGGCTTGTAGTTGCAAATGAGGCGAAGCAAAGCTTTGTAGAAATATTGAAATCTACAAATGATACAGTTGTACAAATTGATAGTATGGTAGATGTAGCGAAGCGAATGACGATAGATACAAAACAAGTAAGTGCATCTATTAATGAAATTGCAGCAACGATTGAAGAAAATGCAGCAAGCGTTCAAAATATTGCTGGCTCCTCTGAAGAACAAGTAGCTTCAGTAGAAGAAATAAATTCAGCAGCAGTTCACTTATCGCGAATGGCTGAAGAATTACAAGAGATGATTGGTAAATTTAAAGTGTAATAACAAGCATTAAGAAACGAGGTAGTAATTTTACTTCGTTTCTTTTTTTATCCCGCTATTTGTGGGCAGTAAAACTCCCACCTCATAATTCGGCTGGAGCAAAGAAGTTAGGTGGGAGTCGGGCGGCCCGTAGATGCCCGATTGGTGAAGGCTAATAATCAGTGGGGGATGAACAAAACCCCCACTGATTAAAGTTTCACTTTATGAAGATAAAGATAAAGAAATATATAGTAACCGTGTTATGATAAAAGGTGATAATTAAAAAGACTGTATTTTCTTTAAATTCTATCTTTAGCCATGTTAGGGGAATGATTTTGAAATTGAAGAAATTGAAACTACAACCGAGAATTACATTAACTATTAGTACACTTATTCTTGCTGTGCTTCTGTTAACGAGTTATTTATTTTACTACATATTATCTGAAACGGTAGAAGACCAAATCGGAAAAAGAGCGTTGCATGTTGCGAAAACAGTTGCTGCTATACCGGAAATCCAGGAAGCTTTTCAAAAAGAAAATCCAGCTTCTATTATTCAGCCAATTGCAGAAAAAATTCGAATCGAAACAGATGCTGACTTTATTGTAGTTGGAAATAAAGATGGTATTCGTTATGCACATCCTAAGCGAGATAAAATAGGAGAAGCTATGGTGGGCGGAGATAACAAAGGGGTTCTATTAGAAGGGAAATCTTACGTTTCGAAAGCAACGGGATCATTAGGGCCTTCATTACGTGGAAAAGTCCCAATTCGTAATCAGGATAATGAAATTATTGGTGTAGTATCTGTTGGTTTTTCCATGGATGATATTCATGGAGCGATAGAAGTGTATGGAAAGCGTGTGTTTTGGATTACAATAACAGGTCTGTTAATTGGGATAATTGGCTCTGTATATTTAGCTAAAAGTATTAAGCGGATGATGTTTGGAATGGAGCCAGAAGAAATTTCATCTTTATACGAGGAGCATAGTACAGTTATTCAATCTGTACGTGAAGGAATTGTAGTAATCGATAAAAATGGTATGGTTAGTTTAGTAAATCAAGCGGCATACGATATCCTTTCTTTAGATAAACAACAAAATATAATAGGGAAATTTATTTTAGATGTTATTCCTAATTCATCGATACTGGATGTACTTCAAACCGGAGAAGAACAATTTGATCGCCAATTAAATATAAAGGGGCAGGATGTTATTGCTAATCGTCTACCTATTAAAGTTAATCATAAAGTAACTGGTGTAGTATCCAGCTTGCGCTTGAAATCTGAGATGGATCAATTAACAGCGGAATTATCTCAAACACGGCAATATACAGAGGCATTACGGGCGCAAACACACGAATATAACAATTTATTGTATACGCTTTCAGGTCTTATTCAATTAGAGTCTTATGAAGATGCTTTAGAGCTTATTCATAAGGAAACGGCAGTATATCAAGAGTTCGTTCAATTTATTATGAAACGAATTCAAAATCCATGGTTAGGTGGGATTTTAATTGGATTTTATAATAGGGCGCGAGAGTTGAAGATTGATTTTATGTTAGATCGGGAAAGTGGTTTAGAAGAGTTAAGTCCGCATATTGAGAGTAATTACGTTGTTTCTATTTTAGGGAATTTGATTACGAATGCATTTGAAACAATTGAAAGAAATCACGAGCATAATAAGAAAGTAAGAATGTTTGTAACAGACATTGGCGAAGAAATATTAATTGAAGTGGAAGATTCAGGACAAGGTGTTCATGATGAAATAATTACAAGCATATTCTATAAAGGTTTTTCGACGAAGGCGGGCGAAAAACGTGGATATGGATTAGCGAAAGTGAAAGAGTTAGTGGAAGATTTAAATGGAAGTATTGCGATTGAAAAAGGGGATTTAGGTGGTGCTTTATTTATCATTGCATTACCGAAAGAGAGAGGCGAATTGTAATGAATGAGGGGATTGAAGTATTGATTGTAGAAGATGATATTCGGATTGCGGAAATTCATCGTCGTTTTACTGAAAAAATTGAGGGGTTTAAAGTAATTGGAACAGCAACGACTGGGGAACAGGCGAAAGAATGGCTAGAGTTTGTAAAGCCACAACTCGTTTTACTAGATGTATATTTACCTGACATGCAAGGGACAGAACTCGTCACATATATTAGGCATAATTTGCATGATACAGATATTATTATGATTACAGCCGCATCAGAGACGGATGTAGTGTGGCATGCTTTACGAGGCGGGGTAACAGATTATATCGTAAAGCCACTTACATTTGATCGGTTTAAAACAAGTTTAGAAGGTTATCAAAAGAAGATTACGAAGTTAAAGAAAAATGCTCAATTATCTTCAGAACAGATTGAACATCTATGGTCCCAAAGAGGGGTGCAGGCAAATCCAATAGAATATGCGCCAAAAGGAATCGATCCTTTAACGTTAGCAAAAATAAAAAAGCATATGCTAACTATTAATGAAGAGGGAATTACTGCAGAGATACTAAGTTCAATGGTAGGTGTAAGCCGATCAACTGCTAGGCGCTATTTAGAGTATTTGATCTCTGGAAAGAAAGTGCATGCGGAGCTTATATATGGAAGTGTGGGAAGGCCAGAAAGAAGGTATTTCCGCGTTTCTTCATAGGGGATTTTTACAACAATAAAAACAGTAGAGGATTATTACATTTCCTCTACTGTTTTTTCTAGTTTCATCTTATATTGGAATAATTCCAATTACAATTCCAGTAATCAACATAACCATTGTCGTTCCAACAGCCCAAAGTAAAGTGAATCGTTGGTGTTCACCAAAATCAACCTTGGCCATTCCGACTAATAAATAAGTGGAAGCAACGAGGGGACTCAGTAAGTGAACAGGTTGACCGAGTAACGAAGCACGTCCCATTTCTGCTGCACTAATTCCGTAAGCGGCAGCAGCTTTCGTTAAAATAGGTAATACACCGAAGTAAAAGGCATCATTAGACATGAAAAATGTGAACGGCATACTTAGTAAAGCTGTAATAATTGGAAGCTGGGGGCCAAGTGCATCTGGTATAAGAGTAACGACACTTTGAGCCATTGCATCTACCATTTTTGTTCCAGATAGAATACCTGTGAAAATTCCAGCAGCAAAGACGAGAGAAACAACCGCTAATACGTTTCCAGCGTGAGACGCAATACGCTCTTTTTGCTGTTCTAAGTTAGGATAGTTAATCATAACAGCAATAGCAAAAGCGACTGTAAATAGAACAGGTAGCGGCATAACTTCTAGTATGAGACAGACAAGTAATGTAGCGGTCAATAAAAAGTTAATCCATAGAAGTTTAGGGCGTTTATGCACGGCAGCTTCAACTGTCGCAGCTTGCTCATCCATTGTTTGCATTTGTTTTAAATATTGTACATCCATAATTCCTAAACGCTTTCTTTCTTTTTTTCCAAGATAATAGGCAACGAAAACTACCCAAATTGCACCAGCAATCATTCCTGGTATAAGTGGTGTGAAGAGCTCTGATGCATCAAGTCCAAGAGCACTCATAACCCGAGCAGTTGGTCCACCCCAAGGTGTAAGATTTGTAACACCTGCTCCTAACATAACAACCCCAGCTAATATAAGTGGATTCATTCCAAGACGTTTATATAGTGGATACATTGCGGAAACTGTAATCATATATGTTGTTGTTCCGTCCCCATCTAATGAAACGATAATAGTAAGAATAGCTGTACCAACAACAATTTTTAAAGGATCACCTTTTACAAATTTTAAAATTTTACTAATAACAGGATCAAATAAACCGCTATCAATCATAATTCCGAAATATAAAATGGCGAACATAAGCATAATACCAGTAGGTGCTAGCTTTTGAATTCCTTCTAACATCATCGGGCCCATATTGGCATAAAAGCCACCAATTAATGCGAAAATAATTGGAACTAATATTAATGCTACTAGTGCAGACATACGTTTCGTCATAATCAAAAACATAAAGACAAATACCATTGTAAATCCGAGTAATGCTACCATATAATCTCCCCCTCAAAAAATGATTACGCTTTCAAAATAAAATAAAAATTCAGATAAAAGGTTTTTTGTTTATAATAAAAGGTTCAATTGGAATGGTAAATAATTTGAAAAATAACATCATTAGAAGCATAATCTTTATTTTGATCATTTTGTTCACAGGGTAATTTTGAATTTTTAAAAAGATAAATGCCTGTATGCAAGAATGATAGAATAAGATGGAAATAGCGAAGCGTGAAGTAGGGAGTAGATTTTGAATGGAAACAAGAATAGAAGAAATTTATAGTTCATGTAAAGGCAAAGTAGAGGAGATTTTTATTAATGAATCCTCTTACGTATATGAATGGGAAAAATTAATGATGATTCGAAAGTACGATGGTGAGCTTGAGAAAATCGGGGTAGGGATCAGTGGAAATATAAGATTAGTAAATGTAGAAGTTGGACAGGAAATTGATACGGATACATTATTAGTTAAGTTAGAAGATGATTTGTTAATTACTGGTTGTGAATGATGAGAGATGTGTAGAAGTAACTGCACATCTCTTTTTTGTTCCATATATTACAAAAAGAACATTGTTTTTTCACAAATCTCACACAACCTTTTGGTATTCTTTTCGTGGAGTATACGGTTTCTAGGGAGGAATATTGATGAAAGTAAAATATGTCGTACTTGCTATATGTTTATGTTTCATATTTACGATAGTAGGATGTGGGAAAAAAGAACTAACAGCTGTTGCGATTAATGAGAAAAATGATAAGTGTGACATTTGCCAAATTGGGGTAATCGATAATCAATTCGCAACCGAAATTATTTTAGAAAATGGAAAAGCATTAAAGTTTGATGATATTGGTTGCATGTATAAATGGATGGAGATCAATTCAGGTGAAAAGACGAAAGAAAAATTTGTTCGAGATTATGATTCGAAAGATTGGGTTTCGTTGGAAGATGCTACTTACGTATATGATAAAACAATAACGACACCGATGGCTTATAATGTCATTTCATTTAAAAATAAAAAAGATGCAGAGAGTTTTGTATCTAACTATAAGGGGAAAGTTCTTTCGTATAAAGAGTTATCAGAGCATAAATGGGAAATGAATAAAGAGATGATGGGAAAATCGAAAAAAGGGAATCACGGTGGGCATCATTAATAATAGAAAAAGACAACTATATAGTTGTCTTTTTCTATTATTACTCAGGTGCAAATATAGAAAAGGTGTAAAAATTTTAGAAGAACGGTTACAATGGAATATAGTAACCTAAAGCAATCATTTATGTACTTTTTAGAAATGTATACAAATGCGGTAAAAACGTGCTAAACTAATTGCTTCATAATGTTAATGATGAGGCCATCAGGCGTATCATTCCAATAGGTTGAGAAACATAGTATAAGTTTAAGATAATCCGATTAAAGAAGGAATCTAAAGGGCTTATGGATAAATGTACTCAAGAAGAGTTATTGTATGTGATGGAGGAATGGTTAAGAAAACATTATCTTTCATAGGAGCTGTAGTTGTGAGAAAACAAAAAATTTTATTATGTATGTTATTAGGACTTTTAATGACGGTAGTGGCTTGCGATAAGCAAGAAGAGCCAGAATCAAAACCGGTTCATGTGAAAAACGAAAAGAAAAAAGAGAAGCATAAAGAACAGGAAGAATCTAAAGAAGAAAAAAGTATAAATTTAATGGACAAACAGTTGCTACTTTCTGCGACGCTTGGAGACACAGAAACAGCTATGAAGCTGATCCAAGATGGAGCGAATATCAATGTAGAAGGTGACAACGGAGAAACGCCTGTCCTTGCAGCGACGTATCAAAATCATGTAGAGACAGTTAAAGCATTAATTGATGCGGGTGCTGATATTGAAATTCAAGACGAAAAACAAAGCAATCCATTTCTTTATGCAAGTAGAGAAGGATATACGGATATTGTAAAAGTATTAATTAATGCAGGAGTTAATACGAAGGAAACGACTAAGTCAGGTGGAACAGCACTTATTTCTGCATCTGAGCGTGGCCATGTAGAGGTTGTTAAAGAATTATTAGAGCATACAGATATTGATGTGAATTATAAGAATGAACGTGGTGGAACAGCTTTATTAGAAGCAATTGTATTAGGAAATGGTAGTGAAAGTCATAAGAAAGTAATTCAAATGCTTATTGACCACGGGGCAGATGTAAATATGGCCAATAAGGAA
The DNA here is from genome assembly GCF_044907945.1 of Bacillus sp. RC240. Lineage (NCBI taxonomy): Bacteria > Bacillati > Bacillota > Bacilli > Caryophanales > Bacillaceae > Bacillus > Bacillus sp. RC240. Next base: position 127,046 of record NZ_JBIYCT010000010.1, on the reverse strand, counting down.
AATATTACGCCGCTGCAATATGCTGAAAAAAGAGGTTTTAAAGATATTGCGAATATGTTGAGGATAGCTGGAGCGAATGAAGTAGTACAGCCGCAACCACAACTGGCGGAATAACAAGCTGAAGAAATAAAAAGCACGAAATAATCCCATTTAGATAGACAGAATGAAGAAGTCATTTTAGTATGATGGATTCAGTAATGTGTATTTAAATGGGATTTTTGTTTTGAAAAAATGGATGGATGCTATATCGAGAAGGCTACAAATAGTAATTAAGGAGGGTATAAATGCGATTTTCAGAACTTGAGTTAATAGCAATTCAGGCAGAAGTTTTATTTGTTCATAATCAAGTAGGAAGAATAAAGTGTGTAAATGAAAATGGAAATCTGAAAGCACCACGTTTTTTTCTTAGCAGAACTCGTGAAGGGAATATAACGAGGTATCATTATAAACTGCATGGTGAAATGATAAGTAAGATTGAGAAATTAATTCGAGAATGCTCAAATCACATTGAGATAGCAAAGATCATTAAAGTATTAAATGAAGAGAGAACGGTGGAGAATATTTGGGTGGGTCCTGCTTTCATGTTCCCTAATAATTTACATAAGCCAACTAGAACAATACAAATAACAGAGAAGAATAAAGAGCTTTTGCGAGAAAATTTTTCTAATCTAATAGAACAGATGGAATGGAGGCAACCTTATTTTGCAATTGTAAAAAATGAAAAGGTAGTTTCTATATGTTGCAGTGCCAGAAGTACGCCCGTAGCTGCTGAGGCAAGTGTGGAAACTTTAGTGGAGTTTCAAGGGAATGGATATGGTGCTGATGTCGTTACAGCCTGGGCACTATCAATACAAGAGGAAAAGCGCATTCCGCTTTATAGTACTTCTTGGGATAACTTTGCTTCGCAAGCAGTGGCAAGAAAACTAGAATTGATTAATTATGGAATGAATTTGCATATCACTTAAATTTTAAACACAGTTGTTTGCTGTTGGAGTTTATTCGTATATCTAGATTATTGTAAAAGTAATATGGTGAATATTAACATCTAATTAACAATTTATCAAAACTGACTTAATAAATGCGTAATATAGTAAAGGTAACAAAATAACTAGGGTAGAGAACATTTGAGAACACCCGCTTACATATAACGTGCCGCTTTCTTAAGTGTGCTCTATTCCCTAGAGTTCAAATAAGGAGAAAGGTGTTCTATGTAAGTAGGTGTTTTTAGTTTGGATAAAAATAGAAAAGCTAGGTGGAATAAATGTTTAAAGAACCTTATATTGCGATGATAAAGGATTGGAAAGGGTACAAAACATACAAAAAATTACCGAAAACAGTTTTTCTTATGACTGGTTCAATGCTGGAGTTACCAGAGCGTGTATATGAACTACAGAAACATGGACACGATGTATTTCTTCATTGTGATTTTATACAAGGCTTAAATACGAACACAGAGGAAGCACTTTTATATATTCAAGATGTTATCGGAGCACAAGGTATTATTTCGACAAAGGGATCGACAATTCGAAATGCCAATAAAATTGGATTGAAAACGATTCAACGCATTTTTATTGTTGATACTTTATCTCTTACAAAATCAATTGAAAATTGTAAAACGACTAAACCGAATGCAGTAGAGATTATGCCTGGCATTATGCCTTCTATTATTAAACAGCTAGCGGAGGAAATAAAATTCCCTATTATTGCAGGTGGGCTGATTCAAACGCGAGAGGATGCAGAAATCGCAATTCGTGCAGGAGCAAGTGCAATTTCAACGAGTCATTATGAAGTGTGGATACAAGAAGAAAAAAGGAGTGCAACCTTGTGATTGAATTGAAAAATGTTTCAAAGGTATATAAAAATGCGGAAGAGACAGCAGTTAAAGACGTATCAGTTCATATTAAAAGAGGAGAATTTTTTGTTTTAGTTGGACCTTCGGGATGTGGAAAAAGTACATTATTACGAATGCTGGCTGGTTTAGAAGAAATTTCTTCGGGAGATTTAATTATTAATGAACATGTTGCAAATGATTTAGAGCCGAAAGACCGTAATCTATCAATGGTATTTCAAAATTATGCGTTATACCCACATTTATCTGTAGAAGAAAATATTTTATTTGGACTTAAGGTAAGAAAAGTACAGAAAGAAGAACGACAAAAACGATTGATGGAAGCTGTTGAGATGGTAGGGTTGAAGGAATATGTCAAAATGAAGCCTGGGCAACTATCAGGTGGGCAAAGACAGCGTGTTGCACTTGCTAGGGCCATCGTCAGTCAAGCACCGATTTGTTTAATGGATGAACCACTTTCGAATTTAGATGCGAAATTACGTGCACAGATGAGGATTGAAATTAGAGAAATTCAGCAACGATTAGGAATTACGATGATTTACGTTACTCACGATCAAATAGAAGCAATGACTATGGGAGATCGTATTATGGTTTTAAATAAAGGAACTATACAACAAGTTGGAACACCGCTTGATATATATAACGAACCAGCAAACGAATTTGTTGCAAGTTTTATAGGTTCTCCTTCTATGAATATAAATGATGGGGAAGTGGATAAAGAAAAAGGCATATTACATATAGGGCAATTGCAAATTCCATTATCTATTGGACAGTTAAAGCAATTACCAGAAGGAATAATTCGAATCGGCATGCGTCCTGAGCATATTGCATTGTCTGAGGAAGGACAAGAAGTTACGCTGCAATCTGTAGAAGTATTAGGGAATGAATCTATATTAAACTTTGCGATAAACGGAACAACTTGGAGTGCGAAAGTCATCGGACAGTTACTCCTGAACAAAGGTGACAAAGTAAAATTATTATTCTCGCAAGAAAAACTATGCTTCTTTCACCAAAATACGAATGAAAGATTAAAAGTGGTAGCTGAAGAAGAGTTGAAAGTGGTGGCGAAATAATGATTGAAGTAGGTAAGTTACCAGTTCAAACAACAGTGTCAAAAAAGAAGAGTTTATGGGGCAGAACGAAAGATTTAAGAATTGGATTATTGTTTTTGGCGCCATCTATTTTGTTATTTTCAATTTTTCTTTTCTATCCATTGTTTAGGACGATCTACTATAGCTTTTATTTAACAGATATACACGGAGAAGCTAATCTTTTCGTTGGCTTAGAAAATTATCAATATTTATTTTCGGATCCTGCTTTCTACAAAAGTATAAAGTCAACTTTATTATTTGTTTTATATACAGTGCCTACTAGCATTGTATTCGCCTTATTTCTTGCATTAATTGCAAATGAAAAAGTAAGAGGGATCGGGTTATTCCGAGTACTGTTTTCTTCAACGATGGGAATATCAGTAGCTGCTAGTGCAGTGATTTGGCTATTTTTATTTCATCCAAGTGTAGGGTTATTTAATAATATATTAGCCTCTATGAATCTTCCTGCAATCGCATGGTTAACGAGTCCAGAATGGGCACTGTTTTCTGTATCGGTTACAACGGTTTGGGTGAATACAGGATTTGCATTTTTAGTTATATTAGGTGGTTTACAAAATATTGATACGTCTTTATATGAGAGTGCATCTATAGATGGTGCTAGTTATTTATATAAGCTTCGCCGCGTCACATTACCGATGCTATCACCAACTTTATTCTTTATCGTGACAGTAACGTTAATTAGTGCGTTCCAAAGCTTTGGACAAATTGATATTTTAACGCACGGTGGACCGAATGATGCAACGAATTTAATTGTGTATTCAATTTATAAAGAGGCATTTGTGAATCATCAATTTGGAACAGCAAGTGCACAAGCTATGGTATTATTTATTTTCATTTTCATTGCTACATTACTTCAATTTAAGTTTGCTGAGAGAAAGGTGCATTATAAATGATCGTTAAACAGTGGAAACAAAATTTCCTATTATACATGCTGCTCATTATTAGTGCAGTAATGGTGTTTTTTCCTGTACTGTATGCGTTTTTAATAAGCTTTATGACACCAGACGATATTCAAATGAGAAGGTTATTTCCAACTCAATTTACTTTTGATAATTTCATTAATATTTTTCAAAAAGTACCTCTTTTTACATACTTATATAACAGTTTAATTGTATCGACAGTTGTTATGCTTGGACAACTTATCGTATCCAGTTTAGCAGCTTATGCTTTTGTTTTTCTTCAGTTTAAAGGTAGAAACTTAATTTTCTTCTTGTTTATTTCAACAATGCTTATTCCGTGGGAAGCAACGATGGTACCGAACTTTTTAACGATTCAAAACTTCGGATGGATTAATAGTTTTGCTGGGATGACGGTGCCGTTTTTTGCAACAGCTTTCGGTATTTTCTTACTACGTCAACATTTTATGACGCTTCCGAATGAACTGAAAGAAGCTGCTTTTATTGAAGGTATTGGAAATGTAAGGTTTTTATTCAGCGTAGTAATGCCGTATTGTAAAACGAGTTTTATTACTCTTGGAGTATATAGCTTTTTAACAACGTGGAATATGTATTTGTGGCCGCTTTTAGTAACCACTGATGAAAAAGTAAGAACGGTTCAAATTGGTGTAAAGCAGCTTCAATCTCAAGAAGTTGCAACTGATTGGGGCAGTGTAATGGCCGGTGTTACGGTTATCGTCATTCCAACATTGATTTTATTATTTTTAGGGCAAAAGCAATTACAAAAAGGATTAACAAAAGGTGCAATTAAATAAGCATACATAGGAAAAGGTGGGATTGAGATGAGTTTATTGAAAAAAAGTGCTGCTCTTTTAATGGCAGCCACAATGGCATTAACCGGCGCAGCTTGTTCAAATAGTAAAACAGAGGGGAAACCTGAAGCACAGGCAAAAGTAGCTCCTGTTGAAAAGAATGGTGATAAAACTGTAATCCGTTTCTGGCATGCAATGGGTGGAAAAACACAAGGTGTACTAGATGGGCTTGTTGCAGACTATAATAAGTCGCAGAATAAATACGAGATAAAGGCAGAGTTCCAAGGAACATACGAAGAGTCTTTAACGAAATTTAAAACGATGTCTGCAACGAAAGAAGCGCCAGCTCTTGTTCAATCGAGTGAAATTACAACGAAGTATATGATTGATAGCAAAAAGATTACGCCTATCGATAGCTGGATTAAAAAAGATAAGTACGATACATCAAAATTAGAAAAAGCAATTACGAACTATTATTCAGTTGATGAAAAAATGTATTCTATGCCGTTTAATTCATCTACACCAGTATTAATTTATAATAAAGATGCTTTCGCAAAGGCTGGATTAGATCCAGAGAAAGCTCCGAAAACATATGCAGAATTAAAAGAAGCGGCGAAAAAGTTAACGATTAAAGAAGGTGGAAATGTAAAACAGTATGGATTTTCAATGCTGAATTATGGTTGGTTCTTTGAAGAATTGTTAGCGACACAAGGTGCTTTATATGTAGACAACGAAAACGGCCGTAAAGATGCTGCAAAGAAAGCGGTATTTAACGGTAAAGAAGGACAGAAAGTATTTGGAATGTTAGATGAACTAAATAAAGCTGGTGCACTTGGAAAGTATGGAGCAAGTTGGGATGATATTCGTGCTGCGTTTCAGTCTGGACAAGTTGCTATGTATTTAGATTCTTCAGCTGGTGTTCGTGATTTAATTGATGCATCTAAGTTTAATGTAGGCGTTTCGTATATTCCGTATCCAGAAGATTCGAAACAAAATGGTGTTGTTATTGGCGGTGCATCATTATGGATGACGAATATGGTTTCAGAAGAAACGCAGCAAGGTGCTTGGGACTTTATGAAATATTTAACGAAGCCAGATGTACAAGCAAAATGGCATACTGCAACAGGATATTTCTCAATTAATCCAGATGCATATAATGAGCCGTTAGTAAAAGAGCAGTATGAAAAGTATCCGCAGTTAAAAGTAACGGTAGAGCAATTACAAGCAACGAAGCAATCTCCAGCAACTCAAGGTGCATTAATTAGTGTATTCCCAGAATCAAGAGATGCAGTCGTAAAAGCATTAGAAGCAATGTATGACGGGAAAAATAGTAAAGAAGCGTTAGATGAAGCTGCAAAAACAACAGATAGAGCAATTAGTATTTCAGCTCGTACGAATCAAAAATAAGAGAAAGCCGTATCCTTATGAGGGATACGGCTTTCTTTATAAGGAGATAAGGGATCAAAGAAATGATGAATTCTTATCTATTTTATATGAGTAAAGGGTCTAGAAAGAATATTGTCCTTTTCATTATTTGTTTAACTCCATTGCAACTTGTTTACCATTTACGAAAACCTCTGCCACTGCTACTACAACTTCCATCACTTTTTTCATATCTCATCTCTCCTTGTTTTTTGTTTCATTTCTTACTTTTAGTATAAAGAAATATAGTGATTGCAACTATCGAATTGGATGACAAGAGACTTACAGTGTTGTAAGGATAATAGTTTTATTTGTAATAAATACTATTTCGGATTAGTATTCAGAAATTTCCTTCATTTTAATCTATAATTAGAAAGAGAATGGTTTAGAAAGAAGGAGAAGAAATGAAGAGAATACTTGTTATTAGTGATATTCATGGAGAAATAGAAAAGTTCGAACAGTTATTGGAAGAAGCTCAATACGATGCAAGACAGGATCAATTGATTTTATTAGGGGATTATGTAGATCGTGGTCCAAATGCGCGTGCAGTAATTGAAAAGGTAAAAGAGTTAACAGAAGAGGGAGCCCTCGTTCTAAAGGGCAATCATGAAGATATGATGATCAAGGCGTTAACGACTGATGAGGAACGTTCATGGAACCATTGGGTAAAAAGGAATGGTGGAGATAAAACGTTATATAGCTATGGATTTGTAGAAGAAGACATTGCGGTTAATGAGGAAAACTTCCAAAAACCGATTTTACAATCTCATATATTAGAGGAACATGTAACGTTTATTCAAGAATTAGATCATTACATTGAAACAGAAGAGTATATCTTTGTACATGCTGGTGTTGAGCCGATGAACCGAGTTTCTGAATCTGAACCATATACATTAATGTGGATCCGTAATGAATTTCATAATGGATATAGCGGCGAAAAGGTTGTTGTATTTGGCCATACGGAAACAAAAACGCTTCATGGTAGTGAGAATTGCGGAGTGTATTTTGGTAGTAATCGTATTATTGGAATTGATGGCGGGGCTGTGTATGGTGGTCAGTTAAATTGTTTGGAGTTGCCAAGTAAAAAGGTATATGTAGTAAAAAATTGAAAGAGATAAGAGGAATCTTATTTCTTTCAATTTTTTATTAAGCAAAATTTAAGAAAGAGCCTTTATAATAAAGGTTCAAAATTTTATATCGAGCAAAACTTTAGAAGGAAATAGTTGAAAATGAAATTACATAATATGATTACATTATTTCGTTATGAAGAGAAGAGATGCAATAATAAAGAGAGTTGAAATAGATTGTGGAAGGTGAGAATATGCGCTTACTTGTAGTAGAAGATAATGCCTCGTTATTAGAGTCTATCGTACAAATTTTACGCGATGAATTTGAAGTAGATACAGCATTGAATGGAGAAGATGGATTATTTCTAGCTTTACAGAATATATATGATGCCATTTTGCTTGATGTGATGATGCCAGAAATGGACGGTTTTGAAGTGATTCAAAAAATACGTGATGAAAAGATTGAAACACCAGTCCTGTTTTTGACAGCGAGGGATTCTTTAGAAGATCGAGTGAAAGGGTTGGACTTTGGTGGAGATGATTATATTGTTAAACCGTTTCAGGCCCCTGAATTAAAAGCGAGAATTCGTGCATTACTACGCAGAAGTGGTAGTTTAACAACACAGCAGACCATTCGCTATAAAGGAATTGAATTGTTCGGAAAAGATAAAGACATTCAAGTAGATGGACAAGGTATTAAGCTGACATTAAAACAATACGAGCTACTAGAGTACCTCATTCAAAATAGCGGGAAGATTTTAATGCGTGAACAAATTTTCGATCGTGTTTGGGGATTTGATTCGGATACAACAGTAGCCATAGTAGAAGTGTATGTTCATCATTTACGTAAAAAATTAGAACCATTCGGTTATCAGAAAGATATTCAAACTGTTCGTGGTATTGGATATATATTAAAAGAACAATGAAAAAGGGAAGTATGTTTCAAAAAACACGCATTCGTTTGACTATAGTAAATTCATTAGTTTTTATCGTATTAATTGGGGTATTAGGCAGTATAATTTATTTATACACATATAATCGAATTTATGGTGCAGTAGATAAATCATTTGAAAAAATAATTGAATATAAAGATGGGGTTAAATCTAAGAATCCTCCAAAGGGAGGCATGAAAAATATTCAAATTGGGGATCCAAGAGTCATGAAGTTGTTCTGGAAGGGAAATACAATCTCAATGGATGAGAAAAACCCTAGATTTTTCTCTATTTTTACAGAGAATATTCCAGCTTTTGCGCCAAAGAAATTAGGAGTTCTTCAGGATATAGAAGTAAAGGGGCATTATTTCAGAACATTAGCGTTTCAGGATGACGGACAAATTGTGCAAATCGTACGCGATACAACAGCCGAAAAAGAAATGATAAATACTTTATTTTTAATTCTCGTTATAGGTTGCAGCATAGGAAGTCTATGTGCAATAGGAATCGGCTTTTTCCTAGCGGGTAGAGCACTCATACCGATTCAAAATTCATGGGAGAAACAGCAGCAGTTCGTTTCGGACGCATCGCATGAATTAAGAACACCACTTGCGGTTATTCAATCAAAAACAGATGTATTATTCCAGTCACCATCTGCGACGATAGAAGAAAAGGCGATGGATATTTCTACAATTTCAAAGGAATGTAGACGGCTATCAAAACTAGTTAACAATTTATTATTGTTAGCACGTTCGGATTCTAATCAAATCGAGATGGATAAGAAAACATTTGAAGTGGATAAATTGTTAGAAGAAATAGTAGATCCATATAAAGAGATTGCTTCTTATCAAGAAAAAGAGATGATATTAAAAGTAGAACGTGACATATCGTTTATTGGCGATAGAGAGAGAATTCATCAATTGATGGTCATATTGCTAGATAATGCAATGAAGTATACGAATGAAGGTGGACATATTCAAATTACTTGTATGCAAACGAGTAGTTCGATTCGCATACAAGTGAAGGATAACGGGATAGGAGTTAAAGAAGTGGATATTCCAAAGTTATTTGATCGTTTTTATCAAGGAGATAAAGCAAGAAGTCCATCAGAAGGAGCGGGGTTAGGTCTTTCAATCGCTAATTGGATTGTAGAAAAGCATTATGGAAAAATATCGGTAGAGAGCAAATGGGGAGAAGGAACTTGTTTTGAAGTGATTTTCCCTAAAAACCAAAGAATATAAGTGAGAAGACGATCTTGTTTTTACAAGGTCGTCTTTTTTTTAAGGGAAAGTTAAGAAACAACTTGTATCATGTATTACATAATGGAAACTTGTGATGGAAAGAAAAGTTGTAAGTTTTTTTGAATGAACTGGATAAATCATAAGGTTATTTCTAACAGAGATGAAGTTTATGTATAGTATAAAAAAAATTATGGGAAAGCTGGGAAAAGAAAGCGTGAGAGGGAGGAAGAAGTCTTGAAAAAGAAAATGATGACGGTATTCACTATTGGAGTAATGAGTTTAAGTATATTAGGGGGTGCCTCTCCTTCTGGAATGAAAAAAGGAAAGACAGATTACACGCAGCGTAGTAAAGAACAATTAAATGATGGGAAAATACATGCAATGCATACAGAAGAAAAAGCAGAAAAGTTAGGCATTGAAACGGATGGGAAAGAACAAATTACGTTAGAAAAGGAAATTCATGAAACGGAAGTAGGAAGAGAAGCAGAAAAATTAGGTATCTCGGTAGAAGGAAAAGATGTTGGAATTCTTTCAGAAGAAATTTATGAAACAAAAGTGAGGCAAGAAGCGTTAAAATTAGGAATATCTATAGAGAATACGTCGATTGTAAGTTTAATTGATCAAATTAATAAGATTAAAATTAATAATGAAGCAGAAAAGCTTGGTGTTTCAACTGAAGGAAAAGAAATAGAAGACATTGCGGAAGAAATCTACGGCACGAAAGTTAAAGAAGAGGCAGAAAAGCTAGGTATTGCTCAACAAGGAAAAGAGATGGAAGAGTTAGCACAAGAAGTGTACGAACAAAAAGTACAGGAAGAAGCAAAAAAATATCATATTGATTTATATGGCAAAGATATATATCAAGTATTAAGAGAAATAAATGAGCAAAAGGTAATAGAAATAGCAGATGAGCTGGGTATGGATAGAGCGAATTTGAATATTCAAGATTTAGCGGAGAAGATAAATCTTGAACAACCTGAAAAGGGAAAAGAGCTTAAGTTTGTTCCTATGGTTCAAACAGATGCTGATGCGTTTTATTCGTATTTAACGAATTAAAAGGGCGTGAGGGTGATACGAAAATGGAAGTGGTATATATGTATGGCCGTATTTTGTATAGGGATATGGGGTGCATATACAAATGGAATTACAAAGTATGTGGAGAAAGTAAAGGGGTTACTATTTTCAAGTATACAAAGTCAAAAACGAATAGAGTTTAGTAATAACAATGAAAAAGTCATGTTATCAAATGTGCCTTTAATTCAGCAGTTACCAGAGTTAGATAGAGGCTGCGAAGTAACAAGTTTAGCGATGATGTTACAATATGCGGGTGTTTCTATAGATAAGATGAAATTAGCGAGTGACATCAAAAAGGTAGATTTTTTAGACGATGGTGTAAGAGGAAATCCGAATGAAGGATTTGTGGGGAACATTTATACGTTTTCTGAATCGGGATACGGTGTATATCATGGACCGCTTTTTCAATTAGCAAAAAAATATTTACCGAATGAAGCTATAGATTTAACAGGAAAAAGTATAGAAGAAATTTATAAGAGTGTAAAATCAGGACAACCGGTAGTCATGATTACAAATGCAACATATGCCCCACTAGATGAGGATGAATTCACTATATGGGAAACAAATGGTGGAGATGTTTCCATTACTTATAATGAACATTGTGTTGTTCTTGTTGGATATGATAAGGAGTCTGTATATATTCAAGATCCACTTAATGAAAGCCCGAATATCAGTGTATCGAGAGAAGATTTTGAAAAGGCGTGGGTACAGATGGGGAGTCAGGCAATTAGTTATATAAAGAGCTCTAAATAAATTAGGACGGAGAGTTTTAACAATATAGCTATAAGGTGAAGGATAGAGATTTAAGGAATTATAAGAGGAATTTTGTAGGATGTGTTTTTTTGAATAAAAGTTGTTAAGAAACAAGAGAACTTTAGCCATATATAATGCTAAAGTTCTTTTATTTTTATCATTAAAATACCTAGAAGCAGTGAATATGTAAAAATGCATAATTGACGAAAGGATTACATGTTATCGTTATATATTGTTTTATGTATGTTGCTTGTATAAAATTACACAAGTATTCACATTACACAAAGGAGGTTTATTATGCAAAATATATTTAACTGGGTTAAATGTATGAGTATCAAGAAAAAATTAATCATTTCATTTTTTATTATTTTAACTATACCAGGACTTATTATCGGTGGTGTTTCATATCAAACCGCCAAAACAAATGCAGTCTATTTCTAGGTCGGTATCCCAGTCAGATGCTATTATTAAACTTCTTGATGAGAAATCAAAGCAGGTAGGAGCTATTTCTGAAGCAATTCAAAATATTGCTACTCAGACGAACTTATTAGCTTTAAATGCGGCTATTGAGGCGGCAAGAGCAGGTGAGCAGGGAAGAGGATTTGCTATTGTAGCTGATGAAGTTAGAAAATTAGCAGAGCAATCAGGAGAATCATCTGGAGAGATTGCAAATTTAATTGCAGAAATTAAGGCTGATATTGAACATACTGTTAAGGCAATGGATAATGTGAGTGGGGAAGTCCAACAAGGCTTAGATGTTGTAACAAAAACGAAAGTAAGTTTTACAGAAATTTTAAGTTTTACTACTCATATTGTTTCTCAAGTTAATCAAATGGTAGAAACAACGAAGAGAATCGCTGGAGATGCAAATGAAGTGAAAAACGCTATTGATGAAATTGCAGCGGCTGCAGAAGAAAATACAGCTAGTATGCAAAGTGTTGCAGCTTCAACAGAAGAACAAGTAAATTCGATGAAAGAAATTAGTTCGGCTTCGCAAAACTTAGCTGAGATGGCCGAAGAACTACAAGCAATGACTAGTAAATTTAAAGTATAATAACAGCAAATAAGTAAGGTGAAAATAATATCACCTTATTTATTTTTATATTCAGTAATTAGGGGAGTCATTAACGGGATGAAAAAAAGAAAAAGACTATGGAATTTATGGAAAACGATTACATTGTTAGTTTGTACAGTTGTAATTTTTTCTTTACTTGTTACAGATATATTAATTAGTCATAATGTAGAGCGGACAACGGAGGATAGCCAGGCAGAGAAAGCGAAAACAATTGCACATATTGTGGCGAATGATTCGATTGTAATCGATGGTTTGATTGGGAAAGCAGATACTTCTGCAATTCAAACGTATACAAATAGAATATTAAAAAACACAGGTGTTCAATTTATTGTAGTTATGGACATGAATGGAATAAGAAAATCACATCCAGATCCTCAAAAAATAGGTCATCATTTTATTGGGGGAGATGAAGGGCCTGCATTGAAAGGAAAGGAACATGTATCGCTAGCAGAAGGAACTTTAGGTATTTCAATGCGAGTGTTTGTACCTATATTTTCTGAAACAGGTGAACAACTTGGCGCGGTGGCCGTTGGTATCTCGGCAGATAATGTAAAAGAGAGAGTTAAGGAAAGTAGACATATTATTTATATCGGTGTCGGAGTTGGAGTATTAGTCGGACTTATAGGAGCAATATTGCTAGCTAGGCATATAAAGAAAAGTTTATTCGGTCTTGAGCCGCACAGGATAGCGAAAATTCTTGAAGAAAGAAATACGATGTTACAATCTGTAAAAGAAGGCATTATTGCTGTAGATAAAGAGGCGAGAGTAACATTAATTAATAATGAAGCGAAACGGCTATTTAAAAAAAGTGGACTGGAAGAAGATTTTATTGGTAAAGATGTTGAGTTGTATATGCCAAATTCGCGTATAAAAGAAGTGTTGCAAACGGGAGAGGTACAATTAAACGAAGAACAAAATATTTATGGAATTACGATTGTGACGAATCGTGTTCCTTTATATGTAAAAGGAGAAATAGTTGGCGCAATTGCAACATTTCGTGATAAAACAGAGATTAGAAAACTAGCCGAGGAACTAACTGGTATTAGGCTATATGCGGAAGCATTACGGGCACAATCTCATGAGTTTATGAATAAGATGCATGTCGTATTAGGGCTTACACATATGAAACAATATGAAGAATTACAAAAGTATATAAGCGGCATGGTATCAGAGCATCAATATGAAATTGGTGGGGTTATGAAAAGAATAAAAAGTCCAGTATTTGCTGGTTTTTTACTAGGTAAACTTAGCTATGCTAGGGAGAAAAATATAAAGTTAATTATAAGTGAAGATTCTTACTTGCCGGAAATATATGATGAAAGTATTACTCATGAACTTATTACGATTGTAGGGAACTTAATAGATAATGCATTAGAGGCAGTGATACATTGCAAAAAGAAACAAGTTGAAGTTGGGATACAATATCAGAATGCATTAACTATTACAGTGCAAGATACGGGGAAAGGTATAGAAGAAGACGCAGTGGATGCATTATTTACAAAAGGTTATTCCACAAAAGGGGATAATCGCGGTTATGGTTTGTATCTTGTAAAAGAAAGTATACAGCGAATAAATGGGGAGATTGACATTTCCTCCTTATTAGGAGAGGGAACAACGATAACAATTGAAATACCTAAAGGTAGGGATGAGAAGCAAATATGATTAAAGTTTTAATTGTAGAAGATGATCCGATGGTTGCGATGTTAAATACACTCTATTTAGAGCAAGTGGGAGGGTTTGAACTTGTCCATGCAGTTAACTCAGTTAAAGAAGCGATAGAAGTGTTAGAGAAGTCACGAGTAGACTTCATATTACTTGATATTTTTATGCCTGAGGAGACTGGATTTGAGCTTTTAATGTATATTCGAAATCAAGAAAAAGAAATTGATATTATGATGATTTCAGCTGTACATGATATGGGAAGTATTAAAAAAGCATTACAATATGGAGTTGTAGACTATTTAATTAAACCATTTACATTTGAACGCTTTAAGGAAGCATTAACGGTGTATCGAGAAAAATTTACTTTCATGAAAGAACAACAAAAAATTAGTCAATCGGAACTAGATTCACTAATTTTACAAAAAGACAAAAGAGAGGCTCTTGTTACTAAAGAGCTTCCAAAAGGGTTAACAAAGCAAACGTTGCAACTAATTTGGCAGAAAATCGAATCGCTTAATGGACAAGCATTTACAACTGATGAAATGGCGCAATTAGTAGGGGTTTCGAGAGTTTCTATTCGAAAGTATGTAATGTTTTTGACTGAAATCGGAGTATTAGAGAATGAAATGGTGTATCAAAATGTGGGAAGACCGGTGAGTAAATTAAGGTGTATTGACCGGAATAAAATAGACTTTTACGTATAAGCGGCTTATTATAAGTCGCTTATACTTTTTTTAATTACAAAACCAATTACAAAACTTACAAAAACTATTCTTAATATTGAAAGCGTTTTAATATTGTTATTAAGAAAACAAGGGGGTGCCATATGGGAATTCAAAAGAATGTGGAAGCGGTATCATTTTCTGAAGGCAATGAATTGAAAAATGAATCTTTCGCTTCTAAAATTATGAACGTTAAAATCGGTGTTATACCTTTACCGTTATATGTAGTATTGGCTGCTATTATTTATGGAGCATCTGTATATAATAAATTACCAGCAGATATGATTGGTGGTTTTGCAGTTATTATGATCATGGGTATTTTCTTAGGTGATATTGGAATGAGAATTCCAATATTAAAAAATATCGGTGGTCCAGCAATTCTCTCATTATTTATTCCATCGTTACTTGTATTTTTTAACTGGATGAATCCAGCTTCAATGGAAGCTGCCACTATGTTAATGAAAAAATCGAACTTTTTATATTTATATATTTCTTGTTTAGTAGTTGGAAGTATTTTAGGAATGAACCGGAAAGTGTTAGTACAAGGTTTCGTTCGCATGTTTATTCCTTTAGTAGTAGGAACGTTAGCTTCTGTAGCAGTAGGCTTATTAGTCGGCTCACTATTTGGATTTGAAATGAAGCAGACATTCTTCTTTATCATTGTACCTATTGTGAGTGGTGGTATTGGAGAAGGGATTTTACCATTGTCACTAGCTTACAGCGATATTTTAAACGAATCATCAGCAACATTTGTATCACAGCTTATTCCGGCAGCTATTATTGGGAATATGTTTGCAATCGTGAGTGCAGGGTATATGAAGCGTTTAGGTGAGAAGAAACCGGAGCTTAGTGGTAACGGTGTATTAGTGAAAACAGACAATCAAGCAGATTTATTAAAAGAACAAAATACAGAGAAGCCAATTGACTTCTCATTAATGGGAGCAGGTTTATTAATTGCATGTACGTTCTTCATCTTCGGAGGATTTGCTTCTAAGTTCATCGGTATTCCTGGGGCAATCATTATGATTTTCTCAGCAGCACTTGTGAAATACTTTAAATTAATGCCAGCAAAAATGGAGCAAGGAGCATTCCATTTATATAAATTTATTTCAAAGAATTTAACTTGGCCGTTAATGGTCGGGTTAGGATTGCTATATATTCCGTTAAAAGACGTAGCAGCAGTTCTTTCGGTAGGATATGTTGTTGTGTGCGCATCGGTTGTTCTTACAATGGTAGCGTCAGGTTTTCTTGTAGGGAAAGTGATGAAAATGTATCCAGTTGAATCAGCGATTGTAACTGGATGTCATAGTGGTTTAGGTGGAACTGGAGATGTTGCTATTTTATCAGCTTCAAATCGTATGGAATTAATGCCGTTCGCACAAATTTCAACGCGTTTAGGTGGGGCAGCAATGGTTGTAACAGCGACAATTTTATTAAAAATGTTTTCATGATCAAACAAGCTAGCTATATTCATATAGCTAGCTTGTCAAATTAAGGGGAGATTATAAGTATGTTAGAAAAACAAATTAATGAAAGATCATTGTTATTGCATAAAGAATTAGTAGGGAAAATTGAAATTACAAGTAAAGTAGAAGTGAATACAGCGGACGATTTAAGTTTGACTTATACACCGGGGGTAGCAGAGTCTTGTAAAGCAATTGCGGCAGATGAGGAAACAGCTTATGACTATACAGCACGTGGTAATATGGTTGCAGTTGTTTCAGATGGAACTGCAGTACTTGGTTTAGGGAATATTGGACCGAAAGCGGCTATGCCTGTTATGGAAGGGAAAAGTATTTTATTTAAAAAGTTTGCGAATGTAGATGCTTTCCCGTTATGTTTAGGGACGACTGATGTGGATGAAATCGTTACCCTTGTTAAAAATTTAGAGCCTACATTTGCAGGAATTAATTTAGAAGATATTGCAGCACCACGTTGCTTTGAAATTGAAAGACGATTAAAAGAAGAAACGAATATTCCTGTATTCCATGATGATCAACATGGGACGGCTATTGTCGTTTTAGCAGCTGTTATTAATGCACTAAAAGTTGTAAGTAAACAAATGGACGATGTGAAAATTGTTATTAACGGTGCGGGTTCGGCAGGAATTGCAATTGGAAAATTATTATTAAAAGCTGGCGCAAAACACATTACGTTAGTTAGTTTAGAAGGTATTGTTTGTGAAGGTGAAACATGGATGAACGAAGCGCAAATCGAAGTTTCAAAGAAGACAAATCGAGAATATGTACGTGGAACATTAAAGGAAGCGATTCATCAAGCTGATATTTTCATCGGTGTATCTGCTCCAAACGTATTAACGAAAGAACTTATACAGACGATGAACGAGAAACAAATTGTGTTTGCAATGGCGAATCCAATTCCAGAAATATTCCCAGAAGATGCATTAGAGGCTGGAGCTGCTGTAGTTGGAACTGGTCGTTCTGATTATTCAAATCAAGTAAATAATGTATTAGCGTTCCCTGGTATATTCCGTGGTGCATTAGACGTACGCGCGACTGATATTACAGAAGAGATGAAATTAGCAGCAGCATATGGGATCGCTAACATAATTACGGACGAAGAGCGTAATGCGAATTATGTAATTCCAAATCCATTAGATAAAAGAGTTGTTCCAAGTGTTGCAGAAGTAGTAGCGAAAGCAGCCATCGATTCAGGAGTGGCACAGATTACGAAAATGCCAAGTTATAAATAGTCAAAAGCAGCGCCTTAAAAAGGCACTGCTTTTTTTGAGATAAGAAATCAAAATAATGAAGAAGTGTAAATTTATTCAAGCCCCTTTCATTATTTATCCCGCATTAACGGGCAGTAAGACTCCCAACTCAAAATTCAGTGGATGCAAGGAAGTTAGTTGGGAGATTCACTGCCCGTAAAAGCCCGATTGGTTCAACTAATATTCAGCGGGGGATGGGGAAAACCCCCACTGAATAAAGTTTCACTTTATTTAATTCCATTGCAACTTGTTTACCATTTATTAAAACCTCAGTTACTGCTACGATCACTTCTATCATTTTTTTCATCTCTCATCTCTCCTTGCGTCATTTCTTACTTTAAGTATAAGAGAAGTGAGATAATCCACCTATCGAAGTACGTGACGTAGAAATTACATTGTTGTAAGGAAGTGTTTCAGTTTTGTCACTTTATTCGGCATTGATTACAAATTGATCATAATATCTTTCATTCACATATATGTTTAATACCCATAATCCAGATGAAGGTAGTGACATTACGAGAGGGAGTTCCTTTACGGTTGTATCGACTGTATTTGAAGTAGTCCAAGTTTGTTTGGAGGTTTTTTTTTGAAAGAGTACTGGTGTTGGAGTTGTAGTTCCTTGTTTTAACGCGATAATAGATAGTTTTCCAGTTGGCATTTCAGGATCCAGGAAGAACCACATTATTTCATTTTGCTCATTTGCGATAATAGAGCTATCAGCCATTGCAATTTTTCTTTCAATGCCTTTTAACGGTATTTTTCCTTCTACGAATGATGGTGCTTCTTCCCAATTTACATCTTTTAAGACACTAAGGTGAAAAAAGGAAGGTGCGTTAATTTGAGAGGATGACGTTTCTATTACTTCTTTTTTAGGTGCTGTTGAATCGGGTTGCGATTGCGCGCAGCCAGTAATGAGGAAGGAGAAAAGTAGCATAGTTCCGATTTTTTTCATAGTGCCACACTCCTAATTTTTATTGTTAGTGTAATTGTATTTGCTAGAAGACGAGACAATTCCTTTAAATCATAAAAAGAGGTCGTAAGTTTTGTACGACCTCTTTTGACATTTTCTATCCCAATTGGTGAGGGCTAATAATCAGTGGGGGATGGAACCCCCCACTGATTAAAGTTTCACTTTATATTTGTTCAGTTGAAAAGGTTGGTTCTCTCTCTTTTTGAGGCATTGTTAAGAAAATAACAGAAAGGACGATACATACTCCGCCTAATAATTGATATGCTCCAAAAGATTCATTAAGCCAAGCGATTGAAACGATGGCAGCTACAAGTGGTTCAATGCTAGATAAAATACTTGTTTCTGTTGCTGCTAAATATTTAAGACTCCCGATATAAAGAAGGAAAGAAAGAGTGCCACTTATAATGATAAGAATAAGCATAGAAAAAGTTTGAAGTGTGAAAGTTTGCGAAATCTGATTCCATCCAAAAGAACGATTACAAATAAGCAGTGCAATCCCTCCAATTAACATCCCCCAGCCAATTACTATAGTTGTTCCGCATTCTTTAATAAGGGAAGCCGGATGAAGGGTATAAAACGCAAAACCAATCGCTGTTAGTAGGCCGAAAGTAATAGCTGCTTTAGATAAAACAATATTTTCAATTGAACCGTTTGTAATAATAAAGTATGTCCCTGTTAGAGCAGTTATAATTGCTAGTATTTGCATAGAAGCAGGGAATTTCTTTTGCTCAAACGCAACGTAAATAGTAATAAGAACAGGGCCTAGAAATTGAAAGAGTGTTGCTGTGACCGCATTACTAATATGAACTGTTTCGATAAAGGCGTATTGCGCACCGAGCATGCCAAGAATAGAGAAAATAATAAGCTGTATAGAATGTCTAGGGTGTTTCCAAATTTGAAATATGTTTTGTTTCTTTATTAGTAAGAAAGACAAAATAAATATTCCTGCAAGCAACAAGCGAATTGTTAAAAAATCAAGTGATGATACGTTAGTATGTTGAAATAGCCATTGAATCATCGGTCCAGATAATCCCCATAATGTGGCTCCTGTAATAATCATAATGAGTCCAATACGTCTACTTTTGTTCATTATCATGCATCTCCTCTCTAGTATTTGATTATTAATGCGTTACATGATAAAAGGAATTATATAGAACTTCTGGTACTGTAAAAAGTATCAGTTATGTGTTTTTGAAAGGGGTCAGTTATTGTGTTAGAATTAACGCCTAATTTGAATGCAAATAGTAAGACGGCATTGTATGTACAATTGTATGAGTATATAAAAAAGGAGATTAAAGATGGAACGATTCCGGCTTTTACGAAATTACCGGCTAAGAGGAAGCTAGCAACATATTTACAAGTAAGTAAAAATACAGTAGAGGCAGCTTATGAGCAACTTCTTGCCGAAGGATATATTGAGTCGATTTCTAGAAAAGGTTATTTTGTATGTGAAATCGAGCAAATGATTTATGTGGAAGGTAGCGAAGAGGTAATAGGGGAAGTACCTTTTCAAGAGCAGGTGTATAAATTTGACTTCACTCAAACGGGTGTGGATACTAGTACTTTTCCGTTTCATGTATATCGAAAAATTACGAACGAGGTATGGCAATTTGAAAATAAAGATTTACTTTTTATTGGACATCCGCAAGGGGAGGTAAGTTTACGAGAAGCAATCGCGAGCTATTTGTATGAATCTAGAGGTGTACGATGCGTAGCTAGTCAAATTGTAATAGGGGCGGGCACGCAAATATTAGTAAAAATGTTATTTCAGCTGTTAAAGGGAAGTCGTTATGCAGTTGAGAATCCTGGGTACCACCGGAAAATGGTTGTTTTTGAGCAAGGGGAACAAAATGTCCAAATGTTATCTTTAGATGGAGATGGAATTTGTATGTCACAGTTAACTGATAGCCATGCAAATGTTGTATTTGTTACACCTTCGCATCAGTTTCCTTGCGGGATGATTATGCCGATTACGAGAAGGATGCAGCTCTTACAATGGTCAAAAAAAGATGAAGGAAGATATATTATTGAAGATGATTATGATAGTGAATTCCGTTATTCAGGAAAGCCGATTCCAGCGCTGCAAGGGTTAGATAGAGATGGGAAAGTAATTTATATGGGGACGCTCTCTAAAGCGCTATTGCCATCATTACGGATGAGTTATATGGTGTTGCCAAAATCCCTCATTAAGCAGTATCAAGAGCAATATTTATTTTACACACAAAGCGTTTCAAGAATAGATCAAGAGATCATTAGGAAATTTTTAAATGACGGGCATTGGGAAAAACATATTCATAAAATGCGTGTTGTGTACCGAAAGAAGAGAGACCGTTTTGTTTCGGTATTAGAAAAATATTTTTCTAATCGCATTGAAGTAATAGGGGAAGATTCCGGCCTACATATTTTATTAAAAGTGCATAATGGGATGGAAGAGAAAGAATTAATGGAAGCTGCAGCTGAAAGGAGTATTAAAGTGTATCCTGCTTCGATATACTATAAGGAAGGGACTTCTCCCAAAAGTACAGTATTGCTTGGATTTGCGACTTTATTAGAGGAAGAAATTGAAGAGGCCATTCAATTATTATATACAGCATGGTTTACAAGAAAGTAAAAAAACATCCTCATAAATGGAGGATGTTTTTTTATTACTTTTCTTCATCTAGGAAAAGAACCATATGCTCTTCATCCCAATATTGTCCGTTATATTTTAATGAACGTTCTTGCACGCCAAATGTTTTAAAGCCTAATGACTCATAAAGTTTTTTTGCACCATCGTTTCCGACAACAACATCAAGCATAACTTGCTCTACTTCTAAAGATTTAGCAAGCTCAAGACATTCTTTAATAAGTGCTTTTCCCGCTCCAAGTCCGCGTGCTTTTGGAGACACGTATACTGAACCGATTTTTGCTTTATGTTCTTGTTTTACATATGGTTTCGTTTCCAGTGTTGCAACTCCGATTAAAGTGCCATCTTTAAATGCACCTAGTGTATAGTTCTCATCTTGTGCTAATTTTTGGGCTTTATATTCAATAGCACACTCTTTATTAATAATATCTTCATAAGAAGAGCTGAAAGCTTCCGGATTTTGTTTTAATCCTTCTACTCGAAGTTCTAAGTAAATTTCTGCTTCGTCTTT
Organism: Bacillus sp. RC240; assembly: GCF_044907945.1. Classification (NCBI taxonomy): domain Bacteria; kingdom Bacillati; phylum Bacillota; class Bacilli; order Caryophanales; family Bacillaceae; genus Bacillus; species Bacillus sp. RC240. Next base: position 105,591 of record NZ_JBIYCT010000010.1, on the reverse strand, counting down.
TGTTAATACATGGATATCCAATTGTATCACCCTCCAAATCTTTGACAGTTATACCTATATTTTATATTGAAATAAGAATAATTTCAAAAGCTTAGCTTATAATAGTTGGTTTTATAAATAAAATAGCACCAGTAGTGTTGACTGCTACTGGTGATTTCACGCATATATTATACAAATGGTAATTCAATTATAAATTCTGTTCCGACTTCTAATTCGCTTTTAACTTCAATAGAACCATTATGAAGTTCTACAATTTCTTTTGCAACAGCCAGTCCGATACCTTTTCCACCTGTAGCTCGTGTTCTGGATTTATCGACACGGTAAAAGCGATCAAAAACATGTGGGATATCTTCTTTTGGAATACCTTCACCTTCATCTTGTACACTTATTGTAAAAGTATTCGCACTGGTTAGTACACGTATTATTATAGAAGTGTTTTCTGGTGAATGTTGATAAGCATTGTGTAATAAATTTAACATAACTTGTTCCATACGTCTTTCGTCTATGCAAACTTCTAAATCATCTTTGCAATGTACATGTAGTTGCATTTGTTTGTTTGTTAATGTTGTTTTTGTTTTTTCAACCATTCGTTCTAAAAATGGTTTAAGAATTACTTTTTGTTTTTTTATAACAAACTGGTGTTGCTCTAATTGTACAAGCATAAATAAATCTTGTACGAGATCGGTTACACTATCCGTTTCATCCTCAATGATTTGTAAGTATTCTTCACGTTCTTCTTTCGTTAGAGAATCTCTTTTTGCTACCTTTGCATAACCTTTCATATAGGTTAATGGAGTTAGTAATTCATGCGCTACACTAGCGAGAAATTCGTTTCGTTCTTTTTTCATATAAGTCAGCTCGTTAGATAATTCTTCAATGGTTTTAGCTAAACTGCCAAGTTCATCATTACGCTTAATGCCTAATTTAATTGGTTTATTTAATTTTGAAATTTTTTCTGTTGCTCTTTTCATTTTTATAAGAGGATCCGTAATAACTCGAGAAAAAACAAAGACAGAAATAGTTGTTAAAATTAATGTTAAAACACTAACGATAATGAACTGATTCATGAGTCTCATTAACATATTTTCTAAGAAGGATGTTTTTAAGAACATATGTAAGTTACCGTTAAAGTCTTTTATTTTAATTGGGCTTACTGTTGAAATGGATTTTGAGTTTTTCCAGTTCTTTTCTACTATTAAGCCATCTCTTGTAACAGGTGGTGTTTTGCAATGAAGGTGTTTTTGCATATCTTTTGTAACTGTTTCTGAGGCAGATGTAATTTTGCCATTACTATCAGTTATAACGATAGCTATATCAGAATTAGTAAGTGCTTCTGTTTCCATTAAATCTTCAGCCGCATGTTCAATAGAGAAATCGGGGGATTCAGGGCGTTTGAAACGTTCAGCATGTTTTTTTTGCTGAGCGTATTCATTCCATTTGGCACGCCGTTCAATCGTATCACGATAGCGATTTCCTTTCTCTAATAGAGCAACGGTTTCCTCTTCAACACGCATTTTTGAAAGACTTTTATAAAAAGATACGAAAGCAATTGTCTCAATACATAAAGCTAATATTAAAAAGTATGTCCCAACTTTAAGGGAAAGTTTGCTCATTTTCTCACCATACCTTATTTCATATAGAGTGAAACTTTAACCAGTGGGGTTTTATCCATCCCCACTGATTAAAGTAATTATTCACTTTTCCATTTATATCCGACTTTATAGACGGTTTCTAAGTAATCTTCAACTGGAAATTCTTTTTTGCGTAATTTATCACGGATATTACGAATATGTGAATCGATAGTTCTGTATTCGATGTCTGTTTGATATCCCCAAATTTTTTCAATTAAATCATCACGGCTGTAAACGCGGTTTATATTTTGTAAAAATAGTCCAAGTAACGAGAATTCAATAGGAGTTAGTGAGATTCTTTCACCATAAACTGTAACAGTATGTTTTGTTTTATCCCACTCAATACCATTGAAGCTAACAAAGCCATCTTTCTTTGTGCGACGTAATATAGCCTCGATTCGCGCGACTAATACATGCTCATCGAATGGTTTTGTAATGTAGTCATCTGCTCCCATAGTCAGACCTTTGACCATATCATAATTTTGGTTGCGAGCTGTTAGCATAATAATTGGAACGTTGGAAATTTGACGGATTTGATAGCAAGTATCCCACCCATCCATATTCGGCATCATAACATCTAATAAAATAATATCGAAGTCCTTTTGTTCGATTAATTCTAGCGCTTCAAGGCCAGAAGTAGCTTTCATACAAAAATAGCCACGAGGGCTTAAGAACAGATCTAACAATCGTAACATACGTTCTTCATCGTCTACTAATAAAATTTTCACCATAATCTTGTGCACCCCAAACTATTCATTCTACTTGTATAGTTTACATGAAAATAATAAAAAACTCTTTTTATGTGATTGAATGGATGGCTGATTTTTTCAATCAGGGCAATTGACATAAAAAATGCACTAGTTTTGCACAACTATTTTTTATAATAGAAAACGTAGCGACACAAATACCCTATGTTGCGACATAACGTCATGTCATTTTATTTATAAAATGACAATTCCATTCTATTGTGTATGTGAGATAGAGAGGGTTTTCGTATTCACCTCGCATCGGATAAGAAAAATTTCCTATCTCACACTTTTTTTAATATAAAGGGGATTGTACACATGAGTAAAAAAGTAGAACGTTTACAAAAAGAAAAGCAAGATCGTAATGCGATTGTAATGTGTGTTGCGGTATCTATGCTTATTATGATAAGTTGTGTAAATAAATTTTTCGGGATTTTATAATAGAAAAAAAGCTTATTGCTTCTTAAGAAGCAATAAGCTTTTTTAATGTGTTCTATATAATAAACCAGGGTAGAATTGCCAGTCCAGAAGTTACAATTGCTGTAGCAAATATTAAAAAGATAGCTTGTTTGTTTTGTTTCACGTTACATTCTCCTCTACATATCAATTGCATGCTATACGTTCATTTAATAATTAGCGGGAGACGGATCCTCCTCGCTGAGTGAAGTTTCACTTTATCAAGCTATTTGGGGGCAGTAAGACTCCCATCTCAAAATTCAGTGGATGTGAAGAAGTTAGATGGGAGTCGGGCTGCCCATAAACGCCCGATTGGTGAGGGCTAATACTCAGTGGAGGTAAAGACTTCGACTGAGTAAAGTTTCACTTTATATTTTTAGTATAACGAATGGAAAGGATTGGAACGATCGATAAAGGTGACATGAAGATTACATTGTTGTAATGAAAAAAGCATCTTAATTAATAAGAAGATGCTTTTGAAAAATTATATTAAAATGTTAATTATTTAAGAATAAAACCATATGCTCTTCGTCCCAATATTGGCCATTATGTTTTAAGGACCGTTCTTGCACACCGTAAGTTTGGAAGCCGAGGGACTCATATAATTTTTTTGCAGCAGTGTTATCAGCGACAACATCAAGCATAAGCTGTTCTACATGTAATTTATCGGCATTTTCAATAATCGCTTTAATTAAAGCTCGTCCTGCACCGAGGCCACGCGCTTTTGGAGAAACAAAAACTGAGCCGATTTTTGCCTTATGCTCTTGCTTAATAAATGGCTTTGTTTCTAGAGTAGCAATACCGATTAAATCATTATCTTTGAAGACACCTAGAGTATACTTATCCGGATTGCTTAATCGCTTTGCCATAGCAGCGACAGGGTTTTCCTGTTTAAGAACATCTTCATAAGAAGAGCTAAAAGCCTCAGGGTTTTTCATTAAACCTTCCATACACACTTTCAAATAAATTTCTGCATCCTCTGTTGTTAATAAGCGAATTTCCATAGTTGTAACCTCCTAGATTGATTCAAATTTAATTCATTAACTTTGTAAGATTAAGTTTAGTTAAATGTATTCTGTGACTATTCTTTCTTAATTTGTAAAAGAATGAAAAGATTATGCTACTATGTTTTCATTTTATTTATCCCGCTATTTGCGGGCAGTAAAACTCTCACCTCAAAATTCGGCTGGAGCAAAGAAGTTAGGTGGGAGCCCTGCTGCCCGTAAAAGCCCGATTGCTGAAGGCTAATAATCAGTGGGGGATGAACAACCCCCCACTGATTATAGTTTCACTTTATGTAATGAAATTATATATTAACTTTATTAACTATTCAAGGTTTTAATATGTTACATTTTTATAACTAAAATTCCCACTTTGTAAAGGAGTAATTTTTATCCAATTATTCGTGGGATTCGGATTGCCCGTAAAAGCCCGATTGGTTGGGCTAATAATCAGTGGGGAGGGAAAACCCTCCACTGATTAAATTTTCACTTTCTTTTACGTATTCAATCGTTTATTTTGTAGCCATCGATTCGTTCCGGATGTGTATAAATATTGCAAGATCCATTTCGAATAAATCCTACTACGGTAATACCTAAATCGTGGGCGAGTTGCAATGCTAGTTTAGTTGGAGCTGATTTAGATAGAACAATTTCGCAACCTATTTTTGAAACCTTTAACAAAATTTCAGATGAGATGCGTCCGCTAAACGCAATGATTTTCCCTTGAACAGAGATATTGTTTCGTAAACAATGACCGTATATTTTATCTAGCGCATTATGTCTTCCGATATCCATTCTTGATAAAAGAATGTTATTTCGATCACATAAAGCGGTATTATGCACACCACCCGTTTGGCGAAATGTAGTTGAAGATTGTTGTAAGGAAGTCATTAGGTGAAAACATTCTTCCGGAGTAATAGTTATATGTATATCATGTAACTTTTTTGCTTTTGCTGCATCGTTGACGAAAACAAAACCTTGTCTACTTTTCCCGCAACAAGAAGTTACGTACCGTTTATTATATAAAGTTTGATAGAGCGGATTAATTTTTGATGATTTTACATGGACAATTCCGTTTTCTTTTTGGATCCATAATTCTTCAATATCTTTATAAGAAGAAATAATTCCTTCAGAAATTAAAAAACCGGTTACCATATCTTCAATGTAATTAGGAGTGCATACAACTGTTACGTATTCTTCGCTATTTAATTTAATTGTAATAGGAGATTCCGTAACAACCTCATCGGTTTGTTTTGAAAATGTACCAGATTGATAACGTACAATTGTATATGTTTCTTGAATAGACCCCATATTAAATTCCCCTTTATATGTATTTTTCTCCATATTTATCATAAAACATCGAAAAAACAAAAGCATCTACTAACAAGAAGATGGCAGATTATTTTGGTTATTATTGTATATGTACGATATAATAGATTTGTAGAATAGCGACATTTTCAAGCTTTCGTAGTTATACCTTATAACATCTAGAATCGACTTCCAAAGGAAAGTATTTCAACAGGGCGCTTCAAAAATATGTACAACACAATTATGAAAACGGATTCATAATTGTGTTGTACAGTTAGTTGTAAGGAGAGGGGAAACTATGACAGAACAGACAGTCCGTGTAACCGTTGATGGTAAAGAATTTTTCGTATCAGGTGAAAAGACGATACTCCAATTGTTTAACGAAAGTAATTTAGAACATCCTCAAATTTGTCATGTACCAGAGGTAGATCCTATTCAAACTTGTGATACATGTATTGTAGAAGTGAATGGAAGTTTACTACGTGCCTGTTCGACGAAGTTGGAAGATGGCATGCATATTGAGAGGCAATCGGAACGTGCAAAGGAAGCACAAACTGAAGCGATGGATCGAATATTAGAGAATCATTTATTGTATTGTACAGTATGTGATAATAATAATGGTAACTGTAAAGTCCATAATACAGTACATATGATGGAGATTGAAGAACAGAAATATCCATATGAACCGAAAGTAAGTGCATGCGAAGTGGATACGTCGCATCCATTCTATCGATACGATCCAAATCAATGTATTGCTTGTGGGCAGTGTGTAGAAGTATGCCAAAATTTACAAGTAAATGAAACTTTATCGATTGATTGGAGTTTAGACCGTCCACGTGTTATTTGGGACGATGGTGTGAGTATAAATGACTCGTCTTGTGTTAGTTGTGGGCAATGTGTAACAGTGTGTCCTTGTAATGCATTAATGGAAAAAACGATGCTAGGAGAAGCTGGATTTATGACTGGTTTAAAACCAGATGTGCTAAATCCAATGATTGATTTTGTAAAAGATGTAGAGCCTGGATATAGCAGTATTTTAGCAGTTTCAGAAGTAGAGTCCGCGATGCGTAAGACGAAAATTAATAAGACAAAAACAGTTTGTACATTTTGTGGTGTAGGTTGTTCATTTGAGGTATGGACGAAAGATCGTCAAATTTTAAAAGTGCAACCTGTTTCAGATGCACCGGTTAATGGTATTTCCACATGTGTAAAAGGAAAATTCGGATGGGACTTTGTGAACAGTGAAGAGCGTATTACAAAGCCGTTAATTCGCCAAGGGGATATGTTTGTTGAGGCTTCATGGGAAGAGGCTCTTGAAGTTGTTGCATCTAATATGCAACATATTAAATCAGAGTATGGTAGCGATGCGTTTGGGTTTATTTCTTCTTCGAAAGTAACAAATGAAGAAAACTATCTTATGCAAAAACTAGCTCGTCAAATATATGGAACAAATAATGTAGATAACTGTTCCCGTTATTGCCAATCTCCAGCAACAGACGGTTTATTTAAAACTGTCGGTATGGGCGGAGATGCTGGAACAGTGAAAGATATTGCTGAGGCAGGTCTTGTTATTATTGTTGGGGCAAATCCAACAGAAGGACATCCTGTACTTGCAACTAGAGTGAAGCGTGCTCATAAATTACATGAACAAAAACTAATTGTCGCAGACCTTCGTAAACATGAAATGGCGGAGCGTGCTGATATATTTGTTCACCCGAGTCAAGGGACGGATTATGTATGGCTTGCTGGGATAACGAAATACATTATCGATCAAGATTGGCACGATAAAAAGTTCATAGCTGAAAATGTAAAGAATTTTGATGAATATAGCAAAATGCTAGAAAAATATACGCTTGATTATACTGAGGGAATTACAGGGATTTCTAAAGATCAGTTAAAAGAAATGGCTCGTATGGTATATGAAGCAGATGGTACTTGTGTACTTTGGGGAATGGGTGTAACTCAAAATACAGGAGGGAGTACAACGTCAGCAGCAATTTCAAATTTACTTCTCGTTACAGGTAACTACCGTCGTCCTGGTGCCGGTGCGTATCCGTTACGCGGGCATAATAACGTACAAGGTGCTTGTGATATGGCGACATTACCGAACTGGCTTCCGGGTTACCAAGCAGTTTCAGATGATGTGCATCGTGCGAAATTTGAAAAAGCATACGGTACTACCATTCCGAAAGAACCGGGATTAAATAATATCGCAATGTTACTTGCGGCCGAAGAAGGAAAACTGCGTGGTATGTATGTTATGGGAGAAGAAATGGCTTTAGTAGATTCAAATGCCAACCATGTACAACATATTTTAGCGAATTTAGACTTCCTTGTTGTTCAAGATATGTTCTTATCGAAAACAGCTCGTTTCGCCGATGTTATTTTACCAGCAGCACCAAGCTTAGAAAAAGAAGGAACGTTTACGAATACAGAGCGCCGTATTCAAAGATTATACGAAGTATTGAAACCGCTTGGTGATTCAAAACCAGATTGGTGGATTTTACAAAAAGTAGCTCGTGCACTGGGCGGAGACTGGAATTATGGAAGTCCAAGTGAAATTATGGACGAAATTGCATCGCTTGCACCGTTATACTCTCAAGCGACGTACGACCGTCTAGAAGGCTGGAATAGTTTATGTTGGGGTAGCCATGATGGTAGTGATACACCATTATTATATGTAGATGGATTTAACTTCCCAGACAAACTAGCACGTTTATCACTAGATGAATGGGTTCCGCCAGTTATAGCACCAGATGAGTATGATTTACTATTAAATAATGGCCGTATGCTAGAGCATTTCCATGAAGGGAATATGACGAATAAGTCGGCTGGTATTTTATCTAAAGTGTCTGAAGTATTTGTTGAAATTTCACCTGAACTTGCTAAAGAACGCAATGTGAAAGATGGTGGTCTTGTAGAGTTAGCATCACCATTTGGAAAAATCAAAGTACAAGCGCTTGTTACAGATCGTGTAACTGGAAATGAGTTATATTTGCCGATGCATGCGACAGTAAATGAAGAGGCAATCAATATTTTAACAGGAACAGCAACAGACATTTATACGTGTACACCAGCTTATAAACAAACAATGGTGAAACTGCGCGTATTACGTGAAAAAGGAAATCGTCCGTTACCATCTTCAAACCCGAGAGATAAAAAACGTCATCCGCAAAATGGTGTTGAAATCGAGCGAAAGTGGCAAAGAAAACAATACGTATCACTTGTGGACCAGAATTAGGGGGCGGAGATAATGGCAAAAGAGATTACTTTAATTAAAAAGAAGATTGTAACAGAAGAAGAAAAAAAACAGCAAGTAACAGATGAGTTGTTAAATGATCTAGCTGAAAATAGAGAAGCAGTAGAAGAGACGATGCAGCTATTAGCGCAGTTGCAAAAAGCTGGAATTTTAGATGCAGCAATTAGTTTACTTGCTGCAAAAGAAGATGTTTCCAAAATAGCTGTTGAACAATTGAATCGTGAACCAGTAAAAAACGCATTAAACAATATGATGGGGGCAGGAGAGGCATTATCTTCAGTGGACCCAGAAATAACGAAACAAATAACATCTAGTTTAGTCACTGGATTACAATTTGCAACGGATGAGCTGAAAAACGGAAAGAAAACAAAAGTGATGGATTTCTTTAAAGTATTAAAAGATCCAGATATCAACAGGGCGATTACATTCGGTTTTAGTTTCTTAAAAGCATTTGGACAAGGATTAGAGAAAAAATAGAGTGAGTGAAAAAAGTGATGGGATTAGCCATCACTTTTTTCATTATATGTATAAGAGTGTTCATGTTAAGCGGAATATATTATTATTAAAAAGATGGATTGAAATTGGAAATGTGGAATCCATCTCAAATATCGTTTTAGAATGTGGAGGAATATATGCAACACCGTAAAAGACTATCTATACCAGGAGTAATGGGACATTCCTTTCAAACAGTTAGATTTGCTTTTTGGAATGTATTAACCTTTCAACTTGCTTATAAATTATTAGCAGCGATTGTATTTGTCCCGCTATTTGGGATCATTTTTAATAAGTTATTGTATTTTGGTGGTTATGCAAATGCGACGAATGATGAATTATTAGCGTTTTTAAAGACATCATACGGCATTTTGGCAATCGTCATTTTATCATTGTTAGCACTGTTTCTTATCTTTACGGAATTTGCGGTGCTTATTATCATTTCGTACTTCGCTCATAAAAGACAAAAGGTGAAATTACGTCCGATTTTATATAAAACCGTAACGTATTTACCTACTCTTTTCACATATTGCTTACCAGGATTTATTTTATATGCGGTTGTATTGTTACCTCTTTTAAATATTGGATATGAAACGGCATTAATTCCACAAATTCAAATTCCTAACTTTATTACAGGAGAACTGTTTAAGACAACGATGGGACAAGTTGGTTATTACACGTTCTTTGCTGTAGTTGCGTATTTGAACCTTCGCTGGATTTTTGTTCTACCTATTGTTGTTTTAGAGCAAAAGCCGTTTCGCACAGCAGCACGTAAAAGTGCAACGTTAGTAAAAGAAAGTTTTTTTAAAGTACTATTCTTTTTAGTAGGATTTTTTATTTCAATAGGGATTGTTTACGGTGTATTTTTGGGAGTGTATTTATTGTGTCTATGGGGCATGTATGAATTTACAAATCCACAGGGAACATTTGCATTATTAGCGGAATCAACAATGTCTGTATTTTTAACGAGTACATTGTATTTATTTAGTTTTATCGTGACGCCATTTTATATTATGGGAATAACACGATTGTATTTACAAAAGGTTCCGGTTGAAGATGTTTTATTAGAAGAAGGATTAGATTATTCGAAAACAAAAGCAGATAAATGTTTCTTCCAAAAACATCGTTGGAAATTTATTGGTGTATATATTGTAGGAATTATTACCGCCGGAATGGTCGTTGCCTTCATTGTAACGTTTATTTCAAATTCATATAAAGAACCAATTATTATGGCTCATCGTGGTTATATTTCAAAAGGTGTAGAGAATACGAAAGAAGCTGTGCAGGGGGCTATTGATGCCAAAGCAGACTACGCTGAAATTGATGTACTGCAAACAAAAGACGGTGAACTAGCAGTTATACATGATTTGAAGCTAAAACGTCTTGCTAATGCTAATGTTCATGTGTCAGATTTAACGATGGAGGAGTTAAGACAGCTTACCCTTAGTCAAGATGGTTTTTCAGGACAAATAAGTACACTTGATGAGATCATTAAGCTGGCAAAAGGAAAAATCAAACTTAATATTGAAGTGAAGCTTCATGGTGGCGAAAAAGATTTCGTAAACAAAGTATTAAAAGCGATTAAAGATAATGAATTTGAGAAGCAATGTGTCATTCAAACGTTACACTATCCGCTTATTAAAGAGTTTAAACGTGCAAATCCAAATATAAAAGTAGGATATATACTGTATGCGAGTAGAGCTAACTTAAAGAATGTGAAGGCTGATTTTTATGTAGCAGAAGAATACATGTTAAATAAGAAATTAGTAAAAGAAGCAAGGAAGTTAAACAAGCCAATTTACGTATGGACGGTAAATGATATGGAAAGGTTAAAGGGATATTATAAGTTAAACGTAGATGGTATCATTACCGATTATCCTGAAGATGCACGTGAAACAATTAAGATGTTAAAAGAGCAAGAAGATCGTGAAAGTGATATGTTTGATAAAATTAGTGAGACGACAGAAGATCTATTTTCAAAGTTATTTATAAGTTATCCAGCTGCTGGCTAAATGCCAGTAGCTGTTTTTTTGTGAAAAGAATATATTTCTAAAGTATTGAACAAAGTAATAAGTGTATATGTATACGTCATTGCTTAGTTTTTTTACATTATTTATTATAGTCAAATAATAAATAATTACTATGCATTTTGAATGGATATAATAGAAATAGAGTAATAGATGATGGAGTGGTACGGAGAACCCAATAAAATCAATGTTTTATATATTTACACTATTCTAAATATATAAACTTTAAAAAAATAGTATGTTAGCGTTTTCATAACTTTTAAGTTATGCTAGAATAAGGACATAAGTTATTAATTATTTAAAAAAGAAAAAAGAATTCCTTTTTTCTGTTAATTATAAGGGGGCATTTCATTATGCGTATTGGGGTACCAGCAGAAATTAAAAACAACGAAAACCGTGTGGCAATGACACCAGCAGGTGTTGTACATTTAGTTCGTAACAATCACGAAGTATTCATTCAAAAGGACGCAGGTGTAGGATCTGGTTTCACAGATGCTCAGTATGTTGAAGCGGGAGCGAAAATTGTTGAGACGGCTGAAGAAGCTTGGAACATGGAAATGGTTATGAAAGTTAAGGAACCAGTTGAAAGCGAATACAAACACTTCAGCGAAGGTTTAATCTTATTCACATACTTACACTTAGCTCCAGAACCAGAATTAACAAAAGCGTTAATTGAAAAGAAAGTTGTTGCTATCGCATATGAAACAGTACAATTAGAAAACCGTTCATTACCATTACTTGCACCTATGAGTGAAGTAGCTGGTCGTATGGCTGCACAAATCGGTGCGCAATTCCTTGAGAAAAACAAAGGCGGTAAAGGTATCTTACTTGCAGGTGTTCCAGGAGTTAAACGTGGTAAAGTAACAATTATCGGTGGTGGACAAGCTGGTACAAATGCTGCTAAAATTGCAGTTGGACTAGGTGCGGATGTAACAATCATCGACTTAAGTGCAGAACGTCTTCGTCAATTAGATGACATTTTCGGAAACCAAGTAAAAACTTTAATGTCTAATCCTTACAATATTGCAGAAGCTGTAAAAGAATCTGATCTTGTAATCGGTGCAGTATTAATCCCAGGTGCAAAGGCTCCAAAACTTGTAACTGAAGAAATGATTAAATCAATGGAACAAGGTTCTGTTGTTGTAGATATCGCGATTGACCAAGGTGGTATTTTCGAAACAACTGACCGTATTACAACTCACGACAACCCAACTTATGAGAAACATGGTGTTGTTCATTATGCAGTTGCAAATATGCCAGGTGCGGTTCCACGTACATCAACTCTTGCATTAACAAACGTAACAGTACCATATGCAGTACAAATTGCTAACAAAGGCTACAAAGAAGCTTGCCTAGGCAACACTGCATTATTAAAAGGTATTAACACATTAGATGGCTATGTAACATTCGAAGCAGTGGCAGAAGCTCACGGTGTAGAGTACAAGGGTGCTAAAGAATTATTAGAAGCAGAAACAGTATCTTGCTAATAGAAGCATTATACAAAACAAAATCGAACAATATATAAAACAACATGATAAGAGCTAAGAGATAATACCTCTTAGCTCTTCTTGGTAAAAGGGGGCATTCATCGTGGCCAACCTATTTAAAAAGAAATCCGTTACGCAATTGTTAGGGGAAAGTAAAAGTAAAACTTTGACGAAAACGCTAGGGGCATTTGACCTAACAATGCTAGGGATTGGTGCGATAATTGGTACAGGAGTTCTAGTATTAACTGGATTAGTAGCAGCAAGAGATGCTGGTCCAGCAGTTATTTTTTCATTTATGATTGCAGCAATTGTTTGTGGATTTGCAGCTTTATGTTATGCAGAGGTTGCATCTGCACTTCCTGTTTCAGGTAGTGTGTACACATATTCATATGCAACAATTGGTGAGTTTGTTGCCCATTTAATGGGATGGACATTGCTATCCGTATATGTCGTAACGACTGCCGCAGTAGCTGGCGGATGGACAGGTTATTTCAATAATTTAGTGAGTGGATTGGGACTTGAAATTCCAAAAGCGTTGTTAACGATTCCATCGCAAGGTGGTATGGTGAACTTACCCGCAGTTATCGTTACGTTGGTGATAACTTGGTTATTATCACGAGGTACAAAAGAAAGTAAGCGTGTGAATAACATAATGGTATTAATTAAAATTGGTATTGTTGTTTTATTCATTGCAGTTGGTGTATTCTACGTGAAACCAGAAAACTGGATACCATTTGCACCGTACGGCTTAAGTGGAGTCTTTGCCGGAGGAGCAGCAGTATTCTTCGCATTCTTAGGATTTGATGCATTAGCAACTTCTGCTGAAGAAGTGAAAAATCCACAACGTGATTTGCCGATTGGTATTATTGCTTCATTAGTCATTTGTACAATCATTTATGTTGTAGTTTGTCTCGTTATGACAGGTATGGTTTCTTATAAGGAATTAGATGTACCTGAAGCGATGGCCTATGTATTAGAAGTTGTAGGACAAGATAAAGTGGCTGGTGTAATCGCTATTGGAGCTGTAATTGGTATTATGGCTGTAATTTTCGCATACATCTACGCTACGACACGTGTATTCTTCGCTATGAGCCGTGACGGTTTATTGCCAAAATCTTTTGCGAAAATTAACAAGAAGACAGAAGCACCAACATTTTCAGTTTGGTTAACAGGAATTGGTAGTGCTTTAATTGCCGGATTTATCGATTTAAAAGAATTGTCGAATTTAGCGAATATTGGAGCGTTATTAACATTTGCGATGGTTGGTGTAACTGTCATCATTCTTCGTAAAACGCACCCGAAATTACAACGTGGATTTATGGTACCACTTGTACCAATCTTACCGATTATTTCAGTTGCAAGCTGTCTATTCTTAATGGTAAATCTACCGTTAAAAACATGGATATACTTCGGTGTTTGGTTAGCAATCGGAGTGGTTGTATACTTTGTTTATTCGAAAAAACATAGTCATTTAAAAGACGATGGAAGTTCGCAAGATAGTTTAGAAAAAGCTAATTAAAGGGATATAAAGTTAGTAAGCCTTGTGCGTCTAGGGAGCGCGCAAGGCTTTTTCTTTTGGGGAAATAAAGGAGACCAATGTTATGTTGTCGAATTTTTATGTCGGAATATAAGAAGGGGTGGAAAGATGGAGACGAAAGTTGTCGTTGGAGCAGAGGGATATAATAATAACCCAGGGTGGTTACATACGAATGAAAAAGAATTACATTTATTAAAAAGAGAAACGTGGATTAATAAATTTCCGTCTAATTCTTTATCAGTAATTTTGGCTGAGCACGTATGGGAGCATTTATCGTATGAAGAAGGTATAGAAGCAGCTAAAGTTTGCTGTAAGTTTTTGGGAGATAATGGATATATTCGCTGTGCAGTGCCGGATGCATTTTTCCCAAATGAAGAGTATCAGCGTGGTGTGCAAGTGGGAGGACCTGGCCCGTTAGATCATCCAGCTGCAAGTCATAAAATTGTACATAACTACAAAACGATTATATCTATGTTTGAAGCAGCAGGTTTTCAAGTAAAGCTTTTAGAATACTGTGATGAGAATGGCCAGTTTCATTATAGTGATTGGGAAGAGAACGGTGGATTTATTTATCGATCGAAACGTTTTGATCATAGAAATCAAGATGGTAAATTAGGATTTGCTTCGTTAATTGTGGATGCAGTAAAAGTTAATAAATAAGAAGGGATGCACGGTAGTTTTCGTGCATCCTTTTTGTATGAAGAGCATGATAGATGCGGAGAATATTTATATGTTTATTTTGAAATGTGAACGAAATGTTTTAAAAAATGTATGAGAATTCATTGACACATATGAATGGACGCTCATATAATAAAGGTATAAGACATATGAATAGTTGTTCATATGTTCAAATGAAGAGGTGAGCTGTGATGGCTGAAAATAAAGTAGAAACGCAACAGGAAGCATGTTCTCAAACGGTAATTCACGAGGAAATCGTGGATCAAGTAAAACAAACAATTCCGACTGATGAAAGTTTAAGTAAAGTAGCAGAATTATTTAAAGTATTAGGTGACCGCACACGTACGAGAATATTACATGCATTATTTGAAGCTGAAATGTGTGTTTGTGATTTAGCTTATTTATTAGGAATGACGCAATCTTCAATCTCACATCAGCTTCGTGTATTAAAGCAAGCAAAGCTTGTAAAGAACCGTAAAGAAGGAAAGGTAGTTTATTACTCATTAGCTGATCAACACGTAATTCATATCTTCGAGCAAGCGTTTGAACACGTAAACGAGGAAGAATAAAAAAGCGAGGAGGGAGAACGATGGCAGAAGCATTAGTGAAAAAGAAACTTATGCTAGAAGGTTTAGATTGTGCAAATTGTGCAATGAAAATTGAAAAAGGTGTTGGGAATATAGAAGGGGTAACATCTTGTTCCGTAAACTTTGCAACAAAAACGATGCTTTTAGAAACACCGCAAAATAAAGAAAATCAAGTTGTTACGGAAGCGAAGCGACTTGTTACAAAATTAGAGCCGCATATTAAAGTGCAAGAAGAGCAAAAAACAAAATCAGTAAAAGAAGTATTTGTATTAGAAGGCTTAGATTGTGCAAATTGTGCAATGAAGATTGAAAATAAGGTAAAGGAAATGCCAACGGTTTCAGAAGCGACTGTTGATTTCGTATCAAAGAAATTACGAGTAGAAGTTGCAAATAAACGAGAACTTGAATCGACTGTACAAAATATAAAAAATGTTGTTCAAAAGTTAGAGCCTGATGTAAAAGTTGTTCGTGAAGAGGAAAAAGGACACGACCATGGCCATGATCATGGTGATGGTGATGGAAATGTGAAAAAGATGATAGGACGATTAGTAGTCGGTGGAATTTTGACAGGAATTGCTGCATTAGCCGGATTACCGCAAATGATAACAATTCCATTATTCGTCCTTGCTTATTTATTAATAGGTGGAGATATCGTTTGGAGAGCGGCGAGAAACATAACTCGCGGCCAAGTGTTCGATGAAAACTTTTTAATGGCAATTGCAACTTTAGGAGCTTTCGCGATTCAACAATATCCAGAAGCGGTAGCAGTTATGCTATTTTACCAAGTAGGGGAACTGTTCCAAAGTATTGCAGTAAATCGTTCTCGAAAATCAATTACGTCATTAATGGATATTCGTCCTGACTATGCGAATGTGAAAGTTGGAAACGAAACGAAACAAGTATCACCAGAAGATGTGCAAGTTGGTGAGTATATTATCGTAAAACCAGGTGAAAAAGTACCGTTAGACGGGAAAGTAGTTGAGGGAACATCAATGATGGATACTTCAGCGTTAACAGGTGAGTCTGTACCGAGGGAAGTAGAAGTTGGTAATGACGTATTAAGTGGTTTTGTAAACCAAAATGGTGTATTAATTGTCGAAGTTACAAAAGAGTTCGGTGAATCCACTGTATCGAAAATTTTAGACTTAGTACAAAATGCAAGTAGCAAAAAAGCGCCAACAGAAAACTTTATTACGAAGTTTGCACGTTATTATACTCCTGTTGTAGTTATAACAGCAGCAATAATGGCATTTATTCCACCACTTATTTTAGAGGGTGCTACATTCTCCGATTGGATTTATAGAGCTTTAGTGTTCTTAGTAATCTCTTGTCCATGTGCACTCGTTGTATCGATTCCTCTTGGGTTCTTTGGAGGTATTGGTGGGGCATCTAAAAGTGGTATTTTAGTAAAAGGAAGTAACTATTTAGAAGCATTGAATGATGTGAAATATATCGTTTTTGATAAAACAGGAACATTAACAAAAGGTGTCTTTAAAGTTACGAAGATGGAGCCTAGTGAAGGTATCACAGCTGAAGAGCTATTAGAATATGCAGCATTTGCAGAAGTATATTCAAATCATCCGATTGCACAATCTATTCGAAACGCATATGGAAAATCAATCGATGAAAATAGTATTGAAGACTATAGTGAAATTTCAGGTCTTGGTACGGTTGTAAAGGTACAAGGAAAAGAAATTTTCGCAGGTAATGCTAAATTAATGAAAAAAGAAAACATTACATTTAAGCAACCAAATACAGTAGGTACACTAGTTCATGTTGCTGTAGATGGTAAATATGCAGGTTATATTGTTATCTCTGATGAGGTAAAAGAGGATTCAAAACAAGCAATTCAAAAGTTAAAAGAACTAGGTATTAAGAAGACAGTCATGTTAACTGGTGATGCAAAATCAGTTGGTGAAGCTGTTGGTAAAGAATTAGGTTTAGATGAAGTCCATGCCGAATTATTACCACACCAAAAAGTAGAAGAAATCGAAAAAATTGATGCAGCAAAACGCGGTAAAGAAAAGATTGCATTTGTCGGTGATGGTATTAATGATACGCCAGTACTAGCAAGGGCAGACGTTGGTATTGCGATGGGCGGTTTAGGATCAGATGCAGCAATTGAAGCTGCTGACATCGTTATTATGACTGATGAGCCTTCAAAAATTGCGACAGCTGTAAAAATTGCAAAACGTACACGTAGTATTGTCTGGCAAAATATTATATTTGCATTAGGGGTAAAAGGGTTAGTGTTATTACTCGGCGCCTTTGGTATTGCAACAATGTGGGAAGCAGTCTTCTCAGATGTTGGTGTGACGTTACTTGCAGTATTAAATGCAATGCGTGTACTACGAGTAAAAGATTTATAAAAAAGAGGACGCAATTGCGTCCTCTTTTTTATTGGTTATTTTGTTGAAATTGACTCAAGAAAATAACATCAAATATTATTTTGTTTTTAAATAATGTAATATATAAAATTATAAAAAACAATATTCTTCTTATTATTTTAATATATTTTTTGCAAATATCTATATAGTATTGAAAAATGGAGAAGTGGGGGAGGGACAAAACCCCACTAATTAAAGCTTCACTTTATTTTTGTATGTTTTTTTCAACTTGTTCTCGAACAGTTTGAATATAATTCATTTTATGATCCCAACATTCTTGGCTTAAATCGACAGGGTACTCTTCTGGGTTTAAAGTTCGCATATACTCTTCCCAAAATAGTGAGAGGCTGCGTTCATTATACTTTTGAATCTCTAATATATTAGGTAATTCATACGCTCTGTTACCGTTAATGAAAATATCTTGATGCAGTTCGCGTGCTTCAAAGCTTGTTACGAATTTACTTATATATGTATGAACTGGATGAAACATTTTTAAACGCTCTTCTTTTCCGGGTTCTTCTGACTCTAAAGCAATATAATCGCCCTCTGCATGATCGTTAACACGGTTAATAATACGATAAATTCGTTTAAGTCCTGGGGTTGTAATTTTTTCAGGATTAGATGAAATCTTAATCGTATCATTTAATTTTCCGTCAGTATCTTCAATAGCGACTAGTTTATAAACGGCCCCTAATGCTGGCTGCTCAAAGGATGTAATCAGCTTTGTACCAACACCCCATACATCAATTTTTGCCCCTTGAGATTTCAAGTGCATAATCGTATATTCATCTAAATCGCTAGAAGCGATAATTTTTGTGTTTGTAAATCCAGCTGCATCAAGTTGTTTTCTGGCCTCCTTTGATAAATATGCCATATCACCACTATCAAGGCGAATGCCATAAAAATCGATACGATCCCCGAACTCTTTTGCAACACGAATCGCATTTGGAACACCAGATTTTAATGTGTCGTATGTATCGACAAGAAATACACATTTTTTATGTGTTTCAGCATATTTTTTAAATGCAACATATTCATCGCGATATGCTTGAACGAAAGAATGGGCATGTGTGCCAGCTACAGGGATGCCAAAGCGTTTCCCTGCGCGAACGTTACTTGTAGATGAAAACCCACCAATAAAGGCAGCTCGTGTTCCCCAAAGGGCAGCATCAAACTCATGAGCGCGTCTTGTACCGAACTCTAAAAGCTCATCATTATTTGCAGCGTGCTTCATACGTGCAGCTTTTGTAGCAATTAATGTTTGGTAATTTACAATATTTAAGAGGGCGGTTTCAATTATTTGTGCCTCGCCAAGCGGTGCATCAACACGTAATAATGGTTCGTTATTAAAAACAACTTCGCCTTCTTGCATACTACGAATCGTGCCAGTAAATTTCATGTTTTGTAAATAATGAAGGAAGTCTTCTTCAAATTGCAGCTCTGCTAAATAAGCGATGTCACTTTCGGTAAAGCTGAAATTTTCTATGTACTCTACAATTTTTTCAAGACCAGCAAAAACAGCATAGCCGTTTTCGAATGGAAGCTTTCGAAAGTATAGATCAAAAACAGAACGGCGAGTATGAATACCATCTTTCCAATATGTATAAGCCATGTTGATTTGATATAAATCTGTATGTAAGGCGTAACTATCGTCTTTATAATGATTCATTGTGAAAACACCTCCGCAATTTGGTTATAGTATACCAATTTTCCCCCTTCCGTAGCAAAGAAGTAATAGGGGATTGAAGTCAAGGGAGAAAAAAATGAAATAATGCATATTTTTTAGAAAATTTACATTTATCAATTTATATTTCTCAAGATTTTATGTATTATTAGAGTAATGGGGGTAATGAGAATGGAGGAGGACAATGCAACAAACATTAGAAAAAATAGGCAAGCAAGTTTTTTATAAACGGCTACAGCAAAAAATGACACAAGAAGAATTATGTCAGGGCATTTGTTCTGTCTCATACTTAAGTAAGATCGAAAATGGAAAGATTGAAGCATCAGAAGAAATTCTACAATTGCTCTGCACAAGACTAGAAATTGCTGTGACGGATTTGAGAGATGTAGAAGAAGATGTGAAGGTGAAGTTGGACGAGTGGTTGAATGCATTAGTTCATTTGGACAAGCAACAAGTAGAGCGCATATACGAAGAGTTGCAAGGTGAAATGAAGCATGTGTTGGATTTTGAAATTATAAATTATTATAAACTGCTGTATACACGTTATTTAATTATGAAAAGGGATATATCTGCAATTGAAGAAGAATTAGAGAGATTAAAGAAAGTCTACAAAAAGTATTCTCCATTTCAGAAGTTATTATATACGTACAGTAGAGGGTTATTGTGCTGTTTGCAGTATAGATGGAAGGATGGACTAGACCACTTATTAAAAACAGAAGTAATGGCCAAGGAACAAGGGTATCATGAAACGGGTATGTACTATAATATAGCGCTTGCATATACTCATTTAGATATTCATCACCTTGCAATTCATTTTGTGAATATAGCATTAGAAGGATTTCGTAGTGAATATAAGTTTAGAAATATAATTAATTGCCAGATACTTATTGCAGTAAGTTACACAGAAAAAGGTCAGTATGAAGAGGCCTTAAGAATGTATGAGAGTATATTGAGGGAGGCCACATCTTTTGCGGATAAGGATGTACTTTTAGCTATTACTTTAAGCAATATGGGAAGTATATATTATAAAAAAAGCAAATATCAGCAGGCGAAGAAATATTATTTGGATAGTCTGCAACTTCAAAAACAAGTAGATTTAAACTATCTAGATACAATATATGAACTGGCATTAGTATGCATTAAATTAGAAGAATTAGAAGAGGCAAAAGAATGGATTGATAAGGGAATTGTTGCAGCAAAACAAGAAGAGAGATTTAATGCAAAGTTATATTTGCTTTTAATTCTTAGATATAAACATTTTGAAGAAGCAAAAGATTATAAAGTATTTTTGGAAAATGAGGCTATTCCTTTGTATAAATCTGCGGGAAATAAAATAGAATTAAAGAAAGTATACGTTGAACTCGCAGAACATTTCGCTAGTTTATCGAGATTTGAGGAAAGTAATCGATATTATAGGTTAGTTATTGATTTGATGAATGATAATAAGGAGGAGTGAAAATGAAAAAGATGGTATTTGGAGTATTGGCGTTTATAGTAACTCTTACAGTTGCTGGAGGAATACATCAGTATAGTAGTAAACCTGATATCGTTGGTCAACAAGCTAAAACGGTTCAACAAATTAATTCATAACCAAAAAACCCCTTTCCAAACGGAAAGGGGTTTCTCAATATTTGCTCCCGAAAATTCTACAAAACTTGAGAAAACAATTATTTGAATTTTTAGTATATTAATAGTGGAAACATAATGATAATATGAAACTACTCTTTTTCAAAAATTTTTTATTAGGGGGAATGTTAGATGAAAAAGAAGAGTTTAGCGTTAGTGTTAGCGGCAGGAATGGCAGTTACTACGTTCGGAGGGACAGGCTCTGCATTTGCGGATTCTAAAAATGTACTCTCTACTAAGAAGTACAATGAGACGGTACAGTCACCTGAGTTTATTTCTGGTGATCTAACTGGAGCGACTGGTAAGAAAGCGGAATCTGTTGTGTTTGATTACTTAAACGCGGCAAAAGGTGATTATAAGTTAGGGGAAAAGAGTGCGCAAGATTCTTTCAAAGTGAAACAAGTGAAAAAAGACGCTGTAACTGATTCAACAGTAGTACGTATGCAACAAGTTTACGAGGGAGTACCTGTATGGGGATCTACTCAAGTAGCTCACGTAAGTAAAGATGGTTCTTTAAAGGTATTGTCTGGAACAGTTGCGCCTGATTTAGACAAAAAGGAAAAGTTAAAAAACAAAAATAAGATTGAAGGCGCAAAAGCAATTGAAATCGCGCAGCAAGATTTAGGAGTAACACCTAAATATGAGGTAGAACCAAAAGCGGACTTATATGTATATCAAAACGGTGAAGAAACGACATATGCATACGTTGTAAATCTAAACTTCTTAGATCCAAGCCCAGGAAATTACTACTATTTCATTGAGGCGGAAAGCGGTAAAGTATTAAATAAGTTTAATACAATTGATCATGTAACAAATGATGATAAGTCTCCTGTTAAACAAGATGCTCCTAAACAGGATGCGAAAGCGGTTATAAAGCCTGTAACAGGAACGAATAAAGTAGGAACTGGTAAAGGTGTATTAGGAGATACGAAATCGCTTAATACAACGTTATCTGGATCATCTTACTACTTGCAAGATAATACGCGCGGAGCAACAATTTTCACATATGATGCGAAAAATCGTTCGACGTTACCAGGAACATTATGGGCAGATGCAGATAATGTTTTCAATGCAGCGTATGATGCAGCAGCAGTAGATGCTCATTACTATGCAGGTAAAACATATGATTACTATAAAGATACATTTAACCGAAATTCTATTAATGATGCAGGAGCACCATTAAAATCAACTGTTCATTACGGAAGTAAGTATAATAATGCATTCTGGAACGGTTCACAAATGGTATACGGAGATGGTGATGGTGTAACATTCACTTCATTATCTGGTGGTATTGACGTAATTGGTCACGAATTAACGCATGCAGTTACGGAAAATAGCTCGAATTTAATTTATCAAAATGAATCAGGAGCATTAAATGAAGCAATTTCTGATATCTTTGGTACGTTAGTAGAATTCTATGATAACCGTAACCCGGATTGGGAGATTGGTGAAGATATTTACACGCCTGGTAAAGCAGGAGATGCACTGCGTTCTATGAGTGATCCAACGAAATATGGTGATCCAGACCATTATTCTAAGCGTTACACTGGTTCAAGTGATAACGGTGGCGTTCATACAAACAGTGGTATTATTAACAAACAAGCTTATTTATTAGCAAATGGTGGTACGCATTCTGGTGTAACTGTAACTGGTATCGGTAAAGATAAATTAGGTGCGATTTACTACCGTGCAAATACACAGTATTTCACGCAATCTACTACATTTAGTCAAGCTCGTGCTGGTGCAGTACAAGCTGCAGCTGATTTATATGGTGCTAGCTCTGCAGAAGTAGCAGCAGTTAAGCAATCATTTAGTGCTGTTGGTGTAAACTAAGGCTTTAAGGGATAGTTATTAATAAAATACCTCAAAAATAAAGAAGGAGCATAGGCTCCTTCTTTATTTTTTTCTCCATTTTTTCCACAAATAAAATAATCCAACACAACCCGCGATTGTTATAATCCACTTCGCTTCATTTGTTCCGTTTATGACATGATATGCAGAATATACTTCAATCAATAAGGCCGGTATTTTCCCTATTGTGCTGGCAATACTGAAAGAGAGTAATGACATCTTGCCTAGAGCTGCAAATAAAGTAACGATACTGGACGGAATGAAAGGAATAAAACGAAAAGATAGGACGAGTAGAAATGCCTCCCTGCCTTCTACGTAAAGAAGGCGCTCTACCTTTGGATACTTATTTACTTTATCGTGAGTGAACCTTTGAAGGCCTATACGATAAATATAAAACGAGATAATAGCCCCTAATGCCTCGCCTGTGATCGAAATGATTGTACCATTTGTTACACCGAAGAGTTGTATATTAATAGCGGTCAAAAAAATACTAGGGATAAAACCTAAAAGACTGATGATGATGTTGATTAAGATACTAAGTGGAATTGCGATTGAATAATAATCTGTTAAGAAGTTTTGAATTGTTTCAACCATTTTATAAAATCCTTTATCTTTTTTTGCATTACACCATATTTCTATTGTATAGGCAAGTGCAAATTTACATAATGTAGAAAACAGTTGATAGAAAGCTGTTTATATACCTTATGTAGGTATTGGGTATATAAAAACAGGGGTATATTTAACTTATTTGAAAAACACTCCGAAAATCCTATATTTAAAGGGCTCGTGGAGTGTTTTGATTGGTGTTTTCATTCGGGAAATAATTATAAAAACATGGGGGTATATTTTAAGAAGGGCGAAAAACAGTGATTTGATGAAAGGGGGGGTGGAAAATATAGCAAAATGAATGAGGATTTTAAAACCGTATACATTTTTTCTTTGTGAAATTGACTTTTAGTGGAGTTACGATAATAATCATGGAAGAGGTGATACGATGAAACGATTAAGTAGTCTTTTCTTGAGTAGTTTATTGGCACTAATGCTGATTTTAAGTGGATGTGCAGGAAAAGAACAAAAAACAGAAAAACCAAAAGAGGATCATTCTACATCAGTAGAAAAAATTAGTGATAATATTTTAGATGAAATGGAAGGGCCACCTAAAAATGGTCATACGATTGAAAGGCATGTAGGCAAATCGGAAGAGGATTTGAAGAATCGTTTGAAGACAGATAAAGTTTCAGCGGCAAGTACATACTATGATAAGGAAACAGCGACAAAGGCTGTGAAAGATAGTTTAAAACAACATGATAAAGAAATTCAGGATTGGTTGAAAAACTCTAAAGAGGCTCGTCTTGTATTGAATACAACTCATTCATTCCCAGTTGGAAAAACAGTAATAAAGAAAAATATGAATGTAAAAGACAAGCTAGTAAAGACTGTTACTGTTTTAGCGAGAGATAAATCAGGAAATCTAGGATTTAAGATTATTACTTCTTATCCATCAGATAAATAAAGGGGGGGAGTATATATGTATCCAACATTACAATACTTTCTTAAATCGTACTGTACGTTAAGTATTCATGAGGATGAAATAGTAAGCGTGATGGAAGAGTTTATAGAGCAAGAGGACGAAGAGATTGTTTTGAAATTACGCGATGAATTAGTAAATATGAAGAAAAAGAACGCGTGGGAAGAAGCGTGCGTATTAGCTGCGAAGCAAGGCAATCGTGTGTGGTCTTTAGAAGAAACGAAAGATCATCTGGAAAATTTTTTACTATTATTGCAAAAGAAAAAGGCGTGAGTAGATCACGCCTTTTTGTATACGCTTTTTGAAATTTGTCCGTTTGATATTATCTCATTGTTTTGGGGCACTTTTATATACGCTTTTTGAAATTTGTCCATTTGAGAGTACTTCACCGTTTTGTGTTACTTTTTTATACGTAACCGCTGTTATTTTATCACCAGTATTACTAACTACTTGAGAAGAAACTTCAACATTTTTACCAGTATTTGTACCGAAAATACGTGTAGTAATACTACCGCCATTTGAAAATGCTTGAATGTAAATATGCTTACCTGTATTGTTTTTAAATTTTAAATCCGGACCATAATCTGCTACTGCTGCATCTTGCCCAAGTGGTAAATAATTTACGGGCATAGAATGATTGCTTCGAGAAACAATTCCTAAATCTGCCCTTAAAGCTGCGCTGTATAAAGTACTACTTACTTGGCAAACACCTCCGCCTGCACTTTGTATAACTTTACCTTGTGAATATACTGCTGCGGATTTATAACCATGTGCAGCATCAGTTACGCCAACACGGCCATTAAAACTAAACGTTTCATCAGGTGCTACAATAACTCCACTTAAAGTATTAGCTGACTTATTTACATTATAGGACTGATTTCCATTACGGCCAGCCATTGGGGTAGAGTATTCAGCAATCACTTCTTTAATCCCCATTTGTTGTATATCTTCTGTAGAACGTTCAGGTTTTATTAGTGTAACTGGTAATACAACATCGGATGTGCCAGAAGTAATAGCTGCGCTTGTTAAATCGGTTAATTTTCCTTTATCAATTTTTTCCCCAGTTTGACTTTGGCTAATATTTACTGTAGAGCCTTCAACACTTAATTCGGCGTTGACAGGATTTTTTAATGTTTCATTATATTTATCCTTTATAAAGGTTTCATAAGTTGTTGTATTTAATTGTGGTGTTAATTTATAGTCACGTTTTACTTCACCGTTTTCAGCTTGCTTACGCATGTTGTAACGATTCATTACGTTCCCTTCTTGTTCTTTAAAGATATTGTCGACAATATCCTTCTCTTTATAATCTACTCCTAAATCTTTCCACGTGTAATTTTGCTTATCATTTTGGAATACGTAGTTAAGAGGTTTTTGATTTAATTCATTCACCTTTTGATTAACAAGGGCTTGAATAGCTGCTTTATTTTTTCCATCAAGAGAAATACCTTCAAATGTAGTGTTTGGTAGTGCAGTTGTATTTAGTTGATTATTTAATTTGGATACATATTGATATCCACCAACACCACCAACGCAAAGTAATATGCCACCAGCGATAGCGGAACCGATCAGGATTTTGCCTAGCTTCATTTATTTCCCCCCAGAAAAATTTGTATAAATATATGTATTACATTTTTTGTATAAAAATGATGAAAATAACATTATGTACGTCCTAGTATACTATTATTTTCACTACGTGTGTAATGTTTTCATAAAAAATGTTACACTGCTGTAATAATTGTCTCTTTTTGTCACAATATGAATGAGAAATATGTTGAAAATTATAATAAAAAGGCTGCTTAGAAAAATCTAGCAGCCTTTTTATTATAATTTTTTATGCTCATTTTTATTCGTAACACCGAGATGTTCTTGAAGTGTTGTCGATATATCATTAACACTCTTTTCGTTTGGAACGTAATAATAAATACCACCTATATATTTATCAGTACCTTCCACTTGCAATTTATCCATTTTTAAATTTGAATCCATTGAATTTTTTGCAATAGTCATCATATCATCAAAAGTTAAATTTGTTTTTAAGTCTGTATCGACAGCATCTAATAGGCTTCCGATTTTATTAATGGAATTGAGAGATAGTGCTTTCTCAGCAATAGCTTCTAAAACAAGTTGTTGTCGTTGACCGCGCATATAATCACTGTCAATATGGCGAGTTCTAGCTAGTGCAAGTGCTTCTTCTCCATTTAAATGTTGACGTCCTTTTTTGAGGTGAATTGCATCTGCTTCATCGCTACTATTTTGTTCTGTGAACTCAACGGGAACGTCGACAGTTATACCACCTAGAGAATCAACGATCTTGATAAAGGATTTGAAATTAAATTTTACATAGTAATCAACTGGGACATCTAAAAAGTTTTCTACTGTATCAATTGTGCTGTCTACACCACCAAATACGTGTGCGTGTGTGATTTTATCATATTTATCACGTGATTTAATGTAGACGCGTGAGTCACGTGGAATGCTGACAAGTTTAACTGATTTATCATTTTTATTAATTGTTGCAAGTAATAATGCATCCGTACGAGTTGCTTTTCCGTAACCTTTTTCCCTGATATCACTTTCATCAACACCCATAATAAGGACAGAAATGTTGTCAGTCATAGGTTTAACAGCTTTTTCACGTTTGCTGGATTTATCTCCCCGGCCGAGTTCAGAATAGGCATTGCTTAAGACAGATTTTGCTTTACTGTATATATGGAAGGAATAGCCTCCTGCTCCCATTGCTACAATAAGTAATGGAATGAGAATGAACCAAAGTAGGCGTTTTTTCTTTAATTGTTTTTTTGTGGTTCGATTATTTTTGTTAACGTCGGATTTCATCATTTGTTCTCCTTTAAAACTATCAAAGTGTATATATCTAGAAGCGTATTAAAACACATAAAAAATATTTTACGCTAAATAAAATGGATTGTACATGTATAAAAAATAGATGTCTCGATTATTTATGAGACATCTATTCGTTATTGTATACAAAAGATAAGGATAAGAAAATGATAAAATTTTACCTAATTACAACATAATACTTACAATAATTGCAGATAGAATACTAACGAGAGTAGCTCCGTATAGTAATTTTAAGCCGAACCGGGCAACAACATTTCCTTGTTCTTCGTTTAACCCTTTTACAGCACCGGAAATAATTCCGATGGAAGAAAAGTTGGCAAAAGAAACGAGGAAGACAGAAATAATACCAACTGTACGGATAGAGAGAGTGCTGGAAATTTTACTAAGATCCATCATTGCTACAAATTCATTTGTTACAAGCTTTGTTGCCATAATGCTACCAGCTGTGACAATCTCAGAACTTGGTACGCCGATAAGAAATGCAATAGGGGCGAATACATAGCCTATTAGTTGTTGGAAAGTAATGCCGAATATAATGAGGAATAGGTCATTAATACAACTCATTAATGCGACGAATCCAATGAGCATAGCGCCGACGACAATTGCTACGCGAAAACCATCAAGGATGTATTCTCCGAGCATTTCAAAAAAACTTTGCTTTTCACCTTTTATTTCTAAAATATCTTCGTCGTCGTTAACGTCGTAAGGATTAATAATGAGTACGATAATAAAACCGCTAAATAAGTTCAGAACGAGTGCGGTTACTACATATTTTGGTTCGATCATCGTCATATAGGCACCAACAATGGACATAGATACGGTAGACATAGCAGAGGCGCAAAGTGTATAAAGTCGATGTTTTGGGATTTGAGCTAATTGTTTTTTTACCGTAATAAAAACTTCTGATTGGCCGACAATAGCGGAAGCGATGGCATTGTAAGATTCTAATTTCCCAAGACCATTTATTTTGCTAAGAAAGAAACCAATCCAATGAATAAATAATGGTAGTATTTTGAAATGTTGTAATATACCAATTAAGACGGAAATAAACACAATCGGTAATAATACATTAAGGAAAAATGGCATTTCACCTTTGTTTGCAAGACCTCCAAATACAAAATTTATACCAGATGCAGCATAGTCGAGTAACTTTGTAAACAAGTTGGAAATTATCGTAATAAGGATGAGGCCAATTTCTGTATTTAATAATAAATAGGTTAAAATTAACTGTATAATAAGCATGATGAAAATTGGCTTGAATTTAATATGTTTTTTATTGTTACTAGCGATGTAGGCAAGGAGAAAAACAACGATAAGTCCAACGAAAAAAGTGATAAATTTCATAATAAGCCCCCTAAAAGAGATATTCTGATATATATGTTTTTCATTTAAAGTGAGAATATGCATGTTTGGTAAAGAGAGGAATAGAGGAATCATGAATATATGTAGAGTACATCACGTTGCAATTATTTGTTCAAATTATGAAGTGTCAAAGGATTTTTATACACGAATATTAGGTTTCAAAGTGAAGAATGAAGTATATAGAAAGGAACGAAATTCGTATAAGTTAGATTTATGTGTAGGAGGAGAGTATCAAATTGAATTATTTTCATTTCCAAGTCCGCCTGACCGCGCAAGCTTTCCTGAGGCTGCTGGACTTAGACATTTAGCTTTTGCGGTTACTGATATAGAAGATGCTGTTAAACATTTAAACCAATGCGATGTTGAGACGGAATTGATACGTGTTGATGAGATAACGGGAAAAAAATTCGTCTTTTTCCAAGATCCTGACGGTTTGCCATTAGAATTGTATGAGGGCTAAAAATTGGTGAATTTTATATAGGGTTGCTTTCAAGCAAATGAAGAAACTAAAGTGAAACTTCTTTATTTAAAGGAGGTGTAACTTTAGCTAAGAAAAGCTAAAGGACATATGTGGATATTTTAAAATTATTGATGGTAGCTGTTCTTATTGCGCTAACAGGTTTCTTTGTAGCTGTAGAGTTTGCAATCATAAAGGTGCGTAGCAGTCGTATCGATCAACTCGTTAGTGAAAAAAGACGAGGCGCATTGGCAGCTAAAAAAGTAACTTCAAATTTAGATGAGTATTTATCGGCATGTCAGTTAGGAATTACGATTACTGCTTTAGGGCTCGGGTGGTTAGGAGAACCGACGATTAAACATTTACTCGAACCGCTGTTTTTAAAATTGGATTTATCTCCTGCAATTACAAGTACAGTTTCATTTATTATTGCATTTGCAGTTATTACGTTTTTACATGTTGTAATTGGTGAACTCGCTCCAAAGACTTTTGCAATCCAAAAAGCAGAGCAAGTTAGCTTATTATTATCAAAGCCCCTTATTTATTTTTACCGAGTTATGTATCCATTTATTTGGGCTTTAAATGGCTCTGCACGATTTGTGACAGGCTTATTTGGTTTACATCCTGCTTCTGAACATGAAGTTGCGCATTCTGAGGAGGAACTAAGATTAATCTTGTCTGAGAGTTATGAGAGTGGCGAGATTAATCAAACTGAATTTAAATATGTGAATAACATCTTTGAATTTGATAACAGGGTAGCAAAGGAAATTATGGTACCTCGTACTGAAGTTGTTGGCTTATATGAAGATGAGCCGTTTGAGACACATATTAAAGTAATCGCACAAGAAAAATATACGAGATATCCAGTATTTGGTGAAGATAAAGATGAAATTATTGGGATGGTTAATGTAAAGGACTTATTTATTCGTTATATGGATGGTAATCGAGATGAAGAGTGTTCGATTACACCATATACACGTCCAGTTATTGAAGTGTTAGAAAATATCCCAATCCATGATTTACTATTGCAAATGCAGAGAAGGCACATTCCATTAGCTGTATTATATGATGAATATGGTGGCACAGCAGGGATTGTTACATTGGAAGATATTTTAGAAGAAATTGTTGGAGAAATCCGAGATGAATACGATGAAGATGAGCATCCACCTATAGAACATATAAGTGAAGTGTGTAAAATTGTAGAGGGGAAAGTGCTTATTAGCGAAGTAAATGATTTATTTGGCATACATTTGGTCGCTGATGATGTTGATACAATTGGTGGTTGGATTATGGTACAAAAGCAAATCGTTGCTGAAGGAGATATTATTGAAAAACACGGCTTTTCTTTTAAAGTTCTTGAAAAGGATATGCATCAAATTAAGCGAGTTGAAATAAAGAAAGTAGAAGAATGAATGGATTTTCTATTATATAAACTTTAATAAAAAGTATATATAGAAAAATAAATGTTTGCGCTTT
Source organism: Bacillus sp. RC240 (assembly GCF_044907945.1). Taxonomy (NCBI): domain Bacteria; kingdom Bacillati; phylum Bacillota; class Bacilli; order Caryophanales; family Bacillaceae; genus Bacillus; species Bacillus sp. RC240. The sequence goes on along the minus strand of NZ_JBIYCT010000010.1, from coordinate 75,149 downwards.
CAAAAAAGGTGCTATATAGTGAAAGTGGATACTGAAGAATTCATTTAATGATACTCGTATTTTATAGGGCGAATTCTTTAGATAAGGATTTAGAATGAAAAGTATAGGTGATGAAAAATGATAGCAACGAAGGATATACGTATAGAAAAAGATTTTTTAGGTGAAAAGGAAGTACCGAGTGTAGCTTATTATGGTGTACAAACATTACGTGCCGTAGAAAACTTTCCTATTACAGGATACCGCATTCATCCGTCACTCATTACGGCAATGGCAATTGTAAAAAAAGCGGCAGCGCTTGCGAATATAGATACAGGTTACTTAGCTAAAGATATCGGACAAGAAATTGCAGAAGCGGCACAAGAGATTGTTGATGGAAAGTTCCATGATCAATTTATCGTAGACCCGATTCAAGGCGGAGCAGGGACTTCAATTAATATGAATACTAATGAAGTAATTGCTAATAGAGCGCTAGAACGTATGGGATACGAAAAAGGTGAATATGCGAAAATTAGTCCAAACACTCATGTGAACATGGCCCAATCAACAAATGATGCGTTCCCAACTGGGATTCATATAGCAACTCTTATGATGCTGGAAGAACTTCTTGTTACAATGGAAGAACTTCACTCTGCTTTTCATGATAAAGCAAAAGAATTTGATCACGTTATTAAAATGGGGCGTACGCATTTGCAAGATGCAGTTCCAATTCGCCTTGGACAAGAATTTGAAGCATATAGCAGAGTGCTAGAGCGTGATATAAAAAGAATTAAACAGTCTCGTCAACATTTATACGAAGTTAATATGGGTGCGACAGCTGTCGGTACGGGATTAAATGCAAACCCTACTTATATAGAACAAGTTGTGAAGCATTTACGAACTTTTAGTGGTTTCCCTCTTGTTGGTGCAGAGCACTTAGTTGATGCGACGCAAAACACAGATGCATATACAGAAGTATCTGCAGCACTAAAAGTATGTATGATGAATATGTCTAAAATTGCAAATGACCTTCGTATTATGGCGTCTGGTCCACGTGTTGGGTTGGCGGAAATTCAATTACCAGCTCGTCAACCAGGTTCATCTATTATGCCGGGGAAAGTAAATCCAGTTATGGCAGAAGTAATTAACCAAGTTGCTTTCCAAGTAATTGGAAATGACCATACAATTTGCTTAGCGTCAGAAGCTGGACAATTAGAGTTAAATGTAATGGAGCCGGTATTAGTATTTAATTTAATTCAATCCATCAGTATTATGAATAACGGTTTCCGTGTATTCCGTGAATACTGTATAAAGGGAATTACAGCGAATGAAGAGTTGCTTAAGCAATATGTTGAAAAAAGTGTTGGAGTTATTACAGCAGTGAATCCTCATATTGGTTATGAAGCAGCTTCTCGCATTGCACGTGAAGCAATTGCGACAGGAAAATCTGTTAGGGAGCTATGTTTAGAACATGGTGTACTTACAGCAGAAGAGCTTGATATTATTTTGGATCCATACGAAATGACGCATCCTGAAATTGCTGGTGCTTCTTTATTAAAGACTAAAAAAATGTAATGTAAAAAGCACCGATCCATTTGGATCGGTGCTTTTTTTTAGAAGATATTAAATACAGCGTTTAATTGAAGTAAGCTAATAATAGCTAAGAAGATTAAACTATATTTCATTACTATTTTAAATAGAGCAGATTCTTGACCAACTAGTCCAACTGCTGCACAAGCAACTGCTACAGATTGTGGTGAAACCATTTTTGCGATTGTACCACCAACTACGTTTAATGAAACGAGAGTAGATGGTACGATGTTTAACTGATCGGCAGTTACTGCTTGAAGTGGTGCGAATAATGAACCACTTGATACGACTGAACCTGTAATGAATACGCCAATCCATCCTAAGATTGGAGAAAGAACTGGGAATGCATTTCCTGTAGAAGAGAATGCAAGTCCAAGTGTAGATGACATACCAGAGTAGTTTTCTACGTAAGCTAAAGCGATAACGCTACAAATTGTATATACTGGAACTTTTAGTTCTTTTATTGTTTCGATCATTAATTCTTTAATCATTTTGCCGTTTACACGGTAGACGATAAGTGAAACGATGATTGCTAATACAATCGCAGTAGTTGTAGAAGAGAATACATCTAGTTTGAAAATCGCTGCGAAAGGTGTATCAGCCTTTGTAATTGGTGCAGTTTTCATAACCGCATTATGAAGACCAGGGAATTGAATGTTAAATACTAAGTTTGCCAATGGACCATCCGGAGCAAATAAAGCTTTAATTGGTTTTAAATTAAAGATTGTTACAAATGCAGTTAAGAATACGAATGGGGACCAAGCATATAAAATTTGATTGAATGTATGAGATTCTTTTTCTTCTTGTTTTTCTTCTTTAGCAGAAGATTTTGGTTGCCAAACACGTAAGAATAATGTAAGAGCGACCATACTTACGACTGCTGCGAAAATATTAGTAAGTTCAGCGCCTAAGAAGTAAGTCACAAGGAACTGAGTAATTGCGAAAGAAACACCACTTACAAGAATACCTTGCCAAGTTTCTTTAATGCCTTTAAATCCATCTACCATTGAAACAAGTAAGAACGGTAAAACAATGCTAATGAATGGCAAAATGTAAACAGCTTGACGACCGACAGTTAATGCATCTAGCCCAGTTAATTGTGCAGGTACTGTAACTGGAATACCCATAGCACCCATAGCGCCACCAGCGATATTAGCTACTAAGCAAATACCTGCTGCTTTTAATGGATTAAAGCCCATACCTACAAGTAATGCAGCTGTAATAGCAACTGGAACACCGAAACCAGCTGCGCCTTCTAAGAAAGCACCGAAAGAATAAGCGATTAATAATACTTGTAAACGCTGATCATTTGTAATACTTGAAATGCTATCACGAATGACATTGAATTGTTCTGTTTTAACAGTTAATTTGTAAAGGAAGATAGCTGCGATAACGATAGTACAAATTGGATAAAATCCAGATAAAACACCGAATCCGGCAGATGCTACAGCTACAGTTGCGGGCATTTTATAAACAAATATAGCAAGAATAATAGCGACGATCACACTATAAAGCCCAGCCATGTAACCTTTCATTTTGAATCCCACTAAACAAATAATGAAGCAAAAAATTGGGAGTGCTGCGATTAGTGCAGATAACCAAATATTGTTTAATGGGTCATAAATTTGTGTCCAAGTACTCATAATAATGACAACTCCTATCTATTATATGTGAAGAAATTCACATTATTTGTGAAACTATTCACAATCAACTTACATGCTTAGTATATTCTCCTTCAACACTATTGTCAACGTGAAAAAGTATAATTATTCCATAATAGTATTAAAAGTAACATTTTGTTCATAAAGTAGACAAAAAGCGTAATCAAATTGATTTGATTACGCTTTTATAAATTATTTACATATTCTTTCATTTTTTCATATGTCATTGGTCCTACATGCTTATATTGAATGACACCGTTTGAATCGATGACAAAAGATGTTGGAATACTGATAATCTGATATGCGGCACTTGCCTGTCCTTTCTGATCTAATAGGACGGGAAAGGTATATTTGTTTTCTTCAAGAAATTGTTTTACATTGTTCGGGTCTTTTTCAGTAGCTGTCGCATTTACAGCGACAATTTCAATCCCCATATCTTTAGTATCGTGATAAAACTTCTCCATATCAGGCATTTCTATTTTGCATGGACCACACCAGCTTGCCCAAAAATTCAATATTACTTTTTTTCCTTTATAGTCTGTAAGACGAACTTCTTGACCAGTGGTTGTTTCTAGAAGGAAATTGCGGGCAACATTGCCAACTTCAGTTCCAATGGGGGTGTTTGATTTTGAAGCTATATCTTCTTTGTTGTCTAATAGGAAGTGATCGATAATAGTCCAGCCAACCGCAATGCTAATTAACGCAATAATAAACCATTTTTTAATATTACATCATCCTCCTTACTTAAATTTCCTTTTTATCGTAACAAAGTGGTTAAATATGGTCAAATTACTTTACGATAGGTTATCAATTATGGACGATATTTTACAATATCATTACTGTACATTTCAGTAAGGTGAAAATATAACAAAAAGCCTGATAAAACAACGTTTGTAAGCAAAGTATTGCTAGCCCTTTGTTTTGCTTTTTTATTGTATCATATAGTATAATATTCAAAATCAGGTGGGATTTTTTCTTGAACTGTGTGCTGATAAAAGTCGGAAAATTTTCTCAGCATTATAGGTTGATAAAGTTATGTCGTAACAGGAAATATAAGAACAGATATATAAATAAATAAAAAGAAAATAAAAAATGAAAATGAGGGGAATTTTATGAACCAAAACCAATTTGACTGTCGTATTTCAGAAGAAGACGTACAGATGTTAAGAGCATTAGCTCATCCACTTCGTCTACGTTTAGTAATGGAACTGATGCAGCGTGGAACATGTAATGTAACACAATTACAAGAGGTATTAGAAATTCCGCAATCAACTGTTTCGCAGCATTTAACGAAATTAAAACAAAATAAAGTAGTACGCTTTGAGAGACGCGGGTTAGAAGTGTACTATCAAATTCATAACGATAAAGTAAGTGAAGTAGTAAAAACATTATTTTCTTAATTTTTGAATATTACGGAAAGAAGACGTGTGAAATATACGTCTTTTTTTATTTGGAAAGGATCTAATAATAGGAAGATTTGAGAGCGTATATATTAGCGCGTTAGAAAGAAACAAACTATCGGTTGAAGTACTAAATTGACGGAATATATTCTGAAGGGATATGAAAAGATAGAAAGGAGTGTTGTAAGCCAAAGGAGGAATAATATAATGGATGTAAAACGTGTGAAACAGATATTATCTTCTTCAAGTAGAATTGATGTTACATACGAGGGAGTCCCCGTATGGATTGAGAGCTGTGATGAGCAGAAGGGTAGTGCTCAAGTGTATGACGTATCCAACCCAGGAGAGAGCGTTCACGTGGATGTGACGGCTTTAGAAGAGATGTAATAGAAAAGACGCTTCTAATTGTAGAAGCGTCTTTTTTATTCACTATTCCATCATATGTGCAATTTTCTTAGAGAACATAAGAAGTACTAATCCTAGCACGATTACGATAACACCGATGCTTGCGAATACTTCTAAATATCCTAAAGATTGAGTGAAAGCAGCTAATTGTCCTGCTAATAAGTTTGCAAAGCCAGTACCAGCTAACCATACACCCATTAATAAAGATGCTAATTTAAGAGGTGCGATTGCACTTACCATAGATAATCCGATTGGTGATAAGAATAATTCACCGATTGTGTGGAACATGTAAGTGAATACAATGAATAGTAAGTTTGCTTTCATTGTAATGTTACCTTCATCGCTACCAGTTTTTAGAACAGCTAAAGTTAAAACTAAGTACCCGATTCCTAGTAAAATCATACCAAAAGCCATTTTTGTAGGGATTTTTAAATCACCATTTTTTGTTTTTGAAAGTTTAATCCATAATGCAGAAACTGGTAATGCTAGTAAGATAATGAATAGTGGGTTTACAGATTGGAACCAAGGTGTTGGAATTGTAAATCCACCAATTGTACGATCCACGAACTTATCTGTGTAAAGTGTTAAAGAACTACCAGCTTGTTCAAATCCTGCCCAGAAGAATACAACGAAACAAGTTAAAATTAAAATTGCAGTTGTACGCTTTTTCTCTTGTGTTGTTAAAGGTTTTTTCTCAATAGGTTTTGCATTTTGTTCTTTAGATTTTTTACCGACAACAGTTGTTCCGATAGACCCTAAGTAACGAGGTGCTAAGAAATTAAAGGCAATCTGTCCAATAATCATACCGATACAAGCTGTTAAGAAACCGTATCTATAATCTGTGAAGTAACCACAAATGAATGGAGCGATAAGAGCTCCTAAGTTAATTCCCATGTAGAAGATAGTGAAGGCACTATCACGACGAGAATCGTTGTCGCTATATAATTGACCTAGTAAAGTCGAGATATTTGGTTTGAAGAATCCGTTACCGATAACTAATAATCCTAATCCTAAAAATAGTCCAGTTTTCGTGTTCATTGAAAATAGTACGAAGTTACCAATCGCCATAATGATACCGCCGATGGTAATGGCATGTCGTTTCGTAATGAAATGGTCAGTTAACCAGCCACCAATAATCGGTGTGAAATATACAAGCATTGTGAAAATACCGTAAATTTGAACTGCAACTGCTTTATCAAATCCTAAACCGCCACTTACTAAGCTCGTTGTTAAATAAAGAACTAATAAGCCACGCATTCCGTAATAACTAAATCTTTCCCATGCTTCTGTAAAGAACAACAAATATAATCCTGGTGGATGTTTTTTTGGTGATTGTTGCTCTCCAGCTTTGTCTAATTTTAAAGCTGCATCCATGTTTGTTTCCCCCTAATCCTGTATAACGGATATTTATGTAATTATTTTAATTCACAAAATATTTAGAAGTCAATAGAATTATATGGAAATAGCAAGAAAATTTCTGAAAAAATCTATTTTTCTTCAACCGTTATTGTATTTTTCCCTGAAAACAAGATAATAAGCGTTTTCAAATGTAGTAATTGAATTCTAAAAGAAAGTAAAATAGTGATAAATCAGAAAATTTAGATTAGAATATTTATTCTGATATAGAGAAAATAAACTATATTTACTTTTATAATATAACATATCGGTAATAAAAATACAAAATGAAATAATGTGACACTTCAGTGAAATGAAAAAACCAGCTCCATAAAAGAGGGAGCTGGTTAGAATAAAATTATTTAACAAAGCGTTTTTCAATATCATCTAGTAGTAAGTTAGCGGCCATTACACCACCAGCTGTATTCCAAATAACGTCGTCAACTTTGTATGCTTTTCCGCTCTTTACTACATTTAAGTTTTTAAAGAGAGGATCGTTTATATATTCTTTTTCTAGTTCAGAACCTTTTTTCTCATTGCCTTTATCGAATGTGAAGTAGAATAATACATCGCCATCCATTGCCGAAATACGCTCTTTAGATACGTTACGTTCGGCGAAATCATCTTTGTTTTGATCTCCAGGACGTTTAAATCCAAGTTCTTTTAAAATAACACCAGAGAATGTATCGCCATGATAAATACGAACATCACCAGGCATAAAACGTAACATAGAAATTTCTTGATTTACTTTATCGCCAAGTTGGCCTTTCAAATCTTTCATACGTTTTTCGTAATCAGCTAAAACCTTTTGACCTTCTTTTTCTTTATTTAAAGCCTTTGCATAAAATGTGAAGTTATCTTTCCATTCACCGCGTAATGTTTCAGAGAACACAGTAGGTGCGATTGCTTTTAGTTGCTCGTACACTTTTTCGTGGCGCATTTTGTTACCGATAATTAAGTCAGGTTTTAAAGAAGCAATTGTTTCAACGTTAACTTGTCCTTCATCACCAACAACTTTTACATCTTTCATTTTGTCTTTAATATGTGGATACCACGGATCACCAGTCCAAGATTTTACAGCACCAACTGGTTTTACCCCTAACTCAAGTAAAGCTTCAGTTCCTTCATTTGTTAAAATAACTACACGTTTTGGATTAGCAGGAACTTCTGTTTTACCCATTGCATGTTCAACCTTAATCATTTCTTTTTTCGTATCTTCTTTTGTTTCCTCTTTAGTATTTGATTTTCCACAAGCACTTAAAAGTAATGAAAAGGCTAGTAAAAATACAAATACTGTAAACGAGTTCTTTCGCATAAATTTCATTATGTACCCCCTACATACTGAGAAGTTTTTTCAATAGCAAGCATGATAGTAATACTTCATGGTCCATTTGTCAATGAAAATAATTCTCATTATCATTGACAATGAGAATTAAGTTGAAATACACTTACAACGTATCATTATACATTGAAGGGGAAACGCTGCATGTTATTAAAAACAAATCAAGCAAAATGGATTGGATTATTTGTTGGAATCATTGCAGTCGTTATTTGTATTTGGGGAAGTATTATTTTCGGGTATACAAATACGAGTTGGAAATTAGCGATAGATGCTTTTTTTCATTTTAATGGTTCCAATGAACATATTATTATTCAAAATGTGCGTCTACCAAGGGCATTAATTGCAGCTAGTGTTGGTGCTAGTTTAGCCATTGCGGGTTGTTTAATGCAAACTTTAACAAAGAATCCGCTTGCTTCTCCAGATTTTATTGGATTAAATTCAGGCGCTGCGTTCTTTATAGTTGTAGCAATTGTACTTTTTTCCGTTACGTCTTTATCGGCTTTCACTTGGATTGCCTTTTTAGGAGCGGCAGTTGCAGCAGTACTTGTATTCGCCTCTAGTTCTTTAGGAAAAGAAGGGACAACACCTCTTAAGTTAACGTTAGCAGGTGTTGCAATCAGTGCGTTATTTTCATCATTAACACAAGGGTTACTTGTTTTAAATGAAAAAGCATTTGAAGAAGTGTTATTTTGGCTTGCCGGATCTGTGCAAGGAAGAAAGTTAGAAATTTTACAATCTGTATTCCCATATTTATTAATAGGCTGGATCGCATCTCTTATGATGGCAGGGAAAGTAAACACATTAATGATGGGGGAAGACGTTGCAAAAGGACTTGGACAACGAACAATTTTAATGAAATCATTCGTACTACTTATTATTGTATTGCTGTCTGGTGGTTCAGTTGCGGTCGCTGGTCCAATTGGATTTATTGGTATTGTTACTCCGTATTTTGCCAGATTCCTTGTTGGAGTAGATCACAGGTGGAGAGTACCGTATAGCGGCTTGTTAGGTGCAATACTATTACTCTTAGCTGATATAGCAGCTAGATATGTCATTATGCCACAAGAAGTACCAGTAGGGGTTATGACAGCATTTATCGGGGCCCCATTCTTTATTTATATTGCACGTAAGAGAGGGCTTAGCAAATGAAGAAGTATATTCCGTTTCGTATAGGAAAAGGTGGGCTCTCGTTTTTAATGTATAAACGAGCTGTTCTAGTCTTGTTTAGTTTACTAGTTGTTTTAATAGGATTATTTTTTGCGAGTGCAGGTATGGGAGATATGAAAATTGCTCCTTATGATGTATGGCAAGCGATTACGGGAAATGGCGATGCGATGTCAAATATGGTTGTAAATAAATTTCGTATGCCGCGTATTTTAATTGCCATCCTTGTAGGAATCGCACTTGCTGTAGCGGGCTGTATTTTACAAGGGCTCGTTCGAAATCCACTGGCTTCTCCTGATATCATTGGGATTACGGGCGGGGCAAGTGTTGCAGTTGTACTATTTTTAGCTATATTTAGTGATAAAAATAATGCGCTAACAGTAAGCATTCATTATATGCCATTAGCAGCTTTTGCTGGTGCAACGATTGTAGCGTTGTTTGTATATTTATTTGCATGGAGAAATGACGGGTTATCACCGATTAGTCTTGTTTTAATTGGTGTTGGATTTTGGGCATTAACGAAAGCAGCAACAACTTTATTTATGTTGTTAGCACCAATTTATCAAGCAAGTCAAGCGAATGTATGGATCACAGGTACTGTTTACGGTTCTTCATGGCAAAATGTTATGGTACTTGCGCCGTGGGTTCTCATTTTAACGACAATATCATTTATCGCTGCGAGACATTTAAATGCACAAGAGCTAGGGGATGATATAGCAGTGGGACTTGGTGTTCCTTTAACGAAGTCGCGTGTATTTATGTTGTTACTTAGTACAGCTTTAATTGGCGGGGCAGTTGCCTTTGCAGGAGGAATTGGATTTGTTGGTTTAATGGCACCTCATATTTCGCGAAGATTAGTTGGCTCTTTCTACGGTGCATTGCTCCCAGTTGCGGCGATTATCGGTGCAATTCTAGTACTCGCTGCAGATTTAATTGGGCGTACAGTTTTCACACCACTTGAAATTCCAGCAGGGGTATTTACATCAGCAATTGGTGCACCTTATTTTATTTATTTACTTTATAAAAGTCGGAATTCATAAAGGGAGATTAATATGCAAAAAGCATTGGAGACGAAACGCTTGACGCTGTCGTATGGTGAAACGATTATTATTGATGAGCTGAATTTAGAAATTCCAAAAGGGAAAATTACAATCTTCATCGGTTCTAACGGTTGTGGGAAATCAACTTTATTACGTTCACTAGCTAGATTATTAAAGCCAACAACCGGTGACATTTTGTTAGATAATCAAGCAATTCAAAGTATGCAAACGAAGCAAATTGCTCGCCAAATGGCAATTTTACCGCAAGGGCCACAAGCTCCAGAAGGACTTACAGTATTGCAACTTGTAAAGCAAGGACGTTATCCATATCAAACATGGCTGAAGCAATGGTCCGAAAAAGATGAGGAAATGGTACAAAAAGCGCTTGCTGCAACGGGTATGACAGAATTTGCTGAGCGTGATGTTCATGCCCTTTCAGGTGGACAACGTCAACGTGCTTGGATTGCAATGACCCTTGCACAAGATACAGATATTATTTTGCTTGATGAGCCGACTACATATTTAGATATGACGCACCAAATTGAAGTGTTAGATTTATTATTCGAATTAAATGAAACAGAGCAAAGAACGATTGTTATGGTATTGCACGATTTAAATTTGGCATGTCGTTATGCAGACAATATTGTAGCTATTCAAGATAAACAAATATATGCGCAAGGTAAACCAGAAGAAGTTATTGACCAGAAGTTAGTTCGGGATGTATTCCGTATGGAGTGTCAAATAAGCGCTGATCCGTTATTCGGGACACCGCTCTGTATCCCACATGGAAGAGGAAGACGTGTACTTAAAGAGGCTGTTCAAGCGATGAGATAACGAAAAAAGACGATGAGGATTCATCGTCTTTTTTACCCCGCTATTTGAGGACAGTAAGATCCCCATCTCAAAATTCAGCGAAAGCAAAGAAGCTGGTTGGGGGATCAACTGCCTGTAAAAGCCCGATTGGTGAGGGCTAATAATCAGTGGGGGATGAACATCCCCCACTGATTAAAGTTTCACTTTATTTTCGGCAAGAAAATAATAGAAAAAGGGGAATACGTAAACGTCGTTCATATTCTTCTTCATCTTGAAAACAGTTTCGATTTGGTGTAGCTTCGTTTAAGTTTGTAATCGTAAATCCGGCTTGTTGTAATAATGTAAAATATTCTTCCGTAGTCCGGTGATATTTAATAACTTCTTGATCAATCCATGGCTCAACTCGTTTTCCTGTTTTGAAATAATCATCGACGAGCCAACTAGTTCTTTTACCACTCGTTTGCAAGCTTTCAAATGAAGAGGTAATAACGGGATGTTGAACGCTAAAGGTGAAGGTTCCGTTTGTTTTTAAAGTTTGAAACACATTTTGAAAAATGATATCAAGGTGTTCAATATAATGTAAGGCAAGTCTAGATGTTACTAAATCAAAAGTAGAAGGAGGGTATGTGTAGTCTTTGAGGTTTAAAAAATGAACGGTGCCATTTTTATTTTCTAGTTGTTTTTTAGCTTTTTCATACATAAGCTCGGAGCCTTCAATACCAGTGTAAGAGTGGCATCCATGTTCTAATAATTCTTCGCCGAATTTAGCATCACCACAACCTAAATCGAGGATTTGTTTTCCTGTTACATTGCCAATGAGCTGAAAGAATGCTGGTTTTTCAAGGGATTCGTTTGGACTATTTTCTCGATATCTTCGCTGCATATATTGCTCTAAAAATGATTCGTTATTATATACATCAGATTCAGTAAATGCCATTTTAAAAGCCCCCTAAATATTTTTTTAATTCTATCAAATATGAAAAGTAAATGATAGATTTCTCGTAATGAATCATATATAATCTAAAATTGTAAGCGGTTTCTCTAAGCTATTTTTCTATAATAAATTCTGAAAACGTGTTAAGCTAGTAGAGGGATTATTAGAACTATTAAGATAATAATCCGCTTACATGAACGATGGGAGGCTTCACGATGTCTAGTAAAACACTTGCAAACTTTTTAGAAGAAAATTTAGAGGATTTAAAATCAAAGGGGCTTTATAACGTAATTGATCCGCTTGAAAGTCCAAATGGACCGATTATTACAATTGGCGGAAAAGAATATATTAACTTATCTTCAAACAACTATCTTGGATTAGCGACTGATAATCGCTTACAAGAAGCAGCAATTGGTGCAATTCATAAGTACGGCGTTGGAGCAGGAGCTGTTCGTACAATTAACGGTACTTTAGATTTGCATATTAAATTAGAAGAAACAATTGCAAAGTTTAAACATACAGAAGCAGCAATTGCTTATCAATCAGGATTTAACTGTAATATGGCAGCGATTTCAGCTGTTATGGATAAAAATGATGCGATTCTTTCAGATGAATTAAACCATGCATCTATTATTGATGGTAGTCGTCTATCAAGAGCGAAAATCATCGTTTATAAGCATTCTGATATGGAAGATTTACGCAAAAAAGCAATCGAGGCAAAAGAATCAGGTCTTTATAATAAATTAATGGTTATTACAGACGGTGTTTTCTCAATGGATGGAGATATTGCAAAATTACCAGAGATTGTTGAAATTGCAGAAGAGCTGGATTTAATGACATATGTAGATGATGCACACGGTTCAGGTGTACTTGGCAAAGGTGCAGGCACTGTAAAACATTTCGGTCTTTCTGATAAAGTTGATTTCCAAATCGGTACATTATCAAAAGCAATTGGGGTAATTGGTGGATATGTAGCTGGGAAACAAAACTTAATCGATTGGTTAAAAGTGCGTTCACGTCCATTCTTATTCTCAACAGCTTTAACACCAGCTGATGCAGCTGCTTGTATGAGATCAATTGAAATTCTAATGGAAAGCACAGAGTTACACGATCGTTTATGGGAAAATGGTCGCTATTTAAAACAAGGGTTAAAAGAACTTGGCTTTAACATTGGAGAAAGTGAGACACCAATTACGCCTTGTATTATTGGTGATGAAGTATTAACACAAGAATTTAGTAAACGTCTAAATGAAGAAGGCGTATACGCAAAATCTATCGTATTCCCAACTGTAGCAAAAGGAATGGGACGCGTTCGTAATATGCCTACAGCAGCTCATACGAAAGAACTGTTAGATGAAGCAATTCGTAAGTATGAAAAAGTAGGGAAAGAAATGGGTATCATTTAAGTAACGACATCTTTTGAATAGCTTGCAAATGAGGAGTGGGGAAAATGAAAAAAATTCTAGTAACCGGTTCTTTAGGGCAAATTGGTTCTGAACTAGTAATGAAACTTCGTGATGTATACGGCGCATCGAACGTTATTGCAACTGATATTCGTGAAACAGATAGTGAAGTAGTAACGTCTGGTCCATTTGAAACGTTAGATGTAACAGATGGACAAAAATTACATGATATTGCAAAGCGTAATGAAGTAGATACAATTATTCATTTAGCGGCTTTACTTTCAGCAACTGCAGAAAAAAATCCATTATTTGCTTGGAATTTAAATATGGGCGGACTTGTAAATGCATTAGAAGCAGCACGTGAATTAAACTGTAAGTTTTTCACGCCAAGTTCTATCGGTGCATTTGGTCCATCAACGCCAAAAGATAATACACCACAAGATACAATTCAGCGTCCTACTACGATGTATGGGGTAAACAAAGTAGCAGGAGAATTATTATGTGATTATTATCATCAAAAGTTTGGCGTTGATACGCGCGGTGTACGTTTCCCAGGCTTAATTTCTTACGTAGCTCCTCCAGGAGGCGGAACAACTGACTATGCAGTTGAAATTTATTATGAGGCGATTAAAAAAGGTACATACACCTCATACATTGCAGAAGGAACATACATGGACATGATGTATATGCCAGATGCTTTACAAGCAATCATCTCATTAATGGAAGCTGATCCAAATAAACTAGTTCATAGAAATGCGTTTAACATTACAGCAATGAGCTTTGAACCAGAGAAAATTGCAGCATCAATCCGTAAACACATTCCGAACTTTACAATGGATTACGCAGTAGATCCAGCTCGTCAAACAATCGCTGATAGCTGGCCGAACTCTATTGATGCAACAGCAGCAATGAAAGAGTGGGGCTTTAAGGCAGAATATGATTTAGACAGAATGACAACTGATATGCTGGCTAAGTTAAAAAAAAAGCTCGCATCTGAGTTAGTAATGAATTAATAGGAAGAGCCGATTCTTAGGAATTGGCTCTTAATTATTTTAGGAAGGGAGAAAAGCAACATGCAAAGAGTTGATGTCGTATATGCACTAATACACGATAGCGAAAAAGATAAAATATTAATGGTACATAATATAGAACAAAACGTTTGGTCATTGCCAGGCGGGGCTGTTGAAAAAGGAGAAACGTTAGAGCAAGCACTAGTAAGAGAAGTGAAAGAAGAGACAGGTTTAACTGCTACAGCAGGTGGGCTTGTTGCAATAAATGAGAAGTTTTTTGAAGAGAAAGGACATCATGCATTATTTTTTACATTCCGAGCAAATGTAGTAACAGGTGAACTTCGTGCAGAAGATGAAGGAGAAATTTCCGCAATCGAGTGGGTAGATAGAAAAATCGCGAATGAGCGATTCCCATACTATGATGGAGGGTTCGAATTATTATTAGAAGTTTCCATTCCATACAAGTTTCAACCAGAAACAAAGTGAGTGAACGAAAAAACAGGAGCCACAAGGCTCCTGTTTTCTATTCAATCGTCTTCAGTAATAGTTTCTTCAACAATGGTTTAATCTTCAGGCGTAAATCTTCAGCATGATTTGCAACTAAGAAGTGATGGTTATAAATGTTCTTCATTAATTGATAAGTTGCTTCTTTCGCTTCGCCTTCTTCGATGAAGATTCCGATTACTTCCATACCACTTTTACGAGCAAGTTTGACAGCTTCATGCGTATCTAAAATACCGTCTTGTTGATAGTCTAGCGCAGAAGGCTCACCGTCTGTAAAGACAAGTAAGAATTTATGTTTTTCTGGTCTTTTCGCAAGCTTTTCGGAAACGATACGAATAATATACCCGTCGCGGTTATCTTCTTCTTCGCGAAGTTGCATAATTTCTGGACCGACGTTTGGTAACGTTGAGTTTTTATACGTAACAACTTCATGGATAACGTTCGGTTTATCTTCAGGCTTAGCACTAGAAGCATCTTCCCAAAATCCACTAATAGCGTGCGGAATTTTTAAAGATTTTAAAGCTTCATGGAATAGGACCACACTCTTCTTCGTTTCTTCCATTTTGTTATACATAGAACCAGAGCAGTCCACTAATAGTTGGAATGCAACGTCGAGCTCTTGTGATTCTTGTCCTTTTTTATAAAACATACGCGGCTGCTTTTCAGTATAAATACGAAGGAATTTCTTACGAAGCCTTCCGTAATATTTATCACTGTTTGCATTCGTTTTGTTTTCAATTGTTTTTTCGATAATTTTCTTTAATTCTTTTACATCTTTATTAACGACTGATTTGATAGCTTGGTAATCTTTTTTCTCATCAGTATTCGATTTGCGAGCTTCTTTAAATGTATGAGAAGCTCCCACATTATACTTGCCGTATGCACCGTCGTTTTGGCTAGAAGTATGAGACGCTCTTGCTTCCTCTGTATCAGCACCATCAAAGTTAGATTGTGTACTTTTTTGGGAAGTACCTTGTACAGAACCAAGTGCTTGGTCACCATCTTCTGATTCACGAGCAGTATCACCCATCATATTTGTTTTTGTTCCGCTTTCTAAATCAAAGCGTAAAAAGTTCTCGTTTTCATTGTTTTTATTTTCACGGTGCCATGTCGAGAAGCTTTCATCCATTTTGTTTTTGTTATCATCGTCATCTAGGAGCTGCGTATCATCATTTGCTAATTTTTCAGCGCGACTGTCTTTCTCATCTGTAATAACAGATAAATAAAGCGGTGCATGTCCGAAATAATTATTAAGCATATCACTTTCAAGAAGTCCTTCTAAACGATAGCGAATTTTCTCAACAATATACATAATATCTTCCGTATTACGAGCTTGGAATGTTTCATGCAAAATTGATTCAATTTGCTCGAAATATTCATTATTAAACATTTCATATTTATCACTCGTTAATGAAAGATAGCATAGACAAAATAGACGATCACCGTGATAATTACGAACACGATTTATTTCATTTTGTGAGCCAAAGTAATTGCGATACATTTCTTTTCGGCGTTTAAAAATATGCTTTGTGCCAGGACGTAAATTTTTGACGATTTCCTCAACACGTAAATCTTCTAATAGAACAAATAATTGTGTTAAAAACTTTTTTAGAGGCGATTCTTGTAACTCAATCGCATAAGAACGAATTAAAGTCATGTCCGAGTAATGTTTATTACCAAGTGCCTTTAAGAACACTTCGCTTTTTAATCCGATTACTGTATCCTCTTCTTTTCGATCATCCCAAAAGTGACTAATGACAACCTTTTTTTCAATTTCGTCGTAGTATGCTTTATAGCCATACTCAAGATAGGCATCGTCTTCTTTTAGAAGAGCATACATTAAGTTTTCCATTTGTAGAAACAGCGACGCATCAATTTTTTTGTCACTAAAAATTTGTCTCATGAATTATCCCTCAAAGAAATAACTTTCTGCTAATTCACGGACAGTCATTTGTTCTGTTTCATCGTTTAATTTTGCGATAATACTACGTTCAATTGCACGCATAACAGGAATATATACACCTAAATCACATGCATCGATAATGCCACGAATACTAGCGGCTTCTTCACTTACGCGCCCATCACGAGCTAAAGGCATAAGATCGCTTGCGAATGCAACGAACTTTTCAATTGTTGCAACATCATTTAATTTTGATTCAGATAGTAATAGCTCTTTTAATGTATCACCTTGAATGTAAGGAACTTCAATAATAACGAAACGGTTTTTTAACGCTTCGTTTAGTTCACTTGTCCCAACATAACCTTCGTTAATTGCAGCAATTACGCGATATTCGTCATCACCGTATACAACTTCTTGTGTAAATGGGTTTGTAATCATTTTACGGTAATCTAATGCGCCGTGAAGAAGTGGTAACGTTTCAGGTTTTGCCATATTGATTTCATCAATATATAAGAAATGACCGTTCTTCATTGCTTTCATAAGAGGACCGTTAACGAACGTAACTTCAGATGCTCCGTCTTTCGTTTGTAATGTGTTGTATCCTAAAATACCTTCCACATCTAAATCGACAGAACAGTTAATGCTATGCATTGGTTTTTGGAATAAAGAAGAAAGAGTTTCTGCTAGTACGGTTTTACCACTACCAGTTGGCCCTTTTAATAGAATGTTTTTACCAAGTAAAAGTGCTGTAATGGCATCTTCAATAATGCTGTTATCAGATGCTTTATATATTTTCTTGCCAATTAAATGTGCATTTTCACCAGCTTCTTGTTTATTCTTTTCATGAATTGTAGAAAGCTGCTGTTTTAAATCAGAATGTATATGAAATTGTTCTAACATGTATTTCCCACCTAACATTATTTTCATAAAGTAATACATCTTATGATAACTTGTTTTAATATGGTATGCAAAGAAAAGGAGAAGGGGGAAATATAAAAGAAAAAGCAATCAATATCACATTGATTGCTTATAGTAAAGGAGAAATGAGTCGCATAAAGGACTCTAATATTCTTTTTTTGATACTTCTTTTTTGGAACGAGTTCCATTTAATTTCATTGGAGTGTTTAAAGTCTTCTTCAAAATCATGTTTAATATCATGAACGGTTTCTGATTCATATAGTACGCTAATAATTTCATAATTCAATTCAAAGCTACGTACATCCATATTTGCTGTTCCAATTGTTGCGATTGTATCATCAACGAGTACAATTTTTGCATGCATAAATCCATCTTTATAACTGTAAATAGAAGCACCAGCTTTTAAAAGTGGAGTGAAATAGGATTGAGATGCTTGATCGCTAATAATACTATCACTCTTACCAGGATATAAAATACGTACATCTATGCCAGATATTGCACTTAGGCGTAATAATGTTAAAGTTTCTTGATCCGGAATAAAGTATGGTGTAGCGATCCAAATAGATTTTTTGGCTGAGCCCATAATAGCTAGTAATGTATTACGAATACTTTTATCATCTGAGCTTGGTCCACTTGCTACAATTTGCACCGCACCTTCTGCATCCGGAATTTCTTTTCCTGGGAAGTATTGTCTATTCATAAATTGATCCCAAGAATAAGTATTCAATCCACTAGACGCATAAAGCCAATCTTCTAGAAAGATGGCTTGTAATTTATACAATGCTTTTCCTTCTATTTTTAAATGACTATCACGCCAAACAGGGAATTTTTTTGAGCGACCAAGATATTCATCACCGACGTTGAGCCCTCCGGTAAAACCAATTTCTCCATCTACAATGACGATTTTACGGTGATTACGATAATTAACTGTCTCGAGTAACCAAGCTGAAAAAATAGGGTCAAATTCGACAATTTCAATTCCAACTTTTTTCATAGGTTGTAAAAATCGTCGTCTTAACGTATTACTTCCGAGTCCATCATAAAGGAAGCGTACAATAACACCATCTTTTGCTTTTTGTATTAAAGCATCGCGTACTTTTTTACCAATCTCATCAGATTTATAAATATAGTATTGAATATGTATGTGATGTTTTGCATTCTCGATTGCGTTCAAAATTTCTGAAAAGGTTTGATCACCGTTTGTTAAAAGTTTTGTTGTCGTTCTATCCGCGGCAGGCCCGCCTCCGAATTTTTGTACGACTTCTGTTAAATGTATAGAACGTTCATGTAATGGGACTGTGAGTGATAATTCTAGTCGTCTTCCTTCTAATATTTCGCGGAATAATTTTCTTTGTTCTTCTGAACGATGAAGATGTTTTTTTCTTCTCCAACGGCTACGCCCGAAAATAGAGTATAAAAGTACACCTACAACAGGAAGAAGTGCTAATACTAAAAACCACGCTAAGGTGCTTTGGGGTGATCTATTTTCGATAAAAATAACGAATGAAATTCCTACGATTGTGATGGACCATAGAGCACCAACAAACGTATATAACGAAATAACCGATGTATTTAATAGGAAAAGAACGATAGATACGATTGTAAATATTAATAATAATTGAACGATAGGTTTCTTCATTTCTATATAATTCCTCTAATCTTTCTTAAATATAGACTTCTTAAATAGAAGATATAATCTGACATCCTTATTATAAAGTGTTTTGTTTTTTTTACAAAATATAGACATTTGTCCTATACTTTCCGCATTTGTCCTACATACAGTATATTGTTACGTTGTTATCCCGCTATTTGCTGGTTAATGATCAGTGTAGGAGGGACAAAACCCTTGCCTCTTATATAGGAAAGGGAATGAGGTTTCTTTCCTGGATTTGTAGCAGGTGCATTATGAAGCCCAGGATATGGTTATCCATATTACGCGAATTCTTCTTATTAAGGTGAGGAAATGGAAAGGAGAGGGAAATAATGAATTATATAGAAAATAACGGATTGTATTATCGTCATAATCATGGAGGGCACCATCATAATGGCGGACATAATCACCATGGTGGGCACAATCATTATGATCATCATCATCATCACGGTGGTGGATGGGGCTGGGGTGGCGGCTCGTGGGGCGGAGGATTTTTCCCAGGAAGTTTTGCTGGAGGCATGTTAGGTGGGCTTACAGCTGGCGCATTAACGGGTGCAGCAGGTGGAGGCTACTATCCAGCACCGTACCCAGTAACATATCCAGCACCATATCCAATGCCATACCCGGGTTATCAGCAAATACCATATCAGTATTAAACTAAAAAAGAGGATATCCTCTTTTTTAGTTTAATATTTTATTTATAAAATATTTCCAAAAACAAGGTGAAAATATGTTAATATTTTGTTATTATAATTCAATATGTTAAATGCAAATTTTGGCTTTATCCCGCTATTTGTGGGTAGTAAAACCCCCACTGATTAAAGTTTCACTTTATATTAGTATTCGTGAATCGTTGCATTTTGTATATTAATCTCTATTTCATTATGTATCGGCAGTTAGATTTACATCTTAACATTTAATGAAATAAAAGAGGTTAGGTGTGAGGTCGTATTAGTAGGGAGCAGAGGCTAATAGTGATGAAATTGTCACTTTACAAATTCAAAGAATGTAAGAGAATACTGTATAATAAGCTTAGATAAGTAGAGAGATGAGAAGCTTCTACTATAATTAAAACAGCACCATATTGCTTTTTTTTATAAATAATATTATGTTATTTTAATCGGCCTATTTAGAAAAAAATTGTGATTTATCCCGCATTAACGGGCAGTAAGACTCCCACCTCAAAATTCGGTGAATGTGAGGAAGTTAGGTGGGAGATAAAAGCCCAATTGGTGAAGGCTAATAATCAGTGGGGGATGAACACCCCCCCACTGATTAAAGTTTCATTTTATGTAAAGGCGTATTGTTAGAAAATGAAATATCTCTATTTCTATGAAGAGAAACGAGTTGTGTTTTAGTCAGATAGGAAGCAAGGAGAGGTGCGCATGCTAGAACAAAGAGGTCATGCATTATATGACTCTTCATTGCAAGATTTAAAATTAGCATTAGATGAGTCTTCAATTGTTGCTATTACAGACCGAAATGGTCTTATTACATATGTGAATGATAAATTTTGTAAAATCTCAAAATATAAAAGAGAAGAGTTAATAGGAAAAGATCACCGTATTTTAAATTCCGGATATCATCCGAAAGCATTTTTTCAAATCCTATGGAAGCGTATTTTGAGTGGAAAAGTTTGGACGGGGGAAATTCGAAATCAAGCAAAAGATGGTTCGTATTATTGGGTTAAAACAACAATTGTTCCATTTTTAAATGAAAAGGGAGAACCTTATCAATTTATTGCAATTCGAAATGATATAAGTAGTAGGAAAGAAGCAGAACAAAGATTACGATTAAGCGAAAGTCGTTATAGGGAACTTGCTTATCATGATGCGTTAACAAGTTTACCGAACCGTTTACAGTTAATTACGACTGTAAATAAGATGATTGCAGAGAAAATAGAGTTTGGCATGATTTACTTTGATTTAGATCGTTTTAAATTAGTGAATGATACGTTAGGTCATATGATAGGAGATTTACTTTTAAGCGAAGTTGCTTCACGGTTGCATTATGTGCT
Organism: Bacillus sp. RC240; assembly: GCF_044907945.1. Taxonomy (NCBI): domain Bacteria; kingdom Bacillati; phylum Bacillota; class Bacilli; order Caryophanales; family Bacillaceae; genus Bacillus; species Bacillus sp. RC240. The sequence continues at coordinate 54,026 of NZ_JBIYCT010000010.1, read as the reverse complement.
AGGAGAGAAAGATGTTCTAGCTAGGCTTGGTGGCGACGAATTTGTACTGTTAACAAAAACTCATACACATGATGAGATGAGGCAGTTAGCGACATCCGTGTTGTCATGCTTTCAAGCGCCATTTATGCTTGAAGGTCATGAAGTATATATTTCAGCTAGTCTAGGACTTTGTTCCTATCCGCAAGATGGAAAAGACGTTGAAACGTTATTAAAAAATTCGGATTTAGCCATGTATAGTGCGAAAGAGCAAGGAAGAAATGTGGCGTGCTTCTTTACAGATGAATTACGTGCGAAAATAAACCGTAGAATGAAAATAGAATTTGCTTTGCAAAAAGCGATTCGTGACGAAGAATTAAAAGTGGCATTACAACCCATTATTGATTTGAAAACAAAGAAATGTACTGGTATTGAGGCTTTAGTACGCTGTAAGACAGAAGAAGGTCCTATTTCGCCAAGTGAATTTATCCCTGTAGCTGAAGAGTGTGGACTTATTATAAAACTAGGAGACTGGGTACTAGAAAAGTCATGTCGACTGTTTAAAACTTTACCAGATTATCAAGAGGGACTGAAGTTATCTGTTAATTTATCAATACAACAATTGATGCAAAAGCGATTTATTTTATCTGTTCGTAGTATATTGAAGCGAACAGGGTTTCCGCCAAATCGTTTAATATTAGAAATAACAGAAAGTATAGCTGTACGTCATTTTGATTATATTATTGCTACATTACAAGAATTAAGAAGTATGGGAATTTTAATCGCTTTAGACGATTTCGGAACAGGGTATTCCTCATTATATTATTTAAAACAACTACCACTTGATATTGTGAAAATTGATCGTAATTTTATTCGTGAGTTTCATTATGATCATGCACAACCAGAGCGAACGATTGTAAAATCGGTTATTGAAATCGCCCATAGTTTAAATTTATTAGTGGTAGCTGAAGGGGTAGAAACGGTAGAACAAGAAAGTTTATTAAAATCAATGAGTTGCGACTTTGTACAAGGTTTTTATTATGCGAAACCGTTAGATATAGGGGAACTAAAAGAAAAATTATTAACTGATTTTTAATAAAAAAAGAGAAGCGAAAAGCTTCTCTTTTTTATTGTTTTTTTTGTGAATCTTTCATTAAAACTGGATAAAGAAGAAGACCTAATACAAACAAACCAATGCCTAAGAAGAATGTTTTTAAATCAGCAGTTCCCGTTTTAATAACCCATAAGGAATATAAAAATGCTAATGCAGTAATGATCCCATCTTTTACTCGAGATCCAGGCATTATATCATACGTTTCCCCCGTAATAACTAATTTTAACTGGTACAAGGTAGAAACAAGGTACGGGATTAAAAATGCTAATGTTGCTACAACAATAGCGAAATTATATGCTTCTGAAACAGTACCAGAAATCGTCGAAAATAAGAAAATTTGTGTCATCACATTTGTAATAAATAATGATTTTGAAGGACTTCCTTTTTTATTCGTTTTTCCGAAAACCTTAGGGAAAAGTCCTTTTTTTGCTGCTTGGTAAGGTACTTCTGAGCTAACAACGATCCAGCCTACAGTAGATCCAAATAAAGATACGAGCGCAAGTAGTGCCATTATATAAGCACCTTTAGTACCAATTGCTAAATTTAAAGCATCTACTAATGGCTTTTGAGACTCTTTTAAAGCATCTTGCGAGAGAGCGCCCATTGTGAGTAGAGTAATTGCCATGTAAATAAGAAGAGCGATAATTAATCCGAAAATCGTAGCTTTCTTAACATCGCGCTGAGATTTTGCGCGGTTAGAGAGCATAACTGCTGACTCAATACCGATAAATGCCCAAAGTGTTGCGATAGCTGCTGAATTTATTTGTCCCCCCAACGAAATAGGTTGTCCAGCTTCATTCATAAATGTTTGACCGTCCCCGAAATTAGAGGCATTAAAAATAAATAATGTAATAACAATAAACATTGTAAATCCGATAATCTTTGCAATGGTAGCAAGAAGGTTCATATTTCCGGCTCTATCAATATTTTGAGACAGAATATATTGAATCCCCCATAACATAAGGCTACATACCATGAAAGTTAATCCTTTTCCGAGCTCTAGTGAAAATCCATTTATTGAAAAGAGAATTTGCTTACTTTGTAAAACAGGAAAGAAGGTTGATAAATATCCTGCAAAGGAAATAATTACAGATGCTGTAGCAGCCCAATTAGCAGCCCAGTACCCCCAAGCCATACTATATCCTGCAACTTTACCTGCTTTTTGGGAAGTAAACATTGCTTGGGCGTAACTTTGTGGTCCTGCTGTTAATTCTGGTTTACGAATTGCTAAATTACCAAATACGAGAGCGATCATAAATACACCCAGTCCTGTAATGCTCCATGCAAGTGTAGATCCCATTGGACCTGATACTTGCGCTAAGTTTGCTGGAAGCATAAATACACCGCCACCAACCATATTCCCGATAACAAAAGCTATTAAAATCCATAATCCCCATTTTTTCGTTTCCATTTTTGTTAACTCCTTTGTAGTAAGTTTTGCTTAAACATCATTTTTTACTAGCATTTTTGGCAATAAAAAAAGAGCCATGTAGATAAAAAATACCTACATGGCTCTTTGCCAAAGCGTAGGTACAACGGGAATAACCCTTGTACCTACGCGTAATTTTCCCGCTAGGTTTCAAGGGTTAAGTATGATGATGATGTTTTTGTGCAAATGTAACTACAGTTGTATAAGTAAGCATAGTTCTTTGCTCCCTTTCTCCTCTGATTTTGAAGTTAGTATACTATATGTTTTTTTGAATGAAAAGAAAAATATTAAAAAATTTATAAAAATACGTTTTAGGGACTAAATATTTACCTATAGTTTTCTTGTACTGGAAAATAAGTGAGAGATTGGCAGAAGAGTATAGCGTGGTATAATACATATAGAATTAGAAGGTGACAAGGGGCTATTGTAGATGATGAGTAAGTATGAACAAATTTATACAGAAATCAGCAAGTCTATTGATAATAAACAATTAAAAGAAGGATGCAAAATTCCATCAGAAACGGAATTAATGAAGCAGTACGAGGCAAGCCGGGGTACTGTAAGAAAAGCTGTAGATTTATTGCAAGAGCGTGGATATGTTCAAAAAATACACGGAAAAGGTGTTTTTGTATTAAAGCGCAAAAACATTGAATTTAACTTTGGTGGTATTGTAAGTTTTCAAGAAGAAAATGAACGTTTAGGACGTTACTGTATTACAGAAGTCGTGGAAATAGAGAAAATGAAAGCGACGAAAGATGTAGCAAAGTTATTAAATGTGAAAGAAAAAACGGAAATAGATCATATTAAACGCGTACGAAATATTGATGGAGAAAAAGTAATTTTAGATATAAACCATTTTGTATCGGAATATATTCCAGGATTAACGAGAGAAATTGCAACTGCATCGATTTATAAATACATCGAAAAAGAATTAGGACTACATATTAGCTATTCACAGAGGGTAATTGAAGTACAGCCATGTACAGATGATGACCGAAAGTATTTAGATTTAAATGGAACAGACTATGTTGTCGTTGTAAAAAACTTTACTCATTTATACGATGGGAGTCAGTTCGAATATACGGAATCACGTCACCGCTTAGATATTTTTCACTTTTCGGATGTGGCGCGAAGAAAATAAAGAGATGGAGCGAAATAATCGTTCCATCTCTTTATTTATAAAAAAATCATCAACTTATATATACGAGTGTTGACTAACTTATATATACGAGTTAATATGTAAGTGTAAACGGTATCAAAAAAAGAAAAGAGGGACGGGAATATGGGGAAAGACTATCGTAAAACAGCAGAAGAAGTGTTGCAGTATATTGGTGGGAAAGACAATATTGAACAAGCTGCGCACTGTGTAACGAGGCTACGTATCGCTTTAAAAGATGAAAATAAAATAGATAATGATAAATTACAGTCTGTTTCATTAGTAAAGGGAGCGTTTCATAACGCTGGGGTATTTCAAATTGTAATTGGTCCAGGTGATGTCGATCGAGTATACGCTGAATTGATAACGCTTGCAGGTATGGAAGAATCGACAGTAGCTGACGTAAAAGGTTCAGGGGATAAAAAATTAAATCCAGTTCAAAAGTTTGTAAAAGTATTTTCAGATGTATTTATGCCGATTTTGCCAGCAATTATTACGGCAGGTTTACTAATGGGGATTAATAATCTGTTAGGGGCAAAGGACTTATTTTTTGATGGGAAAAATTTATTAGAAGTATATCCGAACTTAGGTGGGCTTTGGGATTTAATTAATATGATGGCCAATACAGCATTCGTATTCTTACCGGCACTTGTTGGTTGGTCAGCAACGAAGCGCTTTGGTGGTAGTCCAATACTAGGGATTGTTATGGGATTAATGCTTGTGCATCCGGCCTTATTAAACGCGTGGGATTATGGAAAAGCAGCGACTGGTTTAGAGGGACAAAAGATTGAGTACTTCGATATTTTAGGGCTATTCCAAATTGAAAAGGTAGGGTATCAAGGTCAAATTTTACCCATTTTAGTAGCAGCATTCGTATTAAGTAAAGTTGAAATCTTCTTAAAGAAACATGTGCCAAACGCAATTCAATTATTAGTTGTACCAATTACAACAATCGTTGTAACAGGTGTATTAGCGTTAGGAATTATCGGTCCAGTTACACGTCATATTGGCGATTTATTAACGGCTGGATTAGTTGGCGTATATGAAACGGTACCAGTACTTGGAGCAGTATTATTTGGAGCATTATATGCACCGCTCGTAATTACAGGAATGCATCATATGTTTATTGCAATTGATTTGCAGCTAATTGCACAGCACGGCGGTACATTTATTTGGCCGATGATTGCTCTTTCTAACATTGCACAAGGTAGTGCGGCACTAGCGATGTTCTGGATTTCTAAAAATCAAAATGATAAAAGTATGGCATCAACATCAGCAATCTCAGCGTACTTCGGTATTACAGAGCCAGCGATGTTCGGTGTGAATTTAAGAAATAAATTCCCGTTCTATGCAGCGATTATTGGGTCTGCTATAGCAGCGATATTTATTACATTAAATGGTGTATTAGCACCAGCAATCGGAATTGGCGGATTGCCAGCATTTATTTCTATCATTCCGAAATCGATTCCAATGTTTATTGTAGGGATGATAATCGCAGTAGTAATTCCATTTACATTAACATGGTTATTTGCGAAACGAGTAAAACAGAAGTAGGAGGAAATTAAGCATGAAAGATTGGCATAAAAGTGTAGTCTATCAAATTTATCCGAAGAGCTTTAATAGTTACTATAATAAAGAAACCGGTGATATAAAGGGAGTTACAGAGAAATTAGATTATTTAAAGGAACTTGGAGTGGATTATATTTGGTTAACACCGATATACCGATCACCACAAAATGACAATGGATACGATGTAAGTGATTATTACAGCATTGATCCATCTTACGGGACGATGGAAGAGTTTGAAGAGCTTTTAAAAGAAGCGAAAGTACGTGACATTGAAATCATGCTTGATATCGTTGTAAATCATAGTTCAACGGAGCATAAGTGGTTTAAAGAAGCAAAAGAAGATAAGAATAGTCCGTATCGAAATTATTATATTTGGCGTGATGAAAAGAATAATTGGCAGTCTAAATTTGGAGGATCTGCTTGGAAATATGATGAGAAAACAGGGCAATATTTTTTACATCTATTTGATGAGACGCAAGCTGATTTAAACTGGGAAAATGAAAAGCTTCGTGAAGAAGTGTACGATATGATGCGCTTTTGGCTCGATAAAGGTGTAAAAGGATTCCGCCTTGATGTTATTAACTTAATTTCAAAAGATCAAAGATTTTTAAGTGATGAAGGCACCACTGCTACAAGTGATGGGCGTAAATATTACACAGATGGTCCACGCGTCCATGAATATTTACAAGAGATGAGCCAAAATGTTTTTGAAGGGAAAGATGTAATTACAGTTGGAGAAATGTCATCTACGACAATTGATAATTGTATTAAATATTCGAATCCTGAGCGCAATGAACTAAGCATGACGTTTAGTTTCCATCATTTAAAAGTAGATTATCCGAATGGTGATAAGTGGACGAAAGCTGATTTTGATTTCATTAAATTAAAAGAAATTATGTCTAATTGGCAAATTGAAATGCAAAAGGGCGGAGGATGGAATGCGTTATTCTGGTGTAATCATGACCAGCCTCGTATCGTTTCACGGTTTGGTGATGATGAGAAGTACCGAAATGAATCTGCGAAAATGTTAGCGACAGCTATGCATATGTTGCAAGGAACGCCTTACATTTACCAAGGTGAAGAAATCGGTATGACGAATCCTAAATTCGAGTCCATCGAGCAATATCGTGATGTAGAGTCGTTAAATATATATGATATAAAGCTAGAAGAAGGATTATCAAAAAAAGAGATTATCGGGATTTTAAAACAAAAATCTCGTGACAATTCCCGTACTCCGATGCAGTGGAATGAAGAGGTGAACAGTGGTTTTACAACAAGTACACCTTGGATTTCTGTGGCTGAAAATTTTAAAGAAATAAACGTAGAGAAGGCATTAGAAGATAGAGAATCTGTATTTTATCATTATAAAAAGCTAATTGAACTTAGAAAAAAATACGATGTCCTTACAGAAGGGAAATATGCTATTTTAGATGGAAATCATCCTAGCATTTGGGCGTATACACGTACTGTAAATAATGAAGTATTACTTGTTATAAATAACTTCTATGGAGAAGAAATAACGTATTCTGTACCAGTTCATGTTCAATTAGATGGTATGAAACAAGAAGTATTATTATCAAATTACAAAGATTCAAGTAAAGATATTACCAATCTTAACTTAAGACCGTATGAGTCAATTGTATATCGTTATATGAAATAAAAGGTTGGATGCCGGCGGGCGTCCAACCTTTTTATTTTAAGACGCCACTATATAAAATCTTTACTTCTACTTCCGGTTTAAATTTTACCTTTGCATAATCTTTATTCCAATTCTTTTTCTTCCATAACTCTGGATGATAAGCGATAAGATTTCTACCTATACCGAAAGCGTCACAATTTGCTTTTTGTAGCTTTTTCGTTATTTGTTTTGCTTCTTTTGTGAGCTGCTTAGATAATTCTTTGTTTAGTTTTTTTCTTTCTCCCATTTTATAAAGATTATCTCTCGGTGCTTCAAGAGCGATTACTTGTAGCTTTAGTTTTAGATGAGCGTAAACATTTCCTTTTTTGTCAGTCGTTATATTCAAGTCTCTTTTTAGTTTCCGATTGCTCACTTCCATTGTTAAATAATCAGATGTCTTCTCTGATTCATCGCTAGTAAGTTTTTGGGTTATACGGGCACTTGTTCCCATTTTTCCGGTTAATAACACGAATAGAACAGATTGTTTCAAAGGTAAATGCCCAGTTAATTTATCGTTGTTAAATAAAGCTAACCCGTTTGTAATTACTTCTTTTCCTTTTATTTTTATAGAAGGGAGGGTAAAGTCTTTACCGGGATCTAACATTTTTGTAGCAGCTGTTTCTAAAGTTTCTTTTGGAAATACACTCATATCTTCTAAGCTTTTCACTTTTTTCTTTAGAAAATCTCCAATTAGTAAATTTCCTACCTTCTTTTTTTCTAGTACCTCGGATGTTTCACCATCTACTGCAATAAGTTTTACTAAAGCAGTTGGGTTTGTTGGGTCCCGAAAGCTGACATCTAAATAGGGGAGTATACCTTTTTTTAGAATTTTGGTTCCTAGTAATTGAACACCATATTTAAAATAGCGAATATTCCCAGTCACATTTTTTTTTAGGGCATCGCTTGTATCCCTTATGTTATGCCCGTTTGCTGAATGTATTTCATTCTCGAATGAAGATTGCTCTCCGCTTGAACTTTTTACGAGTTCAAGCGTTTGCTGAAGTTTATTTTCTTCCGTAATATCATATCCAATGCTATAAGCTAATCTCGCTTCTCTTAATGGTTCTTGATCCCAACAGCCAGAAAGGAATGCACTAGTACATAATATAAAAAGTAATTTAACTCTTTTTTGGAACATACTGTTCTCCTTTCTTATTCCTTATTACTGAATAAAGTAGAAATAAAAGAGGGAGGACAACTATGAAAATATACGTGAACTTATCAGTAAAAGTTGCAATTACTTTTAATTCTTCAGGTGTATCTATAAATAGGGCTACACCAAAAGCAATAATACCAACGATTGGAACAGCCTTTTTATGATTAGCCAGATTGAAGATATGTCCAATTCCTATAGAAGCGGCACAGTAATAACTAGCAATAGAAGCTACAACAGTTATCATCCATATTGGGATGAATAGTAAATCGGTTCGGTCTATAATCCCAATATGCAGAGAACGCAATAAGTAAGCAACTGGCTCTGGAATAAGTTCAACTTGTTTTGGACTAAATACGATAAAGCAAATCCAAACAGTAAAAGTATAAAAAAGAGTTACAAATCCATTAGCGATAGAAATTGCTTTCAGTTTTGCCACAGAACTCCCGTTTACTTTTGGGAAAGCGATAAGAATAATCTCAAAACCATACATAGCTGTAATGGTTTCTTTTGATGCTTGAATAATATTCCACCATCCGGCTTCTGTAATTGGAAAAATGTAAGAAAAATCAGCTCGTGTAAGCCCTAGGGCAATTAAAAGAGCCATTGGTAAAATGAGAATAGAAGCCATGACGTAAAACCGTACGATGACTTTGAACGTATTATAAGCTATGTAACAACAAGCTATTGTAAATAGCATGAGGGTGGCATACCAAGGAGTTGCTTGTAATATCCAAACTTTAATGACATTACAAGCATTTAACATAACCGTCATACCGATAAGGGTAAAATAAAAAACATAAGCAAAACCTAATAGTTTTCCAAACTTATTCCCAAATAGCATACAAACACTTTCATACATATCTGCATCAGGAAATCGTTTTAAGAAAAGCCACATAAGTAAAATAATAAGTTGAATTGCAAGACCAGCGATGAGAGCAGAAATCCATCCGCCACCTTTCGCTATTGGGTGAAGACGGTTTGGTAGAGAAAGTATACCAACTCCGATTTGGCATTGAATAACGAAAAAGGTAAATTGAACAAGTGAAATTTTACTTTGCGTGTTTGTCACCGTTCTCATCCTCTCTCGTTACATGTTGTCGTTGCATTTTTTTCGGTTTTGAATCATGTGGTCGTTCCCAAAATGACCAAATTGGTAGTCGTACAAAAGAGTCTTTCATATCTTTTATCCGCATCGGAGCAACAGGAGAAAGATAGGGGGTATGAAATGAATGTAACTGGCATAAATGAACGAAAGTTATAATGAGACCGAATGATATTCCTACATAGCCGAATATGGCAGCAAGGAGCATTAACGGAAAACGAAGAATCCGAACTGCGGAACTCATATCATTTGATGGAACAAGAAAAGATGAGATTGCAGTTAAAGCTACAACGATAATCATTGTATAAGAAACGAGACCGGCTTTTACAATTGCATCACCAATTACTAAACCACCTACAATACCGATTGTTTGTCCAACTCGGCTTGGCAAGCGAATACCAGCTTCCCGTAATAATTCAAAGATTAATTCCATTAAGAGAGCTTCAAAAATAGGAGGAAGTGGCACTTTTTCTAATGAAGCTTTAATCGTATAAACAAGTTCGAGCGGCAACACATCAGGATGAAAAGCAACTGTTGCGATATATATAGCGGGCAAGAGAAAGGCAATCAAGAAACTGACTAAGCGAATCATTCGGATGAAAGAACCGACAATCCAGCGGTTATTATAATCATCTGGTGATTGATAGAAAGCAAATAACGTAACAGGAACGATAAGTGCAGTTGGATCTCCATCAGATAAAATAGCAACTCGTCCTTCCATTAAATTTGCTGCGACTCTATCTGGGCGCTCTGTATTTAATTGTTGCGGAAAGGGTGAGAAAGACGTATCCTCTATAAATTCTTGTATATATCCTGGAGGCATAAGTGCATCTGTCTTAATCGTTTCTAACCTTCTTTTTACTTCTGTAACTAGATCGTCATTAGCTATGTTTTGCATATAAGCAATTGCCACTTTCGTATGCATTTCTTCACCGAGTGTGAAATATTTAACGACGACATGTGGACTTTTTATGAGTTTACGAATAGAAGCTAAATTGGTTGCTAAATCTTCTACTAAACCAGTATGCGGTCCACGGACAATCCCTTCATTATCAGGTTCTGTTATATCTCTCTTTAAAGATAGAGCTGTTTCGAAAATACAAAAACTGTCGACGTGTTCATGAAAATATAAAGATTTACCTTGTAATAAAAGCTGCACACCATAATTTAAATTTGTTTCTTTTTTCATATTTAATGTGGCAAAAGCTTTATCTAAAGACAGATCCGATCGAGTTAATAATGGTTCAAGAGCTAATTGATGAATTAAATTTGGGTCTGCTAAAGATTCGATATATATAATTGTTCCTTTTCCATTTTGGAAAGGGACATCTAATTTTTTTATATCATCTGAATGACAGAGCTTATTTTCAATGTAATTAATATTTTCCGGAAGTGATGGAAACATATGCTTCGTTTTATTTTTTTGTTGGTTATTGCTTTGCTCTGTCATAAGGCCCACCCTTTTAGAATTGAATTATCACTGTTAATTTTTGCTTTTTATGAAAAAATTATGCTTATATTCTTTTAAAAAAAGTAGCTTGAAAGTTACGTTACGTCATCTTTTATACTAAAGAAAATAGGATATAGGGGGATGGTGTAGATGACTTTAAAATGTATGTGGGGATGGAAAGAAATTTTATATTTATTTGTTTTCGTATTTCTGATTGTACCAGTAATGATTGAATCTCTTTTTTACGATTATGCTTTAAAAATACTAGGGAACTCATTATATGCTGGAGTATTAATGGGACTTATAATGGCAGTGATATTTACATTTGTAGTTTATCTTTTTTGCATAAAAAGATATAAACTGTCGTGGAAAGATATTGGAATTCGGAAGCTTTCATGGAAAGATTTATGGTGGACATTTGTAGCGGTTATTTGTTTGATTGTAGTGAGTGTTGGAGTATTAATGATAATGGAGAAACTGGGGATTTCTTTCGAAAATAGTAAAACGGAGACGATCCAAAATGATAAATCAATATATGCGTTCTGTATCGCGGTAATTGGAGCAGCAGTTATATCACCAATCTATGAAGAAATTTTATATCGAGGTGTTTTTTATACGTTTTTTCGTGATAGATATGGCATACTGGGCGGGGTGATTATAAGTTCAATAATATTTACCGTTGTTCATATTCCAACATATAACACATTACCGGTGAATTTTTTAAGCGGTGTAGTATTCGCGTGGTTATATGAAAAAACAAATTCTATTTTATCGGCTATGATTGCACACGCACTATTTAATTTCATAGCAGTACTTCTTACATTTATGTCGAATTAAGAAGATATATAGGAGGGATACAAATGGAAATAGCGGTAGAACGTGTTTTTACAAAAGAGATTTTAACAAGAGCAGCAAAGGTATATCATGTAACGGTGGAAGAAAAGCCACTTGGTGATTTTGAAAATTATATTTTTAAGGCGAAGGGTAAAAATAATGAAGGTTACGTATTACGCTTAACCCATTCTTCTCATCGTTCTAAAAAAGAGGTAGAGGCCGAACTAGATTTTTTACGGTATGTTGCGGAGCATGGGGCAAAAGTGGCGGGACCTCGTAATTCAATATCTCAAAACCTTGTAGAAGAAATTGGAGCGGAAGATGGCACTTTCTTTTTTGCGTCTTTATTTACATATGCACAAGGTGAGCAAGTAAAAGGAGAAGAATCGCCTTATTGGGGAGATGCTTACTTTGAAGCGTGGGGAAAAGCGATTGGACAGCTGCACCGCCTTACAATGGATTATCCTAAAACAGACTACCGTGATACGTGGGAAGAGGATGAAAGTAGCATTGTTAATAGATTAGAAGATGAGAAGGTGAAAGGGATTGCCACTGTATTAATGGAGGAAATAAAGGCTCTTCCGGTTAAAAGAGAAACATTCGGGCTTATGCATGGTGATATTCATCCAGGTAACTTTCATTATGATGGAAAAGGGCTAACAATCTTTGATTTTGATGACGCTGCCTATAATTACTTCATTCATGATTTGGCAATGGTTCTTTATTACTCTGTTCTTTTTACACCGTGGACATTGGAGAAAAAGACGAAATTTGCTCGTAAACAGTTACAAGTGTTAAGAAAGGGGTACGAATATGAGCACAGGCTGGCGGATAGTTGGTATGAATCGTTACCGTTATTTTTACGGTTACGTGATATAGGCCTATACGGTACGATTCAAAAGAAATTTAAGGGGAAAGATATGCCAGAGGATTTTCAAAAGTTATCAGATGAGTTGTATGAAAGAATTATAAAGCAAGAGGCAATAGTGAATATATAATACAGAGATAAGGGAACAAAGTATATAAAATAAATATATACTTTGTTTTTTTATACAAAAATATGTTTATTTTATTAAAATAATATTGTTATAGATTCGGTATACACTTATAATTTTATATATATTCTGAATATTCTTTATAAAGAAGGAGGGGGAAAGTTGGAAGCTATCGTAAGTTGGATAAATAATATTGTTTGGAGTCCAGCACTTGTCTATTTATGTTTAGGAGTAGGTCTATATTTCTCCATTCGAACAAGATTTTTACAAGTAAGACATGTAGGAGAAATGGTGAAACTTACATTTCAAGGGGAAAAATCGGATGCGGGTGTTTCTTCGTTCCAAGCTTTAGCACTTTCATTATCAGGGCGCGTTGGAACAGGAAATATTGCAGGTGTTGCAACGGCTGTTGCCTTTGGTGGTCCAGGAGCTGTCTTTTGGATGTGGGCGGTGGCCTTTTTAGGAGCAGGATCGGCTTATGTAGAATCTACATTAGCACAAATATATAAGACGAAACATCAAGGACAATTCCGCGGTGGACCTGCTTATTACATTGAAAAAGGACTAGGTGTTAAATGGTACGCTTTAGTATTCGTTGCAGCGACAATTCTTGCAACAGGAATGCTGCTTCCAGGTGTTCAAGCGAATAGTATTGCTGTAAGTCTAGAAACAGCTTTTGGTATTAATACTTCTGTATCCGGGGCGGTATTAGTAGCGGCATTAGCACTTATTATTTTTGGTGGAGTTAAGCGAATTGTTAACGTAGCGCAAGTTGTAGTACCGTTTATGGCACTTGGCTATATTTTAGTAGCTTGTGTAATTGTAGCTATGAATATTGAAAAATTACCAGACGCTTTCATGTTAATTTTAAAAAGTGCATTTGCATTAGAAGCAGCTTTTGGCGGGATTATTGGTTTAGCAATTTCTTGGGGTGTAAAACGTGGTATTTATTCAAACGAAGCAGGGCAAGGAACTGGGGCCCATGCAGCAGCAGCAGCTGAAGTATCGCATCCAGCTAAACAAGGGTTAGTACAAGCATTTTCCGTTTACATTGATACATTATTTGTTTGTTCAGCAACAGCATTTATGATGATTATTACAGGCATGTATAACGTATTTGATGCAAGCGGAAAAAACTTTATCGTCAATAAATTAAATGGTGCACAGCCAGGTCCTGGTTATACACAGGCAGCAGTAGAATCTGTTTTCCCTGGATTTGGAAACGGTTTCGTAGCAATCTCTTTACTATTCTTCGCATTTACAACAATTATGGCTTATTACTACATTGCAGAAACGAATATAGCTTACTTAAATCGTGATAAAGACCGTCCTTGGATGTCTATCGTACTAAAGTTTGTATTCTTAGGAGTTGTATTCTACGGTTGTGTAAAAACAGCAGAAACAGCATGGGCTTTAGGAGATATTGGTGTAGGAATTATGGCATGGGTTAACATTATTGCGATTCTATTATTACAAAAACCGGCATTGATCGCATTAAAGGATTATGAAAAGCAGAAAAAAGAAGGAAAAGATCCAGTATTCGATCCGCAGAAATTAGGAATTAAAAATGCTGATTTCTGGGAGCATGAATACGGGAAAGACAAGAAAGAAGAAGTATCTTAAGAGAATAGAAATGAAGGAGCAAAGGGAAATCCCTTTGCTCTTTTTTATGGACAAAATGAAGATGAAAGTTATTTTTTTGCCTATTTTTGAATATAAAAAGAATGTACATGCTTTGTTTAGGAGAGGGGGGAGTATGGTGATAGAGTTTCGTAATGTAAATAAATATTATGGTAACTTCCAAGTTTTGAAAAATATTAATGTGCAAGTGAAAAAAGGTGAAGTGGTAGTAGTTGTTGGTCCTTCAGGATCAGGAAAAAGTACATTGCTTCGGTGTATAAATCAGTTAGAGGCGATTACTGATGGAGAGTTAATCGTACAAAATACAGATGTACACAATAAAAAAGCAGATATGAATGAATTACGCCGAAATATTGGTATGGTCTTCCAGCATTTTTACTTATACCCACATAAAACAGTTCTGCAAAATATTACACTAGCACCAATTAAAGTAAATAAAACTTCAAAAGAAGAAGCAGAAAAAACAGCGATGGTTTATTTAGAGAAAGTAGGAATCTCGGAGAAGGCAGGTGTATACCCTCATCAATTATCCGGAGGTCAACAGCAAAGGGTAGCTATTGCTAGAGGGCTCGCGATGCAACCGAAAATTATGCTATTTGATGAGCCTACGTCCGCTCTTGATCCAGAGATGATCGGAGAGGTGCTTGATGTTATGAAAGCGCTGGCTAAAGAAGGAATGACGATGGTCGTCGTCACACATGAGATGGGATTTGCACATGAGGTAGCAGATAGAATTTTATTTATGGATGACGGTCAAATTATCGAAGATACAACACCATCACAATTTTTTGCAAATCCTGAACAAGAAAGAGCACGTCTATTTTTAAGCCGGGTATTAAATCATTAAAGGAGGAATTTCATGCTTAAGATGAAAAAGTTGTTTACCCTAATCGTATTCTCATGTTTATTCGTGTTTATTGTTGCTGGGTGCGGGGGGAAAAAAGACGAGGCGAAAGAAACGAATACGAAGCAAGGCGGAGCTGTTGAGCAAATTAAGAAGCGCGGGAAGTTAGTAGTTGGAGTGAAGAATGATACGAATTTATTTGGATTGAAAAACCCTTCAACAGGGCAAGTAGAGGGATTCGATATTGATATCGCGAAGGCACTTGCGAAAAAAATTCTTGGTGATGAAAAGAAACTAGAGCTGAAAGAAGTAACGTCTAAAACACGTATTCCGATGCTGAAAAATGGTGATATTGATGCAATTATTGCGACAATGACAATTACGGAAGAACGCAAAAAAGAAGTAGATTTCTCAGATGTATATTTTAAAGCAGGACAATCGTTACTTGTGAAAAAAGGAAGCAATATTAAGAGCATTGATGATATAAAACAAGGCGTTAAAGTATTAGCTGTAAAAGGATCAACATCTACAAATAACATTCGCCAAAAATCACCAGAAGCAACAGTATTAGAGTTTGAGAATTATAGTGAGGCATTTACAGCGTTAAAAGCAGGTAAAGGCGATGTTTTAACTACAGATAATGCGATTCTTTACGGAATGGCAAAACAAGATTCTAATTATGAAGTTGTAGGGAAAATTTTCACGGATGAACCGTATGGAATTGCAGTACAAAAAGGTGCAGACGATTTAACGAAAGAGATTAATAGTTTATTAAAAGATATGAAAGCGAATGGAGAATACGATAAATTGTATGAAAAATGGATTGGTCAAAAACAAGAGAAGTAAAATGAAACTTTATTTCTCATGATAAATAGTAAGAGTGAGAGGATGAGAGTACTCATCCTCTTCTTGTAAAGAAAGAGGGGAGAATATGTGCCTGATTTTTCTATATTAACGAATAACATTGATATGTATTTAGAAGGATTTAAATATACGGTTATGTCCAGTGTAGTTGCACTAATAGGAAGTTTTGTTTTAGGAATTGTTATGGCAGTGATGCGAATTTCACCTATTCGTATTTTGAATTGGATTGGCTCTGCCTATGTAGAGTTTGTTAGAAATATTCCACTCGTATTAATTGCATTCATTTTCTATTTTGCTTTGCCTGTAATAGGAATTACTTTCAACGGTTTTGTAGCAGGGACAGTTGCACTTACAGTTTATACAGCGGCTTTTATTGCGGAAGTAATTCGTGCTGGTATTTTATCAGTCGCGAAAGGTCAAATGGAAGCAGCACGTTCTTCAGGATTAACTTATACGCAAGCGATGTATCATGTCGTCTTACCTCAAGCGATGAAAATCGTCATTCCTCCTCTAGGAAATCAATTTCTCAATTTAGTAAAAAACTCTTCAATACTCGGAATTATTGCTGGAACGGATTTAATGTATCAAGGAGACTTAATTTCAACGAAGACGTTCGTTACGTTTGATGTATATATATTTGTCGGGATGTTTTATTTAGTATTAACAATTCCGCTAAGTATGCTAGTGCGTTATTTAGAAAAACGCTTGGCAAAGGAGGCGGTATAAATGGATTTTAAAGGAGCGATAACAGGTGATCATATCCTCTTTTTATTAAAAGGATTACTCATAACGTTAGAGGTAGCGCTCATAGCAATTGTACTTAGCTTTATTATTGGTAGTGTAATAGGAATATTGCGCTATACGAAAATACCTGTCGTCTCACAAACATTAGGCTTTATCGTGGAAGTCATTCGAAATTTACCGCTACTTTTAATTATATTTTTTACGTATTTTGCACTTCCGGAAGCGGGATTGAAGTTAGAAATTATAACAGCTGCAATTGTTGCTTTAACAATATTTGAAGCGGCAATGATATCTGAAATTGTTCGAAGCGGTCTATTATCTATCGAAAAAGGGCAGATTGAGGCTGCAAGGTCTTCTGGATTAACGTATGTGCAAGCGCTTTGGCATATTATTTTGCCGCAAGCATTAAGAAGAATGGTCCCCCCGCTTGTTAGTCAATTTATTTCATTGTTAAAAGATACGTCATTAGCGGTTGTTATATCATTGCCAGAGCTTATGCATAATGCTCAAATTATTAGCGGGCAGAATGTAAATTATATGATTCCGACATTTATACTAGCAGCCTGTATGTATTTTGTTGTAAACTACGGTTTATCAATTTTATCTAGAAGATTAGAAATACGTTAACTCTTACAAAAAAATGTAAGAGTTTTTTCCTTATAAATCCTTTTTTTCCTCAAATTAGTATTGCGAGCTCTTAATATTTGAATTTTTATATTGTTTTATCAGAAAAGTTTTAATTTTATATAGAAATTGTAATCGCTTTCGTGTATATTTTTATTATCAGAAAATTTTAAAAAGAGATAGGGGTACTTGTAGGGGGAGGATTAAGATGCAGCAAACAACGAATGAGCAATTACATCGTACGATGAAGAGTAGACATTTATTTATGATCGCACTAGGTGGTGTAATCGGAACTGGTTTTTTTCTAGGTTCAGGTTACACCATTAATCAGGCTGGACCAGGGGGAGCCATCCTTTCATATTTAGTGGGCGGATTTATTATGTATTTAACAATGCTTTGTCTTGGAGAGCTAACGGTAGCAATGCCAGTTTCAGGATCTTTCCAAAAGTATGCGACGAAGTTTATTGGACCAGGAACTGGATTTATGATCGGTTGGCTATACTGGATTGGATGGGCAGTAACAGTAGGATTAGAATTAACATCGATCGGTTTAATGATGAAAAGATGGTTTCCGAATGTTGATGTTTGGGTATGGTGTCTCGTATTCGGAGTTATTTTATATGCTTCAAATGCAATATCAGCGAAGAGTTATGCTGAATTAGAGTTTTGGTTCTCTAGTATTAAAGTAGTTACAATTATTGCATTCATTTTACTTGGTGGTAGCGCATTACTAGGATTCTTACCATACGATGGAAAAGAAGCAGCGCCTCTTTTCTCTAACTTTGTAAGTGATGGTGGGCTATTCCCAAATGGACTAGCTGCAGTGCTTCTTACGATGATTACAGTTAACTTTTCCTTCCAAGGAACAGAGTTAATCGGGATTGCAGCAGGAGAGAGTCAGAATCCTGAAAAAACAATTCCACGTGCGATTCGTAATACAGTATGGCGCATTATGTTATTCTTCATTTTAACAATGACAATTTTAGTAGGGTTAATTTCTTGGAAAGAAGCAGGGATAATTGAAAGCCCATTCGTAGTTGTATTTGATAAAATCGGTATTCCATATGCAGCTGATATTATGAACTTCGTTATTATTACAGCTCTTCTATCTGTAGCGAACTCAGGGTTATATGCAGCAACGCGTATACTATGGTCACTTGCAAATGAAGGAATGGCACCAGCTTCTTTCAAGAAAGTAAATAAACGTGGTATTCCGATTACAGCGTTAGTCGTAACGATTGCTGTAGCGGCGTTATCTTTATTAACAAGTTTCCTTGCAGAAGATACAGTATATATGTATTTATTATCTATAGCTGGTTTATCGGCTGTTTCAAGTTGGATCATTATTGCTTTATCACAACTTCGCTTTAGAAGTCAGTATTTAAAAGGCGGAGGAAAATTAGAGGACTTAAAGTATAGAACACCACTATACCCGCTTGTTCCAATTTTAGCTTTAATTACAAATAGCATCGTTGTTATTAGTTTAGCGTTTATTCCAGAACAACGAATGGCGTTATATTGTGGTATTCCATTTATCATTTTCTGCTACATATATTATTATATAAATAAGAAACGGCAGAAACCGATGAAAGTGGAGATGGAGACACCAAATGAAACTAACAATCAAACACGATGATATACAGGCGGATTTATCGTATGGTCAATTAGCGATTGGAAAAGAAAACGGATATTCACCGTTACAATTACTCGTGTCTTCTATCGCAGGATGTAGTGCAATTGTCTTCCGAACAATTTTAGAAAAGAAACGTATTACATACGATACGTTTACAATTGAAACTGAAATTGGTAGAAGTGAAGCTTTATCAAAACCAGTTGAAAGTGTTCATTTGCACTATAAAATTAAAGCGCAAAACATTACAGAAGAACAATTAGACAAGGCGCTGCAACTTGCGGTGAAAAATTGCACAATTGTTCAATCTGTAAAGGATAGTATAAAAGTTACAGAAACAATTGAATTAGTAAAGTGAAACATAAAAACGTGAGAATAGGGCGCTCACGTTTTTATGTTTTTGGCAGAGGGGGAAGAATGATGGAATGTTTAGGTTGTAAATTAGTAAATGAAGAAGAAATTATATATAAAGTGTATGAAGATGATTATGTAACTTGTTTTTTAGATCATGCGCCTTTCTATACAGGGCATACTTTAATCGTTCCAAAGCAGCATGTTGTAGAAGTGGACGAATTAGATGATTGTGTAGCAAAAGCGATTATGGATGCTTCTAAGGTTATCGCAAAGGCTATTAAATCATTATATAAACCAGACGGAGTTACAATTTGCCCCGCATTAACGGGGCAGTAAGATCCCCTACCTCAAAATTCAGTGAAAACAAAGAAGTTAGTTGGGAATCCAACTGCCCGTAAAAGCCCGATTGGTTCAACTAATAATCAGTGGGGGATGAACAAAACCCCCACTGATTAAAGTTTCACTTTATCAAAATGGTGGAATCTTTAACGAGTTAACTCATTATCACATGCATGTTGTGCCGAGATATAAAGAGCGTTCGTTTGCTGAGTTTTATACGGTACAACCTGGAGAACAGCAGAATCATAACTTTGAAGAGACAAAGAATTTATTAAAAGAAGCAATAGAGAAAATAATACATAGCGAAAAGGTGTAAGAGGAGTTTTCTTAGGGGGACAGTTAGGGAAATATTAATAAAGAAAAGCCCAATTTCTCAGTTAAAATAGAGAAATTGGGCTTTTCTTTATTCTATTATTTAATTTTATCTATTAAAGAATTCTGCAGTGTCACAAAGTATATCGCTCATTCGTTATATAGAATGAGAGGAGGAATTATATGAAAGTTACAAACAAAGATTACGAAAAGATGGAAGAGCTATATGAGTTGTACGAACAAAAAATTTATTATGTAGCTTATTCTATTTTAAATAATATTCAGCAGGCTGAAGATGCGGTTCAAGAGACGTTTATTACTCTTTATAAGAACTTGGAAAAGCTCGATAGCTTGAGCACAGAAGAGCTTAAACGATACATTTTGAGGGTCGCGAAAAACAAGGCGATTGATAGTTACCGGAAAAATAAACGACATGAAACATTTTTAGAAGAATATGAAAGAGAATCAATAGAAGCAGTAGATGAAAATATTGAAGAGTGGGAAAAACGTAAAATGTCTGAGGTTCAAATTGATACATTGCTAACAGAATTAAGTGAATCTAACAGACAGGTGTTTAAGTATAAAGTCTTCTATAACTTAACGTATCAAGAGATTTCAAGTGTTATGGGAATAACCGAGGCTAATGCCCGCAAGCAGTTTGAACGCGCTCGAAAACGAGTCCAAAATATTATAGGAGGTATACAACATGACGAATTCAAAGAACTCCAAAAAAATATATGAACTTGCTGAAAAAATTGCTTTAGATGATTTTGATAAACTCGAAGAACAACATGAATTTTCACATACATATACGCGCAAAAAGAAATTGTTTATGGAGGAAATGAAGCTGAAAGATGGAAAACCACAGACAAAGCGAAAAAGACATCGCATGTTAATCGCTGCTGCCTGCTTATTGATTGGCATGCCGACAACAGTTTTTGGTGCAGTGAAAGTCTACAATATGATTGTTCAAAAACAAAATTACGAAGTAAATGTTTCAGTAACGAATAAGGAATCGAAAAATATTGATAAGTGGTATAAGTTGAAGGTTGGTAAATTACCAGAAAATATGGAAGCAATTGATGACTCGGCTATGAAATATTCATTTAAAGATAACGACGCAATGGGTGGATTTTCATTCGCTCTTTGGAGAGTGGGGGGAAATGCGGACTTTCAAACTTTATATTCAAAAAGCTATGAAGAAAAAGAGATAAATGGCAGGAAAGCAGTAATTGTTCATAAAGAAACTGGAAACAACAATGTAATGTTTGATAGGAAGGTCTTTCTCTTTTTTGAGAAAGAAGGGATTATGTTAGAAAGTTTTATTGGATCAGATGTAAATGAAGAACAAATGATGGATGTGTTAGGGAACATTTCACTTGAGCCTACGTCAAAAGAAAAGGCAGCACATATAACAGATTATGATAAAAAGTATTTTAGTGAAGCGGATGAGCCTAAAAAAACTAAGGTGATTCCCTTGAAAAAAGATAGTAAACGACTATTTCACATAGGACAAAAGGTTCCAGTAACGATATCTATGGATAACAGCCAAATTGAATATGTGATAGAAAAAGTTGAAGTTTTTGATTTGATTAAAGATTTTAAACAAGAGAACTTTAATGAACTTGGCTTAGGGATATTAAGCAAGAAGAAGGCTTTAGATCAGACGGGAAAATTGCTATCGTACAGACGGGATGTATATAAATTAGGGAATGGTAAAGATTCAATTGATACATTAGTAGATTCGAAATTAGTTAATGTTAAATTTGTCTACTTGACAACAACAGTGAAAAATATAGGTAAACAGGTGACAGAAGAAATCTATATGCATCCATCTATAAAACAGCTTAAATTTGAAGGGAATGCATGGAACTACGCTAAAGAAGAGGGAATGGACGCAACGCGTATTATGACGGGCGAAGTTGATTACTTGGAACCTCACGGAGACGGGAAAAGCTTTTATAATATTGGTAGTATTACACCAGGACAAACGGTAAAGGTTAATTTAGGTTATTTTGTAGATGAGGATAAACTAGATTCAATCTTTTTGGATGCTTTCAATTACAGAGGGATTGGTGACACTGAAAATATGAATTCGAAAAATCGTTGGTGGTTTGATATTCGTCAATAATAAAATAATAGGAACAACGGGACTAAAAAGCTGCTTATATTTAGCAGCTTTTTCAGTCTTCATACATATGTAAAACTTCTTTCGCACGTATACGTAAACCATCTATTAATTCTCTCGGTTCTAAAACTTGCGCATCTTTTCCAAGCCGATAAAATAGAGGCGTAATAAAATTAATTTCACCTTTATCAATTGTTGAATTTATATATCCTGTCCCATCTTCGTTTACTACAACGAATTCTTCAAGGTAAGGAACGCTTTTGCATTGGCGCACACCCTCTGTCGTTAGTAAAATATGTAACCGAGTAGGAATGTTTATTACGTTAGAGTTAGAGGCGAACCATTCTTCTAAATTCATAAACTTATCTTTATTTTCTTCGGTCGATAATATGGAAAGAATACGATCCACGCGATACAGTAATACTTTGTTTCGACTATAGTCATAGGATGGCAAATACCATAAACCGTCGTGAGCATATACACCGATAGGATGAACATGTTTTGTTTTAATCCCCGATTTAGACTCGTATTGAAAGTGTAAGTTTTTATTTTCAATAGCCGCTGTTAATACTTCGTTTAAAAAAGTTGTCTCAATTGTTCTTTTCGGATTCCAAAAAGCGATATAAGAACGTATTTTATCAACTTTAGCTTTCGCATCATTTTGTAGAGAGCTATACAGTTTATGAGTAACAGAATTGATTTCTGTATTAAAAGGCAAGTTACGGTAGTAGCTTAAAGATTGGAAAGCAAAAAAGATGGAGACCGCTTCTTCTTCGGTAAATAAAATGGGGGGAAGCATGCTGTTTGTTAATACTTTATATCCCCCGTTGCGACCTTGTTCAGCGTAAATGGGTAACCCCATATCACTTAAATCTAAAATATATCTATGGACCGTACGAACGGAAATATTAAATTCATCAGCTATTTCTTGAGCTGTAAATGTTTTTTTCGTAGAAGCAAATATAAGAATGTCTAGTAAACGTTTTGCTTTTGACAAGGATATCACCTTTTTCTTTTTTAACATGACATAAGTTGTCATGTTTTATGGTTAGTATAGTGCTTATAAGATGATTTTATCAATAGAAGCTGTAAGGAGGAAAAGATATGTCACGTGAAATTGTTTTATTTATTGCAGCGAGCTTAGATGGATTTATCGCGAAAGAAGATGATGATTTAGAGTGGTTAATGGAAACAGAAGGTGAGGGAGACAACGGTTATACAGAAATGTACGAAACAATTGATACGATAATTATGGGAAAGAGAACGTACGATTATGTGGTAGAGCATACGGAAACATTCCCGTACCTAGATAAAAAATGTTATGTTTTTTCTAATTCAGAAAAAGGTTCAAACGAACATGTAGAGTTTGTAAATGAAGATGTATTAGAGTTTACAAAAAGGTTGAAAGAGCAGGAAGGATCTAAAATATGGATGGTCGGTGGAGGGAGTCTACTGAGAGGATTTTTTAAGAATAATTTAATTGATGAATATGTTGTTACGATTACACCTCACATATTAGGTTCTGGAGTTCCGTTATTTAAAGAAAAGAACCCGGAAATTCATTTAACTTTAACGGATACGAAACGTTTTGGCCAATTCGTAAATTTATATTATAAAGTAAAGTCCTAAAGGATAAGAAAACACGACTATTGATGATAGTCGTGTTTCTATATAGATGGCAATGAAATTGTAAAGCAAGATCCGTGATCAATTTCACTTGTGACAGTAATATTCCCGCCGTGTAGTTCTACGATTTCTTTTACGATGGAGAGCCCTAAACCAGTGCCTCCTGTAGCTCTAGAGCGCGCTTTATCAACACGGTAAAAGCGATTGAAAATGTGAGGGAGGTCTTCAGGGGGAATACCTTCTCCCTTGTCCTTAATTTTGATGGAAATATGTTTATGTTCTTCTGTAACAGAAATATTAATATGAGAATGTTCTTTTGAATGTCTATACGCGTTATTTAAAATGTTAGCCATAACTTGTTCAAAGCGTTGCTCATCTAGCTTTACTAAGAGTGAGGAAGGACATGTGAAAACAACTTTAATTTGTTTTTCTCCGTACATCACATTTATTTTTTCAGTGATGCGAGTAAGGAAGGTGTGTAAATACACTTCCTGTACTTGAATGAAAAAGTTATGCTTTTCCATTTGAGCGAGTGAAAATAAATCTTGAACTAAGTTTGTAATATAATCAGACTCGTCTTTTATAATGGATAAGTATCGTAAACGTTGCTCTGGGGGTGTGTTTTCTTTTAATGCAATGTCAGCATAACCTCTTACGTACGTTAATGGTGTTCGTAATTCGTGAGCAACACTTGCTAGAAATTCACTTCGCTCTGTTTTCATATAATGTAAATCATTTGCGAGAGTTTGGATAGATTGTGCTAGTTCACCAATTTCGTCATTTCGAGTAGTTGTTAATGAAACGGATAAATCGCCCTTACTCATTTTTTCAGTCGCTTGTTTCATGTGTAACAATGGTTTTGTTAACAAACGTGATAATAGAAAAATGGTGATGGCTGTTAATAGGAAAGTAATGACTCCAGCGATAATGAATTGCCGTGTGAGCCCGTTAACCATTTCTTCGATTGATTCCGTCCCGAGAAACATATATACATAGCCTTCCGTTTTTCCTGCCACTACAATTGGGCTAACTGTACATATATAATTAGATGTTTTCCAATGATTCTCTATAATTGCTCCATCATGATCTGTTCGTGTTTGCATTCCTTCAATATGTTTTTTTATAGTAGTATTTATTTCATTGGATTTAGCTAGTATTTCCTTATTTGCATTTGTAATAATAACAGTTGTTTCAGCTTCGGATTCCATTAAAGCAACATGGGAGATTGTTTGCCTGTCAAAATATTTTTCAAGGACATCTCGGTGACTATTTCCACGCTTTAATAAAGCAGTCATTTCTTCATTCACTCTATTGTTTACAAGGCTATAATAGAGCAAGACAAATAGAACACTTTCGATTAAAAGTGTAACAATTAGAAAATAAAATCCGAGTTGAATAGAAATTCGCTTCATCGTTTTGCTCCTTAGTTTTCAATATCAATCCATCGATATCCTACTCCGTAAACAGTTTTTAAATGGTGATCAATGGGGAAATTTACTTTTCGTAATTTATCACGTAAATTACGAATATGTGAATCGACTGTTCTATCTTCTGTATTTGTATTTAATCCCCAAATTCGTTCAATGAGCTGATCACGGCTTAATACGTAGTTCACATGACGTAAAAATAATCCGAGTAAAGAGAATTCGATTGGGGTGAGAAGAAGTTCTTCATTATGGACAGAAATGAAATGCTTGGCCTCATCCCATAAAATGCCGTGATATTGGATTTGTGCATGTTGATTGGTTCGGCGTAAAACAGCTTCAATTCTTGCGAAGAGCTCCTCTTCGTGGAATGGTTTCGTCACGTAATCATCTGCTCCAAGTTTTAACCCTTGAACGACATCTACCGTTTGATCACGAGCAGTTACCATAATGATAGGAACGTTACTAAATGATCGAATTCTTTTGCAAGTTTCCCACCCATCCATCTTTGGCATCATAATATCGAGTAAAACAAATTTGAAGTTTCGATTTTCTATATGTGAAATAGCTTCTTCTCCGGATACTGCACATACGCAGTTATATCCGATTGGAGTAAGATAAAGCGTTAATAATTCAAGCATTCTCGGTTCATCATCTACGAGTAGTATATCGATCATAGAGTACCTCCGCATTTGTAGTTATTACTTAAATTGTAAGTCAAAATCATGAAGAAATGGTGCAGATTATAATGCATCTGCATAATTTCTTCAGAATTGCTTGTTATTGTAAAGTTGAAATTCCATTTTAGGTAATAATATTGGCTCGAAAACGAATAATACGGAGGCGATATAGTGAAAAAGATGATCCGAATTTTGGGGATAACAATAATTGCAGCAGTCGGTCTTGCGGCATGCGGACAAACGAGTACAGATCATAAAAATCATGAATCTACAGAAGAGAAGAAAACAGAGCAAAAGGAAATGAAAATGAATCAGGAGGTAACTGCGCCGAAAGAAATGAATCAAGGTGCATCGAATGATTTATTAACGACAAGTTTAAAAAATGTAACGAGATTAAATACAAATGATCCTCTGCAAATGGCAGTATTAACTTCGCAAACGATATGGCCAGCAACGCATAAAGAGAATCAGCCAGGCGCTATTATTTTAGTGCCAGTGAACGAGTGGCAATTAGGTATTGCAAGTGCGGATCTTATTCATCACCCGAATAACGGACCGATTTTATTTATAGAAAAAGAAAAGGTACCCGAAATGACGTTAAAAGAAATAAAACGATTAAATCCGCTCGGAACGAAAGATGGAACGCAAATTATGGTGATGGGGGATATAGGGGCATCTAGCCTAGAGCAATTAAAAGAATATAAAGTAAAGCAAATAAAAGAAACGGACCCAGCTAAATTTGCTAAAGATGTTGATAAAGAATATGCCGATATAACAGGGAATTATCCAAATAGCGTTATTATCGGTTCGTCTGAAGAAGAAGGACGTTTATATACAACACCAGCTGTAAATTGGATTTCTCATATGCCAGAACCTCTTCTATATACTGAAAAAAATAAAGTGCCAGAAGCGACAATAGAGGCATTAAAGATGAGAAAAGATAAAGTAAATATATATGTGTTAGGACCAGAAAAAATCGTTTCGAAAGAAGTAGAAAAAGAGTTAAATAAATACGGAAAAGTGACCCGTATTAGTGGGGAGACTCCAACAGAAAATTCGGTTGCATTTGCGAAATTTAAAGATGAAAAAACGAAATTTGGCTGGGGATTCACAAAACCAGGTCACGGTTTGTCATTTGTTTCAAGCAAAACACCAGACTTAGCAATTGCGGGAGCACCGTTTTCACATATGGGTAAACATGCCCCTGTTGTTTTGCTTGAGGAAGGAAAAGCTTCACAACCAGTTTATGACTTCCTTGCTACTATTCAGCCGAAGTTTAAAGATGATCCAACACTTGGACCATATAACCATGGTTTCCTATTAGGAAGTAGTAGTGATATTTCATTTGAAACACAAGGTATATTGGATGAGAGGTTAGAAATTGTTCAGGAAAGTGGTCAAGGTCACGGTGGACATTAATGAAATGAGAAAAGACGCTGCTAAGGTAGCGTCTTTTCTTTAGGAAACTTTTACATAGCACAACATCCTTTGCTCGTTATATAATAGCCTTCGTGCAGTCGGCCCTGATTTTCTTATGGAGAAAATCAAATGATAAAAGAGTAGAGGAGTGTTACTTTGTTTCAAACTATAAAAAATGAATGGTTCTCAAATATGAGAGGGGACGTGCTATCGGGGGTTGTTGTTGCTTTAGCATTAATTCCTGAAGCGATAGCTTTTTCTGTTATTGCAGGTGTAGATCCGACCGTTGGGTTATACGCCGCTTTTTGTATTGCGGTTACAATTTCGTTTGTCGGCGGAAGACCAGGGATGATCTCGGCGGCAACGGGTGCGATGGCGTTATTAATGGTCACTCTTGTAAAGGATCATGGTTTGCAATATTTATTTGCTACGACAATATTAACAGGTATTGTTCAAATTATTTTCGGAGTGTTCAAACTTAGCTCATTTATGAAGTTTGTTCCTAAATCTGTTATGAGTGGTTTTTTAAACGCACTTGGAATTTTAGTTTTTACAGCACAACTGCCACATTTTAAAAATGTAACTTGGCAAATGTATGCACTTGTCGCATTAGGACTTGCAATTATATATTTATTTCCACGTATTACGACGGCTGTTCCGTCTACACTTATTTCAATTATTATTGTGACAAGCATTGCACTTATGAGCGGATTACAGTTAAAAACAGTAGGGGATATGGGAAGCTTACCGAAAGAATTACCGTTCTTTAGTATTCCTGATGTTCCATTTACACTTGAGACATTAGCAATTATTTTACCGTATTCAGTTATGCTAGCGGTTATAGGTTTACTAGAGTCATTATTAACGGCGTCGGTTTTAGACGATATGACACATACGGAAAGTAATAAGCATAAAGAGGCACGTGGACAAGGGATTGCGAACGTTGTTGCTGGTTTCTTCGGAGGAATGGCAGGATGTGCAATGATTGGACAATCTGTTATTAACATTAAATCAGGTGGTCGCGGGAGATTATCGACGTTTGTAGCCGGTGGTTTTTTAATCGTATTGCTATTTGTTTTAGGTGATTACGTTGTTCATATTCCGATGGCAGCTTTAGTTGCAGTTATGATTATGGTTTCGATTGGGACGTTTGATTGGAACTCTGTAGCGACGATTCATAAAGTACCAAAAGGAAACGCATTTGTTATGATCGTAACAGTTGTGATTGTCCTAATTACACATAATTTAGGATTAGGTGTAATTATCGGAACGATAATTAGTGCAGTTTTATTTGCATTCAATATGGCAAAGATTCACGTGAAACATTTGTATATTGAAAATAAGAAAATATACGAAATTCACGGCCAACTATTCTTCGCATCTACGGCAGAGTATATAAATGCTTTTTCATACAATGAAGATGTGAAAGAAATTGAGATGAACTTTACTAACGCACACGTATGGGATGATTCAGCAGTAGCGGCAATTGATAAAGTTATAATGAAGTATGAACAGAACGGTGTGAAAGTAAGGATCACAGGGTTAAATGAACGTAGCTCGAAGCTCGTTGCGAATTTAGCTACTTATAATAAGAGAATTGCTAGTTAGAAGCCTCCTTTTTAGGGGGCTTTATTATATAATACGGGTAGGATAACGAAAAGGGGATTCAGCATATGTACAAACAAATTTTATTAGCATGCGATGGTTCTGAACATGCACTTCGAGCAGCCGAGCATGCAACATATATTGCGAAATTTAACGAAGAAACACATGTTGAAGTTGTGTACGTAGTAGATAATAGAACGGCAAAGTCAGATATTATACAAGGACAAACGGATTTAGAAACAATATCAGCTAGTCGAAAAGGTAAATTAAAAGAGATTGAGGGTTTATTAAAGAAAGAGAACATTTCCTACAAAATTACGATTCTACATGGCGATCCAGGAGATACGATTGTTCAATATGTAAATACAGGAGATATAGATCTTATTATTGCTGGGAGTAGAGGGCTAAATACACTGCAAGAGATGGTGCTTGGTAGTGTAAGTCATAAAATAGCAAAGCGTGTGAAATGCCCGGTTATGATTATAAAATAAAGTGAGATATTCTGTAGTGTAAGCAGGACCTTGATATAATTCGAGGTCTTTTTTGATGTATTAAGAGGGAGAATGTGGACAGAATATATATAAGTTTAAAAAAATGTTAACTTACAAATTTGTAAGTTACCTGTCAGCGAAATCGATGTTATGAAATTTTCCCCATTGATACAATAAGAATATCAATGGGGATATAGGGAGGATGGAAGGTATGAAATCATTTCAAAATTTGTCTTATAGCCAAGGGGTAAGTTTAATTTGTTTAGGTGGATTTGCTGGATCTGTTATGTTAGCTGTTTTAATAAAGATGTTTCAGCAAATGTTTTAATCGCATGAATAGAAGGGAAATGATTAATATAAATAGCAAGAGAAGAACGATAAATAAAAAATAGCTCTTAGCATTTACTTACATGCTAAGAGCTATTTTTATGTTTATTTTTCTACACATTATATTTTGTTTAAACTTCTTTTGATTTAGCAGATCCTGTATTTAAAGTAAGAGCAAGGAAGAACATTGCAAGCACACAAGAAGCAAGGAGCAAAATGAATCCGCCGTTCCATCCGAATCCATCTACAATAAAGCCCATAGCTGCGCTAGCAAAAGTAGCTCCCCCTAGGTAACCGAAGAACCCAGTTAACCCAGCGGCAGTTCCAGCAGCTTTTTTGGGTGCTAAGTCAAGCGCGTGAAGACCAATTAGCATAACAGGTCCGTAAATTAAAAATCCAATGGAAACAAGTGCGATACTATCAATGATTGGATGCCCAGCAGGATTTAGCCAGTAAACAAGAACGGCAATGAATACACCGACCATAAATAGAATGCCAGCAGGTGCGCGGCGCCCTTTAAATAGTTTATCACTCATCCATCCGCAAAGAAGTGTACCTGGAATACCAGCCCATTCGTATAGAGCATAAGCTGTACGTGAGCTACTGTGAGTAAAGCTTTTTTCTTCTACTAAATAAGTAGGAGCCCAGTCTACAACGCCGTAACGAACGAAATAAACAAAGACATTAGCGATAGCGATGTACCATAAAAACTTATTGTTTAATATGTATGTAAATAAAATTTCCTTTACCGAAAGTTCGCGTTCACGGTCCGCTACTTTTTCATCTGATGGATATTCCCCAGTATGTTCTTCAATAGAAGGTAATCCGCAAGATTGAGGTGTATCTCTCATCGTAATTAATACATAAATCCCCACCAAAATTGAAAGAATACCTGGGAAGTAAAATATACTTTTCCAGTCATTTGCAAAGAAATATAAGCCTAATGTAACGAGAGAAGGCATAAGCGCGCCGCCGACATTATGAGCGACGTTCCAAATAGACATTTTTGTACCACGTTCACTAATGGAGAACCAGTGAACCATCGTACGACCACAAGGAGGCCATCCCATACCTTGTACCCATCCATTTAAAAACTGAAGTACAAACATAAGTATAATGCTCGTTGTAATGAAAGAAAATGAGCCGAAAATAATATTAATGATACCGGATAAAAATAGCCCAGCTGCTAAAAAGTAGCGAGGATTACAACGATCGGATACGATACCCATAAGAAATTTACTTAATCCGTAAGCGATAGATACTGCTGAAAGGATAACCCCAAGTTCCCCTTTACTAAAGCCTTGTTCGATTAAGTATGGCATTGCGAGTGAAAAGTTTTTTCGAACAAAGTAGTAACCCGCATAACCGATGAAGATGCCTAAGAATACTTGCAAACGCAATTTGCGGTATTCGCTATCAGTGCGATCAGCTGGTAAGCGTTCTGCGTGGGGCGCAGGTTTAAATAATTGTGTGAAAAACATAAAATGAAAATCCTCCCCTAATTAATTGGAAGCGTTTTAAGACAGAGAGAATACAAAAAGACTATGAAATATAAAAAAGTTCCCTTCTTTATGATTCATAGCCATATACTCCGATTCTCCGTGACTGTCAATATTAACTTCGACGAAAATTATACAACTTTGTGACAAGAATGTAAACGTTTTTATAAAGAAAGTTGTTGACGTATTTTGTTTGTGGGATTAATATTTAAATACGTTAAATATTTTATTGCTTAAATAAGAGGTGGATAACATGCCAAATGATATGACTCATATTGATAAGATTCAAGCTCTTACATTCGCTATAGGAAAGAAAATGCAAACAGAGCTATTAGAACAAATGCAAGCATCAGGACTTACACCACCGCAGTTTTATATTTTAAAGATTTTAGATCATTACGGAGCTTCAAGAGCGACACAATTGGCGGAGAAAATGTACGTGAAACCGAGCGCGATTACAGTAATGACTGATCGTTTAATTGATCATGGGTTAGTAGAGCGCTATCACGACGATAATGATCGCCGCGTTGTTGTCATTGAGCTAACGAAGAAGGGGAAAGCTACAGTAGAAGAAGCGATGGCGGCTCGTAATGAGCATATTGCAAAATACTTCTCACACTTAGAATTACAAGAGAGGGAAGATTTGTTGCGCCTCTTTGAAAAGCTAGAAACAATTATTTGCGGGAAACCAGAGAAAAAAGAGAAAAACTAAGAGGAATTGAGGAGATTACATGGAGCAACAAGAAAATCAGAATAGAAAGTTGTTGTTAATCGGTTTAGTAATCGCAATGCTATTTGCTGCATTGGACGGAACAATCGTTGGTACAGCAATGCCGCGTATCGTCGGTGAACTAGGTGGATTAAGTTTAATGACATGGTTAACAACAGCTTATATGTTAACATCAACAACGGTTGTACCGATTGCAGGTAAATTAGCGGATTTACTTGGGCGTCGTAACGTATATATAGCAGGATTAATTATCTTTATGGTTGGTTCAGCGTTATGTGGTATGGCCAACGGTATGACAGAATTAATTATTTTCCGTGGTATTCAAGGTCTTGGTGGCGGTATTATGATGCCAATGGCTATGATTATTATCGGAGATATGTTCACGGGAAAAGAACGTGCTAAATGGCAAGGGATTTTTGGTGCTTTATACGGTCTTGCTTCTGTAATTGGACCACAAGTTGGTGGTTGGATTGTAGACGCAGTGAACTGGAGATGGGTATTCTATATTAACTTACCAGTTGGTATTTTAGCGACAATCTTTATTGCAATGGGATTAAAAGCACATAAACAAACAGGACCAATTAAAATTGATATCGCTGGAATATTCACGATGATTCTCGGTGTTGTAAGTTTATTACTTGCGTTAACGTTTGGCGGGAAAGATTATGCATGGGGTTCTTGGCAAATTATCGGGTTATTTGCACTAGCTGCCATTGGTATTGTTAGCTTTATTATCGTTGAAACGAAGGCTGAAGAACCAATTTTACCGATGCACTTCTTTAAAAACCGCACATTTACACTACTGAATGCGATCGGTTTCTTTATGAGTATCGGAATGTTTGGAGCAATTATGTTCGTACCGTTCTTTATGCAAGGAATTGTAGGCGTAAGTGCTGCTGAATCAGGAACGATTATGACACCGATGATGATTACAATGATCGTTATGAGTATTATTGGTGGTCAGCTTGTATTAAAAATTGGTGTGAAACCACAAATTATTACAGGGATGCTTATTATGGCTAGTGGTTTCTGGTTATTAACAACGATGGATATGCACACAACTAAGCTTACCGCTACTTCTTATATGATGGTTATCGGTTTAGGAATGGGTCTTGTTATGCCGATATTAACATTAGCATTACAAGAAAGCTTCCCGAAAAAAGATCTTGGCGTTGTAACATCATCAAGTCAATTCTTCCGTCAAATCGGTGGAACGTTTGGGATTACAATTTTAGGATCAATTATGAATAACACTTCAGGCACAACGTTAACAAATAAATTAGTACCTGTATTAGACACATTCCCAAAAGAAGCGGGACAAATGGTAACAAAATTTAAAGATATGATTCATACAGATCCACAAAGTTTATATTCTATGCTATTTAGTCCAGAGGCATTAAAACAAATGCCAGAAGCATTTTCTAATAGCATCGTACCAATTTTGAAAAGCTCTTTAGTGGACTCACTTCATACTGTATTCTTAACAGGATTGGTATTTATCGTAGTAGGTGCTATCTTTACGATTTTCTTACAGAAAATTAAACTGTCTGATCGTAAAAAAGGTGCTGAAGAGCCTGCTGTAGAAGAAAAGGAAAAAACTGTATCATATTCGTAATAAAAAAGCATCGCCATAAGGCGATGCTTTTTTTGAGTATAACCTTAAAAGCTTTTTAGTTAGAAATGATTGACGTATTTTTATAAATGCGTTATATTATTTTCTGTAAACGGTTACATGAAGTGAGGAGAAAAGAGAATGAGTACGATTAAAGACGTTGCAAAATTAGCAGGGGTATCTGTTGCGACCGTTTCCAGAGTGTTAAATAAAAATGGATATGTTCATGAGGATACATTAAAAAAAGTAGAGCGAGCAATTGAAATGCTAGATTATAAACCTAGTACAGTAGCGCGTTCTTTATATAATAAAAAGTCTCGTTTAATTGGCTTAGTTGTTCCAAATATCGTGAATCCATTCTTTCCGGAAGTTGCACGTGCTGTAGAAGATGTAGCACATAAGCAAGGTTACACAGTTGTACTTTGTAACTCTGATGAAAATTTAGAAAAAGAGAAGCAATACATTGATGTGCTTAGACAAAATAATGTGGACGGATTTATTGTAGCAACGAATCCACAAAATAGTGTTAATTACATGAATTTGTCTATTCCAGTTGTTGCGATTGACCGTATGTTTAATGAGCGCATTCCTACTGTATATGCAGATAACTATGCAGGGAGCCAGGCGGCGACAAAGTTATTAATAGACAAAGGGTGTAAACATATTGCACATATTCGCGGACCGCGTGATGTGAGCACAGCTAATGAACGTTTTGAAGGTTTTGTAGACGTTATTACGCAAAATAATCTTTCTTATATGATTGCAGAGAGTACATTCGATCCAGCTAATAGTGAACAGGTCGCGGTGGAATTATTAGAAGAATATCCGCATATTGATGGAATTGTTGCTGGGAATGATTTAATTGCAATCGGCGTTGTAAAGGCTGCACTTCAAAAGGGAATTTCTATTCCAGACGATTTACAAATTATTGGATTCGATGGGATTTCTTTAACTGAAATGATGTATCCATCTATTACGACTGTTGCACAGCCAATTTATGAAATGGGGAAAATTGCAACAGAATTGTTGTTAGAGCAGATGGAAGGAAATCCATTAGAAGAGAAACATTATCGTTTACCGATTGAAATTATAGAACGAAATACAACGAAGTAAGGAGATGAGACAGATGCCAAATATTGCAGTAGTAGGTAGCATTTCAATGGACTTAGTGGCTGTTTCAAAAATACGGCCGAAAGCAGGAGAAACAGTAATTGGTGAAGCGTTTCATACGATACCAGGAGGAAAAGGGGCCAACCAAGCAGTTGCTGCAGCTAGATTAGGAGCAAATGTAGCGATGGTTGGTGCAGTAGGAAATGATGATTACGGAACAGTAGTTAGAAAAAATTTGGAGAACGAACGCATTTTTATCGACTATGTGGTACCGGTTACAGATAGGACGACAGGAATCGCTCATATCGTTTTAGCAGAAGAGGATAACAGTATTGTTGTCGTACAAGGAGCAAATGCTCTTGTAAATGAGTCGATTGTAGATCGTTCAAAAGACCTTCTTGTAAAAGCAGATATGGTTGTTCTCCAACTAGAGATTCCGCTTGAAACAGTAAAATACGTTCTAGCTATTTGTGAGGAGCATAAAATTCCAGTTATGTTGAATCCAGCTCCAGCACAATTTTTATCAGAAGATATTTTAGAAAAAGCGACTTATATTACGCCGAATGAACATGAATGTCGCATCGTATTAAATGATTTCACATCACCAATTGAAGAGTTACTGGCTAAATATCCAAATAAGCTATTGATGACAGAAGGGTCTAATGGTGTTCGTTTCCATAATGGAACGGAAGTTGTTCAAGTTCCAAGTATTGCTGTAGATGTAGTAGATACGACTGGAGCTGGTGATACATTTAACGGTGCGTTAGCAGTTGCGCTTTCTGAAGGAGAAACACTTCAAAAGGCTATTCGTTTCGCTAATATTGCTGGTGGTCTTTCTGTAACGAAACTTGGGGCACAGGGCGGTATGCCGACGAGAGATAGAGTACGTGAAGTGCAGGTGATTGTTGGATGAAAAAACACGGTGTATTAAATAGTGAAATCGCGGCAGTCCTTGCTTCACTTGGGCATACAGATACGATTGTAATCGCAGACTGCGGGTTGCCGATTCCTGATGGAGTAAAACGAATTGATTTAGCAGTTGAAATTGGAAAGCCTAGCTTTTTAGACGTATTACAAGTAGTTGCTGATGATATGGCAATTGAAAAAGTGACGCTGGCAGAAGAAGTCATTATGAATAATGACGTGGTAAATAAAGAAGTTGAGATGCGTTTAATAGAGCCAGC
Source organism: Bacillus sp. RC240 (assembly GCF_044907945.1). Classification (NCBI taxonomy): domain Bacteria; kingdom Bacillati; phylum Bacillota; class Bacilli; order Caryophanales; family Bacillaceae; genus Bacillus; species Bacillus sp. RC240. The sequence continues at coordinate 18,380 of NZ_JBIYCT010000010.1, read as the reverse complement.
ATTTGAATATGTGTCTCATAAGGAATTTAAAGAGCATACAAAGAGAGCGAAGGCGATTATTCGTACAGGAGAAGCAACGCCTTATGCGAATGTTATTTTACATGCAGGCGTGATTTTTTAATAGAGGGATGTGATGAGAATGCATATTGAAATGAAGAACATTTCAAAAGCGTTCAGTGGTAATCCTGTTCTAAAAAACGCACAGTTTATGATTGAAACAGGAGAAGTCCATGCATTGATGGGGGAAAATGGAGCGGGGAAATCGACGCTCATGAAGATTTTAACAGGTGTATATAAAAAAGACAGTGGAACAGTCATGATTGATGGGAAAGAACGAACTTTTAAAAATGCGAAAGAAGCTGAAGAGTATGGTATTGCATTTATCCATCAAGAGTTGAACATATTACCGAATTTAACGGTAGCTGAAAATATGTTTCTTGGAAAAGAGTTAATGTATGGGAAAACGGGCATTTTACGTACGCGTCAAATGAATGCGATTGCCCAGCAACAATTAGCAGATCTTGGTCTACATGTGAGAGGTGCTATGCTAGCAGGTGAATTATCAGTTGGACAACAGCAAATTATTGAAATTGCTAAAGCATTAATGACAAAGGCGAGCGTTATTATTATGGATGAACCTACAGCAGCATTAACAGATCGCGAAATTGAAACGCTGTTTATTGTTATTAATAAATTACGTAAAGAGGGCGTTTCATTCGTTTATATTTCACACCGGATGGAAGAAATTTTTTCAATATGTGATGCCATTACGATTTTGCGTGATGGAGAATATGTAGGGAAGAGATTAATTCCAGAAACATCCTTTGATGAAGTAGTTAGCATGATGGTGGGGCGCAGTATTGGTCAACGTTATCCAGAGCGAAATAGTCAAATTGGCGAAGTGATTTTTGAAATGCGTAACGGAACGAAAAAGGGGAAATTTGAAAATGTTTCGTTTCAAGTTAGAAAAGGTGAAATCCTTGGTGTTGCGGGCTTGATGGGAGCTGGTCGCACGGATATTATGAAAGCAATATTTGGATATGAACCGCTCGATTCAGGAAAAATTTTCATGAATGGACAAGAAGTAAAAATTGATAGTCCAATTGATGCGATTAGACAACGAATTGCCTTTATTACAGAGGATAGAAAATCTGAAGGGCTTGTGTTAGATTTTTCGATTCGTGAAAATTTAGCTTTACCAAATTTAGAAAGTCTTTCAAAGGGAAGCGTTGTTAATAAAGCTTTAGAACAGCAATTTACAGAGGATATGATGAAGCTTCTTAATGTGAAAGCAGCAAACGGAGAGCAAGCTGTAAAATCTCTTTCTGGTGGAAATCAGCAAAAGATTGTAATTGCAAAATGGCTAGGGATTCATCCGCAGTTACTCATTTTAGATGAGCCAACGAGAGGTGTAGATGTTGGGGCTAAAAAGGAAATTTACTCTATTATGAATAAGCTTACTGAGCAGGGTGATGCCGTTATTATGGTATCGTCTGAGCTTCCAGAAGTTTTAGGAATGAGTGATCGTGTTCTCGTTATTCATGAAGGGAAAATCGGTGGTATTTTAGAGAAAGATCAGGCATCGCAAGAGTCTATTATGGCACTAGCTACAGGGGGAGAGTAAGATATGGCTAAGAAGGGGAATGTATTACAACAACTTGGTTCTTTAATTGGGTTAGTATTAATTATCGTGGTAATTACAGCTTTAAATCCAGCATTTATTGAAATTCCAAATTTATTTAATATACTGCGCCAAGTATCGATTAATGCACTCATTGCATTTGGAATGACCTTCGTTATTTTAACAGGGGGTATTGACTTATCGGTAGGTTCTATTTTAGCATTATCAAGTGCACTTGTTGCCGGAATGATGGCAAGTGGCATGGATCCGTTCCTTGCAATGGTAGTTGGATTATTAGCAGGTCTTGCAATGGGGATTGTAAACGGTATTATTATTGCGAAGGGAAAAGTAGCTCCGTTTATTGCAACTTTAGCAACAATGACTATTTTTCGCGGGTTGACGCTTGTTTATATGGACGGACGTCCGATCACCGGTCTTGGTGATCATTTAATGTTCCAAATGTTTGGCCGTGGTTATTTCCTTGGTATTCCTGTGCCAGCCGTTACAATGATGATCGCTTTTGCAGTACTGTACTTTATTTTAAAGAAAACAACGTTTGGTCGCCGTACGTTTGCGATTGGTGGAAATGAAGAAGCGGCAGCTTTATCAGGTATTAATGTTACGAGAATTAAAGTAATGATTTACGGTCTTTCCGGAATTTTGGCAGCGCTTGCAGGTATTGTCTTAACATCAAGGTTAGATTCTGCACAGCCGACTGCTGGTACTTCTTACGAATTGGATGCAATTGCTGCAGTTGTGTTAGGAGGAACGAGTCTTTCAGGTGGAAGAGGATGGATTGTTGGTACATTCATCGGTGTGCTTATTATTGGTGTACTAAATAACGGTTTAAATTTATTAGGTGTATCTTCTTTCTTCCAACAAGTTGTAAAAGGACTTGTAATCTTACTAGCTGTACTAATTGATCGTCGAAAAGAAGCGTAATGGAGGGGCAATTCATGAAAAAATGGTTACTGATACTCGTTGCATGCATCATGGTAGTTACTGCTGGTTGTTCAATGGAACCACCAGAATGGGCAAAGGATTCTAGCGATAAAGGTCGAAATAAAACTATTAAAGTTGGATTTTCTGTTTCAACTTTAAATAATCCATTTTTCGTCACGTTGAAAAAAGGTGCAGAAAAGAAGGCAAAAGATAGCGGCATTGAATTAATTGCTGTTGATGCACAAAATGATGCGGCGAAGCAAACAAATGATGTTGAAGATTTAATTCAAAAAGGTGTCGATGTAATTGTTATTAATCCAACCGATTCAGATGCTGTTGCTTCAGCGGTAAGTGCAGCTAATGCAGCCAATGTTCCTGTTATTACAGTAGACCGGGTTGCGAATTCAGGTAAAGTTGTTTCTCATATTGCTTCCAACAATATAGAAGGTGGTCAAATGGCTAGTGATTACATTCGGGAGTTAGTTGGTGAAGGAACAAATGTTGCTGAGTTAGAAGGAATCCCTGGATCGTCTGCTGCTCGTGAGCGTGGGAAAGGATTCCATAACGTAGCTGATAAGTCTTTAAAAGTAGTAGCAAAACAAGCAGCTGATTTCGATCGTGCAAAAGGATTATCCGTTATGGAAAATATTTTGCAAGCAAATAGCGATATAAAAGCAGTGTTTGCTCATAACGATGAAATGGCATTAGGCGCAATTGAGGCATTGAAATCTGCTGGTAAAACAGATGTGGTTGTTGTTGGATTTGATGCAACAGATGATGCTGTAAAAGCGGTTAAAGATGGGCGTATGGCAGCAACAGTCGCTCAAAAACCAGAATTAATCGGAGAGAAGGCGATGGAAACAGCGAAAGAGATAACACAAGGTAAAAAAGTGGACAAATTTATTCCGATTGAATTAGAGCTTATTAAGAAAAAATAAATAAATATAAAATGAAAATTAGGAAGGAAGAATAACAAATGAAATTTTTTATTGATACAGCAAACATTAACGAAATTAAAGAGGCAAATGCATTAGGTGTAGTAGCTGGAGTAACGACAAATCCATCACTTGTAGCAAAAGAAGGCGTAGATTTCCATGAGCGTATTCGTGAAATTTGCAGCTTTATTGAAGGACCTGTAAGCGCAGAAGTAATTAGCTTAGAAGCTGATAAAATGATTGAAGAAGGAAAAGAGTTAGCAAAAATCGCTCCAAACGTTGTTGTAAAAGTTCCAATGACAACAGAAGGCTTAAAAGCAGTAAAAGCATTCTCAGATTTAGGAATTCGTACAAACGTTACATTAGTATTCTCAGCAGTGCAAGCATTACTTGCAGCTCGCGCTGGTGCGACATACGTTTCACCGTTCTTAGGTCGCCTAGATGATATCGGTCATAACGGTATGGACTTAATTCGCCAAATCGCAGAAATCTTTGCAATTCACGGCATTGAAACAGAAATCATTGCAGCATCTGTCCGTCACAGTGTTCATGTAACAGAAGCAGCATTAAACGGTTCACATATTGCAACAATCCCAGCAAACGTAATCGCTTCATTAGTGAAGCATCCATTAACAGATCAAGGAATTGAGAAATTCTTAGCTGATTGGGAAAAAACACAAGAGAAATAATACGAAATGGAGAACCCAAGTTTAATTAACTTGGGTTCTTTTTTTGTTTGAAAGAATTTTCATGCAATTGTGCATATTGTCTTTTAAATTTTTAATATAAGCTATTTAATATATACAAATCACTCTTTATTTTTCACATTTCGACATAAAAAGATAGAGGGTCTGACCAGAAAACTGGAGGGCATGATTCTATAACAGAAAGCTTATTTCTTATAGAATCATGTCTTTTATTATACAAGGGAGGATAGATTACATATTTTTATCTGAAGTTTAAGATTGATACAAGGGGATGATTAAAATGAGAAAAAAAGCGCCATTTAAAGTGTTGTCATCATTAACGATCGCAACACTCATCGGATGCTCAGCTGTAATGAGTGCTCCGTTAGCATATGCAGAAACGTCAGCAAAAGAAGGTGTGTCTACAACGCCAATTGATCATAACTTAATTCAAGAAGATCGTTTAGCGGAAGCGCTGAAAGAAAGAGGAACAATTAATCCAGCATCGTCTAAAGAAGAGACAAAAAAGGCCGTAGAGCAATATATTGAAAAGAAGCAAGGGGATCAGGCAAATAAAGAAATTCTTCCAGCGGATACTGCTAAAGAGGCATCTGATTTCGTGAAAAAAGTAAAAGAGAAGAAAATGGAGGAAAAGGAGAAAGTAAAGAAACCTGAAAAAAATGTGAGTCCTGAGCAAAAGCCAGAACCAAATAAAAAACAACTGAATGGACAAGTCCCAACTTCTAAAGCAAAGCAAGCGCCGTATAAAGGGTCTGTTCGAACTGATAAAGTATTAGTATTACTCGTTGAATTTAGTGATTATAAACATAATAATATTGATCAAACACCAGGATATATGTATTCGAATGACTTTAGTAGAGAGCATTATCAAAAAATGTTATTTGGTAATGAACCGTACACATTATTTGATGGTTCGAAAGTAAAAACGTTTAAACAATATTATGAAGAGCAGTCTGGTGGTAGTTATACGACAGACGGATATGTAACGGAGTGGCTAACTGTGCCAGGAAAAGCTGCTGATTACGGTGCTGATGGTAGTAGCGGTCACGATAATAAAGGACCAAAAGGTGCGCGTGATTTAGTGAAAGAAGCATTAAAAGCTGCAGCGGATAAAGGATTAGATTTATCACAATTCGATCAGTTCGACCGTTATGATACAAATGGCGATGGTAATCTTAATGAATCGGACGGTGTAATTGATCATTTAATGGTAATTCATGCCGGTGTTGGTCAAGAAGCTGGCGGTGGTAAATTAGGAGATGATGCAATTTGGTCACATCGATCTAAATTAGCAAGGGATCCAGTAGCGATTGAAGGAACAACAGCTAAAGTACCTTATTGGGATGGAAAAGTAGCGGCTCATGATTACACAATTGAACCAGAAGACGGTGCAGTAGGTGTGTTTGCACATGAATTTGGACATGATCTTGGTTTACCAGATGAGTATGATACGAATTATACTGGAATGGGATCACCTGTCGAAGCTTGGTCATTAATGAGTGGAGGTAGCTGGACAGGAAAAATCGCAGGAACAGAGCCAACTAGTTTTTCACCACAAAATAAAGATTTCTTACAAAAGAATATGGGTGGAAACTGGGCGAAAATTTTAGAAGTAGATTACGATAAAATTAAGAGTGGTGTAGGCGTTCCTACATATATTGATCAAAGTGTTACAAAATCAAATCGTCCAGGTGTCGTACGTGTCAACTTACCAGGTAAGAGTATTGAAACAATTAAGCCTGGATTTGGAAAGCGTGCATACTATAGTACAAGAGGCGATGATATTCATACGACATTAGAAACACCATTCTTCGATTTAACAAAAGGAACAAATGCAAAATTTGATTATAAAGCGAATTATGAACTAGAAGCAGAGTGTGATTTCATCGAAGTACATGCTGTAACTGAAGATGGAACGAAAACATTAATTGATAGATTGGGAGAAAACATAGTCCAAGAAGATAAAGATACAACAGATGGAAAATGGATTGATAAATCATACGATTTAAGTCAATTTAAAGGGAAGAAAGTTAAACTACAATTCGACTATATTACAGATCCAGCTTTAACATATAAAGGTTTCGCAATGGATAATGTAAATGTAACAGTTGATGGACAAGTAGTATTTTCAGATGACGCAGAAGGACAGTCTAAAATGAAGTTAAATGGATTCGTTGTTTCTGATGGGACAGAACAGAAACCCCATTATTATTATCTAGAGTGGAGAAACTATGCTGGATCAGATAATGGATTAAAAGCGGGAAAAGGTCCGGTATATAATACAGGTCTTGTCGTTTGGTATGCAGATGATAGTTTCAAAGATAACTGGGTTGGGTTACATCCAGGTGAAGGCTTCCTTGGTGTTGTAGATTCTCATCCAGAAGCGATTGTTGGAAATTTAGGTGGGAAACCAGCATACGGTAATACTGGAATTCAAATTGCAGATGCTGCATTTTCATTTGATCAAACACCTTCATGGAGTGTAAATTCATTTACACGAGGACAGTTTAATTATACTGGATTACAAGGTGTTACAACGTTTGATGATTCAAAGGTATACAGTAATAAGCAAATTGCTGACGCAGGACGCAAAGTTCCAAACCTTGGCCTTAAATTCCAAGTTGTTGGACAAGCAGATGATAAGTCTGCAGGTGCTGTTTGGATTAGACGTTAATGCGGGATAAAATAAAAGCACATTCTTCATATGAAGAGTGTGCTCTTTTATTTGTACATTAAGTTATTATTTTAGCTTATGTAATACAAGTGTTTATCCATATGTAGTGTATCAAATTATGTGTGGAAAAGAAATATTTCCGAGGAAATTGTCGAAGTATCGTCGATATTTATTCATTTTCTTTTTTAAAAGGAGCAAGTAGTATTGCATTTATATGTAAGTTTATTTACATTGATATTTGGTTATATACAAAAGTAATATATATTAGGCAATAAAAAGAGTTCTATTTAATAGAACTCTTTTTTGATGAGTAGAAAGGAGGGGGGACAAATGAAAGAAACAATTGCATGTCCACAATGTGAAGAGAATATTACTGCACAACATATTATCGACATCCCACATCCTTTTTCATTAAGGTGTCCGCATTGTAAGGTGAAGCTGAAAGAAATGAGGATAACACCATGTTTAATATTAGCGGCAATCTGTGTTATCCCACTGTTTATTATTATTGGAGAGAGTATTAAAGAATTGCTAGTAAAACATTTTTCTATTATAGACAATGTACCAACCGTACTTATTTTCTTCTTATTTTGTTATCCGTTGTATTATTTCTATGAAAAATATAATGCCATATTATTCATTAAATATGGTTTATTGAAAGTTAAAAGTTAAAAGTTAAAAGTTAAAAGTTAAAAGTTGAATTGAATAGGAGATTATCATTATGTTGTGGAAAATTTATTTGGTAATTGTAGCGATATTAGCTATTACTTCGCTAGTGAGAGGGATGTTTCAAACACCGATTCAAAAGTTTGATTTTGTAGTGTCTATTATTACATGGATAGGACTATTTGGATTTGTTTTTGATGTACAAATATTGAAGCCGATCGTTTGGCAATGCATCTTCGTATTTAGCATCATTTGGACTTTAACTGCAGTTTTTGTTTTACGATTATATGAAGAGAAAGATGAGCCATTACCTTTTGTATTTAAATTAATTGGCATTATCCCAACTTTTCCGTTATATTACGGATTATATCAATATGCATTTTAAAAAAAGACAATGATGGAATTAACCCATCATTGTCTTTTTTACTTTGCTTCTTACAAAAATCATTCCAGCAAATGTTAACAAGAATGCAGTTCCGATAACGAAGCTGACGCTAGGCGATGCCCCGATTGCTCCGACTGTAAAGGAGCCAGCAACAACTCCTAACGAGAAGAATGCATAAAACAATCCGAATGCTTTCCCTCGGTTACTATCTGTTGTATTTTCAACAAGTAAAGCATTAATTGCTGGGAAGAGGATAGCGAATCCAATTCCATAAATTATCATAACGATAAAGAGCATGCCTTTTGTTGCAAATAATCCGAGTAAAGATAACGCTAGTGCCATTACTGCAATCCCGATTAGCATTAGTTTGGAACGATTAAATCGATCGTAAATGCGATTTGTTGGCAGTAAGAAGAAGAGGATAGCGGTAATTCCGAATACACTTAACATCATGCCTGTTGTAGATGCTTTAAGTGCTAATGCCTCAACTTTTACTGGTAACATATAAGTGACAATCCCTTGTGAAAACATTAGTGTGAAAGCACCAATATATGCTTGTAATAACGGTTCTGATTTCAATAGTTCAATCATATCTTCTTTGTTCATCATTTGTGTTCTTGATGTATCTTTTCTTGATACGTTATTTGGTAAGAAGAATAGAGATACGATTGTACCAAGGACCATTAAAATAGAAATAGTAATGAACACCCACTCTATACCAGCTGTTGCTTTCATAATGCCGCTGAAAGCAGGTCCTACGATTGCAGCTGTTCCAACAGCGGCACCAGATAGAGCCATTGCTTTACCTTGCCTTGCTGAATTCGTTTGCTTTGATAAAAACGTAAAGGCAGCAGGAATTAAAAATCCGTCACTAAAACCGTGTATAAAGCGCACAACTAATAGTTGTTCACCACTTTGAACAACGGTGTATAACAAGACTATGAAACTCGTAATTCCCATGCTTATATAAAGGATTTTTTTTGCACCAAATTTATCGACAGCGGCTCCAGCGATAATATTACCGATCATATTAGCGAATGAGTACATACCGATAACTAGCCCGATAACAAGAGGGGTTCCTCCAAGACTTTGAGCGAAAGTACTCATAATAGGTAATTGTGAAAATGTATCTAAAAACGCTACGATAACAATAAAGTAAATAAAATATTTCAAGCGATATTCACCTCTCCTATGCTATTATGGCATAATGCTAATTTCAACCGCAATGAAATTAGCATTAACAGATGTGGAAAAAAGTACAAAGTGACAAAATATTGAACGTTATTTGTTAAAAATTAGTGAAAATGAGATTGTTTTTTTGAAATATATGGATGGAAGTATTATAATAGATTTGCAAACTTCACCAGGTTAAGTATATACGTAGAGAGGGATGTATAAAATGAAAGCACTACTTTGGCATAATCAACGTGATGTACGAGTAGAAGAAGTACCAGAACCAACTGTAAGACCAGGAGCAGTTAAGATTAAAGTTAAATGGTGTGGTATCTGCGGAACAGACTTGCATGAATATTTAGCAGGACCTATTTTTATTCCAACAGAAGAGCACCCATTAACACACGTAAAAGCACCGGTTATTTTAGGTCATGAGTTTAGTGGTGAGGTAGTTGAAATCGGTGAAGGCGTTACTTCTCATAAAGTGGGAGATCGCGTCGTTGTAGAACCAATTTATTCTTGTGGTAAATGTGAAGCTTGTAAACACGGACATTACAATGTTTGTGAACAACTTGTTTTCCACGGTCTTGGCGGAGAAGGCGGCGGTTTCTCTGAATATACAGTAGTACCAGAAGATATGGTTCATCATATTCCAGACGAAATGACGTATGAGCAAGGTGCGCTTGTAGAACCAGCAGCAGTAGCAGTTCATGCAGTACGTCAAAGTAAATTAAAAGAGGGAGAAGCTGTAGCGGTATTTGGTTGTGGTCCGATTGGGCTTCTTGTAATCCAAGCAGCAAAAGCAGCAGGAGCAACTCCTGTTATCGCAGTGGAACTTTCTAAAGAACGTCAAGAGCTAGCTAAATTAGCAGGTGCTGATTACGTATTAAATCCAGCAACTCAAGATGTACTAGCAGAAATTCGTAACTTAACAAATGGTTTAGGTGTAAATGTGAGCTTTGAAGTAACAGGTGTCGAAGTAGTACTTCGTCAAGCGATTGAAAGTACAAGTTTTGAAGGACAAACTGTAATTGTTAGTGTGTGGGAAAAAGATGCGACAATTACGCCAAACAACCTTGTACTAAAAGAAAAAGAAGTTATCGGTATTCTTGGATACCGTCATATCTTCCCAGCTGTTATTAAATTAATTAGCTCTGGCCAAATTCAAGCAGAGAAATTAATTACGAAAAAAATCACAGTGGATCAAGTTGTTGAAGAAGGATTTGAAGCACTTGTAAAAGATAAAACACAAGTGAAAATTCTTGTTTCACCTAAATAATAGAGAATAGTAAAAAGTAGCCCTTTTCTAGAAATAGAAGAGGGCTACTTTTTTTCTATACAGAAAGGTGATAGACTTTCCTTTAACTACAGGTATTTTGTTTGGAAGGGGAAGTCTAATGCTTTCATTTATGTTGACATTGAAACGGATGCTAAAAGCTTGTTTACGAGCGTGGAAAGATAAAGAATTTCAAGTATTATTCGTATTAACATTTTTAACATTAACATCTGGTACGATTTTTTATAGTACAGTTGAAGGATTACGTCCTCTTGACGCCCTATATTTTAGTGTGGTTACGTTGACGACTGTCGGTGATGGGAATTTTAGTCCGCAAACTGATTTCGGAAAGGTATTTACGATCTTATACATATTTATCGGGATTGGATTAGTGTTTGGATTTATTCATAAATTGGCAGTTAATGTGCAACTGCCAAGTGTATTATCGAAAAGAAAAAAAGAGTAAAGCGGTTAATCGCTTTACTCTTTTTTTACATTAGTTTAGACAAGTATTTGCAGTAGCTTAACAATACTGTATTACAATGTAAGTGCATTCATTCATTACGTTCGCTATGTATAAAGTTATAGTGATATGAACATTTGCATATTTTAATTTATTGATAGAATTTTCACGAAAGGTGGGATATTCTAGTCATAGGTTAACCGTAAGACATCGTAGGATCCTAACAAAAATCTTTACAATAATTCTATTATAAAATGGAGGATTTCAGATGAAAAAGAAAGTACTTGCTTTAGCAGCAGCTATTACGTTAGTAGCGCCATTACAAAATGTAGCTTTTGCACATGAAAAGAATGAAGAAAGTAGAGCGATTATTACTCAGTATTGGTCTGCGGAAGATAAACACTCAGAAGGTGTAAATTCTCATTTATGGATTGTAAACCGTGCTATTGATATTATGTCCCGTAATACGACAATTGTAAAACAAGATCAAGTTGCACTATTAAATGAATGGCGCACAGATTTAGAAAATGGCATTTATTCTGCTGATTATGAAAATCCTTATTATGACAATAGTACATTTGCGTCACATTTCTATGATCCAGACGATGGAAGTACATACATTCCACTTGCAAAGCAAGCGAAGGAAACTGGAGCTAAGTATTTTAAATTAGCTGGTGAATCTTATAAAAATAAAGATATGAAACAAGCATTCTTCTATTTAGGGTTATCTCTTCATTATTTAGGTGATGTAAATCAACCGATGCATGCAGCAAACTTTACGAATATTTCTTATCCACAAGGATTCCATTCTAAATATGAAAACTTTGTAGATACGATTAAAGATAATTACAAAGTAACGGACGGAAATGGATATTGGAATTGGAAAGGTATAAACCCTGAAGATTGGATTCATGGTGCTGCGGTAGCTGCGAAACAAGATTTCCCTGGTATCGTAAATAGTAATACGAAAAGTTGGTTCGTGCAAGCTGCTGTATCACAAAGTTATGCCGACAAATGGCGCGCTGAAGTTACACCAATGACTGGTAAGCGATTAATGGAAGCGCAACGTGTAACTGCTGGATACATTCAGCTTTGGTTTGATACGTACGGAAATCGTTAAGTATTGGAGAAAGGTCAAATCTCAGAATAGAGTATTTGGCCTTTTTATCACTATACAGTAAACGGAGGATATGAATTGTGAAAAGTGAATTGCTAAAAGGTGTACTAAGCTTTGGGATTGGTCTAGCAGCTTTATATAGCGGATCTTCCGTTCAAGCAGAAATGTCCACAAATCAAAATGATACGTTAAAAGTTATGACGCATAATGTATACATGCTATCAACAAACCTATATCCCAACTGGGGACAAAATGAGCGTGCTGATTTAATTGGAGCAGCAGATTATATAAAGAATCAAGATGTTGTTATATTAAATGAAGTGTTTGATAATAGTGCTTCAAATCGCTTATTAGGAAATTTGAAGAAAGAATATCCAAATCAAACGGCAGTATTAGGTCGTAGTAGTGGAAGCGAGTGGGATAAGACGTTAGGAAACTATTCATCTTCGACTCCTGAAGATGGAGGTGTAGCGATTGTGAGTAAATGGCCAATTGTTGAAAAGATTCAATATGTATTTGAAAAAGGCTGTGGACCAGATAACTTATCAAATAAAGGATTTGTATACACAAAAGTTAAGAAAAATGATCGTTTTGTACATGTGATTGGGACTCATTTACAAGCTGAAGATAGTATGTGTGGAAATACTTCGCCAGCATCTGTACGTACAAAACAGCTACAAGAAATTCAAGAGTTTATTAAAAATAAAAATATACCAAATAACGAGTATGTGTTAATTGGTGGTGATATGAATGTAAATAAAATAAATGCTGAGAATAATAGTGACTCAGAGTACGCATCCATGTTCAAAACATTGCACGCCTCTATTCCATCTTATACTGGATATACTGCAACTTGGGATGCGACGACAAACAGTATTGCGAAATATAACTTCCCCGATAGCCCTGCCGAGTATTTAGATTATATTATTACAAGTAAGGACCATGCTAATCCATCGTATATAGAGAATAAGGTGTTACAGTCGAAATCGCCACAATGGACTGTTACGTCATGGCTCAAAGAATATACATATAATGATTACTCTGATCATTATCCAGTAGAGGCGACTATTTCTATGAAATAGAGTAGTCTTAAAAAAGTTTCTTCGTGAAGAAGAAACTTTTTTTATTTGAAAACAGGAAAATCATTTTTTCTTTCCAATATGTATAAGACATATATAGAAGAGGAGAGAAAAATGTGGATAGAGGAATTTTTAAGGAAGTTCCATTACCGTGTGCATTTTTAGATGAAGTGGCTTTAGAGAGGAATATTCAATCGATTATAGAGTTAAGTGGAGATAAGAAAATTCGTATAGCGAGTAAATCATTACGCTCTGTTCCAGTTATGAAAAAGATTTTAGCTGCAAATAATCGGTTTCAAGGTATTATGTGTTTTTCTCCTAGAGAAGCTTTGTTTTTAATTGAACAAGGATTTAATGATTTATTGCTCGGATATCCTGTTTATGATGAAAGAGCTTTACATGAAATTAGTTTGCTAACAAAGCAAGGGCACATTATAACTTGTATGGTGGATTGTGAAGACCATATTACTTATTTAGAAAAGATTGCTGAGAAGTCTAAAGGGTGTTTTCGCGTTTGTTTGGATATTGATATGAGTAGTCGTTTTTTAAAAATTCATTTTGGTGTAAAAAGATCCCCGGTAAAAGATGTGCAGAGCGCTTTGAAAATAGTAGAAAAGGTGAAGGGCTCATCATATTTAATACTAGATGGTGTAATGGGATATGAAGCTCAAATTGCCGGGGTGGGGGATCATATACCGAATCAATGGATGAAAAGTAAAGTGGTTTCGTATTTAAAGAAGAAATCAGTATTAGAGGTTAAAGAAAGAAGGGGACGTATCGTAAAAGAAATACAAAACCTTGGTATTAAACTAAGATTTGTAAATGGGGGAGGAACAGGAAGTATAAAAACAACTGAGCAAGATAACTCAGTTTCAGAGATTACAATAGGTTCTGCTTTTTATTCCCCGAAACTATTTGATTATTATAAAGAAGTAAAATTTCAGCCAGCTGTCGGATTTGCTTTACCAGTTGTACGTAAACCGGATCCTTTTATTTATACTTGCCTCGGTGGCGGATATATTGCCTCAGGTGCAGTTGGTAAAGATAAAGAGCCTGAGGTTTGGATGCCGCATGGTGCAAAACTATTAGCTTTAGAAGGTGCTGGTGAAGTGCAAACGCCAATTTTTTATAACGGTGAGGAACGAGTGGATATAGGAGATTCTATCTTGTTTCGCCATAGTAAAGCTGGAGAGTTATGTGAACGCTTTCCTGTTTTGTATCGCATTAAACAAGGGGAAATTGTTGGAGAGTATTCAACATATCGGGGGGATGGACAATGCTTTCTATAAAGGGACAAAAATGGAGAAATTGGACAGGGAATGTAGAAGGCACACCGCATTATACGATGTATCCAAAAAGTATACAAGATGTAGTAGAAGTTGTGGGGCTTGCACGAAAAAAAGGAAAGAAAATTCGTGTTGTCGGTTCAGGGCATTCGTTTACACCTCTTGTGCAAACGGAAGAAATTTTAGTTTCTTTAGATGAATTGAAGGGCATTGGGAATATTGATGCAGAGAAGATGGTTGTCGAAGTATGGGCGGGAACAAAGCTACATGATTTAGGGAAGTTACTTCAGGAAAAAGGTTATGCGCAAGAAAATTTAGGGGATATTGATTCACAATCTATTGCAGGAGCGATTAGTACGGGGACTCATGGGACGGGTGTTACATTTGGGAGTTTATCAACACAAGTTATAGAGATCACGGCAGTTTTATCAACAGGTGAGAGTATAGTTTGTTCAGAAACCGAGAACGCCGAATATTGGAAAGCATTTCAGTTGTCACTTGGAATGCTAGGTATCATTGTAAAGATAAAATTGAAGGTTATCCCAGCGTATTCTCTCGTTTATGAAAGTGAAAAACAATCATTGTCTACTGTAATGAACAAAATAGAAGAATATAAGAAGAATCGTCATTTTGAATTTTTCGTTTTTCCTTATTCAGATGAAGTGCAAGTGAAATTTACAAACGAAACAACGAGTAAAGAAAGTGATTTGAAATGGCATAAACTAAAGGTGGAGTTACTTGAAAATAAGATGTTCTCTTTATTATCTAAAGGGTGTAAATGGTTTCCTTCTATAAGTAAAGGAGTAAGCCGATTATCAGCTAAGGCTGTACCGAACATGAAAATAATTGGACCAAGCTATGAAGTGTTCGCTACATCACGTACAGTTCCATTTTATGAAATGGAGTACAGTGTCCCTTCAAAGTATATGAGGGCTGTTGTAGAAGAAATCTCAAATCTTATTGAAAAGAAAAAGTATAAGGTGCACTTCCCGATTGAATGCCGGTATGTGAGAGATGATGATATATGGCTCAGTCCAGCGTATGGAAGAGACTCAGCGTATATAGCTGTTCATATGTATAAAGGTATGAAGTATGCCGCTTATTTTGGTGAAGTGGAGAAAATTTTTCTAAAGTATGAAGGGCGCCCGCATTGGGGGAAAATGCATACGTTAACGTACGAAAAATTGCAAAATATATATCCAGAATTGCATTCGTTTCTAAAAGTGAGGAAGTCACTAGATGAAACAGGAATATTTTTAAGCCCTTATACAGAAAAGTTATTTACGATTATGAAAAAAAGCTGACAAATTAGTATTTGTCAGCTTTTTTAAGTGTAATTGCATTTCTTGTATGACTAATACGCTCATAAAATAGTAATTTATCACTGCTAAATACATGTAATAAAACATGAATAATAAATAGCCCGTTAATTACAAATTGGAATAACAGTATAACTAGTAATACTAAAGGCTCTGTATGATTTAAAATAGAGCTACTAGAAAGAATGTAATTGATTCCACCTAAAATGAAATAGAATATACCGTAACGAATGAATAATTCTTTTAGTGTAATACGCTCTGCTTGTCCTTTAATGTAAATACGAAGCAACGCTTTCCCTATTGTTCTTCCATTTGTAAAATATGGGATGATAATAAAGTAAATTAAGATTGAACATGTAATGAAAAGGAATTCGTATACATTTGTATAAGATTGGATGTTAGAAATAAATAGTGAGTTTCCTTTGTTTTTAATGAAAGGTACAACGATAGATAAGAAAATCCAATCAATTTGCATAGCGAGGAGACGACGAACGAATCCGACTGGTTTCGTTTCCAAATCAATATGACTATCTAATTCGCTTGTTTTTGGCAGGAAGTACGTAAATATTGGTGCAATGATAAAACCGATTACGCCGCCTAGTGTGTTTAAAAACAGATCGTCGATATCGAATAAGCGATATGCACAATTATAAATACCATATAATCCAGTTACTTGTGTTAATTCAAAGAACAGTGAAAGGCAAAAAGAAATGCACACTGTTTGGAAGAAACTACGTCGGAAATAATAACGTAAGTAAATACCGAATGGAACGGTTAATAGAACGTTAAAAGCAACTTGTAAAAATGCAGATTCTTTTAATAACAAGAAATAAGTAGTAGGTTTCGTTAAAATTGCCGATGTATGATTACTAATCTCTTGTATGAAATAAAATGGTGAGAGTTGCATATGCTGTGTATTAGCGGGTTGTAGGCTACAAGTATCATACGTTTGTGGTAACGGCAAAATAACAAGAAAATAGGCATTTAATAAATAGAGTAGTAATGAATACAAAATAAATGAACGCCATTTATTTAAATAACCGTATTTTCGATAATTAAATATTAAAAAAGGGATTAAGAGAAACATTGCTAAAATAGGAAATAAAATAAATGCTGTTTTTACTGGAAATAAATATGCAGTCAAAATGAAACTCCTTTCAATGAAAATTCGTTTATCATTATAGCGCTAAAAGGAGTTTAAAACAAAGTTAAAATATTTCGAAATAGAAAGAATTACAAATTTTATCGAAATTAAGTTATACTAAATTTAATATAAGGATATTATGATTATTATAAGTTGAGAGAGGGTACAAGACATGCGATATGAGCTTTTTTCTGTAAGTGGGGATCATATTACAACTTTTGAAAGCGCGTGGCGTTTTCAAGAGGGAGAACAGATTTTTGTTCATGATGATAATACAAAACGAAATTTTATTATTATTCGCTTAACACATGATTTGTTTCAAAAAAATACACATGTTATTCGCTTGTATTGTCAGGAAAAGAAAGTTTATGCATAAGGAAAAACCTCTTACTGTATGAGGGCAGTAAGAGGCTTTTTTTATCCCGCTATTTGTGGGCAGTAAAACTTCCACCTCAAAATTCGACCGGAGCAAAGAAGTTAGGTGGGAGCCCTGCTGCCCGTAAAATCCCGATTGGTGAGGGCTAATAATCAGGGGGGATGAACAAAACCCCCACTGATTAAAGTTTCACTTTATAAGAAAATGATAGTTAGCACACCTACGATAATACAGTAGAAAGAGAAATATTTTAAATTTCCTTTCGCCATAATGTTCATAAACCATTTTAATGAAATATATGTCATGACAAATGTTGCGATGAAAGCAACAATATAAGGTACAAATAATGTATCTAAATTTGGATCGTTTGCAATGTCTGTAATACTTAACAATAAACCACCTAAGCTAACAGGGATGTATAGTAAGAATGAGAAACGAAGAGCGGTTTCTTGCTTCATACCAAGTAACATTGCTGCTACGATTGTAGCACCTGACCTGCTTATACCAGGAATTAGTGCGCAAGCTTGTGCTAGACCAATAATGATTGCATCTTTCATAGAAAGGTCGCCATCACTTTTACGTCCACGCAAGTTTCGAATAATCCAAAGGCCGATAGCAGTAATAAGAAGGGAAACCCCAACCATTTTAACACCTTTTAAATAGTGGTCGATATAATCTTTAAATAAAACTCCAATTACACCTGCTGGAATGGTTGCAATAACAAGGTAAATAATAAAGAAAAAATCTGATTTTGCATCTTCTGCTCTTGTGAATATATAAGATAGACCATTCTTTGTTAGACGAATTAAGTCATTTCTATAAATAAGTAATACAGCTAATAATGAAGCTGAATTAACAAGTAGCTCAAAGCTAAATCCTTCTATTTTTAGTCCTAGCAAATGCTGTGCTAAAACGAGGTGACCGCTTGAAGAAATCGGAATTGGTTCTGTTAGTCCTTGGAATAGACCAAGAATTAAATATTTTAAAATGTAATAAAATTGTTCCATAACATCCTCCTTGTGTATTAGTCGAAAGAAATAACTTTTCCATTATAACAAAGATATAGATGAATATTGAGAAGGAATAAATATTCGAAATATAATAAAAACCCCTTATAGCGATTGAAGTGAACCCGAATAGTGGTACATGAAAAAAACACCTCCTGAATTCGCATACTAAGTATGCAAATTCAATGGAGGTGTTTTTCGTTTGAAGAC
>NZ_JBIYCT010000009.1:0-184786 GCF_044907945.1 Bacillus sp. RC240 | reverse complement strand
TGAGAAGAATCCTCTTGTTTAGAACTTTGCTGTTTGTCTTGAGAAGAGTCCTCTTGTTTAGAACCTTGCTGTTTGTTTTGAGAAGAATCCTCTTGTTTAGAACTTTGTTGCTTGTTTTGAGAAGAATGCTCTTGTTTAGAATTTTGTTGTTTGTCTTGAGAATTATCATCTTGCTTAGAATTTTGCTGCTTACCTTGAGAATTATCCTCTTGTTTAGAACTTTGCTGCTTGTTTTGAGAATTATCCTCTTGTTTAGAATTTTGCTGCTTATTTTGAGAATTATCCTCAGTTTGTTCCGTACTTTTTGGCTCGCCATTCTTATCTTTGTTATGTTCCTTTTGATCATCTGGCTGTTGTTTCGAATCATCTGTCTCTTTTGTATTTGAGTTTTTTTTCTTACGTAACCAATTCCAAATCATATGTATGCCCTCTTTGATCTTGTAATATAGTGCTATTTTGTGGCTAATTTTGTATATTATTCATTTATTTATGAAAAGAAGGAGGAGATTGGTTTGTATAGAAAAAATCCTTTAGTAAGCAGTTCATAATATGACGGGAAGAAGGCGAGTCTGTGCAAATTGTAAAAAAGGAGAAGTTTGTTTTAAAAGAGTTTGTGTTTGAAAATGGTAGGGGAATTCCTGTTCAAATGGGGTATGAGACGTATGGCACTTTAAATAGAGAAAGATCAAATGCGATTTTAGTTTGTCACTATTTTAGTGCAACAAGTCATGCGGCAGGAAAATATACAGAGCATGATGAGGAAGCTGGTTGGTGGGATGGATTAATTGGACCTGGAAAAGCAATTGATACAAATAAATATTTCGTTATATGCACTGATAACCTTTGTAATGTACAGGTGAAGAATCCCTACGTAATTACAACGGGACCAAAATCGATAAATCCGATGACTGGTTTTGAGTATGCGATGGATTTTCCAGTTTTCACATTTTTAGATGTAGCACGTATGCAATATGAGTTAATAAAAGATATGGGGATTGCTAGGCTACATGCTGTAATGGGACCGTCGGCAGGTGGGATGATTGCGCAGCAATGGGCTGTTCACTATCCTCATATGGTAGAGCGAGTGATTGGAGTTATTACGAATCCACAAAATCCAATTATAACGTCGGGAAATGTAGCGCAAAATGCGATTGAAGCAATTCAGCTTGATCCAAACTGGAAAGGTGGAAAGTATGGAGAAGAGCAGCCAACGAAGGGTCTTCATTTAGCAAATCGAATGATGTTTATGAACGCGTTCGATGAACATTTTTATGAAATGGCATTCCCGCGGAACAGTATAGAAATGGCACCTTATCAACAATTTTCTGCATTAACATCATTTGAGAAAGAAATAAATAAAGTGACATGTAAAAGTATAGATTTAGTAGATGCAAATTCATGGATGTATACTGCAAAAGCGGTCTTATTACATGATATTGCACATGGATTTTCTTCTTTAGAAGAGGCTCTTTCTAAAGTTGAAGCGAATGTACTCATGATTCCATGCAAACAAGATTTACTTCAGCCGCCTCGTTACAATTATAAAATGGTAGATATTTTGCAAAAGCAAGGGAAGTACGCAGAAGTATATGAGATAGAAAGTATAAATGGGCATATGGCAGGAGCGTTAGATGTTCATTTATTTGAAAAGAAAATTTATGAGTTTTTAAACCGGAAAGTATCTAGTTTTGTGTAGGAAATAATTAATGTGGAAAGGTGCATGATTTATAGTAGGCACCTTTTTTTACATGATTTGCAGACGGAAAATATATGAAGCGATTGATAAACCGAAGAAAGCTATACTAAGTAATAGAAATAAGAATGACATTTCTTGAGGGGATTTTATCTTTTTATTATTTTTCATACTAAGAGCAATAACTGCAAAAACTAAGAAAATGATGCCCATAATGAAAAGAAAAAGTGTCATTTTAACTGGCTCCTTTCATCAAACAAGTATATTGAGGATACAATGCGTCAGTTATGTTTGTAAAGAATAAGTTTTGCTGGAAAATTGAGAAATAAATGTTCCATTCTTTGCGTTCCTTCCTTCGCGTGCTAAAATTGATGAGAAATGATTGTTTAAAGAAGAAACTGAAGGTTTTATTGTATATAAGGAGGAACTACATATGACAGAAGTAAAAACAATTACTACAGAAGAAGTGCAAGAGCGTTTAGAAAATGGAGAAACATTATTTTTAGTAGATGTAAGGGAAGATGAAGAAGTAGCGGCAGGGAAAATTCCAGAAGCTGTACATATTAAAATGGGCGATATTCCAAATAAAGTGGATTTCTTTGAGAAAGAGAATGAATATATCTTTATTTGCCGTTCGGGAATGCGTAGTGAAAATGTATGCCATTATTTAAATGAGCAAGGATTTAAAACGGTGAATATGGTTGGCGGTATGCTTCAATATGAAGGCGAAACTAAATAAGTAGCTGCAAAAACTTGAAACGAGTCTGTTTCAAGTTTTTTTCTTTTGCATACAGTATACAAAAGGGGGAGGGGTAAATGGGGATTAACATGCGTAAAGTAAAAATTATTAATAATACAGGGGCTGTTAATGTTGGCGACTGTTATAATATCGCACCTTTTGCTGTATCGAAAATATATGCGGGTGCTGGAGGATCGAGTGCGGCTGTTTTTTTAAATGGGAAACGACAGCCAGAAGCTGTGATTAGAACATCAGTGTTTCTTCCGCCATTAGCGACGAGTACACGTACATTAGGTTCATAAAGGAAAGGTAGAGTGTAAGTATGCCTGCACGTATTAAAGAATTTATTATCGTTAATAATACTGGGAATATATTTACAGGGGATAATTTGAGTGATACTTCATTTACTGCTTCGAAATCGTATAGTGGTTCAACGGGTTGCACTTGGATTGACGTTGTTACAGTAATAGGGACGGAGACGAAGCTTTGTTTACAACCGGGAGATTCGGTGACGACAACCTATACACGAGGTACCCCTGCTGGTACTGTAACGGGAACAAACATGGGGCAAGGTGCAAATGTGTCGAGTATATCGCAAGCTGTCCCTAATACAGATAATATGGATTCAGTTTCTGGACTCCCTTAAGGAATTAAGGGAGTTTTTATTATTTAAAATAAAAATAGTCTTTGAGATTGTTTTTGTAAATACATATTAAGAAGAAGAGGTTTGTTTAAAGTAAAAAAGATGGTGTGTAGGTGGTGAAAGTGTGAAAGAGCGCGATAGACAAAATTCATTAAACTCTAATTTCAGAATTTCACCGAATCTTATTGGACCTACTTTTCCTCCCGTTCCAACGGGATTTACTGGCATTGGGATTACTGGTCCAACCGGTCCACAAGGCCCGACTGGTCCACAAGGACCAAGGGGATTTCAAGGTCCGATGGGGGAGATGGGCCCGACAGGACCTCAAGGAGTGCAAGGGATTCAAGGACCAGCTGGACAAATGGGTGCAACAGGACCAGAAGGACAGCAGGGACCACAAGGATTAAGGGGACCACAGGGAGAAACTGGAGCGACAGGACCTCAAGGAGTGCAAGGGTTACAAGGTCCAATTGGTCCAACCGGAGCGACTGGGGCACAAGGTATACAGGGGATACAGGGATTACAGGGGCCGATTGGAGCTACCGGGCCAGAGGGACCTCAAGGAATTCAAGGAGTGCAAGGGGTACCGGGTGCAACAGGTTCACAAGGAATACAAGGAGCTCAAGGGATACAAGGCCCACAAGGACCGGATGGAAATACGGGAGCAACAGGAGCGACTGGTCAGGGGATTAGTGGTCCGACTGGAATAACAGGTCCAACAGGGATAACTGGCCCATCTGGAGGACCTCCAGGTCCGACTGGAGCAACTGGTGCGACAGGGCCAGGAGGTGGACCAAGTGGAAGTACAGGTGCGACGGGAGCGACTGGAAATACTGGAGTAACTGGAAGTGCGGGAGTGACTGGAAATACAGGTCCTACTGGAAGTACAGGAGAAACAGGAGCACAGGGCCTGCAAGGAATCCAAGGGGTTCAAGGGCCAATTGGGCCAACGGGTCCAGAAGGTCCGCAAGGTATTCAAGGTATTCCTGGTCCGACAGGAGTAACTGGTGAACAAGGAATCCAAGGGGTTCAGGGGATTCAAGGGATAACGGGGGCAACAGGAGATCAAGGTCCGCAAGGTATACAAGGGGCCATAGGACCTCAAGGTATAACAGGAGCAACAGGAGATCAAGGCCCACAAGGAATACAAGGGGTACCTGGTCCAACCGGAGACACAGGTTCACAAGGAGTCCAAGGAATTCAAGGGCCAATGGGTGATATAGGACCAACAGGCCCAGAAGGCCCAGAAGGACTTCAGGGTCCGCAAGGAATACAAGGAGTGCCAGGGCCAGCTGGAGCAACAGGTCCAGAGGGCCCACAAGGAATCCAAGGAGTTCAAGGACCAATAGGAGTAACAGGTCCAGAAGGTCCACAAGGAATTCAGGGAATACAAGGGATTCAAGGTATAACAGGAGCTACCGGAGCACAAGGAGCAACTGGAGTTCAAGGTGTTCAAGGGAATATAGGAGCAACAGGTCCAGAGGGCCCGCAAGGAGTGCAAGGTACTCAAGGGGATATAGGTCCAACAGGTCCAATGGGTCCACAGGGAGTTCAAGGTATCCAAGGAATTCAAGGACCGACGGGTGCGCAAGGAGTGCAAGGCCCACAAGGAATTCAAGGAATCCAAGGGCCGACAGGAGTAACTGGAGATACGGGTACAACAGGGGCGACAGGGGAAGGGACTACAGGGGCAACTGGAGTAACGGGTCCATCAGGTGTAACGGGTCCATCAGGAGGCCCAGCTGGACCGACTGGCCCAACAGGTCCATCAGGTCCGACGGGATTGACAGGTCCATCCGGTGGACCACCTGGTCCGACAGGAGCGACAGGTGTAACGGGAGGAGTAGGAGATACGGGAGCAACAGGGGCGACGGGTGTGACCGGAGCAACTGGAGTAACTGGTGCAACCGGAGCAACGGGGCTGCAGGGTCCACAAGGAATACAAGGAGTACAAGGAGACATAGGCCCAACCGGTCCGCAAGGTGTTCAAGGTCCACAAGGGATCCAAGGTATAACGGGAGCAACGGGAGATCAAGGTCCGCAAGGAATTCAAGGCCCGCAAGGAATCCAAGGTCCAACAGGTCCTCAAGGAATCCAAGGAGGTCAAGGCCCACAAGGGATACAAGGGGCAACAGGTGCAACCGGAGCACAAGGCCCACAGGGAATTCAAGGGATACAAGGAGTGCAAGGTCCGACTGGTCCACAAGGCCCAACCGGAATACAAGGTGTGCAAGGAGAAATAGGTCCAACCGGTCCGCAAGGAGTGCAAGGTTTACAAGGTCCACAAGGCCCAACCGGGGACACGGGTCCAACAGGCCCACAAGGCCCACAAGGAATTCAAGGTCCAACGGGAGCAACCGGAGCGACAGGTTCACAAGGAATTCAAGGTCCAACGGGGGCAACAGGAGCGACAGGTTCACAAGGAATTCAAGGTCCAACGGGGGCAACAGGAGCGACAGGTTCACAAGGAATTCAAGGTCCAACGGGAGGAACGGGTCCAACAGGAGTAACAGGAGCGACCGGGGTGACTGGAGTTAGTACAACTGCAACGTATGCATTTGCGAATAATACATCAGGAACCGCTATTTCGGTTTTATTAGGCGGTACGAATATCTCATTACCGAACAATCAAAATATTGGACCAGGAATAACCGTTAGTGGTGGAAATACTGTATTTACAGTTGCGAATGCAGGGAATTATTATATAGCCTATACAATTAATTTAACGGCAGGATTACTTGTCAGTTCTCGTATAACCGTAAATGGCAGTCCGCTTGCGGGAACGATAAACTCCCCGACAGTGGCTACTGGTTCATTTAGTGCACCAATAATTGCTAACTTGCCTGCTGGAGCTGCTATTAGTCTGCAGTTATTTGGATTAGTTGCAATAGCTACATTATCTACAACAACGCCAGGAGCTACTCTAACTATTATTAGATTAAGTTAATAAACAGAAAACCTTGGAACTTTTATGTTTCAAGGTTTTTTATCTCGTTACTTGTAGATAGTCTAATTGGTTAGTAAAGTTTCACTTTATTCACCTTAGCAAAAACATCGCGGTTCAAAAATATATTATAATAGAATGAAGAGAGGTATAAATTTGGCAGAAAGGGAGAGTGGCGATGCAGGAGAAGGTTAAAGATTTTTTCGGACGCCCACTTCAAGATTTACGCATCTCTGTCATTGATCGTTGTAATTTACGGTGTACGTATTGTATGCCAGCGGAAGTGTTTGGTCCTGATTATACTTTTTTGAAAGATGAGTTTTTACTGACATTTGATGAAATAGAGCGATTAGCAAAAGTATTTGTTAGCATCGGTGTACGGAAAATTAGACTTACTGGTGGCGAACCCTTGCTCCGTAAGGACTTAACAAAACTTATCGAACGTCTCGTGAAAATTGACGGTTTAGTAGATATAGGATTAACGACAAATGCGATTCATTTAACGAAGCAAGCGAAGGCGTTAAAAGAAGCTGGGTTACACCGAGTAAATGTTAGTTTGGATGCGATAGATGATAATGTGTTCCGCGCAATTAATGGCCGGAATATGAATACGAAGCCAGTGTTAAAAGGAATTATGGCAGCGAAAGAAGCAGGCCTTGAAGTGAAAGTAAATATGGTTGTGAAAAAAGGAATGAATGATCATCAAGTACTTCCGGTTGCTGCGTATTTTAAAGAACAAGGAAGCACGCTTAGGTTTATTGAGTTTATGGATGTTGGCAGTACGAATGGATGGAATTTTGATCAAGTTATTACGAAACGAGAATTAATTGATATGATTCATGGGGTGTATCCAATTGAGCCAGCTGAAGCTCATTATTTTGGTGAGGTTGCGAAGCGGTATCGATACGTTGGAACGAATGTAGAGGTTGGTTTTATTACCTCTGTTTCTGAGTCATTTTGTTCTTCTTGTACGAGAGCAAGAATTTCGGCAGATGGAAAGTTTTATACTTGCTTGTTTGCGACAGAAGGAATGGATTTAAGGAAACTTCTGAGGGAGAACCTTTCGGATAATGAGTTATTAAAAGCTATACAATATGTATGGGAGAATAGAAAAGATCGATATTCAGATGAACGGACAGAAGAAAGTGCGAAAAATCGTCCGAAAATTGAAATGTCTTATATAGGAGGATAAGAAAGGGGGATGTCGTATGCAAGAGCGATATTCAAGACAAATGTTATTTTCTGGTGTTGGGGAAGAAGGGCAACGGAAAATAAGAGGGAAGCATGTGCTCGTTATCGGTGCTGGTGCACTCGGAGCAGCGAATGCAGAAGCAATTGTTAGAGCAGGTGTTGGAAAAATAACAATTGCGGATCGTGATTATGTAGAATGGAGTAATTTACAAAGGCAACAATTATATACAGAAGAAGATGCAAAGCATTATAAACCGAAAGCAATAGCGGCAGCAGAACATTTAAAGGCAATTAATTCCGAAGTAGAAATTGTACCGGTTGTGACTGATGTAACGGTGCAAGAAATGGAAGAATTAATTAAAGGTGTAGATTTAATATTAGATGCGACAGATAATTTTGAAACGCGCCTTCTTATTAATGATATATCGCAGATGTATAACGTTCCGTGGATATACGGAGGATGCGTTGGAAGCTACGGAGTAACTTATACAATCTTGCCAGGAAAAACGCCGTGTTTTCGATGTTTAATGGAGCATCCAGCGAGCGGAGCGACATGTGATACGGCCGGTATTATACAGCCAGCAGTGCAATTAGTAGTTGCACATCAAATAACGGAAGCCTTGAAAATATTAGTAGAAGATTTTGAGGCACTTCGTGAAACGATGCTATCATTTGATCTTTGGAATAATCAGCAGATGGCATTTAAAGTGAATAGGCAGAAAAAGGATACATGTTTATCCTGTGGAAAGTTACGTACATATCCGAGTTTAACATTTGAAGCACAAACGAAAACAGAAGTATTATGTGGGCGAAATACAGTTCAAATCCGTCCAGGTGTGCGTCAGGGTTTTAATTTAAAAGAAATTAAAAAGCGCTTACAAAAAAGTGTGGATGTAAAAGCAACGCCGTATTTATTATCATTTCCAGTGGAAGAATATCGTTTCGTTTTATTTACAGATGGCAGGGCGTTTATTCATGGTACGAATGATATGAATGTTGCGAAACGACTATATGCAAGATATATAGGTTGAACCTAAAGGGGAATCCTTTAGGTTCAAATGGAAAAGGTAGGATTAAGAATTTCTAATATAATCTCCATTTTTTCCGCCCGTTTTTTCAAGTAAGTACGTTTCGCCAATAATCATACCCTTATCAACGGCTTTACACATGTCATATACAGTAAGAGCGGTAGCGGAAGCAGCTGTTAAAGCTTCCATCTCAACGCCGGTACTACCTTCTGTTTTAACTTTTACTTCAATAAGTAGCCGATATTGTTCTTCTGACTGTTTCCAATCGAAAGAGACATCAACACCTTTTAATAATAAAGGATGGCACATTGGGATAATATCAGAAGTACGTTTTGCAGCCATAATACCTGCGATTTGTGCGACGGCTAATACGTCACCTTTACCAATTTCGTTGCGTGAGATTTTATCAAAAATTTCTTTCGTAACAAGAATGCTAGAGCATGCTATTGCTGTTCGAACGGTTATTTTTTTGTCACTTATATCAACCATTTTAGCGCGCCCTTGGTCGTTGAAATGTGTGAATGAAGACATGGAATTCCTCCTTGAAGTAATTGCGATTTAATATATAAAGTGTAATCGAGATTAGATATTTTGCAAATATGAGGTGAGAAACAATGGTAGAAAAACGAATCCCGATTCAAGTTGCTGAGGCTGTAGAGCGGGTTATGAAATATGCTAAGCATGGTGAAGTAGAAGAAGTTTCTATTACAGAAAGTTACGGGAGGATTCTTGGAGAGGATGTTGTCTCAGATCACGACGTTCCTCACTTTGATCGTTCTCCTTACGATGGTTTCGCAATTCGAGCAGAAGACACGAAGGAAGCGGGTCAAGAGCATCCGATTGAATTTGAAGTAATAGGAGAGATCGGAGCAGGATCTGTTTTTGCAGAAGAAGTAGGGGCTTTTCAGGCGGTTCGTATTATGACAGGAGCAGCTATTCCAGAAGATTGCAATGCAGTCGTAATGCTAGAACTGACGGAAGGATTCGAGAGGAACGAAAGTACATATATGAAGTTAAAACGTCCTTTCCAAAACGGTGACAATGTGTCATTTAAAGGAGAAGATATAAAACAAAATCAAGTCCTCGTTAAGAAAGGTTTTGTAATCAATCCAGGTGTTGCCGCATTATTAGCGACGTTTGGATATAGCACTGTGAAAGTTGTAAAACAGCCTGTTGTCGGTATTGTAACGACGGGCAGCGAATTACTAGAAGTGCATGAGGCGTTAGAACCAGGAAAAATTAGAAATAGTAACTCTTACATGATTGCCGCTCAAATTATGAAAGCTGGCGGAAAAGTGCGTTACTATGGACAACTTGCTGATGAGTTAGATGCATGTTTTACAGCCGTTAAATCAGCGATAGGTGAGGTTGATATTTTAATTACAACGGGCGGTGTTTCAGTAGGAGATTACGACTACTTACCGGCTATTTATGCAAGGTTACAGGCGAATGTACTCTTTAATAAAATAGCGATGAGACCTGGAAGTGTAACGACAGTAGCTGAAGTTGATGGAAAGTTACTTTTCGGTTTATCAGGTAATCCGTCAGCTTGTTATGTAGGTTTCGAATTATTTGTACATCCAATTATGAAAACGTATTTGCATGCGAAGGAGCCTCACGTATATAGAACTGATGCTATTTTACAAAAAGATTTCCCGAAACCAAATCCGTTTACTCGTTTTGTAAGAGCGAAAGCGAGTATTGTTAATGGGGCACTACAAGCGATGCCAGTCGGTTTAGATAAATCGAGTGCGGTCTCTTCGCTTGCGGATGC
Organism: Bacillus sp. RC240; assembly: GCF_044907945.1. Classification (NCBI taxonomy): domain Bacteria; kingdom Bacillati; phylum Bacillota; class Bacilli; order Caryophanales; family Bacillaceae; genus Bacillus; species Bacillus sp. RC240. The sequence goes on along the minus strand of NZ_JBIYCT010000009.1, from coordinate 174,774 downwards.
AAATGCTTTTATCGTGCTGCCTGGAGGAACGAGAGGATTTGAAGCAGGAATGAAAGTGTCTGTATTATTGTTAGAATGCTCTGAGGGAAGTGATTGGCCGTGGGCAAAGCCTCTTCAATCTTACAAATAGTAGGGTATCAAAATAGCGGGAAAACAACACTTGTAGAGAAGATGGTGCATGCATTAACTGAAAGAGAAATGAAGGTTGCTACAATTAAACATCATGGTCACGGGGGCTTTCCTGAAGTAGCGCAAAAAGACAGTGAAAGACACAGAAAAGCTGGTGCTGTAGTAAGTAGTGTAGAAGGTGCTGGATTACTATCTTTGTCCTCTTTGCGAGATGAATGGTCCTTGCAAGAAATTATCCGCTTGTACGAATTTTTTGAAGTAGATACGATTTTAATAGAGGGCTATAAAGCTGAGAACTATCCGAAAGTAGTGTTACTTCGTTCTGCGGAAGACGCTGAACTTTTACATAAAGTAGAAAATATAGCGGCAGTTATTACGTGGTATGATGCTTCGTCAAATGTGCGAGAAGAATATAAAGTATTTCATATAACAGAAGAAAAATTGTATATAGACTGGTTTTTACAAACGGCTAGGGGTGCAAAATGATAAATACGTATTATGAAGTAATTGATACAGAAATCTCGATTGAAGAGGTGACAAAGAAAGTAGTTCGCCGTGAATGTGGTGCTGTTACAACATTTATCGGGACAGTTAGGGAGTTTACGAAAGGGCGTCGTACACTATACTTAGAGTATGTAGCTTATAAGACGATGGCAGAAAAGATGCTACAGAAAATTGGGTCAGAAGTGAAGGAGAAGTGGCCCGGTACACATGTTGCGATTACGCATCGCATCGGCACGCTACAAATTTCTGATATAGCGGTTGTTGTTGCTGTATCAACGCCTCATCGCAAAGAGGCTTATGAAGCGAATGAATATATTATGGAGCGTATTAAGCAAATTGTTCCAATTTGGAAAAAGGAATTTTGGGAAGCTGGTGACTCATGGATTGGTGACCAATTAGAAAAAACACCATATCCAGCAGGAGAGCCTGGGAAGGAGTTATAAATATGATTCGAGTATTGTTATTTGCGAACTTGCAAGAAGAAGCAGGAACGAGTGAATTACAAATAGAGAAAGAAAATATTACTGTTGCAGAGTTAAAAGATATTGTTGCGAAAGAATATAATGTACCAGTGTCAGCGCCAATAATGGTTGCGATTAATGAAGAGTACGCGAATGAAGATGATACGATACAATCTGGTGATGTAGTTGCACTAATACCACCAGTGAGTGGTGGTTAATATTGGATTTATGCTATAAAAAACGACTTTCCTAAATAGGGAAAGTCGTTTTTTTATGGCATTTTGGAGAACACTATCTTATAGGAAAAGGAGGAAGTTATGAAAAAGATATGTGTAATGATTGCAATGATATGTTCTGTTTTTTTCTTTTCTCCAAGCAATTCTTTGGCAAAAGAATCGACGGAACAGCTTTTAGAAAGTGCGTTACTGAATCGATATTACTCGGTTATAAGGCAAGTGACAGAAGATCAATATGAATGTGACTCAGTTACAAATATAAAGCGTCTAGGCAAGAAAGATGAGTTTGTTCCTAGGTTTGAAGTTACGATACAATTTCTTACATTTCAAGGGGCACATAATCCGCCGAATGATAAAGTTACACTTACTTTGGAAGACAATTTAGATCACATAAAGATAAAGAAAGTGGAGCGAGAAAAGAATGTTTCTGGTGCTATTGTAGAAAAGATTTGTGCACGAAAAAACGAAAAAATAAAAGCTCACTCTAATGATTTAGAGCGATAACCTATGACATTTTGTAGAGAAAGGTAATGAGCGATGGATATACTTTTAGCGATTTTACCAGCTATATTTTGGGGGAGTATTGTGCTATTTAACGTGAAACTAGGCGGGGGACCGTATAGTCAAACGCTCGGTACAACGTTCGGTGCACTTATCTTCTCAATTGTCGTTTATATTTTTATGAAGCCGGTATTAACTCCGACCGTTATTGGAGTTGGAATTGTATCTGGCTTATTTTGGGCACTTGGTCAAGCGAATCAATTAAAAAGTATTGATTTAATGGGTGTTTCTAGAACGATGCCGATTTCAACAGGGCTTCAATTAGTCGCGACAACATTATTCGGGGTTATCGTGTTTCATGAATGGTCAACGACGATATCGGTCGTTCTTGGAGTTTTGGCGCTCGTTTGTATTATTATCGGGGTTATTTTAACATCGCTTCAAAGTAAAGAAGAGAAGAATGCAGAGCAAGCAGGAAATTTTAAAAAAGGAATTATTATTTTATTAATTTCAACAGTCGGTTATTTAGTTTACGTAGTAGTTATCCGGTTATTTAACGTGAACGGTTGGTCGGCTTTATTACCACAAGCGGTCGGTATGGTATTAGGCGGGATTTTACTCACATTTAAACATCATCCATTCAATAAATATGCGATTCGAAATATTCTTCCAGGATTGATTTGGGCAGCTGGAAATATGTTTTTATTCATTTCGCAGCCAAGAGTTGGGGTCGCAACAAGCTTTTCCCTTTCACAAATGGGAATTATTATTTCGACGCTTGGGGGGATTTTTATATTAGGTGAAAGGAAAACGAAGCGTCAATTAATTGGGATTGTTATTGGTATCGTTTTTATTATTGCAGCTGGAATTATGCTGGGGATTGCGAAAGGTTAAGGAGGTATTAAAATGTATAGCGATTTAGAAGGGAAAGTCGTCGTTATTACAGGATCAGCAACTGGTCTTGGAAGAGCCATGGGAGTAAGATTTGCTAAAGAGAAGGCGAAAGTTGTTATTAACTACCGCTCAAGAGAGTCAGAAGCGAACGATGTATTAGAAGAAATAAAAAAGGTAGGTGGAGAAGCGATTGCTGTAAAAGGTGATGTGACGGTCGAGGCAGATGTTGTAAATCTCATTCAATCTGCTGTGAAAGAGTTTGGTACGCTCGACGTCATGATTAATAATGCAGGGATAGAAAACGCGGTACCGTCGCATGAAATGCCGTTAGAGGATTGGAATAAAGTAATTCATACAAATTTAACAGGTGCTTTTTTAGGAAGTCGTGAAGCGATTAAATATTTTGTGGAACACGATATTAAAGGTTCGGTTATTAATATGTCTAGTGTTCATGAGAAAATCCCGTGGCCATTATTTGTGCATTATGCGGCTAGTAAGGGGGGGATTAAGCTTATGACAGAAACGTTAGCGTTAGAATATGCACCAAAAGGTATTCGGGTAAATAATATTGGGCCTGGTGCAATTAATACGCCAATTAATGCTGAAAAATTTGCTGACCCGAAAAAACGTGACGACGTAGAAAGTATGATTCCAATGGGTTACATTGGAAAACCTGAAGAAATCGCAGCAGTAGCAACGTGGCTCGCTTCAGCAGAGGCAAGTTACGTAACTGGAATTACGTTATTTGCAGATGGTGGAATGACTTTATACCCATCATTTCAAGCGGGGCGTGGGTAATATGAAAGGCCAAAGAGATTTAACTCTTTGGCCTTTTTTACGCAAAAAAAAATAGCGGTCGGCTATTTTTAAAATTAATGATTGATTGTATCTTGAAGAAATTCTGTTGCTTGATGTTCTGAAACATTCTGTACGAGCGCAACTTCACTAATAACCATTTTACGCGCATTATCTAGCATTTGTTTTTCGCTCGCATTTAATGCTCTTTCTTTATTGCGACGAAGTAAATCACGAACAACTTCTGCACTATCTTGAAGATTGCCGTTCTTCATTTTTTCCATATTCATTGTATACCTTTGTTTCCAAGAGAGTGAGGGGTCTGATTCCCCATGATGAAATTCAAGAAGTATACCATCTAACGTACCTTTATCGACGATATAACGTATACCTGATTTTTGTAATTGATTCATCGGAAGCATTACTTGCATATCTTTACTAATGATGCGTATAACACAATATTGACGCGTAGTGCCTAATATTTCTTTCTCTTCAATTGCTTCGATGATTCCTGCACCGTGCATTGGATAAACGATTTTATCACCAATTTGAAACAAATCATCCACCTCCGTATGTGGTAACTACTTTTAATGATAACATACTAGGATAAAAATGTCAAATTTTATATAATATCACATCTGATATGCTGTAGTCAATATATAAAAGTCGTTTTTTTGTTTGTTTTTTTGCTCTTATAAGTTGAATAAATAGGGGGAATTTTTTTAGAAAAATAGTACAGGCGCAGAAAGAGAGCATATCCACTTATTTTTAAGCATAAAATATAAAATCGCTAATACAATATACCTAAATCCGTTCTTTGCAAGGGAGGGATAGAAGGTGGGGCGCACAATTAGAATTGATATTACAAATAAAGTTGTAGCTAAATTTAGGCAAGATTATTTGGAATTATATACGAGTAAGTTTATGATAGGTAAGTTTTATGTCTATACTGAAGATAAACAATATGTGTTAGAAGACGGATATATATATGAAGATGGAAAGTTTTATCGCATCATAGATACGCACCGTGGCAATAAACAAGCGGCGGAGGGCTGCGATCTAGGATGGTGTTAACATGATTCGTGTGAAAGTGTTTGATGAAAGTCATGAAAAGGACTTAGAAGACGCTGTAAATGTATTTTTGAAAAAAATTGATGATAGTAACTTTGTAGATATTAAGTACCAAGTCGGTGTTTCTATTAATGATGACGAAAACCAAATTTATTGTTTTTCAGCAATGATCGTTTATAAAGCATAAAAAAGAGCTGGGTGAGCCAGCTCTTTTTTATGTTTTATGTTGGGACAACATGTGTCGGTAATACGTTCATAATAGATTGAGTTGTGCCTAATTTCTTTGTCGCTAAAAGAGGCGCCCCTGTTTCATGGTTTTGGGCATCTGTACACATACCAAGGTGATAACGATCACCTAAAAATGGATCAATATAAAAACCGTTTTTAAAAACTTTATCATTCGGGTGTTTTTCATGGTGAATTTCAGAACAGTTAATGCAATAGAACATAGCTTTCATCTCCTTTTTATTTTTGTTTGAAAAAGTGGGTCGGTAGTCATTTCGCTCCTAAGGAAATGTTGAGGAGAAGAGAAATAACTACCTACCCAAATGGCGGGCATACTCCTTCTGATTTTTACATATCTCGCGTATTGTCCCCGAGGGAAGGAGGAGAGACGAAGTACAGATGAGATAAGTTAGGCGCTTCTCTCAATAGGAGTGATAGAGTTTCATATTGAGGGAATTTTCTATTTTTCATTGCCTTTGTGAGTATATTATGAAGGAATGGTGAGAGGGTGTTTGTCCTGTTGAAAAAATGTTGAGAATTTCTCAACAGTGAAAAAGAGTCTTTCTTGACATGAAACCAAAAGGTGTTATATTGTTGATGTGAAACTAAAAGGTGTTATATTTTAATGCCGAATAAAGGAGATATAAAATGGAACAACAAAATACATTAAATGATATTAAACAAACAATCGTTTTTAACGCGTCTATTCAAAAAGTATGGAATGTAGTATCAACTGCAGAAGGAATTGCGTCATGGTTTATGCCAAATGATTTTGAATTAGAGGTAGGACATGAGTTTCATGTGCAATCGCCATTTGGGCCATCACCATGTAAAGTGTTAGAAATTGATGAGCCAAACCATCTATCTTTCTCATGGGATACAGATGGCTGGGTCGTTTCATTTAATCTGAAAGACCTAGGAGATAATAAAACAGAATTTACGTTAATTCACGGCGGCTGGAAACATCCTGATGAAATCCTCCCAAAACCAAATGCGAAGAGCTCTATTATTCACGAAAGAATGAGCGGCGGCTGGGTAGCGATTGTAAATGAAAAACTGAAAAAGGTTGTCGAAGGCTAAGTGTCCTCATCAGTAGCGAAATATGATGTATTTCAAGCAATTGCTGATCCAACCCGCCGAGAAGTAATACGGTTATTAAGTGACAAAGAGTTACCGATTTCAAAAATAACGGATCATTTTCCGATGAGTCGTACTGCTGTTGTAAAGCACCTTCATATTCTTTCGGAAGCGAATTTAGTGAGTGGAAGAAAGAGCGGAAGAGAGAAGATATATCGTTTGCATCCAGAACCATTAGAGGAATTACAGCAGTGGCTCTCGTACTATGAACGATTTTGGGATAATAAATTGTCCATGCTTAAACATATTGTGGAGAATGAAGAGTAGATTTTATGCAAAAAGGATGACCAAAATGGTCATCCTCTTTTTATTGTTCACTTGTTTGTTTAGTTGGCTTTAATAGGATCCAAGCGATAATTAATGTGAATACCGCTAATACGAAAGTGCTCATATAAATGACGTGTACACTTGATGCTAATGCGGATTGTGATTCGGTTGCTACGTTTGCTGTAGCCCCTCCATGTCCGCCAGAAGAAACAAGATCAAGGTTTTTAATGCCGCGTGCATGAATCATCGTATTGAAGATCGTTCCGAAGATTGCAGCTCCTAGTGTTTGACTAAATGTATTAATAAATGTATTTAAACCAACTGCCGTTCCGCGCGTATTCGCCGGTACAGCTGCTTGAATTGTTACCATGTAAATTGGTGTAACAAGCCCCATTCCTAAGCCGAATAATCCGACTGCAACATAAATAAGGAATGATGGTGAATCTGTTGATAATGTAAATAATAAGAAAGTAGCAACTGATAAAATGCTAGCTCCAAGTAAAATAATTTGTTTCGTTTGTAACTTGCCAACTAAGTTGCCGGAGAACATAGCACCGAATGTCCACATAACAGGAATCGGCATTAAAATGAGTCCAGCCTCTGTCGCATTTTTTCCTAAAACACCTTGGCTCCAAATTGGAAGATACACTGTAATACTAATAATCATTGCGCCAGCAATAAGTGTTAGTATGTTTATTGTAGATAATGTACGGTTAGAGAAAAGTGCTAGCGGAATTAATGGTTCCGGAGACTTTTTCTCGATGTATAAGAAAATAATGAATGAAACAGCGGCAAAGATTAATAGGCCGATAATTGAAATGTCTCCCCAGTTTTGCTTACTACTACCTGTTAATAATGCGTATAGTAAAGCAATTGTACTTAATGAGAAAACTGTCGCACCAAGATAGTCGATATGTTGCTTAGCGGCGGACTTAACAGATTCCTGATAAGAAGTGGCAAACATTAAGCAAGCGATAATTCCAAAAGGAACGTTTAAGAAGAAAATATAGCGCCAAGAAAGAGAATCAACTAAAAATCCACCTACTAACGGCCCAATAACACCAGATACACCCCAAACTGCACTCATCCAGCCTTGTGCTTTCGCGCGGTCTTTCGCTTCGCTATATAGGTCTCCAATAATCGTCATTGTGATCGGCATAACAGCACCAGCCCCTATACCTTGAAGAGCACGGAAGAAGATTAATTGTTCCATTGATGTAACGACTCCGCAAAGTGCAGAACCGATTAAGAAGATTGTTGCTCCGATGAGCAGAACTTTTTTACGGCCGAATAAATCAGCTAGCTTTCCGTATATTGGAGTCGAAACAGCTGTTGCAAGCATATAGATTGCATATACCCAACTAACAAGTTCGACGCCTGACAAATCACTCGTTATACGAGGGATCGCTGTACTAACAATCGTTCCTTCTACCGCAGAAAGAAACGTCATTAGCATTAAAGACATCATGACTTTTTTTCTCATTTGTTTTCCCCTTACCCTTTTTCGAATATTCAACAATATAAAATATAAAGGTACTAAGGTATATAAAGCAACAAAAAAGCAATGGGAAGTTAGGAGGAAGGGATATTTTTGAAGAAACGGTCGACATATTTAAAGTATCGCCGATATAATTTCGTGTATTACTTTGCTATTCCAACATACTAAAAAAAGAAACAGGAGTCCCTGTTTCTTCTTTAATATTGCATTTTTGAATTTTGTCCAGCGGTTGTTCCGGCAATTCGGCCAGTAACAAGGGCAGATGTAATGTTATAGCCGCCAGTATAACCGTGAATATCAAGAACTTCTCCACAGAAGTATAAACCATTCGTGAATTTCGAAGCCATTTCTTTCGGGTTAATTTCTTTAACGGATACACCTCCGCCAGTAACGAATGCTTTTTCAATTGACTGCGTACCATTTACATGGACGGTAAATTCTTTAAAGTCTTTCACAAGTGCGCGAATCTTCTCATGAGAAACTTGTCCAGCTTGTTCGCTACCGTCAATTTCATTTTTTTCTAATAAGAATAGGAAGTAACGTTCAGGAACATAGCCTTTTAAAACGTTTTTAATTCCTTTTTTCGGATCTTCTTTCATTTGTTTCAGCATGCGCTGGAACAGTTGCTCACTATTTTCTTCTGGCAATGCATCGATACTCATGTGCACTGTGTTCGTTTTAAACTTTTTCATCGCTTTCACAACGAATTGGCTACAGCGAAGAGCAGCAGGACCAGATAGGCCGAAGTGAGTGAAAAGCATGTCCATTTTATGAGAAATGATAACTTTTCCTTTCGGGTTTAATACACTTAAGTTTACATCTCGTAAAGCAAGACCTTGTAATGTGCGGTCACGAATAAACGGTTCGTTTGAAAGAATTGGTACTTCTGTTGGGAAAAGTTCTGTAATTGTATGCCCAGCTTTTTCAGCCCAAGCGTATCCGTCTCCAGTAGAACCAGTTTGAGGAACAGATTTTCCGCCAACAGCGATAACGACGTGATTCGTTTCTAACACTTCGCCTGTTTGTAGAATAACTGCTTTCGTTTGACCGTTTTCATACTCAATCGTTTCGACAGGCGTATTCGTACGTATTTTCACACCTAAGTCTTTTAATCGTGTTAACAGTGCATCTACAACAGATTGCGCTTTATTTGATACGGGGAACATGCGGCCATGATCCTCTTCTTTCAGTTGTACACCGAGATTTTCGAAGAATGTAATAATATCTTCATTACTGAAAATAGAAAAAGCACTGTATAAGAAGCGACCATTTCCAGGTATATGTTTAACGATTTCATCAAGTGGTAGACGGTTCGTTACGTTACAACGACCACCACCAGAAATCGCAAGTTTACGTCCTAGTTTATTTCCTTTATCAAGAAGTAAGACGCTTGCGCCTTCTTCAGCAGCACCGATTGCAGCCATTAGCCCTGAAGGACCGCCGCCGATGACAATAACATCATAATGCATAATATATCGACCTCATTTTCTACATTTCCTGCCTAAAAGAATAGCATGTTTTCCCTTAAAAGAAAAATAGAGTGAAGTACTGCTTAAGAGGAGAATTGTGGTACAATACAAAAGTTAGAGTTCAGCATTATCCTGCTATTTATGGGCAATAAGACTACTATCTTAAGATTTATGAGAAGTAAAGAGGGAGTTAAAAAGGTCCGTAAATGCTCGAATGATTAGTAGGAAGGGAGTCTCCCACTAATTATAGTTTCACTTTATTGTAGATGTAGGAGGATTTTCGTATGTCCGATTCAAAATTTCTGCGCGGAACGCTTATTGTGACGTTAGGGACATTTTTAGTAAAGTTCTTAGGCATGATTTACGTTTTTCCGTTTCATGCATTAGTAGGCACAGAAGGCGGAACGCTCTATACATATGGATACATTCCATATACGATATTTTTAAGTATCGCAACGGCAGGAGTGCCGCTTGCTGTTTCTAAGTTTGTTTCCAAATATAATGCACTTGGAGATTATAAAACGAGCCGGAGAATGTTCCGCTCGGGAATGGTTATGATGATAGTAACAGGAGTTCTTTCCTTCTTAGTACTGTACATGACCGCACCATTATTTGCAGAAGCAATGCTTGGTAAACAAAGTTTACAAAATAAGATAGAAGAAGTTACGACGATTATTCGCCTCGTAAGTTTTGCGCTTATTGTTGTGCCGGCAGCAAGTTTGATTCGTGGTTATTTCCAAGGCCACCAATCGATGGGACCGACTACGGTTTCACAAATTATCGAGCAAATTATTCGTATCGTCTTTTTATTAGCGGGTAGTTTCATCGTTATTAAAGTACTTGGCGGTACAGTAGCAACGGCAGTTGGGGTTGCGACATTCGCTGCGTTCGTTTCAGCAGTTGGAGCACTTGGCGTATTAATTTGGTACTGGTTAAAACGTAAAAAATATTTGGATCAATATTTAATTGAGCAAACTGTACCAGAATCGACGGTAAGTACCGCTCAATTGTTTAAAGAGTTGTTTGCATATGCAATCCCTTACGTTGTAATTGGATTAACAATTCCTTTATATCAACAAATTGATACATTGACATTTAACTCTATTATGCAGGCGATTGGTCAAGGAGATATCGCAGAGCGAGCACTCGGTATTTTCACGATGTGGACGCATAAATTAATTATGATTCCAGTATCACTTGCAACAGCGTTTAGTTTAACGCTCGTGCCAGCGATTACAAAGTCGTTTACTGAAAAGCAATACCGTTATTTGAAATTACAAATTACACAAACATTCCAGGCGAATATGTTTTTAACATTGCCAGCAGTTGTCGGTATTTCTACACTTGCATATCCGATTTACACTGCTTTCTACGATTCAGACCCACTAGGTGGACAAGTATTAATGTGGTATGCGCCAGTTGCATTGTTATTCGCTTTATTCACAGTAACAGCAGCAATTCTGCAAGGGATTAACCAGCAGAAACATGCGGTTATTGCGCTTGTGATGGGTGTTATTTTGAAATTTGCATGTAACGTAATCTTTATTCGTTATTTCGGTACAGTTGGGGCGATTTTGGCTACTGCAGTCGGCTTCTTAGCTTCCGTATGGTATACGAATAGACAAATCAAAAAACACGCACACTATTCATTTGGTGTTGTATATAAGAGAACATTCCAAATTGCAGTCTTAACACTTGTAATGGTTATTGCTGTAAAACTATCACAATGGCTTCTATCCTTCATGATTTCGCCTGATGGCCGTATTGGTGCTCTTATTACAGTTGCGATTTGTGCAGGTATTGGTGGTCTTGTTTACGGATTGTTAGCGATTCGCACAGGAGTACTAGAAAGAGTATTTGGCGGAGAAGCTTTAGAGAAAATCCAGCGTAAACTTGGTAGTAGATTCAAAATAAAGTTGAAATCAAAAGGGGCGTAAATACGTCCCCTTTTCTATGATAAATAAAGAAGGTGAAGAACATGAGATTAGATAAATTATTAGCGAATATGGGACACGGAAGTAGAAAAGAAGTAAAGAAATTACTGAAAGACGGCGTTGTGAAGATTGATGGAACGCCAGTGAAAGATGCGAAGTTTCATGTGAATGTAGAAGAGCAAGAGGTTATGATTCACGGTGAAGTTGTGGAATATAAAGAGTTTGTTTATTTAATGATGCATAAACCACAAGGTGTTATTTCAGCGACAGAAGATGATAACCACGAAACAGTAATAGATTTATTAGAATTAGAAGATGCGATTTTCGATCCATTCCCTGTTGGAAGGCTCGATATTGATACAGAAGGTTTCTTATTAATCACAAATGATGGGAAGTTAACGCATCAACTATTATCTCCGAAAAAGCATGTGCCGAAAAAATATTATGCACACATTTCAGGCGTTGTAACGGAAGAGGATGTAATAGAATTCGCTAAAGGTGTAATTTTAGAAGATGGCTATGAAACGAAGCCAGGCGAACTTACAATTTTAAAAAGTGATGATATTTCTGAGATTGAACTCGTTATTACAGAAGGAAAGTTCCATCAAGTGAAGCGTATGTTTGAAGCGGTAGGGAAAAAAGTAGTTTATTTAAAGAGAACAGAGATGGGACCTTTAATGTTAGATGAAGAGTTAGAACTTGGGCAATATCGTGAATTAACAGATGAAGAAGTAGAAATGTTAAAGACGTATCAAGTAGATAACGAAAAGTAACGCCAATTTCAAAGTATAGAAAAGACCCCTTTCTAATGAGTTAGAAAGGGGTATGTATTTATTTACATACAATTATTTTTTATTATGAGGTCATTCTCACTTTCTTTCCTGTCGTTGTCCACTTGCCGCGGCAAGGGCTATACACGAGTTCATTAAACTGCAACACATTTAGATCACGTTGTATTGTTCGCGGTGTGATCCCGAACTCATCTACAAGGTCTTTCGTTGTTACCGTACCGTTTTCATTGATGTACATATAAATTGATTTAATGCGTGTTAGCATACGAGTAGTTGTAGGTTTCAAGAGAAAACCGCTCCTCTACTAGTTTTTTTGACCCCATTCAGGAAAGAAGGTCGTTACTACCATTGTACTCTACATGATAAAATTCATGCTTTAACTTACTTAAATTTTACAAAAGTTTAACAAATATTCATATAGAAAAATATTGGTAGTTGACATTTTATGTCTGGTCAGTCAACTAACTCATAAATTTCTACGTAAAACGCCAAATTCCTGCAAATTTTTTTTGAAAAATAAAAGAAAAACTAATAAGAAATATCTGAAATATTAAAATTGTCCGTTATTAGGTTTTCATGTATGGCATAAGAGATTTTCGTTTGCTATGATGAAAGAGACAATATAGTGAAGGATGGATGCGTGATGTCGACGATTAATTGGACAGAAGAAGTTACAAAAAGAAAAGATGATTTAATTCGTGATACACAAAAATTTTTACAAATTAAAAGTGTATGGGAAGAAGAATCTGCGAAAGAGGGCGCACCATTTGGTGAAGGTGTAGAAAAAGCCTTATCTTTCATGTTACATAAAGGAGAAGCAGAAGGTTTCGCTTCTAAAAATTTAGAAGGATATGCAGGTCATCTTGAAATGGGACAAGGAGAAGAACTAGTAGGTATTCTTTGTCACGTTGATGTTGTACCAGAAGGAGATGGCTGGACAGCTCCTGCGTATAGTGCGGATATTCGCGACGGGAAGATTTTTGCACGCGGTGCAATTGATGATAAAGGGCCGACGATGGCAGCTTATTATGCGATGAAAATCGTTAAAGAATTAGGCTTACCTCTTTCAAAACGTGTTCGTATGATTTTAGGAACAGATGAGGAAAGTAATTGGAAGTGTGTAGAGCATTATTTTAAAAATGAGGAAATGCCAACAATCGGTTTTGCACCGGATGCAGATTTTCCGATTATTAATGCGGAAAAAGGAATTTCTGACATACAAGTTGTGCAAAGTGGTGGCGAAGAGAAAGAAGGCACATTTAAGCTTATTTCATTTGAGTCAGGTCGTCGTTTAAATATGGTTCCTGATTTTGCAGAAGCAGTTATTACAGGAGAAGATGTAAATACACTTACAGTAGCATATGAGGAGTATTTACAAACTGCTAAAAAAATAGGTAAAGCAATTGTAGAAGGAAAGACGGTGACGTTGCAAATCAAAGGGATTTCAGCTCACGGATCTACTCCGGAAAAGGGAGAAAATGCAGGTTTATTATTGGTAAACTTCTTAACGAAAGTTTCACTTGATGGAAAAGGGGCTTCATTTGCCTCGTTTGTAACAGAAACATTTACAGGTGATATTATTGGAGAAAAAGCTGGTATTTCTTATAAAGATGATATTAGCGGGCCGTTAACAGTGAATGTTGGTCGCTTGTCTTACTCGCAAGAAAACGGTGGTAATTTAGGATTAAATGTACGCTATCCAGTTACAACTAACTTTGAAGAAACGATTGCAAAGTTAAAAGAATATGTTGGTACTCATGGATTTGAAGTAGCGGATTATTCTAACTCTCGCCCGCATCACGTTGACAAAGATCATACGTTAATTCGTACTTTGCAACGTGTATATGAAGAACAAACTGGTGAAAAAGCTGAATTGTTAGCAATTGGCGGTGGTACTTATGCTCGTTCATTGAAAGCTGGCGTTGCATTTGGCCCGTTATTCCCAGGAAAAGAAGAACTTGCGCATCAAAAAGACGAGTACATTGAAATTGAAGATTTATTAAAAGCGACAGCGATTTACGCTCAAGCAATTCATGAATTAGCGAAATAAAAGATATGTAAATAATGACCGCTCTCTACTTTAGAGGGCGGATTCTTTTTAGCTGAATGAGATAAGCAAGAAAAGCAACAATAACATAAAGGAGACGATGTAGATGGTGCCGCATTATTTTGTCGCAGTAACTTTACCACGTCATATAAAAGAAATTCTTTCTAATTATAAAGAGGAAATGAAGGATGAATTACCATTTCGCTCGTGGGTACATGAAGAAGACTATCATATTACCCTTTCATTTTTAGGAAGTGCGGCGCAGGAACAGTTAGAAGGAATAAAGAATGGATTACAAACACTTACAGAAAAAACGGAATTATCGTTCACGTTACAAGGACTTTCTACATTCGGACAGGTGGACCAGCCTCGTATATTTTGGGCGGGGATAAGTGATAATCAAGATTTGTTTACTTTACAAAAGCAAGTGCATACAATTTGTGAAGAAAATGGCTTCTCTCTAGAGACACGTCCTTATCATCCACATATTACTGTTGCGCGTAAATGGGTAGGAGAAAAAGTGTTTGATCTGACAAATGTAAAAGAGTTACCTGTAACATCATTTCAAGCAGATACGATTACTTTGTATGAATCTCACGTTAAGGAAACGCCGAAGTATAAATCGATTACTGAAATAAAACTACAAAAATAGAATGTATGAAAACGTTTTTTATACAGGTGAATATACTATAGGGAATAATGTGTTACTGTATAGAGCTTCGCTGATAAGAAAACCTTTATCATTTGCAGCTCGTTTCATTTTAATTTTGAGAATGATGGTGATTTTTTATGTTGAAAGTAAAACGTCCATTTGATGCCTATTTAGATGAAATGAATAAAATTACAATTTTGCTCCCGCATGCGTATGGAACAAGCCGGACATTTCGTTTACAAGAAGGAAGCAATGTGAAAGAGTTACCGATTGTTCATACTATTGCTCTTCCAGATGCAACGAAGTATGAATGTTTTATAGAAGAGCCGATAGATGTGGGGAAGTATTATACAGTACGTGATGAACGGAATGAAGAAACAGATTTACAAATAGGCGCTGTGATTCGAACAGTAGTTTTCGATGAAAAATATTATTACGAAGGTACCGACTTAGGTGCTGTGTATAAAAAAGAAGAAACAATATTTAAAGTATGGGCTCCGACTGCAAGGCTTGCGAAAGTACGGATTTATAAAAGTGATAAAGAATATATTGATTATGAAATGTACAGAGAAGAAAACGGAGTGTGGATTCATACATTACAAGGTGATCATGATGGAGCACGATATACATTCCTTGTTTGTATTAATTTAATATGGAACGAAGCGGTTGACCCTTATGCAAAGTCTGCGATGATAAATGGAAAATACGGCGTCGTTATCGATTTGGAAAAAACGAATGTGACAAAACGAGTAGAATTATCACCATTACAGTCAATGACAGATGCCATATTGTATGAACTGCATATTCGTGACGCTACTATTCACCCAAACAGTGGGGTGAATAAGAAAGGAACATATAAAGGGCTAATGGAAGAGGAGACAGTAGGGCGAAATGGGACATTAACAGGATTGTCTCATATAAAAGATTTAGGCGTTACACATGTTGAACTATTACCTTTACATTGTTTTGGTGGTATAGATGAAGTGAATCCTGCTTCCGCATATAATTGGGGCTATAATCCGTTATATTACAATGTACCAACAGGATTTTATGTTACAAACCTTTCTGATCCATATAACAGGATAGTAGAGTGTAAACAACTAATTGAAACATTTCATGATCACGGCATCAGGGTGATTATAGATGTTGTATATAATCATGTTTATGAAAGAGAATTATCATCATTTGAGAAGCTTGTCCCGGGATATTATTTTCGTCATGGGGAAGACGGTATGCCTTCTAATGGGACGGGAGTTGGAAATGATATAGCATCTGAACGGAAAATGATGAGGAAATTTATTATAGAATCTGTTTTATATTGGCTTACTGAATACAATGTTGATGGATTCCGATTTGATTTAATGGGAATTTTAGATGTTGAAACGATGAATGAATTAGAAAAAGAAGTACGAAAAATAAAGCAGGATGCGCTGTTATTAGGTGAAGGATGGGATTTGCAAACACCGCTTCCTCTTGAAGAGAAAGCGACGTTAAATAATGCGAATAAAATGCCATGTATCGCACAGTTTAATGATCAATTTCGTGATGGAATAAAAGGAAGTACTTTTAATATTAATAAACGTGGCTTTGCATTTGGTGGGCATGTAGATTGTAATCATTTGCAGTATATAGTAGCTGGTAGCCTTTTAAGTATGAAAGAAACAGGATTGTTTCTAGAGCCAATGCAAAGCATCAACTATGTAGAATGTCATGACAATATGACGATGTGGGATAAACTAGTGCAAAGTAATCCAGAATCAGAAGAAATTTTGAAAAGGCGTCATCGTTTAGCAACTGCAATGGTTATTCTTTCACAAGGGATTCCTTTCTTACATGCGGGGCAGGAGTTTTATCGTACGAAGCAAGGGAATGAAAATAGCTATAATGCAAATGATGAAATTAATCAATTAGATTGGGATCAAAAAGAGAAAGAGATGGAGACCGTTAACTATATAAAAGGGTTAATTGCGATTCGCAAAGGGCACGGGGCATTCCGATTACAAAATGCAGACCTTATAAAAACGCATATGACTTTTTTGCAAACATCTACAGAAGTACTGGCATACCACCTAGAGCATGTAGAATTATTTGGACCGTGGAAAGAGATTGTAGTTTTATTTAATAGCGGTTTGGAAGCTAAAACGGTGCAGCTTCCAAAAGAAGAAACGTGGCATGTGTTAGTAAACGAAAAGCAAGCGAAAATAGAGCCAATTTCTTCATTTAGAGGAAAGGAACTTCAATTGGCTCCAATTAGCACGTATATATTGACGATAATGTGACAAATCGCTACTTGACGATGAGAATGTAATAAATGTAGAATTGACAAAGGTGACGATTTTCATAAGTTGTCATTCTATGATTGATTTTGTAAAATAAACTAGAAGAACAGGTGATTTATCCTGTTTTCGGCTTATGCCAAGTTTTTTCATTCAAATACAGTAAAATATATGAATCCACAACATGTGTAGAAATGTTGCGGTTTTTCTTTTCATAACTATAAAAGATAAGGATTTGTTAACGGGTAATGAATATGGAATGGTTGGAACAATTATTAGGAAAAGAGTGGAGTCTTATACCGGCTGGTGGAGTAACGGGCGATGCATATATTGCGCAAAACGGACAACAAAAGTTATTTTTAAAGCGGAATACATCGCCCTTTTTAGCGGTATTGTCAGCAGAAGGAATTGTTCCAAAATTACTTTGGACAAGAAGGGTAACGAACGGTGATGTAATTTCTGCTCAAAAATGGCTTCCGGGACAGAAGTTAGAGCCAGAGGATATGAAACTAGAACGTGTTGCGAAACTTTTGAAGAAAATACACTCCTCTAAAGCGCTTGTGCAGATGATTCAAAGGCTAGGAAAGCAGCCGCTTCATGCGCAAGAGTTATTACAACAATTACAGCTCGTTTTAAGAGGAGATATAAGAGTTGATGAAACAATTCAGCAAGGTCTGCAATATTTAACGGAGTCATTAAAAGATATTGAGTACAATGAATTCGTTGTATGCCATTGTGATGTAAACCATAACAATTGGATATTGTCGGACGAAGATGAATTGTTTTTAATTGATTGGGATGGGGCTGTTATTGCTGACCCAGCTTTAGATCTTGGTATGTTATTATATTGGTATGTTCCGCGCCATGAATGGAGTGAGTGGCTCGGATATTATGAGATTGAACTAGATGAATCATTGCTTAGGCGTATGAGATGGTATGTGATAGCACAAACGATTTTATCTATGCAATGGCACACAACAAAAAAGCAGCAAGCAGAAGCTAAATATTGGCATCAATATTTACAGCAACTACTTGCTTCAGAATAATACTTAAGAAAAATTGTCCATTCCAGCAATCCACTGAGTAAGTTGTTCTTGATTATTGGAAATATGGTTGTCCAAATTAGAGGAAGATTTACCCGATTGACTATAAGAATATACATCGTTTAGCATTACTTTAGTGTCACTACTTATACTATCGTTTGCGAGTAACGATTGAATGAGTCGCTCTAATTGCTCGCATTCAGAAACTGTCCCGCAGCAATCACTTTGATGGTTGATTAAAATATCTTTTAACACTTCTAATTGATGCTGTTGATTAATTGGCATGAACGGATCATCCTTTCGAGTGTTTTTCTCTCTCTAGAAATGTAAGAGAAAAAGCTATTTCGTCATGGAATGTTTAATGCTTTATGTAGTTTTTATCAAAATGGTACATCTTATACTTGAAAGAAACGGACCGAGTGCTCGTACGTACTTGGTTTTTTGTTTGATAGATTGATTAAAACAGAAAGAAGGAATTTTTCCTTTAAAATAGTTTTGTAAAGAGAGGGAGACATCTATGCGTTTAAGACATAAGCCTTATGCAATGGATCGAATTAATGAGTATTCACATATCGTAATTGGAAACCCAGAGGAGAGCGCTGGTAACTGGAAAGAAATATTTGGAAATGAACAGCCAATTCATATTGAAGTAGGTACAGGACGTGGCCGCTTTATGTATGATATGGCAAAAGCAAATCCGCATATTAACTATATTGGAATTGAAAAATTCACAAGTGTTGTTGTAGATGCACTTGATAAATTAATTGAAGAAGAAGTACCGAACTTAAAGTTAATTAATAAAGATGCTGAAGATTTAACAGTTTTCTTTGCGAAAGGTGAAATTGACCGCGTTTATTTAAACTTCTCAGATCCATGGCCGAAGAATCGTCATACGAAGCGTCGTTTAACGTATAAAACATTTTTACGCAATTATGAAGAAGTGTTAGTAGATGGCGGAGAAATTCATTTCAAAACTGATAACCAGGGATTATTTGAATATTCTCTTATGAGTATGGCTGAGTATGGTATGTTATTAACTTACCTTAGCCTAGATCTTCATAATAGTGATTATGAAGGAAACATTATGACAGAATACGAAGAGAAATTCTCTAGTAAAGGTCATCGTATTTACCGAGTTGAAGCAAAATATCGTACGGAGCCTATGCAGTAATGCATAGGTTTTTTATATGAAAAATAATCGGAATATTATGTTAAAATTAAATGAAAAAGGGGGATGGGATATGGAACAGTTACAAATTGGAAATATAAAAGTGACGTGGCTAAAAGGTGGGAATACACATTTAGATGGAGGCGCGATGTTTGGAGTTGTGCCAAAAGTACTTTGGTCACGAAAATATAAACATAATGATACAAATCATATTTATTTACGAACAGATCCGTTACTCTTACAAACGAAAGAAGGAAACATGCTTATTGATTCAGGGATAGGGAATGGTAAATTGAATGAGAAAATGAAGCGGAATCAAGGTGTAACAGAAGAATCATCAGTTAAGGAATCTTTAGAAAAATTGGGACTGCATACTGAAGATATTCATTACGTCTTAATGACGCATCTTCATTTTGACCATGCATCTGGTTTAACAAAATGGGAGGGAAATCACCTTGTTCCGGCGTTTCCGAACGCAACGATTTATGTAAGTGAGACTGAATGGAATGAAATGAAAAATCCGAATGTTAGATCGCGTAATACATATTGGAAGGAAAATTGGGAGCCAATCGTTGATAAGATTGTTACGTTCAAGCAAGAAATAGAAATTACGGATGAAATAAAGATGGTGCATACGGGTGGTCATAGCGATGGACATGCCGTTGTCGTCCTTGAAAGTCAGGGTGAAACGATGCTTCATTTAGCGGACATTTTACCGACGTATGCACATCAAAATGTATTATGGGTAATGGCATATGATGACTATCCAATGACATCGATTGAACATAAACAAAAGTGGATGAAGTATGGTGCTGAAAAAGAGGCGTGGTTTACTTTTTATCATGATGCATATTACCGTGCAGTAAAGTGGAATGAGGAAGGGCATATAGTGGAGAAGATAGAGAGAAAAACAAATATAGAAGCTTAATATTAATAAGAGGAAGGTGTCCAAAAATATTTATTGGAACAATCTCCACTTATTATGTATTGCTGTTATTATCAGCTTTTGTTGGTAATTCTAAAAAAAAAGAGGTTCACCTAATGGGAAACCTCTTTTTATGCTGCTATAACCTCTAAAACAGTACCTGTTTTAGCATCAACTAAAAATTCAAATCGTTCTTGTATTTCATCTAACATCGTTGTAAGACCGCCGCGATAAACTTCGTACGCGACATCATATTTTTCAAATGCCTCTGGAACCATATGTACCCAAGAGCCAGTAATTTCACCTTTATGACTTAATGCTTGTTTCACCATTTTCAATGCTTTTTCTGAAGAAATATGGGATTGTTCTTGTACTTTGTTTGCAACGAAATAACCAGCTGCGAACCCAACGCCAAGACCTGTGACTAAACCTTTCCAGCTCATATATTCACCTCAATTCTGTAAAATAAAAATAGTGTACCAATAATAATTATAATGCAAATGCAACTAAAAAAGAAGAAACTAGAAACATTTCGAAAATTTCGTTACAATAAAAGAGGTATTCTACTAAGGTTTGAAAGAAGGGGACTTCGTGAATAAAGAGACATTACAATTATTTCGTACGTTAACAGAATTACAAGGTACATCAGGTTTTGAACATGATGTGCGCAGTTTTATGAAGCAAGAATTAAGCAAATATGCTGATGAGATTGTGCAAGACGGTTTAGGTAGCGTATTTGGCCTGAAAAAAGGGGACGAAACTGGCCCGCGCGTTCTTGTAGCAGGTCATATGGATGAAGTAGGTTTCATGGTTACGCAAATTACGAAAAATGGGATGCTTCGTTTTCAAACGTTAGGTGGCTGGTGGAGCCAAGTACTATTAGCTCAGCGTGTACAAGTTATGACGAAGAATGGTCCTGTTATTGGGGTTGTTGGTTCCATTCCTCCTCATTTATTAAGTGATGCGCAACGTGCAAAACCGATGGATATAAAAAATATGTTAATTGATATAGGTGCAGATAGTTATGAAGATGCGATTGAAATTGGCATAAAGCCAGGGCAACAAATCGTTCCAATCTGCCCATTCACGCCAATGGCAAATGAAAAGAAAATTATGGCGAAAGCTTGGGACAACCGCTATGGATGTGGCCTTGCTATCGAATTGCTAAAGGAATTAAAAGATGAAACATTACCAAACACATTATACTCTGGTGCGACTGTACAAGAAGAAGTAGGTCTTCGCGGAGCACAAACTGCTGCAAATATGATTCAACCAGATATTTTCTATGCGCTTGATGCAAGTCCAGCAAATGATGCATCTGGTGATAAGACGCAGTTCGGTCAATTAGGAAAAGGCGCTCTTCTTCGTATTTATGACCGCACAATGGTAACACATAGAGGAATGCGCGAATTCATTTTAGATACAGCAGAAACACATAACATTCCGTACCAATACTTTATTTCACAAGGTGGTACAGATGCGGGCCGTGTGCATACAAGTAACTCTGGTATCCCATCAGCAGTAATTGGTGTTTGTGCACGCTACATTCATACACATGCTTCTATTTTACATGTTGATGATTATGCGGCAGCGAAGGAATTAATTACGAAGCTTGTGAGAGCGACGGACAAAACGACGTTAGAGACAATTAAGAATAACGCGTAAAGAGGAAGAAGGGCTGAAGAGCCTTTCTTTTTTTAGGTAGGAGAGATGGCCCAGCGATGAGTGGTGGCGGTTAGTGCTTAATTGGTGCTCGAATGATGTGTTTAAACCCCGGATAGGAAGCGAGAGGAAGGCTGTTTTTGTGTTCGAGGCCGGTAATGATTTTAGAAAAGCTCTTTCTTTTTTTGATTGAATAGATGGCCCAGCGATGAGTGGTAGCGGTTAGTGCTTAATCGGTGCTCACTCCGAATAGATAGTGAGAGTATGATCTATTTTAACGTTTGAGTCCCGAAGTTGTGAAAGTGAAAAGTTTGAATGTAGAAGGAATATGAGTATGAATTTATATAGAGGTGAATGAAATGAAGGTAGTAGTTGGATCGAAGAATAAGACGAAGGTTGGGGCTGTGGAGAAGGTTTGGGAAGATGTTGAAATTACATCTCTTTCTGTTCCATCAGGAGTAGCAAATCAGCCTTTTTCAGATGAAGAGACGATGCAAGGAGCAGTAAATAGGGCGAAGAGAGCATTGCAGGAAGGTGCAGCTCATATCGGCATTGGGCTAGAAGGCGGCGTTATGAAAACGGAGCATGGGTTATTTATGTGTAACTGGGGTGCTTTAGCGACGATTGAAGGTAAAACATTTGTTGCGGGCGGGGCGCGTATTAAGTTACCAGACGATTTTTTAGCACCGCTTGAAGAAGGAAAAGAGCTAAGTGAAGTGATGGAAGAGTTTGTAGAGCGAAAAGATATTCGTAGTCACGAAGGTGCTATCGGTATTTTTACAGATGATTATGTCGACCGAACGGAATTATTTGTACACGTTGTTAAGTTACTTGTTGGGCAATATAAGTATGATGAAAAGCAAGCATAAACCTTGCACCATGCGCGATGTATGGTAGTATAAAGAAAAGATTATAGTGTGAAAAAGTGCACTCGTTAGAGGAGGGAATATAGATGAAATCATTAGAAAGCATGGAACAATTCCAAGAATTAAAAAATGAAGAGAATGTAGTCTTCATGTTCTCAGCAGAATGGTGCCCAGATTGCCGTTTCGTTGATCCATTTATGCCAGAAGTAGAAGAGAAGTATAGTGATTTCTCATTTTACTATGTAGATCGTGATGAATTTATTGATTTATGCGTGAAAGTAGACGTATTTGGCATTCCAAGCTTTGTAGCGTACAATAAAGGTGAAGAAACTGGACGCTATGTAAATAAAGATCGTAAAACACAAGAGCAAATCGAAGAGTTTATTGAAGGTTTAAAATAAGACAATTAGCCAATTGAATTGTAAAAACAACCTCTACCTTCGCGGGGGAGGTTATTTTTTTGGAAGGGAGGAAAAAGAGATGAAAATGACAAGTAAAAAGATGAAAGACGAGTTAATGAAGAAATTATCTCGACCAGAATGGGACTTTCATTATGATAGCGAGAAAGAAGTTCTTCGTATTGAACAAACAGACTCGAAAAAAGGTATTAACGTATCACTTCCAGGAGTAGTTGCAAAATGGGAAGTGAACAAAGAAAAAGCAATTGAAGAGGTCGCTTATTACGTACAAGAAGCGCTAATTGCAATGCATAAAGAAGAAAATAGCACGGCGAAAATTTTACCTGTTATTCGCTCTACTTCTTTCCCGAAACAATCAGAAGAAGGAAATCCGTTTATTATGACGGACCATACGGCAGAAACACGTATTTACTATGCGCTAGATTCTAATAAAACATATCGATTAATTGATGAGGGCTTATTGCAAAAATTAGAGCTTACAGAGGAACAAGTACGTGAAATGGCATTATTTAATGCTCGCTCATTAGGCTATGAATTTAAGCAGGAGACAGTAGCAGGTAATACATTCTACTTTTTAAACACAAATGATGGATACGATGCGAGTCGTATTTTAAACGAATCGTTACTACACTCGATGCGTGAAAAGATCTCTGGTGATATGGTTGTTGCAGTTCCTCACCAAGATGTATTAATTATTGCTGATATCGTCAACGAAATCGGTTATGATATTATTGCACAAATGACAATGAAATTTTTTGCCGAAGGGCATGTTCCGATTACATCACTTTCATTCGTATATGAAGATGGGGACTTTGAACCAATCTTTATTTTAGCGAAGAATCGGAAGAAGACAGATGGAAAAGAGAAAGGATGAACGAAGTGAACGTTTTTTACAACCTTGAAGGAATTGGTGACACTTTAATTGTTACCTTACAAGATATTACTTTAGAAAACCGTACATTTGACCGCAAAGGAGATGTTGCTCGCGTATACGATCGTGAAAGCAACGTAACAGCAGGATTCAACATCTTTAATGCGTCTTCTTATGTAGAAGTAACAGACAACGGAAACGTTACATTAACGAAAGAGTTTGTTGAAAAAATTAACGGAATTTTAGCGAAGAATGGCTTTGAAGAAAAAGTAGAAGCTGATTTCACGCCGAAATTTGTTGTAGGCTATGTAGCTGAAAAAGAGAAGCATCCAAATGCTGATAAATTAAACATTTGTACAGTAGAAATCGGTACAGAAACATTACAAATCGTATGTGGTGCACCAAACGTTGATGCAGGACAAAAAGTTGTTGTTGCAAAAATTGGTGCTGTAATGCCAAGTGGTATGTTAATTAAACCAGCTGAACTTCGCGGTGTTCCTTCTTCTGGAATGATTTGCTCTGCACGTGAGTTAGAGCTTCCAGATGCTCCAGAAGAAAAAGGTATTCTTGTATTAGAAGATAGCTTTGAAGTTGGACAAGAATTTAAATTTTAATTGATGTTAGAAAAAGTAGTCTCGCATATGTGAGGCTATTTTTTTTGTACGAAATTCCTAGGATTGTAACGTTTCCTCTCAAAATCTATATTGTATTTCAAAAATGGATTAGGTAAAATTTAGAAAAAAGAAGGGGGTAGACGTATGAAACAACAACCAAAAATTGCAGAACTTCTGAAACGAATTGAAACTTCAAAACAGCAAGATATCGAACTAGGTTCCTATGAAATATATGTGTTTAGCGAAAATGAATTAGAAAAAGGACAAATCGGTTATCGATATGATAAACATAAAAATTCATTAATAAGTGAAGAAAGTGGAAAATGGAAAGAGGAATGGATTGTTATCGGATATGAAACGGATATGGGGGATCCTGTTTTCGTAAATGTAGCTGATGATGCTTATCTAGTCTATACCGCAGAGCGTGGTACAGAAACGTGGCAACCCGTTCATATTGGAAATATGGATGAAATTATAAAACAATTATAAGAAAAACTTTGAGACCGGTGCAAAGTGATAGGAGAGAAAAATGAAGTATATAAAAATAATGAGCGCTATTGCAGTCATTGGAATATATATGGGAGGTTGTTCGCAAGAAGAGCCGAAAAAAGAAACAACATCTTCTATACAAGAAAAAAACAAAGATAATAAGGAAGACGCACCGGTAGAAAAGCAGCAAGAAGAACAAGAAAAGAAAGAACAACCGCAAGCAATTCAAACGAATGAGCAAGTGGAACATAAGCAGGAGGAAGTGCCGGCCGAGGAAAAGAAAGAGGAAACTACGCCGCTGCAGCCAACTGAGCAACCAGTACAAAATAATGAACAAAAAGTAGAGAGTAATGAAAAACAAGAAAAGTTTCTCGTCGTTATTGATCCAGGGCATCAACAAAAAGCGAATTTAAATTTAGAGGCAATTGGTCCAGGAGCAACTACGCAAAAATATAAAGTAACAGACGGAACAGCGGGAGTTGTAACGAAAAAGAGGGAATCAGTTCTTGTATTAGAGATGGCTTTTATATTGAAAGAAAAACTGGAAGCAAAAGGTATACAAGTATTGATGACGAGAACGTCACATGAGGTTGATATAAGTAATAAGGAACGAGCAACATTCGCGAATGATCATAAAGCGAATTTATTTTTGCGCCTTCACGCAGATGGTTCTGAAAATCCAAATCAAAGTGGATTTGCTGTATTGACACCGGCAGAAGGAAGTCCGTATACGAAAGAGATTTATGCTGAAAGTCTTCAAATCTCTCAAACGATAGTAAATAAAATGAGAGAGAATCATCAAGTGAAAGTAAATGGAATTAAATTTCGGGATGATCTTTCTGGATTTAATTGGTCAAAAGTTCCAGGAGTACTATTAGAACTTGGATTTATGTCAAACCCTGAAGAAGACAAAAAATTATCTGACCCACAGTATGTAAATTCTTTATTGCAAAGTGTAACGGATAGTGTGGATGAATATCGGAAGGGTAAAGATTAAACGAGGTCTTACATGTAAGACCTCGTTTTTCTATATGAAAAACAATCGTGAATTAGAATATTATGGATAAAACTAATATGCTTAATTTTACCTGCACTTTTTGCCGAATGCTGATACAATAAAGGATGTTACTATTTAGTAGAAAGAGTGGTAAACATGTTAGATTGGATGAAAAAGCTGTTTAACAAAGAGGAAGAAAAAACAGTGATGAATAAAGAAGTACCGGCACAAATTGAAAGTCAGCCGAAAATTCCTCGTGTAAACCACTACACTGAAGCAAGAGAAGCACAAATGGCAAGTCGGAATGCAGGGAAATGTCGTTTTCCATTAATACCAGATAATGGCTTCGATGAGGAGGATGTAAGAGAACTGCCTAACTTTGAAGAACAACCTATTCAAAGAGGAGCATATGAAGAACAGCCTACTCAAAGAGGAATAAAAGTGGAAAGAAGCAGACGACCGTATGTGGAAACAGAAGCACCTACATATGAGGAACCGGAATTGCAATATGAACCGGAACCAGAGCCTGTCGTAAAAAAAGCATTTGTACCGTCGCAAGAAAGTAACCGTAGACCATTTCGTCCAACAGAAATGATTTCTCCGATTTATGGATATAACCGTCCTTCAGTAGAAACGAAGGTTGTGCAGGAGGAAGAAAAGGTAAGAGAAGATCTTGAAATATCTGTTGAAGGAAAAGCTGTTGTTGACGCATGGTTAGAGAAAAAGGGATATACATTATCTGACTTTTCGGGAGTTCTACAAGGAAGTTCATCTGTTAAGAACGGAGTGAACGAACGAAGTAATAAAGTAGAAGAAAAATCGGTTGTGGATACATGGTTAGAGAAAAACGGTTACGAAGTTGAACGTCAAGCCCCTTCATTAGAAGAAAGCCTAAGTGATGATTTGCTTCATAAAACAGTAGGACAGCATGTGGAAAAAGAGGCTACAATTGTACAAGCCTTGAAGCAGGAGCAAGATGTAGTGGCGTTATCATCTACAGAAGATAACGAAGAAACTTTACAAGAAGAGTCAATAGATTCTAAAGTAGAGCATGTGTATTCGATATTAACAGAAGAAAATGAATGTAATACAGAAATAGAAGAAACTGTTGCTGAAGTTGCAGCAAATCAAGTCGAAGAAGAAACCTTAGAAGATGTAGTGATTGTAAAAGCAGATGAAAAGCTTGAAGAAACAATTACTATAGAAATACCAGATGCTTTTGAAGAAGAAGCTAAGGAAGCAGCAGGAGCTGTGGAATTAGAGGGATCTGAGGAAGCAGAAGAAGTTGTGGAGTTAGAAGAATCTAAGGAAGCAGCAGTTGTGGAATTAGAGGGATCTGAGGAAGTAGAAGAAGTTGTGGAATTAGAGGGATCTGAGGAAGTAGAAGAAGTTGTGGAGTTAGAGGAATCTGAGGAAGCAGAAGAAGTTGTGGAGTTAGAGGGATCTGAGGAAGCAGAAGAAGTTGTGGAATTAGAAGAATCTAAGGAAGCAGAAGTTGTGGAATTAGAGGGATCTGAGGAAGCAGAAGAAGTTGTGGAATTAGAAGAATCTAAGGAAGCAGAAGTTGTGGAATTAGGGGGATCTGAGGAAGCAGAAGAAATTGTGGAATTAGAGGAATCTGAGGAAGCAGAAGAAATTGTGGAATTAGAGGAATCTAAAGAAGCGGCAGAAGTTGTGGAGTTAGAAGAACCTAAGGAAGCAGAAGAAGTTGTGGAATTAGAGGAATCTGAGGAAGCAGAAGTTGTGGAGTTAGAAGAATCTAAGGAAGAAGAAGTTGTGGAATTAGAGGGATCTGAGGAAGCAGAAGAAGTTGTGGAGTTAGAAGAACCTAAGGAAGTAGCAGAAGCTGCGGAGTTAGAAGAACCTGAGGAAGCAGAAGAAGTTGTGGAATTAGAGGAATCTAAGGAAATAGAATCAGTTACGGAATTCGCATTAGAGAAAACACCGCAAGAAGAAGTAATTGAAGAAACGATGAATATAGAGTCGTTAGAAAATATAGCAGTTGAAGAGCAACCAGTGATTTCTCAACAAGAAACAATTACGTTCAAGGAAGAAAGTGAAGTATTCGTACCAGTTTCAGAAACGGATGAGCAAACAAAGAAAGATGTTCAAAACTTTGCGAACGTTTTAATTGAAGAAGCGGAAGAAAAGAAGCAAGTTGCTGAAGAACAGCCTGCTTTACAAATAGAAGAACCGAAACGTGAGAAAAAACGTCATGTCCCATTTAATGTTGTCATGTTAAAGCAGGATAGAAAGAAATTAATGGAAAGACATGCGGCAAGAACGAACGTAATGCAATCAACTGTCAGTGAACGAGTGGAAGAAAAGCCAGTGCAGCAAGTGGTAGTAGAACCACAAGCAGAAGAAAAGCCAATGCAGCAAGTGGTAGTAGGCCTGCAAGTGGAAGAAAAACCAGTGCAGCAAGTGGTAGTAGACCCGCAAGTGGAAGAAAAACCAGTGCAGCAAGTGGTAGTAGACCCGCAAGTAGAAGAAAGTCCAGTGCAGCAAGTGGTAGTAGAAGCCCAAGTGGAAGAAAAACCAATGCAGCAAGTGGTAGTAGAAGCTCAAGTGGAAGAAAAACCGATGCAGCAAGTGGCGGTAGAAGCTCAAGTGGAAGAAAAACCGATGCAACAAGTAGCGGTGGCTGGACAAGTACAAGAGTCAATTTCAAGTACGGAAGTACAAGAGAAAGCATATGTTGTAAATCAAAAAGAGAATGATATGCGCAACGTACTACAAGCGCCACCGAAGTATGAACTTCCGCCATTAACGTTGTTGTCAATTCCACAGCAGGCAGCATTAGATAATACGGAGTGGCTAGAAGAACAGGAAGAATTATTAAATACGACATTTAATAATTTCCATGTTGGAGCACATGTTATTAATGTGTCACAAGGGCCGGCGGTAACTCGTTTTGAAGTACAACCAGACCCAGGTGTGAAAGTAAATAAAATTACAAATTTAAGTGATGATATTAAGTTAAGTTTAGCTGCGAAAGACATTCGAATTGAAGCGCCAATTCCAGGGAAGAGTGCAATTGGAATTGAAGTTCCAAACAAGGAAAGTAAGCCAGTATTCCTGCGTGAAATTTTAAGAAGTCCTGTATTTACAAAGAGTGAATCACCGCTTACAGTTGCGCTGGGGCTTGATATTTCAGGTGATCCAATTGTAACGGATATTCGAAAAATGCCACATGGACTTATTGCGGGTGCAACTGGTTCAGGGAAAAGTGTGTGCATTAACGCGATTTTAACGAGCATTTTATATAAAGCGAAGCCGCATGAAGTGAAGTTGATACTAATTGATCCGAAGATGGTTGAGCTTGCACCATACAATTCTGTTCCACATCTTGTAGCACCTGTTATTACTGACGTAAAAGCAGCTACAGCTGCGTTAAAGTGGGCGGTTGAAGAGATGGAACGTCGTTATGAATTGTTTGCTCATGCTGGTGCTCGTGATTTAACTCGTTACAATACGATTGTAAGTGGTAGAGAAATCCCAGGTGAGACATTACCTTATATTGTAATTGTCATTGACGAGTTAGCGGACTTAATGATGGTTGCACCTGGTGATGTGGAGGAAGCGATTTGTCGTATTGCACAAAAAGCTCGTGCTTGTGGTATTCACTTATTAGTTGCGACGCAGCGTCCATCTGTAGACGTTATTACAGGTTTAATTAAATCAAACATTCCAACGCGTATTGCGTTTACAGTATCATCTCAAGTTGATTCGCGTACGATTATCGATATTGGGGGCGCGGAGAAGTTACTTGGTCGTGGTGATATGCTATTTTTAGGAAACGGCACATCTAAACCAGTTCGTGTACAAGGTGTATACGTATCAGATGATGAGATTGAAAGAACAGTTGATCATGTGAAAAAGCAAATGAAGCCAAACTACTTATTTAAGCAAGAGGATTTATTAGCAAAATCAGAGCAGAGTGAGTCTGAAGATGAACTATTTTTTGATGCATGTCAATTTGTTGTAGAGCAAGGGGGAGCGTCCACATCTTCTGTACAGAGAAAATTCCGCATAGGTTATAATCGCGCGGCACGTCTAATTGAAGAGATGGAGTCACAAGGGATTATTTCTGAAGGAAGAGGAACGAAACCGAGAGATGTCCTTATTTCTGAGGATGAATTCGCTGCTATGCAGGAAACAAATGTATAGGAAACGGTTTTGCTGTATACTAATAGAAAATGTTGGATAGTAAAGTAGGGAGTAAAGCGACATGAAAGAAATTGAATTAAAATTAAAAGGTGAAATAAATCGACTAACAAATAAAACATTTAAATTTGATGAACGTGTTGGAGAAGGCTGGTTCTCTGCCGTTTACTTTTTAAAAACTAGAGAAATCATTGAAGAATTTCGCCCGAAAAGTGTTGTAACAATGCAGTTTTTTCAAAAAGAACATGCAGTTCTTTGCGGAGCAGATGAGGTAATCGCATTGCTACAAACATTTGCCAAAAATCCTGAGGAATTAGAAATTCATTCTTTAAAGGATGGCGATAATATTAGTCCGTTTGAAACAGTTTTAACAATTCATGGTCCTTATGAATACTTCGGCTTTTTAGAAGGTGTAATTGATGGGATTTTAGCTCGTCGTACATCAGTTGCGACAAACGTATATAACGTTGTCCAAGCTGCACGTAGTGTAGATAAAGAAAAACCGGTTATTTTCATGGGAGATCGTGACGATCATTATACGCAACAAGCTGGTGACGGCTATGCGGCATACATCGGAGGTATGAGCGCGCAAGCGACGCATGCAATGAATGAATGGTGGGGCAGAAGTGGTATGGGGACGATGCCTCACGCTTTAATTCAAATGTTTAATGGTGATGTTGTTGAAGCTGCAAAGGCATATCATAAAAAATTCCCAGAAGATGAATTAGTCGTACTAATTGATTATAACAATGATGTCATTACAGATGCACTTCGCGTAGCGCGTGAATTTGGATCAACATTAAAAGGGGTACGTGTCGATACGTCTCGCACAATGATTGATCAATACTTCATTCGTCACCCAGAAGTACTTGGAACATTCGATCCACGTGGTGTAAATCCATCACTTGTATTTGCACTTCGTAAGGCTCTTGATGAGGAAGGGTTCCAACATGTAGATATCGTTGTAACTGGTGGGTTTGATGAGAAGCGTATTCGTGAATTTGAAGCTCAAAATGTTCCTGTCGATATATACGGAGTAGGAAGTAGCTTATTAAAAATGAATATTGGTTTTACTGGTGATAACGTAGAATTAAATGGAAAACCAGAAGCAAAAGCTGGTCGTAAATACCGTCCAAATTCACGTCTAGAGCGTGTTCAATTAGAAACAAAAGAAGATATGTAAAAGCGAGAAAAACTGATAGGTGATTGACCCTATCAGTTTTTCTGTTATCATAGTATAGCGGCTTGTTTTTTGCTATAATAAATGTGTTATGGACATAAAAGAAGTACGTACGAGTTTATCACTGATAAGTGAATATAAAAAGAAATTCACTGCATCAGAAATGTATGATGATTACCAAAATAAGAAAAGATTCATATACTGTCTTATAGATAGGCCGTTGTATTAGTTCGAAATGTTGGAGGTTCTTTAAGATGACAGTTTACCATTTTGTAGGAATTAAAGGAACAGGAATGAGTTCATTAGCACAAATTCTTCATGACATGAAGCATACTGTTCAAGGGTCTGATTATGAAAAGCGTTTCTTTACACAAACAGCATTGGAAAAGCGTGGTATTTCCATCCTTCCTTTTGATAAGAATAATATTAAAGAAGGACAAGTGATTATCGCAGGAAATGCATTTCCTGATACGCATGAAGAAATCGTAGCAGCAA
Source organism: Bacillus sp. RC240 (assembly GCF_044907945.1). Lineage (NCBI taxonomy): Bacteria > Bacillati > Bacillota > Bacilli > Caryophanales > Bacillaceae > Bacillus > Bacillus sp. RC240. Next base: position 142,991 of record NZ_JBIYCT010000009.1, on the reverse strand, counting down.
AAGAATTAAATATCCCAGTACATCGTTACCATCACTTCTTAGGTGATCTTATGAATCAGTACACAAGTGTTGCTGTAACTGGTGCACATGGAAAAACATCAACAACTGGTTTGTTAGCCCATGTAATGCAAGGTGCACACCCAACATCATACCTTATTGGAGATGGAACGGGGCATGGGGTAGAAAATAGTAAGTATTTTGTATTTGAAGCTTGTGAGTATCGTCGTCATTTCTTGTCTTACTATCCAGACTATGCAATCATGACAAATATCGATTTCGATCACCCAGATTACTTTGCAGACATCAATGATGTATTTAATGCATTCCAAGAGATGGCATTGCAAGTGAAAAAAGGTATTATTGCATGTGGTGATGATGAAGAACTTCAAAAAGTTCAAGCGAAAGTACCTGTTATTTTCTATGGATTTGGAGAAGATAATGATTTCCAAGCACGTAACATTCAAAAGAGAACTGATAGTACTATATTCGATGTATTCGTTCGTAATACGTATTATGACACGTTCAAAATTACAGGATACGGCGATCACAGCGTATTAAATGCATTAGCAGTAATCGCGCTTTGCCATTATGAAAACGTTGATGTAGAAGCAGTTAAGCATCAGCTAACAACTTTTGAAGGCGTAAAACGTCGCTTTAATGAAAAGCCAATGGGAGAACAAGTTATCATTGATGACTATGCACACCATCCGACAGAAATTAATGCAACGATTGAAGCAGCTCGTCAAAAACATCCAGAGCGTGAAGTTGTCGCTGTATTCCAACCACATACATTCTCACGTACAGAGAAATTTTTAGATGAGTTCGCGGAAAGCTTAAGTAAAGCTGACCAAGTATACTTATGTGATATTTTCGGATCAGCACGTGAAAACAAAGGTGAATTAACAATTGAAGATCTGCAAAAACGTATCGATGGCGCAGAACTAATTACAGATACAACAACGGATGTGTTAAAGAAACATAAAAACGGCGTTCTTATTTTCATGGGCGCAGGTGACATCCAAAAATTCGAAGCAGCTTACGTAAAAGAAGTTCAAGTTGCAGAGAAGTAATAGAAAAGACGCATAGCTTGGCTGTGCGTCTTTTTTTGTTGTGTCCGATTTTTATTTATGTATTGACCTAGAGTTAGCTCTAGGTTGTAAGATGAATATGTAAAAACAAGGGGGAGAAAACATGTATAAAATCGGTGAAGTCGCAGAATTAACAGGGATGGGTATTCATACTTTGCGCTATTATGAGAAACTAGGTTTATTGCCACCACCAACGCGGAATAGTGGCATTCGTCAGTATACAGAAGGTGATGTGCGCCTATTAAAATTTTTATATTCATTAAAGCAAACAGGAATGTCTTTAGAAGAGATGGCTGAGTTTACAAGTGACGGATGTATTATAGAGGAGATTAGACAGCGGGAAGAGGAAGTACCTGCGAAAATAAAAAAGAGGATTTCAATTTTAACAACACACTTAGATCGTTTAAGGGAACAGCAGGAGCAATTGCAAAAAGTAGTTTTGTTAACAGAGGAGAAGTTAGAAATTTATTATGGTTCTCTAGAAGAGAAAAACTCGGAGGCCAACAATGAAGAATAAAGTATACGCTCAGTTACTAGGTTTTGCGATTTTCACTGGTGGAACATTTAATGCTTCGAAATATGCGGTGCAATATTTCGAAGCGATTCATATAGCGGCATGGCGTTTTGGGATTGCTGCATTTGTGATGTTATGTCTGTTAAAAATACGAAAAGATTTTGAGGTGGAGGTATGGAGGCAGAATAGGGCTTATTACCTTTTGCTAGGTATTGTTGGTGTATTTGGTTTTAACTTCTTTTTCTTTTTAGGTATGAAACATACAGAAGCTATTAATGGTGCACTTATTATGGCGACGAATCCGCTCGTTACGATGCTATTAGCAAGTGTTATTTTACGAGAAAAAATTATAAAGCGCCAAGGTATTGGAATGTTACTTGCATTACTTGGTGTTGTTTTTGTACTTACACAAGGTTCATCTACAATACTACAAAGCTTATCATTTTCAAAAGGGGATTTTTATATTTTATTAGGGAATATTTGCTGGGCGTTATACGGTGTACTAGGCAGAAGGTTTATTAAAACTGGTAGCCCAATACAAACTACGACATATACGATGACGATTGGTGCTCTTGCCTTTATTGTGATATCTGTCACTCAAAAAAGTATAGTACCAGTTTTGGAAGTTCCTTTGTTAGCTTGGGGAGCGATTCTCTTTATGGCAATTGGAATGAGTGTGCTCGGTTACTTATGGTGGAATAATGGAATTGCTCAAATTGGGGCAGCAAGGACATCTTTATTTTTTAATTTAGTGCCTGTTGTTACAATGATTATTTCTTTTATTGAAGGAGTAAATATAACGCCCGCACAATCTGTAGGAATGATATTAGTTGTTACGGGAGTATTATATTCTTCTGGTTTTATACAACTAAAACCGAAAAAAGTGTGAATATTTAACATTTTGTATCTGTAAGTGTTAGAATAATAAGAAAAATAAAAAGGGGCTAAAAAACATGTTCACACTCCGAGTAGATGACGAAATCGAACTACAACTATTAGAAAAACATCATAAAGAGGAATTATATCAATTATTAGATCAAAACCGTAACCATTTAAGAAGATGGCTCCCTTGGGTAGATGGAACGAAATCAGCTGATGCGTATAATGAGATTTTTCCGATTTGGTTAAAGAAATTTGCAGAGGGAGATGGGTTTGAGGCTGGTATACGCTATAAAGGAAAGCTCGTTGGGATGGTAGGTATTCATCCGGTGAGCTGGGGTAAGAAAGCTACGAGTCTTGGATATTATCTTGCAGAAGATGCTGGCGCGAAAGGTATTATGACGCGAAGTGTGAAGGCTGTGCTTCATTATGCATTTGATAATTTAAAGCTGAATAAAATTGAAATTCGTTGCGGTGTTGAAAATGCGAAAAGCCGTGCGATTCCAGAACGTTTAGGTTTTAAATTAGATGGTATTTTAAGAGATGACGAATGGTTATACGATCATTTTCAGGATATCGCTGTGTACAGTTTACTAGCTTCAGAATGGAAAAAAATTCGATGAACGAGAAGATTTGTATTATTCCGTATGAAAGTATGTTTCAAGAGGAAGTAGTAGATCTTATCGTTCATATTCAGCGGAAAGAGTACAAGGTCCCTATTACGAAAGAAGAGCAGCCGGACTTACTTGAAATAGAAACGTTCTATCAAAGGGACAACGGAAATTTTTGGGTAGCAACTTATGATGGGAAAGTAGTTGGAACGATAGCTTTATTAGATATTGGGAAGCATCAAGTAGCGCTAAGAAAAATGTTCGTGAAGAAAGAGTTCCGCGGAAAAGAATGGGGCGCATCACATACGCTACTTCAAACGGCAATTTCTTGGGCGAAAGAAACGAACTTGGAAGACATTTATTTAGGAACAACAGTTAAATTTCTAGCAGCACACCGTTTCTACGAAAAGAATGGTTTTCAAAGCGTGAGTATAGAAGAGTTGCCAAAAAGTTTTCCAGTGCTAGAGGTAGATAAGAAATTTTATAGGTATACTGTTTAAAAAGGTCATTCATAAATGGCCTTTTTTTATGAACTAAAATGGAAAAAATGGTATAATTTAGTTAGGGGGTGCGTGTATGGATTTTCCAATTCAAAGAAGTAAGTCAGCGGTAATTTTCGTTAGTCTCACATTAGCTTTTATGTTTGTGTATCCAATTGTCATGCTTTTCACAAATAAAGAGCAGTGGATGTCAGCGTTGATTGGAATGGGTTTATGCTTCATTGTAAATGTACCAATCGTTTGGGAAATATTTATTAAAAAACATAAAGTGGAAAATGGCGTGTTAAAATATGGTATTTTAAATGACGATGTTGTATTAAAAGATATAAGAGTTGTTCGTCAAGTTGGGAAATCACTTGAAATTACGACGAATGCATATAAAGTACATATGATTGCGATGCCGCAAGATATGACAAGTTTTTTGTCACTTGTTGAGAAAGAGAATCCACATGTAAAAATAGAAATGGTAGGTAAGAGATGAAGTATGTAAAACTTTTACCCCGCATTAACGGGCAGTAAGACTCCCACCTCAAAATTCGGCAGGAGCAAAGAAGTTAGGTGGGAGTCGGGCTGCCCGTAAAAGCCCGATTGGTGAGGGCTAATAATCAGTGGGGGATGAACAAAACCCCCACTGATTAAAGTTTCACTTTATTTTGTTTGGAAATTTTGTTTGTGCTTGTTGGTTGCACTAGAGTATATATGAAATGGGATCTGCCCTTATATGTCCCAATATTAATAGGTACTATCGCAGTGACACTTTTATTTTATTTTCATTTTCAGCAAACAAAAAGCGAGAAAAATAGCTCCATATAAAGTAGGGGGATTAGAAATGAAAAAGATCTATATGTTGTTTTTGTTTCTGCTAACTGCATCCATTCTTTTAATAGGATGTAGTGCGAAGAAAGAGAAGTCTGATGTTAGTTTAGAAAAGGCACAAAAAATTGAAATTGAATCGCTTATTGATTCGAGTGATAAAAAAACAATTACCGATAAGAAAGAAATCACAAAGTTGTTTGAATCAATCAAAATGGATGAGTGGGAAATGGAATCGGCTCCTTTAGATACTCCGCAAGGGAAAACGTTTAAAATGTATCAAGAGGATACACCGAAATTATTGGATTCGGGTAAAGATAAAAAAGAGTTACATGAAATTGGTACTATGACAGTATATAAACATGTCCCTTATGTCGAAGTTGAAATGAAAAATAAGAAAATGAGTTTTAAAGTGCCAGAAGATGTGGCGAAAGATTTATTACAATATTAATAAAAAGACGCTCGGAGAAAATTCCGAGCGTTTTTCATTATTTTAAGTTCTCTGGGTTTAAAGCTTCTAGTTCAGTTACAACGAAGCGTCCGTCTTTACGGATTAATACGTCGTCGAAGTAAATTTCACCGCCGCCGTATTCAGGGCGCTGAATGCATACTAAATCCCAGTGAATGTTAGAGTTGTTGCCGTTCCATGCATCATCATAAGCTTGTCCAGGTGTGAAGTGGAAGCTGCCATCGATTTTTTCATCGAATAGGATGTCTCCCATTGGATGTAAGATGTATGGGTTTACGCCGATTGCGAACTCACCAACGAAACGCGCGCCTTCGTCTGTATCGAAGATTTTGTTAATGCGCTCTGTATCATTTGCAGTTGCTTCAACGATTTGACCGTTCTCAAATTTAAGTTGTACATTTTCAAATGTATAACCGTTGTAAGGAGATGGTGTATTGTATGAAACTGTACCGTTAACAGAATCGCGAACTGGTGCAGAGTATACTTCACCATCTGGAATGTTTAAATGACCCGAGCATTTAATAGCTGGAATGTCTTTAATAGAGAATGTTAAGTCAGTTCCAGGGCCAGTTAAGCGAACCTTATCTGTTTTATTCATTAATGTAACAAGGCTATCCATCGCCTTATCCATTTTACCGTAGTCTAAGTTACAAACTTCGAAGTAGAAGTCTTCGAAAGCTTCTGTGCTCATTTTAGCAAGCTGCGCCATAGAAGCATTTGGGTAGCGAAGAACAACCCAGCGTGTTTTCGGAACACGGATGTCTCTATGAACTTTTTTGCCAATTGTTTGGCCGTGAACTTTCATACGTTCACTTGGAACGTCAGCTTGTTCGTTAATGTTATCACCAGAGCGAAGGCCAATGTAAGCATCCATATCTTTCATTACGCTCGCTTCATATGCAGCGATTTGTTCGAAATGTTCTTCAGTAGCACCCATTAATAAAGAGCGATCTACTTGATGATCTTTTAAAGAAACGAATGGGAAACCACCAGCTGCATATGCTTCTTTTACAAGTGCAGTTACAAGTTCTTTTTGTAAGCCAAAGTTTTCAATTAATACTTTTTCGCCTTTTTGTAAACGAATAGAGTAGTTAATTAAATTGTATGCTAACTTTTCAATGCGTGGATCTTTCATATGTAAAGCCTCCCTACTAATTATGTATCCTCTCCTATTGTAACCTACTTAGTGGAATTTGTTGAATCATTTATGTTAAAGTTAACGAATAAGTATGAAAATTCTAATGGAAAGATAGGGATTAGAATGAAACGGAAAATGATTGTATAATGGGAGAAAGTATGAAAAAGATAAAGGAAGTGATGAAATGCAAGTTCTTCTATATGTAAGTGCGGCTATTATCGCGGTTGCTTTCGCTGTATTAGTAGTGTATGTATGCAGAACGTTGTTATCGGTTCAGAAGACGTTAGAAAACGTTGCGAGCACGTTAGAAGGTTTAGAAAAGCAAATGCAAGGAATAAGCGTAGAGACGGAGCAATTATTACATAAGACAAATGCGTTAGCTGATGATATTCAACAGAAGTCACAGTCGCTAAATAAAGTAGTAGAAGGTGTGGATGGAATCGGAACGACGATCCACTCTTTAAATACGAAGCTTCGCAACGTTTCAGAGTCTGTTACGGACGAAATTGAAAATAATGCAGATAAAGTAGCACAAGTTGTACAGTGGAGCAGCGCAGCAATTGAAGTATACAACCATTACCGTACTACGAGACAAGAGAAAAGGGTTGAAAAAGAAGAGCGTAAACTTGAGAGAGCTGAGCAGAAGGCTGAAAAGAGAGAGAAGCGCTCTAGACTTCGCATGAGAGGTGAGTAACGATGAGTATGATGAAGATTGAAACGACTGAAGAACTTGAAGCGTTAGTAGAAAAGAACGAGCCTTACGTTCTTTTTAAGCATAGTACGACATGCCCAATTAGTCACGGTGCATATACTGAGTTTCAAGCGTATTGCGGTGAAGAAAGAGAAGTGCCAGCATATTACTTATACGTACAAGAGGCGAGAGATGTTTCGAACCATGTTGCAGAGCAGTACAGCATTAAGCATGAATCTCCGCAAGTGTTATACATAAAAGATGGAATGGTAGTATGGCATACATCGCACTGGAATATTAAAAAAGAAGCTTTAGAAGAGAATGTAAAATAGGGAGAGGCAAGCGAAGGGCTTGCTTCTTTTTTATTTTGTTGCAATATATTTAGTGGTACACTAGAGATACTTTAAAACTAAGTAAATTGACTTTTGAAAGTGGGTTTTAAGCAATGAAGAAAATGGCATTATGCATCGCAAGCTTAAGTTTATTACTGGGGGCTTGCAGCAATAATACTATTGAGAAGAAGGATGAAGTTGTACAGAAAGATACGAAAGAAAAAAGTATGATTCCAAGAACTGCTGTTTCTAAGGATTACTATAGAACTGTTATTCCTTTAAAAGAACAAAAGGTAATTAATACAGTTAATGTTAAAACTAATTCTAAACTAGATTTAGCAGAATATGAAAATGGTTTAATGGATATTGCTTCAAAACAATTCGATACAGAAAATTACGTATTACAATTAAATCAATATATTCCTGAGAAAACAATTGATGAATTAGTTACGAAACAAGAAGTACCAGTTTTGACTAATATTATAGAACAGGACTACTTCGGCAAACAAAATTCAAATGAACTAAGCTTATCTGGTGTTGTTATTGGTTTATCTATGTCTTCAAGTGTATCTAATGAGGAAGCTATTTCTAAAGGTACTGAAGTCGCTAAGGGGCTTATAGAAGCTATTAATAAAAATGATAAATATAACAAATCTCCAATTACATTTGCTATATTCAAGCAAGAAAGTACAAGTTCTTTAAAGAATGGTACTTATATTTCAAGCGCTACTGTTCAAAAGAACGAGACTAATCTTGGAAATTGGGATACTATTGATGAAAAGTCGTATTCGTATCCTTCTCAAGAATTTGGGGGGGCACATGGAGAAGATAATGATAAGCTAAAGAAATTTTCTGAAGCAATGAAGGCATTTTCTCCAGGAGATTATATCCCTGTTAATGCTAAGATTTCTTATAAGCAAAATAAGATGGATAAATTAAAGATGGATATTGTCGTTAAATATAACGGTAAGTCAGAATTAATGGCACTCTCTCAAACGGCTGCTCAAAGTATGTTAGAACAATTTCCTAAAGATGCTAAAGTTCAATTACAAATAAAGTCCGAGAATAAAATCGAGGCTGTTATTATAAAAGAGAAGAACAGCGATAAACCGTTTGTTTCTTTCCTATAATAAAAAAAGACAGTTTTTAAGCTGAGGCTACTGAAAAAGTGAATACTTCGAGAAAAACATTTCGAATTTCCTAAAGATGTTGAAAGAAGAAAGGAGGTCATTACCTGTACATAGTAGGGAATGACCTCTTTTTTCTTATGAAATAGACTCTTTCAGTGCCTTCTTTAAAGTGTCAGATTATGTTGATGTTATTCAAATTGGCGCTCGCAATATGCAAAAATTTGAACTGTTAAAGGCAGCTGGTGCTGTAAATAAACCAATATTATTAAAGCGTGGTATTCGCACATATGAAACAGCAACGCGTAATACGCTTGATATTTCCGCTGTGCCAATTTAAAAGAAAGAAACACATTTACCTGTTGTTGTCGATGTAACGCATTCTACAGGGCGACGTGACCTTCTCTTACCGTTTGCAAAAGCGGCTATGGCAATTGGTGCTTTTGCTATTATGGCTGAAGTACATCCAGACCCAGCAGTTGCATTATCAAATGCAGCGCAGCAAATGGACATTCCAGAATTCAATGAGTTTATGAAAGAATTAAAAGCATTCGGAAGTAAATTATAAAAAGATTTCTTAGTCTATGTAGCCCTTGTTACATAGCTTTTTTACAAAAATTGACCTTTTTTGCATAAAAAATACGAAAATACGAGAAAAGAAGCGAATTTTTTCGAAACTTTTGCGGGAAAATATTGTATGACCCTGTGTTTTTAGCGTATCATTAGTAAAAGGAAGAACTCGGGACGATTGTTGGCATCTGCAAATAGAGTTGATGTCTTTTTTTCATTCAAGTGAACCGATACATAAAAATAGATAACATAAATAGAAGGAGTGTGCGAAGAGATGAACGTAACAATCTATGATGTAGCGCGTGAAGCAAATGTTTCAATGGCTACCGTATCACGCGTTGTGAATGGTAACCCAAATGTAAAGCCTACAACAAGAAAGAAAGTATTAGAAGCAATTGATCGTTTAGGATACCGCCCGAATGCGGTAGCACGTGGACTAGCAAGTAAGAAGACAACTACAGTGGGTGTTATTATTCCTGATATCTCAAATACGTTTTATGCAGAACTTGCTCGTGGAATTGAAGATATCGCAACAATGTACAAATATAACATCATTTTAAGTAACTCTGACCAGAACAAAGAGAAAGAGTTCCACTTATTAAATACGATGCTTGGGAAACAAGTGGACGGGATTGTTTTCATGGGTGAAGACATTACAGATATTCACGTTGAAGAGTTCAAAAAATCTCCAGTACCAATTGTATTAGCAGCGTCATTTGATGAACAAAATGAAACGTCATCAGTAAATATTGATTATACACAAGCAGCTTACGATGCAATGAAGCATTTTATTGAGCAAGGACATAAACGTATCGGTTTCGTCTCTGGTCCTTTCATTAATAAAGCAGGAAGCGCGAAGAAGTTACAAGGTTATAAAAAAGCTTTAGAAGAAGCAGGTATTTCATATGATGAAAATCTTATAATTGATGGAGATTACACATATGATTCAGGTATAGAAGCGTTTGAAAGACTTTGGGGCATGGATGAAAAACCAACAGCAATCTTCGTATCTTCTGATGAAATGGCACTAGGTGTAATCCACGCAGCACAAGACGCTGGATTAAACGTACCAACGGATATCGAAGTGCTTGGTTTTGACAACACACGTCTTGCATTAATGGTTCGTCCGCAACTTTCGACAGTTGTACAACCAATGTATGATATTGGTGCAGTAGCAATGCGTTTACTAACGAAATATATGAACAAAGAAAAAGTAGAAGATCACTCAGTTATCTTACCTCACCGTATCCAATTTAGAGATTCAACGAAGTAAGAATAAGAGAGCTCACAGCGATAGCTGTGAGCTTTTATTCATATTCAGGATAATGGTGTTTAACTACTGTATCTACACTTTCAGTTTTCTTAACATGTAAAAAGCGTGCATATAATTCTTTTCCTGTCTCAAATGGTGTGTCATCTAATTCGAAAACATGCAACACTTTTCTAAACGTCCATGTTACTTGCTCACCGTACATATTATCGTACGTATCTTCAGACTGTAGAGCTATCTTTTCACCTAGCTCATGAGCTTCCTCTAAACTGTTCGCCTTAACGAGAATGATACTTTCTTCAAAAAGTGTATCGTGATTCTCTTCATAATGTTCATCAATTTTACTAGGATTAGGTTTACCTGAATGGACAGATTCAAATAATAATTTTACAGCATACACATGAGATCAGTCTCCTTATGCTGAATGTTTTATTTTATAAACAATACTCGCGATAAGTGAAGCGGGTATTGTAAATACGTTACTTTGATAATGATAATGTATTTTGGATTCTTCATAAGACATTCGCTACAGTTTGGATTATTCCTTGTTATATGTCACACAAGTGCAAATTTAACTATTATAGGGCAATGTCATGTATAATAGAAAGAAAAGGCTTGTGAGGGGGGAGAAGAGATGATCGTTCTTTGGATAATTACGCTTTGCATGACCGCTATTTTTGCATATATGACGTTAAAACAAAATGGCTTAAAGCGATTTGTTCCAGGAAGTATTCTTGCAGGAATCGCCCTTATCACGTATGTAATTTCTATTTTTATTGAAAGTGTATCAGTGGACATGAGCACAAGTTTAATGTTTATGGGTATTACACTATTTGCAGGTAGTATTATGGTACTTATGGTTGCTGGTATTATTTTATTTATTCATATGAATTCAGAAACGTTATAGCATATAGAAAAGGCATGTCCCGAGGGTGCATGCCTTTTTATCCGTTCAATTATGCTCTATCTTTAGAAGAGTTTTGTTGTTTTAGTAAGTCGCGAATTTCGCCAAGAATTTCTTCTTCTTTTGTTGGTTCTGGAAGTTCTTCTTTCTTTTCTTCTTCTTCTCTTTTAGATGTTAGTTTGTTGAAAACTTTAACAAACATAAAGATAGCAGCTGCAATAATTAAGAAATCAAAAATAGTTTGGATGAAGTTACCATACATAATAGATGATTTACCGAATGTAAGTTTTAAATCTGTAAAGTTAACGCCGCCCAGTACCATACCAAGTAATGGTGTGATGATATCTTTTACTAAAGAACTAACGATTTTACCGAATGCAGCACCGATTACAACCCCGACAGCTAAATCGATTACATTCCCTTTGAATGCGAATTTTTTAAACTCGTTCCACATGTGTTAATCCCATCCTTTCCACGATTCAATATGAAATTTATAATTCCTATCAACATATTCTATAGAAATTTGTGATAGAAATAAAGAGGAAATGGGAATGAAAGTAAATTCTGAAAAATGTATCCGTTTTAATTTTTGCTTACAGCTTGCAGTAGAGATTGGAGCATTTGTTGAGATTTTAATCCTTCTAATCCATCTACAATAGGCTGTGTATCACCTTGTACACATTGGATAAAATGATGAACAGCATCTTCAAATCCGCGCTGCTTTAACGTTGTCTCCCATGATGGTGAACCACTTTGTGAAACGGAGTTTTCTTGCTCAATTTCAAATGTGTTCATATTTTTTACGCGAATGATTTTACCTGCCGTTACAAGTTCAATTTGTTCTAAATTTGTACCTGCATGGCGGTGCATCGCCGTAGAAAGTAAAAGTCCATTTGCAGTTGTATATGTATGATGTCCGTAAAGAAGTTCGTTCTTTTCATTGATTTGCATCATATTATGAACGATGTTAAGGTCATCGTTAGCTAACCAGCGAGCAGTATCTACAATATGTAAGTAATCATCTAACATAGTAAAGTCATACGTATATGGCCCCACTTTATTTGTGCGGTGCTTTTCAATTCGAATCCATGAAATATCATTAGCTTGCTCTTTGGCAGCAACGTACATAGGAACGAATCGGCGATTAAATCCTACCATTAACTTTCGGTTATACTTCTCGCTCAACTCGACTAGTTTCTCAGCTTGCTCTACTGTAGCTGCTAGCGGCTTATCAACATAAACGTCGATTCCTTTTTTCAGAAGTTCAGAAACGATTTCATAATGTGTAGCAGTTGAACTATGAACGAAGATGGCATCACATTCAGAAGCTAGTGTTTCCATAGAATGAAAGTCTTGAATACGATATTGTTGGCAAATTTGTTTTCTTTTCTCGGGGTTAGGTGTAAAGGCCCCTACAAAATTCCAATCTGTTTCTTTTGTAAGTGTTGGAAGATAGGCTTTTTGTGCGATACTTCCAAGTCCAATCATCCCAATTTTAGGTTTGTTCATGTTTATTCCCACCCTATTAATATTGATGTAACGGGTTAAATGTAGCATAGGGTGGGGGGGGAAGGCAAAAATTAGCTTTTTACTTACGTCCTTCTAACAAAATCTTTTCTATTTCTGCAAAGTTATGAGCGCGAGCATGTTGTAATGAAGGGAGTATCATTATTGTCGGAATGCCTATGACTGTAAGGAAAAGGATATATAAGGTAATTTATGTTAAAATTTAAAAGGGAATAAAAGATCTGTGCCAACACGCACGATAGTTTGAGAGGGAGTGCTAGATTTTGGGGGCTGAATTAAAGGATAATAAATTAAACAAGGCTGTAAAGATTGGAACTAATATCGTACTTATTTTATTAATTATCGGTGCAATACAAATGTTTTATGATGAAGATTCTACAAATGATCATTTCGGTGGGTTATTTATGATGGTCTTTTTTGGAATTAAAATAATTTCTAATTTTATGATGAGTATAAAAGAAGGAGATAAAAAGGCAGTATTACTTGATGTGGGTTTAGTTGTTATTTCTTGCGTTCTTTTATTTGTTTTTAGTGTGAAATATTTCTTTTGAAAAAAGCTCATAGTCTTATAGAGACTGTGAGCTTTCCTTAATAATAGCGGTACTAGTGTAACGATTTATAAAATATTTGAGTAGTAGAAGTAAACTGAGCAGCTTCTTCTAAAAAAGGGTAATGGTTACTCTCCTCAAATGGAATGAAGATAGAATTACGTATACCCTTATGCATCTCGATAGAATATTGAATCGGGCACTGCACATCATGTCTTCCGTAAATAATAAGCGTCTTTGTGTGGATAGAAGGTAAGTACTTTCTTAAATCAAATAACGGATATTCACAAGAGAAAGCATTCATCCGGCTAGCGGACATTGTTTTTTGGATTGGTTTACAAAAATAAGAGTTGTAGTTTTCAGGTTTAAACAATGATAATTGGGTTCTCTTAGTAGATAATTCTTTTCGTTCTGCATTTGTAAGATGAGGGCTTTTCAAGTTTTCGATGAGTTCTTGCATATAATGAAACTGTGGATGTTTTGGATGATAAATACAAAATGGTGTTTTCGTATAGTCGCTTGCTGCAGCTCCAGCCACGACTAATGATTGTAAGGCATTTGGATATGCAATGGCATATAAAAGACCAAGCATACCACCTGTTGAATGGCCAGCGAAATGCCATGTTGGAAGTTGTAAAGCTTCTCGTATCGCTTCTAAGTCGTGGATTGTTTCAATCATGGTTAATTCTTTTTCAGAATTGGCTTTTTCAGAATTACCAGCATCACGTAAATTAATGAGGAATACACGATGCGTAGAAGTGAAAACATCCGCAAAGTAATCGCCAGTTTCATTAAATTGTGAATAGTGATGTGTAATACAAAGCGGTTCGCCATTGCCTTTAGTGAAAATTTCGAATGTGCCGCGCTTTGTATTGATTATTTGTTGTTTCCACATAGTGTCACTACCTTTTTTTATAAGAGTTGGGCCAGTCCATTAGTACATAAAAATATATCAGCGCTTTTTAAAATATATCGACTTACCGACAGAAACCGACAATAAATAAAAGGAGGCTATTTAAAAACGAGCCTCCTTTTCGTTTAGTACAAAGATTTTGTCATATTATTCCGAATAATTTCAAGAGATTTCGCTACAGTTAATGCATTTTTTTCTTCGATTTCTGGTTTTCTAGGGATAGGTTGATACATGTTGTCTGGATCTTCCCATGTAAGGGGAAGGTCGGTTTCTGCTTGTCCTTTCCAAGCGTCAATCCATTCTGGAGGGAGATAACCTGAGATGTTTTGGATGTTGTTCATTTCGAGCCAAATGAGTGCCCAAGCTCTTGGTACGACGCGCCAGTGATCATAGCCACCACCGCCGACAGCAATCCAGCGACCGTCGCAATATTCATTAGCGATTTCACGAGCGAGCTTCGGTATTTCACGGTAAATGTTCATCGTTGCGCAAAGGTGTGTAAGTGGATCGTAATAATGTGCATCAGCACCATTTTGCGTTAAAATAATATCCGGTTTAAAGTATGCTGCCACTTCTTTTACAACTGTTCGATATGAATCTAAAAACGATTCGTCTTCTGTAAAAGCGTCGAGTGGAACGTTAAAAGAATAATTATATCCATTTCCTTGTCCACGTTCATTTACTGCGCCAGTTCCAGGAAATAAATAACGCCCAGTTTCGTGTAATGAAATGGTGCATACGTTAGGATCGTCGTAAAAAGACCATTGTACCCCGTCACCGTGATGAGCATCTGTATCAATATATAAAACGCGTAAACCGTATTTCTTCTGAATATATTTCATTGCGATAGAGCTATCGTTATAAATACAAAAGCCAGATGCTTTACCACGGAAGCCATGATGTAAGCCGCCGCCTAAATTGAGGGCGTGCTTTACTTTTCCGGAAATAACAGCATCGACAGCTGTTAATGTTCCGCCAACGAGTAATGCACTTGCTTCGTGCATATTGGGAAACATCGGTGTATCTTCTGTTCCGAGTCCGTATGTCATCGCAATTGATTTTTCTAACTTACCTTCTCCAGCACGTTTTACCGCATTTATGTACTCCTCTGTATGAACGTAGGCAATCTCTTCATCTGTAGCCATCCGTGGCGCGATGACTTGAGAGGGAGAGATAAAACCGCTCTTTTGTAATAAATCATACGTGAGTGTGACGCGCAGTTGGTTAAAAGGATGATCAGGGCTAAAAGAATAGCCCCGAAAGTCATCCGAATAAATGAAGGCGCTGCTCATGCTTGCATCCCCATTATGTTTGGCCATAATACGCGGTAGCCCTCTGCTTCGAGTGCATCAATCACTTTTAGAGGATTCATCGTTTGAATGCGGAAAACGAGTACTTTATCATTCTCATCTTTTGCTGGATAGACGAGAACGCTCACAATATTAATTTGTAAATTGCTAAAAATAGCAACTACTTTTCCGAGAATACCAGGTTCATTTTTCACTTGAATTTCAATTTGTGAACTAGGCTGATGTGCTCCTGTTAATTTCACTAATGTGTGTAGCACTGTAGATTCGGAAATAATTCCTACTAACTTTCCAGCCTTTGTGACAGGGAGGCAGCCAATTTTATTTTCAAAAAATAAAGTAGCAATTTCCTCAACGAAATCAAGAGGATGGCAAGTCATGACAGGGTGTTTCATAATAAGTTCGAGCGGTTGCTGTAGCATATCGAGTGAAACTTGTTCATCAAGAATTGATGGACTTGCATCTCTTACATCTCGATCAGAAATAATGCCTACTACGTGATTATTTTGATCGACAATTGGAATGTGCCGAATACCTTTCGTACGTATCGTTCGGATTGCTGTTTCGATTGTGTCATCTGGATGCAATGTTACTACATTTTGATTCATAATTTCTTCTACAATCATTCCAGTTGCCCCCTTTATTAATACATAAAACGATTGTGAAAACGTAGACGATCGAATGCTTGAATGGAATCCGTATCAACACGTTTACCGATGCGGACCATTAAACAGTTGGCAGGATGTGAACAAATTTCAGGATCATCTGTAGCCATCCATTGTAAACCACCAGCATTCATCATTTTTTCCATTACTTTTCGGTATTCCCAAACATTTAAGCCTGTTTGTTTTAAATCCCAGTGCCAATAATATTCAGTCGTTAATATAATGTAATCTTCCATATGATTGTCCATCATTGAAACTTCTAATAAATTTTTTCCGACAGAGCAACCGCGAAAGGCTGGGACAACTTCAATCGCCCCGAGTTCAATTAAGTTTTCAATCTTTCCTTCTGACCATCGCTCGAGCGGATCAGGATATAAGTATGTAACATATCCAACGATCGTTTGGTCATGTCTAGCAATAATGAGACGAGCTTCTGGTAATTTAGAAATTTCGACAATTGCTTTATATTGCTGCTCGGCAGGACGAAACGCAATTAAGTCTGGATGAAATTCATACATTTCAAGATTATGTGTAGAGACAGGACCTTCAATAATTAAAGTGCCTTTCGCTGTTTTTAAGTTTCTGGCATTATATATTTTTATATGAATCAATTTATTGCTCACCACCTTGAGGGTTTGTGAATCTATTAATATCGTACTTTATAATATATGCGATGTGAATCGAATTTTGTCATTAAAAATTTGTCTAAAAATCAACAAAAATACTGAAAATTTTAAATAATGTTATTATAATAGATAATAGAATACATAGGAGGGGGATGTAAAGTATGAAAGTGGAAACGCTTCCTGTCATTAAAGGAGAAAATAATTTGCCGAATTATGAAGAGGCATACGCGAATTTTAACTGGGAAGAGGTTAATAAAAATTTTACTTGGAATGAAACTGGCCGAGTAAATATGGCGTATGAGGCAATTGATAAGCATGCGAAATCCGATCGAAAGAATAAAGTAGCACTTTATTATCAAGATGGATCGCGAAAAGAGAAATATACGTTTAAGGAAATGAAGGATTTTTCTAATAAAGCAGGAAATGTCCTGAAAAACTATGGCGATGTTGAGAAAGGCGATCGCGTTTTTATTTTTATGCCGCGTTCCCCAGAATTATATTTCGCACTTTTAGGTGCAGTGAAATTAGGGGCAATTGTTGGACCATTATTTGAAGCATTTATGGAAGGCGCAGTTCGCGATCGTTTAGAAGATAGCGAAGCTAAGGTGTTAATTACAACTCCTGAATTGTTAGAGCGCATACCGTTAAATGATTTACCTGCTTTAAAAACAGTCTTCCTTGTTGGAGACAATGCAGAAGAAGGCGGGAAAACTGTAGCGTTCAATCCTTTATTTGAACAAGCTTCAAAAGAATTACATATCGAGTGGTTAGGCCGTGAAGACGGTTTAATTCTACATTACACATCTGGTTCTACTGGTAAGCCAAAAGGCGTCCTTCATGCTCAAAACGCAATGGTTCAGCACTATCAAACAGCGAAATGGGTATTAGATTTAAAAGAAGATGATGTATATTGGTGTACAGCTGACCCTGGCTGGGTAACTGGAACAGCTTACGGTATTTTTGCACCGTGGTTAGTGGGAGCATCAAATGTTATTTTAGGCGGGAGATTTAGTCCAGAGGCATGGTATGAAGCACTGCAAGATTACGGTGTAACAGTTTGGTATAGTGCACCGACAGCGTTCCGTATGTTAATGGGAGCTGGACAAGACGCAATTAAAAAATATGATTTATCACAAGTACGTCACGTATTAAGTGTTGGTGAGCCATTAAATCCAGAAGTAATTCGCTGGGGTATGAGCGCATTTGGACTTCGTATTCATGATACGTGGTGGATGACAGAAACAGGTGGACAAGTTATTTGTAACTATCCTTGTATGGAAATCCGTCCAGGTTCAATGGGGAAACCAATTCCAGGTGTGAAAGCAGCGATTGTTGATAATGAAGGAAATGAAGTGCCTCCATACACAATGGGGAACTTAGCGATTGGTAAAGGTTGGCCAGCTATGATGCGTGGAATCTGGAATAACCCACAAAAATATGATTCTTACTTCATGCCGGGAGATTGGTACGTATCAGGTGATTCAGCTTATATGGATGAAGACGGATACTTCTGGTTCCAAGGGCGCATTGATGATGTAATTATGACGTCAGGTGAGCGCGTTGGTCCATTTGAAGTAGAAAGTAAATTAATCGAGCACGCTGCTGTAGCAGAAGCTGGTGTAATTGGTATTCCTGATCCAGTACGCGGGGAAATCATTAAAGCATTTATCGCGCTTCGCGTGGGATACGAACCATCTGATGAATTAAAAGAAGAGATTCGTCAATTTGTGAAAAAAGGCCTAGCAGCTCATGCAGCGCCAAGACAAATTGAATTTAGAGATAAATTACCGAAAACGAGAAGTGGTAAAATTATGCGCCGCGTATTAAAAGCGTGGGAATTAAACTTACCAACAGGCGATTTATCGACGATGGAAGATTAAAAGAGGAAGGGTCTGAATGAATACGTTCAGACCCTTCTTTTTTATGTTATTATAAACTTATATATACGTGTTGGAAGGGGAGAAGGAAATGAAAACAGAAAAAGAAAAGATGATACAAGGGGAAATGTACATACCGGCTGATCCCGTTTTAGTTCAAGGGAGGGAGCAAGCTCGTATATTAACGAGAAAATTAAATGAAACACCAGAAGTAAAGCTAGAAGAACGTAGTGCAATCGTAAAAGAACTATTCGGAACGACTGGAGATAACATTCATCTTGAATCTTCTTTTAGATGTGATTACGGTTATAACATTCACGTTGGTGAAAACTTTTACGCAAACTTTGACTGTACGATTTTAGACGTATGCCCAGTTACAATCGGAGTGAACTGTATGTTAGCTCCAGGTGTTCACATTTATACAGCAACGCATCCGCTTGATCCGGTAGAGCGCATAAGCGGATCAGAGTACGGAAAACCAGTTACAATTGGCGATAACGTATGGATTGGCGGAAGAGCGATTATTAATCCGGGCGTAACAATTGGAGATAATGCTGTCATCGCATCTGGCGCTGTTGTAACGAAAGATGTGCCGGGTAATGTAGTAGTTGGCGGGAATCCTGCGAGAATCATAAAAAAAATAAAATAATATTTGAACGAAGCGCCTTCCTCGTCTGTATACATTTATGAAAGAATAGATGAGGGAGGCTTTTTTATGTCTAATAAATTGATGCTGACTTTTGCTTTAATTGGAATTATAGTTGTGTTTTCTTGTGGTATATTATTACCTATACCAATTGGATTTAAAATTTCAATGATTACAGTTGGGATTATTATGATTGTTATTTTTTCAATCCTTATTCCGTTTGATAAGAAGTATATTGTACGAAAAAATGGAAATAAAATTGATTTTACAAAAACAAAAGTATATTTTCGCTGGAATGTATTTGATACTATTTCTGTCTGTCTTGCAGTATATGCATGCATATGTGTGCAAGCATTAAATATTTTAGTTTCAATTGGATTCACGATTCAAAACCCATATGTTCAATTTTTTGCGAATCAATCACAAGTATGGATTATTGTCGCAAGTGCATATCTAATTTCCCGTATTTCATTAACGTTAAAAGGAATAAAGGAGATCAAAAAAAATGGCGCAGATTGGGATTGAGGAGGAGCTCATGCTTGCGTACCAAAATGGAGATAAGCAAGCTGGAGAAAAACTATATGTTTTAATCAAACCAGCGCTATATACATTTTTGTATCGATTTAATCGTGATGAACAACTGAGTATAGATCTCGTTCAAGATACGTTTTTGACTCTAGAGCGTAAGAAACATATGTATGAAACCCGAAAAGGAAAAATTAAAACGTATTTATTTCAAATCGGTTACCGTCTTATGATTAATAAATTAAATAGAAGAAAAAAGTGGCGTTCGCTCTTACCGTTTTTAGTACCAATGCAAGAGGTAGAGTTTTCCCACGAAGACCGGCTTACGGTAAGAGAAGCAATTTTGAAAGTTCCTGAAGAACAGCGAGCGGTCCTGATTCTTTCTTATTATCATGATATGCAGCAAAAAGAAATTGCAGAGGTACTGGATATTCCTGTTGGAACAGTGAAGTCGAGACTTCATAACGGGATAAAGAAATTAAAACAATTGCTGGAGGTGGATGAAATTGAACGAAAATCCCTTTAAGAATGAATATAAATTAAAGCAGCATTTAGATAGCGATCATGTAGAAATACCGGATTTTCCAAAAACGGTAAGCCGCTTCGAGCGATTACTTGGATTTCTTGCTTCTCCAGCGAAAGATCCTGTGGAAGCGACGATTGGGAATGATTTATCGGTTGTGTTTCATGTGTCGTTATTAGTTGGTGTTCCAGTTATTTCTCTTATTACGATATTCCTTGCGACTTTATAAAGGATTGGTAGGGAAAGAACTCATACCTCTATTTGACACGCCTATATAAATGATGGTATAAAGAAAAGTATATGAATAATTGAGCGTGGAAAGGGAGAAGTAGTGATCATTTCCCTGTTTTAGAGAGCTGATGGTCGGTGGAAATCAGCACATAGATGATCGCGAATTACGCCCCTAGAGCATCTTTTTTCGATTGAAGTGTATTCAAAAGGGAAAAGACGGTGCTAAGCCGTTATGTAAATAAGGTGGTAGGCTTTTTTTGCCTGCAACTAGGGTGGTAACGCGATAATCAAAATCGTCCCTTATTTAAGGGGCGATTTTTTTATGTTTTCAACCTTCACGCCAGTAATGAACTTAAAGGAGAGTATGTAGGATATGGGTATTTTACAAGATCTTGAATTTCGCGGTTTAATTAATCAGCAAACAGATGCTGAGGGACTTGAGCAATTATTAGAAAAAGAAAGCGTTAAATTATACTGTGGTTTCGACCCGACAGCGGATAGCTTACACATCGGTCATATGTTACCAGTATTAATGTTACGTCGTTTCCAATTAGCTGGTCACCAACCAATTGCACTTGTTGGCGGTGGTACTGGCATGATCGGTGACCCAAGTGGTAAAAAAGCAGAGCGTACATTAAATACGAAAGATACAGTTGCTTACTACACAGAAAGCATTAAAAACCAACTTTCAAACTTCTTAGAGTTTGAAAACGTGGACAACCCAGCAACAATGGCTAACAACTATGATTGGCTTGGTAACTTAGATGTAATTTCATTCTTACGCGATATCGGTAAAAACTTCGGTTTAAACTATATGTTAGCAAAAGATACAGTAGCATCTCGTTTAGATACTGGTATTTCATTCACTGAGTTTAGTTATATGATTTTACAATCATACGACTTCTTAAACTTATACCAAAACCATAATTGCCGTCTACAAATCGGTGGTAGTGACCAATGGGGTAACATTACAGCTGGTCTTGAATTAATCCGTAAATCAGAAGAAGATGCGAAAGCATTCGGTTTAACAATTCCGCTAGTTACAAAATCTGATGGTACGAAGTTTGGTAAAACAGAAGGCGGCGCAATTTGGTTAGACCCAGAGAAAACAACTCCTTACGAGTTCTACCAATTCTGGATCAATACAGATGACCGCGATGTAGTTAAATACTTAAAATACTTCACATTCTTATCTCATGAAGAAATTCTTGAGCTTGAGAAGCAAGTAACTGAAGCACCAGAAAAACGTGCAGCACAAAAATCATTAGGATCTGAAATGACAAAACTTGTTCATGGCGAAGAAGCGTTAGAGCAAG
Organism: Bacillus sp. RC240; assembly: GCF_044907945.1. NCBI lineage: Bacteria > Bacillati > Bacillota > Bacilli > Caryophanales > Bacillaceae > Bacillus > Bacillus sp. RC240. The sequence continues at coordinate 121,381 of NZ_JBIYCT010000009.1, read as the reverse complement.
CAATTAAAATTTCAGCTGCATTATTCAGTGGCTCTGTAGCAGAACTTACTGCAAGCGAAATCGAGCAAGGATTCAAAGACGTACCATCTGTAGAACGTACTGCAGAAGATACAGTATTAATCGACTTACTTGTAGAAAGCAAAATTTCACCATCTAAACGTCAAGCACGTGAGGATGTAACGAACGGTGCAATCTACGTAAACGGTGAGCGTACACAAGCGTTAGACTACGTTGTAACAGAAAACGACCGCATCGAAGGTAAATTCACAATCATTCGCCGCGGTAAGAAGAAATATTTCTTAATTCGTTACTAATCAGAAAAGAATTTAAAACAAATAGTACCCCGAATGGTAGGCTGAAAAGTCTATCGTTCGGGGTTTTTATGTATGCATTTAAATTGCCTCATGATTTCTTTTAAATAGAATATGAAGAATTAATACGAGCATATAAAGTAAGCTAATTAGCATAACGACAAATGCTACGGGATAAAATTTTGCCGCATATATAAAGAAATCGATTTGATAAATGTCGTCATAATGTGAAACGTACCCTTTAAAATAATTCGTAAACTTAGCGCTATATTTCCATTCATCGGGATAGTCTATTAAATTACTCCCTTGATACCAACTAATCAAAGCTGAAGTAATAAACAGCATACACGAACTGCCTAGTTGAACCATTTGGTTTATTGTCAAAATGAAACTCCTCCTATTTTTTGGTTATTATAGCGTGCATTCGTATTCCTGTAACCTTTTTGTTGTAATCTCCTTTTCGAGTTCATACGGAAATCACATGTAAGCGGTATGATAAATGTATAACAAATAGAAAGGAGTGGTAAAACAAAATGTCACTAGAAGCGCTCATTATTTTTTCTTTGCTAAACGCTGGTCAGCTTGCAGAGAGCACGAAGGTTGATGTACATAAAGAGCAGAAAGATGCTTATGTATATGTTCAAAAAGAGGAAAATAAATAACTTTAATATATAAATAAGGGCTACCAGAGAGAACGTTTTAGTTTCTTTGGTAGCTTTTTCTATTGAGATATAATTTGGAAGTAATGAAATAAGGAGTAGTCTGAAAACGAAATGATTATATGTTTAAGGGAATAAGTATAACAGCATGTAATGAAGATGGATTATAAAATTTTGCACAATAAACGGAGCCAGTATTAAAGAGAATCCAATCGTTGGAATGAATAAAAGAGAAGTAAGGACGATTATCCATAACTCATGAAAAAACTTCCTTGAAGTATCTTACTATACATACGACATTTATATAAATAAAAAAAGCCCAGGCCCCTTGATAAACAAGGTTCCTAAGGCTTTTAATAATACTCTTTGCAGAGTACCGAGATTAACGAGAGTAGAACTCTACGATTAATGCTTCGTTGATTTCAGCTGCTAACTCAGAACGCTCAGCGTGACGAGTGTAAGTAGCTTCTAACTTATCAGCATCGAAAGTTAAGTATTCTGGTACGAAGTTGTTAACTTCGATCGCTTCTTTAACAACAACAAGGCTGTTAGATTTTTCGCGAACGCTGATAGTTTGGTTAGGTTTAACGCGGTAAGATGGGATATCTACGCGAGCGCCATCAACCGTGATGTGACCGTGGTTTACTAATTGGCGAGCTGCACGACGAGTGCGAGCTAAGCCCATGCGGTAAACTAGGTTGTCAAGACGAGCTTCAAGAAGGATCATGAAGTTTTCGCCGTGCTTACCAGGCATTTTACCTGCTTGGTCAAATGTGCGACGGAATTGACGCTCAGTCATGCCGTACATGTGACGAAGTTTTTGTTTCTCTTGTAATTGTAAACCGTATTCTGAAAGTTTCTTACGTTGGTTAGGACCGTGAGGACCTGGTGCGTAAGGGCGTTTTTCTAATTCTTTTCCTGTGCCGCTTAGAGAGATTCCAAGACGACGAGACAGTTTCCATGCTGGACCTGTATAACGAGCCATAGTTGACTCCTCCTTTAAAAATGTTTTTATTTTCGTAAAATAAAAACAGACGTAATCGATATTTACGGGTATTTTGTTTTCATGTACCTTCGCTCCAGCAGCAGGGAGTTACGAGATACACCTCCGCAGAGGAACAAAATACAAACGATAAACTCACATTACAAGGCTGCCTTTTTATTTTACACAAACGCTATTATATCTTTTACTTACAGTTTCGTCAAGAGACTCCCTTTTTGTTTTATGCAGATAAATTTTGGAAATTAACAAGAAGGAATTTAAAACAATATAAAAGAAAAGATAGAAACACAAATAAAACGCTTACATAAAATGTAGTAAAGACGTTCATCAGATTTTTCCTGGTGGATATGTGGAAATAAAGACATAAGGGGGATGTTTTTATGAAAAAGAAACATATAGAGACAGCATTAATTCATCACGGATATGAATCAAATGAAAATAAAGGGAGTTTAACACCACCTTTATTTCAAACTTCTACATTTACGTTTGAGACAGCACAGCAAGGAGAAGCGAGTTTTGCGGGAGAAGATCCATCTTATATTTATTCAAGGCTTGGGAATCCAACTGTGAAATTATTTGAAGAACGTATGGCTGTTTTAGAAGGTGGAGAGGAAGCGCTGGCGTTCGGTTCAGGTATGGCAGCCATTTCAGCAACGTTAATCGGTTTTCTAAAGGCTGGAGATCATATTATTTGTTCAAATGGATTATATGGATGTACGTACGGTTTTTTAGAAGTGTTAGAAGAGAAATTTATGATTACTCATTCGTTTTGTGATATGGAGACAGAGACTGATATTGAAAATAAAATTCGTCCAAATACAAAGCTCATTTTCGTTGAAACACCGATTAATCCAACGATGAAATTAATTGATTTAGAAAAGGTGATCGGGGTAGCGAAGCGAAATGACTTGCTTGTTATTGTTGATAATACGTTTTGTTCACCTTATTTACAAAGACCTCTTGAACTTGGTTGTGACGCCGTCGTTCACAGTGCGACAAAATATATTGGTGGTCACGGGGATGTTGTAGCGGGTGTAACAATTTGTAGAACGAAAACGTTAGCTGACAAAATCCGTCCGATGCGAAAAGATATCGGCGGTATTATGGCGCCGTTTGACGCGTGGTTATTGTTACGCGGATTAAAAACATTAGCAGTAAGAATGGATCGTCATTGTGATAATGCGGAAAAAATTGTATCGTTTTTGAAAAATCATGAAGCAGTAGAAGGTGTTTGGTATCCGGAGGGAGAATTAGCATCTCGGCAAATGAAACGAGGTGGGGGCGTTATTTCTTTTTCAATTAAAGGCGTGAAAGAGGAAACACAGTCGTTTATCAATGACCTCCATTTTATTACAATTGCCGTAAGTTTAGGTGATACAGAAACGTTAATTCAGCATCCAGCGACGATGACACATGCAGCTATTCCGGCTGAACTAAGAAAAGAAATGGGTATTTTTGATAATTTAATACGCCTATCTGTCGGTTTAGAATCATGGGAAGATATCGTTTCTGATTTAGAGCAAGCATTAAAGAAAATATCTACTGTGAATCAATAAAAAAAGAGTGAGCTATCGGTTTCGTACGTTACGTACGTAATCGATAGCTCACTCTTTTCTTTATTAAATATGTTTTAGGAGTGTTTCCACAAACTTTTCTAAATAGTGCTGATCTACTTCATCGAAACGATTTTTTTCAGGACTATCAATATCAAGCACACCAATGATATTTCCTTCTTTCATAATCGGTACAACGATTTCAGAATTAGAGGCACTATCGCAAGCGATATGTCCTGGGAATTGGTGAACATCTGCTACAAGTTGCGTTGTTTTTGTTTCAGCTGCAACGCCGCAAACACCACGTCCGAACGGAATACGCACGCAAGCTGGCATCCCTTGGAATGGTCCAAGAACAAGCTGATTTCCTTCTGTTACATAAAAGCCAACCCAATTAACGCGATCTAAAAATTGATTTAATAGTGCGGACGCATTTGATAAGTTTGCGACTACGTTCGGTTCGCCAGTTAATAATGCATCCAGTTGTTTAATTACTGTCTCATATTGCTCTTCACGAGATCCTGCATAACTTTCTTTTGTAAACATGGAAACAACTCCCTTTTTAGCGAGATATGTAAAACGATAGCAAAATACGATGTATTTCACATGACTTTGTCGATAGAAAATTAAAGGAATTTGTCTTAAAAGTCAAGAAATTTAAACTATAGCTGTTCAGTGAGAGGAAGTGAGCGCATGAAACAGACGAAACAAAAAGTAATTGATGCGGCAATATCGTTGTTTAACACGAAAGGTTATGATGGAACGTCGGTGCGAGAAATTGCAAAGCGAGCGGATGTGAATGTAGCGAATATTTCATATTATTTTGCTGGAAAGCAAGGGTTATTAGAACAGCTTATTACTGATTTTTTAGAAGGATATATTCACGTAATTGAAACGTCATTTGAACAGAGAGAATATTTATCGGCTAAAGATGTGATGGTGCAAATGGTGCGCGGGATTTTACGATATCAATTTGATAATAGAGAACTGACACGTTTTTTTTATAGAGAGCTTTCGCTTGATACGACATTAATTCGTGAAGTGATGACCGTTTATTTTTCTAGAGAAAGATATTATATAGAGCAAATCATTAAACAAGGACAAATGAATCAAGAATTTAAAAAGGTATCTTTTACAATGTTTATGACACAATTAAAAGGCATGATGAATATGCCGTTTTTATATCCGCAATATATATCAGAGGTGCTACACTCATTTCCGTCTGAGACGTTTTTCTTAGAAATGTATACGAAGGAAATTGAGCAATGGATGGAACGAACATTATATAAAGCGAGTATGTATTATGAACTACCAAGAGCTGTTCATATGTGAAAAATCCCCACCTAACGAACTGAGGTGGGGATTCTTATATGTTGTTTTCTTTGCCATAAATTGTTGCATACTAGCGCAATAATTGTTAATGAGGTGCTGGCAATTTCTATGTTATCGACGGTATAACTTTGAAACATAGAACCGATAAGTGCAAGTACAGGAACTAAATTCATAAATAATATGCCGTTAATAGATGAAATATATCGATTTCCCGTGTTCCAGCAAAATACAGCGATACCTCCCGCAACAATCGACATATAAAGGAGTTCAAAAGGAACGCTCATAATTGTATGTAGTGACGGTACAGAAATTATATTTGTGTAGGTATATTACCGATTTTAGCGGTTCATTACATATCAAAGTGTAATGACTTATTAGAGGATACATATGAAATAGAATGGAAAATTGAGCATATGAAAGTATTAATAGAGTTATTTAAAGAGTGAAAAGTTGAAGCGATGTTCATCGATTCAGTAGTAGAAGGCGCTACATATATAAAAGAAATGCGGGAAGAAAAAATCGTTTGTGCTGTTTCAAATGATCATCCGTATAGAGTGAAAAAGGTAATCCGAATGGAAGAGTTGCAAAATGAACAGCTAATTGTATACCCAGAAATATGTGATGTAAGGAAAATGATTATGAATGTGTTTCAATGTATGGGCGCGAAACCAATAATTGCGGTTGAAACATCTTATGCAGAACCGATGATTGCGATGGTAGGAGCTGGACTTGGTATAACATTGCTTCCGGAAACCGCTTTACAGTAAGCCGTAATGCAAGGTAACGTACGTGCGATTTCTGTAGAACCACCACTAATGCGAAAGATTTATTTAGTCTCTCATATGAAAGAGAGCTCGTTATCCTGCATTAACTGCCCGTAAAAGTCTTACCTTTATTGCATTCATTTGAGGACGGATAATGGAATAAGTGGAATATTAAGAAATATTACAATCACATGTAAAGAAACATGAAATTTTAAAAAAAACTAGGTCAAAAACACGTCATTACATGGTATGATTAGAACATTGTTAGTTGTTAAATATAGGGGAATTCCCTTTTTATACATAATGCCTTCCATTTCATAAACGGAACGGACAAAAAAAGAGATATAACTAGGAGGCTTTTTTGCATGGATTCTATCCTGACGATCGTTATCATTGTAGTAAGCTCTATTCTAGTGCTGCTCATGATAGAGCTTGTGATAAGAAATCGTTCATATAAAGATATTGAAGCACTGGAGCAGTGGAAACAAGAGATAAAAGATAAACCTGTGGCAGATGAACTAAAGCGGGTAAAAGATTTAAATATGACAGGTCAAACAGAAGAGCTGTTTGGTAAATGGCGTGAAGAGTGGGATGAAATTGTATCAACAACTCTTCCGAAAGCTGAAAAAGATTTAGGGCAAGCGCGAAAATTCGCCTCGCAATTCTCCTTCCGCAAAGCAAAGCATGCGATGAAAGAATCCATAAGTGGTTTAGATGACGCTGATAATCGTATTACAGACATTTTAAATGAATTACAGCAACTGTTAGAAAGCCATGAGAAAAATAGCGCGGAAATTGAAGGGTTACGTGATACATATCGTAGTATGAAAAAGAGCGTTCTTGCTCATCGACACATGTATGGAGCAGCTGAGCAAAAAATTGAAGAGATGTTAGATGTTGAATCCGAGAAGTTCAAAACTTTTGAAGAGGCAACAGATAATGGTGATTATTTAAAAGCGAGAGAAATTGTTATTAGTTTAGAAGAAGGTTTAGCAAGTTTAGAAATCGTTATTCATCAAATTCCGGATTTATTGGTAGAGTGTCAAGCGACATTACCAGTTCAGCTGGAAGATTTATTACAAGGTCATGATGATATGATAAGACAAGGCTATGTATTAGAGTATTTGGAAATCCCTAAAGAAGTCCGCGATATGACGACACAACTACACACATGTTTAATGGATATACAGGAACTTCATATAACAGAAGCAGCAGAAAAAGTAGAGAACTTAAAAACTCGTTTAGACAGTTTTTATGATCAACTTGAACAAGAAGTGCATGCGAAACATTATGTGGAGCAAAAAACACTGTCTGTTTATGAAGATTTAGAAGAAATTCGTACAGAAACAATCGAAACGAAAATAGAAACACAACTTGTAAAACAAAGTTATCAATTACAAGACAAAGATATTGAGTCACAAAAAGTAATTGAAAAGCAAATGCATATTTTAATGAAACGTTTTGAAGTGTTACAAATACGCGTTGCTGAACAAGATATTGCATTCTCTATTATTCGTGAGGAACTAGAAGAGGTTTATGAGCAATGTGAAACTTTAAAAGTACTTCATGCAGAATATAAAGAAATGCTGCAAACGATGCGCAAAGAAGAATTTGAAGCACGTGAGAAGTTACAAGAAATGCGAAATACAATTTTTGAGACGAAACGTTTTATGCAAAAGTCGAATTTACCAGGTCTTCCAGAGAGTATTATGGAAGATTTACAAAAAGGGCAAATGGCGATGCAGGCTGTATATGAGCAATTAGAAGTAAAGCCGTTAAATATGAATACTGTAAATAGCAGTTTAGAAGAAGCATACACAGTTGTGAATGGTGTATCTGAAATGACAGAAGAATTAATTGGACAAGCTTATTTAGTTGAAAAACTAATTCAATACGGTAACCGATACCGCAGTCATGATGAGAATCTTGCAGAAAGCTTAAATTATGCGGAGAAATTATTCCGTGAATATCAATACGATGCAGCTTTAGAACAAGCGGCTTCTATATTAGAGCAACTTGAACCTGGTGTTGTTCAAAAAATAGCTGAATATGTAGACAATGAACAAACCCTTTAATAAAGGGTTTGTTTTTTTGTGTAATTTTGAAGTCGATGTTGCTATAATGAATAGCGGAATACAGTAAGGTTGTTCGTTTCAAAATAAAGTGAAACCATAAGTGATGGGGTTTCATCCACCACTGATTATTAATCTTCACCACTCAGTATGCCTGCAAATGGCCGGGGGAAATGTACACTTTTATATAAAAACGGAACCTTTGAGTAGTCTTAGCGTAATTACACGTATTTGTGATATGATTATATGATGTGATAGCGCTGAAAGGGGAAGAACGATGATCTATTTTGATAATAGTGCGACGACGAAGCCATATCCAGAAGCGCTTCAATCGTACGTAACGGTTGCAGGGAAATATTTTGGTAATCCTTCTTCTATCCACTCGCTTGGAGGAGAGGCAGAGCGTCTATTAACACAATCGAGAACGATTGCGGCACAGCTCCTTCACGTTAAACCTTCTGAAATTATTTTCACATCAGGTGGAACGGAAGGGAATAACCTTGCGATTAAAGGGATAGCGATGAGGAATCGTTCGCGCGGCAAACATATCATTACAACAAATATTGAACACGCGTCTGTGTTTGAAGCATATAAACAATTAGAAGATCTCGGTTTTGATGTAACGTATTTACCGGTTAACGAGCACGGTGTTGTATCGGTAGAAGATCTAAAACGAGCACTTCGTGAAGATACGATTCTTGTGTCAATTATTCACGTGAACAACGAGACTGGAGCGATTCAGCCCGTTGCTGAAATTGGAACATTATTAACGAACTATCCGAAAATAAGATTCCACGTGGACCATGTACAAGGGATAGGAAAAGTACCACTTGATTTATACGCTTCTCATATTGACCTTTGTTCAATATCTGGACATAAATTTCATAGCGTAAAGGGGACAGGTCTTCTTTACGTACGTGATGGTGTAAGATTAGATCCAATCTTATCAGGTGGTCAACAAGAGCTCAAGTATCGTTCAGGTACAGAAAATTTACCTGGTATTGTAGCGATGGTGAAAGCACTTCGTATGACGATGGAACAAGTGAAAGAAAAGATAGTTCATTTGCAAAATTTACAAACAGAGCTGGTCCGTTTCTTTAAAGAGATGGAAACTGTAACGATTAATACATCACTTGAATATGCGGCACCGCACATTTTAAATGTATCATTTGTCGGTTTAAAACCAGAAGTAGTCGTTCATGCTTTAGAAGAGCATGGTGTATATGTATCGACGAAGTCTGCTTGTTCTTCAAAAGCAAATGAAGTGAGCAGAGTACTAGTGGCAATGGGAGTACCGCACGCCGCAGCTACAAGTGCGATTCGCATTAGTCTAGCACCAGACAACACGATGGAAGAAGTAAAACAATTTGAAGGTATTGTTAAAGAGACGATGCCAAAATTATATGAAGTGATGAGGTAAAGAAATATGATGACATATGAATATATTTTAGTTCGTTATGGAGAAATGACGACAAAAGGAAAGAACCGTTCTAAGTTTGTAAGTACGTTAAAAGATAATGTGAAATTCAAATTAAAAAAATTCCCAAACATTAAAATTGATGCAACACATGATCGTATGTACATTCAGTTAAATGGTGAAGACCATGAAGCAATTTCTGAAAGATTGAAAGATGTATTTGGTATTCATAAGTTTAACTTAGCAATGAAAGTACCATCAGAATTAGAAGATATTAAAAAAGGTGCATTAGCAGCTTTCTTACAAGTAAAAGGTGATGTGAAAACATTTAAAATTACAGTGCACCGCTCTGATAAGCGCTTCCCAATGAAGACGATGGAGTTACTTCCAGAAATCGGTGGGCACATTTTAGAAAATACAGAGGATATCACAGTAGATGTTCATAATCCAGATGTGAATGTACGTATAGAAATTCGCAGTGGTTACAGCTATATTATGTGTGGTGAGCACATGGGAGCTGGCGGTTTACCAGTTGGTGTTGGCGGAAAAGTAATGGTACTTCTTTCTGGTGGTATCGATAGCCCGGTAGCAACTTACTTAACGATGAAACGCGGCGTATCTGTGGAAGCAGTTCACTTCCATAGTCCACCTTTCACAAGCGAGCGCGCGAAACAAAAAGTAATCGATTTAGCACAAGAGTTAACGAAATACTGTAAACGTGTAACACTTCACCTTGTTCCATTTACTGAAGTGCAAAAAACGATTAATAAAGAAATTCCATCTAGCTATTCTATGACAGTTATGCGTCGTATGATGATGCGTATTACAGAGCGTATTGCAGAGGAGCGTAATGCACTTGCAATTACGACTGGTGAAAGTCTTGGACAAGTAGCGAGCCAAACGTTAGATAGTATGCATACGATTAACGAAGTGACAAACTATCCTGTTATTCGCCCGCTTATTACGATGGATAAATTAGAAATTATTAAAATTGCAAAAGAAATTGGAACGTATGATATTTCAATTCGTCCATATGAAGACTGCTGTACAGTATTTACACCAGCAAGTCCATCGACGAAACCGAAGCGTGAGAAAGCAAATCGTTTTGAAGCGAAGTACGATTTCGCGCCGTTAATTGAAGAGGCTGTAGCGAACAAAGAAACAATGGTATTACAAACAGTAGAAGTAGTGGCTGAAGAAGAAAAATTCGAAGAACTTTTCTAAACCCATAAATTACCACATTCAAATGTGCATGAAGTCATGTTGTTTATCACACTCTATACTCACAAGGAGGTGATACAACATGGCAAGCACAAATAAATTAGCAGTATCTGGTGCTCAAGCAGCATTAGATCAAATGAAATACGAAATCGCTCAAGAGTTTGGTGTTCAACTTGGAGCTGATGCAACATCTCGCGCTAACGGATCTGTTGGTGGCGAAATTACTAAACGTCTAGTTTCACTAGCTGAGCAACAATTAGGCGGTTACCAAAAATAATCCCATATACGATGGCTTAGAAAGAGCGGGTTCTCCCGCTCTTTCTTTTTGTCGTTTTCGTCGTTATTTGCCGATGAATCGTTATGTTAAAAACATCGTCGCTATACATTCATACATCAATTCGACATAAATATAAAAAAATTGTCAAAAGAAGAGGGTTCAAAATTTACTGAAAATTCTTTATTATATAAGGGAGGCATAGAAATAAAGGAGGATGTTATATGAAGAGAGAGGAATTGTTAGCGCCGCCGTCTTATAATTTAGTTTCGGAAATAGAGAAATATACGAGTGATAAAGAGAAGCTTGCTTTAATTTGGCAAGATGATAAAGGGAATAGACGAGAGATTACATATTTTGAATTAATGCAAGGTGCGAATAGAATTGGAAACGCTTTTATAAAAAGTGGCTTACAAAAAGGGGACAAGCTCCTTATTATGATGCCGCGCTTAATTGAAGCTTACATGACGTATATTGCTGCGATTAAAGCAGGATTTGTCGTTATTCCAAGCTCAGAAATGTTGCGTAAAAAAGATATCGAGTATCGTATTGGGCACGGAGAAGTAAAGGCTATCGTAAGTTACGAACCGTATATTGGACAATTTGACGGCGTAGAAGCGGTGGAATCTCTTCAAAAATTCGTCCTGAGCGAGCGATCAGTAGATGGATGGACGAATTTAAAAACAGCATTAGAAACGGAAAGTGATACGTTAGAAATGGCGAAGACGGATAAAGAAGATATGGTCTTTTTATCTTATACGTCAGGGACGACAGGGAATCCAAAAGGAGTTGTTCATACGCATGCCTGGGCATACGCTCATTTACGTACAAGCGCCCCGAACTGGCTCGGAATCGAAGAAGAAGATGTTGTATGGGCAACGGCTAGTCCAGGTTGGCAAAAATGGATTTGGAGCCCGTTTGTAGCGACTCTCGGTTCAGGTGCAACAGGATTTGTATACAATGGTAAGTTTGAACCAAAAACGTATTTAAATTTATTAGGTGATAATAAGGTGAATGTACTTTGTTGTACACCGACTGAGTATAGATTAATGGCAAAGGTAGAAAACTTAAGTGAGTACAATTTAGAAGCGTTACATAGCGCTGTATCGGCAGGTGAGCCGTTAAACAGGGAAGTCATTGAAACGTTCCAAAGGTATTTCGATATTACAGTAAGAGACGGTTATGGGCAAACGGAAAACACATTACTCGTTGGGATAATGAAAGGGATGGACATTAGACCAGGATCAATGGGAAAACCGACGCCAGGCAACCATGTTGATATCGTAAATGAAGAAGGAACTCCTGTACAGGTAGGAGAAGTTGGTGATATTGCAGTTCACATTGAAACACCAGCACTCTTTAAACAATATTATAAAGACGATGAGCGCACAGCGATGCAATTCCGTGGTGATTATTATATTACGGGTGATAAAGCGAAAAAAGATGAAGAAGGCTATTTCTGGTTTGAAGGGCGCGGTGATGATATTATTATTAGCTCTGGCTATACAATCGGCCCGTTTGAAGTAGAAGATGCGCTTGTAAAACATCCTTACGTAAGAGAATGTGCGGTTGTTGCAAGCCCTGATGAAATTCGCGGAAGTGTCGTGAAGGCATTTATCGTATTAAGAGAGAATATAGACAAGAACGAAGAAACATTAATTCCAGTGCTCCAACAACACGTCAAAGAATTGACTGCACCATATAAATACCCTCGCAAAATTGAATTTGTAGATGAACTACCAAAAACGATTTCCGGAAAAATTCGCCGTATTGAACTTAGAAAACAAGAAATGGAGCTTCCTTCAAAATAATTTTGAAAATAGGGAAGTAAATAGTTGAATGAAATGTAAAACGATGATATTATAAAAACGAACACAAGTTCGATTTTGTAAATTAAAAAAAGAGGTGTCCGTATGATTTTAGGTATTAATCCGTACTTAGTTTTAGATGGTGGTGGGCAAGAGGCTGTACAGCTTTATAAAGAGGCGTTAGACGCAAAAGTAGAAGTAATACAAACTTTTGGTGAGATGCCTGAAAATCCAGAATACCCAATTCCAGCTGAAGCGAAAGAGCGCGTTGCACATGCTCATTTGAAAATTGGTAATACGGAACTTATGATTTCTGATACATTCCCAGGTCAGGGGCATACGATTGGATCTCAAGTGACAATTGCAGTTCGAATTAGTAATGCAGAAAAAGCGAAAGAAGTATTCGATAAGTTACAAGAAGGTGGAGAAGTTATTATGCCACTTCAAGAAACTTTCTGGAGCCCAGCTTACGGACAAGTAAAAGATAAATTTAGCATTGAATGGCAAATTACAACGAATCCTACTGAACAAAATTAATTTTTGGAAAAGTACCATTTTTAATCGAAATGGTGCTTTTTTTATACGAATGAATTTCGTAGACTAAAGGGAAAAGGGGGATGAGTATATGGGAGAAATTTGGTATGGCGGCACCATTTACACTATGCGAGAAGAGAATGAAAAAGTAGAAGCTACTTACGTTGAAAATGGCGTCATTGTTGATATAGGGAATAAAGAAGAGTTAGAAAACCGATATTCAGAAGTGAAGTTATATGACTTAAAAGGGAAAACGATGATTCCAGGGCTGGTTGATAGCCATATGCATCTTATTGGGCATGGGGAGAGGTTGCTTCGTCTAGATCTATCAAATTGCAAATCTTATAGCGAAGTACTTACTTTTGTTCAGAAGCGCGTAGAAGAAGCGCCAAAAGGATCTTGGATTATCGGAGAAGGATGGAATGAAAATAATTTTACAGATACAAAACAAGTTCATGTACGTGATTTAGATGAAATCTCTAAAGAACATCCGATTTTATTAAAGCGTGTTTGTCGTCACGTGACATGGGTGAATTCATACATATTGCAAGAAGCGAACATAACAGAAGCGACGCAAGATCCAAAGGGCGGGAAAATTGGCCGTGATGCGTCAAATAATTTAACAGGACTTTTATATGAGCAAGGACAAGAGTTAATTAAACATGTTCAGCCCGAAATAGATGGAGTGTATTTGCAAAGTGCTCTGCAAACAGCGATTTCAGACTGCTGGCAATACGGACTCGTTGGCGGACATACGGAAGACTTAAATTATTATGGCGGCTTTCAAAAAACGTACAATGCGTTTTCACACGTTATAAAAGAAATGCGGTTTAAAGCGCATTTACTCGTTCACCATGAAGTAGCGAATGAACGAAAAGAATATGAAAATGAGCACTATATTGAATTTGGTGCGATGAAAATTTTTTCTGACGGCTCTTTTGGCGGAAGAACAGCTTTATTAAGTGAACCGTATGAAGATGCGAAGGAAACAAATGGAGTTGCCATTTTCTCACGTGAAGAGCTTGCAGGTTTAGTGAAAAAAGCACGAGATTTACATATGCCAGTTGCGATTCATACAATTGGTGATTTATCGCTTGAATATGTCATTGATGCGCTTGAATTACATCCACCAGCAGAAGGATTACGTGACCGTATTATTCATTGTCAGCTAGCTCGTGAAGAGTTGATTGAAAGAATGAAACAATTGCCAGCTATTATTGATATTCAACCAGTCTTTGTTTCATCGGATTTTCCATCAGTGATTGAAAAACTAGGAGAACGCCGTCTTCGTTATGCGTATGCTTGGAAGACGTTACTGGATGCAGGATTACACTGTAATGGAGGCTCTGATGCTCCAATTGAACAAGTGAATCCGTTTTTAGGTATATATAGTGCTGTTACACGTAGAAGTTTTATTGATGGTGTATGTTATATCCCAGAAGAAAGATTAACGGTATATGAGGCTGTTTCTTTATTTACAACAGGAAGTGCGTATGCAATTGGAAAAGAAGGAAAGCGAGGACAAATTACAAAAGGATATGAAGCAGACTTTACGATATTAGACCGCAATATTTTTGAAATTGAGGCGGAAGAAATAAAAGAAGTACAGGCAGAAATGACCGTCATTGATGGGAAGATTGTTTATAGAAAAGACGTCTAAAAATTTGAGGGAGCGGCTCCGAAAATACATGTTGGTGATGCTTCCTCTTTTTAGGTAGGCTGATGATGTCGTAAATTGATATTTTGGGTAAAATCGTTGATATATTTTGACTTGTGATAGATACATTCGAAAAATCGTTGATATAATTTCATATACTGTTGTCCTGTTCCAAAATGTTTTGTGAAACAGCATCAAGTTGCATTTGATAAATAAAAAACCCTCGAATTATGGAAATCCCATAATTCGAGGGTTTTTTGATTACTATAAAAATGTTCTCTGTACTTTTTCCCAGAAAGAGTTGTTTTTTAATTTAACAGTTTTAATTTGTTTATCGCTTAAACGAACAACGGCTTTTTCCACTTGTTTAATGCTAAGTGCTTCGTTATCCATGCCGATAACAGGATAATCATTTCCATCTGGTTTAAGTGTTAAAGTTAACGTACGCTCGTGATTTAAAAGGAATGGTGACCCGAGTGTACGGTATGTGTTGTTATTTAAAGATGCTAGTTCGCTTACTTGGAAACATGGGATAAGTGGATCGACAACTGCACCATGTAATGATTTATTGTAAGCGGTACTTCCTGTTGGTGTGGAGATAACTAATCCATCACCTCTAAAGGTTTCGAAATGTAAATTGTCGACGTGTACATCTACGACAAATGTTTTAATGATACTAGAGCGTAATGTGAATTCATTTAAACAATGGAAAGATGTACCGTGATCTACATCTACTTTAATTGTTGGATATTTTCGCACTTCAATTTCGTTTTTTGTAATTTCTTGAAGGGCTGTATCAACGTGATCGATGTGGAAATCGCAGTAGAAAGAAATTTCATCTTTCGTAGAAATACCTGCGTATAAGCAATCTTCTCTAAAGCCGGTTTTACGAACGGCTTGTAAGAAAGTCCCATCATCTCCAACGCTGACGATAGCGTTTGCATTTTTTGGATGATCTAATATGGTAAATCCATTCTCCTCTAAAATACGATATACTGGTTTCATTTTTTCAACGAGCGTTACTTTGTCATCACCATAAAAGAAAAATAAATTGCGACGATTTGCCATTATGTATCCCTCCACTGCAGTTAAATTTTCTATTCTTAGTGCTACATATCGTCAGAGTATGTTTCTGGATGATATGTTCAAATAGTATATTTCGATATAAATTGTCAAAATTCCTTTTTATTTTTAGAAAAATTTTTATATTCAATTTTATCAAAGTCTGTTTAATGATGAATAAACTTGTCGATAATGGGTATGGAGTGAAAGGATGGTACGAATGAAGTGGCTCGTAATTGGAATGATAATTCTTCTACTTTTTATTTTGCTTATACTATTATCGAAAATATCGCTTAAGGTGACGTTTTTATATTCAGAAATGGAAAAACAATGTTTATTTCAAGTGAAAATATGGATGATTCGATATACGTTTGATGTATTGGAAAGAATTGAAAAACAGCAGAAGAAGACAGGACAAAAAATTAAAAAAGCTGAAGAGGACGGCGGAATAGATAATAAAATTATGGCACAACTCGATAGTATAGGGGAACTGATAAAAAAGCTTCAAGACGTTCATACTATTGTTAAAGATTTTCTCAAAAGAGTGAAAATCAATGGTTGGAAATGGCATACGCAAATTGGAGCAGGCGACGCGGCTAGTACTGGAATTGTCACTGGATATGCATGGGGGACAAAAGGAATGGCTGCTGGAGTTGTAGGACAATATATGCATATTGTCGACGTACCAGAATTTGAAATTACTCCTGTTTTTCAAGGAAAGGGATTTGCATCAAGATGCGAGTTAACAGCATCTTTTCGTATATTCCGTACTGTAAAAACAGCGATAAAATTACTCATGTTTATGAGAAAGCAAAAATCTGGTATGACAGAAAAATCTGTTCAAGCATAGGGGGGATATAGAATGGAACATCCAATTCAAGGTTTAATGACAACCGCAATGCAGCATTTAAAACAAATGACTGATGTAAATACAATTGTTGGTGACCCAATTAAAGCGGCAGATGGAAGTGTAATTCTTACAGTTTCGAAAGTCAGTTTTGGATTTGCTGCTGGTGGAAGTGAATTTGGTAAAGTAGAACATTCAGGCCGTCATCCATTTGGCGGGGGAAGTGGTGGAGGAGTTTCTATTAATCCTGTTGCCTTTCTTGTTATAAATGGAGAAGGTGTGAAAGTATTACACTTAGATAAGCAAACACACGTCATCGATAAAATAATTGAATTAGCGCCACAAGCTGTTGATAAAGTGAAAGAAATGATGGATAAACGAAAAGAAGATGATCCTGAATTTCAAATTTAACGAATAAAGAAGCTGATCAGTGGATTAGCTTCTTTAATTTTTTTGTAAATAAAGCGATTTTATTTGCATTATCGATAGGGACAAACTATCATTTACATTGTACATATTTTGTTTAAAATAAGGGAGGATTTTTAAGTGGCAAATGTAACTTTTAAAGGTAACCCAATGACTTTAGTTGGAACAGAAGTTAAAGTTGGCGATCAAGCGCCTAACTTCCAAGTATTAGCAAATGACTTATCTCCAGTAAGTTTAGAAACATACAAAGGTGAAGTGAAATTAATTAGTGTTGTACCTTCAATCGACACAGGTGTATGTGATGCACAAACTCGTCGTTTTAACGAAGATGCAGCAGGTATTGAAAACGCGAAAGTATTAACAATTAGCGCTGATTTACCATTCGCTCAAAAACGCTGGTGTGCAGCAAACGGTTTAGAAAATGTTGTAACACTTTCTGATCACCGTGACCTTTCATTCGGTGAAGCTTACGGCTTAGTAATGAAAGAACTTCGTTTACTTGCTCGTGCAGTATTCGTAGTAGATAGCAATGACAAAGTAGTTTACGCAGAATACGTAGGCGAAGGTACAAGCCATCCAAACTATGAAGCAGCATTAGAAGCAGCTAAATCTGCGAAGTAATGTAAATGAAGACGACCTCTCATTAAAGTTTTACTTTAGAAGAGGTCGTCTTTTCTCATGTATTGTTAACCGAACCAATATATGAGAAAAGACGTTACATCATAAACAACTTGAAGGGGAGCTCTTTGCAAGAGGTCGCTTTTTCTTTTGGGAAAAATTTAGATTATGGTATGATATAAGTTATGTGTAAAAGAGAGAAGGAGGAATGTACGTGAGTCAGGCAGTAGAAACATTATTTTCTATTTTTGATTCTTCTACGGTAGTTTTACGTAAAGAATTAGATGTAACATATTTAGAGGCGCTTGTAGAAACAGGTGATAACTTGTTTGAAGGAGCGATTTTACAAGAGGAATTATCCGAATCAACAATTGAAAGGTTGACTCGTGAATATAGTACGTTTAATGAAGAAACATATAAAGGGGAAGAAATTCGTAAAGCATTTCAGCTAGCCATTTTAAAAGGAATGAAAGAGGGCGTACAAGCGAATCACGAAATGACGCCAGATGCAGTTGGAATGTTCATGAGCTACTTATTCCATAAATTTATGCAAGGTCAAAAAGAAATTACTGTTTTAGACCCTGCAATTGGAACTGGTAACTTAATGACTACATTGTTTAATAGCGCCAAAGAAGAACTAACAATGAGTGGATTTGGTGTAGAAGTGGATGAGGTGTTAATTAAACTTGCTTTAGTAAATGCAAATTTACAAAAGCATGCAATCGAATTCTTCCACCAAGATGGACTAGCACCACTTTATATTGATCCAGTTGATGCAGTCGTTTCAGATTTACCAATTGGTTATTATCCAAATGAAATTGTTGCAAGTGAATATACATTAAAAGCAAATGAAGGAATGTCATATGCACATCACTTATTTATTGAACAAAGTGTGAAACATACGAAAGAAGGCGGGTATTTATTCTTCTTAGTACCAAACTTCATTTTTGAAAGTGATCAAGCGCCAAAGCTACATGCATTCATTAAAGAGACATGCTTTATTCAAGGATTATTACAGCTTCCTGTTTCCATGTTTAAAAACGAGAAAAATGCAAAAAGTATATTTGTTCTCCAAAAGAAAGGCCAAGGTGTAACAATGCCGAAACAGGCACTACTAGTGGAATTACCTAAATTCTCTAACATGAAGGCTATGGAGAACATTATGGATCAATTGAATACTTGGTTTGCAACACATAAATAATACGATATATATGTAACAGGGTTAGTAATTAATGTAGTACAGTTTTATAGAATATGTAATGTTTTTTAATATATACAAGATTTAACTGAATTTTTTTGAAATCTGTAATATATTTTTTTTCTTGGTGTTACAATTTTTTCACTTGAAATATATGTCGGACGATGTTTAAATTAAAATCGTGAGTATAAAATTTACTAATGATGAAACGTTTTCATAATGAGTGAATTTAATTAGATAAAATCGAGCGGTTTGTGGAATGATCCACACAACTACCAAGAGAAAAAGGGGCGAAAGACTAGATGTCAAAAATCATCGCGATTAACGCAGGAAGCTCTTCGTTAAAGTTCCAATTATTTGAAATGCCAAGTGAAACAGTATTAACAAAAGGTTTAGTAGAACGTATCGGTTTAGAAGATAGTATCTTCACAATTACTGTAAATGGCGAAAAACAAAAAGAAATTACAAACATCCCAGATCATGCAGTAGCAGTTAACATGCTTCTTAAGAAATTAACTGAAAACGGAATCGTAAAATCTCTTGATGAGATTGGCGGTATCGGTCACCGTGTTGTACACGGCGGCGAAAAATTTGCTGATTCTGTTTTAATTGATGCTGAAGTATTAGCTGATATCGAAGAATTAAGCGATTTAGCACCACTTCACAACCCAGCAAACCTTGTTGGTATTAAAGCATTCCAAGAAGTACTACCAAACGTACCAGCAGTAGCAGTATTCGATACAGCATTCCACCAAACAATGCCGGAATCTGCATTCCTATACAGCTTACCATATGAGTACTATGAGAAATTTGGCATCCGTAAATACGGTTTCCACGGAACTTCTCATAAATATGTAACTGAGCGTGCGGCTGAATTATTAGGTCGTCCAATTGAAAGCTTAAGCCTACTTTCTTGTCACTTAGGTAACGGTGCAAGTATCGCAGCAGTAGAAGGCGGTAAGTCTATCGATACTTCTATGGGCTTCACTCCACTTGCTGGTGTAACAATGGGTACACGTTCTGGTAACATTGACCCTGCGTTAATTCCATACATCATGGAAAAAACAGGCCAAACTGTAGAAGAAGTAGTTAGCGTATTAAACAAGAAGAGTGGTATGTTAGGTCTTACTGGTTACTCTAGTGACCTACGTGACATCATTGCGAAAGAAGAAGAAGGCGACCACCGTGCGAAAGTAGCACTTGACGTGTTCGTGAGCCGTATCCATAAATACATCGGTTCTTACACAGCTCGTATGAAAGGCGTTGACGCTATCATCTTTACAGCTGGTGTAGGTGAAAACAGTGCAATTATTCGTGAGCGCGTATTAGAAGGCCTTGAGTACATGGGCGTATACTTCGACGTAAAACGCAATAACGTATTCGGTGAAGAAGCATTCATTAGCTTCCCACACTCTCCAGTAAAAATTATCGTAATTCCAACTGACGAAGAAGTTATGATTGCTCGTGACGTATTACGTCTTGGAGATATTGGTTAATATACTATATAAAAAAAGACGAGATCCTATAGGATTTCGTCTTTTTTCTTTTGGATATAGTTTAAAATTCCATCTGGATATAGCACTTTTTCCTTCTGAATGAAAGCTGTAATGGGAATCCATTTCGCATACGATACGGTTTGCTCATCTTGTATATTCATTTTTTCCATTTCATATAGTGATGTGTCTAATAAGCGTAAAGAATATAGCTGAATGATTTCATGACCAATTTCTCCATCAAGATGAAAGATATTTTCTAAGCAGCCTAAATAATTGGTGATTTCCACTTCTGTGTGAAGCTCTTCTTGAAATTCGCGAATAACAGTATGTGCTGATTTTTCACCAAGTTCAATTGATCCGCCAAGAGGTCGGTAATATGTTTCATCGCCTGTATGATATTCTTGTACGAGAAGGCGACCGTGATGTATAGCAATGCCAAAAGCTTTTGCACGTGGATACATATATAATCACTCCTTATTTATTTTGTATAAGGATGATTATAAGGCAGGGTGTGATAAAAGGTGACGTGTATTTAAGCGTTTGGCCGAATCGTGATTCCATCAAATAAGTCATTCCAAAATGCTTCATTGTACTGATATACATCCATAATAGGGCATTTTATAACACAAATGTTTTGTAATCCCCAATCTTCTTGGGCGATAGTTGGTACATCTTCAGGAATGAGTAATAGGACAGAGAATGTATGTTTAACTATTTGAGATAAAATTTGTTCCAAGGAACGTGCTTCTTCGTATGTTCCTCCCGTCCGAATAAACAATGTGGATTCTGCCGTTTCGATTGTAGTTAGAAAACGATTAATTCGATGCTCATAGTTTAACTTAATTTCTGTATAAGAAGGCCAGGATGTTGGTGTGTTTACATCTGTTTTAAAGTCGTGACAGGAGTCGATTTCATATAGGCTGTCACGTAGTCTTAATTTCGCATCATCATCCCAAAATGAGATGAAGGATAAGTTTTCGAACTGTAAAAAACGGTCAAATCGATTTTGTAATAATAAATTCACTTTTTCTAATGAAGGGCTTAGCATAAAATCGATAACACCAAAAAATGGTGATAATTCGAATTGATATAAAGCCCAAGCAGGCCAGCAGTTTTGTCCTAAGCTGAATACTGCATTATATTCTTTTTTTATATTGGATAGATTCATGTGATTCATCTCATCCTTTTTGCTAATATTTTATGTCACTAAAAAATGGTATGTGAATAAAGATAGACAAGCATATTTGCAAAGAACAAGCGGAAATATGTTACAATAGAAAAAAATCGAACGAGGTGGTTGTTGCGATGCGATCGAAGCGAGAACAAGCCATTTTAGACAATATAAAAGAATGGGAATCGCAATTAGTTGAGCAAGAAGCGACCGATTTTCAAAAAATGTTTGATAAATGGGTACATACTACAATTGCGAAGTTGCCTGAGAAAAAACGAAAAGATTTCTTTACGAAAGCAGATGGATGGCTCTTTCATTTGCATGCACTTATTCAAAGTTCACAATCACAGTTAGATGCACGTAATCGCATTTTAGGAACATCGAGATTATTTGATGAATCAATTGAGCAACTTGAAGATTTGAAGGCGTTATCTATTGATCAATTAACATACATAGCAGAGCAGCAAACAGCAAGACATCGCCTATATTCATTCGTACAAGGCGGAGCAACGGGTGCTGGGGGGTTATTATTATTAACAGCTGATTTTCCGGTTATGATCGCGTTAAATGTGAAAGCTGTTCAACTTATTGCAACATCATTTGGACATGATGTGAACAAGCCGTATGAAATGATGCTTGCGTTAAAGGTGTTTCATGCATCATTACTACCAGGAAGGCTTCAGCAATACGCATGGTACAATTTACTGCAAGAGCTAGAGCAAGAAGACTCATTCTTCTATGAAGGAGACGAAGCGGTATTACAGCCAGCTTCTACTGAAGTTGTGTTAAAACAAATTTTGAAAACATTTTCGATTTATGCTCTTCGTCGTAAATTATTCCAAGGTATTCCGGTCATTGGAATGGCAATTGGGTCTACAGTGAACTATCGTTTAACAAGAAGCGTTACTGAATTTGCAAATAGATTTTATCAAGTGCGCCACATAGTCGAGAAGGAAAAAAGAGCATAAAAAAAGCGAGAGGCCGAGGCCTTTCGCTTTTTTAATTTGTTGCATGCTTTTTGGACATTGGAATAGATACTGGTTTCTTTTCTGCTTTTGGATAATAAATTAAATCCAATGTTTTTGCCTGTACGGCAATCGAAAGAATAGTAAAAGCAATTTCTGTCCAATTTAAATAATATAATGAAAGCGCAAGAACAATCGCGTCAAAGACGAAGAAAATTTGCCCAATTGTAAAACGAGTTCGTTTACTTAATATAATTGTTAAAATATCGTCTCCGCCGGTTGCACCGCCAAATCGCAATATAAAACCGAGTCCAATACCAGCTAACGCACCGCCAACTACTGCAGCTATAAATAAATTATTTGATAAATCGACCGTAAATGGAGAATAATTTTCCATAAGAGAATAAAATACTCCGAATGAAATCGAACCTAGGAATGAGTAGCCAACCATTTTTCTACCTAAAAATGAAGCACATAGTAAAATAATAGGGATATCCATTACTACAGTTGAAATGGATGGTGAAATATCATAAAAATTTTGGATAAATAGTGCAATACCTACAAAGCCACCTTCTGTTAAGTGGTTTTGGAAGTGAATGTGATATAGCGCTGCTGCTAAAATAAATGAACCGATTAAAACCATAAAAACTTCTTTAATAATTTGTCGACTTTGGATGTTCCTCATCGTTATTCCTTCTTTCCGTAGTTAGTAGTCCTTGTTGTGTTGTAAACTAACTACGAGCTCACATGTAGCTTTCAGTTAGTTTACGAAAAAAACTAACTACGCTATATGTCGCTGAAGAAATAACGAATAATCCTCTCGTCCATCAATTCTCCCTACCTTCGTTTTAGTTTAAGTCTTAAAACGACTAAACAAAACGTGGAGTAGGATTCTTCATTTAGCAATCCTGCTCTTCTTTGTTTTGTTTAGCTAGTAACAATTAAGTCCTAAACAAAACGCTATGTGTAAGAAGAGTCTTTTTTTTGCCAAATTATCCTTCGGGCAATCATAATTTCCCCACTCTCGTATTTTTTTCGCTAGACTAAAGTATCTGAGCTGAAAAATACGCTACGTGTATGATTCGTCAATACGATGCCACATGCTCCTTCGAGCGATCATGATATCAAAATCCCTTCCTTCAAGATTTATATTATTATATCATACTTTCAAAAAATGCATGCGGATGGAAACCGACAATAACCGGAGGGAATCTACAAAAAATGTTATGTTTAAATATTTTTGTAGAAAAGCCTAAGTGATTTTGCAGGATTGGGCAGTTTTTAGAAGTTTGTCCAATAAGTAAGAAAAGAAGAGTTTTCATTTAGTAGTATTGTTTTCGTCACTTTTATCTTTAAAAAATGCATCCCAGCTAATCACACTTAAAAATGTTAGAGTGATAATAATGAAAGCACGCATAATTTTGAGGCCTCCTTTTGTACATAGTATATGAATCCCTTACTTTGTGATGTGTCATTTTTTTACAAGCTCTAACTATTATGAGAGTATATTAATATAGATAGATGAGGGGGAGAATGGAGATATGCTAAAAGACATGTTTAAAAGAAAAGAATTAAAATGTGTTTCATGTCAGAAAAAGATTCAATATGAAGAAGAGCTAGTTGCTTTTGTAAAGTTGCCAAAAGAAAGAAGTATATTAGTTGGTCCGTTTGATGTGTGTTTGGCGAAAACAGCACAAGAAATATATTGTAAATCGTGTTACGACAAAAAAGCATGACCCAAAGTAATTGAGGGGCATGCTTTTTTCATTGGTGTGCTTTTCCCTCAGATACGTTTTGGGTTAGACGATACCAAAGCCAAAGATCATTAATAATTGAAGCAAGATCGGCAATTTCTGAATTAAGCCTACAGGAAATTTCGAAATTCTCTTCGTTATTTAAGCAATGTTGTTTTTGATTAATATGACGTTCAAGCTCTTGTATACGATCAGGTATTTTTCCGCGAACTTGCTCCCATTTTAATAAAATAGAATGCTGCGCTTGTTCAGAGATGTCTTCCCATTTTTCTTGTATGTTCGGCAATTCAATCCCTAGATGTTCATTGTATATAAAATACTTTTTCATAGAAACCCCTCCATTTTCCTGCCTCTATTTTACATAAAAAAAGAAAGAAATTCGACGAAATTGTTTGAAAAAAATTTATGGATTCCCCTTGATTCATTTTATGAAAGGTGTTAAAGTTTGGATTATTATAAGAGAAAATGAATATTTATTCTTTAGGGGGATGCAAAATGGAGAAGAAAAAAGTTGTGTTAGCATATTCCGGAGGTCTTGATACTTCCGTTGCGATTAAATGGTTACAAGAAAAGAATTATGATATTATCGCGCTTTGCTTAGATCTAGGGGAAGGTAAAGACTTAGCGTTTGTAAAAGAAAAAGCACTTTCAGTAGGTGCAATTAAATCATATATGATTGATGTTCAAGAAGAATATGCGAATGAATATGCATTGATAGCGATGCAAGCTCACACGTTATACGAAGGGAAATATCCTCTTGTCTCTGCATTATCTCGTCCGCTTATTGCAAAAAAATTAGTAGAAATTGCAGAGCAGGAAGGCGCAAGTGCAGTTGCACATGGATGTACAGGGAAAGGGAATGACCAAGTTCGTTTTGAAG
Source organism: Bacillus sp. RC240 (assembly GCF_044907945.1). Taxonomy (NCBI): domain Bacteria; kingdom Bacillati; phylum Bacillota; class Bacilli; order Caryophanales; family Bacillaceae; genus Bacillus; species Bacillus sp. RC240. Next base: position 96,359 of record NZ_JBIYCT010000009.1, on the reverse strand, counting down.
TTTCTATTCAAGCGTTGAATCCATATTTAGAAGTTATTGCGCCCGTACGTGAATGGAAATGGTCACGTGAAGAAGAAATTGCATATGCAAAAGAAAATGATATACCGATTCCAATTAATTTAGATAGCCCGTTTTCAATCGATCAAAACTTATGGGGACGCAGCAACGAATGTGGAATTTTAGAAGATCCATGGGCAGCGCCGCCAGAAGACGCATACGAGATGACGTTGGCATTAGAAGATACACCGAATAAACCAGAGTTTGTAGAAATCGGATTTGAAGCAGGAGTACCGACGACTTTAAACGGCACTGCATACCCACTTTCAGAACTAATTAAAACGTTAAATGCACTTGCTGGCAAACATGGCGTGGGACGTATCGACCATGTAGAAAATCGCCTTGTCGGTATTAAATCTCGTGAAGTATATGAATGCCCAGCAGCGATGACATTAATAACAGCGCATAAAGAACTTGAAGATTTAACACTTGTGAAAGAGGTCGCTCATTTCAAACCGATGATTGAGCAAAAACTAACAGAATTAATTTATAACGGTTTATGGTTCTCACCTTTAAAACAAGCGCTCAATGCTTTCTTACAAGAAACGCAAAAAAATGTAACAGGTACAGTGCGTGTGAAATTATTTAAAGGTCATGCGATTGTAGAAGGGCGTAAATCTGAGTACTCTTTATACGATGAAAAATTAGCAACGTATACTGCCCAGGATGAATTTAATCATGATGCAGCAGTTGGTTTCATTTCATTATTCGGTTTACCTACAAAAGTATACAGCCAAGTGAATCAAAAGAAGGTGGAAGCGTGAGCAAACTTTGGGGCGGACGTTTTACAGAAGAAGCGGAAGCATGGGTAGAAGAATTCGGAGCTTCTATTTCCTTTGATAAGCAATTGGTTAGCCAAGATATAAAAGGGAGTATCGCACACGTAACGATGTTAGCAAAGCAAGGCATCGTTACGAAAGAAGAAGCAGAGAAAATAAAGATAGGGCTTCAGTATTTACTAGAGGAAGCGAAAGAAAATAAATTGGATTTCTCGGTAGAAGCTGAGGATATTCATTTAAATATTGAAAAGATGTTAATTGAAAGAATCGGTGAAGTAGGAGGGAAACTTCATACAGGCCGAAGCCGTAACGATCAAGTAGCGACAGATATGCACTTGTATTTAAAAGAAAAAGTAGAAGATATTATAAAAGCTACAAAACAATTGCAAAATGTTCTTGTTCATCAAGCGGAAAATAACATTGAAACAATTATGCCCGGCTATACGCACTTGCAACGTGCACAGCCGATTTCATTTGCGCATCATATTCTTGCTTACTTTTGGATGTTAGATCGCGATGTGAATCGTTATGAAGATTCGTTAAAGCGTATTAACATTTCACCATTAGGAGCAGGAGCACTAGCTGGTACAACATTCCCGATTGACCGAGAATATAGTGCGGAGCTTCTTGGATTTAATGGAATCTATGAAAATAGTTTAGATGCGGTAAGTGATCGTGATTTCATACTGGAGTTTTTAAGTAACTCATCTATGCTCATGATGCACTTATCACGCTTTTGCGAAGAACTTATTTTATGGAGTAGCCAAGAGTTTCAATTTATTGAAATGAGCGATCAATACGCAACAGGAAGCAGTATTATGCCGCAAAAGAAAAATCCGGATATGGCGGAACTTATTCGTGGTAAAACGGGCAGAGTATACGGTAATTTATTCAGTTTACTTACAGTAATGAAAGGATTGCCGCTCGCTTACAATAAAGACTTACAAGAAGATAAAGAAGGAATGTTTGATACAGTGAAAACAGTAGAAGGATGCCTTCATATTATGGCAGGCATGCTTGAAACGATGACTGTAAACAAAGAAAAAATGGGGCAAGCTGTGACGCAAGACTTCTCTAATGCAACAGAAATTGCTGATTATTTAGCAAGCAAGGGACTGCCGTTCCGTCAAGCTCATGAAATTGTTGGGAAACTAGTTCTTCATTGTACGCAAAAAGGAATCTATTTATTAGATGTACCACTTGAAACGTATAAAGAAATGAGTCCGTTATTTGAAGAAGATTTATATGAAGTTCTTTCACCTTATGCAGCTGTAAAGCGTCGTAACAGTGCTGGCGGGACAGGATTTGAGCAGATTGAAAAGGCTTTGGAGAAGGCGAAGGGGTTAACTAAAGAAGTTATTAGGAATTGAGTTGGAAAGTACGCCAGTCTGTGAAAGTCTGGCGTACTTTCTTTTTTACTAGTGTGTAAGTTATAGTATAGTGAAAAAACAAAATTTAGGGGAAATTTATGAAAAAAATAGTATTTATCATTTTACTGTTAATTAGCTTAATTGCAAACGTGAAAGTATTTCTTTTGGACAAATATATGTTTGTTGGTGAACAAGAAAAGCGAGAAGAAGCGATTATCGCAACGATGTGGCACTTGCAAGAGAAAGGATATAAAGAAAGTGATATTTCATACATAAAACCGGCCTTTTATAGTAAAATCGGTTCTTACGGTATGAATGTACAGTTTAAAGATGAACCAAATGAATCGTATACATATAGAGTTTCGAAAGATGCTAAAACAAATAAAATAACTGTACACCAAGATAGCAATGAGCCAGGTGGTATGGGTGGGAAGCATCAAGAGCTTAAATAGATATAGGAGACTGCTGATAAGTAATATGAGCAGTCTTTTATATTTTTAGAAGGGAGTCGAGCATTTTATAGTTGTTCTTCATAATGCTAAAATGATGCTTCTCATGAATCGCTAATAGTTGGATAGATTGAATAAGGTTAGGATAGTGAGCAATTGGATCTAAAAATACGATATGTCCTGCAATATCTTCTTCTATATTTTGAACTAGTTTTTTTATTTCATCTGTTTCACGTGAAAGTAATTCTTCTAATTCGTTTACATTCATAGAGTAATAGACTTTTTTTGAAGGGATTAAAATCCAAGGAGCTTTCATTCCTTTTCCGTGTTTTTCTTTATATTCGGCATAAATGTCATGTATTTCAGTTGCAAATGGGATGTTTTTTCTTAGCTTGGCATAAGGGATAAGAGTGAAAGAGAATTTAATCGCTACTTTTAGCATCCTTGTGATTAAATATAAGTGATAAAAGTGTTCACCAATAGACCATTTTCCGTCCTCTTTCCTATACCATAGTTGTTCATATGAAAGTGAATAAAGCTTAGGAAGGAACTGGTTTCTTTGTACATGTAATGTGTGAAAATGTTTTGATATATTTTCAGATTGCATATTTTGATATCCCCCATGTTTTTTCCTAATTATAACATTTCCGTATGGATTTAATTAAGCCTAGAACAATATGCTCTAGGCTTAAATTTTCATCGATTAATCATACTTGTGTCGATCTTCCGTAATTCGAATGTATTCAATATCCATCAAATCTCGAAGCAATGCACCGTGGCTTAGTTCAACACCATGTTTTTCTTTAAAATGCTCGCGAATCGTATTTAACATTTCGAGTTCTGTATCATTCACATCTAAAATAATACGTTCATAATCATCCATGTAGCATCCTCCTTTTCTAAACACATATATTTTGTCCGTCTATTTCTAAAAAATGTATGTTAATGTAATGTTAGGAAATAAGAAAGGAATGGAAAATGAGACGTATTTATTTTGTAGGGTTAATTTTGTATACGCTAATTGTATTACACGCTGCATTCCCAAAAATATTTTCATTTGAGAATGTGGAAACAATACATATAGCAATATTTATCTTTACTTTATTTGTAGTAGATTGCTGTATTTCTGTATGGCTTTCTAGAAAAAAGAAAGTACAAGAAGTAAAAGATAAAAAAGAAATAGAACGGAAAAAGAGAAAACGTTCATTTTGGATGACAACGTATTGTTTTTCTTTAGTGATTGCTGCTGCATTTTTTAGTGAGCATATTCCACTAGAAAGATTGGATATTGAATTTTGGGCAATTGTATTTGCATGTTATTTTTTTATGCATTTTCTTCCTTATATGAAAGAAAGGCGAGGAGTAGAGGAAGATCCGATTGAAGAAGAAGTGAGAGAACAAGAGAGTAAGAGAATAGAAGAAGACATAAAGAAACTTGGCGAACAAAAGTGGTATTTAAAATCAAAAATTATATATGTTCTTTGCTTCATTACGCCGCCAATCGGTTATGTGTATGTTTTCTTACTTCGTAAAAAAATGACAGAAGATGCAAAGCAAACGTACTTAACTGTTGCGACGATAATGATGGCGCTATGGTCTTTGAAATTCCTTCCGCCGTATGTGTTGGCAGGTACCGTTGTTGTTGTAGCTTGTCTTGTATTTATAGTGAAGTTTGTGAAATGAAAAACACCAAGTCCATATGGACTTGGTGTTTTAATTATAAATTAAAGATCACCTTGCTCCTCATCACCACGAACAACAAGGACATCGCATTTCGCATAGCGAATAATATGTTCAGAGACGCTACCAATTAGGAAACGTTCTACAGCATTTAAACCAGTTGCACCACACATAATTAAATCCACTTTATTGTTTGGAGCGATTTCTTTTGAAATTTTAGATTTAGGATTACCAAATTCTAATACAGTTTCTACTTTTTCAAGACCAGCTTCAAGCGCAGTTTTTTTGTAGTCTTCTAATAAGTCTTCTGCAAATAGATTTGCACGTTCAGCAATTGCGCGGCTATAAGCCTCTACTGCTGAGTATGCTTTTACATCAACGATATGAGCAATTGTTAATGTTGCGTTGTTTCGTTTTGCAACTTGAATTGCTTTTTTAAAGGCTTTTTCTGCTTCTTTAGAACCGTCCACCGCAATTAAAATATTTGTATATGTATTATTCATAGTAAATTCCTCCCAATCATTTTTATTACCGTTTACAACTTTATTATAAAACAAATTTTGGTAATGTGCTTGTCGGAAACGTTACAGAATTTTGAAAACTTTTCCTTAATTCATTTTAGTTGTAATTGAAGCGAGAACTTGTTACATATGGAGTATAGCAATTTAAAAGGAGGCATGTTTGTGAGACACGCGCTCATTACAGCCGGTACGAAAGGTTTAGGAAAGCAAGTAACAGAAAAGTTATTGGATAAAGGATATTCAGTAACAGTAACATATCATAGCGATACAAGTGCTATGGAAACAATGAAAGAAACATATAAAAATATGGAAGAACGTCTACAGTTCGTGCAAGCTGATGTCACGAAAAAGGAAGATTTACATAAAATAGTAGAAGAAGCGATGAGTCGTTTTGGCAAAATTGACTTCTTAATTAATAATGCTGGTCCTTACGTATTTGAAAGGAAAAAATTAGTCGATTACGAAGAAGACGAATGGAATGAAATGATCCAGGGTAATTTAACAGCGGTGTTTCATTTATTAAAGCTTGTCGTACCGATTATGAGAAACCAGCAATTTGGCCGTATTATTAACTATGGATTTCAAGGGGCAGATAGCGCGCCTGGATGGATTTATCGTTCAGCCTTTGCAGCTGCGAAAGTCGGACTTGTTTCTTTAACGAAAACAGTCGCATACGAAGAAGCTGAATACGGTATTACTGCGAATATGGTATGTCCTGGTGATATAATTGGTGAAATGAAAGAGGCAACGATTGAAGAAGCACGAAATCTGAAAGGTAGTAACACACCAATTGGTAGATCTGGAACAGGGGAAGATATCGCAAGAACCATTTCGTTTTTATGTGAGGACGATTCTGATATGATTACTGGCACGATTATTGAAGTAACAGGCGCTGTTGATGTTATTCATAGACATCGATAGAATTAAATAAAGTGAAGTTTCGAATAATTGGACAGTTTATCCTTTATACTGAGAGGTACGGATAATACTGTCCTTTCATGTAAGATTAAATCTATCGGAAAACTCGTATTATTTTTTGTCAAATATTGAGATATTATGTTAGAATATAAGAGCATAGAAAGCGCTTTAAAAAATGATTCAGGGGTCATTTCATAACTCAAGGGGGAACTAATAATGCGTATCGGTATTCCAACAGAAATTAAAAACAATGAAAACCGCGTGGCAATGACGCCAGCGGGAGCTGTACATTTAGTACAAAATGGTCATGAAGTTTTTGTTCAAAAAGGATCAGGTGTAGGATCAGGCTTTACAGATGAAGAATACGTGCAAGCTGGTGCGAAACTTGTTGAAACTGCTGAAGAAGCATGGAATCAAGATATGGTTATGAAGGTAAAAGAGCCAGTTGAAAGTGAATACGGTTATTTCCGCGAAGGTTTAATTTTATTCACATACTTACACTTAGCTCCAGAGCCAGAATTAACGAAAGCATTAATTGATAACAAAGTGGTATCAATTGCATACGAAACAGTACAATTAGACAATCGTTCTTTACCATTACTTGCACCTATGAGTGAAGTAGCTGGTCGTATGTCTGCGCAAATCGGTGCACAGTTCCTTGAGAAAAACAAAGGCGGTAAAGGTATTTTACTTGCAGGCGTTCCAGGGGTGAAACGCGGCAAAGTAACAATTATCGGCGGTGGTCAAGCTGGTACAAACGCAGCGAAGATTGCAGTAGGTTTAGGTGCAGATGTAACAATCATCGACTTAAGTGCAGAACGTCTTCGTCAATTAGATGACATTTTCGGAAACCAAGTAAAAACTTTAATGTCTAACCCGTATAACATTGCAGAAGCTGTAAGAGAATCTGATCTTGTAATCGGTGCAGTATTAATCCCAGGTGCAAAAGCGCCAAAACTTGTAACAGAAGAAATGATTCAATCGATGGAACCAGGTTCTGTCGTTGTAGATATCGCGATTGACCAAGGTGGTATTTTCGAAACAACTGACCGTATTACAACTCACGACAACCCAACTTACGAAAAATATGGTGTTGTTCATTATGCAGTTGCAAATATGCCAGGTGCGGTTCCACGTACATCAACTCTTGCATTAACAAACGTAACAGTACCATATGCAGTACAAATTGCTAACAAAGGCTACAAAGAAGCTTGCCTAGGCAACACTGCATTATTAAAAGGTATTAACACATTAGATGGCTACGTAACATTCGAAGCAGTTGCAGAAGCGCACAGCTTACAATACGCTGATGCAAAAGAGCTTCTTGAAAAAGCTCCTGCTTTATCATAATAGAAATAAAATAAAGACCTTTCCTTTGTAGGAAGGGTCTTTTTGTTTAAACTAATTATCTAATTTCTTCACAATTTTCAAGCCGAACATCATTGTGAAGAAAAGAATGCCGAACAAGTAATACAAGGCATACTCAACTCGTATCATCGAATTTTTGTCAGTGATATATAAAATAAATAGTATTGCAGAACCGATTAAATGAGAGAGACCGAAAATTTGTGCCATAAGTTTTAAACTCATCTTCTCGATTCTTTCATCCATTTCAGGTAATGGATATTTCTCGGAATCGTTCTTTTTTTTCTTAAAGAATATTCGTTTCACTACGAATAGTATTAAGGCTAAGAGTATGTATACGCCAGCGAATAGAAGGACAGAACTAATCTTTTCTTCATCATTATTATCGAAATAAAGAAAAGTTGAGCCTAACAATAAAATGGTAAGATGCGAAATGAACTCTTGATTAAAAGTATTTTTCATTCTTTTTCCTCCCCAGTTTTATCTAATTGAAATAAATCCTCCACTTTACAGCCGAAAAACTCACATAATTTCAATGCTAATTCTAAACTTGGGTTGTATTTATTCTTCTCGATAGCGATGAGGGATTGTCTAGTGATTTGAACAGAGGAAGCTAATTGCTCTTGGGTGATGTCTCTAACGACGCGGAATTGTTTTACTTTATTTTGTATCAAATATACAAAGTCTCCTTTTTGTAAATTTGTTACAGTTATTATATCCATTTTTAGGTAATAAGTAAATAAAACTTTACAAAAAGTAAACAAAACTTTACGTGAAATATTGCTTGTTGAGATGTATATTTTTATGATAATTTGGAATTAAACGGAAAATAAAAGTCGATAGAGAGGATTGGGTGGGGAGAACTATGGAAACAGTAAATCTATTAGAATTAACAAAGGATATTCAAGATCAACATAAAAACTTCGTCGTTTCAAATGCAAATAATCATTGCTTACGAATTGCTGTATTTACTGGTGAATATGATTGGCACTATCATTCTAATTCGGATGAATTATTTATTGTGCTAGAGGGAGAACTATTGATCGATTTTGAAGATGGAGAGACGGCGGTTTTAAAGCCAAATGATTCTATCTTAATTCCAGCATGCACGATCCATAGAACGAGAGCATTCAAGAGAACGGTAAATCTTTGTTTTGAAAATATAGAGGCTGATACGATTAAAGTGGAGCAATTATGAAAAAATTATCTGTAGCCGAGTATAGAAAAACCCTTCCGATTTTAGAAGGTCATACAAGGACAACAACCTTTGCTTATGCGGTATGTGATCAAATGATAGATGGTGAAGTTTTTGCAAACGAGAAGTTAACAGCAGGACTAATCGTCACCACTAATGGTATTTATTATTTGTTTGGTGACACTCGAGACCAAAGTTATAATGAAGATTTATTTTCGTATATAAAAACAGCCATTGAAAAAACAGAGAAACGATTTACACTGTTCACTTCGAGTGACGAGTGGGAAATGATGATTGAAGAGTGCTTTAGTAATGCATTTCGGAAAATCCCACGAATGACATTTCAATTTCAAAGAGAAGTTTTTGAAGATAGAAAAATAGAATTAAACAAAAATACATATGAAATTAAACGTATTGATAAAAGTGATATAGAACGAAGTAATGAATTTACAGAGGATTATTACAAAGAATATTGGGGATCAAAAGAAGTGTTTTTAAATAACGGCTTTGGTTTTTGTATAGAACAAGATGGGATGATTGTAGCCGAATGCGTCTCAATATTTAGAGGGAATGGTTTTGCTGAAATTGATATTGCAACACATGAAGCACATCAAGGGAAAGGGTTAGCTCAAGCTGTCGCAACAAGTTTCATTGAACAGTGTATACAAAATCATATTACACCATGCTGGGATTGTAATGTAGATAACATTCCCTCGCAAAAATTAGCTAGTAAATTAAGCTTCCATAATCCAGTAGAATATGTTTTGTTTGTCCGCAAGAAAATGGGGGAATAAAAGATGAACGTAGAATTAACAAGATTCAAAGTTAAGCCAGGTAAAAGTCATCGCGTAGATGAATGGATGCAGCTTCTTAATGATAATATGAAAGAAGTGCTTTTGACATTAAACGACGAAAAGATGTATGTAGAGACAATTTTCCGGGAAATAAGAGATGGAGAAGAGTACTTATATTGGTATTCTGTGCAAGGAGAAGGCGGGGCTCTTGTCGAAAATTCTCATCATGAAATTGATAAAAAGCACTTAGCGTTTTGGTATGAATGTATTGATGAAGAAACATCGTCTGTTGATATGAAAACAGAAGTTGTTATGATTCAAGATGTTGTGAAGGAAGTAATGAAATAATAGAATAGTATGTTGGAGAGAAGCGCATCAAAATAGATGTGCTTTTTATTTTGAAAAAAATTTTAAAGAAAAGCTGTATACATTTTACGCTCTCAAACGTTGAGTATATAGAAAGGAGAGCAGAATGAGCCATGATACGTTTGAAACATTATTAATAGAGAAATCAAAAGCTGTGTTTGGATACTTAATTAAGATTGGAGCAGATAGAAAAGAAGCGGAAGATATTGTGCAAGATACGTTGTATAAGGCTTTATTGCTGATGGAGGAAATACCGTTAGAGCATTTAACGCCGTGGCTATTTAGAGTTGCGATCAATCAGCACCGAGATTTACACCGAAAAGAAAAAAGACTAAATCCAATTGCGATTGAATCGGTCGTTCTTATTGGTCAAAAGTCATTAGATGAAGTGCTTTTAACAAGTGAACTGCAAGGAGAAGTACAAGAAATACTGGAGACGATGACGGAGGATTATCGTCATATTTTACTGTTGAAATATGAATATGAACTATCTTATAAGGAAATTGCCATTTTATTAAGTATGAAAGAAGAAACAGTGAAAACAAGTTTGTACCGTGCAAGAAATCAATTTAAAAAATTGTATAGGAGGAGAAATGATGAGTCGGAAGGACTTTGATTTGAATATGGATGATAAGCAGATGAAGACTTTGATGAAGAGAGCGAAAAGGAAACAGTTTTGGAGAAACCTAGTACTTTCAGTAGTTGTGACATTAGTCTTGATTATAGGTAGTATGAGTTTGTTAATTTATTTTAATGAAAAGAATAAGCGAGAAATGGATCAGAGAGTATATTTATATCACAGTGTTCAAGGCCCTAATATTATTTTTAATGGACATACAAAACTAAGTATGGGAATAGCTAGCGGTACAATGATGTACAGTTCCTATAAAAACATTCAAGGACAACCAGTTAAATGGATCGATGAAATTTATGAGTATTCGATCTTTGGTTATAGTCAAATAAATTATAATGGAAATACAGGTTTAGGTGAAGAAAAGATAAATAAACAATCAGAATTTGAGACAAGACAAGATTACAATAGACAGACAATGCAAAGAGAAATGCGGTTTTATTTACCTTTTGTAAAGTATTTAAACTATGTGAATGATTTAGAGAGAATTAGTGAATTGCAGAATAAAGTTGCAGAGGTAGCGCTATCTTTTGATAAGGCATATACAGCGGAAGAAGTAGTGAAAATGCTTCCTGAAGGAATACGACCTGTGTGGCTTTGGGTAGATACATATGATGAAACGAAATCAGAGACGTATACAGGACTAGCAGATCCTGAAACCGGAGCGGTGTTAAATGCAGAGGTATCAATGAACATTTTTGGTTTTGAGGGTAGTTATGCTGATAAGAAGGAAGACGAGTACAAGGATATTGAAGGGAACTCAATGGGGTTTCTTGGATCTATGAAATCTTTAAGTGAAAATAAAGGGGAATTTCAAGAGTATTTTAGGACAAACTATAATGAAATAAAAAACATCGAACCGAAAGACTTACAAATATATGGTGTAGTTGTAACAGGCAAAACAGAGGATTTACAAGGTTTACAAGGAGCGCCATATATTAAAGCGGCTGTTAGAGGTGTAACAGTTGAGAAATATTGATTACAATTAATTAATGTGAATAATCAGAAAATTTATGTTATAATATGGGAAAAGGAGGTTTATATGAGGCAAATACATGGAGCAATTTATATTTACATAACAATGTTTTTCGTGGCGATATCCTATGGATTAGGGCACGTGTATTCGCATCCTATACTAACTTTTTTAAGCGGAGCATGTATGGCGTTTGCGCTTCTTGTCCACCTTTTCTCAGTTTGGATCGTGAAATTTCAAATAAATATTAGTGAGATAGAAGAAGGCACTTTTTAAAGGGCCTTCTTTAATAAAAAGGTAGCGATCACGCTACCTTTTTTATTATTTCACAAATTGTAATTCTTTCGGGAATTTCGTTAAGATTTCTGATCCGTCTTTTGTGATGTAAATATCATCTTCAATACGAACGCCGCCTACGTTTGGTACGTAAATACCTGGCTCGATTGTGAAGACCATACCTTCTTTTAATAGAGACTCATTGCCTTCTTTTACATCTGGATATTCGTGTACGCTAATTCCAAGTCCGTGACCAAGTCGGTGTGGGAAGAAGTCTCCATAACCTGCATCTGCGATAACAGAGCGAGCGGCGTTGTCAATTGTACCAAATGTAACGCCTGGTTTACATGCTTCAACTGCTTGTAGTTGTCCAGCAAGTACAGTGTTGTAAATGCGAGTTTGTTCTTCAGAAATATCACCAAATGCTACTGTACGCGTAATGTCAGAGCAATAACCTTCAATGATTACACCTAAATCAAATAGTACGAAATCGCCGCGTTTCATTTTGTTTGCACCTGGAATACCGTGTGGAAGAGCAGAGTTTGCACCTGCTAATACCATCGTATCGAATGACATTTTATGGATGCCTTTTGTTTTTAATTCATGCTCAATAATTGCTAATACTTCTAGCTCACTACGATTTTCTTTAATTGCATTTACACCAACTTCAACAGCATAATCTGCCATTTTAGCCGCTTCACGCAAAATAGAAAGTTCTTTTTCGTCTTTAATTAAGCGAAGTTCGCGAACTTTCTCTTCAGCTGATTTGAAAGCTGCATTTGGGAATAACTTTGTTAATTCTTCGTAACGTTCTACGTTTAAATGTTCTTTTTCAATTGCAACTGCATTTGCATCAATACCACGATCTTTAATTGCTTTTGCAATCATATCCCATGGTCTGTCCGTATCAGTAAATCCGATAATCTCATGTGCCCAGCCAGCGTTACGCGCTTGGCCTTCTTCCATTTTAGGACAAATTAAAATAGGCTCTTTTTCTTGGAATACGAACATACCAAGTAGTCTTTCATGTGGTTCACAGTGGAAGTTTGTCATGTAGAAAACGTTCGGTGTAGAAGTTAAGAACGCAGCTTCTACGTTTTTTTCTTTTAGCCATTGCATTAAATTTTCTAATCTAGCATTCATCGATTGGCACCCCCGAGATATTTAATTACAAATATAACTTTACATCGGAGGAAAGCGTTATGACAAGTAAATCGATGTTAGAAAAGACAGGGAATTGAGAAATCATGTAGAATAAAAAGTGAGAATGTGAATAGGGGAGGAATGTAATGATGAAAGTATCGTATCACGGGCATTCAGTTGTAAAGATTGAAACGAATGGAAAAGTTATTTTAATTGACCCATTTTTAACGGGAAATCCGAAAACAGATTTAAAGGCTGAAGATGTAAAAGTTGATGCGATTATTTTATCGCACGGACACGGTGATCATGTTGGGGATACAGTAGCGTTAGCAAAGAACAATAATGCGGTCGTTGTGGCACCGTTTGAATTAGCGACATTTTTAGGATGGCAAGGTGTAAATACACATCCAATGCATATTGGTGGTTCACATGAATTTGACTTTGGAAAGGTGAAATTTACTCAAGCATTCCACGGCTCTAGTTATATTGATGAAGAAAATAAGACGATTACTTATACAGGTATGCCAGCTGGTATTTTGTTTACAGCAGAGGAGAAAACGGTATATCATGCAGGAGATACTGCTTTATTCTCTGATATGAAGTTAATTGGGGAACTGAATAATATTGATTTAGCATTTTTACCAATTGGCGATAATTTCACAATGGGGCCAGAAGATGCTGTGTTAGCAGCAAAATGGATAGAGGCGAAAACAGTTGTACCGATGCATTACAATACGTTCCCAGTTATTGAACAAGATCCATATCAATTTGTAGAAAAGCTACAAAATTGTACAGGGAAAGTATTAGAAGCTGGAGAAAGTATTACACTATAAAAAAGAAACCCTTCATTTGAAATGACAAGTGAAGGGTTTTTTATGTGTATAGTACAGTTTTTAAAGTTTGTATTTGTTTAGCTGATTCTTCTCGTTTTGTACGTGGCTGTTCGGGTGTTTCATTCAACTCCATTGCAACTTTTTTTCCATCTACGAAAGCTAAAAATACAGCACCTACAACCTCTAAAAATTTTTTCATCATGTATTCGCTCCTTTGTTTCATTTCTTGTCTTAATTGTATATGGAATCGGGTGGACAAACTATCGAACGAGATGACAACAGCATTACATTGTTGTAATAGAATGACTGGTGGAATGTAAGGGGTATTTTGTTATAAAAAAAATGGTACAGGTATATAAAGAGAGAGTGTAACAGTTTTGAAAATATAGTATACTGAAAATACAACACATGAAGAATTTAGGGAAAAGAAAGTATGGTGAAACCATTTGGCTACCAAACATAATCAAATTTTAGAACATATTAATAGCCTGCCGGTAGGGCATAAAATTTCTGTGAGGCAAATTGCGAAAGATTTGAGTGTAAGTGAAGGGACAGCTTACCGTGCAATTAAAGACGCAGAAAATAAAGGGTATGTTAGTACAATTGAACGTGTCGGAACAATTCGAATTGAACAAAAGAAGAAAGAGAATATCGAAAAACTGACATATGCAGAAGTCGTTAACATTGTCGATGGTCAAGTACTTGGAGGCAGAGAAGGACTACATAAAACATTAAATAAATTCGTAATCGGGGCTATGAAATTAGAAGCGATGATGCGCTATACAGAAGCAGGGAATTTACTTATCATCGGTAACCGTACGAACGCACATCAATTAGCACTAGAAGCAGGGGCGGCAGTGTTAATTACGGGCGGATTTGATACGGAAGATCATGTGAAGAAATTAGCAGACGAATTAAAACTTCCAATTATTTCAAGTAGTTATGATACATTTACGGTCGCAACGTTAATTAACCGTGCAATTTATGATCAACTTATCAAGAAAGAAATTGTACTCGTTGAAGATATTTTAACGCCAATTGAAGAAACGTTATATTTAAAGCCAAATGATACAGTACAGCAATGGCATGCGTATAATGAAGAAACGATGCATGGACGTTATCCAATTGTTGATGAAAATAAAAAGGTGTTAGGTATTGTAACTTCAAAAGATATGATTGGTGTCGTGAAAGAAACACCAATTGATAAAGTGATGACAAAGCATCCAATTACGGTAAATGGAAAAATGTCTGTCGCAGCTGCAGCACGTATGATGGTGTGGGAAGGTATTGAGTTACTTCCTGTTGTGGAAGAAGGGAATAAATTGCAAGGGATCATTAGTCGCCAAGATGTACTTCAGGCGTTGCAAATGATTCAACGTCAACCGCAAGTTGGGGAAACAATTGATGACATTGTAACGAACCAATTTATGACGCCGAAAGAAGCGAAAAATGAGCATTTGTATCAATTTTCAGTGACGCCACAAATGACGAATTCAATCGGGACGTTATCTTACGGTGTATTCACAACAATTGTGACAGAAGCAACAAACCGTGTCATTCGTGCGCAGAAGAAGAGCGATTTAATTGTTGAAAACTTAACCATTTATTTCGTAAAGCCAGTTCAAATTGATAATGTTGTATCAGTTCATCCGAAAGTATTAGAAATTGGGCGTAAATTTGGTAAGATTGATGTAGAAGTGCATCATGAAGGTAATGTTGTCGGGAAAGCATTACTTATGGTGCAATTGATCGATAAATAAAAAGATGGAACAAATCGCTTTGGTTTGTTCCATCTTTTTTGTTTTATTGGGTTTGGAAGCTGTTGCTAAAGATGTGGAAGAGTTTTAGCGGGAAATATATATATAAGGAGAGATGATTTTATAATTAGAAAAAACAGAATATTAATCCGTTTAGAGTGTATACTATGATATAATTAGATTGTAAGATAATGGATGTCGGAAGGGGGATGCAATATGTCATCAGAATTACTCTTTTTTGGTGGTATCGCACTCTTTTATTTCCTTGTGATGATACCAATTCAATACTTATACTTACAAGGATTAAATGAAAAAAAGAAACGAACAGGATTATCTCAGCAAGAACTATACAAACAGATGTCTTTTGAAGAAGAACAATTACATTTTCACGTGCAAGGTAATCCCTTTAATATACCATCTGCGTTTGTTGCATATATGATTTTGAAAGTGAAGGGACGTAAAAAAGCATCACAATGTTGATGCTTTTTTACGTTGTTTTATAAGATTCGGCTTCCTTGACTGCTAATGGTAGAAAATGTTTATATTGGCGGAATCCATTAAATGTACTCGCGCTGCCAAGTAAAATAAACAAAACACCAACGATAATGCGTGCAGTTGAAAGTTCTAAAAAGAATTGGTTTATCCCAAAGAAGAGGACGAATAAGCCGAGTGCCATAGCGGATTTTCCAGAGAGCCAACCTTTCTCCATTGGACGGTTTGTACGAAAGAACTTTGTTTTGTAGAAGAGGTACAACACAAATGAGATGATAATACAAAAGACGAATATTGGCATAATACACGCTCCCATCGATTGGTATAAAAATAACAATTTAGAAAAAAAGAAAAATCTAAACTTTCTAATTTTTATTATAAAGCAATTGTTCGCATGTATGAAATGTTTTCCGTTATAATGGGGGATAAAGTAAAACTTTAATTAGTGTGGGGAGATCCCAAGTACTAATTATTAGCCCTCACCAATCGGGCTTTTACGTGCATTCAGGCTCCAAATTAATTTTGCCCCATTGTTTTTAATACTTTTGAGGTGGGAGTCTTACTACACGTTAATGCGGGATAAAATGAAGAAGTTGAATAAAAAGGAGATTATACATATGCATGAGCAAATTTTAGGAGCAATTAAAGAGTTTGATACAATTATTATTCATCGTCATGTACGTCCGGATCCGGATGCGTTAGGTTCTCAGTGCGGACTTGGTACAATTCTGCAAGAATCGTTTCCAGAGAAAAATATTTATATGGTTGGGTACAACGAGCCTTCTTTAGCATTTTTACGAGTAATGGATGATATTGAAGATAGTGTATATGAAGATGCACTTGTTTTCGTTTGTGATACAGCAAATCAAGAGCGTGTTTGTGATCAGCGTTATGCAAAAGGAAAGATGTTAATTAAAATTGATCATCATCCGAATGAAGACCCGTACGGAGATATTACATGGGTGGATACGACAGCAAGTTCTACAAGTGAAATGATTTATGAATTTTACAGTTATGGAAAAGATAAAGGATTAACGATTTCAAAGGAAGCAGCTCGCCTTATTTTAGCGGGTATTGTTGGAGATACAGGTCGTTTCTTATTCCCAAATACAACAGCGAAAACACTTCGTTACGTAAGTGAACTCGTTGACATGGATGTAAAATTCACAGATTTATACAATGAAATGTATAAAACGAAAGAAAAAATTGCTCGTTTAAACGGTTATATTTTACAAAACTTTACAATGGTAGAAGAAGGTGCAGCGTACATTAAATTAACGAAAGAGGTACTAGAAGAGTTTGATGTACTTTCTACTGAAGCATCTGGTGTTGTCGGGGCACTTGGTAATATTGATGGATTAAAGGCGTGGGTTCTATTTTTAGAGGAAGATGATGTTATTCGTGTTCGTCTTCGTTCAAAAGGACCAGTTATTAATAAGTTAGCAATGCAATATAATGGCGGAGGACATCCGATGGCTTCTGGTGCAAAAGCATCTTCTTGGGAAGAAGCAGATCGCCTGTTTGCTGATTTACGTGAGCTGTGTAGATAAAAATTGTATGTTGAACGAAAGAGAAGGAGAGGCACTGAAGCCCTCCTTTTTTTATTTTTCTTTCTCTATATCAATACTAATTTCAAGTACGGTATCAAAAGAGACTGTGTCTACTTTAAAGCGGTATATACGATCGTAATGTTTGTACGTTTTATTTTCGATGACTTTTTTGAGCAGGTCTTTATTTTTTGCGATGCTTTGAATGTTTTTCGTTAAAAGATGCTGGAGATCATTATGGATAGAAGTGGTCATGTTTTCAAGTGTAAGATTGTCTAAATCATATTTTTTTCGATTTATAATTTTTATTTTGATTTCTTGAATTGTTAAGAGCCGTTTATTTTCTGTGTTCAATTTCTCTTGGTCTTCGAGAAGGACGTGGAGTTTTGCTTCTTGTTTTTCGATAATTTCTTTTTGTTCTGCTATTTTACTAGTTTGTTCTTCTTGAAAAACACCGTATATGTACAAAAAAACAAACCAGCTCAAAACTCCTCCAACAGCAGCGCCAGCTAAAACTAAATACCACCTTTTGGCTGTATTGGCACTGGGTACTCTCATACATGTTCCTGTGTAAGCCATTTAATAATAATAAGACCAGTTTGCATACCGCCAGTTGCAAAAAAAATAAGGAGAATTTGTTTTACGATATCTTTCATATCTCCGCCAAAGAAGCTTCTTTCAAAGCTATAAAAGGTATCGAACGTTCCGCCAATTGCTGCAACGAGTGCCCAAATCCTTAAATTTTGGGCGAATTGATTAATATAAGTTAGAGTTGGTTTTCCGATGAGAAATGCACCAAATCCGCCTATTAATGAACCACCAAGTATAACTCCAAAGGCAATAAAATAACTAATAATAAGCAGAGAGAAAAAAGTATGTTCTCTTACATCCATCGTCATTCCCCTTTCTTCTTCATATATATGGACAAAGTATGAGAAGTATGTTTTGATTTCCGCTTTCCTCATCACCTATAATAAAAGTAGTCACATAGGTAAAGAGAGGGTACAACAGTGAAGTTTGTGCATTTACAATGTCAAACCGTTTTTAGTTTATTAAAAAGTGCTTGTAAAATTGATGAGCTTGTCATTCGGGCGAAAGAGCTTGGATTTTCATCGCTGGCCATTACAGATGAAAATGTTATGTATGGAGTTATTCCGTTTTATAAAGCATGCAAGAAAAATGGTATACAGCCTATTATCGGCTTAACAGCTTCTATTTTTAGTGAAGAAGAAGAAAGGTCTTATCCACTTGTCTTACTTGCTGAGAATGAAATAGGCTATCAAAATTTATTAAAGATCTCTAGCAGCATTATGACGAAGTCAAAAGAAGGTATCCCGAAGAAGTGGCTTGCTCATTATGCGAAAGGGTTAATTGCAATTTCACCAGGGAAAGACGGAGAGATTGAACAGCTATTATTAGAAGACAAAGAGAGTCAGGCTGAAGAAGTAGCTCATACGTATCAAAATATGTTCAGCAATTTTTATATAAGTTTGCAGCATCATGCAATTCAAGATGAACTGCTTTTACAAGAAAAACTGCCTGAATTTATTAATAAGGTAAACGTTCCAGTCGTTGCAACAAATGATGTTCGCTATATTAATCAAAGTGACGCACTTGTTCATGAATGTTTATTATCTGTTGAAGGCGGAACGAAAATGACTGATCCAGATAGACCGAGAATGAAAACGGATCAGTATTATTTAAAGTCATCGGATGAAATGGGAGCACTATTTTCTCATGCTGAGGAAGCGGTTCAAAATACAATAACAATCGCGGAACGTTGCCAAGTAGAAATTCCTTTCCATGTAAATCAATTACCGAAATTTCCTGTTCCATCTAACGAGACGAATGATACGTATTTGCGCCGTGTTTGTGAAGAAGGCTTGCAGAAACGCTATGGTACGCCGAAAGAAGCGCATATAGGACGTTTGGATCATGAATTAAATGTTATTTCTCGTATGGGATTTAGCGATTATTTCCTCATCGTATGGGACTTTATGAAATATGCACATGAAAATCATATTTTAACTGGGCCAGGCCGTGGATCGGCAGCTGGTTCACTCGTTTCTTACGTATTGGAAATTACAGATATTGATCCGATTGAATATGAATTATTATTTGAAAGGTTTTTAAACCCTGAACGTGTGACACTTCCAGATATTGATATTGATTTTCCAGATATAAGACGTGATGAGATGATTCGATATGTGAAAGATAAATATGGTCAGCTTCGTGTTGCTCAAATTGTAACGTTCGGAACTCTTGCAGCGAAAGCCGCAATTAGAGACATTGCTCGTGTAATGGGGCTCCTGCCAAGAGATATTGACATATTTTCAAAACTTATCCCATCAAAGCTTGGTATAACGTTAAGAGATGCATATGAGGAATCGCAATCGCTCCGTGAGTTTATACAAGGGAATCTGTTACATGAGCGTGTGTTTGAAATTGCAAAACGTGTAGAGGGATTACCGCGTCATACGTCTATTCATGCAGCTGGCGTTATTATGAGCCAAGAACCGTTAACGGGAAGTGTAGCGATTCAAGAAGGGCATAACGATGTTTATGTTACGCAATATCCAGCTGATGCATTAGAAGAACTTGGATTGCTCAAGATGGACTTTTTAGGCTTACGTAATTTAACGTTACTTGAAAATATTATAAAATTTATTGTTGAAAAAACTGGGAAACAAATTGATATAAGAAATTTACCTCTGCAAGATGAAAAGACGTTTCAATTGTTAGGAAGAGGGGATACAACAGGTGTATTCCAGCTTGAATCAGGTGGTATGCGAAATGTACTTCGTGGGTTAAAACCGAATGAATTTGAAGACATAGTCGCTGTTAACTCGTTATACAGACCAGGACCGATGGAACAAATTCCAACCTTTATTGAATCGAAGCATGGGAAAAGACGAATTGAATATTTACATCCGGATTTAAAGCCGATTTTAGAAAGAACATACGGCGTAATTGTATACCAAGAACAAATTATGCAAATCGCATCGAAGTTAGCTGGATTTTCGCTTGGAGAAGCAGATTTGCTGCGCCGTGCAGTGAGTAAAAAAAATCGTGATATTTTAGATCAAGAACGTAAGCATTTTGTTCAAGGTTGTTTGGAAAACGGATACGATGAGACATCTTCAGAACAAATTTATGATTTAATTGTAAGATTTGCGAATTACGGTTTTAACCGAAGTCACGCTGTAGCTTACAGTATGATCGGATATCAGCTTGCATATTTAAAAGCAAATTATACGCTGGAATTTATGACTGCGTTATTATCAAGTGCAATTGGAAATGAAGATAAGATTGTGCAGTATGTACGAGAAACGAAGCGGAAAGGTTTTCACGTTTTACCGCCGTCTCTTCAGAGAAGTGGTTACAACTTCCAAATAGAAGGAAATGCGATTCGATATAGTTTACTTTCGATTCGGAATATCGGAATGGCTACCGTGACGGCATTACTCGAAGAACGAGAGGAAAAAATGTTCGAAGATTTATTTGAGTTTTGTCTTCGTATGCCATCAAAATTTGTAACAGAGCGAAATTTAGAAGCGTTTGTCTGGTCTGGTTGTTTTGACGGTTTTGGTGTTTCGAGGACGACGTTATGGAGAAGTCTTAAAGGAGCGTTGGAGTATGCAAATCTTGCACGTGATTTTGATTTAGGGGATGCTGTTCCGAAATCAAAATACGTACAAGGAGAAGAGCTATCCTTTATTGAACAGTTAAATAAAGAGAAGGAAGCACTCGGTTTTTATTTATCTAGTTATCCGACAGCGCAGTATGCGGAACTAGGAAAAGAATTAGAAATTCCATCTCTTGCTCAGGCGATGCGACATAAGAAAAAAGTACAAAGAGCGATCGTATATATAACAAGTGTGAAAGTTATTCGTACGAAAAAGTTGCAAAAGATGGCGTTTATTACATTCTGTGATCAAAATGATGAAATGGAAGCCGTTATTTTTCCAGAAACGTATATACATTTTTCGGACAGGTTACAAGAAGGTGCAATCGTTTTAGTTGATGGTACGATCGAGCAAAGAAATCATAAGTTGCAATGGATCGTGAATGGACTATATCCGCTAGAAGAAATGGATGTTTATGAAGGAATGAAAGAAGCATCTGTTTACGTGAAATTGCCGTCTCAATATGAAAAAAAGCTTGTAAATCAAGTTACAAAAATATTGTTTGATTATTCAGGTTTTACGAAAGTACTAATTTATTATGAAAAGGAACATAAAATGGTACAATTATCTCGAAGTTTATCGATTCATCCAAGTGAAGAATGTCTAGGAGCACTTCGTGAAATTGTCGGTGACGAAAATGTCGTTGTGAAAATATAATGGACAATTTCCCTACACTTCGATTATTATAGTAGTAGTGTTCGTGGTCAGACCACTTGGAGAAATTGATATCAGCAAGCATAATTTGAGGAGAGTGGATAGTTTGTCAACACTTCGTGAAGAAGCACTTCACATGCATAAAGTGCATCAAGGAAAATTAGAAACTGTATCAAAAGTAAAAGTAGAAAATGCAAAAGATTTAAGTCTTGCATATTCTCCAGGGGTTGCAGAGCCTTGTAAAGAAATTTATGACGATAAA
The DNA here is from genome assembly GCF_044907945.1 of Bacillus sp. RC240. Classification (NCBI taxonomy): domain Bacteria; kingdom Bacillati; phylum Bacillota; class Bacilli; order Caryophanales; family Bacillaceae; genus Bacillus; species Bacillus sp. RC240. The sequence goes on along the minus strand of NZ_JBIYCT010000009.1, from coordinate 74,611 downwards.
AGTAAGGTATATGAATATACAATGAAGGGAAATATGGTAGCAGTTGTGACAGATGGAACGGCTGTACTTGGTCTTGGTAACATTGGACCTGAAGCATCTCTTCCAGTAATGGAAGGTAAAGCTGTATTATTCAAGAGCTTTGCTGGTGTAGATGCATTCCCGATTGCCTTAAATACAAACGATGTAGATAAAATTGTTGAAACTGTAAAATTAATGGAGCCAACTTTTGGCGGTGTAAACTTAGAAGATATCGCAGCGCCAAACTGCTTCGTTATTGAAGAACGTTTGAAAAAAGAGACAAACATTCCAATATTCCATGATGATCAACACGGAACAGCTATCGTAACAGTAGCAGGCCTTGTGAACGCGCTGAAGTTAGTTGGAAAGAAAATGTCTGACATTAAAGTTGTCGCAAATGGTGCAGGTGCAGCAGGTATTGCAATCATTAAACTTTTATATCGCTATGGTGTACGTGACGTTATTATGTGTGACCGTAAAGGTGCAATCTATGAAGGTCGTCCTGTCGGTATGAATCCGGTGAAAGATGAAGTTGCAAAATATACAAATAAGAGTCGTATAGAAGGTTCTTTAGCTGACGTTTTACAAGGTGCGGACGTATTCATTGGTGTATCTGCAGCAGGTGCATTAACTGAAGAGATGGTTCGTACAATGAATGACGATGCAATTATTTTTGCAATGGCGAATCCGGTTCCAGAAATTATGCCAGAATTGGCAAAAGCAGCGGGCGCAGCTGTTGTTGGAACAGGTCGTTCTGACTTCCCGAACCAAGTAAATAATGTACTAGCGTTCCCAGGGATTTTCCGCGGTGCACTTGATGTACATGCGACACAAATTAATGAAGAAATGAAGATGGCAGCTGTACAGGCCATTGCAGAGCTTGTATCAGAGGATGAGTTGAATGCAGATCATATCATTCCAGCACCATTTGACGCGCGTGTAGCGCCTCAAGTAGCGGCTTACGTTGCGAAAGCAGCAATGGAGACAGGAGTAGCTCGCCGTCAAGTAGATCCAAATGAAGTCGCTGAGAAAACAAAACAATTAGCGCTGATTGGTAAAGAATAAGCGAGGAATTTCCATTGACATCATCAAATACAAAAGTATATCTCGAAATTGTAAAAAAAATCCGTTCCATTATGGAAGAGGATTGTTTAGTAGCAGGGGATCGTTTGCCATCTGAGCGTGAGTTAAGTTCACGCTTAAATGTTGGACGTTCCTCTGTAAGAGAAGCATTACGTGCGTTAGAACTGGTAGGATTAATTGAAACGAGACGTGGTGAGGGAACGTTTATTCGAAACTTTTACGATAACGGTCTTGTACAATTAATTGCTCCGTTCTTGCTGCAAGATGAGAAAACAATTCGTGATTTATTACAAACAAAACGATTGCTTGAGAAAGATATGATTCGACTTGTATGTAATTTACCGAAAGAAACGTTTTCTGAAGTACTAAGTAAATTACACCAAGTGCTTGAAGAAAATGAAAGCTCAATTCCGGTGCTTCATCAAACGTTCTTTAAAACACTTATTGAACAATTCAATAATTATTTACTCTATCGCATTTGGATGATCGTAAATGATTACGTTGCAACTCTTTCTTGTGAAGTTTCAGGAGATTCTATCGAAATGTATAGAAAGCTTTATGCTACTTTGGAAGTGAAACAAGAAAATGATGCATTAAAAATTTACGATGAATTAGTAGAGAATATACAGTTTCACTCGTAATGTATAAAATTTGTCGAAATGACCATGACACGTTATGACAAACATTCTACCGCATAGCGGTTAAAGTTAAACGTAAAGAGAGAGGTTATTAGACAGATTGAGAAGATAAGGCTAACATCAAACATTGGTGTTAGCCCCATTTTCTTCTTACGCTAACCTTAGCTCTCAATGAAGGGGGTCAAATTGTGCTAAGAGATTTATTCGTGAAAAAGAAAAAGTACGCTGCAATACCTTCAGAACAAGTACGAAAAGATGTACCAGATGGCGTTATGACAAAATGTCCGAAATGTAAAAAAATCATGTATACGAAAGAGCTTCTTAAAAATTTAAAAGTATGCGTGAATTGTGGATATCATCATCCGATGAATGCATGGGAACGCCTTGATAGTATATTGGACGAAGGTTCATTTCGTGAGTATGACAAAGAGATGGTTTCACTAAATCCACTTGAGTTTCCGGGATATGAAGAGAAACTAGAAAACGATCGTAAGAAGACTAAATTGAATGAAGCGGTTGTAACTGGTGAAGGAACAATTGATGACATGCTTGTTGTTGTTGCAGTAATGGATTCTCGTTTTCGAATGGGCAGCATGGGCTCTGTTGTAGGAGAGAAAATTGCCCGTGCGGTTGAAAAGGCATACGACTTACAAGTTCCATTTATTATCTTTACTGCTTCGGGTGGTGCTCGTATGCAAGAAGGGATATTAAGTTTAATGCAAATGGCAAAAACAAGCGTAGCTTTGAAAAAGCATAGTAATGCAGGAGGGTTATTTATTTCTGTTATGACTCACCCAACGACGGGCGGGGTTTCAGCGAGTTTCGCTTCACTTGGTGATTACAATCTTGCAGAGCCAGGTGCACTTATCGGATTTGCTGGTAGACGCGTAATTGAACAAACAGTGCGTGAGAAACTACCGGAAGATTTCCAAACGGCAGAATTTTTACTAGAGCACGGTCAATTAGATGCGGTGGTGCATCGTGATGATATGAGAGAATCACTCCGTAAGATTTTAGAAGTTCATCAAGGGGGGGAAATGGCTGTATGGCAGAGCTAGAATTTGAGAAACCAGTTGTTGAGCTAAGAAATAAGATTCGTGAACTGAAAGACTATACGAAAAACAGCCAGATGGACTTCAGTGAGGAGATTCGTATTTTGGAAGACAAGCTAGAAAAACTAGAGGAAGATATATACGGCAATATGAAAGTATGGGACCGTGTTCAAATTGCTCGTCATGCAGAACGACCGACAACGCTCGATTATATTGAGCACTTATTTACTAATTTTTTTGAATGTCATGGAGATCGCCTATTTGGCGACGATGCAGCGATTGTCGGCGGCATTGCGAAATATAAGGGGATGCCCGTAACTGTAATTGGGCACCAACGCGGAAAAGATACGAAAGAAAATATTCGTCGTAATTTTGGGATGCCTCATCCAGAAGGATATCGAAAAGCACTGCGTCTAATGAAACAAGCGGAAAAGTTTAATCGTCCCATTATTTGTTTCATCGATACGAAGGGAGCTTATCCTGGTAAAGCAGCTGAAGAACGTGGACAAAGTGAGGCAATTGCCCGTAATTTATTTGAAATGGCGGGTTTAACTGTACCTGTTATTTGTATCGTTATCGGTGAAGGTGGTAGCGGTGGTGCGTTAGGTCTTGGAGTAGGAGATTACATTCATATGCTGGAAAATTCCACTTATTCTGTTATTACACCAGAGGGTGCGGCGGCGATTCTTTGGAAAGATGCTGGTAAAGCAAAAGAAGCTGCAGAAGCGATGAAAATTACAGCATTAGATTTGAAAGAATTAGGTGTAATTGACGAAATTATTCCAGAGGCAAAAGGCGGAGCACATCGTAATGTTTTGAAACAATCAGAAAATATAGATTTAATGCTTAAGAAAACTTTTGAACAATTAAGCGGAATTTCGAAAGATGAATTAATCGAAAAACGTTATGAAAAATATATGAAAATTGGGCAAGTTTCGTTTTCAAACGCTTCCATTGGGATAAAATAAGAAAAGCGTGCGTTCCTCTTCGCGAATGCACGTTTTTATTATGAAAAGACACATCTTCTCCATTGTGTTTTTGTATTTTTTCGTGTTATTTTATTATAAGGCAAATAATCTTTATGAGGTGAGTACAAATGAAACGTATTGGTGTATTAACAAGTGGTGGAGATTCACCTGGTATGAATGCTGCCATTCGTGCAGTTGTTCGTAAAGCGATTTTCCATGATATTGAAGTATATGGTATTTACCATGGATACGCTGGTTTAATTTCTGGTCATATTGAAAAATTAGAACTTGGTTCTGTTGGCGATATTATCCACCGTGGTGGTACAAAATTATATACAGCAAGATGTCCTGAGTTTAAAGACCCAGAAGTACGACTAAAAGGAATCGAGCAATTAAAGAAACATGGTATTGAAGGACTTGTCGTTATTGGTGGAGATGGTTCGTACCAAGGCGCAAAAAAATTAACTGAGCAAGGATTCCCATGTGTAGGTGTACCAGGTACAATCGACAATGATATCCCTGGAACAGACTTCACAATTGGTTTTGATACAGCTTTAAATACTGTTATTGATGCAATTGATAAAATCCGTGATACAGCTACATCTCATGAACGTACATATGTTATCGAAGTAATGGGACGTCACGCTGGAGATATCGCATTATGGGCTGGTTTAGCTGATGGTGCAGAAACTATCTTAATTCCAGAAGAAAAGTATGACATGGAAGATGTTATCGCTCGTCTGAAACGCGGTAGTGAACGTGGTAAAAAGCACAGTATTATCGTTGTAGCTGAAGGTGTTGGAAGTGCAATTGACATCGGTAAGCACATTGAAGAAGCAACAAGCTTTGATACTCGTGTAACTGTATTAGGTCACGTACAACGTGGTGGATCACCAAGTGCACAAGACCGTGTATTAGCTAGTCGTCTTGGCGCAAGAGCAGTTGAATTATTAATTGCTGGTAATGGCGGACGTTGTGTTGGTATTCAAAATAATAAACTTGTTGATCATGACATTATCGAAGCGTTAGCTCAAAAGCATACAATCGATAAAGATATGTATCAATTATCTAAAGAATTATCTATCTAATTGGCTTAATGCCTTGTATTTGGGAACGGTTTCATAATTTTCGGAGGTGCAATATGCGTAAAACTAAAATTGTATGTACTATAGGTCCTGCTAGTGAAAGTATTGAGAAATTAGAGCAATTAATGGAAGCGGGTATGAACGTTGCTCGTTTAAACTTCTCTCATGGTAGCCATGAAGAGCATGGAGCTCGTATTAAAAATATTCGTGAAGCTTCAAAGAAAACTGGTAAAACAGTTGGTATCTTACTTGATACAAAAGGTCCAGAAATCCGTACACATGACTTCGTAGACGGACAAGCTGAGCTTGTAACAGGTGCAGAAGTAATTCTTTCTACTGAACAAGTATTAGGAACTGCAGAGAAGTTCTCTGTATCTTATGCTGGTCTTTATGATGATGTTGATCCAGGTTCTCGTATTCTAATCGATGACGGTCTTATCGAACTAGAAGTAATCGAGAAAGCTGACGGAAACATCCGTACAAAAGTATTAAACAGCGGAACTGTAAAAAATAAAAAAGGTGTTAACGTACCAAACGTAAGCATTAAGCTTCCTGGTATCACTGAAAAAGACGTGCAAGATATCGTTTTCGGTATCGAGCAAAAAGTTGATTTCATCGCAGCATCTTTCGTACGTAAAGCATCTGACGTATTAGAAATTCGTGAATTATTAGAAGGGCATAACGCTCAATACATCCAAATTATACCAAAAATCGAAAACCAAGAAGGTATCGACAACATCGATTCAATCTTAGAAGTTTCTGACGGTTTAATGGTTGCTCGTGGTGATATGGGTGTAGAAATTCCACCAGAAGAAGTACCATTAGTACAAAAACGTCTAATCAAAAAATGTAACGTATTAGGCAAACCAGTTATTACTGCAACACAAATGTTAGATTCTATGCAACGTAACCCACGTCCAACTCGTGCGGAAGCAAGTGACGTAGCAAACGCAATCTTCGATGGCACAGATGCAATCATGCTTTCTGGTGAAACTGCAGCGGGTCAATACCCAGTAGAATCAGTAACAATGATGGCGAACATTGCAGTACGTGTTGAAAAATCATTACAATACGAAGATATGTTCAAAAAACGCATTAAAGAGTTCACTCCAACAATTACAGATGCAATTAGCCAATCTGTTGCGCATACAGCACTTGCTCTTGATGTAGCTGCAATCGTAGCTCCAACAGAAAGTGGACATACTGCGAAAATGATCTCTAAATACCGTCCGAAATCTCCAATCGTAGCTGTGACATCTGACGAGCAAGTAGGACGTCGTCTTGCACTTGTTTGGGGTGTTCAAGCATTTATGTCTGAGAAACGTGCAGCTTCTACTGACGAAATGTTAGATACAGCAATTCAAACAGGTATGGATGCGGGTCTAATCGGACTTGGAGATACTGTAGTAATCACTGCTGGTGTACCAGTTGCTGAAACTGGTACAACAAACTTAATGAAAATCCACGTTGTTGGTGAAAAAGTTGCTAAAGGGCAAGGAATCGGTCGTAAATCTGCAAAAGGTAAAGTAGTTGTAGCGAAAACAGCTGCTGAAGCTGTAGCGAACGTAAACAAAGGTGATATCCTTGTTACGACAAGCACTGATAAAGATATGATTCCTGCAATTGAAAAAGCTGCTGCTCTAGTTGTAGAAGAAGGCGGTCTAACAAGCCATGCAGCTGTTGTAGGTGTATCAATCGGTATTCCTGTTATCGTTGGTGTAAACGGCGTAACAACAACTTTAAAAAATGGCCAAGAAGTAACAGTTGATGCAGCACGCGGAATTGTTTATAATGGACATGCGGAAGTGCTATAAGAAGTAATACGGAGAGAAGGATCGGAGTCCTTCTCTTTTTTTTACACAAAAAAGGATAGAGATAGCTTTAAATACCTGAAATCGCTTTGAAAAACGTTTATTATAATGTTTAGCGGGAAGAGGGTTATTTGTCCTTTGTGAAGCTTGTATGAGCGTTTTAAGGGGCTTATAAGGGGGTTTGCAAGGGTGATAATTTCAAACCTTTTAAATGAAATATGAAGGAGTGCGAGCTATGAAGTGGTTACTGTTCTTACTTATTTTAGTGCCGGCGATTGAGATTACGGTGTTAATAGGATCGAGTCATGTAATAGGTTTATGGTCTACGTTCGCTATGATTGTATTTACGGGTATTGTAGGTGTATATTTGGCGAAACGACAAGGGTTTAAAGTACTTAGAGAGATTCAATTTAGGTTAAATAGAGGAGAAATGCCGGGTGATGCGGTTCTAGATGGTATTTTTATATTCGTAGGAGGTATTCTTTTAGTACTGCCTGGATATGTGACGGATATAATAGGTTTTATCTTTGTTGTTCCTATAACGAGGGCTTTATTGAAGCCGGCTGTTATGAAGTGGATTGATTGGAAATTTAGAAAGAGAACTACTATTATTGTTCAGAAATAACGCGTAGATTATAGCGATCTACGCGTTATTTTTTTATTTGCTATTTATAGTCAATTGTTAGCTTCCTGCTCGGGTTGGATTTTTGTTAGTTATTAAACGATAGGATGCAGAGGGTTCTTGTGAATGAAAAGTGTTACATTAGGATGATGTTTTTTGCTTGTAGTAAGATTCGACTAGTGAGCAGAAGTTAGACAGGAGAAGAAAAATTACTGATTAAAGGGTTCATCTGCCTCGTTTTGTATATTTATTCGTTTACATAAAAAGTAATAAATGTAAGTAATAATTATAAAATATATAGAATAAAAATGTATTTTCGTCCTAAAATATGCGTTTTTATGCAAAAAAATAAGAGGATTATCCTTTTTTAGGAAATTCTCTTATAGATGTAGGTAGTACAAAAAAGTACAGTGAGTAATCAGTGGGAATTTCCCACTGATTACAGTTGATTTTTTATTGTGTATGAATTAGGAAATATTATTTTGATGGTGAACCCTTAATGAATTTCCATAAGTCGTGGAATACATGAGCTTTGTGTAATGTATTAAGTAGTACTAATATGACTGGACCGATGATTAATCCTAAAAAACCAAAGAGCTTAAAGCCGACAAATAGAGCGATGAGTGTCGCTAATGGATCTAGTCCAATATTAGATGAAAGTACTTTTGGCTCCATGATTTGTCTTTGGACAATCACGACGATGTATAGGATGAGAAGACCGATGGCGAATGCAGTATCGCCTGTGAAAAATACGTATATAACCCAAGGAACGAATACGGCTCCAGTTCCTAAATACGGGAGTAAATCTACAACCCCTGTAATAATCGCGATAGTAATTGCGTATGGCACGCGTAATATTAAAAGGCCGATTAGTACAATGATAGTTGTCATAGATACGAGTGTAAGTTGCGCTTTAACAAAACCAAACAAAGCTTTTCTTAAATCGACAAAAATAGTTTTTCCGTATCCATGCAAACGATTAGGTAGAAGTTTTCTTACTTTATGAGCAAGACGGTGCCAATCGTAACTAATGAAGAAGGTGGCTAATAAGACGAAGACAAGGACAGTTAAAGTTGTTGGTAATGCACTAATGAAATTTGTTAACCCACTTATAATGGCGGTTAAAAGTTCTTTCATTTGTGTCGTTGCTTCGGTGCCTAAGTTTTGAATGTTTTGTGTAATAGTGTATCGCTGTGGTTCTCCGAGATGATTAAATTTAGAGATTAAATCATCATAGAGAGGCATAATATGATTAAGTGCAAATTGTTGGGCGAATGCAACGATATCTGGAAACTTAACTGTAACAATTTGTAGTAAGTACGTTGTGGCAGATATTGCTTCAGTTACAAGGTATGTAACAAGTCCAACGATAGCTCCGAATACGAGAATTAAGCTAACGAGTACCGCTAATGCGCGAGGGAATTGTAGTTTTTGATTAAGGAAATTGACGACAGGATTAATCAAATAAGCGAATGCAAAAGCGATAATAAAAGGGTAGATAAGACCTGACATGTACAGCAATGCATAGAACCCAACTACCGTTGCTACAATGACAAATATGAGTCGTAATATCATATATAGTAAGTTTCGGTTCAAAGATGTATACCTCCCATTCCAATTTGGATTATCCTAATTCGTTCAACTTATAACTAGTGAGATTCACTGATCAAAGTTTCACTTTATGTTATAGTGGAATGATGGATTTTTCCTGCTTTTTCAATATATGAGTGACCGGAAAAGCTTGGTGTTGATGCTTCTACTATATGGTAAAAACTTCATTTTCTCTTCTTTTTATTTTACCTGTTTCTTAATAGAAAAGAAAGGAGAGACGGCCGTTTCTAAAAATGTATACATGCTTAAATTTTTGATGGTTAGAGTTTCAGTTTGTCATTTTAAAATATGAAAAAAATGAAGTGGTTATTGTTGCATATACATCGATATAGCATGTATAACGATAAGTTTAAAGGTATTTTTGTTTGGAAGCGAGTTCATTATTTTCAGAAAGGAAGTGAAAACATGATTAGTCAGTCAACGTTATTTTTATTCATACTACTTATTATAGGACTTATTGCTAAAAACCAATCGCTTACTGTAGCTATTGGAGTGTTATTCTTATTGAAATTTACGTTTTTAGGAGATAAAGTCTTTCCTTATCTACAAACGAAAGGGATTAACCTTGGTGTAACAGTCATTACAATAGCAGTGCTCGTACCAATTGCGACAGGAGAAATAGGCTTTAAACAACTCGGAGAAGCAGCGAAATCGTATTATGCATGGATTGCTTTAGCCTCAGGTGTGGCGGTCGCTTTGTTAGCGAAAGGCGGCGTACAATTATTGACGACGGACCCACATATTACAACCGCACTTGTTTTTGGGACAATTATAGCTGTAGCTTTATTTAATGGAGTCGCTGTAGGTCCATTAATTGGGGCTGGAATTGCCTATGCAGTTATGAGTATTATACAGATGTTTAAATAAGGAATTTTATAGTAATATAAAATTTTTGAATTCTTTCTGTTCACAAAAGTCAGATAATTGTTTATAATAGGATTAGAAACTTTGAAAAGTTACATAACAGCAGAGACTTTACACCAGATAAAATAAAAACAACATAAAACAATTTTATAATGATATTGTTTTATGTTGTTTTTATCATAAACTCTTCGGAATTCATTTTCCTCACTAACTTGTTGTTCTGAGCGTGAGGATTCGGGGAGACATTCACGCTCATGCTTTCCATTTAAGCAATGGACAATAAGAGGGGAACATCGCAATAAATTTGCATGAACGTGCATTTTGCTTGCCTAAAGAGTGAACGAGCGTTCATAATTTATAAGGGGAGCAAATAGATATAAGGAGCAAGGTTGGGAGAATTTTCAGGAAAAGGAGAGAATGTCATGACTGTTATTCGAGGTTTAGAAGGGGTAGTAGCAACAACATCATCTGTGAGCTCTATTATTGATGATACATTAACTTATGTTGGGTATAATATTGATGATTTAGCTGAGAATGCTACGTTCGAAGAAGTAGTGTACTTATTATGGCACCGCAAGCTTCCTAACGAAAAAGAACTAGCGGAATTTAGTGGAACAGTATCTGAATACTATAAAGTACCAGGTGAGATTTTAACATATTTGAAACAAGTAGATTTAAAAATCGCGCACCCGATGTCGGTTTTACGAACTGCGATTTCCATGCTATCATTATATGATGATAGCGCTGAAATAATGGATGGAAAGTCTAATTATTTGAAAGCGGTTAAATTACAGGCTCAAGTCGGAACTTTAATTGCGGCTTATGCAAGAATTCGCAAAGGTTTAGATGTTGTTGAGCCAAGAAAAGATCTATCATTAGCTGCAAACTTCTTGTACATGTTAAATGATCGTGAGCCAAATGAAGTTGAAATTGAGGCTTTTGATAAGGCACTTGTACTTCATGCCGATCATGAGTTAAACGCTTCTACATTTACTGCACGTGTTTGCGTAGCTACACTTTCAGATGTGTATTCTGGTATTACAGCAGCAATCGGTGCATTAAAAGGTCCTCTTCACGGTGGGGCAAATGAAAATGTAATGAAGATGTTAACTGAAATTGGCGAAGAAGAAAATGTAGAATCATATATTCATAATGCTCTTCAAAATAAAGTGAAAATTATGGGATTTGGTCATCGCGTATATGAGCATGGTGATCCACGCGCGAAACACTTACGCGAAATGTCTAAGAGATTATGCGTGCTTTTAGGAGAAGACAAATGGTATAATATGTCTATCAAAATTGAAGACATTGTAACAAAAGAAAAAGGTCTTCCACCAAATGTTGATTTCTATTCAGCTTCTGTATACCATTGTTTAGGAATTGACCATGACTTATTTACACCTATCTTTGCAATTAGCCGTATGTCAGGCTGGTTAGCTCATATTCTAGAACAATATGAAAACAACCGTTTAATCCGTCCGCGTGCTGATTATGATGGACCGACACATCAAGTGTACGTTCCGCTAGCGCAACGATAAGCGAAAAACACTATTTTGATAGTGAAAATACGCTTTCAAAAGTCTGATTTTTTTGGGAAGATGTAATGATTAGAATATTTAAATTTGAATAACGGTTTGAACTGAGGGGTTATTCCCTCAGTTTCATACATATGAAATTTCAAACATGGGGGTTATCACATTGACGACAGGTGAAAAAATTACTGTAACTAATGGTGTTATGAATGTACCAAACAATCCGATTATTCCATTTATCGAAGGAGATGGAATTGGTCCTGATATTTGGGCTGCAGCATCTCGCGTAATAGAAGCAGCAGTTGAAAAAGCTTATGATGGTGAGAAGAAAATCGTTTGGAAAGAAGTGCTTGCAGGGGAAAAAGCATTCAACCAAACAGGCGAGTGGTTACCAGAAGAGACTTTAAATTTAATTCGTGAATATTTAATCGCAATTAAAGGTCCACTTACAACTCCAGTTGGTGGTGGTATTCGTTCTCTAAACGTTGCGCTTCGTCAAGAATTAGATTTATATGTATGTCTACGTCCAGTTCGCTATTTTGAAGGTGTTCCTTCACCTGTAAAACGTCCGGAAGATACTGATATGGTTATTTTCCGTGAAAATACAGAAGACATTTACGCTGGAATTGAATATGCACAAGGTTCTCCAGAAGCAGAAAAAGTTCTTGCTTTCTTAAAAGAAGCAATGGGTGTTAATAAAATCCGCTTCCCAGAAACATCAGGGATTGGTATTAAACCAATTTCAGAGGAAGGGACAAAGCGTCTTGTTCGCGCTGCAATTCAATATGCAATTAACGAAAAACGCTCTTCTGTTACATTAGTTCATAAAGGAAACATTATGAAATTTACAGAAGGTGCTTTCAAAAACTGGGGTTACGAAGTAGCGGAACAAGAATTCGGCGACAAAGTATTTACTTGGGCTGAATATGATCGCATTGTTGAAAAAGATGGAAAAGATGCAGCGAATAAAGCGATGGCAGACGCAGAAGTGGCTGGGAAAATCATCGTAAAAGATTCTATTGCAGATATCTTCTTACAACAAATTTTAACTCGTCCACGTGAGTTTGATGTTGTTGCAACAATGAACTTAAACGGAGACTACATCTCTGATGCACTTGCTGCACAAGTAGGTGGAATTGGTATTGCACCTGGTGCAAACATTAACTATGTGACTGGACATGCTATCTTTGAAGCTACACATGGTACAGCTCCAAAATATGCAGGTTTAGATAAAGTAAACCCATCTTCAGTTCTTCTTTCTGGTGTATTATTATTAGAGCACTTAGGATGGAACGAAGCTGCGAATTTAGTAACTGATTCAGTTGAGAAAACAATTGAATCAAAAGTAGTAACTTATGATTTCGCACGCTTAATGGAAGGTGCAACAGAAGTGAAATGTTCTGAGTTCGCTAATGAACTTATTAAAAACATGGATGTAGCGATAATCAAAAACGCATAATTAAAGCGGGGGGTAAATTATGACAATCAAACGCAAGAAAGTTTCAGTCATCGGTGCAGGATTTACAGGAGCAACAACAGCATTCTTATTAGGACAAAAAGAACTTGCAGATGTTGTATTAGTGGACATTCCACAGCTGGAAAATCCAACAAAAGGGAAAGCGTTAGATATGTTAGAAGCGAGCCCAGTACAAGGTTTTGATGCTAACATTATTGGTACATCTGATTACGCAGATACTGCTGATTCTGACGTTGTCGTTATTACAGCAGGTATTGCGCGTAAGCCTGGTATGAGCCGTGATGACTTAGTAGCAACAAACTCTAAAATTATGAAAAGTATTACGCGCGACATTGCAAAACATTCACCAAATGCGATTATTCTTGTATTAACAAATCCAGTTGATGCAATGACATATTCTGTATTTAAAGAAGCAGGATTCCCGAAAGAGCGTGTTATCGGTCAATCGGGTGTATTAGATACAGCTCGTTTCCGTACATTTATTTCACAAGAGTTAAACCTTTCTGTGAAAGACATTACAGGATTTGTTCTTGGTGGACATGGTGACGATATGGTACCTCTTGTACGCTATTCCTATGCAGGTGGCATTCCGTTAGAAACATTAATTCCAAAAGAGCGTTTAGAAGCAATCGTAGAACGTACACGTAAAGGTGGCGGTGAGATTGTAGGCTTATTAGGAAACGGTAGTGCATATTACGCACCAGCAGCTTCTTTAGTTGAAATGACAGAAGCGATCTTGAAAGATCAACGCCGTGTATTACCAGCTATTGCGTACCTTGAAGGTGAATATGGTTATAGTGACCTTTACTTAGGGGTACCAGTAATTCTAGGTGGTAACGGAATTGAAAAAATTATTGAATTAGAACTTCTTGCAGATGAGAAAGAAGCGTTAGATCGCTCTGTAGAATCTGTACGTAACGTTATGAAAGTTCTTGTTTAATAATTAAATATAAGTGGAAAAAGATTCGGGGCCCCGAATCTTTTTCTACTATATATTGAAATGTTTTTTTGAAATAATATGAAAACGCTATCATTTGGTGTATCCTATAATGAAACTATAGACTTATACTATACATTGCCCTCATCACAGTAAATTTCGGATAAGGTATCGCTTTTAGTAGGATAATAAGGTGAAAAAATCGGAGGGGGTTGTAACATGTTAAAGAAAAAAGTTCAAATTGGTCGTAGAATGGATGAAATTACAGTAGGAGAGAAATTATCTATCACTGAAAAAATTGAGGATAAAGATTTGTTATTGTACTTAGGGTTAACGAATGATGCCAATCCATTATATATTCAGCATGATTACGCATCCCAAACTCCGTATGAAAAGCCGATTGTCCCAAGCATTATGCTAACGGGACTGATTACAACGGCGGTTACGAAATATTTACCAGGTCCAGGCAGTCATATTACTAGGAAGGACCTTACGTTCGTGAAACATGTTCACCATTATGAAACGTTACAAATCCACTTTGAAGTTGTGGCTGTTTCAGAGGAGGAACATACAATTGATATGCTTGTATTTGCTCATGATGAAAAAGGAGAAACTGTTGTAAAAGGTTCATTAACAGTAACACCACCTTTTAAATCTGTTTCCATTATGGAAAAAGCATTAGATAATTTTTAAAAAATGAAAGTTAGAATGATATAAAAGTAGCGTTAGTCATATTCTTATTAAGGGTATGCTAGCGCTACTTTTTGTTTGGAAAGGGTGATATAACTGTGAAATGGGAGAGGGAAGACATTGTTTTTGAAACGATAAGAGAAGCTGAAGTATGGGCCGATTCAATCGCGAATGAAATGTACGGGAAAGTATTTGATGGATATGAAACACCAGATTATAAAATAGCGTATGCTCTTTCGTTTTTCCTAGCGCAAAATCGAGAGTTTATAGTTCATACGGAAAAAGAGTTTAAAAAAGATAGATGCATCTATAAAGTTTGGATAGCGACCGGATAGAGGGAATGAAGTTACGATTGCTTTTATTTTCCGAAACTCTAGTACAAACGAGCTCCATAAATAGACAATTATATTGAGGGAGACCTTGTTTTCTAGTATGATGAGAATAACGGGGAAAATACTAGGATGAAGAAGGTTTCAAGTCTATAACTTGGAGGAAAAGAATGAACAATCGTATTTTAGTAGTTGATGATGAGGAATTTATCTTAACTTTAATTGAATTTAATTTACAACAAGCTGGGTTTGAAGTTATTACAGCAATGGATGGAGAAATGGCGCTTCAAAAAGCGACTACAGAACGCCCAGATTTAATTATATTAGATTTAATGCTTCCAAAAATGGATGGTATGGAAGTTTGTAAAGAATTACGATTGCAGCGTATTATGACGCCGATTTTAATGTTAACAGCAAAAGATGATGAATTTGATAAGGTGCTAGGTCTTGAGCTTGGGGCTGATGATTATATGACGAAGCCATTTAGTCCAAGGGAAGTTGTTGCTCGTGTGAAGGCGATTTTGCGCCGTACGAAATTACAGCAGGAAGAACAAGTTTCAGAATCGCCAGATGAAGAGAGCATCAAAATTGGAGAGCTTAAAATTTTACCGGAGTTTTATGAAGCGTACTTCCAAGGAAGGAAACTGGAATTAACACCGAAAGAATTTGAGTTACTTGTTTATCTTGCGAAAAATAAAAGTCGTGTATTAACTCGTGACCAATTATTAAGTGCTGTATGGAATTATGATTTTGCCGGTGATACAAGAATTGTTGATGTCCATATTAGCCATTTGCGCGATAAAATTGAACAAAATACGAAAAAACCGACGTACATTAAAACGATACGTGGTTTAGGTTATAAATTAGAGGAGCCAAAAGTGGATGAATAAGTTTCGTTCCAGGCTTCTTTTTACATTTGTTTCTCTTATCGTTTTTATTTTAGTTGGACTAGGTGTATTATTAGAAACTGTATTTGAAAACTACTATATAGATCATGCTAAAGAGAGAATGATAAAAGAGACACAGTATGTTGCGGTATTAGCAGAAGAGCAAGGGTTTGATGCTGTTTTAAAAAAGCCTTATGTATTTGAAAAGTTAGAAGAAAAAATACCAGCTTCTATTATATTTGTTGATGAAAAAAAGAAAGTTCAATATAGCGGAGGGCAACCATCTGCATTTAATCAAGAGATGATTAAAGAACTTTCTTCTGAAGCAGCAAAACAACGAAGTAAAGTGATTACGCAAGAAACAGATCAAAAGAATGAATTTTATCATGCGGTGTTCGTTCAAGATCTAGCAGGAAAACAAGGATATATTTTGGTGAAAAGTACAATTGAGCCATTGAAAGACGTACATCAAAAAACGTGGGGATTATTAATTATAGGATTTGTTATCGCTTGTCTCGTAGTCGTATTTTTAGGTATGAAAATTACGGGGCAATATATTAGGCCGATTGAATCGGTTACGAAAGTTGCCATTGAATTAGCGAAGGGAAATTATAAAGCACGCGCTTATGAAAGTCATTCGGATGAAACAGGGATGCTGAGTAAAGCGATTAATATTTTAGCTCGTAATTTACAAGAGATGACTCTTGAGCAGGAAATGCAACAGGATCGTCTGCATACGTTAATTGAAAATATGGGAAGTGGAATGATTTTAATTGATAGCCGCGGTTATATAAACCTTGTAAACCGTTCTTATAAGGAAACTTTCCACGTAACAGATGAAGAATATTTAGATCGCTTATATTATGAATCATTTCACCATACAGAAATTATTGAGCTTGTGGAAGAAATCTTTATGACAGAAGTGAAAGTGCGTAAACAAATGTTATTGCCGCTTGGAATTGAGCGAAAGCATTTTGAAGTATATGGAGCGCCGATTATCGGGACGAACCATGAATGGAAAGGTATTGTTCTTGTGTTCCATGACATAACAGAGTTAAAGAAATTAGAACAAATGAGAAAAGACTTTTTAGCGAATGTTTCTCATGAACTAAAGACGCCAATTACTTCTATTAAAGGTTTTTCAGAAACGCTCTTGGATGGGGCTATGGATAATAAAAAATTCTGCGAACATTTCTTACATATTATTTTAAAAGAAAGTGAACGCATGCAAGGATTAATTGAAGATTTATTAGACTTGTCAAAGATCGAGCAACAAGGGTTTAAACTAAATATGGGGACCGTTGATATGAAGGAACTTCTTGAAGATATTCATATGGTGCTTGATAATAAAGCGGGAGAAAAAGAAATCTCTTTACAAGTGAATGCATTGAAACGAGTTTCCGTTATTGGAGATCCAGGCCGCTTGAAACAAATCTTTATTAATTTAATTAATAACGCGATTGTATACACACCGGCTGGAGGCGTTGTTTCTGTTGAATTGGCAGAAGATAAATATAATGCTTATATAAAAGTATCTGATACTGGAATTGGTATTAGTAAAGAGGAAATTCCGCGTATTTTTGAACGCTTTTACCGAGTGGATAAAGCAAGAAGTAGAAATACGGGTGGAACGGGTCTTGGTTTATCAATTGTAAAACATTTAGTTGAAGCGCATCAAGGTACGATTACGGTGGATAGTGAGGTTGGGGAAGGAACAACATTTACAGTTGTTTTACCAAAATCAGCTACTGAAAAATAGGATGAAGGATATTTACAATATATTAACAATGGCTTAATTAAATATTAATAAAGCTCTGTTAATATAATATATGAAAACCCCTTCATCCAAGGAGTAATTTTGGACGAGAGTAGTTATGCTATTCTCGTCACTTCCCTTTATGCCAATGTAAGTCTGTTTATATATGATAGAAAAAAACCGTTATTTTTCTTCTCTCTATTAGTCATGTTAATATAGAGAGAGGACAGGAACGGTTTTTTTCTGTGGGAAAAATCGTTTCAAATATGTATGGGGAGGTTTGTAGTTTGGAAAAAAAAGTCGTATTAGTAGATGGTAATAATATCGCGTATCGTGCTTTCTTTGCACTACCGCTTTTAAATAACGACAAAGGTATACATACGAACGCAATTTATGGTTTTACAATGATGTTAATGAGGATACTAGAGGAAGAAAAACCGACGCATATGCTTGTGGCATTTGATGCGGGGAAAACAACATTCCGTCATAAAACGTATAGTGATTACAAGGGAGGGCGTCAAAAGACTCCACCTGAGTTATCAGAGCAATTCCCGTTTATTCGTGAGGTGCTTGATGCATTCAATGTACCGCGTTATGAGCTGGAAAATTATGAAGCGGATGACATTATGGGAACGTTAGCGAAAGAAGCGAGTGAGCAAGGGTTTCATGTTAAAGTTATTTCAGGAGATAAAGATTTACTGCAACTTGTTTCAGATAATACACTCGTATGTATTCCTCGCAAAGGGATTACGGAAGTAGATGAATATACGAAAGAAGCTTTATTTGAGAAATATAGCTTATCACCAAAGCAAATTATCGATATGAAAGGTTTAATGGGAGACCAATCGGATAACATTCCAGGTGTACCAGGTGTTGGTGAGAAGACCGCCATTAAATTATTAACGCAATTTGAAACGGTAGAAGCAGTATATGAAAACTTAGATCAAGTGAGTGGAAAGAAATTAAAAGAAAAGTTAGAAGCGAATAAAGAACAAGCTCTTATGAGTAAAGAACTTGCGACTATTATTACAGACGCACCGATTACTGTGCATGTAGATGATATGGAATATAAAGGGTATGAACCAAGCGATTTGATTCCAATGTTCGAGAATTTAGGATTTACATCCCTTTTAAATAAGTTAGGTGTTACGCCGGAGGAAACGGCTCCAGCTGAATTAGATGATATTACATTTGATATTGTAGAAGAAGTTACAGAAGAAATGCTTCAGCAAGATAGTGCGCTTATTGTTGAAGTGCAAGAAGATAATTATCATAAAGCCGATATTCAAGGTTTTGGTATTCAAAATGAAAATGGTTGTTACTTCATTCCAGCCGATGTTGCTCTTAAATCGGATGCTTTTAAAGAGTGGCTTGCAAATGGAGAAATGAGAAAACATACATTTGATGCGAAGCGTGCTATCGTTGCCCTCAAGTGGAAAGGTGTAGATATTCAAGGAATTGACTTTGATTTATTAATCGCTGCTTATTTACTTGATCCAGCTGATACGGATAAAGATTTCCGTACTGTAGCGAAAATGAAAGAAACGCATGCCGTAAAATCAGATGAAGAAGTTTACGGAAAAGGTGCGAAGCGTGCTGTTCCGGAGCTAGAGGTAGTAGCGGAGCATATAGCTCGTAAAGTGCATGTATTATATGATGTAAAGCAAACGTTCTTAGAAGAATTAAAAAAGAACGAGCAATATGAATTATTTACGGAATTAGAATTACCACTTGCACGTGTATTAGCTGATATGGAAGTGAAAGGTGTAAAAGTTGATACGGAGCGTCTTCGTAATATGGGAGAAGAACTTGCAGGTAGATTAAAGGAAATGGAACAGGAAATTTATAAGCTTGCGGGAACAGAATTTAATATTAATTCACCGAAGCAACTTGGGGTTATTCTGTTTGAGAATTTAAATTTACCAGTTATTAAAAAGACGAAAACAGGTTATTCTACGTCGGCGGATGTATTAGATAAACTTATGGATCGTCATGAAATTATTCCAAATATTTTACATTACCGTCAATTAGGAAAGCTAAATTCAACGTACATTGAAGGTTTATTGAAAGTTGTACATGAAGATTCATCTAAAATCCATACTCGTTTTAATCAAGTGTTAACGCAAACAGGTCGATTAAGTTCAACAGATCCGAACTTACAAAATATCCCGATTCGATTAGAAGAAGGAAGAAAGATTCGTCAGGCATTCGTTCCATCAGAAGAAGGATGGATCATGTACGCGGCTGATTATTCACAAATCGAACTTCGTGTGCTTGCTCATATTGCAAATGATCCAGGGTTAGTTGAAGCGTTCCAACATGACATGGATATTCATACGAAAACAGCTATGGATGTATTTGGTGTTGGGAAAGATGAAGTAACATCTAACATGAGACGACAAGCAAAAGCTGTTAACTTCGGAATTGTGTATGGTATTAGTGATTATGGTCTTTCGCAAAACTTAGGAATTACAAGAAAAGCAGCAGCGGAATTTATTGAAAAGTATTTAGAAAGTTTCCCTGGTGTACAAGAATACATGGATGAAATCGTAAAAGATGCGAAACAAAAAGGATATGTGGTTACATTATTAAATCGTCGCCGTTACATTCCGGAAATTACGAGTCGTAATTTCAATTTACGTAGCTTTGCTGAGCGTACAGCTATGAATACACCAATTCAAGGTAGTGCGGCTGATATTATTAAAAAAGCGATGATTATTATGGCAGATCGTCTAGAAGAAGAAGGATTACAAGCACGTCTTCTTCTGCAAGTACACGATGAATTGATATTTGAAGCACCAAAAGAAGAAATTGAAAAATTAGAGAAGCTTGTACCTGAAGTAATGGAGCATGCAATTGAACTAGCCGTTCCATTGAAAGTTGATTATTCTTACGGTCCAACTTGGTACGATGCGAAATAAGGACGTGATGAAATGCCGGAATTACCAGAGGTTGAAAACGTTAGACGGACGCTTGAAAATCTTGTAACAGGAAAAACGATTGAAGATGTCGTTATTACTTATCCCAAAATAGTAAAACGACCGGATGATGCAGAAATTTTTAAAGAAATGCTAAGAGGCGAGACAATTGAAAATATAAAGCGAAGAGGAAAGTTTTTGCTTTTATATGTAACGAATTATGTCATTGTTTCACATTTGCGCATGGAAGGTAAGTTTTTACTTCATCAAGAGGATGAGCCGATTGATAAACATACGCACGTCCGTTTCTTATTTACAGATGGAACTGAATTACATTATAAAGATGTGAGGAAGTTTGGTACGATGCATCTCTTTAAGAAAGGTGAAGAGTTGAATCAAATGCCTCTTGCTGACTTAGGCCCGGAGCCATTTGATGCTGAATTAACACCGCAGTATTTACAAGAAAGATTGCAAAAAACAAATCGAAAAATAAAAGTCGTATTATTAGATCAGCGTCTTTTAGTAGGGCTTGGAAATATATATGTAGATGAAGTATTATTCCGTTCTCAAATTCACCCAGAACGAGAAGCTGCATCTTTAACAGAAGAAGAAATAGAAAGAATTTACGAGGCGATTGTTACAACGCTGGGCGAAGCTGTTAAGCGAGGCGGAAGTACAATTAGAACGTATATTAATTCACAAGGACAAATTGGTTCGTTCCAGGAACTTCTAAATGTATATGGGAAAAAAGGAGAACCGTGTGTGACTTGCGGTACGCTATTAGAAAAAACAGTTGTTGGCGGAAGGGGAACACATTACTGCCCAATTTGCCAACCTAGAATATAGAAAAGGGATAACATCGGATAGGCATTTGTCATATACATAGAGCAGAGCTATGTATAAGGGAGGAGCTTACCGATGTACCTTTATTTATCTCTTATTTTATTAGCTTTTACATTAAGCTTAGATAGCTGTAGTGTAGGGCTAACATACGGGTTAAGGAGCGTAAGAATTCCACTAAGATCAATTATAATTATCGGGATCTGTTCAGCAGCTGTAATGCTCGTTTCCATGGGAATTGGACATATGATCGCGAAAATATTTTCACCTGTTATCGCAACGCGTATCGGCGGATTTGTTCTTATTGGAATAGGTATTTGGGTATTATATCAATTTTTTCGAAGTGATAAAAAAGAAGAACCGAAGCAAGAGGAGAAGGTTTGGAAACTAGAAATTGCTTCGCTAGGGTTAGTGATTCAAATTTTGCGGAAGCCGACTGTTGCGGATTTTGATAAATCAGGAACTATCTCTGCAGGAGAAGCGCTACTTCTCGGTATCGCTCTTTCTATAGATTCGTTTGGTGCTGGAATTGGTGCATCTTTATTAGGTTATGCACCCGCGATGATGGCGGCATTAGTCGCGGTTATGAGTTCTTTATTTTTATTTATTGGAATGAAGCTAGGTACGATTTTATCAAATATGAAATGGTTACAAAAATTTACATTCCTGCCTGGGGTATTACTCATTATTATTGGAATTTGGAAAATGTAAGTATGGGCGTGGAACATTAGTTTCGCGCCTTTAATATTGTGAGGAGGATTATTATGACAGTAGTAATTGGATTAACAGGAGGCATTGCAAGCGGAAAAAGTACGGTATCAGAAATGTTTCGTGAAATGAGTATACCGGTTATTGATGCAGATATTATTGCGCGAGAAGTTGTAGAACGAGGAAAACCGGCATATAACAAAATTGTAGAGGTGTTCGGAACGGAAGTGTTACAAAAAGATGGAGAGCTTGATCGACCAAAGCTTGGGAGTGTCGTTTTTTATAATGAAGAAAAACGATTGCAGTTAAACGAAATTGTTCATCCTGCAGTGCGTGAAGAAATGAATGCACAAAAGGAGATGTACATAAAAGAAGGTATGCAAGCGGTTGTGTTAGATATCCCTCTTTTGTTTGAAAGTAAATTAACAAATCTCGTTGATCGTGTTTTAGTTGTAGCAGTCACACCGAATACGCAATTGGAACGTTTAATGAAACGAAATAACTTTTCAGAAGAAGAAGCAACGGCTCGTATTCAATCTCAAATGCCATTAGAAGAAAAAGTAAAGAAGGCAGATGAGGTGATTTATAATGATGGCACAATTACTGGAACGAAAACACAATTAGCTTCTATTTTGAAAGAATGGAACATTATTGATTAAAAAATTGTGAAATTAATGAAAATGCTTAGTGACATATCTCCTTTTTGTGTTATACTATTATTGGGATTGGAGATAAATAGTATAACGCATTCAAGGGGGATAACATATTATGACTCGTGTGGCAATTAATGGATTTGGACGTATCGGGAGAATGGTATTTCGTCAAGCAATAAAAGAAAGCGCATTCAAAATTGTAGCAATCAATGCAAGCTATCCATCAGAAACGTTAGCGCATTTAATTAAATATGATACAGTTCATGGAAAGTTTGACGGAACAGTGGAAGCATTTGAAGATCACTTACTAGTTGATGGGAAAATGATTCGCCTTTTAAACAACCGCGATCCAAAGGAGTTGCCTTGGAAAGATCTAGGTGTTGAAGTTGTAATTGAAGCAACTGGTAAATTTAACTCGAAAGAAAAAGCAATTCTTCATGTTGAAGCTGGAGCGAAAAAAGTTATTTTAACAGCACCTGGTAAAAATGAAGATGTAACAATCGTAGTTGGTGTGAACGAAGACCAATTAGATATTACAAAACATACTGTTATTTCAAATGCATCTTGTACAACAAACTGTTTAGCGCCTGTTGTAAAGGTGTTAGATGAGCAGTTCGGAATTGAAAACGGTTTAATGACAACTGTTCACGCTTATACAAATGACCAAAAAAATATTGATAACCCACATAAAGATTTAAGAAGAGCGCGTGCTTGCGGACAGTCTATCATTCCAACAACGACGGGTGCTGCAAAAGCGCTAGCAAAAGTTCTTCCACACTTAAACGGAAAACTTCATGGTATGGCACTTCGTGTACCAACACCAAACGTGTCTCTTGTTGATTTAGTAGTAGACGTAAAACGTGATGTAACAGTTGAAGATATTAATGAAGCATTCAAAACTGTTGCAAACGGTGCGTTAAAAGGAATTGTAGAATTCAGCGAAGAGCCTTTAGTGTCTATCGACTTTAATACAAATACACACTCAGCTATTATTGATGGTTTATCTACAATAGTAATGGGTGATCGTAAAGTGAAAGTGCTTGCTTGGTATGATAACGAGTGGGGCTACTCTCGTCGTGTTGTAGATCTTGTAACGTTAGTTGTTGATGAATTAGCAAAACAAGAAAATGTGCAACATATTTAAGTGAAATAGAGAGAGGGCAAGTAAATATTTGCCCTCTTTTTTTATTTTTTTCTGAAAAGGGAAAAAATTATATGAATATATTTTCAAATAGTGGACATACCACGAAACGTTGGGATTACTGTATTCGTGAATCATTAATTTTTTTTAGGGAAAAGTAAAGAGGAAAATATGACAGAAAATCGAAAAAACTGTTGTTGCAAAATGAAAATAAACAAAGTATACTAACACTCGTAAACTTAAGAGCTGAGGTACGTAGTCACTACTTAAAGGGTTAGGACCTCTCTGGACTAACTTTCCCCCGTGGTAGTGGAGCAAGCCAAATTGCAAATTAGTTTTCAATTCGAACAGTTAGAATAAATTTACAAGGGGGAACTGTAGAATGGATACTATGGATACGATGGGTCGTCACGTGATTGCTGAACTTTGGGATTGCGATTTCGACAAGCTTAATGACATGCCGTATATTGAACAATTATTTGTGGATGCAGCACTAAGAGCTGGTGCTGAGGTACGTGAGGTTGCTTTTCATAAATTTGCACCACAAGGTGTAAGTGGAGTAGTAATTATCTCGGAATCACATTTAACAATTCATAGCTTTCCGGAGCACGGTTACGCAAGTATTGATGTTTATACTTGTGGGGATCGTATTGATCCAAATGTTGCTGCAGAATATATTGCAGAAGGTTTAAACGCGAAAACGCGTGAGAGCATCGAGCTTCCTCGAGGCACTGGTAGCTTCGAAATTAAGCAGAGAGAAACAAAAGCTCTTTAAAAAAGAACATAATTGATTTAAAATGTAAAGAGGTGTATAATGCACCTCTTTTTTAGTTTATATAAAATAGGATCATGATATGTAATAACTTAGAGTGGTCATTATAGAAGAATGAGTTATATAATATTGTATATATATTTTCACATGTAGGTGAGTAGCGAAAGAATAAAGATTATAGTGTAAAGGAGTGAATGAATTGCGTTGTCCATCCTGTTTTCATAATGGAACAAGAGTGTTAGATTCGCGTCCGGTAGACGAGGGGCGCTCTATTCGAAGAAGAAGAGAGTGTGAAAGTTGTTTAAGTCGCTTTACGACCTTTGAAAGAGTAGAAGAATCACCTCTTATCGTTGTTAAAAAAGAAGGAACACGAGAAGAGTTTAATAAAGAGAAAATTTTACGCGGTTTAATTAAAGCGTGTGAAAAAAGACCTGTATCTTTAAGGCAGTTAGAGGAAGTAACACAAAGTGTGGAGCGTGAACTTCGTAACTTAGGTATATCAGAAGTGAAAAGTGATATGATTGGTGAAATTGTTATGGAAGAACTTCGTGATATTGATGATGTTGCTTACGTACGTTTTGCTTCTGTGTATCGTCAATTTAAAGATTTAAATGTATTTATTGAAGAATTAAAAGATATACTGCAAAAAGAGAGAGAGTAGAAGGAATCTCTTTATATACTGTAAGTAAACGAGATAAGAGAGCTAGAAGCGGAAGCTAATAGCTCTTTTTCGCTAATAAATTATATAATAAAGATAGAACGAGTGAAATGTAGGTTAGATTGGATGAGAGAAAGGAAAAGCAAGAATGGAAAAACAGTCATGGATGGAGCTATTGCCGATTGATCGTTATAAAGTAAGTGCGAAAGGGTTGTTACATAATTACGACCGGAAAGTATTAACGATGTTGTATCAGCCGTTAATAGGTAGTAGAGCTTTTAGCTTATACATGACACTATGGGGAGAGTTAGAGCAAGATCGTGTGTTTGGAAAAGAGAATACACATCACTCCCTTATGGTGACTATGCAAATGCAACTTCCTGAAATATATGGGGAACGAGTAAAGTTAGAAGCGATTGGTCTTTTAAATGTATATATTAAGAAAGAAAAAGATATTCGAATGTTTATATATGAATTGCAACCACCTTTATCTCCGAAGCAGTTTTTTGATGATATTGTTTTAAGTATCTTTTTATATAATCGCTTGAGTCGGACAAAATACAACCAAGTAAAGCAATATTTCTTAGAAGAAGAATTCGATTTTGGTTCTTATGAAAATGTTACGCGCTCCTTCAACGATATATTTGATTCGTTTAACCCAGGTCAGTTTGAATATGCGCAAGAAGAACTGCGTATCCCGAAAACGACAATTATGCCAAGTAACGAGAATGGGGATGCTCCGAAAGTTTGGAACGACTTCTTTGATTTCTCTTTATTTGTAGACGGACTATCAGCGCTTGTTCCTAAAAAGGCGATTACAGATCAAGTGAGAGAATGTGTTATTACACTCGCTTATGTGTACGGTGTGGATGTGTTATCGATGCAAAATATCGTTCTTGGCGCAGTGACAGAAGTGCAAACAATTGATATCGAAAGGCTTCGGAAGGGAGCACGCGATTGGTATCAATTCGAAAATGGTCAAGCGTTACCTGTATTAAGTGAAAGAGTGCAACCTCATGCTGCTCGTACAATGAAAGAGAAAGAGCCATCTACGCAAGAAGAGATGCTAATGAAGCAGTTAGAGGAAATCTCGCCAAAACAACTATTGAAAGAGATTTCAGGCGGTGCAGAGGCGACGAAAGCGGACTTGCAAATCGTTGAGGATGTAATGATAAATCAAAAATTAACGCCAGGGGTTGTGAATGTACTTATTTATTACGTTATGCTACGCTCAGATATGAAGCTTGCTAAAACGTATGTCGAGAAGATTGCTGGACATTGGGCGCGAAAAAAGGTCGGTACAGTAGGCGAGGCGATGGCGCTAGCAAAAGAAGAGAATCGTCAATATCAAGAGTGGGCTGAGACGAAGAAAAAAGGTCGTACAGCGAAGAAAACAGTGCGAAAAGAAATGGTACCAGATTGGCTTAAGGAAGAGTCGAAAGAAGAAGAGAAAGAACCTGTAAAAAATGACGTAAGTGCGAAAAAAGATGCAAGTACGTTAGAAGATGAACGGAAACGATTAGAAGAAGTATTGAAAAAATATAAGCGTGATTAATAAAAGAAAATGAACGCTCTTTGAGGTGAGAAAATGGAGCATATTCAAAATTCATTTACGAAATTAATGGAAAATAAAAACTTTAAAAATAGATATGAAGTCTTAAAGGCAGAAGTGATGGCGCACCCTCGTGTGAAAGAATTTATAGACGAACATAAAGGTGAAGTAACGACTTCTATGATTGAACGAAGTCTTGTGAAGTTATATGAATATATTGGACAAAGTGTAGGGTGTGCGGATTGTCCAGATTTAGGGTCATGTAAAAATATGCTACAAGGATATGAGCCGAAGCTCGTCATTCAAGGTAAGATGATTGATATTCAATACGATCGTTGTATTAGAAAAGTAGCATATGATGAGAGAAAAAAATATGAAAAACTCGTTCAAAGTGTATATATGCCAGTTGACATTTTGCAGGCAACTATGGAAAATTTAGACCCTTCAGATTTAGATGCACGTATTGATGCAATAGGTGCAACGAATGAATTTTTAAACACATACGAACCAGGTAAAAAAGCACAAGGTTTATATTTGTACGGTAAATTTGGTGTAGGGAAAACGTATCTTTTAGGGGCAATTGCAAATGAGCTTGCGCGAAAGAAAATTAGTTCGATGCTCGTATACTTCCCTGAATTTTTACGTGAAATCAAAAGTTCGATTCAAGATAATTCGATTAGCGGAAAGATTGATGCTGTCAAACGTGTACAAGTATTAATGTTAGATGATATCGGGGCAGAAGCGATGTCAAGTTTTGTACGTGATGATGTACTCGGTGCAATCTTGCAATTCCGTATGTTGGAAAACTTACCGACGTTCTTTACATCTAACTTTGATTTCAAACAGTTGGAACATCATTTAACGTATACACAGCGCGGTGAAGCAGAAGAGATGAAAGCAGCCCGTATTATGGAACGAATTAAATATTTAGCGAAGCCAATCCCAATTGGCGGGAAAAATCGTCGTAATAAGTAAAGAGCGAGCTGAGAAGCTTGCTCTTTTTTATCCCGCTATTGGCGGGCAGTAAGACTCCCACCTCAAAATTCGGCTGTAAAGCAAAGAAGTTAGGTGGGAGCCCTGCTGCCCGTAAAAGCCCGATTGGTGCGGGCTAATAATCAGTGGAGGATGGACAAAACCTCCACTGATTAAAGCTTCACTTTATTTTAATCATTTTTTCAGAGTAGCTTGTATCATTTTTTTCTCCCTCCCTTAATATATATAAAATTAGCAAGCCATATCGAGTGGATGTTCTAACGATGGGAGATAGGTTTCTACTAAGAGTGAACTTCCATAGATCGGACTCTTATAGGATTTGTAACGTATAGATGCAATCCTTTAGAGCGGGGATAAAAGGGGGGACAAAAGTGATTGAAATTTGCTTCGAAGAAAAAAATGATGCTGTGTACGTATACAGACAACTAACGAAAAGAACAGAATCCTTATATAAGGAAACAAGTGTATATTTAAATGAACAAAAGGTTGTTATTCATATACCATTATGTGAATCAAATTATATTGAAAAGATTTTATTGCCAGTATTACTATATTTCATTATGAATGTGAAACAAAATGAATGGATTCATACCATTTTAAAGGAAAAGTTTTTTTATGAAGAACAAGAAGAGTGTCATCAAATATTGCATATGGCACATGAGATTTTAAAGGAAAGAAGAAAAGGAGTAGCTAGTGATTTAACACGTCAAAAATTTGAATCTTATATTGCGTCGTCTTTGAATGAATGGCTTTGTGATCCGCTCTCATTCTCGTTTTCATCATACGTTCGTTTTCGTCTTCGTACATATAGGGAAATGGTAACTAAGCTTGCTGAAGTTGCAATTGATGAGTATAAGATGGAGCAGGAATACCAAATATTCATTGAGACACTTCGCCAACAAGTAAGTAGCCGGAAATCACGTTTGTCCTGTGTACATCTTATTTTTGATGAAAGTTTTATTTTCTATGATGATAAAGGTAGGCGTTTAAAACAGGAGAAATTGGTTCAATATATAGATGAAGAATTATTAAAGAAACAGGATGTATATATCGATACGAAAGTAATTGCACCACTTCTTTCTATTTCGCCGAAAAAGATTTATTTATATACGAAAAAACAAGATCATAACATGATTGTTACTTTGCGAAATGTATTTCAAGAACGGGTCCAATTACATGGTTTGCATGAGTTTGAGCGCAATGTGAAAAATTTAAAAAATAAAGGTAACGCCCTTGATTTTCTAAGTTTTTGAGCATATAATTACCTACATAAATGAAATATATTGAAATGTCATGATGAGGACATGAGTAGTTATCTACGATTTTCAGAGAGGGAAGCCTTAGGGTGCGAGCTTCCTAGTACGGGATTATTACTTACCACCTCTAAACTTTAGCAGTGAACGTTTTTCTAGTAATTGCTAACGGACAACACCGTTATGTTGAACTTGAGCAATTAACAATAAGGTTAATTGGAACAAGGGTGGAACCACGAATTCAACACTCGTCCCTTTTTATGGGATGAGTGTTTTTTATTTTGAAAAAAAGAGGAGTGACCAGTGATGGCAGATGTAGTTAAAATTACTTTCCCTGATGGAGCTGTGAAGGAGTTTCCAAAAGGAGTAACAACTGAAGAAATCGCAGCTTCTATTAGCCCAGGCTTAAAGAAAAAAGCTGTGGCTGGAAAATTAAACGATGAGATGATTGATCTTGTTACACCAATCGAAGAAGATGGTGCAGTTTCTATTATTACATTAGATTCTGAAGATGGCTTATATATTTTACGCCACTCAACAGCTCACCTTTTAGCACAAGCGTTAAAACGTTTATATAAAGATGTTAAGCTTGAGCTTGGCATTGGTCCAGTAATCGAAAATGGCTTCTACTACGATATTGATATGGAAGAAGCAATTACGGTTGAGGACTTCAAGAAAATCGAAAAAGAAATGCAAAAAATCGTGAACGAAAACTTAGAAATCGTTCGTCATGAAGTACCACGTGCAGAAGCACTTCGTCGCTTTGAAGAAATCGGCGATGAGTTAAAATTAGATTTAATTAACGATCTTCCAGAAGATGCAGTTATTTCAATCTATGAGCAAGGCGAATTCTTCGACCTTTGCCGTGGTGTTCACCTTCCATCTACAGGGAAGATTAAAGTGTTTAAATTATTAAGTGTTGCTGGTGCTTACTGGCGCGGCGATAGCAATAATAAAATGTTACAACGTATTTACGGTACTGGATTCGTTAAGAAAGCAGAATTAGATGAGCACTTACGTATGCTTGAAGAAGCGAAAGAGCGCGATCACCGTAAATTAGGTAAAGAGTTAAAACTATTTACTAATAGCCAAAAAGTAGGACAAGGTTTACCACTTTGGTTACCAAAAGGTGCAACAATTCGCCGTATTATCGAGCGTTACATCGTTGATAAAGAAGCAAGCTTAGGCTATGATCACGTATACACTCCAGTATTAGGAAGTAGAGAACTTTATGAAACTTCTGGTCACTGGAACCATTACCGTGATGGCATGTTCCCATCAATGGAAATGGATAATGAAGAGTTAGTTCTTCGTCCAATGAACTGCCCTCACCATATGATGGTTTATAAAAACGATATTCACAGCTACCGTGAATTACCAATCCGTATTGCGGAACTTGGAACAATGCACCGCTATGAAATGTCTGGAGCATTATCTGGATTACAACGTGTACGCGGAATGACTTTAAATGATGCGCACATTTTCGTTCGTCCAGATCAAATTAAAGAAGAATTAAAACGTGTTGTAAACTTAACGTTAGAAGTGTACAAAGATTTCGGTTTAGAAAACTATTCATTCCGTCTATCTTATCGTGACCCAGCAGATACTAAAAAGTATTATGCTGATGATGAGATGTGGGAAAAAGCACAAGGTATGTTAAAAGAAGCTATGGATGAAATGGGTCTTGATTACTATGAAGCTGAAGGTGAAGCGGCATTCTATGGTCCGAAACTTGACGTTCAAGTTCGTACTGCTCTTGGAAAAGACGAAACACTTTCAACTGTACAATTAGACTTCTTACTTCCAGAACGCTTTGAATTAACTTACGTTGGTGAAGACGGTAAACAACATCGTCCAGTTGTAATTCACCGTGGTGTTGTATCAACTATGGAACGTTTCGTAGCCTTCTTAATTGAAGAATACAAAGGCGCATTCCCAACTTGGTTAGCTCCAGTTCAGGCGCAAGTAATTCCAGTTTCTCCGCAAGTACATTTAGACTATGCGAAGAAAGTACAAGATGAATTACGACGTGCTGGTATCCGTGTTGAATTAGACACTCGTGAAGAGAAAATTGGTTACAAAATCCGTGAAGCACAAATGCAAAAGATTCCGTACATGCTTGTAGTAGGTGACAATGAAGTTACTGAAAATGGCGTTAACGTACGTAAATATGGTGAACAAAAATCAGAAACAATCGCATTAGATGCGTTTGTTGACATGATTAAGGTAGAAGGAAAACGATAAGAAAGAGCCGCGGTATACCGCGGCTTTTTTATGTATAATAAAAAAGAAAATCTAGAAAAAATAACCAAACAATACTTATCATAAAAAAGTATTGCAAGTATGCTGGTTGTTTGTTACAATATTTCTTGTTGTTAGTAAAACACATCGCGTCTTCTTGACAGACGTCATGTCCTATGATAAACTCATCAAGGATAATAGAATATGGTTTTGACAAGTAGAAGCACCCGCTTCTCACCTGATGGACGCATTCGCAGTTAGCAGGTAAATGTATTTCTTACTAGAGATATTACAAGTGTGGGTGCCGTGTGCCCGCACTTTTTTTGTTCGGGTTCTACAATTGCAAAACGTATTCTAAGAAAACCTTGGAGGTGGCTTACTATTAGCAAGGATATGATGATTAACGAGCAAATTCGTGCACGTGAAGTACGCTTAGTTGGCGCAAACGGCGATCAACTTGGAATCAAGTCTCGTAATGACGCTTTAGACTTAGCTGCAGGTCTTAATCTTGATTTAGTATTGGTTGCTCCAAATGCGAAACCACCAGTATGCCGCATTATGGACTACGGTAAATTCCGCTTTGAGCAACAGAAGAAAGAAAAAGAACAGCGCAAAAATCAAAAAGTAATTAGCATGAAAGAAGTTCGTTTAAGTCCAACAATTGATGAACATGACTTTAACACAAAACTTCGTAATGCTGTCAAGTTTTTAGAGAAAGGCGACAAGGTTAAAGCGTCAATTCGCTTTAAAGGACGTGCCATTACTCATAAAGAAATCGGTCAACGTGTTTTAGATCGCTTCTCAGAAGCTTGTGCTGAAGTTAGTACAATTGAATCTAAGCCTAAAATGGAAGGACGTAGTATGTTCTTAGTTTTAGCACCGAAAAACGATAAGTAATAGATAGAGGAGGAAATACCTATGCCTAAACAAAAAACTCATCGCGGCGCTGCAAAGCGTTTCAAAAAGACTGGATCTGGTAAACTGAAGCGTTCTCACGCTTACACAAGCCATTTATTCGCTAACAAATCTACAAAAGCTAAACGTAAACTACGTAAAGCTGGTGTAGTTAGCGCTGGTGACTTCAAACGCATTCGTCAAATGCTTGACAACTTAAAATAAGTTCGGCTGATATATAGAACAAACTAGGAGGTAATATTATGCCAAGAGTAAAAGGTGGTACAGTTACTCGTCAACGTCGTAAAAAAGTTATAAAATTAGCAAAAGGTTACTACGGTTCTAAGAGTACATTATTTAAGGTTGCTAACCAACAGGTTATGAAATCTCTAATGTATGCATTCCGTGACCGTCGTCAAAAGAAACGTGACTTCCGTAAATTATGGATTACACGTATCAACGCAGCAGCTCGTATGAATGGTCTTTCTTACAGCCGCTTAATGCACGGTTTAAAAAATGCTGGCATCGAAGTTAACCGCAAGATGCTTGCTGACTTAGCTGTTCATGACGAAAAAGCTTTCGCTGAATTAGCAACAGTTGCAAAAAACAACATTAACTAATTGTTTAAAACCTTAGAAGATTTTCTTCTAAGGTTTTTTTATTTGCATTTATTGTAAAATCCTCCACTTATTATCGTTATTTCTTGCTCAAGTATATTAAGATGTGCTTGTAAGAACTTTTGTAACGATAACGAGGAGGCTTTTACATGAAAGTAGGAAAGATTAACGGATGTGTCGTTATCGATATGACAAAATCAATATAAAAGCTATAGCGATATAAAAGAATATATATATAAAGTCAGGAGAATCCTCCTGACTTTTTTTATCCCGCTATTTGCGGGCAGTAAAACTCCCACCTCAAAATTCAGCTGGAGCAAAGAAGTTAGGTGGGAGATCAACTGCCCGTAAAAGCCCGATTGGTGAAGGCTAATAATAAGTGGGGATGAACAAAACCCCCCACTTATTAAAGTTTCACTTTATTTGAACTCATTCGTGAGAAGTGCATCTTTCCTAGCAGAAACGACACTGCTATAATGGAAAGATGATATGGAACTTTCATCAAGTGAACAATATATGAGTGATGATTGAAACGTATTTGCAAATTAAGGACAAGCTATCTTTATAAGATGTAGGTAGCTGACTTGTTAATAAGAAACGAAAAATAATAATGAACTTTGAGATGAAACAACATTGTTGCGGAAAATGCGATGTTGGAGGAGGACAATAGAATGGACTTACTACAACTATTTAAATTACAAAAAGAATTAGATGACCGTATTGTGAAAGAACATGACTTACAACCGAAGAAATTGTTAAAAGAAAAAATGTTAGCTCTTCTTGTAGAAATTGGAGAACTTGCAAATGAAACACGTTGTTTTAAATATTGGAGCAATAAACCAGCTTCAGAACGTGAAGTAATATTAGAAGAATACGTAGATGGTTTGCATTTTATTTTATCAATCGGAATCGATTTAGGAATTGATAAAAACTTCTTATTCTATAAATGTGCGCAAACGAATAAAACACAAGTGGAAATTTTCTTAGACACATATGCGAAAGTAATTCGTTTTACAGATCAACCTTCTATTACGAACTATATTGAACTATTTACAAGCTATCTTCGCCTTGGACAAGCGCTTGAATTTGAACAAGATGAAATTGAAAAAGCATATTTAGATAAAAATGAAGTAAATCATCAGCGTCAAACACAAGGATACTAATTTAATTTTTGAATATTTCAATTTCCTTTTGTATAATAAAGTGACTGAAGAAAAAGGAGGGTGTTGGCAATGATAAAATTAGACGAGACATTGACAATGCTAAAAGAATTAACAGACGCACGCGGTATTGCGGGTAACGAGCGCGAACCACGTGAAGTAATGAAGAAATATATTGAGCCGTTTGCAGATGAACTTTCTACTGACAATTTAGGAAGTTTAGTTGCGAAAAAAGTTGGGGAAGAAAACGGCCCGAAAATTATGGTTGCAGGTCATTTAGATGAAGTTGGCTTTATGATTACGCAAATTGATGACAAAGGCTTCCTTCGTTTCCAAACGGTGGGTGGCTGGTGGTCGCAAGTTATGCTTGCACAGCGCGTAACGATTGTAACGCGTAAAGGAGATGTAACAGGTGTAATTGGTTCAAAACCACCGCACATTTTACCTCCAGAAGCTCGTAAAAAGCCAGTTGAAATTAAAGACATGTTCATTGATATTGGTGCTTCTAGCCAAGAAGAAGCGATGGAGTGGGGCATACGACCAGGAGATCAAGTTGTACCGTACTTCGAATTCCAAGTGATGAAGAATGAAAAGATGTTACTTGCAAAAGCATGGGATAACCGAATTGGTTGTGCAATTGCAATTGACGTATTAAAACAATTAAAAGATGAAAAGCATCCAAACGTTGTATACGGCGTTGGTACTGTACAAGAAGAAGTTGGTCTTCGTGGTGCGAAAACATCTGCAAACTATATTAAACCTGATATCGCATTCGCTGTAGATGTTGGTATTGCTGGGGATACACCAGGTGTAACGGCAAAAGAAGCGCAAAGTAAAATGGGCGATGGACCGCAGATCATTTTATATGATGCTTCTGTTATAGGTCATACAGGTTTACGTGATTTCGTAGTTGATGTTGCTGATGAATTACAAATTCCATACCAATATGACTCTGTAGCGGGCGGGGGAACGGATGCAGGAGCAATTCACATTTCTGTAAACGGTATTCCGTCTATGGCAATTACGATTGCGACACGCTACATTCATTCTCATGCAGCGATGTTACATCGTGATGATTATGAAAACGCAGTGAAGTTAATTGTGGAAGTTATTAAACGTCTTGATAAAGAGGCTGTACATAACATTACATTTAATTAATAGAAAAAAGCGAAGGATAATTTCCTTCGCTTTTTCCATTTTTAAAACGGTCGTTCTAATCCTGCTGCAGTATGGGCTCCTAAAATAATTAAGCGAGTTAATTGCATTGCCATGAAATGCGGGGTATAAATCATGCCTCTTTTTAACCATGACATAATCATTCCGATATGAGCCCCTGTAACATAACTAATAAGAATGTCACGAGGAACCATGAGTTCTTCATCATCAGGTTGTGAAATAGATAAGCTTAATGTTAAATGTGTTTGGACTGTTTTCATCATTTTATAAGAGTAGTTTCCAGCGGCTTTATCACCAAGCATAACGTTATAGAAGTTCACATTTTCTGCTATATGTTCAAACAAAGCTAAAAATGTTGGATGCGGTGAATCAAAAGTGAGCTGAAAATCTTCTTTATTTCGATTTTGTGGTTTAATTACTTCAGCTAATTTTTCTAACATTTCTTCTATGCTTTTGTCTAATAAATCATATTTATCATGGTAATGGCTATAAAATGTAGCGCGATTTACAGGAGCACGTTCCGCGATATGTTGCACAGTTACATTTTCGAAGCCCTTTTCGCCTACTAAAGCGACAAAAGCATCCTGTATGAGTTGTCTCGTTCGTTTTACACGTGGATCATTTGTATTTTTAATAGACATTTTTACTTCACCTCGTTTAATTTTTTGAATTTAAACAACACATGTATAGTGTAATGTTGTTTAAACAACATATAGGTTTAAATTGTTGGTTGTAGATTCGGGATAATTATTTATAATTATAAACGATAGTCCTTTAGAAATCAGCACCGCTAGGATGCAGACAAAACATAGTTTGCATCGTAAAAGGTGTGCTTTTTTTGTTTAAAGGTTAATATAATTAACAATTAAACAATATAAACACTAAGGGTGTAAATAGTTTAGAAAAAAATTATATGCGATATAAGGAGAGGAATGCAATGAATCAGTTTCGAAGAATGGTAATTATCAACATTATCACATTAATTGTATTAGTTGGCGGCGGTATTGGCGGTTATTACTATTACAATCAATCGGAAAACTATTTAAAAACAGAAAATGCAAAGATTGATGGGAAAGTAATCCCAATTGCATCACCAGTAGCAGGTAAATTAACAGACTGGAAAGCTGAAGTAGGAAAAAACTACAATGAGAACGATAAATTAGGTGCGGTTACTGTAGCAGGAGCAAATGGTGAGCAAACAGTAGATGTAACAATTCCACAAAATGCAACAGTTGTACAATCAAACGCAACAACTAATGCGTTCGTTGGAGCAGGAAGCCCAATTGCTTACGCATTTGATATGAACAATTTATGGGTAACAGCAAATATTGAAGAAACAAATATTGATGATGTTCAAAAAGGTCAAACAGTAGATGTGTATGTAGATGCATACCCAGATACAACGTTAACAGGAAAAGTAGAACAAGTTGGATTAACAACGGCGAATACATTCTCGATGTTACCATCAAGTAACTCAACAGCGAACTATACGAAAGTAAAGCAAGTTGTACCAGTTAAAATTTCTTTAGATCATAGTAAATCAGTAAATATTGTTCCTGGAATGAATGTGTCAGTTCGTATTCATAAGTAAGGGGGAGATGAGATGTCCTCAATTGCAATTGTAGGATATGCACTATTTTGTATAATCGTCTTCTTCCTTATAAATCGTCTTTTACGAAAGAAAAAAACGAATGTGGGAGAAGAACAAGTCCCAGCCGTAAGTAAGATAGAAGTAAGTCAAGCAGAAACAGTAGAGAAAGAACTTGAACAAAAACAAGAAACAGAAGCTTCTAACGTAGTGGAATTAGAAACAGGGAAGCAAGAGCAAGTAAAACAGGAAAAAGAAATGCTGAAGAGACAATTGCCGGTAGAGAATGTGAATGTAAAAGCAGTTGTAGCTGTATTAATTCTCGGTATGTTCGTTTCTATTTTAAACCAAACGATCATTAATGTTGCACTGCCTCCATTAATGAACGAATTTAACGTATCAACTTCAACAGCACAATGGCTAATTACAGGCTTCATGCTTGTAAACGGAATTTTAGTACCAATCAGTGCATTTTTAGTTTCACGGTTTACGTATCGTAAATTATTCATAGCAGCAATGTTATTCTTCACTGTAGGATCTATCATTTGTGCTACATCAGGAAACTTCACAATGATGATGACGGGCCGCGTTATTCAAGCGGTTGGTGCAGGTATTTTAATGCCAGTTGGTATGAATATCTTCATGACATTATTCCCGCCTAATAAACGCGGAGCAGCTATGGGACTACTTGGGGTAGCGATGATTTTAGCACCAGCTATCGGACCAACTGTAACAGGTTGGGTAATTGAAAACTATAGCTGGAACTTAATGTTCTATGGGATGTTTGTTATCGGTTTAATTATTACGTTCTTATCTTTAAAATTCTTTACACTAGCTCAGCCAGTGTCTAAAACAAAGTTAGATGTATTCGGTGTTATTAGTTCAAGTATTGGACTAGGTAGCTTACTGTACGGATTTAGTGAAGCTGGAAATAATGGCTGGACTAGTGCAGAAGTTGTTATAACACTTATCATCGGTGTCATTGGTTTAGCTGTATTTATTTGGAGAGAGTTAACAACAGACAATAAAATGCTTGATTTACAAGTGTTTAAATATCCGACGTTCACTTTCACATTAGTAATTAACGCGATTGTAACGATGGCCTTATTCGGAGGTATGTTATTACTTCCAGTATACTTGCAAAACATTCGCGGTTTTACACCGATGGAATCTGGTTTATTATTACTTCCAGGATCATTAATTATGGGGATCATGGGACCAGTTGCAGGTAAACTATTTGATAAGTATGGTATTCGTCCGTTAGCAATTGTCGGATTAGCCATTACAACATTTGCGACATATAAATTTACAACGTTATCGATGGATACACCGTATAGCGTTATTATGACGGATTATATTATACGCTCAATTGGTATGTCATTCATTATGATGCCAATTATGACAGCTGGTATGAATGCACTGCCGATGAAATTAATTTCTCACGGTACAGCAACGCAAAATACGTCAAGACAAGTAGCTGGTTCAATTGGAACAGCGATATTAATCACGCTTATGACGCAACAAACTACTGCTCACGTAGCGGATTATGGCAATATGTTAACAACGTCAAACCCGATTTTAGTTGATAAAGTACACGGTATGGGCCAAAGCTTAGCGGCATTAGCCGGATCAGCTCAAGCAGGAGATGCGATGAGTACACAACTATTATTCGGACAAATTTCAAAGCTATCTGCAATTAACGGTATTAACGATGCCTTCTTAATTGCGACAATACTCGCAGGTATTGCTTGGGTGTTATCGTTCTTCTTACCATCAGGCAATAAACCAAATAGAAAAGCAGGGAATTAATTTCCCTGCTTTTTTGTCTTTTTAAAGAGTGAGATATAAAAAATGATAACCAGCTACGGAGCACAGCCCTGTTATAAACAAAATTGTTCCCATAGCACGAATGCTGGATATTTGTCTTCCGCTTATAATAGCTAATAGTCCAGCTAAAGAGAAGAAACACCAATATAAAGTTCCTGAAATTGGAACCATCCCCTCTAAATCTATTCCAAAACCTATACAAATGATAGGAACAAAGATAAGCGATATGCTAATCAAACCAGCTATAATAGTAAGTGATTTACGATATTTAATGCCAGCAATAATTAAAAAAATGCCAACGATGAATTGGCATAACATCAAAGTAAGAGCCAAAACCATCCAAGTTAATATTCCAAACACTTCTGTATTACCTCCGATAAAATATTATATATAGAATGAATCCCCTACAGACATAAGTACCCAGAAAATAACCCCTAATATGCCAGCGATAAAAATAATGAATCCCATATTACGTATACTTTTAATCTTTGCCTGTAATCCATTTAATCCTGCCAATAATCCAGTTAAAGAAAACAGTATCCAATATAAAGTAGTTGAAATAGGGAGGATCGTATCGCTATTCACCCCCATGCCCCAAAAAACAAAAGGTAGTGTGACAAAAGATAGGATAAGTAGCCCCATTAAACCCACAAATAATTTAAGATGTTTAATGCTAGTAATAATTAAAAAAATACCACCGGAAAATCCGCATAAAACAAGAAGTGGCATATAAAAAATCCAAAGTAAGCTCGACATAAATAATCTCCTTCTATGGTGATGAGTTATATTTTACTACATGAGGTTTATTTTGGATGTTATTAATAAATATGTATAAATTGATAGAAATGAGAAGTGATGATACGAATTAATAAAAGAGGTATCGCGATGACACCTCTTTCTAATTCAAGAATGCTAACATATTATTCATAATATGAAATAACATAGCTGGAATAATGGTTTTTGTTTTTTTACATAAAATAGCCATTAATAATCCCATGAAGAAAGTAATTACCATTACTCCAAGTGAGTATGTATGAGCGATACCGAAGAAGAAGCTTGTTATGATGGCTGCAATCCAAAATGGAAAGCGCTCTGAGAAGAAGCGAAGTATAAAGCCACGGAAAATAAGTTCTTCAAAAATTGGTGTGAGTATAGCGAAGCCGAGAAGTAATAATATTTGATACTGCTTAAAAACATCTAAGTTTAGTGCGGAAGATTGCTGCTTCGTTGCGTCTTGGAACACATAATTTAACAAGATGTAATTGAGTATAATGTTTATAGCGAAGAAAAGAAGTAAGTATACGTATGTACGCCATTCTTTAAGTACTTTAAAGTTAAAAGATTTTAGTAGTAATTTTTTTGCGGGTTCGAATTTAAAAATGAAGAATAACAACACGGCTAGTTGTAATACGATACTTGCAGTATTTGCAATAGATTCATACAGGGCAATTTGTTTTTTATCTGTAAGACCGGCTGTATAAATTGTTAAGGGCATTGCGAGGAACACAGTAATAAGTCCGGTTCCGAAAAAAGCGAATAAAACGGAGCTAATAAATTGTCCCCATGACATAGAGTATTTCTGCTCATTAGAAAGTTGTGTAACGGGTTGCATTTGTAAAATCACCTCTTTATATTTGTATATTTAATTATAAAGCATTTTGTTTTCGGGTGTAATATTTAAATATTACATATAAAGGTGTATTTTTCGCAAAATAATAAAAGAGGTATCACCCTATAGTGATGCCTCTTTCTCATTGATAACTATGTTCTGCTTTATTGTTCGATTTCGATTGCTCTATTTGTAATTCACGCTCGACCAATCGATCTAACTGCTGAATTGCTTTAAGTGCTTTTTCATAAGAAATCGTTCTATAATGATGCGCTCCGCCCGGTTCTTCATCTGCTTCGTCTGCCCATTTAATAATGTTTTGAAGAGATGTTCTTTCAATTTCTTGCTGTACTAAGAAAGAATCTGTATGAAGAAGAATCGCAATAGAAATTTCTTTTGCTAGTTTAGGATGTTCTCCTAATCTAATAAGCAATTTATGAGATCTTTCTGCTCCTTTAATCGCATGTATATCATTCTTTTTATACAAGTCATAGTCCCATTCGCCGCCTGTGTACCACGTATGATGTCCGATATCATGAAGGAAGCCAGCCTTTGTCGCAGCATCGACTGAGGCGTGATGCTTTTTGGCTAAGTGAAACGCATGGTAAGCGACAGCAATCGCGTGGACCATTCCAGAACGGTTTACATATTTTTGCGTAATGTGATGTTTAAAAATTTGTTCAAGCGTAATACGGTGCATAAAACATTCACTCCTTTTATCCAATGATGTATATGAAGAAAATCG
Organism: Bacillus sp. RC240; assembly: GCF_044907945.1. Lineage (NCBI taxonomy): Bacteria > Bacillati > Bacillota > Bacilli > Caryophanales > Bacillaceae > Bacillus > Bacillus sp. RC240. The sequence goes on along the minus strand of NZ_JBIYCT010000009.1, from coordinate 33,906 downwards.
ATCGGTTTAAATGTATTTTGAACATTGTACTCCATCAATCAGCGTTAGTAAAGTAGAAATGTTTAGGAGAAGAAAAATTTTATAGACATAAAAGGTCACCTTAGTTTTTTTTCTAAGGTGACCTTTTATTGCTTATTTTTTTAATCCTTGCTCCAGTGTTCCTAACATTTCGTGTTTTTCATTTTCATCAGCATTTTTCCAAATGACTTCGAATAAAACGCCAAGACCTGGAAGCATTTTTTCTTCACCGCTTTGAATTGCATCGACAATCGTTTCTTGTAATTGATCTTGTGAATTTCCAGATACATTCGCTAATACCGCGCCGCGTAAATTAAAACTCATTATCTTCACCTCTTCTTCAGAATTGAAACTGACGTTAGTTTTTGTTCTTTTTTATGTAAATATGTATGAAAAATAGGCTATAATGATAAGACAAGAAGAGAGGGAAATACATATTATGAAAAACATTGATTCAGTACAAAACCCGCGTGTGAAGCAGTGGAAAAAGCTGCAGACGAAAAAAGAGCGCGATAACAAAGCTTTATTTTTTGTAGAAGGATTCCATTTAGTAGAGGAAGCGTTAAAGGCAGGAGTTGTAACAGAACTTATCGTTTCAGATCAGACAGATCTTCCGAAAGATTGGACAGTTAATGATGTTGAAATGTATATTGTGCCTGAAGCAATTGTAAAAGTACTTCGCGAAACAGAAACAACGCAAGGTGTATTTGCTGTTTGTGAGAAACATGAGAAAGAAGTAGCTCTTACTGATGGGAAATTTCTTTTATTAGACGGCCTTCAAGACCCAGGTAATTTGGGAACGATTATTCGTACAGCGGATGCAGCGGGTATTCATGCCGTTGTGCTTGGAGAAGGGTGCGTTGATGTTTATAATAGTAAAGTACTACGATCTACACAAGGTTCTATTTTCCACTTACCGGTTGTGAAAGGGAACTTAGAAGAATGGGTAGACAAGTTAAAAGAAAATAACGTCCCTGTATATGGAACAGCTCTTGAAAATGGAGTTCCATTTGGTGAAGTAACCCCGGCTGGAAGTTTTGCATTAATTGTAGGGAATGAAGGAAGCGGCGTACGCCAAGAAATTCTTGCGAAAAGTGATCAAAACTTGTATATTCCGATTTACGGCGGGGCAGAATCATTAAATGTTGCGGTTGCAGCAGGGATTTTAACGTATTATTTACAAAGCCCAGTTGCGAATCGATAAAAAACTTCTTATAATAAGTTGAAGTGCATGTTCATAAAAAAGTGGTGAAATGAGTATCGAACTTTTTTGAACATATAATAAAAGTATATTAATGAAAAACGTTGATAGAGAAGAGTAGCTTACAAAATCGCCATATAGGGAGAGAGTGCCGTAGACTGAAAGCATTCTTATGGTAGATGGAAGTGAATTCACCTCTGGAGTTGGCGCCAGGACCATTTATATGTAAAGGCGTTCCGGTCAGAATTGATCGTTATAACTAATGAGTGGGCAGACTTGTTCTGTCAATTTAGGGTGGTACCGCGAATTTACCTCGTCCCTTTTTGGGAGCGGGGTTTTTTTATTTTTAAAATTAGGAGGGTTCCAAATGGAAGCACGTTTAAAAGAGCTAAAGCAAAAAGCGTTAGAGCTTATTGAAGAAGCGAAAGAGCTAAAGGGCTTAAACGACGTACGCGTAGCGTATTTAGGGAAAAAAGGTCCAATTACAGAAGTATTACGCGGCATGGGAAAATTATCAGCAGAAGAGCGTCCACGTATGGGAGCATTAGTAAATGAAGTACGTGAAGCGATTCAAACGCGTCTAGAAGACAAAATTGGTAACTTAGAAAAAGCAGTAATTGAGGCGAAATTAGCTACTGAAACAATTGATGTTACACTGCCAGGTCGTCCTGTTGAAACAGGTTGTCACCATCCGTTAACAGCAGTTGTTGAACAAATTGAAGATGTATTCATCGGTATGGGTTATGAAGTAGCTGAAGGAACAGAAGTAGAAAAAGACTACTACAACTTCGAAGCATTAAACTTACCGAAAGATCACCCAGCGCGTGATATGCAAGATACATTCTACATTACAGAAGAAACGTTACTACGTACACATACATCTTCTGTGCAAGCACGTACGATGGAAAAGAATAAAGAAAAAGGACCGATTAAAATTATTTGTCCTGGTAAAGTGTATCGCCGCGATGACGATGATGCGACGCATTCACACCAATTCATGCAAATTGAAGGTCTTGTAATTGATAAAAACATTCGCATGAGTGACTTAAAAGGTACACTGCAAGTATTCGTGAAAAAGATGTTCGGTGAAGATCGTGAAATCCGTCTTCGTCCAAGTTTCTTCCCATTCACAGAGCCGTCTGTAGAGATGGATATTTCTTGTATGATGTGTCACGGTAAAGGTTGTGGCACTTGTAAAGGGACTGGCTGGATTGAAATTTTAGGAGCAGGTATGGTTCACCCGAACGTACTTGAAATGGCTGGTTATGATTCAAAAGAATATCAAGGTTTCGCATTCGGTATGGGCGCAGAGCGTATCGCAATGTTGAAATACGGCGTAGATGACATTCGTCATTTCTATACAAATGATGTACGTTTCTTACAACAATTCAAACGAGCGTAAGGGAAGGAGAGGATAAATATGTTCGTATCATATCGTTGGTTACAAGAGTATGTAGATATTAAAGATGTAACAGCACAAGAACTAGCAGACAAAATCACGAAAAGTGGTATTGAAGTAGAAGGTGTTGAAGTATTAAATAAAGGTGTAAAGGGTGTTGTAGTTGGTCACGTATTAGAATGTGAAAAACACCCAGAAGCTGATAAATTAAGCAAATGCTTAATCGATATCGGTGAAGAAGAGCCGGTTCAAATTATTTGTGGAGCTGCTAACATTGCAAAAGGTTTAAAAGTACCAGTTGCAAAAGTTGGCGCTGTACTTCCTGGTAACTTCAAAATTAAAAAAGCAAAACTACGCGGGGAAGCTTCTCACGGTATGGTTTGTGCTCTTCAAGAGCTTGGTATTGATGGGAAATTCGTTGCGAAAGAATATGCAGATGGTATCTTCATCTTCCCAAGTGATGCTGAAGTTGGTGCAGATGCACTTGAAATTTTAAATTTACATGATGAAGTACTTGAGCTTGGTTTAACACCAAACCGTGCAGATTGCTTAAATATGTTAGGTGTTGCATATGAAGTAGCTGCTATTTACGGCCGTGAAGTAAAACTTCCAGCTATCGACTTACAAGAAACAGAAGAAAAAACTTCTGATTACATTTCTGTAAGTGTAGAAGCGAAAGAAGAAAACCCATTATATATTGCAAAAATGGTGAAGAACGTAAAGATTGGTCCATCACCAATGTGGATGCAAACTCGTCTTATGGCAGCTGGCATTCGTCCAATTAGTAATGTAGTTGATATTACAAACTACATTTTAATGGAATACGGTCAACCGTTACATGCATTCGATTACGATAAATTAGGTTCAAAAGAAATCGTTGTTCGTCTTGCAAAAGAAGGCGAAAAGATTCAAACATTAGATGCTCAAGAACGTACGTTACAAAGCCACCACCTTGTTATTACAAACGGTGAAAAAGCGTTAGCTGTTGCTGGTGTAATGGGCGGAGCGGATTCTGAAGTTGATAGCGAGACAGTAAACGTTCTAATTGAGTCTGCATACTTTGCAGGTCAAACCGTGCGCCGTACATCAAAAGACTTAGGTCTTCGTAGCGAATCAAGTGCACGTTTTGAAAAAGGAATCGACCCAACACGTACATTTGAAGCAATTCAACATGCAGCTGCTTTAATGGCAAAATACGCTGGTGGAGAAGCACTTGAAGGTGTAGTAGAAGCTGATAACTTACAAGTACAAGAACGTACAGTATCTGTTACAGCTGAAAAAGTAAACCGTGTATTAGGTACAGATATTTCTGCGAGTGAAATGGGTACAATGTTCACAAACTTAAAATTCCCATTCACAGAAGTAGAAGGAACATTCCATGTAAATGTACCAGCACGTCGTCCTGACATTACAATTTCAGAAGACTTAGTAGAAGAAGTAGGTCGTCTGTATGGTTATGATCACATTCCAGTTACATTACCATCTGGAACAATGACACGTGGTAAATTAACATCAGCACAAACGAAACGTCGTAAAGTACGCCGCTTCCTAGAAGGTGCTGGTTTATATGAAGCAATCACATATTCATTAACAAGCGCTGACAAAGCGAAACAATATATGGTTGAGCCGAACGAAAAAGCTCCTGTAAATCTTGCGCTTCCAATGAGCGAAGAGCGTAGCCAACTTCGTTTAAGCTTAGTGCCACAATTGTTAGAAGCAGTTTCATACAATGTTGCACGTAAAAACGACAGCGTTGCATTATATGAAGTAGGTTCTATCTTCTTACCAACAGAAGCAGGAGAACTTCCGAAAGAAGAACAACATCTTGCAGGTGTTATGACAGGTCTTGCTCTTCACCATGCATGGCAAGGTGAGAAGAAAGTTGTAGACTTCTTCGTTGTTAAAGGTGTATTAGAAGGATTATTCGACGTACTTGGCGTGGCAAATCAAATCACTTATGCACCAGCAAAACGTGAAGGTATGCACCCAGGCCGTACAGCTGACATCGTATTAGATGGTGAAGCAATCGGATTCATCGGTCAATTGCACCCGGAAACAGAAAAACAATTAGATGTGAAAAATACATTCGTATTCGAATTATCTCTTGCAAAAGTATTCGGTGCAGACGCTGAGGAAACTTACTACTTAGCAATTCCACGTTTCCCATCTATGACACGTGATATGGCTGTTGTAGTAACAACAGAAACAAAAGCTGGTGAAATGAAGCAAGTCATTGCTGAAGCTGGCGGAGAACTTCTGAAAGACGTAGCACTATTCGACTTATACGAAGGCGAAAAAATGGAAGAAGGCAAGAAATCACTTGCATTCTCTATGAACTACTTCGATGCAGAACGTACATTAACAGACGAAGAAGTAACAGAAGCACATAACCGTGTATTAACAGCGGTAGAAGAGAAATTTGGTGCGGAGTTACGTAAGTAATAAAAAATTGCCGGATTAAGTCCGGTAATTTTTTTTATGGCATGATTGTCGGAAAATGTCGGTAAGTCGATATATTATAAAAATCGCTGATATATTTGGAGTTACGGTCGATATATTGCGAAAATCGCTGATATATTTTCTGGCATCTTGCATCTTTCTCTCGAATGTAGTACATTAATTTTAGTTTAACAAAACGAAAGACGATGATAAGGAAAAGTAGTATATACTATAATCCAAAGCGAGTCAGGGACGGTGAGAGCCTGATGAGGCGGTATATGTGAAGAACACCTTGGAGTTGCTAACCGAAATTGAAACTTGTATTCAAGAGTAGACTTAGACGGGAATCCGGCCTGTTACAAACCGGGAAGTATGTATTACATACGAGTTAAAGTTGGTCTTTATGACAAATTGGGTGGTACCGCGAAGTTTAACCTTTCGTCCCTTTATGGATGAAAGGTTTTTTTGTATTTAAATATATCAGCAAAGGAGAATTTCACTATGGAAAACACATTAGTAAAAAGTCTGTATAGAGATACAGAAAAGTATGCAGATCAAACAGTACAAGTATCAGGGTGGATTCGTAACTTACGTGATTCAAAAGCATTTGGTTTCATCGAATTAAACGACGGTAGCTTCTTCAAAGGCGTTCAAATCGTTTTCGATACAGAATTAGAGAACTTCAAAGAAATTGCAAAACTTCCACTTAGCTCTTCAGTTAAAGTAGAAGGTAAAGTAATTGCAACACCTGGAGCGAAGCAACCATTTGAAATTAAAGCAGAAAAAATTGATATCGAGGGCTTATCAGATTCTGATTACCCACTTCAAAAGAAGCGTCATACGTTTGAATACTTACGTACAATCGCTCACTTACGTCCAAGAACAAATGCATTCTCTGCAACGTTCCGTGTGCGTTCTATCGCAGCATTTGCGATTCACCAGTTCTTCCAAGAGCGTGGATTCGTACATGTTCACACACCAATCATCACTGGTAGTGATACAGAAGGTGCAGGCGAAATGTTCCGCGTAACAACGCAAGATTTAAACAACGTACCTAAAGGTGAAGACGGACAAGTTGACGAATCAAAAGACTTCTTCGGTAAAGAAACAAACTTAACAGTAAGTGGACAGCTTAATGCTGAAGCTTATGCGTTAGCATTCCGTGATGTGTACACATTCGGTCCTACATTCCGTGCAGAAAACTCAAACACAACTCGCCACGCAGCTGAGTTCTGGATGGTTGAGCCTGAGATTGCATTCGCTGAGTTAGGCGATGTAATGGATCTTACAGAAGATATGCTGAAATATGCAATGAAATACGTACTAGAGCATGCACCAGAAGAAATGGACTTCTTCAACAGCTTCGTTGATAAAACAGTTCTAGAGCGCATGAACAACGTGATCAACTCTGACTTCGGTCGCATCACTTATACAGAAGCAATTAAAGTACTTCAAGAATCAGGTGCTGAATTTAAATACCCAGTAGAATGGGGTATTGACTTACAAACAGAGCACGAAAGATACTTATCAGAAGAAATCTTCAAACGCCCTGTATTCGTAACTGACTATCCGAAAGACATTAAAGCATTCTACATGCGTATGAACGAAGATGGTAAAACAGTAGCAGCTACTGACCTTCTAGTTCCTGGCATCGGTGAATTAATCGGCGGAAGTCAACGTGAGGAAAGAATGGACGTTTTAGTAGACAGAATTAAAGAATTAGGTATGAACGAAGAGGACTACTGGTGGTACTTAGAACTTAGAAAATACGGCGGTACAAAACACGCTGGATTCGGCCTAGGTTTCGAGCGCTTCCTAATGTACATCACTGGCATGGCTAACATCCGTGACGTAATTCCATTCCCAAGAACTCCAGGTTCTTCTGAGTTCTAAAATATGAAAAAAGCGAGAGGGTTTCCTCTCGCTTTTTATTTTGAATAGTTTATTACCTCGTAGCAAAAAGTAACGCGAAGGGGTGAATATAAATGAGTAAAAAAGTGAAAAAAGATCATTCAAGATCAAGCCTAGGTTCTCCTGAAGTAGAAGGACAAGGAACGACGACACATGAAACAGGTTCTCATAAAGTATCTTCATCAAATAAGAAGCAGAAACGAAGCTAACATAAAAAAGGAGAGTCTTGGCGGCTCTCCTTTTTTATGTATTACATCTTATTATCATTAATCTCTTTTGTAATTTTATCTACATCTTTGTCTAATCGATCTAAATAGAAAAACCACAGTAAGCTCATGAGAACGTAATAGATGGCCATAACACAAAGATTATCAGATATATTTTCGAATGTGGATTTGGAAGTGAAAAAAGCTCCCCAAATGATAGAGATTGTAAGATAAGAAAGAGGGAACACGAGGTGTACGAAAACATATAATATCTTTTTAACTTTAACAGAGTTCATATGAATTACCTCCTTATTTAAACAATCCTCTTTTTCTAATCATAAATTCAAGTTCCTCACAGAAGTGTTGCAGCTTTGCTGGATTATGTATTAACAAGCGGGCATCGTGTTTCCCGATAAATCTTTGAATCCGAAAGTTTAATAAGAAAGATCGGCCATAGCGCTCTATTAAATCGTTGAACACTGGTTGTTCACTTAGTAGCTGAATGTTTTCTCTAATTTCGAACTGTTTTTCGTGTGGATCACCTAGTAAAATATCTAGAATCATTTGTAGAAGTAGTAATAGGAACTCATATATTTGAAAAATATGTATATTTTAATTATAACAAAAATACACAGGCGATAGTAGAGTGGACTAAAGCGAAACAAAAAACAGGAGTTTGTAGGCTCCTGTTTTTGTCGATACTATTTTAATAAGCGAAACGCCTTCTCTGTATTAGCAAAATGCACTTTCACAAACTCAGGTAGTCGTTCTTTACCAAGCTTTTGAATTAATTTAGCAGCGGCAATATCAACTTGTTTACCAGCACCTTTCGGAAGTTGCATACCAGCTTTTTTGCTTAGTTCGTCAAATTGTTTTACGAATGAGTAACGAGCTAAAATGGAAGCGGCGGCTACTGCTAAATGGACACTTTCACCTTTTGTAGCGAAGTAAACATTTTCACGCTGTACCTGTTTTTGTTTCGCTAAATATTTATAGTATGTATCAGGCTGTGTAAATTGGTCGATTAAGATGCCTTCTGGTTTTGTAGGCGCGATTTTTGCCAATAAGTTTGTGATGGCTTTGTTATGCAGTAAAGCTTTTAGTTTACCTTGGTTGTTTCCTTTATCAAATAGCTCGTTATATTTTTCATTATGAAGAACGAGGGAGCTGTAAGGAACAACGTGAAGGAGTTGTTTTGCAATCTCAGCAATTTGAGCATCATTTAAGTTTTTGGAGTCTTTTACACCAAGTTCTTTTAAAAGTGGAATTTGCTTTGCATCCACATATACAGCAACTACTGTCATCGGTCCGAAGTAATCACCAGTACCTACTTCGTCTGATCCTAGAATAGACATTGTGCCGATGGAAGCGGGCGGCGCATAACGATGTGAATTGACCGATTTTTTTACAGCTGATTTTGGTGTTTGAGAGACAGTTTGCCAACGAGAAGCTTCTGCTTCAGCACGTCCACCCTGAAACATCACTTTTCCTGATTTATAAGCTGTAATTGTGCAAGATTGAACTTTTGCCATAAAGATACCGCCTTGCGGAATTTTGGGGCTAAGTGCTTGTTTGTATTGTTGTTTCATGTCTTCAATTACTGTAGAACTTGTTTGTATTACGATAGAATTTGACAAAATGGTCGCTCCTTTTTTATGTTGTTATTTTTATCATATCGGATTGTTCTTTCTGTTTCCATATTATGATGGTTCATGGTATGATAAACTTTAGGATTCTGTACGTGATTGGAGGCCGGTGAGTTGTCACAACAAAAGGGAAATAAAAGTCGAATTAATGTAGAAATATATGGCCAACAGTATTCAGTTGTTGGCGATGAAAGTACAAGTCATATCCGCATGGTAGCAGCGATTGTGGATGATAAAATGCGCGAACTCAATGCCAAGAATCCTTCGCTTGATACGAGTAGACTAGCGGTATTGACGGCGGTAAACGTCATACACGATTACATAAAATTAAAAGAAGAACATGAGAAATTGAAAGAAAGTATGACACAAAAAGGAATTGAATAAACATGATTGATATTATTATCATTTTATTGCTTGTTATGGGATTCTTCCTCGGTTTACGCAGAGGATTTATTTTGCAACTTGTAAAGTTAACAAGCTTTATTATCGCATACCTCGTTGCATACTGGTATTGTAAAGATTTAGCGCCAGCACTTGCGAAAATTATTCCGTATCCATTTGATAAGAATGTTTCTGTTCCAGAATGGATAGATGCGAATAATATTGAGGGTGTCTTCTATCAAGCAATTGCGTTTATCGTATTATTTATTATTACAAAAATCGCACTTTCACTACTTGGTAATTTACTGAATATGTTTGCAGAAATCCCAGTTTTAAAGCAAGTCAATGCGGTTGCTGGGGCACTTCTTGGCTTTTTAGAAGTGTATATCATTCTGTTTGTCTTAATTATTGTTGGAACAATTCTTCCAATTGAACAAATACAAACACCATTACAAAAATCATCAATTAGCAAAATAATTGTAGACGATACACCGATTCTTTCTGAAAAGGTGAAGGAACTATGGCAGACAGGTAGCAGAGTGTAACTTCTCTTTTTTCGGAAAGAGAAGTTTTTTTCTATGAAAGAAAGGCGGGGCAATGATGAAAGTGAATAAAAAACAAGTTATCAAATTACTAGAGACAATCGGCCTATTTATGGAACTAAAGGGCGCGAATCCATTTAAAATATCTGCATTCCGTAAAGCGGCGGCAGCACTAGAAAGTGATGACCGTAGTCTTTCTGAAATTGAAGATTTCACAAAGATTCCAGGTATCGGAAAAGGAACGGCAGCAGTTATTCAAGAATATATAGAATCGGGAACATCTGAAGTACTACAAGAACTTGAAAAAGAAGTACCAAGCAGTTTATTACCACTATTAAAACTACCAGGCCTTGGTGGTAAGAAGGTGGCCAAGTTATACAAAGAACTTGGTGTTGTTGATATGGAAACGTTAAAAGCTGTTTGTGAAGAAAATAAAGTACAAGCTTTAGCTGGATTCGGTAAGAAAACAGAAGAGAAAATATTAGAAGCAATTGATCAAGTAGGCTCTCGTCCAGAGCGTTTACCAATTGCGATGGTATTGCCTATTGCCGGGGAAATAGAGGAGAAATTGTCGAATGTTGCTGAAATAATTCGTTTCTCACGCGCTGGTAGTTTACGCCGTGTTCGTGAGACAGTGAAGGACTTAGATTTCATCATTGCAACGACAGAGCCAGCAGTAGTGCGTGAACATTTACTACAATTTGATAATATGATTGAAGTGATTGCAAGTGGAGATACGAAAGTATCTGTTCGTCTTCAATATGAATATGATATTTCAATTGACTTCCGCTTAGTAAAACCAGAAGAATTTATTACAACTCTTCACCATTTCACCGGATCAAAAGACCATAACGTAAAAATGCGCCAAATTGCGAAAGATAGAGGCGAGAAAATTAGTGAATACGGTGTGGAAATCTTAGACACAGGTGAAGTGAAAACATTCGAAACAGAAGAAGCATTCTTCGCCCACTTTGGCCTTCCATTCATCCCACCAGAAGTGCGTGAAGATGGAAAAGAAATTGAATTAATTAAAGAGTATCCGAACTTAATTCAGTTCTCTGATATACAGGGTGATTTACATATGCATACAACGTGGAGTGACGGTGCTTTTTCAATTGAAGAAATGGTACAAGCGTGCCGCGCTCATGGATATAAATTTATGGCAATTACTGATCACTCGCAATACTTGAAAGTAGCGAACGGTTTAACGAAAGAGCGTCTTCGTGAACAAGCGAAAGAAATTGAACGTATGAATGAAAAGTATCCAGACATTACAATTTTGCGCGGGATTGAAATGGACATTTTACCAGATGCGACACTTGATTTTGACGATGAAGTATTAGCAGAACTAGATTATGTCATTGGAGCTATTCACTCAAGCTTCTCACAAGACCGTGAAACGATTATGAAGCGTCTTCGCACTGCACTTGAGAATAAGCATGTCACAATGATTGCCCATCCGACAGGACGTCTTCTTGGGCGCCGTGAGGGTTACGATGTAGATACAGATTTATTAATCCAGCTCGCAAAAGAAACAAATACAGTTTTAGAATTAAATGCAAATCCAAACCGTCTAGATTTAAGCGCGAAATTATTAAAACAAGCACAAGATGCTGGTGTAAAAGTAGCGATTAATACGGATGCCCATACACTTGAAATGTTAGAAGATATGGAAACAGGTGTAGCAGCAGCGCGTAAAGGTTGGATTCAAAAAGATAACGTGATTAACACATGGGATATTGAACGTTTATTAGACTATATTAAACGTAATAAGTAATACAGGGGGGACCTGCAACATGTTAGAACGAACGTTGCGTGTATTAGAATACAATAAAGTAAAAGAACAATTACTTGAACATACAGCATCTTCACTTGGTCGTGATAAAGTGAAGAATTTAGTGCCAAGCACAGATTTTGAAGAAATTGTGGAATTGCAAGAAACAACGGATGAGGCAGTGAAAGTCATCCGTTTAAAAGGACATGTACCACTTGGAGGGATTTCTGATATTCGTTCAAATATTAAGCGTGCGAAAATTGGAAGTATGTTAAGTCCTTATGAATTAATTGAAATCGCAAGTACGATGTACGGTAGTCGCCAAATGAAACGTTTCATTGACGATATGATTGACAACGGTGTTGAGCTTCCAATTTTAGAAACACATGTCGCGCAAATTGTGTCTTTATATGACTTAGAAAAGAAGATTACAAATTGTATTGGTGACGGCGGTGAAGTAGTCGATAGCGCAAGTGACAAATTGCGTGGTATTCGTAATCAAATTCGTACTGCGGAAAGCCGTATTCGTGAGAAATTAGAAAACATGACGCGTTCTTCAAACGCGCAAAAAATGTTATCAGATGCAATTGTAACGATTCGTAACGAACGCTACGTAATCCCGGTAAAACAAGAATACCGCGGCGTATATGGTGGTATTGTTCACGATCAATCTGCTTCTGGACAAACATTATTTATCGAACCGCAAGTAATCGTGGAATTAAATAACGCACTTCAAGAAGCACGTGTGAAAGAAAAACAAGAAGTAGAACGCATTTTAATGATGTTAACGGAAGAAGTGGCAGTGGAAGCTGATATTGTTTTATCAAACGTAGAAGTAGTTGCAAATCTTGATTTTATTTTTGCGAAAGCTCTTTATGCGAAGCGAATTAAAGCGACGAAGCCAATCGTAAATAATGAACGCTACATGGATTTAAAACAAGCACGCCATCCGCTTATTGATCCGGAAATTATCGTGCCAAATAACATTATGCTTGGTAAAGACTTTACAACAATCGTTATTACAGGACCGAATACAGGTGGTAAAACAGTTACACTTAAAACAGTCGGTATTTGTGTCTTAATGGCGCAATCTGGTCTTCATATTCCAGTAATGGATGAATCAGAGATATGTGTATTTAAAAACATCTTTGCTGATATCGGTGATGAGCAATCGATTGAACAAAATTTAAGTACATTCTCTTCTCATATGGTAAACATTGTAGATATTTTAGAAAAAGCTGATTTTGAAAGTTTAGTCCTATTTGATGAATTAGGTGCTGGGACAGATCCGCAAGAAGGGGCTGCACTAGCGATTTCTATTTTAGATGAAGTATGTAACCGTGGTGCTCGCGTTGTTGCAACGACGCATTACCCAGAATTAAAAGCATATGGATACAATCGTGAGCAAGTTATTAATGCGAGCGTTGAGTTCGATGTGAATACATTAAGCCCAACGTACAAATTATTAATCGGTGTACCAGGACGTAGTAACGCCTTTGAAATTTCGAAGCGTCTTGGTTTGTCTGATCGAGTTATTGATCGCGCTCGTAACCATATTAGTACAGATACGAACAAAATCGAAAATATGATTGCAAAGCTAGAAGAAAGCCAAAAAAATGCAGAGCGCGAACGAAAAGAAGCGGAAGAGCATCGTAAGCAATCTGAAAAACTTCATCGTGAATTACAGCGTCAAATTATTGAATTTAATGATGAGCGCGATGAAAAATTATTAAAAGCGCAAAAAGAAGGGGAAGAAAAAGTCGAAGCTGCGAAGAAAGAAGCAGAAGGCATTATTCATGAACTTCGTCAATTGCGTAAAGCACAGCTTGTAAATGTGAAAGACCATGAGCTTATTGAAGCGAAGAGCCGTCTAGAAGGGGCAGCGCCAGAGCTTGTGAAGAAACAAAAAGTACATGTGAAAAATACAGCGCCGAAACAACAATTACGATCAGGTGATGAAGTAAAAGTGTTAACGTTCGGTCAAAAAGGTCAATTACTTGAAAAAGTAAGTGATACAGAGTGGAGCGTACAAATTGGTATTCTGAAGATGAAAGTGAAAGAATCCAATATGGAATACATTAATACACCGAAGCAAACTGAGAAAAAAGCAGTCGCAAGTGTGAAGGGTAGAGATTATCACGTGTCGTTAGAGCTAGACCTTCGCGGCGAACGTTATGAAGATGCAATGATGCGCGTTGAAAAATATTTAGACGATGCACAGCTTGCAAGCTATCCTCGTGTATCAATTATTCACGGCAAAGGAACAGGAGCGCTTCGCCAAGGTGTACAAGATTACTTGAAGAAACATCGCGGCGTGAAAACCTACCGCTACGGTGATATGGGCGAGGGAGGCCTAGGCGTAACAGTTGTCGAATTAAAATAGCAAACAACCAAACAAAAGGGGAAACCATTATATGTTTATGGACAAACTTGCAAAAGTATTGTTAGCTTGTTGCGGAATATTTTTGGTAATTGGGGTTATTTATTTAGTTGTTTTTGCGAAGTAAAGGAGCGTCAATCTTGGCATAATGATATTGCCATGGATTGACGCTTTTAATCTATAAGAAAAGGAATAAAACATGAAAATCAACCAATACATAAGCGAAGCAAAATCCTGCTCAAGACGTGAAACAGACCGTCTCATTAAAGCAGGACGTGCCTGTATTAACGGTGAAGTATGTACGCACGGTGCACTCGTTAATGAAGGTGATATTGTAACGATTGATGGGCAAGTTATTGCAAAAGAAGAGAAAGAAAAGGTGTATATTGCCTTCCATAAACCAGTTGGAATTACTTGTACAGCAGCCGATCATATTGAAGATAATATTATTGATTATATCAATTATCCAGAGCGAATCTTTCCTGTTGGACGATTAGATAAAGCATCGGAAGGACTCATTTTATTAACGAATGATGGCACGATTGCGAATCAAATTTTGCACAGTGATCATGAGCATGAGAAAGAATATGTTGTCACTGTTGATAAGCCGTTTACAGATTGGTTTATTGATGAGATGTCCAGCGGTGTAAAGATTAAAGATGGAATGACGAAGCCATGTAAAGTGACGAGAGTTAATCAGTCTACATTCCGCATCGTTTTAACGCAAGGAATGAACAGGCAAATTCGTAGAATGAGTCGTGCTTTCGGATTTACTGTAACAAAGCTAAAGCGAGTGCGCATTATGAATATAGAGCTAAATGAGCTTGAAGCTGGAAAATGGCGAGACATTACACCTAAGGAATTAGAAATATTAATAAGGCAGTTATAGGGAGGAAAGTTTTCTCCCTATATTTTTTTGTCAGAAAAAATAAAACTATTGATTTTTTAAAAAATAGCCCATATAATAAAAAACAACAAGTTTCGACAACATATTTTATAAAAGTAATGATGAGGACATGAGTTGTTTTTGACGATTTTCAGAGAGGGAAGCCTTAGGCTGTGAGCTTCCTAATACGGAAAGACAAACTTACCACCTCTAAACTTCAAGAGTGAACTGCAGATGCATTGTAATTCTTGGCGGATAAAACCGTTATCAATTTACACGAGCTATAAAATGAGCTTATTTCGTTATAAATTCATTTTATTAGAATAAGGGTGGAACCACGATTTCAACACTCGTCCCTTTGTTAGGGACGGGTGTTTTTTGCGTTCTTTTACGGGGAAGTATGCTTGAAAGAGGATATGTGACGGATTTTAATTCAGAATATTTTGTCAATAAAATAATTAGGAGGTAGTAGAAATGAAGTCATCTTTAAAGTTTTCTGAGATGTTTGCAATAAGCTTAATGTTATTTGCACTGTTTTTCGGTGCCGGTAATATGATTTTCCCACCAGCGTTAGGGCAAGGTGCTGGAACAGATGTATGGATCGCGTTATTTGGCTTTATCGTAACAGGTGTAGGACTGCCTTTATTAGGAGTTATTGTTATAGCTCTAAAGGGAGATATTAATGAATTAGCAAGACGTGTACATCCTGTATTCGCGCTAATTTTCATTACTGCAATTTATTTATGTTTAGGCGTATTTGTTAGTGTGCCACGTACAGGGACTGTTGCTTATGAAATGAGTGTTGCACCGTTTTTACCAAGTGAGATAGCTGGTCAATCCTATCCACTTGTTATCTTTACATTTATTTTCTTTGCAGTAACTTTCTATTTAGCATTAAACCCATCGAAATTAGTGGGGCGCATTGGTAAAGTGTTAACTCCAATTTTATTAGCTGTTATTGCAATTATTATAGCGAAAGCAATTATGACTCCAATGGGAGAGTTTGGTGCCCCTACAGAAGCGTATAGTGCCCCGCTCTTTAAAGGTTTTATTGATGGATATTTAACTTTAGATGGACTTGCAGCACTTGTTTTCGGAAATGTTGTGATCAATGCTTTAAAAGCAAAAGGCATTACAAATAAGAACAGTATTGCGAAAGTAACAATCTTTGCAGGATTTATTGCAGCACTTGGCTTACTTCTTGTTTATTTAGCACTTGCTTACCTTGGAGCTTCAAGTGTTTCACTTGGAATGGGAGCAAACGGCGGAATTATTTTAACAAACGTCGTGAATCATTTATTTGGTAGCTACGGAACATTATTACTAGGTATCGCAATTACAGCAGCATGCTTAACAACTTCTGTCGGTATTGTAGCAGCTTGTGGAGAATATTTTTCTTCGTTATTACCAAAGCTTTCTTATCAAAAAGTCATTTTCATTTTCTCTGTATTAGCATTTATGGTAGCAAATCTTGGTTTAACTCAGTTAAACGCATTAGCATTACCAATCTTAATTGCAATTTACCCAATTGGTATCGTACTGATCGTATTATCACTTGTTGAAAACTATATTCGTCTTCCATTAGCTATGTATGTAGGCGGTATTGTAGGCGCATTTGCAATTAGCTTCTTTGATGGATTGCACAATGCGAATCTGCAAATTGCAGCATTAGCACCTATTTTAGAGAAGATTCCATTATATAGTGTAGGGATTGGCTGGTTAGTTCCAGGTATGATCGGTATAGGAATTGGTTATATAGTTCCTAAGTTTCAAAAGCAAAAAATTGCTGTAGAAAAATAGAGAAAAGAGGCTTTCTATGAAAGAAAGTCTCTTTTTTTGTAGGGAAAGCCGTATATAGAGAAATTTAGATATTAAAAATTTTATACATAATATAGTTGACAAAAAAATTAGCATTAGGCTAAGATTGACTTAGTTGTGGAAATGTTGGAAGGGAAGTGACGGGGGCAAGGGAAGAGGTTTTCTATGACTATATCATTTTTGAAGAAGGGGTGATGGAACAGTAGAATAGGTAGTTTATTTTTTTTGTAGTCTGTTGAGAATGATAATCAGTAAAATGGTTAAATTATTTTAGATTGCTTTTTATAGGGAATATTGAGGGATATTATATTTTTTGACCTCTAGTGAGAATGATAATCAATGATACTTATATTACATAAAGTAATGACAATTAAATAAAGGTAGAAGAGATTATTTTTTTCTTATAAATTGAGAATAATTATCATTTTCAAATTATAAAACGAAAGATAAACAAGGAGGAAGTAAGCAAAATGAGAAAGTTTTCAGTATTATCCGCATTTATTATAACGTTAGTATGTATGCTAGCTTTTCTCGTAATGCCATCTGGACAAGCTTCAGCAAAATTAGCTGACGGTACTTACGATATTAACTACGTTATCAAAAAGGCGGAAGATGATTCAGCTTCAATGGCAAATGATTATTTTGAAAAACCAGCTAAGTTAATTGTGAAAAATGGTGAGATGAGAGTACAAGTTCCAATGAATCATAGTGCTTGGATTACAGAATTTAAAGCACCAGATAATGGGAACTTCGTTGATTCAAAAGTAATTAGCAAAGACGAAGCAGCAGATAAAAGAACGGTTGAATTTAAAGTTGATGATTTATCTAAACCGTTAGGAGTAAAAATTCATGTTGTTGTACCAAGTGCAAACTATGACCATCATTACACAGTTCGCTTTGCATTTGATGCGAATGTAAAAGCTGTAGGTGGCGATAAAGGTGTAGCTGGTGTAACAAAAACTGATGATCAAACTAAAAAAGATGGCCAAGTAAAAGAAGAGCAAAAGAAAGAAGAGAGCAAAGCAACAAATAAAGATGCAAATAAAGGAACAAATGAAAGTGGAAAGGCTGAAAAAACAGATAACCCAAAAACAGGTGATGATGCTCGCATTGGATTATTTGCAGCGTTAGTTTTAATCTCAGGTATTTTCTTAGTTCGTAAAGTGAAGTTAAGTAAATAAATCTTTGGAAGGGCGATGAATATATGTTTAAACAATTTAAAATGATTATTGCCGTATTTGCTGTCTTATTTACGTTTATAGCAACACTAGGTTTACAAGATGCAAAAGCTGCTACACAACTAGCTGATGGAAAATATAATATTGCTTTTACTGTGTGGAAAGGCGATAAAGATGAATCATCTAGAATGAATAGTTATTTTGAAAGCCCAGCAACATTAACCGTTAAAAATGGAAAACAATATGTTTCATTTAAAGTGAAAGATAGTGCTTCTATTAAAAGTTTTCAAGTAGAAAAAGATGGTCAATTCTTAGAAACAACAGTCTTAAGTGAAAACAAAAAAGAGAATACTAGAGTAGTAGAATTTGAAGTTGCTGACTTGTCAGAAAAACTAAAAGGCAAGGTGAAAATTAATATCCCAATTATTAATTATAACGCTTCATATGATATTCGTTTTGTATTTGATGGGAACAGTATTAAATAATTGGAAATTTTTCAAAAAGGAGAGTCATTCTATTGAACAGATATTTTAAAATTGTCGTTGCAATGTTTTTAACCATATTTACATTCGTGTCGACACTACAACCACTTGCAGTTCAAGCAGCTACCCAATTAGCTGACGGTGAGTATTCAATTGGTTTTAAAGTTTTGAAAGATACATCAGATGAAGAATCAATGATGAATCAATATTCTGTAAGCCCTGGGACTTTGAAGGTGAAGGATGGGAAAAAGAAAGTATCCTTTACGTTAACGCATAGCTCATGGATTACGAAGTTTGAAACAGAAAAAGGTAGTCAATTCGTTGATGTAAATGTAGTTAGTGAAGATAAAGAGAGCGATACAAGAGTAGTAGAATTTGATGTGGAAGATTTAGAGAAAATATTAAATGCGAAAGTGAAAGTTGATATTGATGCTTTTAATTATCATCATTACTATGATATTCGTATTTCATTCGACCAAAATAGCATTACACCAATTCATGTAGAAAAACCAGATGAAAAAGAGGACCCAGCTAATAAGCCAGATCCAAATGAAAATCCGGATCCAAGTCAGAAGCCCGACCAAAAGCCTGACTCAGATCAACAACCAAATTCTAACACAATTAAAGATGGTGCGTACAGCATTCCATTTAAAGTATTAAAAGATCAAACAGATGAAGAATCTAAGATGAATACTTACATGGAAAATCCAGGGGTATTGAAAGTAGAAAATGGTAAGAAAAAAGCGATTGTAACGCTAAAAAGTAGCTCATTAATTAAAAATTTCCAAACGGAAAAAGATGGTGCATTTGTTGATGCAAAAGTAGTGAGTGAAGATAAAGAAAAAGATACAAGAGTAGTAGAATTTGAAGTAGCTGATTTATCAAAAAAACTAAACACAAAAGTATTTATTGAGATGGCATCAAGAAACTACAAGCAAACTCATGACGTACAATTTGTATTTGAACAAGACAAGCTTGAACAAATTAAAAATGAAGAGAAACAACCGGATGAAGATAAAAAGCCGGATGCTGAAATAATTAAAGATGGTGCGTACAGCATTCCATTTAAAGTATTAAAAGATCAAACAGATGAAGAATCTAAGATGAATACTTACATGGAAAATCCAGGGGTATTGAAAGTAGAAAATGGTAAGAAAAAAGCGATTGTAACGCTAAAAAGTAGCTCATTAATTAAAAATTTCCAAACGGAAAAAGATGGTGCATTTGTTGATGCAAAAGTAGTGAGTGAAGATAAAGAAAAAGATACAAGAGTAGTAGAATTTGAAGTAGCTGATTTATCAAAAAAACTAAATACAAAAGTATTTATTGAAGTGGCATCGCAAGGTTACAAGCAAACTCATGACGTACAGCTTGTATTTGAGCAAGATAAACTTGAACAAGTTAAAAATGAAGAGAAACAACCGGATGAAGATAAAAAGCCGGAAGTAGAAAAACCGGATGGAAATAAGAACCCAGATGCTGAAACAATTAAAGATGGTGAATACAGCATCAATTTTAAAACATTAAAAGATCAAACAGACGAAATTTCAATGATGAACACATATACAAAAAATCCAGGTGTATTAAAAGTAAAAGATGGTAAGAAATATGTATCATTTACATTAACGAATAGCGCATGGATTACAAAGTTTGAATTTGATAAAAATGGTTCGTTTGTTGATGTGAATGTATTAAGTGAAGATACGAAAGCTGACACACGCGTAGTGGAAGTAGAAGTAGCAGATTTATCAAAAAAATTAAATGCAAAAGTAAAAGTAGACATCGATTCAATGAATTATCATCATTTCTACGATATTCAATTTGCATTTGATAAAGATAGCATTAAGCCGTTAGATAACCAAGGTGGAAACGACAACCAAAACGGAAACAATAACCAAGGTGGAAACGACAACCAAGGCGGAAACAATAACCAAGGTGGAAACGACAACCAAGGCGGAAACGACAACCAAGACAATAACACAACAATTGATCCCAATGCTCTTAAAGACGGTGAATACAGTATCGGTTTTAAAGTGCTAAAAGATAAAACAGACGAAATTTCAATGATGAACACATATACGAAGAGTCCAGGCGTATTAAAAGTGAAAGATGGTAAGAAATATGTATCTTTCACAGTAACGAATAGCTCATGGATTACAAAGTTTGAGTTTGAAAAGAATAATTCGTTTGTCGATGCGAAAGTATTAGGTACAAATAAAGAGCTAGATACAAGAGTAGTGGAAGTAGAAGTAGACGACTTATCGAAAAAGTTAAATGCAAAAGTGAAAGTTGATATTGATACGATGAATTACCATCATTTCTACGACATTCAATTCGCATTTGATAAAGGTAGTATTAAAGCTTTAGGCAACCAAGGTGGAAACGATAACCAAGGTGGAAATAACAACCAAGGCGGAAACGATAACCAAGGTGGAAATAACAACCAAGACGATAACAATAATCAAGGTGGAAATAATAATCAAAATGGACACACAATAGTTGATCCGAAAAATTTAAAAGACGGTCAATATGATGTTACTTTTAAAGTGTTAAAAGATAAAACGGATGAGATTTCAATGATGAATCAATACGTTGTAAAGCCAGCAAGATTAACAGTGAAAGATGGCAAGAAATATGTTGCGATGACACTGAAAAATAGTGCATGGATTACGAAGTTCCAAACAGAAAGTGCTGGTGCATTTGTTGATGCAAAAGTAGTGAGTGAAGATAAAAATGCAGATACGAGAGTAGTAGAGTTTGAAATTGATGAGTTATTTGCGAAATTAAATGCGAAAACAAAAGTAGATATCGATTCAATGAACTACCATCATTTCTACGACGTGCAAATTCAATTTGATACAAATAATATTGGTGCAGTAGGAACTATTAAAGAGGATCCGAAAAACGATCCGAAGAATGAACCGAAAAATCCAGTGAGTACACCGAAAGTAGACAATGTAAAAACAATCAGTAATCCTGATTTTAATCGAAATGCAGACGGTAAGAAGCAAAATGAAAATGTGAAGAATGATGTAAAAAAAGAGAAAAACTCAAAAACAGCAGATACAGCACAGATTGGAATGTATATGTTGCTATTACTAGGATCACTTGCTTTCTTAGTTCGTAAATATAGAGCAGGTAGACTGTAAAATTTGGAGTCTTGATGCATGGTTTCATGCATCAAGACTCGTTTCATATTGTACCGAAAGGAGTGGTGATTGAGAGTGAAGAAAATCACGAGTGTATTCATGGCTATCATTCTTTTATTTAGTATAGCTGGGTGCTCATCACCCAAAAAAGAAACGGCAAAAAAGGTAAAGAGCAGTAGTGAGGAACGTGTTATTGCAACGACAGTCGCCGTGACTGAAATTATGGATGCATTAGAAGTAGATTTAGTTGGTGTTCCAACTAGTTATAAAACATTACCGAAGCGTTATAAAGGTTTACCGGATGTTGGAAATCCGATGAGTCCTGATATGGAAAAAGTAAAATCAATGAAACCATCAGAAGTATTATCTGTTACGACGCTTGAATATGAGTTGAAGCCAGTTTTTAATGAAGCGGGCATTAAGGCAAATTTTTTAAATTTAACGAGTTTAAAAAACATGAAAAACTCAATTACAGAGTTGGGTGAAAAGTATGGGCGTGAGAAGCAGGCTGAAGCAGTTGTAACAAAGTTTGATAACAAGGTTACAGACATTCAAAAACAAGTAAAAGGGAAGAAAGAACCGACAGTCCTTATTTTACTTGGAGTACCTGGAAGTTATTTGGTAGCGACAGAACACTCATATATTGGGGATTTAGTAAAACAACTAGGTGGTAAAAATATCGTACAAGGTGAAAAAGTAGAGTATTTAGCTTCTAATACAGAGTACTTAAAAAAAGCTGACCCAGATATTATTTTACGTGCAGCACACGGTATGCCAGATGAAGTTGTGAAAATGTTCGATAAGGAATTTAAAACGAACGACATTTGGAAGCATTTTGCCGCAGTTAAAAATAATAGAGTGTACGATTTAGAAGAGCGTTTGTTTGGAACAACAGGGAATTTAGCAGCTATTGAAGCTCTAGATGAATTAAAGAAAATGATGTATCCATGATACATGTATATATAAAGGAAGATTGAGATGAATAAAAAATTTTGGAGTTTCTTCATCGTCACGGTATTACTAGTTATTATGACTACTGTATCCGCTGTGAAAGGTAGTTTAGAAATAGGTGTCATTGATCTTTTACAAGGTGTATTTACAGGGACAAATGAAGATGTTGAAGTCATTAAAGATTTACGTTTCCCGCGTATTATTATTGCACTTTTCACTGGAGCAGCGCTTGCTGTTTCTGGTGTGCTTTTCCAAGCGGTTATGAAAAATCCACTTGCGGATGCTGGGGTTATCGGGATATCTTCAGGGGCCAGTTTTATGACACTTGTTATCATTACACTATTTCCTCAGTTCTTTTTCTGGACACCACTATTCGCGTTTTTAGGCGGTGCGTTTGCTTGTTATCTCGTTTATGCGTTTTCTTGGAAATCAGGTTTAAGTCCGCTGCGTATCATTTTGATCGGTATAGCGATAAATGCGATGTTTACTGGTTTAAATGAATCTTTCGTTACGATTTGCGGATATTTCATTAAAAGTATTAAGCAGACGACAACATCTAATATAACGATGAAGACATGGAGCGATGTGGAAGTACTTGTTACATATGGATCAATCGGCCTTATACTTGCACTGTTTGTAGGGGCAGGGTGTAATTTATTATCTTTACAAGATAAAACGGCTAAAAACCTTGGACTTCATGTAACAAGGGTACGCCTTATTATTTCTGCTATCGCTGTCTTGTTAGCGGCTGTATCAACTGCGATTGCGGGCGTTATCGCTTTCGTTGGATTACTTATCCCGCATATTTCAAGGCAATTGGTTGGATCGGATCATAAAGTACTTATTCCGTTTTCAGCCCTTGCAGGTGCGTTATTAATTTTAACGGCAGACACAATCGGTAGGCTTATCGTACCGCCAAATGAAATTCCAGCAGCAACGATTATGGCAGTTATCGGTGGTCCGTTCTTAATATTCTTGCTTAGAAAGAGTGATCAAGTTCATGGAAATTAAAAATGTAACCTTTTCTTATGATAATGTAACGGATCGTTTAAAGTCTGTTAGTAGTGAAATAGAGGTTGGAAAAATTACAACAATTATTGGCCCAAATGGTTGTGGGAAATCAACATTACTAGGTGTTATGTCGCGAAATCATGATCCCCGTAGTGGAGAAGTAATGCTAGATGGTAAAGCTATTAGCCAGTATAAGCCGAAAGAGTTTGCTAGAAAGCTAGCGGTCGTTCATCAGCAAAATGAGGCGCCAGCAGATATTACAGTTGAAAAATTGACGAGTTTTGGGCGTATGCCATATAAAAATATTTTTTCTACACAAACGGATGAGGATAGCGAAGCAATCGAAAGAGCATTGACGTGTACGAGACTACAAGATAAGCGTGATAAGCCAATACACGCATTATCTGGTGGAGAAAGGCAACGTGTTTGGATTGCGATGACTTTAGCGCAAAATACGCCCATGCTGTTTTTAGACGAACCAACGACGTATTTAGATATTTACTATCAGCTTGAAATATTAGAGTTAGTGAAAGAGTTAAATGAAGTACATGGTTTAACGATTGTTATGGTATTACATGACATTAATCAAGCAATCCGTTATAGCGATCATATTATCGTGATGAAGGATGGAGAAATAGTTATGAAAGGTACGCCACATGATGTTGTAACAGAAGATATGATTAAGAGCATATATGGCGTAGAGGTCGTTGTGAAACACGATGAAGATACAGGATTGTATATGGTACCAATGGGGATTTGACAGGCGGCTAAATCCCTTTGGCAATTCGTTTTGAGGTGATATTTTGAGCAGCAAGAAAGAAAAGAAAAAGAATTCCTTTTTTCAAAGAATACTTACAGTTGTTTTTTTAGGCATCTTTTTCTACTCTGTGTATGAATTAGGCGGGATGTTCATAGATTACTATGAAAATCGCAAAGTAATGGCTGAAGCACAAGATATTTATCAAAGGAGTCCGATGGAAGAAAAATCATCAGATGGAGCAGTACGTGCACAGTTCCAAGCCTTACAAAAAATTAATCCAGAAATAGTTGGTTGGATTACGATGGATGATACGCAAATTAATTATCCGATTGTTCAAGCGAAAGATAATGATTACTATTTGTATCGTAATTATAAAGGCGAGGATATGAGAGCAGGAAGTATCTTCATGGATCATCGTAACGATGTGAAATCTCAAAATCGAAATACGATTCTATACGGACATCGTATGAAAGACGGTTCTATGTTTGGGAGTCTAAAAAAAATGTTAGAAGAAGATTTCTTTATGTCTCATCGCAAATTGTATTACGATACTTTGTTTGAAGGATACGATGTAGAAGTATTTTCAGTATATACAACGACAACTGATTTCTATTATATTGAAACGGATTTTGGAAGCGATGAGGACTATGTATCTTTTCTAGAAAAAATTAAGGGAAGGTCACTCTATAAAACAGATACAAAAGTGACAGGGGATGATCAAATTGTAACACTTTCAACGTGTGATTATGCACTGGATTCAGAGGCTGGTAGACTAGTCGTGCATGCGAAATTGGTGAAAAGAAATTGAAAAAAGAAAAGGTATAGAAGTAGAGAAGATGTATCACTTCTCATACTTCTATACCAATTATTAAAACCGAAGTTATTGAGCCGCAGCTATTGGCATACGAACAATTTTAACGTCATAGAATGAGATTTTATTATCGATAATAAAGTCTGGTAATCCACCGCGATGTGAATGCGCATCTTTAAAGGCAGTGCTCTTCGTCCAACCTTGGAAATCTTCTTTTGCATTCCAACGAGTGCTGATCGTCACTTCGTCATAATCAACTGTATTTTCAGTTAGAAGAACTTCTAATCCTAAGAAACCGGGCATCGTTTCAACTTTACCTACTTTATTAAAGCGCTCAATTAATTTATGTGCGTCACCCTTCGTAATTTTAGATGTATTTGTAACAATAATCATTTCTTTATTCCTCCTATAAATCTATCATTATGTTCATCGTTTCATATGTATTAAATGATAATGAAAATCATTATCGTTGTCAATGATAATGATAAAATATATAAGTTTTTTTTCGATTAAGCGAGAGGATGAGCTAGTTGTACTAGCAAAGCAATAATATGGTATAGTGAAACGAGGCTTTTTTCAGTCTCGTTTTTTAAATGCTTCCTACTAATAGAAAGCATTCAAATGGAAAGGAAGACATTACATGCGATCTGAAGTAACTATAAAAATAAAACCGAAGTTTATAAAAGAAATTAAAGGTGGATATCCACTTATTTTAAAAGATGCAATTCAAAATTTAAATGATGTACGTGAAGAAGGGACAATCATCAACGTAGTGGATGAGAAGAACCAATTCATCGGAAAAGGCTATTATGGAAAACAAAATAAAGGATATGGATGGATTTTAACGAGAAAAGAGAAGGAGGAAGTGAATCAATCTTTCTTTGAAAGTAAAATCAAATCTGCTTTACATAAACGAAAAGATTTTTATAAATCAAATGATACAACAGCATTTCGTGCCCTGAATGGTGAAGGTGATGGCCTTGGCGGTTTAATCATCGATTATTATGACGGCTATTACGTAGTAAGCTGGTATAGTGAAGGGATTTATACTTTCCGAGATGAAATTATAGCAGCTCTTCAAAAAGTAGCAAACTTCAAAGGGATTTATGAGAAAAAGCGTTTTGATACGAAAGGAAAGTACATTGAAGGTGATGATTTCGTAACAGGAGAGCGCGGTGAGTTCCCACTTATCGTAAAAGAAAACGGTGTAAACTTTGCTGTATATTTAAATGACGGGGCGATGGTTGGTGTGTTTTTAGATCAGCGTAACGTTCGAAAACAAATTCGTGATAAGTATGCACAAGGAAGAACGGTTTTAAATATGTTCTCTTATACTGGGGCTTTCTCTGTATTTGCAGCGCTTGGCGGGGCAAGTAAAACAACAAGTGTTGACCTTGCCAATCGTAGTTTAAGTAAAACGATTGAGCAGTTCAGTGTAAATGAAATTGATTACGAAGCACAAGATATTATCGTAGAAGATGTATTTCTTTACTTTAAATATGCAGCTAAGAAAAAGATGAAGTTTGATATGGTTGTGCTAGATCCTCCAAGCTTTGCACGTTCGAAAAAATATACATTTAGTGCAGCGAAAGATTATAAAAATTTATTAAAAGAAACAATTGCCATTACAGAAAATAATGGTATTATCGTCGCTTCAACAAATTGCAGTGCATTCGATATGAAAAAGTTTAAAGGCTTTATCGATACTGCATTTAAAGAAATGAACGGTAAGTATAAAATATTAGAAGAACATTCTTTACCGGAAGATTTCCGTACAATTGATCAATTTAAAGAAGGAGACTATTTAAAAGTAGTTTTCATCGAGAAAATTAAAGGTTAATAAAGAAAAAAGGAGCTCAAGTTTAAATGAGCTCCTTTTCTTATTGAATGATATTTTGGACTCTGCCAACTTGCCCGTCCTGCAATCGTACTTTAATGCCGTGCGGATGAGAGGGTGAGTTAGTTAAAATATCTTTTACAATTCCTCTTGTTAGCTTGCCTGTACGTTGATCTTGTTTTAATACAATATCAACTTCAAGGCCTGATGAAATGTTAGATCGTTTTTGCCCGTTCATTTATACACCTGTACGTCTACGTTGGTTGTTTGTTTTCTTCGTTTGTTGGTTTTGTAATTTTTTCGTTTCTTGACTTTGACTTCCATTATTTGAGCCGTTTCCATTTCCTTGCTTTTTCTTTGCAAGTTGTTCGCGCATTAAATCAGCTAAGCTTACTTTTTTGTTTTCTGACATGATAAGTCTCCTTTATATAAAGTTAATTATGAACAATCGTAGTGAATTTCATCATATCATTGTTAGGGAAGGAAGGGAAGTTGGTTTGAAAATTCATATAATTCTTTCCAGTATTCATTCGTTACGATACAATTAAAATGTTAATGTTTGTAAAAAAAAGGGGATAGAAATATGTCACATCATATTTTATTAGTTGAAGATAATATCTCAATTCAGGAGATGGTTGAAACATATTTAATAAAAGAAGGCTTTCAAGTTACAATCGCATCTGACGGAGAAGAAGGAGTTACCGCATTTTTTAAAGGTTCATTTGATTTGATCATTCTCGATATTATGATGCCAAAGTTAGATGGCTTAGAGGTTGTGCGAATCATTCGAGAAAAAAGTGCCGTCCCAATTTTAATGATGTCGGCAAAAGATACAGATGTTGATAAAGCTGTTGGATTAGGAATTGGAGCAGATGATTACATTTGTAAGCCATTTTCTATGATTGAATTGGCTGCACGTGTAAAAGCGGGGATTCGGAGGTCTACGAAATATTCGGCTACAGAAACAACAGAAAAGAGGATTCAGATTGGTGATTTAACAATCGATCCAATTAATTTTACGGTTGAAAAAAATGGGAAGCATCTCAAACTTACGTTAAAAGAATTTGAGATTTTAAAACTGTTCTTAAAGAATCAAAATCGTGTATTTACAAAAGCACAAATATATACGTTAGTTTGGAATGAAGAGTATTACGGTGACGATAACGTTATTAATGTTCATATGAGAAGATTACGTGAGAAAATTGAAAGTGATCCATCTAATCCAGAATATATTAAAACATTATGGGGCATCGGCTATAAGTTGGAAGTGATGTAGTATGGTTGTATTTTTAACAGTGGTGATTATTATATTGCTTATCGTTATTTACGTGCAATATAAAATTAGAAAAAATAGTAGTAGGAATTTACGCTACACGTATGAGAAGTTAAATCGAATTGTAAAAGAACAAACTGGTGAGAAGCTATTAATTATGACAGATGATCTAGAATTGCAAAAGTTATTAGTGGCGATTAATCATTTATTAGATGCAAAACAGAAAACGAATGCAGATCATGCGAAAGTGGAAATTTCGATGAGAAAAATGCTTTCAAATATTTCACATGATTTGAAAACACCACTAACAGTTATTCTTGGATATACCGAAATGTTAAATAAGGATAAAACGATAAATGAGGAAGAGCAGCAAATATTACTCGAAAAGGTGCATGTAAAAACACTAGAAGTGATGGAACTGATTCATAAGTTTTTTGATTTAGCAAAATTAGAATCCGGTGACAAAGCAATCGAGATGACAAAAGTAAATATGAATGAAGTTTGCCGCGAGAAGATTTTATCTTTTTATGATTTAGTGACGACGAAAGGATTTCAAGTTCATATTGATATACCAGAAAGAAATATATTTGCACTTGGAAATGTAGAAGTATTAGGTAGAGTATTGAATAATTTAATATCCAATGCAATTACATATGGAGACGATGGAAAGACACTTGGTGTGACGTTAAGAGATGATGAAACGAGTGTGTATATAGATGTATGGGATACAGGAAAAGGAATTGATGAATCTCATATTGATAAAGTGTTTGAGCGTATGTACACACTTGAAGATTCCAGAAATAGATTGTACCAAGGGAGCGGTTTAGGGTTAACGATTACGAAAAGACTTGTGGAAGCGATGGATGGAAAAATACATCTTTCTAGTAAGCCGTATGAAAAAACAATTTTTACTGTTGTATTAAAAAAGATGCTGTTTTAGCTTGTAGAGAAGTAGATTCTACAAGCTTTTTTTCAGCGTAAGGAATTTGTAAGGAACGGGTAAGAAAAAAGAGAATTCCGTTGTCTATTATAGAAGTATAAGGTAGTGCGAAAGGAGATAGTGACATGACATATATATTAAAAACGAATCAGTTAACGAAAGTGTTTAAAGGGAAAGAAGTAATTTCTAGCGTTAACATGCATGTGAAAAAAGGTGAGATATATGGTTTCTTAGGACCGAATGGTGCAGGTAAAACAACGATTATGAAAATGATCACAAACTTAATAAAACCGACGAGCGGTGATATTGAAATTTTTGGTGAGAAGCTAACGGATACATCTTATGAATTGTTAAAGCGCATGGGGACAATTATCGAATATCCAATTTTTTATGATAAATTAACGGCGAAGGAAAACCTAGAATTACATTGTGAATATATGGGGTATTACGATAAAAACGCAATTGATCATGCTTTACATTTAGTGAAGCTGCACGGTATAGATGATAAAAAAGTAAAAGATTTTTCATTAGGGATGAAGCAAAGACTTGGTATTGCAAGGGCGATTATGACGAAGCCAGAATTACTCATTTTAGATGAGCCAATTAACGGATTAGATCCAATTGGTATTAAAGAATTAAGAGATTTATTTAAAATGCTTTGCAAAGAATATGGTATTACGTTATTAGTCTCTAGTCATATTTTAGGCGAGATGGAACTAATGGCAGATACAATCGGTATGATTCAAAATGGAAAGCTAATAAAAGAAGTTTCAATGAAGAGTATTAACGGAAAACAAACAGAGTACATTGAAATTACTGTTCCTGATGTGAAGCGTGCAGCTTATATTTTAGAAGATAAACTCGGTATAAAAAATTACAAAATAATGAGTGGAAATATGATTCGTGTGTATGATACGGCAGCGTCTCAGCAAGCTATTTCAAAAGCACTTATTATGAACGATTTAGAAATTGAAAGTATTAATAAGAAACATAGTTCCTTAGAAGAATATTTCTTAAACGTAATGGATGGAGAGGGCATTCATGCTTAATGTAACTTCAGCGAGGGGGATATGATCATGAATGCATTAATACTAAATCTTATAGCTGGATTTATCGTAATACTCATAAGTGGAATCTTATATTATAAAAAGCCAGAACGAAACTGGATTTTAATTTTACTAGTGATAGGAATGTTAAGCGTAGTTACTGCTGGAATTAGAATGTTAGTAGCGTAAGGACAGCTATATAAGGAATGGAGGCGTGGTTTATATGCTTAAATTAATGAAGCTTGAATGGAAGAAGCATCAATTATCTAGTTACTTTAAAAGTGTAGCAATTTGTATTATAGCAATTTTCGCCGTAGTAAACCTCATGATGTTGGGAGGGAAAGGCGAGGTAGATTTGCTACTCTCTGACTTCACACAACAAATGGCTTTAATAAACATTTTTATTAGGATAACATTCATTACTTTTAGTTCAGTCCTTTTATCACGTTTAGTAATTGATGAGTATAAGAACAAAACGATGCAACTATCGTTTATGTACCCGCTACAAAGGAAAATGCTAATGAGGGCGAAATTAACAATTGTTTTTTGTTTTTGTTTTGTGAGCACGATTATTGCTACTTTCATTATTAGTTTGCTCGTATATTTTGTGAGTCCAATGATCGGACTGATTGAAACGCCTGCTACGATAGGCGAATTAATAGCTAGCGTTCCAACTACTATTATAAGTGCATTTATGATATCTGGTATAAGTTTAATTCCTTTATTTTTTGGGATGAGAAAAAAATCGACACCGACAACAATTACTTCTGCAGTAATAATTGGGATGCTAATTAATGGTAACGTTGGTTCTGGAAACGGTCAAGTAAGTATGTTTAATTTTATCGCTATTCCAATAGTGCTCTGTTTATTAGGGATTTTTATTAGTTATCTTTCATATCGTAAAATCGACAAAATTGATGTGGCGTGAAGTAAGCTTAAAACAACAACGAACTGGGGTATGAATAGTGAAAAAAATAATAGTAATTGCAATTTTAAGTTAATTTTAGTAACTTACATGAAAGGAGGACTATCATGCTACGTCTTATGAAGCTAGAATTGAGGAAGTTTAAGCTTGGATCGTATGTGAAGAGAGCGGTTATTGCGAATATCGTTATACTGGCACTACTAATCTTCGTTAGTATCGTTGCTCAAATAGAAGGGGATCCAAAAATAAGGGATCCGCAGATAATTTTGTCGATGGCTAGTGCGTTAGTAAGAGCAACATTTATTATTTTTGGTGGCGTACTAATAGCCAAGTTAATAATTGATGAATATAAAAGTAAAACAATACTACTCATGTTTTCTTATCCAATTAACCGAAAGAAAATGATGGCTAGTAAGTTGGCTATTACAGCGACATTAACATTTATAACAGTTATTTTATCGAACATTTTAGTAGTAGGAATTTTCTTTGGGATAGATAGTTATTTTTCAATTCTTCCTAATTCATTCACAGTAGATCAATTGATTCAAGAAGGGATAAAGCTTATTCCTTTAGCCATTGCCACGGCAGGAATAAGCTTAATTCCTCTATATTTCGGGATGCGTAAACGTTCTGTGCCAGCTACAATCGTTTCTTCTATTATCGTTGTATTAATCGCAATTAATAACCCGTCCATATTTCCTATAGCGACGTTTCTTCCTCTTCAATTCACATTTGCAGCGATTGGAGTTGCGATTGCATATTACGGAATTAAAAATATAGAGAAGGAAGATATAACAGTATGACAAGAATACGTAAAAAAGAGTTGGCGTTATACCAACTCTTTTTTGTATATGTATGCTTCGTTACTACTCTGTAAATTTATAGTGTTTGCTTAAATACTCTTGCACTCCTGGAGAAATGTTAAAGTTATTAGGACCTTTATATTCGATAGTAAACTCTCCATCTTCAATTGTTTCAAAGGCGATTGCATAGCTATTCATTTTAGCATCGTAAGAAGTATTTTTGACTTCTGCATCTAGATTAAAGTATTTTGTAATATATTCTTTTGATTCCGTAACTGCTGTTTGTTTTCCCCAAGGGGTACCATAACTTGTGAAATAAAGAGATATACCGATAACTCCAATGATAGAAGTTAGTAAGAGAGTTCTTATTGTTATTTTTTTGTTTTTTGTATTCAATTTAGTTCCCTCCAATTAATATGAATTTATCTTAACGTATTTTCTCATAAAATACCATTTAGTAGAAAATAGTTTCACATGAAACAAGTTACAGAAAAAGACAAGGTGTTTATGCACCTTGTCTTTTTCTGTCGTTACATTTGGGGAGCTTCCATTCCATTAGCAGCCCATTCTTCTTTTGCAGGACCATAAACGCCAGGGACTGTTAAGCCAGCTTGACGCATTAAAACAGTCATCTGTCCGCGGTGGTGATTTTGATGATTGATGAGTGTCATTAAAAATATAGAATTCGGCATAGGACGACCAAAGAAGTTATTAATAGTAGCTAAGTCTTTATCAGTCCACTCACTTTGAAGTGCTTCAATAAAAGCCGTATTCACTTTGCGATACCCATCTGCAATTGTTTTTGCTGAAGTTGGTACAGGATAATCTTTCGTTTCTCCTTCAAACTGAAGCCCTGTTCCAGATAGCATAACAGGAATTGCAGTCACGATATGCCAAGCAACTCTGCCTAACGTCCAGTGCCCAGGTGCAATTTCTTGTGATAAAGATTCATCAGTTAATGCATCGAGCATCTTCTGAGTAGACTCAGCTTCGTATGTCCATGATTGTAGAAAACCTTCAATGGTTTGGTACATTATTGTTATCCCCCCTACTTATGTTCATAGATTAAATTCGAGATACTTAATTCATTCCCTTTTTATAGAAAAAATTCAATATATATTGATACGATATAAAAATAATTAGAAAATATTTGTAAAAGTGTCAGAAAATCGATCTTTTCATTCGTATATGTAATGAATAAAGAATAGAGTAAAGAGTGGTGATAAGGGTGAAGGATATAGAAATAGTAGAAGGTCTTCGAAAACAAGAAATGTTAGCGTTACATACAGTCATTGATCAATATGGAGATTTAATTTATAAGGTGGTTCATAGTGTTTTAGATACGGCACATAGTAAGGTGCTAGTGGATGAATGTGTTGACGATATTTTATTAATCGTTTGGTACAACATTAATAGTTATGATAAAAATCGTGGGAAGTTTAGAAATTGGCTTATATCTGTTGCGAAATTTAAAGCCATTGATTATAAACGAAAAAGTAATAAGGTCTATCAATTACAAGAGTTTCAGCAAAAAATATATGTAGAAGGAAAAAATGTTAATTTAACAAAATATGAG
Source organism: Bacillus sp. RC240 (assembly GCF_044907945.1). NCBI lineage: Bacteria > Bacillati > Bacillota > Bacilli > Caryophanales > Bacillaceae > Bacillus > Bacillus sp. RC240. The sequence continues at coordinate 563 of NZ_JBIYCT010000009.1, read as the reverse complement.
GGTATTTTAAATGTTAATATTTTTTGGGAATTTTGACGAAATAATAACGATTTATACGGATTTTAATATATTGTATTAAAATATATACGTGTATCAAGGTTGAAGGAGCTGAAATTCCTTTAATGAGGAAGGCGAAAGTACAAGCGAAAGGAGAGCGTATTGCATGTAATATTTATTAGAATGTAAGGAAAAAAACTTTGTTTATAAAAGGTTTGTTCCAGAGCGGGTAGTTGATAAGGAAAATAAAAACTGATTTTTATTAGAAAGATATTTTTAATTAGTGGGCTTACTTAAAAGATCGAACACGAAGGAGGGTCAACATGTCTTTATGGAGTAATAATGCAAATGGATATTGTGGATGTAATAATCAAAATGGTTTACATGTTGATTCGTGCTGTTTTAGTTGCGATGGGACAGTTCCTAAGCTCGGTCCAACAGGTCCAACAGGTCCAACAGGTCCAACGGGAGCAACGGGAGCAACGGGAGCAACGGGAGCAACGGGAGCAACGGGAGCAACGGGAGCAACGGGAGCAACGGGAGCAACGGGAGCAACGGGAGCAACG